>NZ_LNYO01000013.1:1045876-1295353 GCF_001467895.1 Legionella nautarum
AGAGTTTTATCAAAATGAACTGATTGAACTAACTCTGTCTCAACAGCAAGCATTGAAGCTTAAATTATCGGGCCCCTCTGTGATTGGCGGCATTGCCGGCTCAGGTAAAAGTTGTTCAGCCTTTGCGCTATTAACTGCCTATATCACGGCTCTGCAGCAAAATAAGCAGGATGATGGGGAGCAGGAAAAATTAGACGAAAATGATAAAAAAGACAAAAAAACTCGCAAACTGTTATACGTGACCCAGTCAGAGTACTTAGTTAAGGAGATGGAAGAAGCCTGGGAAAAGTTACCCATAGCGGGTGAAAAAGAAGAGTTTGAGGTTGAGTTTAAAACCTATCGGCAGTTATTAGAGCCGCTTGAACAAGCAGGCTACCAGCCTGTTGGAATCGAAACTTTTGCTGACTGGTATGAAAAAGTCTGGATTAAGAATGCTAAAAAAGCGGCACGCACTAAAGGGGAAGCCCCTCCCCCTGAACTTGATAGCCAAACACTGTATCAAGAATGCCGCATTCGCTCAGGCTATTCACCGGAAGACTATTTAGGGTTAGGAAAGAAACAATCACAGCTCACCCGACAGGAGCGCGCCTGGGTTAATACAGTCTATGACGCCTATCTTGACCATTTGACTGATAAGAAACTATTTGCCCCCGAATTTAGTCCTTTAGCCCTGAAAGATTACTATGATTTAATCGTCGTAGATGAGTCGCAAGATTTTTCCCCGGGACAACTGGTCTCTTTAAGCCTCGCCGCCAAGAAACGGGCGATTATTTATTATTTAGATAGCCACCAACAGCTCTTCGATGACCGTTCGATTCGCGCTTTTTTATTGCATAGGCTTAAGATTTCTGAAGAAAATCATCTTGAACTTGACGTGATGCATCGCTGCCCCCCCAAAATCCAAGCGGCAGTCAATGAAGTCATTGCGTTAAAACATCGCCTAGTAGGAGGGACTGGTGATTCCTATGAGCCCACTAAAATAGAAAAAACCCTCTATGCGGAGGAAACTCAAGGCCATGTTCACTTGTTGGATATGGAGATGCTGGCTAAATGCACCTGGATGCGTGAGCTGCCCTTGGGCACTAATTTTGCGGTGGTCACTTTAGAGAGCCAGAAAGAGGAAGCAAAGAAATATTTTAATACCCAGCTTATTTTAACCCCTGAGGAAATTAAAGGTCGAGGTTATGATTTTATAGTCACTTTTCGACTCTTTCCGGCTCTCTTTAAAGAAGCGCAACAGCGGCTCGATGAAGTGGGTGAGGAGAAGCAGTTTATTCATCAACCCAAATCAGGGCAACGGGATGACCGCTACACTAACCCTTTAAACAATATCTACATTGGGTTTAGTCGTTGTATGAAGGCTTTAATCTGCTGTGAAGAACCTACAGAAGAAAACGAAATCTTACTCAAAAAATTACGTCCTATTGCCGATGAGGGCCTGCCCTCAATGGAAGGATTACAACAAGCCAACCTAAAGGATTGGCAAAAAGAAGCAGCCAAACAAAAAGCAGCAGGGAATCTAAATGTAGCGGCAGCCATTGAACAGGCTATACTGCCGCAACCACAACCGGATTCCAAAACCAATAAACCTGCAGGGCCTGCAAAACCAAAAAGAAGGGCTGGAAAGGGCAACATGAACCTTGCAGCAACTAGAGAGGGAAACACTGGGAAGACCTCTATAAGCTCAAGAAGAAAGAAAGGAAAAGCGAATAGAAACAGTACAGCAACAAGAAAAGAAGAACCGCCTCGCCAGGTACAAACCATAACGGCTCAACCTTCTGCGAAGTCTCTAGAAGAGGCGTATGCCATTAAATTGCATACCAAGTTTAACGAGAAGCTATTCGCACTCACTTTGCGTAAAGCCAATGTCGCTGACCTATTATTAAAAAAATATCAAACGGAAACCGATTCTTTTGTTCTCCTCGAGCAATTGATTAAAGAGGATAAAATCAAGACGCTTTTGAGCCTTGCTGCAAATAACTTCCATACCTTATTAAACATACCCTTTAGTGAACTATTAAAATGTATAGATCAGAAAAAGAGTGACGCTCATAAAAATGCCTACAAATCCTTCTTAAAAATGGCTGTTATCAAAAAAGACATGGAAAAAATTAAGAAGGAAACTAGCATGGTTAAGGAATTTTTTAACGGCCGCGACATGGAAGATTATACAATTGTAAACGCTTTCGAGGGCTTCGAAGACGTCAAGAATGAGCAGATAAACGCTGCTGGATTATATCGCTATATGCAAGAGGAGAGTTGCTCACCTGTACAAATCGATATATTAGGAGGTTATTGTAATCATCTGCGTGAACTCCATGCAATGGGAGCCGACTTAAATAAAGCCGATGCACATAACAGAACGCCAGCTTATTGGCTCGCAAAATATGGAAAGATTAAACAAATCGAGTTAATTAAAAGCTTGGGAGTAGATTTTGAGGCTGGTATATTGGGACAGACTCCTGCAAATATTGCTGCTGAGATAGGGCGGGTTGAAATTTTAACGTTATTTAGGAAATGGAAGCTGCAGTTAGATAAGCCGGGGCAATCTGTTGCGAGTCCAATTCATGTTGCAGCTTTTCATGGCAATCTTAGCCTGTTAAAGTTATTCCATAAATGGGGTTTGAATATGTACGTACCCAATAATGACGGAGATCCTCCTATTTATGCGGCCGCTACAAAAAAGCAACACGAAGTTTTAGAATTATTTCACAGCTTAGGTCTAAAATTAGATACCCCATTCCAAGATGGCTCAACGATAGTACATATAGCTGCTGATAACTGTGACCTAAAGGCTTTAGAATTATACCACCAATGGAAAATACCACTGGATACTCCAAACGCTGCAGGTAACGCCCCTATTCATTTTGCTGTCGCAAAATCCAATTTAAAGGTCTTGGAAGCATATCAGCGTTGGGGGGAAAATCTGGATCTACGCATGGAGAATGGGGCAACGTTAATGTACGTTGCCGCCAATAAGGGATTTTTAGATATTGTAAAATTTTTAATTCAACATAACCCACAGCAGGCTATGATTCCCGCAAGATTTTCGGCTGAGCTCTTTTTTTCAAATATTACTTCACATTATAAAGATAATAAGGAAATTGAACTAAGAGCTTTTAATAAACTTAATGAAAGGAGCCTAGCAGGAGACCCTGACTCGGAAATCAGATTATTGCCCATTGATATTGCTGAGATACTGGGACATAGCGCTATAGTTGCTGAATTAAAGAAACTTACTCCCAAAGAATCACTAGCTCCGATAGTAAACTTTAGTCTTGGACTTTTGCAATCTGAAAAAAAGCCTGCGGATGAAGCAGTTGATTCGATAGAGAAAGAAAAAGCTCAGCCTACTGATAGTTCTTCGATAGGAATACAAGGTTACCCTTCAACCTTTTTCAATTCTGCTACAGAATTAAAGGAGAGTGGTTCACCAAATCCAAGTCCAATCCCTACTTCTACAACGCGCTCCATTTAGACCCTAAGAAAGCCGGCTTAACCTTCGTGGTTAAGCCTTGTTTAGCTAAGAATTGCTTTCTAAAAAGCACTAAAATCAATTATTGCCACACTATAGTACGGGTAATAATTCCCTCTTAATTCAATCAAAAAGCTTTCTGAATTGGATTTAGTTGTCATTCTGGCAAAGCAGGGATGCCAACAAATTCAGGAAGATAACTCAGCGCATTTAAAGCATAAAGTTTTTATTTATTGTGCCGTTAATAGACATATAGAATGCTAGATTGGGGACAGCATGAAGCAGTTGGTGATTTATATAACAACATTAATGATGGTCTTATTCACTACAATAACTTGGTCTCATACGAGATTTGGCGAAACCTTGTGTAATAACCCTGATTATTACTGTCTCAGAATAAAAAACGGAGATACTTGGTCTAACCTATTTCCTGATAGCGAAACTAAGGATATAGTCAGGCGCGTCAATCGCATGAATGTGAGATTACGTGCAGGAATGATTATCGCCGTGCCAAAAAATATCGACCGAATAACCATCTATGATGTCTCCCCATTCCCTCGTTATATTGAATCAGATGGTGAAAAAACAATTTATATCAGTCAAGAGAAACTCGCTTGGGGTGCTTATGATGAAGATGGCGAATTATTATGGTGGGGCCCTATTTCCTCTGGTGCTGATCACTGCAAAGGCGTGATTGGCGGCTGCTCTACTCCAACCGGCTCATATCGCATTATTCGTAAACAAGATATTGACTGTATTTCTACAGCCTTCCCTAGACGAGCTGATGGTAATAATGGCGGTGCAGAAATGCCATTTTGCATGCATTTTTTCCGAGGTTACGCACTTCATGGTAGTGAAGAAGTCCCCGGATATCGGGCAAGCCATGGATGTATCCGAATGTTTACCGAAGATGCTAGGTGGTTAAACGAAGAGTTCGTTGATTTACCTGGCGGAGGCACCAAAGGTACGCGAGTGATTATTGATGGCGTACATAGTGATTATGCTGGACAGTGACTGTAAATAAATCTACACAATAATCACTGCAATAAAGTAAAACTACCCTCAACCCCACTCGCAACTAATCTTCTTTTCAACTGATCAGTCATGGTTTTATTAGCGAATGGCCCTACTTTAACAATATAACGTTGTCTGTATTTTTCTATTGTCACTGGTGAAGGCGTTAGTTTGGATAATTTTTTTTGTAATAAGTTAGCGAATTGTTGAGAGCTAAATGCACCAGCTTGAACATAATAATGAGCGACTCGTTTTCCAGTTGAAAGTGCTTCTATCTCGACTGGCGCTGTCCCTGTAGGAAAAACACCTAGTTTTGCTGCTGCAGCATAAGATAAATCAATGACTCTCCCACTATGAAAAGGACCGCGATCATTGACTTTTACAATCGCCTCGCGTCCATTCTTTAAATTCTTTACTTTAACATAGGTTGGTAAAGGTAACGTTTTATGGGCTGCAGTCATCGCATACATGTCGTACTGATCGCCACTAGAGGTCCGTTGGCTATGAAATTTTGTACCATACCATGAAGCAATGCCACGAACCTTATAGCCGCTCGAATTTTGCAGCACTTTATAGGTTCTACCTGCTATTTCATAAGAACCAGGATTTCCATAACGGCTGAAAGGTTCATTTTTTGGCTTTATTTCTTTAAAAGATACGGGTATTGGCCCAGTAGGGGCACCATCCTTTTGGGTCGTATTGGAATAGGTTTTATTTTGATAAGGATAGGCGTTTGAATTTAGTCCTTTTGAAGAAACTGGCGCAGCAGGTTCATGAGCACAACTTGTTAACAAACTTAAAAATAAGAAGATATAAAAGAAACGCATTATCCTACTCTGACCAATTTTTCCCTTAATATATACAAACCTTAATCACATTAAAATACTTTGCTCAACGAACTGCTTCATATGTGAGTAATTTACAAGCATAAAGTACTTTGATATTACTTATGGAAAAATTAGCATGAATGTCATTTGGTTGCAGGATTGAGGCTGTGGTAAGATGAGGCAATTTTGTAATAATGAGTATAGAAACCATGAAGTTAACTTCTTTAAGTCGTTTGTTTGTACTGGCAACTCTAGTTTTGCAGCCCAGTATTTTTTATGCATCCGCAGGTGTCTTACCGACAGCAGGTTTATCAGGTAGCGTTCCGCCTACAGCACCTATTTCTAATAAACCACTGATAACCCCCTCACCTCCCACTCTTAATGCAAAGTCTTATATCCTCATCGATGTAAACAGTGGAAAAATTATTGCTGAGAAAAATAGTGACGAGAAATTACCCCCGGCAAGTTTAACCAAAATGATGACCCTATATGTGATATCTAATGCCTTAAACAATGGTCAAATTCATTTAACCGATAACGTACATATCAGTCGCGATGCATGGAAAACTGGTGGCTCGCGGATGTTCGTCAAAGAAGGTCAACAGGTTGCTATTGAAGATCTGCTCAAAGGCATTATCGTGGATTCTGGTAACGATGCTTGTGTTGCTATGGCCGAGCATTTAGGTGGTAGTGAAGCAGGATTTGCTGAGATCATGAATCAACAAGCACAAACACTCGGTATGCTTAATAGTCATTTTACCGATAGCACTGGTTTGCCTGACGCTAATTTGCACACCACAGCAAAAGATTTAGCTATTTTAGGTCGTGCTTTAATTAATAATTTCCCTCAATACTATCATTGGTATAAACAAAAATGGTTTACCTATAACGGAATACGTCAACCCAATCGCAATCGTCTACTATGGCGAGACAGTCAAGTCGATGGCGTTAAAACCGGACATACTAACGACGCAGGATTTTGCTTAGTCTCCTCAGCTAAACGCGATAATATGCGCTTATTAGCCGTCGTCATGGGTTCGCCCAGTGAAGCAGCTCGGGCCGATGACAGTGAACGTCTGATTAACTATGGTTTCCGCTTTTTTGAAACCCATGAGCTCTATAAAGCCGGTCAAACCATTACTGAAATACCTATCTACAAAGGCAGAGAAGATAAACTTTCAATTGGAATGCGTGAAAATCAATATGTCACCATTCCTAACGGTCAATATCAGCGCTTGAGCATCAATACAAAAGTCCCTAAAAATTTACAAGCCCCTATTGCTAAAGGAGATAAAGTGGGCGAATTAGTCATTCAGTTTGATAACAATATTATTGGCAATTACCCAATTTATGCACTTGCCGATATCAATCAAGGCGGTATTTTTACTCGTATGAAAGACGCTGTCCGCCTTACTTTTAGCAGCTGGTTTAGCTAATGGATGAGTAAGATGGCCGATATTGTTTTTATAAATGGAAATTACTATAGCGCCTCTGAGGCAAAGATATCTGTCTTTGACCGAGGGTTATTGTTTGCTGACTCTGTTTATGAAGTCATTCCAGTATACAATGGCCATCTTTTCTATCTTGAAAAGCATCTTAAGCGATTAGCGCATAGTTTAGGGTCTATCAGAATTACTCAGCCCGATATCCAATGGCAATCTGTTCTCGAAGAGCTGATTGCACAGAATGGCGGAGGTGATATGCAAATTTATTTGCAAGTCACTCGTGGTAATCAAGGGCTGCGTAAACACGATATTTCCTCGCAAATAACGCCGACCGTTATCGCCTTTACCATGCATAACCATTTTTCGACCTTTGAAGAAAAACAACAGGGATTGCATGCTAAACTTCTTGAGGATATCCGCTGGCAGCGTTGTGATATAAAAACCACCGCGTTGATTGGCAATGTATTATTGAATGATGATGCTCTTTCTAGTGGCGCCGATACAGCTATTTTAACGCGAAATGGTTTTTTAACTGAAGGCGTCGCTGCCAATCTCTTTTTGGTTGACCAACGTAATGTCATTCGTACACCTCCTTTGACTCATTTTTGTTTACCAGGGGTTACTCGCGATGTAATTATAGAACTAATAAAAAGCCTATCTTGGCCCTTGAGCGAAGACAATATTCCAACAGAAGAACTATTTAATGCTAAGGAATTGTGGATCACGAGTGCGTCAAAAGAAATCTATCCTATAATTCGCGTTAACGAACAATTAATTGGCAATGGACAGGTCGGACACTACTGGCGCCAACTTAATGAAAAATACCAACAACTGATTAAAAAACTCTATGACTAATAACGAATCCTTAATACAATTTCCTTGCCATTTTCCTATAAAAATAATCGGTAAAAAAACTGATTTATTTACTGTAGAAATTAAAGAAATCATCTACAAACATTTTTCTGAAACGCCTGATGAAGCAATCGTCTATCAAGAAAGTGGTCGTGGCAATTATTTGTCAATCACAGTTACGGTTTTTGTCAACGATCAACAATCGCTGGATGCACTCTATCAGGAATTAACCAAACATCCGGATATCAAGATGGTACTATAATGATTACTATTCGCAATCTAGGTATTCAGCCCTATCATACTGTTTGGGAACAAATGAAGAATTTTACTACCTCAAGGAATGAGAGTACTTGCGATGAGTTGTGGCTGTTAGAACATCCTCCTGTTTATACTCAAGGACAAGCTGGTAAAGCAGAGCATGTGCTGAATCCTCATGCTATTCCTGTAGTGCAATCTGATCGGGGCGGTCAAGTCACTTATCATGGCCCAGGGCAATTAGTCGCTTATGTTTTAATGGATATCCGAAGAAATCATCTGGGTATCCGAACCTTAGTGAGCTATCTAGAGCAAATATTAATAGCTGTTTTAAAAACCTATCAGATCAAAGGAGCGGTACGTTGTGGTGCCCCAGGAGTTTATGTCGATGATAAAAAAATTGCATCTATTGGACTACGTGTAAAAAATGGTTGTACCTATCATGGGATAGCTCTTAATGTAGCAATGGATTTAAGTCCTTTTGCCGGTATTAATCCCTGTGGATTTGCGAAACTTGAAATGACGCAAATCAGTGATTATATTACTACAGCTAATATTGCCGATGTCAGTAAATTATTTACTGAAGCCTTTATTTCTCGATTCAATCAATAAGCCATGCATTTATTTACCGATTACATTCAACCCCTTACTTTATGGCTATATAACCATCCACAATGGGCGTTATTAATCACTTTTTTTATCGCATTTGCAGAATCTTTAGCTATTATTGGCTCTATTGTCCCCGGCTCAGTCACAATGACCGCAATCGGCATTCTTGCCGGTTCTGGAGTAATGCGTATTGATTCCACTTTAATTGCTGCTGCCTTAGGAGCGGTTGCGGGTGATGGTGCAAGTTATTTATTAGGTTATTATTTTAGTGATCGCCTTACAAGCATATGGCCATTCAGACGCTATCCTAATTGGCTAGCGTATGGCAAAGAATATTTTGCTCGTCATGGCGGGAAAAGTGTCGCAATAGGCCGCTTTGTTGGTCCCTTACGCTCTATTATTCCTGTCATTGCAGGAATGATGCATATGAACCGCTGGCGTTTTTTCATCGCAAATCTTATCTCTGCAATTGGCTGGTCATTGGTCTATGTTTTGCCTGGTGTATTAATTGGTACTGCCAGCAGTGAATTATCACCCGAAAAAGCGACTCGTTTATTTATCTTAATCTTATTCCTGTTGGCTGGTATTTGGTTATTGAGTGTAGGTTTACGATGGTTATTTATTCGGATAAATCGTTTTCTTAATTATTATCTGCATCAATTCTGGTTATGGACACTTCGCAAGCGCGCACTAGGAAAAATAACTCGATACTTAACCCCAAAAGACGAAACTAATCATTACCCAACCGCAGCCCTAGCTATTTTATTTATTCTCTCTGCTTTATTATTTTGCTTGCTGACCGTGCTGATATTTAAGGAAAGCTCCATTACAGGGATTAATCAGCCTATTCTTTTATTTTTGCAAAGTTTGCGAACCCATTCATTTGATATATTTTTTATAATAATAGCGCAAATTGCTAATCCAATTACTTTAGCTACTTTATTGCTCTCAGTTATCGTATTAGCTATTTATTATCAGGATCCACGTACCTTATTTTATTGGCTAAGCTTAGGCATTTGGTGCACAATCATTTTAATGTTTATCCATAGCCTGAGCGGCATGGGGTGGGCAGACAATGGAAAGAATAGTACCTTCCCTCTCATCAACCTTAGTATAGCCACCACCCTATTTGTTACGTTTATTTTATGCCTTAGTGCTTATTCTAAAGAACGCTATAAACATGCATTAATTATCATCTTGACCTCAAGCCTGTTGCTTATTGGTTTCAGTTCTCTCTATTTTGGCGATAGCTGGTTTACCGATTGTTTAGGTGCTTATCTACTTGGATTGAGTATTAGCTTAGGTCACTGGTTGTTTTATCGACGTCATAAACCTCGAATTCTCAATCATTATTATATTCCACTGATGATTCTATTTTTAATGTTTTTAGCCACAGCAGTGTCCTGTTTATTTAATTTCAATAGCTTTATGCGAAGCCATCAACCCAGTTTTGCCCAATATGTTCTTACCGATGAATTATGGTGGAATCAAAATAAACCACTTTTACCTATTTATCGCACTAACCGTATCGGTCAGCGTATTAGTTTATTTAATATTCAATATGCCGGATCGATTGACGATCTCGAAGCTGCTCTAACGACCTATGGTTGGCAAAAACAAAACGATTCCTTCTTTAATTCAATAATTACCCGTGTTAGTGGTCAACCGTCTGGACCTGAATTACCCTTGATGGCACAACTTTACTTGAATCGAAAACCTGTACTCGTGATGACCTACGAACCTAGCGATGGAAACCCAATCCAAATTTTACGAATTTGGCGCTCAAACTATCATCTACAACATTTCCGTCAACCAATTTGGCTTGGTTCAGTGCATCCACGTGCCTTACGAAATATCAAATACACACAAAATGTGCTTAGTAATCAAAATAAACCAAAATCCATTGTTTATGTAACTTCGGCTTTATCTACTTTTTCCTTACGCAGTATCAACCTACCCACTCGTGTATCGAAACAAGCTCTACCTGCAGAAGTAGAGCCCGTTCTATTAATAATCAAAGAACCAGCGAATGAGAATTCAGCATTTATATTAACAGATTGAAATTAATATGATACAATTGCGCAATATTGGATCATAAAATACTCTATGTTTATTGCAAAAAAAACGACGGAAAATGAGATCAAACAAGGTGTTATCGATCGTTGCATTGAATTAACAACTGATGATGAATCCATTGATTTGTTTATTACAGGTTGTTCAGGAGATGGATCTGAGGGCCAAACCCAAGTCGCAAAAGCAATGGCTGCTAAAGTTCAACCGGATGGGAACTCTTTATTATTACTCACAGGGGATACCGTTTATCCCTCTATTAAACTAGATACCCGATCTGCAGATATCGCAAAATACTATACCCCTTACTCCAACTTAGGCATGGCTCATAGTTTTGCTGCAATTGGTAATCACGAATGTGGTGCAATTACCCCCCTTCCTGGCCATGGGGCAGCCTATGGGAATCAAGAACTAATACTCAAACGACGCGATCATGCAGCAAACATTATTAATGCCCATGTTAATTGCAGCCCCTATTATCGTATAAGCTGCAAAAAATCAGATGAAGAAGTTCCTTTTTTAGAAATCATTGTTATTGACTCCACCACTCTTCACTTTGACAAAGCCCAGAGACAATGGCTTAAATGGGTAGTTCAGAATTCTAAGGCTAAAAATACCTTATTGGTTAGTCATCATGCTATTGGAGAAACGCTAGGAAAAAGAAATTTAACAACGAATGAAAACCATCTTTATGGTTCATACCAAAGACCGGATAAATCTTCATTTATTGGAAATCATCATCAAGTTTTAGAAAAAGTTTTTTGTGATCTTGGCATTATGAAAAAATTGAAACGATGGACTTCTGCAGTTGCTCATGATCATTTTTTAGCCTATGTTGATAAGCATCCCAAATACGGCAATGTTATCTATTCCGGTGGTGGCTCTACCCAAGAAAGAACAACTCCACTCTTTAATCTCATTGGACAGCAATTTCCAGCGCTAAATATTCAGAATCAGCAGGCTGAGAATCAAAAAGGAAAAACTGGTGGCTTTGCCAAAATGGAATTAAGGGAAGGGAAACCTCATGCACTCTCCATTATTTCAGCGGATAACACCGAACTTTACCATCAACTCTATCAAGACTCTGTACAGCAGGAAGTCATTGATATTGATAAAATGAAAAAAGATTTAACCATCATTCTTGGTCATTATTTGCAAACAGGAATTGTTCGCTATTTGCTTAATCCTTTATTCCGATTACTTAGTTTTAACACCCTTGGGCATAAACACAATGAACGGACTGAAAGCCTTATCGCTGCCATCAATCACAGCGAATTAAATGACATCGAGGCATTAAGAGAAGTCATCGATGATCAAATAAAACTTGTAGAAGCAGCAATGCTCAGCCAAAGTAAATCAGATTCTCTCACCGAACTATCTTCACAGGAAAGAATCCAAGAAAAGTACTCAACGCCTCTTAAAAACGCAACTCGTGGTGGCTACTACACACAACTACTTGCAGCCCAAGCTTATGTTTACAAATTTAATATGATTTCTCCTCAGCCTACGAGACAACTTCACCCCGCTGAGTTAAACTAATCCAATTATCCTTCTCAAAGGGATTTCGATGATCAAATTATTAGAATCAATTCACTTTTTATTTCCTATTCTTGGAATCATAATCCTTTTTTTTGGCATACAATTAGGTCGTAAAAATTATATCTTAGTTGCCTTATGGCTTAGTCTTATCGCCTTGATTCTGCATTATCGAGCTTCTGGGGGTGAAATCTTAGGAAGTTACTTCAATTACCAGCATGCGGCCATTTATTCTTTGAATTTGATTGTATTGATTTCCTCAATTATCTGCCTATTATTAACTTCCATGGATGAAATACACAGCCGAATCCTTCGTTATGGAGCAGGCCTGTTGTCTGCCGGTTTAATTACTGGAGGCGCACTTTTAATTACCAATTTATGGATCAATGCTAGCTTTGTTGAGAACAGACTTCCTGGCACCCCGATCTTGCAAGTAGCTACCTTTAATAAACAACCCTACTGCAGCTATAAGTATGTCTTTTATAAAATCGGCTCAGATAGCATCGTACGTTTTATGTGCCCTAATTATTATGGCTTATTGCCTTCAGTAGGACCTTTGAGTACTGCACCTAGCTTTGTAATAAAGCAATTACCCACTCAACTTCAAGCAAAATTTCATGAAAACTCGGAGGCAATGTAACCATTGCAAATTGACAAGCTAAGAGGTTTTTTTTATTGTAATTAATAAGTTAAGTTGTATTTGCCAATAATTTGTCCCATTGTTTATTTTTTGTTAACATACAGGAAATTATTTTGCCAACATGATTATGCGTAGTTTGTATGTAACCCTATTGCTATTCCTTTTCAGCCCATCATTTAGTATGGCTCCTAAGCTGAATTGGGATAAAGCGGTTGATAACGCAATTATAAAATATGGTTTACGGACTGAACCTGAGCTAATACGCTTTTTTTCCAATGCGCATGTCGCTTACCCTCCCAGAGAAGTTGCTCTTTTAGCATTCAAAAAAGAAAGACATGTCGAATTGTGGGCTAAAAATGAAAATCAAAACTGGCGTTTTATACATACATATCCACTAACCGCCTTCAGCGGCCGCTTAGGTCCAAAATTGAAAGAAAGAGATGGGCAAATCCCTGAAGGAATTTATCGACTTACAACTTTCAATCCCTTTAGCAGCATGCATTTATCCATGATGATTAACTATCCCAATAATTATGATCGCCTACAAGCAATTAAAGATGGTCGCAGAAGACTGGGTAATAATATCTTTCTCCATGGCAAATCGGTATCTGTTGGCTGCTTAGCAGTTGGAGATCGGGCTATTGATCAACTTTTCTTACTCTCTCGTCGAGTTGGATTAAATCATGTTAGAGTCATTATTGCACCGAATGACTTACGTAAAGGGAAGCCTGCAACCTCTACCTTTGCTCAACCCCGTTGGCTGCCTGAGCTCTATAAACAGATTACTACCGCATTACATCAATTCCCACATCGAATTGTTTGAGATCAAACGTGAGGCCAAACCTGCTCCCATGCTGAGGTAACCCCACGAAATGAGTATTTAAGGAATTTGTATTAAGTTTATTCCATTCAGCCTACAACTCAACTACTCATGTTCGGGAGCTACAACAAAGATTCCTGGTGCATTGCGCAGATATTCATTGTAATCCATGCCATAACCGAAAATATAATGATCATCCACTTGCAAACCGACAAAGTCCGCATTTTTTAAACCATTAGGTACACGTTTGTGATGTTTATCCACTAAGACCGCACAGTAAACTTCTTTAGCGCCCAGTGACTTAACTTCTTCGATAATAGCCGCCAGAGTAACTCCTCCATCTAAGATATCATCAATGACTAAAACGGTTCTATCGGTTAAATCGAGACTCGGTTTGACTTTCCAAAATAATTCGCCACCCCTAATATCGCCACGATACCGAGTAGCATGAACATAATCAACCTCCAAGGGAAAATCTAAACGAGGCAGCAAATTTCCCATAGGAACCAACCCACCAATCATTACACAAAGTAACACAGGATTTTTATCGTTCAACACCTCATGGATATTAATTGCCATCCTATCTAAGGCAGCCTCTACTTCTTTCGTAGTAAATAAACAGCTCGATTTTTCATATACTTCTTTAATCTTAACTGGAATAGACATCAGAGTTCCTAATTGTTTTTTATTGTAAATGGACTAGTCTTTGCGCTTAGAGGGGACAGGAAATACACTGACCTTGCTATCATCTT
The DNA here is from genome assembly GCF_001467895.1 of Legionella nautarum. Taxonomy (GTDB): domain Bacteria; phylum Pseudomonadota; class Gammaproteobacteria; order Legionellales; family Legionellaceae; genus Tatlockia; species Tatlockia nautarum. Next base: position 1,060,172 of record NZ_LNYO01000013.1, read on the forward strand.
TTGATTTTTCTCGGACTTTTGCCACACCCTGCTTGCTGACTTCATCGATGCGAAAAACAGAATGCATAGGGATATAAGTACGTTTAATATTGTTAAACTCTACTTTTAAACGTTCTTCTGAGGGGTCAACAACGACAGAGCTGTTCTCTCCAAAAACAAAACTTTCAACCTCAAGAAAACCAAAAATCTCACTTTCACAAACCTTACGAGCATAAATTTCATAAATTGCTTCTTGATTTGCAAAAGTAATACGAAATAACGTTTCTTGTGCCATAGAGATAAACCTAAAAATAAAATCAAAGGCTATTATAGCGAAACTTAATAAGATTCTTCAAACTTGTTTTCACTTGAGTGACCTACAGTAATTAAATTTTCTAAAAAATGTAGTTGGACCAAGACCCAATCTACATTTAATCAACAATGGTAATATTTAACCAGGATTATACTGACGGCAACAATGCTCTTTTTCTTTCCCATACCTCTTCCTCAGCCTGCGAGTGGAGCAAATCCGGGTGGGCTTCTTGATGTTTTTGCACCACCAGACAATAAAAACCAACAGGACAAGGGGAAATCATTTTTCCTAATTCATTTAAAATTTCAAAATTATGCAACCATCTGGCGGTTGTTACTGGAGGAATATAATAAAAAGAAGATAAATTACATAGAACATAGCCTCGATGTAACATAGCTCGTTTTACAGTTAGAACCGACATTGGTTTTCCCGTTAACGCGCCAAAAATCGAAAATTGTTTTAGCCTGGTTAATAATCCCCAGAGACTTAAGGGATTAATCCCAAAAAAAATCACATAGCCCATGGGCTTTAAAACTCTATCAATTTCATCAAGTGGATTTTTTTGATGAGTAAAGGCTTCCATAACCAAGGGAGCAACTAGGCAGTCAACACTATTTCTATCAATTGGCAACTGAGTAAATGAACTAATCAAAGTACTTGAGGAACTTATAAACGGTGATGCATACCATTTATGGCAATAGTGAAGCTTGTGCAGCCAAGGATTCTCACCATAATTACCAAGTTGCAGCAAGGTATCCCCGTATAGAATTTCACTTAAATGCGCCAGTTCGACTGTAAAAAAATCGCCTATATCCATACCTTGGGGCGAGAGGAACCATTGCTCAAGAGCACGAAATCTAGTTTTCTGAGCATCAAAAGACAAAATGGGCGTCCCGTAACTTAAATTTCATTTTGTACCATAGAGTTAGGGTGTGCAGCAAGGGGCGTCGTTGATTAGAGTATTTTTAACTTTTCCATTAAAATTTTGCGTGCAGTTTCACTCTTTTTTCTCTATAGTTAGCACCGGATTAAAAAGTTAATTATGGATATGACAACAGCAATCGAACATCGCCTACAAGGAATTGCTCAATTAATTGTACAAAAGAATCTCTTTTCTAAAAGTAAAATTGTTGAGTATCAAAATCTTGCTTTGGCTAATAAACAGAGCCTTTTGAATTATTTAGTGACTCATCATTTAGCTACGGGATCCATACTAGCTCAAATGGTGGCAGAGCATTTTAATTTACCTTTTATTGATTTAGATCATATTGATATTGATGCTGTTCCTTTAAATTTAATCAATGAATCCCTAGTCTATCAATTTAAGGTCCTACCCATTTTCGTCCGTACCGAATATCTGTTTTTAGCGACGGATGATCCAAGTCAGCAAGCAATATTTAAAGAAATTCAATTTCAAACACGTTTCCCTATCAAACTTGTCGTTGTTGAAACTGATAAGCTGCAAAAACTCATTGATGAAGTACTCAATAAAAAAGAAAATCAATATTTATTGAATTGTTTAAATCAACCGATTGAATTAGAAAATCCCGACCCAGTCAGTATTGATCTTAACAAGTCTGATGAGGTACCAATAGTTAAATTTGTTAATCAAATCTTACTAGCGGCCATTAAAAATGGGGCATCGGATATACATTTTGAGCCCTATGAGAAAACCTATCGGATTCGCTACCGTTTAGACGGATTATTAACCGAAATAGCAACTCCACCGATTTGTTCATCGAGTCAAATTGGTGCCCGGATTAAAGTTTTAGCCAATCTTGATATTTCTGAGCGGCGTATACCCCAAGATGGACATTTTCAAATGAAGTTAGCTTCTAATTATGTTGTTGATTTTAGAGTCAGTACCTGCCCTACGATTGGCGGTGAAAAGTTAGTAGTACGTATCATTAATACCGCTTCAATTCGCCTGAGCATTGACTCTTTAGGATTAAATAAGCTGCAAACAGAACGTTTTCTTACAGCCCTGGGAAAACCACAGGGATTGATTTTGGTCACCGGTCCAACAGGCAGTGGTAAAACCTTATCGCTTTATACGGCGTTGACCCTTCTGAATTCTAAAGAAAAAAATATCTCTACGGTTGAAGATCCTGTTGAGATAAAACTGCCCGGTATTAATCAAGTCAATGTTAACCAGAAATCGGGCCTTAACTTTGCGACTGTTTTACGTTCTTTACTACGCCAAGATCCTGATATTATGATGATTGGTGAAATTCGTGACCTAGAAACTGCAGAAATTGCCATTAAAGCCGCACAAACTGGCCACTTAGTTCTTTCGACCTTACATACTAATAGTGCGGCAGAAACATTAACGCGCTTAGTTAATATTGGTATCCCTGCATTCAATATTGCCAATTCAGCCATTTTATTAGTTGCGCAACGCTTAGCAAGGCGCTTATGTGAATATTGCAAAATTAGACGAAATGATTTGTCTCAGCAACATTTAAAAACAATCGGTTTTTGTGGCAGTGAAGCGCTCAATTTATATCAAGCAAAAGGTTGCCAGTATTGCACGAATGGCTTTCGTGGTCGTTTAGGTTTATTTGAACTATTACCCCTATCCAAAAAGATCAGTGAACAAATCATGAATGGAGCAAGTTCTCTTGAAATTCAAAGGCTAGCCCAAGCGGAAGGAATGATAACTATTTATCAGTCTGGCCTTGAAAAAGTTAAACAAGGATTAACAACGCTTGAAGAACTTAATCGGGTAGCTAATCATGATGAATAATACTAAGCATCGCTATTACTGGGTAGGGACTAATTCTCTAGGAGAAAAAACACAAGGGCATATTGATACAACAAGTCTTGCGTTGGCAAAAAATGAGCTTCACAAACAAGGTATTACTAGTCAAAAAATTAAGAAATACAGACTTCGTTTCAAGAAAAAAATCACTCAAACCGAAATCGCTATTTTTTGCCGTCAAATGGGAACACTCCTTAAAGCAGGCATACCATTGATTCAATCTTTTGATATTCTAGCTAAAAGTCAAACGCAGCTTAAGCTGAAATGGCTGATTGAAGACCTTAAAAAACAAGTTGAAAACGGTTATCCCTTTTGTGAAGCCTTAGGAAAATATCCAGTATTTAATGAATTGATGTGTAACCTAATTTCTGTTGGGGAAAAAACAGGCAAGCTCGATCATATGCTTGAAGTAGTCTCAACCTATAAAGAAAAAATAGAAAAAATAAAGAAAAAAATAAAACAAGCAATGATTTACCCTACAGTTGTTTTCTTGGTTGCCTCTCTCGTGAGCTTTTTACTTTTAGTTTTTGTTGTTCCCCAATTTGAGTCTTTATTTAAAAATTTTGGTGCTACACTTCCCCTGCTCACTAGTCTTGTTATTCAATTTTCTACTATTTTTAGAACCTATGGCATCTTTTCTTTAGTCATAATCTTTTGCTTAGGCTACTGTCTTATTCAATTTAGAAAACGCTTTTTATGGCTTAATCAACCGATTGATAACATACTCTTAAAACTTCCTCTCTTTGGTGCTATTTTTAGTAAAGCGATTATCGCGCGCTTTTCCCGCACTTTAGCAATCAGCTTTGCAGCAGGTTTTCCTCTGGTTAAAGCTTTAGATGCAGCAGGCGAAGTGACCGCAAATAGAGCCTATATGAAAGCAATTGATAAAGTTAGGGAACAGGTTTATACAGGTCAACAAATGCATCTAGCCATGAAAAATACTAGTTTATTTCCTAATTTAGTATTGCAGATGGTAGCTATTGGTGAAGAATCTGGTGCACTTGAATCAATGCTCAACAAAATAGCTAATTTTTATGAAGAGGAGGTCAATAATTCGGTGGATACTTTATCTAACTTGCTAGAACCTCTTATTATGACAATATTAGGTCTAATCATTGGTACCTTAGTGATTGCTATGTACCTTCCTATTTTTAAACTTGGTTCAGTGGTCTAAATCTATGATGTGTCAATTTGAGATTATTAATCTACCGGCGGCTTACATTCTCATCGGCCTGTTTGCGCTTGCTATTGGCAGCCTGTTGAATGTCATTATTTATCGTTTACCTATCATGCTGCTGGAGGATTGGAATAAAGAAGCTCGTCATTTAACAAACTCAACAACTAAAATTAATTTATTTTTCCCGCGCTCCTTTTGCCCGAAATGTAAAACAACTATTCCAGCAAAATTCAATATACCAATTTTGAGCTATTGCTTGCTGCGCGGTCGTTGTAGGCAATGTAAACAGCCTATTTCTTTGCGTTATCCTCTAGTTGAATTACTGAGTTGCTTACTCGCTTTATTGGCAGTTTGGCATTTTGGTTTTAACCTCAGCTTGCTATTTGCATTACTGTATATTTGGATTCTTATCGCCCTATGTTTTATCGATTTAGAGCACCAACTGTTGCCAGACAGCCTAACCTTAGGCTTATTATGGCTTGGGCTCATCGCCAACAACCAAGCACTATTCACAACACTGAATGATGCGGTGCTGAGTGCTGCGGTTGGTTATCTTACTTTGTGGTTTTTTATCAAATTATTTTACTTATTCACTGGTAAAATTGGCATGGGGAATGGTGATTTTAAATTATTTGCTGCTTTTGGCGCTTGGTTTGGATGGACTCAATTACCGCTAATCTTATTATTGTCCTCGCTAACTGGAGCAATCATTGGCCTTATTTATCTCAAAACACGAAGCAAGACAAGAGATACTCCTATTCCCTTTGGTCCATTCCTTTGCTTTGCAGGCATTGTAGCTCTTTTCTGGGGAAAAACGATTATCGATTGGTATTTAAGTCTATGGTTTTATTAACTCTTTGTTTTGGATAATGAATTTGCCATGCCAAAGTCCAACCTTTAATCCTTAACTCTGCTAGACTCATTAAAGGGAAGAAAGGAAGAAGGTAAACAATGAGTATTGTTAAAATTTACTTATTAATCTCCTCTTTAATACTTATTTCAGCAGCTAATTCGGCGCTCTATCCGGGTGAACGGCTAATGAACGCAGCAAATGCACAAACGCTGGTTTATTTTTCCAAAGGAAACCCATCCAAACCGTTGGTCATTTTTATTCCTGGTGACTCTCATCTTGCACGGATTTCTTACGGCTATCAAAATGGTAAAAAACAGGACTTCTTAGATTACTGGTTAACTAAGAAAGGGTATTCATTCCTTGCTGTTTCCTATCCGTTAGAAAATTCTGTTTACTCAAAAGTCTATCCTAATTTTTCAATTCAAGATTGGGGTGAGCAAATTGTAGACGTTGCTCAAAAAATCATTAAGGAAAATCAATTAAGCAACAGTATCATCATCCTAGGATGGAGTATGGGCGGCTCAATTGAGCAAACTGTCGCAGCAGCAGCCAAAGAACGTGGACTCAAACTGGAATTGTTTATTGGTTTAGCTGCCGTTCCACCTCTTCCCTATGTAATGCAATCGGGTCCCTATGAAACTAAGACCATGAGAGCAAATCATTTAGCCGATCGCACAGCTTTGTTTCCTGTCTTTACTCAGCTCCTTGATGAGCAAGATCGTTATAATCAGCATACTATTATTCCTCAGTCTATTTATTTATCCCAATTTGTAGGTCATATACCAGCAGCTATTGCGGCCGAGGGTTATAGTTACCAAAATGGCCAGCTTATAAAAAATGTGCAACAAACACTAAAAGATGGCGGTGTTTTTAATTTTGCTAACACACCTTGGATTGCACTCATTGAAGATGATTCACCCACCACAGCCAAAATATCCCTTATTGATCCGGCAGCTTGGGATTTTATAAGAACAGAGATGATTTATAACCATTATCTTAAAGGCAATGATTTAAATAAGTTAACGCCAGAACAATGGTCTAGATTAGCCCATTTGATTGATGAGACACCGGATTATTTAAAACTAAACGTCCATGGTAACCATTTTTTCTTTGTTGGTGAAAAAGGAGCCTCAGCAACCGCCGATAAAATAGAAGAGTTGGAATCCAGAGTTAAAAAAATCAGCGGGCAAATTGAAAATATTACTTCTGATCCTTTTAGGACAAAAATTACGAATTAATGAAACTCTTAAGCATTCTTCCTACGCTTCGTCAGAGCAGAAAAAAACTCTGGTTTATTCAAACCAATTTCCGCAAAAATTTGAGGTACTTTATCCCAGCTATTCTCTTGCTCGATGCTTTCAACAACCAATTCAAAGCCTTTATCTTTATCCGCAGTGACACCCCAGCCATTGATATAGCAAAGACCACGTAAACGTCTTGCTTCAGCATGATCAAGCTTTTCAGCGGATTGTAAATAAACCAAAGCTTCTTCGAAAAGTTGATTAGCTTGACGCTCATTACTAGAACTTGCAAAAAGTCCTTCTTGCTGCAATTGATCACGAAACTTGGCTTCTTCTAACAAGTTTTTACCAATTTGATATTGTGCATTTGCATCCTCTATAGCTGCCGCAGCACGTAAGCAAGCACATGACATTATAGAGGCATAAGGATAAGACTTATGGCCAACCAATGATTTATAAATGCCCGCCAATTCATGATAAAGACCTATTTCTTTAGCGATTACCTCATCCTTTGGTTGATTGTGAACACGATTGTGTTGCATCGATTTGATTTTTTTAGTCAACCTTTTAATTTTAAAACGCTTCGGAAACATAAAAACTCCTTTAGATAGTCGGGGGAGCAACCAACCATTCAACTAAGGTAACAGCTACTAAAACCAGAATAATAAGCAAGAATATTTTAAGCCCAAATCCAAGTGTTTCTTGCACATCTCTTTTTATTTCTGTACGCCATTCTTCGTTGTGCTCATTTAAATGATAAATCTCATTATCAATATGATTAGATGAGTATTGGGATATCAGACCGGTGATAATAGCTGGAACAATAAAAGTGAGAAAAACCATCCAAGCAGAACCTGATTCACTAAAATTGTAAGATTCTTTATACCATTCTCGCAAACTGAGAACGAATTCAGGAACGTCATAATTCCAGCTCCATAAAAGATAAGGCAAGATGTAAAAACCAAATGCAAATAAACTTAAACAGGCCAGTAAACAAACAAGACCTAAAATAAAAAGCTTACTATTTTGCTGAAACCGATCTTGTTCCATATCAATTTTATCCTGGATTAATTACTGCAAAGCCCTTAAATCCCACTCGGCTTGGAACACTCGTAAGTGCATTTATATCTATTTGATTAAAGATAGATATTAAAAACAAACATCTTTTTATTCTATATAATCAACATAGCAGAAGCTATTAGACTTGCCAAGTGATGCTAGGACTATCTTTTTGGCATTCATAACTAGAATTAATTTAAAAAATAAAGAATTTATTTAACGCCTAGCAGCTTGGGCATTAATCCATTAAAATTTTAGTAAGAATCAACGTTTTTAAGAGGCTCTTGAATGCAACGAAATGTTTTCATGATTTCAGATGGTACGGGGATTACTGCTGAAAATCTTGGTAATAGTTTGATTACTCAATTTGAAAGTATTCAGTTTGATAAACTTACCCTTCCTTATATTGATACCATTGAAAAAGCCGAGGCTACGGTGAAGCGCATCAATGCTTGTTATGAAGAAACAGGAATAAAACCACTCATTTTTATGACCTTAATTAATCCAGACATCGCTCATACAATTAATCAAGCTAAAGCGCATGTTTTTGACCTTTTTAATGTGTTTTTAGGTCCTTTAGAAATCGAACTTAATGCTAAATCATCTTACACAGTAGGAAAAACTCATGGTGTCGCCAATCAACAAACTTATACACACCGTATAGAAGCAGTTGACTATGCTATGTCGCATGATGATGGCGTTAACATTCGTGGTTATGAAAAAGCAGATATTATTTTAATTGGCGTCTCACGTTGTGGAAAAACACCAAGCTGTTTATATATGGCTCTACATTTTGGCGTGCTTGCCGCCAACTATCCTTTTACAGATGAAGATCTAAAAAGTTTCCGTTTACCTGATATCTTAAAACCTTATAAAAGCAAGTTGTTTGGATTAACTATAGATGCTGAGCGATTACAACATATTCGGACCGAACGTCGGCCTAACAGTAAATATTCTTCTATGGAACAATGTCGGCTTGAAGTATCCGAAGTGGAAGCCATGTATAAATGTGAGCATATTCCTTATCTGAATTCAACAAGGTATTCTATCGAGGAAATTGCTACAAAGATCTTGTCCACCGCAGGAATTAGAAGAAAATTTTAGAATGGATTTGTTATCCTAACCAGGGAGAGAGGGATGATCGAGGATAAAGAATATCAACAAACTAGAAACTACCTCAAACATTGGAATCAGCAACTCAACGATTTGATTCTAGAGGAAAATTCTAATTTAATGCATAGCTATCATTGCTATTATGCTCAGCAACCTGAATTCCTCCGTCAATTACGAAATTTTTCCCATCAAGTCGCTACTCAACTTGAACCTTTGGTGATGGAAAATAATCTTGATGCCAATCTCCCAAAAGTTGAGCATTATGATGCAATTGGTGAACCTGACGATCGAGTGATTCATCATCCCTCCTATATTGCTGCTGGAGATATCATTTATGGCTCTGACCTCATGCATTATCTTCTTAAACCAGGACAGATGCTAAAAACATTGAGCCTATTTATTCTTTCATCGCATGCTGGCGAAGCAGGACATAACTGCCCTATTGCCTGTTCTGCGGGTCTAATTCGCATTTTAAAAAATCATTGTGAATCAGAACAAAATACTTCATTTTATTTGGATAAATTAACACAGCCTTCTTTCAACAATAATTATACTGGCGCTCAATTTTTGACAGAAATACAAGGCGGCTCTGACGTAGGCGCTAATGCAACGCAGGCTTACCAAGATAAACATCAACAATGGCGAATTCACGGCGAAAAATGGTTTTGCTCCAATGCAAATGCTGATTTAATTCTAGCAACAGCTCGTTATGATCAATCGCTGAGTGGCACAAAAGGATTAGGGCTTTTCCTGATCCCTAAGCGCCTATCCAATGGCAAGCCTAATCATTACCACTTAAGACGTTTAAAGCAAAAAATAGGTACTCGCTCCATGGCAACCGCAGAAATTGAGTTTCATGATGCGCTTGCCTATCCGGTAGGAGAACTGGATCAAGGAATCCATCTTGCTTTAGAAAATGTTTTACATCTATCCCGCATTTTTAATGCCTTCTCCGTCTTAGGTATGGCTCGACGCGCTTATCAAATAGCTTATTATTACGCTCATAATCGTCTAGCGTTTCATCACAAAATTATTGATTATCCGCTTGTGAAAGAAACTCTGGCACAGATCGAAGCAGAAAATACAGCCATGATCGCTAGTATTTTTTATATGGCAGCTTGTCAAGATAAGCTTGATGCACTTCCATACAAAGATCAGCCCAAAGCAAAACAGCTGCTTATGCGCACCTTAGCCAATTTAAATAAATACTTTACCGCTAAACGCTCTGTAGAAAACATTCATCATTGTCTAGATATTTTAGCCGGCAATGGTACCATCGAAACCTTTTCATCCTTGCCGCGCTTACTCAGAGATTGCATTGTTTGCGAAAATTGGGAAGGCACACATTTTACTTTATGGATGCAAACTTTAAGAGATATAGAGAAATTTCAGGTTGATGAATTGTTTCTTGAGCATTTGGAGCAATTAATGGATAAGCTCGATGATCGTTTTCAAGAAAAATCACGCATGAAAGAAAAAATTAAGGAACTCAACGACGCAATAAAAAGCATGAAGGAAGCACATGCCGCTGAGCAGACCTTAAGAATTAAAGGTATTGTGGAGCAAATGGCTGTAATTCATGCGGTGCTGGCCTTGGCTTTAGAAATCCAAACAGAGAAGCCACCGAAAACCAAAGAAGCTGCCTTGACTTTATTCATCAACCGCTATTTTCATAAAAACGATCAGCAGGATGATAATTATTTATCACTGTTAAATGAGGTTTTAGGGAAAAGTTAAGAGATTTCGCGCATAAGCCAGCGTTATTGCAAAGTTAAACCCTTTTGCTGCCTCCCGCGACTTGTTCGCGGGAGGGAGAGATCTCAATATGAAAAAAGATCGCTTGGATACCGCGGACAAGCCGCGGTACGTAGGCAAGAGAATCCCTAGACAACACGTGGATCCTTTTAGCACGTAGGCTCAACCTACCTTTCCTTCATCCCAAAGAGCCATAAAATCAACGACAGACATGGCCGATAAAGAATTGGTATCACTCATCGCTTCAATAATTTCATCCACTCGCTCAGAGTTATATCTTGTCGCTAAATTACGTTTAAACTTTTCAAGCAGCACGGGTATTCCTTCTTCGCGACGGCGCTTGTGACCAATTGGGTACTCCACAGTGACTAAATTGGATTGGCTGCCATCTTTGAAAACCAACTTAATACTATTCGCAATAGAACGTTTGTCTGGATCATGATAATCGCGCGAAAATTGCGGATTTTCACTGACATACATTTTTTCACGAAGCTGGTCGATGCGTGGATCAGAAGCCGCTTCATCTTCATAATGCTCAGCACGTAAATCACCATGTATGAGCCCTATGGCAACCATATACTGCAAGCAATGGTCGCGATCAGCCGGATTATGCAGTGCACCTTGCTTACTAATGATGCGAATAGCTGATTCATGGGTTACCAAGTCAATTCGGGCAATGTCATCAAAACGCTCTTGAACCAGTGGATGTAAGGAAACTGCGCATTCAACCGCTGTTTGAGCATGGAATTCCGCTGGGAAAGACAATTTAAAGAGCACATTTTCCATGACATAACTACCGTAAGACCTTTGGAATTTAAACGCTTTTCCGCCAAAGAGTACATCATAAAACCCCCATTTCGGAGCGCTTAAGGCAGAGGGATACCCCATCTCGCCGGCTGCTGCAATGAGGGCTAAGCGTACGGCCCGAGAGGTTGCATCACCTGCAGCCCAGGATTTACGAGATCCTGCATTAGGGGCATGACGATAGGTTCTCAAGCTTTGTCCATCCACAAATACTTGAGACAAGGTTCGGAGCATCATATCTCTATCAGCTCCAAGTAAAGAAGCAGCAACGGCAGCACTTGCTACTTTCACTAAAATGACATGATCCAAGCCAACGCGGTTAAAACTGTTTTCAAGGGCTAAACAGCCTTGAATTTCATGTGCTTTAATCATCGCGGTTAGAACTTCCTGCATAGTAATTGCTGGCTTTTCTTCTTTTAAATTTTTACGGCTCATATAATCAGCTACAGCTAAAATTGCCCCTAAATTATCAGAAGGATGCCCCCATTCTGCAGCTAACCAAGTATCATTAAAATCAAGCCATCTAATCATAGTACCTATATTAAAGGCCGCTTGTACCGGATCAAGCTCATAATCTGTGCCTGGAACTCGCGCGCCGCCTGCTAAGGTTGCGCCTGGAACTATCGGCCCTAATAGTTTGGTGCACTCAGGAAAATTGAGAGCTAACATTCCACATCCCAGAGTATCCATTAAACATAGTCTTGCTGTTTCATAAGCGTCGGCACTGGTTATTTCTGTATTTAAAACATAATCGGCAATGCCCGCTATGACTGGGTCATAATCCGGCTTAACATTGTCTTCTACAAAAGAATGCATACTAACCTCTCGATTCGATGGGAATAAACTTTCTTGGATCAGGACCAGTATATTCGGAACTCGGCCTAATTAAACGATTGTCTGCTCGCTGCTCAAAAATATGTGCAGACCAACCAGTAATCCTAGACATAACAAAGATCGGCGTAAATAAATGAGTGGGAATACCACAATAGTGGTAAGCCGAGGCACTATAGAAATCAAGGTTAGGAAATAGTTTTTTCTCACGACGCATCACCGCTTCTACACGTTCCGAAACTTGAAACAGCAGCACATCATGTTTAGCTTCAGCCAGTTTATGTGACCATGTTTTAATAATATCAGATCGAGGATCACAGTCTTTGTAGACCCGATGACCAAAGCCCATAATCTTTTCTTTTTTAGCCAACATATCCATTAAAATACGCTCAGCTTCATCGGGACTCTTGAATTTCTCCAGTAATTCCATAGCTGCTTCATTTGCTCCACCATGCAAAGGTCCGCGCAGAGTTCCTATTGCCGTTGTAACAGCAGAATAAAAATCAGCCAATGTTGCTGCAGTCACTCGAGCGGCAAAGGTTGACGCATTAAACTCATGCTCTGCATAAAGAATAAGCGATACATTCATCATATGACGCTCAAGTTCGGATGGCTTTCGGTCATGTAAAAGAGTGAGAATATGACCGCCTACTGTTGATTCATCACTTTCTCCACTAATTTCTTTTCCTTGAAAATGGTAAGCATACCAATAGCACATCATTCCAGGAAATAAGGCGAGTAAGCGATCAGCGATATTATATTGCTGCGCAAAATTTTCTTCGGGCTCTAAAGTTCCTAACATAGAACAACCAGTACGCAACACATCCATCGGATGGGTGTTTTTGGGAATTAATTTTAGTACTGTTTTTAATGCACTTGGCAAATGTCGTAAGCTAACCAGTTTATCGGTATATGAGTCTAACTCAGAGCGCGTAGGCAAATGACCATAGTGCAATAAATAAGCGACTTCTTCAAACGTTGCATGCTCAGCTAAATCATCAATGGAATACCCTCGATAGTTTAAACCTTCCCCTTCATGACCTACAGTAGCTATGGCTGATTGCCCAGCAACTACCCCAGCCAAACCTCCTGCTGATTTATTGACCATCCTCACCCTCCATTAATTGGTCTAGTTTTTTTTCATAATCGTGATAACCAAGTACTTCGTATAATTCATTCCGTGTTTGCATTTTATCAATTAGATTTTTTTGCGTGCCTTGTTGATTAATCGCTTTATAAACAGCTAAGGCAGCGTAAGACATCGCTCTGAATGCACTAAGGGGGTATAAAACCAGTTGCACGCCTGCTTTGGCGAGCTCTTCTCGGGTAAATAAAGGTGTTTTGCCAAATTCGGTAATATTTGCCAAGATTGGTACATCAAAATGCCGACTGAATTCTTTATATTCATCAAGGGTTGTCATGGCCTCAGGAAAAATCATATCAGCACCTAACTCCACACAAAGTTGCGCCCGCTCGATTGCTGCATTCATCCCCTCTACTGCATAAGCATCAGTGCGGGCCATGATCACGAATTCATGATCTTTTCGCGCATCCACTGCGGTTTTTATTCGATCAGCCATTTCCTGTATAGAAACTATCGCTTTGTTGGGACGATGACCACAGCGTTTTGCTAAAACCTGATCTTCAATATGGATTGCCGCAACGCCCGTGTGTTCCATTAACTGTACAGTTCTAGCGATATTAAACGCATGCCCCCATCCTGTATCGACATCCACTAGAAGTGGAAGCGAACAAGCTTGCGTAATCCGTCTTGCATCCTCCAGCACTTCGGCCAAACTAGTCATGCCCAAATCAGGCAACCCATAAGATGCATTAGCAACACCAGCTCCTGATAGATAAATAGCTTTCGAACCAGCTGACTCAGCAAGCATCGCAGAATAGGCATTGATTGTTCCAACAACCTGTAATGGTGAATTATCTTTGACCAAACTACGAAAATGCTTGCCTGCAGAATAAGACATTAGATTCACTCCTTGATAATGAAAAGCATTTTTATCATGCTAGTCATTCAATGACAACTTCAATGTTTGTCACGGGATAATTTAGTAAATATATAATGCCACGCAAAGCTTTTTCTGGGGAGCTTTTTTTAATTAAACTTATTATTTGTAGTTGAGGATCGATTCTTACAGTGGTAGGTTTGTTAACCTGTTGATGCAAATCGCGTCAACAGGTTAACAAAATAGCTAGGCTTATTTAGCAGAAACTTCTTTCCACCAATTTGTTCTGGTTTCAGTAGCCCAGTGGCCATCACGCATACGGGCAACAAATTCTTCTGTTTTCTCAGGGGTAGACATTTTGGAATCAAGCTTTATGCACCAATCCCAATCACCTGTAGTAGACCACATTTTTTCGACGCCATCCCATCTGGCCATCTTGCTTAAATCATCCCATGATTTATCAGTTTTCATAAAAATAACACTGTTCCATGCGTTCATCATGATAACTATCCTTAGTTTGTTGAAGAAAGTAGCCTAAGCAATAAATGCCCAGGTTATTTCAGCATAGAACAAGAATTTAAATCTTGCCATGTACTTCTTAAATATTCGAAGGAGTCTCAAATTACCAAATGCCCTTTCAGATACCATTTACAATGTCCTGAAATATAAACTCGGTCATTAAGAACTTCACAATGAACTTCTCCTTTGCGGAAAGATCCTTGTATGGCATCTAAAACTTTTTTATTAAGACGCTCTGACCAAAACGGGGCAAGTACGCAATGCGCCGACCCTGTAACAGGATCTTCTGGAATATAGTGTTTCGGGTAAAAGCAACGTGAGTAAAAGTCAACCACATTGGAACTGGAGGTTAAAATAAGCCCACGTTTGGGTAGTTTAACGAGTGCTTTAAGGTCAACTTGAGCATTTAACACTTTAGTTTCGTCGGCAAGTAGAATGAGATAATCCAAATCACTTTCATAAACATCGAGACAAGGTTTATCAATCAAATCCGCAATCAGCTCAGGATTAGGACTCAACATGTAGGAGAGTCTGGGAAAATCTAAAGTATAACGATTTGACTTTTTCTTAACCGAAAGCTGGCCGCTAAGGCTGGAAAAACTAACCATATCGCCTTTACTCTTACCCAATTCATGCAGAGCAAAGCCAGCCGCCAAAGTCGCATGTCCGCATAAACTAATCTCTCCATTCGGCGTGAACCAACGGATATGGAAATTATGTTGTTCGTCCTCGATGACAAAAGCTGTTTCAGATAAATTATTTTCGACTGCAATTGCCTGCATGAGTTCATCATTAAGCCATTCACTTAATAAACATACAGCAGCAGGATTGCCGTAAAACACTTTATCAGAAAAAGCATCAATTTGAAAAATTTCAATGCTGTCCACAACTGCCCTCATCAAGGAAATTATGGTTGGCAAGAGTAACGATCTCGGCATGGATAAGCAAGCCTTTCTTTTAGTCCGTTATTGCAGTGACGTCGAATAGAAAATGAACAAATTTAGCAAGCTAACTCATAGGAAATAGGCAATTCCTACGAAGCTTAGATTATTCGCACAAAATCCATAGATGTTTTTTGTACAGACGATCTTATTTCAGTCCATTCAATTTCTGACAATTCATCATCCGTCAACTCAATTGACATCGGCAGAAATTTATCCCTTCCAAAAGAGTAAGAAAAATCCCTTAAAATGATTGATATGTCTCTCATTAATTGATTTGAGTCCGTTTGTTTCAACTCGCCCAGAGCTAATGAAAAACAATTGAGTACTGAATTTAAATTTGCCTTTGAATATTCCATAATAACTCCCTTTACTATTCAAATATAAAGTATAGAACATGAAAATGAACATTAACTTAAAACGATTATTTTAACGCCGGTTTTGGATGAGAAAGATTAGCGATCCAGTCTTTACCTCAAGCCGTCGCCCTGAGGAGCCACAAAAGCGGGGGCTCGAAGGGTTAAACAATGTGGTTATCCGAGACTTCAAGACAGCGCTGCGCGCTTCCTCAGTGCGAACGGGATAAACCAAACTTCGAAACGGGCAAAAGTCCTCCTCAAGACGAACGATTCTTAGCGCTTAGACCTCACTGACGTTATTTTAAATTTTTAATGATTGTTTTAAGCAAAAACCGAGCCGGAGATAAAGACTGTGTCATAGATCTTGTTATAAAACTCGGATCGTTATTAATATGCGAGGCCAGCCACTCGGCACATAAAGGGATGGTAGTTAATCCTCTTGATCCAAAACCAGTACAAAGGAATAAACCTGGATAATAGAGTCCAGCTTCCGCAATCCATCGTTTAGAATTTGTAGCCAAAGAAGAAAAGCGAGATGAAAACCGTTCTGAGTCTGGTACAGCTCCGACCAAAGGCATGTAATCGGTTGTTGCCGCTCTGATCCCCGTCCAATTGTTTTTTATTTCATCAGTCCAAGATATTAGAGCCGGTATTTTTGTTAATTTATTTAAATTAGCGATATCATCAGCAAAATTACTCTCTTTGTTTAGCGATTCTAGGTGATAACTTGCACCAATTGCATGTAGACCCTCATGCTCAGGCAATACATGGCCATCAGCACATAAGGGTATTTTTAATTTGGTACTGTGCTTATTGCTGGCTATCATTGTCATTTGCCCACTAATGGTTTTAAGAGGTAAATGTTCTGTTTGTATAAATTGTTTTGCTTGATAACCATTAGCAATAACTAAAATTTCTGCAGAATATTCCCCGGCCTGCCATTTTCCTTCTTTAAAAATTAATTCCGACACGAAAGTATCTGGAATCCTACGAATGCCTGGAGTTTGATGTAGAAGTTCGCATAGAGCTTGAGAATCAATCCATCCTGATTTGGGAATAAATAAGCCTCCTGCTGCCAATTCGATACCGGTTATTGCCGAAGCTTGTTGTGCATCAACCAGTTTGCCAAGTTCTGGATAGGCAGCTAACCACTGGCTTAAACTGTCTTGAGCCGCTCGCTCTCTTTCATTAAAAGCAAATTGCAATAATCCTGATAATTGACCAATCGGCTGTTTTTTTAATAATTGCTGGTATTGACTGCTAGCAAACAAAAAAGCAGAGAGCATAAATTGAGTTAAGGGCGAGTGATAAGCTGATAATTTGGGATATAAAACGGCTTGTCGATTACCGGAAGCGCCCTGGCCAACACGATTATTCGCATCAATTAAACTAACCTGCCACCCACGTTTAGCTAAGGCATGCGCAGTATAGCAACCGGCAAGGCCTCCCCCAAGAACAATTGCCGTTTTGGTTGCTAGTGGCAATACGCGGGCTGCGTGCCAGGGTGTTGAGCGTAATTTTCTATTAGCAAATGACACTTCTTGGAACTGAGCAGTCAGCATGTCGCGTTTTGCACCAAATCCTTTGATTTTTTCCACCTGAAAACCCACTGCTTGTAAATTTTTTTTTACTGCAGCTGCTGCGGAGAAAGTAGCCAAGGTGCTTCCTTGTTTTGAGAGAAGTGCAATGATTTGCAATAAATCAGTTGACCACATTGCTGGATTTTTAGCGGGTGCAAAACCATCCAAAAACCATGCATCAATCGAATTGCTTCTTAACTTCGGCTCAAGTTCTACATCGCCACAAATAAGCAGTTGTTGAAAACAAGTCGTCGCATCACCCAGCATCAAGGTTAAATTAATCCGCCCTTGTTCAAATTGTAAATGATGAAAACCAGGAGTCAGTACGGGATAACTCTCAATGAACTCATTCGCTTGTTCTTTTAACTCTGGCCATAAATTTAAACAACGAGCCAAGTCGTCTTTTGTTAAAGGATATTTTTCACAACTGAAAAAATGAAGGCGTGCATTCTTTGGCGCAAACTCTAGCCACAAAGACCAAGTTAATAAAAAATTGAGTCCCGAACCAAACCCTGTTTCAGCAATTAGAAACGATTCATTGGATAAATTCTGCCAACGCTCTATCAGCTTATTACCATCGATAAAAACATGTCTTGTTTCAGCCAAACCATTTTCTTTGGAAAAATAAATATCAGCAAAAGATTGAGAAAACGGTAAGCCGTCACACCATAGCAAATTGGCTGTTTCTATTGGTACAAAAGGATTACTCACGAACAATTACTCATTTAAGCGGGAATGGCCTGTTATCTATTTAAAAAAAATTATCGAAAATTGTTCAACTATATAAATGTTGGGACAAAGTCCATAGCTATCAGACTAAGCCTAACTACTTATAACTCTAATAATTAACCGTTCGGACTGAGGAGGCGTTCATGCCGTCTCGAAGTCCCACATCAGGATACAAACTTCGAGACGGTCTTACGCCCCCCTTCAGTCCGAACAGAGCCACATAAAATATGGAACATCACCTTAGCCTGATGGTTAAGAACCAAGGCTCAACCTACTCTCGCGGCATTATAACCGAATCCGTAGTCGATCTTAAATCGTTTTCTTTCTGCACATCGGACTGCTGGTTGATCCACTGTTTAAGTTTTGGCACGACCATCATAAGAATTAATGACGATACAATAGCCAATAAACCAAGTTTTAGAAAAATAGGGCTATACTCCTGATTAGTCATCAAAGGGGAAATACTGTTGCTTCCGGCCGTCATCCAATTTGAACTATAACTCGACAATGTAGCGCCTACCCCCATTGCTAACATCCACATCCCCATCATAACGCCCTGCAGTGAATTAGGTGCCACTGCACCAACCATTGCATAACCAATCGGCGAAATGAGAAGCTCACCCGCACTTTGTAAAATAAAACTAGCGGCAATCCAGCTAGGAGAAACCATTCCTGATGCATCGGCTTTGGCAATTCCAATCGGCAGCACTAAAAAGGCTAATCCGATAAGCAATAAAGCGCATACAAATTGAGTGGGTATATTAATTTTAATCCCCCAAGAACGCATCCGATTCAGTAAAAAGCCTAAACTTGGACCACCAATCACGATGCAGATGGTATTAATACTTTGAAACCATTGAGGAGGAATCGTGAGCCCCAACCAATGTCGCTCAACATTGTGTGCTATAAAATGAGTCAAACCCATTGGAGCAATTAAAAAGAGGGTCCAAAATACCGTGCCAACCCCCATTAGTCCTGCAAAAGCAAACATTTTTTCACGCGCTTCACGGCTTGTCTGCTGAAAGGCAAGCCCAATAATAGTACCCAGCATGAGGAACCCGATGAGCAAAACCAATTTATTAGCCCAATTAGCAAAATGAAGCAGTGGTATAAGCAATAAAGGCAAGATAATTATTAGCCCCAGACTATAAAGATAAAATCGACGTTGTTCCGATTTTTTTAACTGTGAATAGGCGGTATTTTGATCCGCTAAATTAGGCCAAAAATAGAGGCATAAAAATAAAGCAATTAAATTACCTAAACTGCAAAATAAAAAAAGTCTTTGATAATCGTGGAGCAACTGAAAATAACCGCTTAAACTGAAACCAATAAAAAGTCCAAAATTCATCGCCGAGTAATTCCACAAAAAAGCAGTTTCCCGACGATTATCCTTGGGCTGGAATCGCTGAGTGAGCATGCAATTGATACAGGTCACATTTAAACCACAGCCGGCTAAAAAAGTAGCTAATCCATAATTAAAACAAGCCTCGTTCACAGTCGCTAATAAAATACAGCCAATAATTTGCACACACATGCCTAAACAAAAGAGTGCGCGATAGGATAAAAATCGTCCTCCCCAATAGCCTCCTAATAAATGCAGGGCGAAATTAGCAGCAAAAAAAATTCCAGTAATGCTATTTGCTGACTGAATAGATAAGCCTAACTTATCGGTAATGAATAAAGCTAAAGTCGAATAGAAGACACTAAAACTCAAGATAGAAAAGGTTTGCATGAAAAACAACGAAACAGTCCCTGGCGGTAAATTTCTTCTTATTGCAACGCTGTTTTCCACAGTTGACATTGAAAAGGCCCCTTAATATCGTCATTGTCTCATCAAGGAATTACTCTTATCTCTACTTACCGCAGCTTGACCGGGGTATCCAGAAGCGCTCATCCCCTTATCAAGATCCCTGGCTCCCTCGGACAAGTACTGGGACGTCGACGAAGGGTTTATGCCCTTAATAGCAACAGTGGCGTTGAGGTCCAACCTACCCTTGATTCATAATGACGACAGTTCAGTTTTTTAAAAAACCAAAATTAAGAAGAAATATTACATGCAATTGTTTAACTGTCTATGCACATTTAAGCCTCTGAGCAATCTTTTACAAAAGTCTGAAATTTCTTTACATTCCGCATTAAAAAGTCTCATCCCAAGCAATTTTGGTTACTATTGTGGCAAGATGACAATTTTTAAGATAGACTCCTTCTTGCGATGGAATTTGCAGGAAGAATAGTCAATGTCTGAGGTTACTTATCTTAGATCTTCATTTAATCAGGAAGACCGCTTTAACTCATTTTAGAGATTTTCAGCTATATACTTGAGTATACTTAATTTGCATGAAAACAAAATCAAGCTGATTTGGGGACCCTACCATGCATAACAAAATTTATTTAACAGGTATAGAAAAACGCCCCGGTAAGTCGTTTGTTTCATTGGGCTTTCTATCAATCATAAAAGAACAGCAAAAATCATTGCGTTGTTTCAAATTATTTTCTGAATCGGATGAATCCCAAGTTCCCTTGTTGGAAGATATTTCTCAACAAAAACTTAACCCGCTCATGAACGTTAACCAAGCAATTTCGTTAATGCGTACCCAACCGGATGACTTAGTTGCTACAGTTCTTGAAGCGACCAAAACAGTTAACAACAATACCTTTACCTATTTCGAGGGCACTGATTTTGAAAGTGATAATGACGTTTTTGAATATCAATTCAATTTAACCCTCGCTTATCAACTGAATTGCGAAGTTGTTCTCGTTGTTTCAGCTAAAAATAGAACGCTGGAGCATACTCTGTCTTTATTGAACACTGCTTTAGAAGTCAGCAAAAAAACGCATGCTCGCGTTGTGGGCGCCATTATTAATCAAGTAGAAAATATTCATGAGAATGAGGCCGCTAAACTGTTCCATAAGCATTTTTCAAAGTTACCCTTTTTAGCGATTATTCCAGAGTTTGAACAATTGGCTCATCCTACCATGCGCGATATTGCGAAAAAATTACAAGCAGAGGTTTTATTTGGTAAGTTAGAGCTGCAGCGCTCGGTTAGACAATTTTCAATCGCTGCTAAAACGGTAGGTCATTTTTTAGAATCAAGTTTGGACAGAAATGGAATGCTTATTATTACCCCTGATGACCGAATCGACATTTTACTAGGTTCTTTACTCGCAGACCAATCGGCCTACTACCCTAAAATTGCCGGTCTCGTTTTAACCAACGGCGAGCATCCAGGACCGATTATCAGTGAGATTATTGCCGGTCTGGAGCATCCTTTTCCTGTCTTACTAACCAAGCTTAAAACTTATGATACAGCCACAACCCTCTTTTCTGCAAAATACGGTTTAAGTCAATCCGATCCTGAACGAGTAAAAATTGCTCTAGAAGCAATGCGTCCCTATTTTGCCAAGCCCTTAATGAAATTACTCAGCGATACTTCCTATAAACCACAATTAAGCCCGGCGGTATTTTTGTATGAGTTAATCAATAAAGCGAAGCAAGATAAACAACATATTATTCTTCCAGAGGGAAGCGATCCGCGAATCTTAACCGCAGCAGACTATTTACTGAAACGCGACATAGTCAACATTACTTTGCTGGGGAAATTAGAAAAAATTCAACTCCAGGCGAAACGTTTAGATTTAGAGCTTCCTGGTGTCAATATTATTGATGTTGAGAAATCTAAAAAAAAGGAAAGCTATGCGAATCAATATTACACACTAAGGCAACACAAAAATATTAATTTACCTATTGCTCTAGAACGGATGAATGATGTGAATTATTTTGCCGCTATGATGGTCT
This sequence comes from Legionella nautarum, assembly GCF_001467895.1. GTDB lineage: Bacteria > Pseudomonadota > Gammaproteobacteria > Legionellales > Legionellaceae > Tatlockia > Tatlockia nautarum. Next base: position 1,081,943 of record NZ_LNYO01000013.1, read on the forward strand.
ATTGTGGCGATGCCAACGGAATGGTTTCCGGAGCCACCCACACTACGGCAGATACGGTCCGGCCAGCATTGGAAATTATTAAAACAAAACCCGGCGTTACCAAAGTTTCCTCTATTTTTATTATGTGTATGCCATCACGGGTGCTCATTTATGGCGACTGTGCTATCAATCCTGAGCCGGATAGTAAAACACTGGCTGAAATTACCATTCAAGCAGCACAAATTGCTAAAAACTTAGGGATAGAGCCTAAAGTTGCCCTTTTATCTTATTCATCCGGCGATTCAGGCAAAGGTGAAAGCGTCGAGAAAGTCGCAAAAGCAATGGATCTTGTCAAAGAGCGACAACCCAATTTACTAGCAGAAGGGCCTATTCAGTATGATGCTGCAGTGGACTCTCAGGTTGCCGCGAAAAAATTGCCTAATTCAAAACTTGCTGGTGATGCCAATGTGCTTATTTTTCCAGATTTAAATACTGGAAATAATACTTATAAAGCAGTCCAACGTGAGAGTGGTGCTCTGGCAATCGGCCCCGTTCTACTTGGTTTAAACAAACCAGTCAATGACTTGAGCCGTGGCTGTACGCCGGAAGATATTATTAACACCATCTTAGTCACAGCCATTCAGGCGCAAGGAGATAGACAATGAATATATTGACCCTGAATGCTGGAAGTTCTTCTATCAAATACAAAGCCTATCAACTCATCGATCAACAACTTTCGCCTTTGGTTTCAGGTTTAATTGAAGGCATAGGAGAATCTGAAGGTGCATGGCATCACACAAAGACCAGCAAGGAAACACAGAGCCATCATTTTAAAAACCATGAACAAGCGTTTGCAGCCTTAGCCAAACAACTCAAAATTGATCTCGAAAATTATCCCATTCGTGGTGTAGGGCATCGAGTAGTCCATGGCGGTAAACACTATTTTGAACCTACTATTATTAACGACGAGGTATTGCAAAATATTCGTGCGCTTTCTAAGCTCGCCCCGATTCATAATCCAATTAACGCGGAAGGAATCCAATTTGCCCGGCAACATTATCCCAATGCGGTGCATGTAGCCATTTTTGATAGCGGTTTTCATCATACAATGCCGCCTAAAGCACGTCAGTATGCGATCAATGCTGAAATTGCAATGACCTATCAAATTCAACGTTATGGCTTTCATGGAATTAATCATGAATATGTTGCACGACAAGCAGCTCTTTTTTTAAACAAACCCTTCTCATCCTCTAATGTGATAACCCTTCATTTAGGAAATGGTGCAAGTGCTTGTTTAATTAAAAATGGCCAGTCAATGGACACCTCTATGGGGATGACGCCTTTAGCCGGGCTTATTATGGGTACTCGTTGCGGGGATATCGACCCTGCGATTACTCTTTATCTTCAACAACAAGGATTAGAAACTGAAGAGGTAGATGAACTATTAAATAAGCGCAGTGGTCTAAAAGGGATTGCCAATGACAATGACATGCGCCGGCTCGTTAGTCGTGCCTTGGCTGATGATGAATCGGCTCAGCTTGCCATAGACATGTATGTCTATGCTATTCAAAAAATGATCGGCGCTTACTGCAGTCAATTAGCTGATTTGGATGCCTTAGTATTTACTGGTGGAGTCGGTGAAAATGCTACATTGATACGAGAAAAAATCATAGCGCCCTTGCATCACCTAGGGTTTAAATTAGATAAGGAATTAAACATAGCTCATAGCAAAGAAACCTGCCATCCGATTTCCAAATCAGGTAAACCTATTTTAGTTATTCGTGGCGATGAAGAAGCGCTTATCGCAGAAAAGGTGGCTCTTTGTATTAAGTGAAATTATTAATTCAACAATGTTGGGCCAAGGCCCAACATTTTAATCAACCAGAGTTTCGAGCTCTTGACTCGCTTTACGATAAAGTTGTTGGGCAAAACTATAGTTCGTTGCGACAAATCGCTTTTTAATTGCTAAAACTTTCTCATGAGAAAGACGGGCACCGTATTGCCCCACGACTTCTGTAGCCGCTTTATTAGCCAATTCAATCGCTAATTGCGGAGCATAACCATGCGTTATGGCGTAAAGATAAGCGCCCGCAAACATGTCTCCAGCACCAACCGTATCAATTGCTTGTGCGGCAATTGTTGGAATAACGACAAGTTCATTATCTATCGCGAGCATAGCGCCTCTACTACCACAAGTGACAACCAAATGTTTTGCAAAAGGTTGCAAAAGTGCAACAGCAATTTCCAAATTATCAGCTTGGCTAAATAACAGCGCCTCTTCCTCATTGCAAAATAAAAGATCGACTTTTCCATCAATGATCGTGAGTAATTCATTTTTAAAATAACGAACCATATTCGGATCAGAAAGCGTCAAGGCCACTTTTGTATTCGCTGCGCGTGCGTGTTGTCTAGCAACTAATAATGCTTTTCTTGCTGTGGGGGAAGTAACTAAATACCCTTCAAGATAAATATATTCTGAGGAGGCAATCGCATCTAAATCAAGCACTTCTGGACACAAGGTTTCAGAAATACCTAAATGCGTATTCATTGTTCGTTGCGCATCCTCTGTTACTAAAACTAGACATTGACCCGTCACACCTGGAGTAAGTGTTTTTAAAGTCAAATTACAATCAAGACCTAAGGCTGTTAGTTCTCCCAGAAATAAACGACCTGCCTCATCATCAGCTACTTTACAACTATAAAAACCGCGCCCTCCAAACTGACTGAAGGCGATCATAGTATTAGCTGCAGAACCTCCACAGCCGCTGTGACAAAACGAATCCGCTAAAGCGTCCGTTAAACGATGATGCGTTGCTTCATCCGTGAGTGTCATGACGTTTTTTTCGATATTTAGTGCTCGCAAAAACTCATCATTGACTACAGCATCTCTATCTAACAAAGCATTACCTACACCATAAACATGGTATTTCTTCATTAGGCCCTAACTCCTGATAAACTTGCTAATACAGATTCGGCAGCAAGATGGGTTAAACGAAGTTCTTCCTGATGATGAGCAGCGGATACAAACCCTGCCTCATACATTGAAGGTGCAAAATACACCCCTTTTTGCAGCATACCATGGAAAAATTGTTTAAATAACGTTTCATTTGATGAAGCAACATCCGCGTAATCAAAAACTTGCTTCTTATGATTAAAGCAAAATCCAAACATTCCACCTAAAGAGGCACAATTAAAAGGAATATTAAAAGCGTCCACAACTTCGGCCAAGCCCTTAATCAAAGCATCGGTATTTGCAGAAAGTTGCTCATAAAAACCTGGTTTTTCCAATTCAGTTAAAGTAGCTAAACCTGCTGCCATAGCTAAAGGATTACCTGATAAAGTACCAGCCTGATAGATAGGACCCTCAGGAGCAAGATGGGACATAATCGCAGCCTTGCCTCCAACAGCACCAACTGGCATGCCACCACCAATTACTTTCCCTAAAGTCGTTAGATCGGGGTTAATACCAAACACCGCTTGTGCACCACCCAAAGCAACCCTAAACCCTGTCATGACTTCATCAAAGATAAGTAAAGCATTATGAGCATCACAAAGCTCGCGTAAACCTTCCAAAAAACCAGGTTTAGGTAGGACAAACCCCATATTACCCGCTACAGGTTCGAGAATAATGCCGGCAATATCATGGGAATATTCCTCAAACAGTCGAGCGGTTTGCTCGAGGTTATTGAAATCGGCGGTGAGGGTATGCTCTGTTATACTGGCAGGAATACCTGGCGTTGAAGGGATACCTAAGGTTAATACACCCGATCCCGCTTTAACCAGTAGACTATCACTATGTCCATGATAGCAGCCATTGAACTTAATAATTTTATTTTTACCGGTATAGCCGCGTGCGAGGCGTATGGCAGTCATTGTGGCCTCAGTACCGGAATTGACCATGCGTAGTTTTTCAATATTCGGCATCAGAGCAATAATTTTTTGCGCCAGTTTGACTTCTAACTCAGTAGGTGCGCCAAAACTCATTCCACTAAGTAATACTTCGGTTACTGCATTGACCACTGATGGATAGCAATGACCGAGAATTAATGGCCCCCACGAACCTACATAATCAATATAAGAGCGGTTATCAACGTCGATTAGGTAAGCGCCTTTCCCTTGCTTGAAAAAAATAGGCTCGCCACCTACTCCTTTGAATGCGCGTACCGGTGAATTTACCCCGCCGGGGATAACCGCTTGCGCCTGGGAAAATAATTGTTGAGAATTAGTCATGACTGCTCCATTGCCTAAAATAGGCGATTATTTTACCTTATTTACCAGCATGGACAAAATTATATGAGGCTAAGCTTTACAATCAGGCACGCAATAGCTAAATTAGCCCCTTTAAATTTAGAGCAAAAACAAATGCAAGAGTACAAAAAATATATATGCGTTATCTGTGGGTTTATTTATGATGAAGCCGAAGGATGGCCAGAAGATGGTATTGAACCCGGAACTCGTTGGGAAGATGTCCCAGAAAATTGGTTCTGTCCTGATTGTGGTGCAGGGAAAGAAGATTTTGAAATGATAGAGATTGAATAGCTAGTCGGATGGGTTGATTTAAGGCTTCGAGACAACCTGACGGCTCCGGTCATCCTCAGGCTCTCGAAGGACTCAGCCCGAACGGATTGATAGCTGAAAAACATTATCGTTTTTAATTAACCGTTAGGGCACTGAGGTATCCCCACGAAATTAAATATATACTAGTTTAGTTCACTGATTGTTTTGTTTATACCGTTCGCACTGAGCAAGCGCGCAGCGCTGTCTCGAAGTGTCGCAAAAGACCCTTCAAGAACATCAGGATGACCGGAGCCGTCACGAAGCCTAGCTATCCCCAACAAACAATCCTAGAACGGTTTCACAACCACCAATAACACAATCCCAATCAACAACAGCGTCGGTAACTCATTAAATATTCGATAAAATCTAGGCGTTCTACTATTTTTATCTTGCGCAAAGGCTTTACGAAAATGCCCGCAAGTTAAATGATAAATCCACAATAAAATCACCAAACCTAGTTTCGCATGCATCCAAGGCGTTTTTAAATAATACGGTAGATTATAGCTAAACAATAAAATACCTAGCAATGAAGTTAAGAGTGCCGATGGCCAAGTAATACCGAAGTAAAGACGTCGCTCCATTACTTTAAAACGCTCAATACTTAGTTTATCCGCAGCTTCTGCATGATAAACAAACAGTCTTGGTAAGTAAAAAAGCCCGGCAAACCAAGCAACCATGGCAATAATATGAAACGCTTTTATCATTAACATTTAGTTTCTTCTCTTATGTTTGCGGCGTGAATCTCTAACCAGGTTAAGTAATTCGACACCTAAGGAAAATCCCATAGCAAAATAAAGGTAGGCACGTGGAACATGGAAACTGAAACTATCTGCCACTAATAAAGTGCCAATCAAAATTAAGAAACTCAAGGCCAACATTTTAATCGTAGGATATTTTTCTATAAATTGACTAACTGGTTCACTGGCATAAATCATCACTAATATTGCGCAAGTAATTGCCATGGCCATAATCCAAAAACGAGAGGTCAAACCCACTGCTGTTAGCACGCTGTCTAATGAGAAAATAATATCCATGAGAGCAACTTGCAACACTACCGCTTTGAAAGATATTGAGTGATTTTGCTTTTCTTTATATTCGATGACCTCTACACCTTCCATCTCATTGTGGATTTCTTGGGTCGCTTTTACGATCAGAAACATACCGCCGATGAGTAAGAAAATATCGCGCGCAGAAAAAGAAAACTCAGCGACAGTAAATAAAGGATGGGTCAATTTTGATAACCAAAGCGCGGAAGCCAATAACATCAACCGTGTTACCCAAGCAAAAGTTAAGCCCCAACGCCGTGCATTTTTTCGCTGCTCTTTGGGTAATTTTTCCGTCAGAATCGACAAAAATACCAGGTTATCTATTCCAAGGACTATCTCAAGAATAATTAAGGCAAGAAGACTAAAAATAATTTCTAAAAATTCCATTCGACCACAGATCTAATAATTTTAAAGGCACCTATTGTCTATCGAATACAGTAAAAGGTAAATGATTCACTTTTATATTCATTACCGTTATAATATTGCCGCATTCTACGAGCCAGTTGGTGACCACAATAATTAAGTTAATTAAAAAGCTGTTACGTAAAACAAGGACTAATCAACCGCCCGTTGATCTTAGCTATATTATTCCACGCAGCCATCATAATTTATCAAAAACTGACGTCAGTCCCAATGCCCTAAAAGTTTTGAATCGTCTGAATAGTTCAGAATTTCAAGCTTACTTAGTAGGTGGTTCTGTGCGTGATCTTTTACTCGGCAAAGCACCTAAAGATTTCGATATAGCCACCAATGCTACCCCCAATGAAATTAAAAAATTATTTCGTAATGCCCGAATTATTGGCCGTCGATTCAAACTAGTTCATATTATTTTCCACCGCGAAATTATTGAGGTGGCTACTTTCAGAGGTTCAGAAAGTCATGAAATTGATGACAACCAACAGACCAATGAAAGAGGAATGCTCGTTCGTGATAATGTCTACGGTACTCTTGATCAGGATGCCTGGCGACGCGATTTCACCGTTAACTCACTTTATTACAACATTGATGACTCTTCTATTGTTGACTTTACAGGCGGAGTAAAAGATGTGCACCAACGTACAATAAGGCTCATCGGGGATCCAGAGGTTCGTTACCAAGAAGACCCAGTGAGAATGTTAAGGGCGGTTCGTTTCAGCGCCAAGCTGCATTTTGATATTGCCGAAGAAACAGCAGCGCCTTTACCCAAGTTATGTCACTTAATCAAACATGTCTCAAGCTCTCGTTTATTTGATGAAATGACTAAACTTTACCAATGTGGTGAAGCGGAATCCGTGCAACGCCTATTAGTAAAATATGGTTTATTTGCTCATCTATTTGAACAAACCCACCACTTATTATCCAGTGATTACCCTGTCAATGCTTTACTTGGTATAGCCTTGGAAAATACGGATACTCGCATTCGCGACAATAAACCTGTTACACCAGCTTTTTTATTTGCAGTATTACTTTGGTTCCCCTTAAAAGACAGAGCGCTTCGTTTACAAAAAGAAGAAGGAATGGATCCGTTGCCCTCTCTAGAAAAGGCAATGTCACTGATCATTTCAGAACAAAATCAAGTAGTCACTATTCCTAAACGTTTTACGCAGGTTATGCGTGAAATATGGTTGCTACAATTTCGTTTTCCAAGACGCTATGGTGGTCGTGCCTACAATTTATTACAGCATCCACGATTTCGGGCTGCTTTTGATTTTCTAGCACTAAGAGCACTCGCTGGTGATGAATCGATGGAACTTGCACAATGGTGGACAAGTTTTCAAGAGGTATCTGAAGCTGAACAAGCCAATATGATTGCTTCCTTACCTAGCTCACATACTTCATCAAAACATCGACGACGCCGTAAATCAAAACCTGCTACCTCATGATTCTTTGTTATCTAGGTCTAGGGTCTAATTTAGACTCTCCAGAACGACAACTAAGAACTGCTATTGACGCCTTACGCAAATTACCTCATTCCCGACTTATCGAAGTAGCAAGTTTTTATCGTAATGAAGCTTGGGGTAAAAAGACTCAACCCAAATTTACCAACACGGTAGCTTCTTTGCGCACTCGGCTCACCCCACAACAATTACTAAAACATTGTCTAGAAATTGAGCAGAAGCAAAAACGAGTCCGTAAAACAAGATGGGGAGCTAGGACACTCGATATCGATATTCTTCTCTATGGCTCTATGAAGATCAACAGCACTAAACTCACCATACCTCACCCAAGGATGCATGAACGCGATTTTGTCCTTAAACCCTTACAGGAATTACTCAAATCAACTTAAGACTTACTGATAGACACAGGAAGAGATCCCCAGCAGAGGACACAAGAATTACAATTAAATAAAATTAATTCAACCAACCGCTTAATTTGATGTTATCTTTATCCCTATCTAAACTAAAATTAACTAGACAGTCTTCTAAGCGAGGGAACCGTGTATACTACTATCTTACATCCCACTGATTTACGCGAAAATCATTTTGATATGAGTAAACAGGCAGTGCAAATTGCCTCCCAGTTTAACGCTAAATTACATCTACTGCATGTTATTGAACCACCGGCAACCTATCAACTTGCTCAAGGTTTAGGATTTACTGAGTTGGCTGTGCCTGTTAAAGAAGATGCTGAGACAGTAATGAAGTACTTAGGAGAGGCCCTTGATATTCCTCCCGAACAACAACATGTCCAAGTTGGACCAATCAAGCAACAAATTATGGCGATGGTAAATAATCTGGGTTGTAATCTTGTTATCATCGGTAGCCATACGCCTAGAGCTGTCCCTGCATTTTTGGGGAGTACAGCTTATGCAGTGATTCATCAGGCTCCCTGCGATGTGCTAACGATACGGGCGCAAGAAGAATAGCCATAGCTCGTAGTTTTGGCTAACAAATCTACTTGCGCTTCTTAATATGTTTCATCAACCTTTTTTTCTTTTTGATCTGTCGATCACTTAGCTTATTTTTCTTATCCTTGAACGGATTTGCTGACCCTTTAAACTCTAACCTTAAAGGCGTTCCGACCAAGCCTAGATGAGTTACAAATGCTTTAGTCAAATATCGCTTATAGCTATCAGGCAAAGAATCAAGTTGATTTCCATGGAGGACAATAATTGGTGGATTATGTCCGCCAGCGTGAGCATAACGCAATTTAATTCTTCGGCCATTTACAGTCGGTGGATTATGCTGACTCACAAGATCTTGCAGCAATCGAGTCAACTGTGGAGTTGAAAAAGCTTGGGTAGCTGAAGCATAGGCTTGTTCGATGTCTTTAAATAACAAGCCTACTCCGCTACCATGCAATGCTGAAATAAAGCGAATTTTAGCAAAATGCACAAAATGCAAACGGCGAGTTAATTCCTCGCGAACTTTTTCTTTATGTTCTTCATCTAAACCATCCCATTTATTGACTGCAATAACTAAAGCTTTACCGGATTCAATAATAAAACTTAAGATATGCATATCCTGCTCCGTTAGCCCTTCGCGAGCATCGAGCAGCATCATACAAACGTGAGATTCTTTAATAGCTTGTAGTGTTTTAATGACGGAAAATTTTTCAATTTTTTCATCAACGCGTGAGCGTCTGCGCACTCCTGCGGTATCGATTAAAATATAAGGTTTTTCATCTCTCACAAAAGGAATAGCTATGCTATCTCGTGTAGTTCCTGGCATATCATAAACCACCACACGTTCCTCGCCGAGAATTCGATTAATTAGTGTCGATTTCCCAACATTGGGTCTGCCAACAAAGGTAATTTTGATTGCCTTGCCTTGTTCTGCTTCTTCGACAACTTCACTATCGATTGGTAGAGCCTGCATTAAAGAATGCATTCCTCGCCCATGTGAAGCGGAAATAGGATGGACTTCACTAAATCCCAGGCTTTGAAATTCAGAACAAGCAATTTCTTCATCCAGTCCATCAGTTTTATTCACGATAAGAAAAACTGGTTTATTAATTTTTCGCAATCGCAGGGCTATATTTTCATCAACACCAGTTAAACCAGACCTACCGTCGACCAAAAAAAATACAATATCAGCCTCTTCAAGAGCTAGATTGGACTGTTTTGACATCAATGCATCTACAGCTAAATCATCAACCCCTACGCCGCCAGTATCAATGACGATAAAAGGTTTATCATCGTATTCTGCTTGACCGTACTGTCTATCCCGGGTCAGTCCAGGAAAATCAGCAACTAATGCATCCTGAGTTTTTGTAAAACGATTAAAAAGAGTAGATTTGCCGACATTGGGTCGGCCAACCAAAGCAATAACTGGGATCATTAATTAGCCCACCAAATAACGACTTAATTTACCATCTGCGGACGTAATATAAATATTATTACCGACAACAGAAGGCGCAGTAATAATAGAACTACCTACTTCAGCTCGAGAAATTAATTCTCCATTTTGAGTTGCTAAAACATGTAATAAGCCAGTTTTATCACCCACAACTAACCGATTGCCCATAATAACTGGTTCAGTCAACCCTCTGGCTTTAAGAGCAACCTGCTTCCAATTAACTTGACCACTTTGTCTATTAACAGACCAAACAACATCATCACTATCCGTTAAATAAATTGTTTTACCATCAATCGCCATGTTTTTATAAACAGAGGCAGGTTTACGCCATATAAATTGACCATCGGTTAATGATAATGCGCCGACATAACCTTGATAACTAGCCAGGTAGGCGATATTGCCGCGGACAATAGGATCTGCACCAATATCAACTAGGCGCTCAACATCGCTTGCTCCACTCGCATAAGCAATGCTTCGACGCCAAACTAGACGACCTGTTTGCAAATCAACTGCATCCATTTTGCCATCTGAATAGCCAACTAAAGCTAAATTTCCTACAATGACCGGCGATGAGCTTGCTTTTAAAATAAGGCTTGGCGCACCGTGATCAGAAAGCCATAGCTTTTCTCCATTCGCTATATTAAACGCATATAAATTACCGTCGATTGTTTTAGCAATGATTTTATTACCTACAATCACCGGTTTTGATAAGACTTCCCCTGAGAGTTTAGCCTCCCACAGTTTTGTGCCGTCGGATTGTTTTAATAGAATAAGGCTTGACTTGTCTGTACTCACCGCTATAGATCCTGCTGCAACAGATGGGCCACTAACCAAATTCTCAGATAACTTTTTTGACCACAGCAATTTACCGTTCGAGCGATTAATGGCCTGTATTAAACCATTCGCATCAGCGGTGTACACAACCTTGCCCACAATTTCGGGGGACAATTTTAAATTGGCACTGGATTTTTGAGAGCCACCAACAGGGACTGACCATTTTTCAACGACTTTTGCCTTCGTTGAAATCGGTTCTAAATTGCTTGGTGTAGGTGTGTTATCCTTACCCAACATGTAATCATCAACTTTAGAACAGGCTTGTAATGAAACACATAGAGCCAAAATCACAAATTTATTGTTAATACGCAACATAATTCCTCTTATTAAGCTGATTGCAAGTTGCTGTCATCTGCATTCATTGTTTGAGCAAGAGCAGCTAACTCATTAGTTTTCATTTCAAGAAAAAGATTGCCCATTCCATTAGTACGCACTTCCGTGATCGCCTCTTTATACGAATGAATTGCCTGCTGATAATTTCCAGTTGCAGCATAGATATCTCCCTTCAACTCATTTACCACAGGCTTATAAGTCGAATCATCCATTATTGCTAATTCGGCCAACGCCTTATCGTATGCTTTTTGTGCTGCAAACAGTCGAGCCATCCGCAATTTTGCGACTTGTTTTAATGCAAGCATTTTTGAGTGAGTTGCAACATAATTTAAATTTTCCTGGGCCTTATCAAATTGATCACTAGACACAAACAGTTTAGCCAAAGTCAGGCGTGCTGCATCAGCATATACAGTGTTTCCATAATCCTTGATCAATTGGTTTGCATAAGACTGCACGCCATTATTGTCTTGATTTGAAAAAGCAACCATAAGCCGTTCATAGGCCGAGGATGCTTGAGTGCTTATTTTCTCTTGATGCCAATTCCAATACCTATATCCAGCAAAAACTAATAACAGCGCCGATAAGATCACTGTGATGAGATTACTGTATTTGTTCCACCATTTCTTTATTGCTGCTAATTGTTCTTCCTCTGTCATATAAACAGACATCATACTCTCCTACACTCTTACTGAGTTTGAAATGACATGCTTTGTAAACTTGGTTTTAAGCCGCTACTAACTCGCCTTGTAAATAGCTAATTAATTGCTGTCGTGGAATGGTGACTTGCTCTTCCTGCTTACGCAAATTTTTAACTCCTATTGTACCTTGGGTAATTTCATCTTCTCCCAAGATCAAGGCAAATTCTGCCCCGCTTTTGTCCGCTTTACGGAATTGACTTTTAAATCCTCCACCTACGGTATTAGTAATAACTAACCAATCTTGATTTGCATCGCGAAGTTTTTCTGCAAGAACCAAGGCTTCTCGCATTGCTTCATCACTACTCGCAATAATAAATATCGAAGGAATGGGTGTATTGTCTTGTACAACAGCTAAAGTTTCTAGCAATAGAAGTAACCGTTCGGCACCCATTGCAAAGCCAACTGCAGGAGTTGGGTTACCACCTAAGTGCTCGACAAGCGCATCATAACGACCACCGGCACACACAGTTGCTTGGCTTCCTAATTTATCGGTAACCCATTCAAAAACGGTATGTCCATAATAATCTAAACCGCGAACTAGAAAAGGATTAATTGAATAAGGGATACCTAATTTAGCTAAGCCTTCACATAGCTCAGAAAAGCGTTTTTGACTTTCCGCTCCAAGCGAATCAATCAGTCGGGGCGCTTCTTGAATTAGGGTTTGCAGATCTGGATTTTTACTATCAAGAATACGCATTGGGTTTCTATCTAGGCGTCGTTTACTATCTTCATCAAGCTTGTCAAAATTAGTTTTAAAGTAAGTCACTAACTTTTCCCGATAGACCTGGCGCTCTTTTAATTCACCTAGGGTATTAATTTGTAACTGAACTTCTTGATTAATGCCCAAAATAGTCCACAATCGCTGGCAAATAGCGATAAGCTCGAGCTCTATCGCAGCACCACTAATTCCTAGGGCTTCAACGCCAAACTGGTAAAATTGCCGATATCGTCCTTTTTGTGGTTTTTCATGGCGAAACATTGGTCCCATATACCACAGTTTTTGTTGCTGATTATGCAATAATCCCTGCTCTAAGCAGGCTCTTAAACAACCAGCTGTACCTTCTGGCCTTAAAGTTAAGCTATCACCATTTAAGTCGCTAAAGGTATACATCTCTTTTTCCACAATATCAGTCACTTCGCCAATAGTTCGCTTGAACAACTGCGTACTTTCTAGTAGTGGAAAACGTATTTCTTGATAACCATACTTTAGAAGGCATCGAGTAAATACTGCTTCAAGTTGACGCCATGATGGAGTTTGTTGAGGTAAAATATCATTCATACCTCTTACTGCTTGGATTTTCTCAACCACCTTGAGTCTCCACTGCTGTGATCTGATTATTATTTGGGGGGGTAAGCATTGAGCGCATTTTAGAAAGATCAGTTAACCTAATATCTGTTTCTGTTTTTATTGATTGTTCTGCAACAATCGGGCTAGATTTTGCTGAAAAAATTTGTGAATTATCTTTATTTTTCTGCCACCAGATTCCTACTGCGACAGTTGCTGCAACAGCAATAACACCTGTTAATACACGAACAACACGTTCACCTTTGTGGGTTTCCCTTTTACTCTGCCACAAGGCCTTTTCTAATTTTCGCTCAGTTGAATACATGCTATTAAAAATTTCCAATAGCGGCTCTACAGGTACACCAAGTAATTTAGCATAGGCGCGCAAATAACCTTTAATAAAGACCGGCTCGGGCATTTGATCGTAATCATCTGCCTCTAAGAGTTCAATAATTCTAACTCTCAGATGTAGTTTACCAGCTACGTACTCTTGACTATATCCTCTTTTTTCTCGGACCCGCGCGAGCTGCATACCAGGTTTCTCGTGAGTACCGTTTTGAATTTCATCCATTATTATTGTTGTCATTCTTTTCTCCGGTAGAGTCCTTAAAATTATTTAGCTTAGTCAACTGTTGCTTATAAGCCGCCTCAAATTCTGTTTTTCCTGATCTATGCGCTGCATCGATTGCCACAATCAGTAACCTAGGATCATTCATAGTCATTTCTTGGTAATTTTGCAAATGCTTTAATGCCCCATTGGCATTATTTTGTTTAAGCTCAATTTTAACTAACTCATAAAGTGACTGTTTCCGTTGGGGATCATGCTTAAGTGCTTTGACAAAATAACTTCTAGCCCTAGAATAATCTGGAATTGCCGCTAGGCATATTCCTGCATTTTCATAGGCTCCCGCTGAATTAATATAATGTACGTCTTTGACTGCATTTAAAAAATACCCTTCAGCTTGCTTATACTTACCCAATCGACATAAAAAAGCACCATAATTATTCAATTGAGTCCCACTATTTGCAGCTAAAGATAAGGCTTTTTGGTAAAAAATGCGAGCTTCCTTTAGGTCTCCAGTTTTTTCTAGGTAATAAGCCATTGCGGCGTTTACATCAGCTGAGTCAGGTGCTAGGTTTAAAGCAGTCAGTAATTTTCGTTTTGCCCTCGGTCTATCACCTTGGTTTAAATAGGCTATACCCAATTGAGTATTATAAATTGCCGCATCCTTTTGCTTTTGGGATCGGATGACCTGCTCCGTATTCAACATTTCATGTTGACAAGCTTGCAACAATATCAAACCTAAACCTAGCAACAGTCGGAACAAATTTAACACAATTAATTAGATAGCATTTAAAAGATTGGCCATTATAGCATTTAAAAAAAGTTACGCACTCTTTTCTATTCAACTTGCTTTTTCGGGATAAAATGCAGTTTTTGCCAACGTTGAGAACGACTGGTTCTGTCTTTCACTTCCCCTGCAAGTTGCCCACAAGCTGCATCAATATCATCCCCTCGGGTCTTTCGAGTAATCGTATTGATTCCTTTGGCAATTAATTTTTCTCGAAAAGCATCAATAGCCTGTTGCGAAGAGCGTTTATATTGAGTCAAAGGAAAGGGGTTAAATGGAATTAGATTTACTTTTGCAGGCACATCTCGCAATAATTTAATCAACTGCTCAGCATGCTCCGGTTGATCATTAATCCCCTTTAACATGACATATTCGAAGGTTACTTTTCGTTTAGGCTCATTCTTGAAGTAGCGTTTACATAAAGCCATTAATTGAGCCAGGGGGTATTTCTTGTTTATAGGCACTAATTCATTACGTAATTCATCATTGGGGGCGTGTAGAGAAACAGCTAAAGCGACAGGACTTTCTTCTCGCAACCGCTCAAGTTCAGGTAAAACACCAGAAGTACTGAGCGTCACGCGTCGTTTTGATAGACCATAAGCAAAATCATCCATCATCAGATCCATCGCTGCTACGACATTATCAAAATTAAGTAAAGGCTCTCCCATACCCATCATTACCACATTTGTTATTTTTTTATCATGTACGCCATCGTGTTGAGATAATTCTCGTACAGCTAGCCAAACCTGACCAATAATTTCTGCGGTAGATAAGTTACGATTAAACCCCTGCTTTGCTGTTGAGCAAAAGCTACAGTTTAATGCGCATCCTACTTGTGAAGAGACACAAAGCGTTCCGCGATTCGCTTCGGGAATAAATACGGTTTCAATACAATTGCCACACTCCAGTTTCAGTAACCATTTATGCGTACCGTCACTCGACTTTTGGCAGGTAACAATTTCAGGCAAACGAATCTCAGCAAGTTCGCTAAGTTTATCGCGCAGGGCCTTGCCCAAATTGCTCATTTGTGAAAAGTCATGAAAACCAAATTGATGAATCCACTGAATTATTTGTTGTGCACGATAGGGTTTTTCACCGAGTTCACTGAAAAAATTCCGCATTTGCTGATGATTGAAATTCAATAAATTAGTTTTCTGACTCATCACTTACTCCACAGACATTGAAATTAGATAATCCTTCCAATGCAGTCTAAATCAAAATTATCTTTCGCAAATTTCATGGGGCTCGAAGAAAAAAGCCACTTCTTGAGCAGCAGTTTCTGCGCTATCAGAGCCATGTACTGCGTTAGCATCAATGCTATCTGCAAAATCCGCACGAATCGTACCTGGAGCAGCTTCTTTAGGATTGGTTGCACCCATTAGTTCACGGTTTTTAGCAATGGCATTTGGACCTTGCAACGCTTGAATCATGACTGGGCCAGAAATCATAAAACTGACTAAGTCATTAAAAAAGGGACGTGCTTTATGTACTGCATAGAAGCCTTCAGCTTGTGCGCGAGTAAGATGGGCCATTTTGGCAGCAACAATTTTGAGTCCTGCTTTTTCAAAACGTGAATAAATTTCCCCAATAACAGATTTAGCAACTGCATCGGGCTTGATAATTGACAGCGTTAATTC
Source organism: Legionella nautarum (assembly GCF_001467895.1). Classification (GTDB taxonomy): domain Bacteria; phylum Pseudomonadota; class Gammaproteobacteria; order Legionellales; family Legionellaceae; genus Tatlockia; species Tatlockia nautarum. The sequence goes on from NZ_LNYO01000013.1 coordinate 1,097,941, forward strand.
GTTTGTCATAAAAGACACTCCAGTTATAAGATTAAAGCGCAATATTATACACGAAGTGAGTGCTTTGTAGCTAATAAAATCCAGAGTATCTTAACTCTTGTCTTCACCTAGCCCTGAATCAAAATACAAGGATTCGCGGTTGACCTGACTTTGCTCAGGATCAAAGTGGTATTCAGGCAGTGATTGAATCAACTCATTCACACGTAAAATAAATTTATGAAAATCTGCACGCCATTGACGTACTTTAATTCCCATTTCATCCGTTTGTTGAATAAAATTTTCGAGAGAAGAGTCAATTTCAGCAGAAAATTCAGACAGTTTACCCATTTCTTCCACAAAAATTTGCTTGATATCCTTAGACATCTTTTCGCCAATGATTTTTTCAACTCGCAGCCAGATATTGCTTTTCAAATCCATTTTCTTTTCTTGTGAAGAATCCCATTGGATAAGCAAGGCATTAAGTACCTGAGTAATGAGCTCAATATTTTTTTCCATTCCATGCGCAGTTAATTCAGCAGTAATTTTTCTCGCTGCATCACTTAGTTTTTTCCGCCAGTCGGCAGCATATTGGATAAGGCTATGCTGAGATGTAGAAATTAATTTACTCTGATCGATTTCGCATTGATGAAAACTCTCTCCCATACTGACTAAGCTTCTTCGTTCATTTTCTAAATCTTCACGAGTAAATCCGCCTGGAGCTCCTTCTGGTTTACCACTTTCGCCTGACATTAAATAATCAATAAATATTTTTTGCACATAAACTTGATAATCATTTGCCTGCTGCAAGATGATGCCATTAAACACATTTTTTAATGGAACTTTTAACAAACGATGATAAAAAGAATTGGGATTTTTGATTGTTTCGATGAGTTCTTCGGGCTGCAAGCGAATTTTATAACGCTCTAATATTCGTTCGACGGTGATTAAGCCATAAGTTGACAGCCAGATAGATAACTCATTTTCTGTTGCTTCTTTCATTACTCATCCAATTTGATTTTTTATAGTCTGTGAGATATAAGGCACTATTTTATAGATAGTATAGTGTAATACCTAATGCTAAGCTTAGACTCGAATGATTTGCAAATATTAATTGATTTTCTTCGCATACCAACCCCTGAAGCCTGGTTAAATGCTGCGGTAGCGAATATCCCCACTCTGCTGATTGATCATGCACATTGCGAACGAAAAGCGGCTGCAACAGCAGTTAATTTTATTTCGAAATACCCCGAAAAGCCTGAGCTCGTTGAGGTGATGTCTCCTCTGGCACGAGAAGAATTATTGCATTTTGAAAAAGTAAATGCCCTGATGCTAAGTCGTAATATTCACTTTGGCCCCTTGCCTCCTTCTGATTACGCGCAAAAAATTCATCGTCTTGTCACTAAAGGGGGTTGCAAAGAACGGTTAAGCGATCAATTAATTGTTGGTGCCATTATAGAAGCTCGTTCCTGCGAACGCTTTAATGCCCTGGTTCCGCGACTTAATGATAGCCTTTTGAGTAAATTTTATGCCTCTTTAGTGAAATCAGAAGCGCGCCATTTTCAAGATTATCTGCGACTGGCGAAACTTTATGGTGGTGATATTGATCAACGCGTGGATCTTTTTCTAAGAACGGAAAATGAATTGATTAATTCGATTGATACAGTCTTTCGTTTTCATAGTGGAATACCGTCATAGCTCAACTGCATAGGTACTATCCTGAGCCTGTGGGTATCAAGGAATCTCCGTGACTTGTTACCATTTGGAGATCCCTCGATACGTGGGTATGAGGTATTGAAGACAATTAGGGAGAAGGAGAAGTTGAAGGACCGCTATAATTGGCGCTCATCCCCAGTCTATTAGTAAGGAACTTTTCGAGACTGGTATCAGGGTCGTCGTTTAACTCTTTAAATTTTTCTGCTGTCATCTTAGCGCCAGACGCATCTTGCAGCCCCATGCTACCTCTTTTTTGTTCATAACCATGAACTTTTGCCCAATCAAGTACACCCTCTTTAAAACATGCATTAATTTTCGCACCGCTTGGATCAGGAGCAATAGATTTATCATCTTTAGTAACCAGGGTGTCGATATTGCCATTATTGATTGCAACGCTAAATCTTATTTTGGGTAATTTGTCATTTGTTACAAGCTTACCATCGATCTTATCTGAAGCCCAACCAATGGTTTTATCCCATACCCAATCTCCAGCTTGAGGCAATCCTGCACCAATTTCATCACTATAAGGGACAAAGTTTAGCCATTTAATGGGGTCATAATATAAGGCTCTACCTAATTGCACTGCTGCACCTAATAAGGATTGCATTGCTACTGACCAGTCATTATATCCACTGAATTCTTTCTCGATTAAGTTGCGTGCCGTTCGTTCTACCTTACCAACCTGGAGAGGTCTTTTTTCATCCCCTGTTTTTTTATTGAAAAAGGATTCACCATCCCAATCTAAGGAGTTGTCTTTCGCAGCCTGTGCTTTTGCTGCATCAGCTATGCCCCTGTTTCTAACTCTAATCGCTTGCTTAATCTCACGTTGTTTTTCAATCCATTCTTCTTTTACTTGATCCCTAACACCAAAATCTTTTTTTGCTTCAAGCTCACGTTTTTGCGTCTCTGTTAAAGCCATGCCTTTTGCCCTCTAAATAGTCCAAATGATAAAATTCAAGTTCTCTTGATTTATAATAACACAATAATTTCGGATTCTCATCCCAGTCACTTAGAACATATTGAGTGTATATATTTCCATTATAAGCATGATTTCTTAAGCCAACCTTATGTGTATGTCCATGGATCAGAATCTTTACACTTTTTGCGTCCATGTGTGAAATCATAGGTTGTACAACAACATCCATTTCTGCCATCGTTTTGCTACGATTAGTTTGACTTCGCTGCCTTACTTTGGCCACCATTTTGTTCCGCAACTTGAAAGGTATTCGTAAAAACACCTTATTAAACCAGCGATTTCTGGTGATTCGTCTAAACCATTGATGACCTTTATCGTGAGTACAATAGCGATCGCCATGCACCAATAACACTTTAGTAGAACCCAATCTAATTACTGTCGGCTCAGGAAGGATGATCATACCGGCGGATTTAGCAAAAGCCGGACCTAATAGAAAGTCACGATTGCCATGCATGTAATAAAGAGAAACCTGTTGCTCTGAGAGCCACTTGAGACGCTCAGCAATTTTCTGGCTCCAAGAGTCATTTCCATCATCACCTGGCCAGGCATGAAAAAAATCACCGAGTATATAGACTGCATGAGTATTTACTGCAGCCCAGTCAATAAAATGATCAAAACGAGCCATAATCAAAGGCTCTTCGGGGTGAAGATGTAAATCAGAAATAAAAACAGCTTCAATAGTTTTTTTTTGTACCATCAACACAAAGGCTCAATATGAATATGTTCATCTTGTAAATAAATTTGACAAGGACCATTATGGGGCTCAATTGCATCACTCAAACGATAAAAACCTGCAATTGATACAAGTTCAGCGTCCAGTGATTGACAAAAAATTCTTGCTTGCTTATCCCCAGAAATACCAGCTAAGGCTCTACCACGCAGCGCGCCATAGACATGGATATTACCATCTGCTAACAACTCCGCACCATGACTGACAGACGCAGTAATCACCAAATCCCCTCCTTTACTAACTACTTGCTGACCGGAGCGAACAGGAGTGGTTAATAGCTTAGATTTTGCTTCTGCAGGAGCTGCTGACTGCTCTTCAATATTGTTTTCGATTAAAATTTTATCTTGTGTGGAAGAAGCATGTAAAACAGCCATTCCTTGACATTGAGCAAGGGTCGCGAGAAGCGGATTTGCGCTTTGAATTGCAACGGGAACCAAACTGTGTTCACGCAGGGATTGACAAAAAGCTTGCAAATCAAATTCAAGGTTGTCTATTGCGCTACAATCTAAGATAATTGGAGTTTTATCGAAAAAACGCGGTGCTTTTAAGATCGTTTCATCCAATTGTTGCGCAAATTGAGCTCTATCCGCGTTCAACAATTGTAAAACAGTAAAAGTATATAATCTTCCTTTCAACTTAAAAGCCTGTGATTTCAATAAATTATCACTCATAACTATGATGTCCATCACCATGATTTTTGTTTATACTAACATGAGGGGACCAATAACAGAAGGATATTGACGTGGATAAAGTGTGGTTGAAATATTATCAAGATGGCGTGCCGCATGAAATTGATATTAATGAGTATTCCTCGCTTGTTTCTTTATTTGAAGATTCTTGTCGCAAATATTCTAAACATGTCGCCTATCTTAATTTAAGTAGCGAATTAACTTATGAAGAGCTTGACAAAAAAAGCCGCGAGTTTGCCACTTATTTACAACAAAATCTCGGTTTTAAAAAAGGTACACGCGTCGCCATTATGATGCCTAATTTACTGCAATACCCCATTGCATTTTTTGGTATTTTGCGAGCTGGTTGTATCGTTGTAAATACCAATCCCCTCTACACGACTGACGAATTTATTCATCAAATGAATGACTCTGGCGCAGAGGCCATTGTTGTTCTTGCCAATTTTGCTAAAACAGTGGAAAAGGGGCTAGTACACACTAAAACAGTCAAACATATTATTGTTACTCAAATCGGTGATATCTTCCCCCTGTTCAAACGGTTAACGGTGAACGCCGTAGTAAAATACATTAAAAAATTGGTTCCTAGTTATGAACTACCGCAAGCGATCCGTTTTAATGATGCATTAAAATTAGGTAAGAATAATCAATTCACTGCAATCAACCTGGATCATAAAGATATCGCTCTTCTTCAATATACGGGTGGGACTACCGGAGTTGCAAAAGGTGCGATTTTAACGCACGGCAATATGGTAGCGAATGTGCTACAAGCATATGCATGGATTTCACCCTTAAAAGTGAACGGGGATGATATCATCGTTACCGCTTTACCGCTTTATCACATCTTCTCGTTAACGGCCAATTGCCTGACTTTCCTTAAAGCAGGTTCAAAAAATATTTTGATTACTAATCCACGTGACATCCCCCATTTTATTGATGAAATCAAAAACACAGGCTTCACCGCCATCACTGGTGTGAACACTTTGTTTAATGCATTGATGAACAGCCCTAAATTTCATGAGATTGATTTTTCAAAATTAAAATGTGCTTTGGCAGGGGGAATGGCTTTACAAAAAAGCGTGTCTCTCAAATGGCGCGAACTAACTAAATTCCGTATCTTGGAAGCTTATGGTTTAACAGAAACCAGCCCGGCTGCAACGATTAACCCAATGTATTTAGATGAATACAACGGCAGTATTGGCTTACCAATCCCTTCCACAACCGTTTCCATTCGTAATGAAGCGGGTACTGAAGTACCAATCGGGGAAGCTGGAGAGCTATGTATTAAAGGCCCTCAGGTAATGACCGGTTATTGGCAGCGTCCTGATGAAACAGCCTTAGTTTTCACAGATGATGGTTTTTTAAAGACTGGGGATATCGCTAAGATTGATGAAAAAGGATTTGTCTATTTGGTCGACCGTAAAAAAGATATGATTGTCGTTTCAGGCTTCAATGTTTACCCTAATGAGGTCGAGCAAGTTATTAGTATGATGTCAGGCGTGCTTGAGGTCGGTGTCGTTGGCATACAAGACGAGGAGTCTGGAGAGCGTGTTAAAGCTTGCATTGTAAAAAGAGACCCAGAACTTACTACTGAACAAGTGATTGCCCACTGCCGAAAACATCTGACCGGTTATAAAATCCCTAAAATTGTTGAGTTTTATAAAGAGTTACCAAAAACTAACGTAGGAAAAATTCTACGCCGTGCGTTAAGAGTGACAGAGGATGAAACAAAAGAAGCGAGTGCGGCTTAATATAGCCCCTCCCTTCTGTCTAGGTTTCGCGACTTGTTCGAGAGGCACAGAGATCTCAATATGAAAAAATCGCCTCAATAGCGCAGACAAGGCGCGGTACGTAGACAGATGAGCACTAAAATTTGCAACAAAACACCGGACAGGTCGCGTGGAACTGGGATGGGATAAGCGCTAATCAGGAATCAATTGCATCATAATCCGAGCGGTAGCCCCCCAAACATAATGCCTACTTGCAATGAACTGATAAGTTCTTAAATTAATACCCGAACGGCTTATTTGGATTTCTCGATAATTTGCTTTTTTAACAACCTCATTAAGCGGTAAAAAAAATACTTCATCAACCTCATTTTCATCGGCTTGATAAGGAGACAACTGATCTACTGAAGCGAGCCAAGGGTGAATAATAAAACCAGTCAGTGTTTGCTCAGGTCGCATTGACTTTTGTAATTGGATTCGTGAGGAAATGATTCCCAATTCTTCTTCTAATTCACGTAAAGCAGTGTCATATAAACTCTTATCCCCTACTTGCCAGCGGCCACCTGGGAAACAAATTTCACCAGGATGAGTGCGCAGTGTTTTAGATCTTTGAGTCAAGACTAGAGTGTCACTTGAAAGCTCATGCAGAACCACAACCGCTGCATTTTGAGGTGTTAAATGTTTATAGTCCATTTATTATCGCTGCAATTTTGGTGAAACATTCCAGGTATTCATCTTCCCAATTAGAATCAATCACTATCCCACCCCCTGCAGCAAGGTGCAAGGTTTCCTGTCGAGCGACTATTGTGCGAATAGCAATATTGCTATCAAAACGGCCATGTCGAGAAAAATAACCAATCGATCCACAATAAAGTCCCCGTGCATAAGCTTCCTGTTCAGCAATGATCCGCATTGCCTCTAGTTTGGGAGCACCAGTGATCGAACCTCCAGGGAAGCATGCAGCAAAGACCTCCAGCATTGATTTATTTTCTAAACAAAGCGCTTCTATATGACTTACTAAATGATGCACTGCTGGATAACTTTCAACGACACACAAATCACGCACCTTTACTGAACCAGGTTCAGCAATTTTGCCTAAGTCATTACGCAATAAATCAACAATCATGACATTTTCCGCGTTATTTTTACTCGACGCTAATAGACGCTTGCGTAACAACTCATCTTCTTGAGGGTTTGATGAACGTTTTTCAGTGCCTTTGATGGGTGAAGTTAAGATTTTTCGATGATCCATCATTAAAAACCGTTCGGGTGAAAAACTAAGTATTTCTGTTTCTGGAAAGCGCAAGAAAGCAGAATAAGGAACAGGATTATTCTTGATGATTTTCTTATACAGACCCCAAACATCGCCTTGATATTTTGCCTTAAAAGCTTGGCTATAGTTCACTTGATAGGAACGCCCACAGCATAAATCCTGATAAATGGCATGAAAGGCATTTCGATAGGCCTCTTTAGCCACTAAAGGCGCAAATTCTTTCGTTAAAATGAAAGAATCTGTCTCACTACTAGAACTTCTTTCCCAAATCGCAAGTACTTCATTAACTAGCTCCGCCGTTTCTGATCTTGTATTTGCCGCAAATAGACTTATTTTCTTTAAGTTGTGATCACTAATAAGGGCCCAATCATATAGACCAAGATGAACGAGCGGCATATTCTTTAATTCAGGTTGTGGAACTGAATTTATCCCCACGAGACTCGTAGCAAAATCATAGGAAAAATAACCAATCGCACCTCCCTGAAAAGGCAAGTCAAGTTGTGAAACAATGGGGGAAATTAGCTCTTGTAACTGATTAAAAATATCAGTTGTACTCGATGCTTCTCCAATCTTAAATTGTTCGTAGGGATAAGCACTGAGAATGTCATAACGCCCCCCCTTTCGATCGCTAGTATGCAATAGAACAAACCCTGGCAAAGGCGCTAATTTCTGGTAGTTTTCGATTAAATTATTGCTGTAATCTAACTCATAAATATTCATTTTGGACATTAATATTCCTAGTTAAACAATTTTTTTTAAAAAACACTTTACGCACCAGGGGAGAAAATTGTACATTTCGAGCTCTTTTTCTCAAAATTATAAAATAACCATGACTAATTGTTACATTAAAGATAATAAATCTCTTAGTTTTCGAGGCTCTCCTTTAGTTTGGGAATACGATGAGGACACAGATACTGCTGTTTGTCTTTTTAAGGTCATTGGCGCTTCTATAAAAACAGATAAAAAAAGCATCATTGCATACCTATCAAAACAAAAAATTGAAGGGCTCGTCATTAATGGGGAAACCGCCACTCTTTCAAATGTAAAAAAGAACTATGCAAAAGAGTTTATGACGATTGTACCTGCACCACAACCATTTATCCCTCAACTTAATCTTACAAAAATGCCATCTCTGTCACCAAAACCCGTACCCGTTTCACGGCAACCAGAGGTACGTCGTTTAACTCGCTCGCAGAATATGCTGCCAAGAAAAGATGTACAAGGTTTTTTTCCTGCATCACCTGAAAAGGAAGAAGTGAAACCCATAGAACCGCCAAGAGATTCATCGCCACAATCTATTACTCAATCAACTTCTGTGACGACGCAAACAAGTCAGACAAGCTCTTCTGATAAAATATCACCTGAAAATGAACCTACAGGATTAAAGTTTGAGGCAGTGCTTCCACCAGACGCTCCAGGGGATTTGAGAAAGTATCTAATTGAAGAAAAGACTACTGCAAAAGTTCGTGTTGCTGATGAATACGTTATTAAAGAAAGCGCTAGTTATTTTAGGAATAAAGATGAAAGAGAGGCTCAAAAAACCACTGTTTTTGAATCAGTAGCAACAATTCAGAAAGCTAACGTAACCGAATGTAATAAGGGATTACATGTTATCAGAGAACTCCAGCTAGAAACATTTAAAAAATTATTTAATCACGTGCTGGCACCCTTATATTCGAAAAAAAAGGCACCTCAAAAATTAATTCAGTTTTTTCAGGCAGCGATGAAAAATGCAATATTTAACACGTTTGAAGGTGAAACATCACCTAATGAATCTGTAAATATCGGACTTACTTATCTAGAAAAATCAAAAGAAGAGATCGAAGGGAAATCTCAAGACCTTGCTAAAGAAATGCTCCATCAAGCAATTTTTGCAAGGGCAAGAGTGCATCTAAGAGCTTTCCGATTTTTCATAACCAACGACATTAAAAGTGATGCATTAACAGGAGATGAAAGCATTCAGGCTGAATTAAATGCTTTAAAATTAGCTTTAAAAGAACGAAGGGAATTATTCGCTGAAGCCTGTGCATTATTAGAAGAGCAAACTGAATTAACAGGAAAATCAGGCCGACTTGCTACCAAACATGATCTTATTAGGTGGGAAATTGAGACATTGGTGAATGAAAAAAAGGATCTTCCTCTTAAATTCTTATTAGACAAATATAAAGAATTTGACATGATTGAGGTTTCTATTTTTGAAGAGGCAAAAAAAAGAACACCTCTGTGCGAAAAACAACATGAAAATCTCGTTGTAGATGGATATTCATGTTTTCAATTTATCAAAAACTTTCTTGTAGAAAGATTTAGCGAGAAAAAAGAGTCTAAAAAAAGAGAACTTAAGAAAAACGAGCATATTGAATCAATTACAGATCAAATTATTGCAAATACTATTGGCTTAATTCAAAGTAATTTCCATGCCCTCCATCATATTGATCCCCGGGTCCCAATTATATATCCCTACAAAAACAAAGACTTTTATTTTTCCCTAAGCACGCTCGCACAACTTAAAGAAGAACTTTCTCAACTAGAATCCAAGCTAGAACAAAAAGAATATGACAAACCGAAACATGAAGAAGAATTAGTTGAGATTTGCACGAGTTGGCTTTTTGGCTTTATTGAGGGACTATTACAATCTAAAGTAAAAATAGAATCGAGTGCATTAGACCATGCCAGCAAAGAAGGTAGAGCCCCAACGCCTAGACGAAATCGCTCAAGCTCAGAGTCTAAAAATAAAGACAATGTCATCCTTTCTCCAAGAAATGTTATTGGTGGCTTATTCAGAAGCAAATCTGACCGAGACACCAAATCTACATCTACATCTGAAGAAGACACACACCGCCCCAAAACACCTAGGAATTTATCTTCAGGTGCCAAGCTTGACTCTGAAGTTAGCGCAGAAAAAAACGGAGCCGCTACGCTAAATCCCTGATAGGATTTTGATGCATGCAACCAGAAAGATTCCATCCTGGTTGCATGCTAGCAACGGAGAATTGGCTTTAGTCCCTAGTTTTTACAAAAAAATCTGAGTATTCTATTGGCCACGCGTTGTTAATAAAGGAGACCGACCGTGGCTATAGTCGCCCGATTTGAAATACCCTTTAGCCAAGTGCTTAATGAAAAGGGGGAAATTTGTGACGCTTTACCTGATTTTACTAATAATGCTGATATGTTGAAGGACCTCTATCGCGTAATGGTGCGTACTAGAATGTTCGATAAAAAAGCAATTGCCCTGCAACGAACTGGTAAAATGGGTACCTATGCGCCAATTAATGGTCAGGAAGCAATCTCCACAGCGATTGGCCATGCAATGCGACCGGAAGATGTATTTATCCCTTATTATCGTGATTATGCCGCTCAGTTCCAGCGTGGTGTAAAAATGTCTGAGATCTTAAGCTACTGGGGTGGTGATGAGCGCGGCAGTCGATTTGAACACAATACCGAAGATTTGCCTATTTCGGTACCTATTGCCTCTCAATGCCTGCATGCTGCCGGTGTTGCCTTTGCTTTTAAATATCGTAATGAGCCCCGTGTTGCTGTAGTTTGCCTGGGTGAAGGCGGTACTTCTGAGGGTGATTTTTATGAAGCAATGAATGTCGCTGGTATTTGGAATTTACCCGTAGTTTTTGTCGTCAATAATAACCGGTGGGCTATCTCGGTTCCGCTTTCCAAGCAAACAGCGACCCAAACGGTTGCTCAAAAAGCGATAGCTGCAGGTTTTTCGGGTATTCAAATTGATGGCAATGATGTTTTGGTTTGCCGAAAAGTGATCGGTGAAGCTATCGAAAAAGCCCGTCGTGGCGAAGGACCTACCCTGGTTGAGGCATTGACTTATCGGCTCTGTGATCATACAACCGCCGATGATGCCACTCGTTATCAACCACCCAGTGAAGTCGAAGAAGCCAAATTAAAAGAACCAATTACTCGGTTTAAGCATTTTTTAGAACAACAAAAAATATGGGATAAAACGCAAGAAGATCAATTAACGAAGGAAAGCAACGAAGCAGTTCAGCAAGCCGTGGATGACTATCTCAGTCAAGAAAAGCAGCCGATTAGCAGTATTTTTGATTATCATTTTGCTGAGCTACCTTCTTATTTAATTGAGCAACGCGCTATCGCCATGGAGGAAGCGACTCATGCCTGATATAACCTTAGTTGAAGCAGTAACCCAAGCTTTAGCTTATGAATTAGCTAACGATGAAAATGTAGTCGTTTTCGGTGAAGATGTCGGTAAAAACGGAGGGGTATTTCGCGCAACGGTAGGCTTGCAAGACCGTTTTGGTGAACGTCGTGTTTTTGATTCCCCTCTTGCTGAATCAATGATTGGCGGTCTAGCGATTGGGATGTCATTGCAAGGTTTAAGACCCGTCGCAGAATTCCAGTTTATGGGCTTCATCTACCCTGCCATGAATCAAATTATTGCTCATGCAGCAAGAATGAGAAACCGTACTCGTGGCCGTTTACATTGTCCTATTGTATTCCGTGCACCTTTTGGTGGTGGTATTAGAGCGCCAGAACACCATTCAGAAAGCACCGAAGCCTTATTTGCACATATTCCTGGTTTGCAGGTGGTTATTCCCTCCTCGCCCAAAAGAGCCTATGGCTTACTTCTCGCTGCAATAAGAAATCCAGATCCCGTTATTTTTCTTGAGCCCAAGCGAATCTACCGTTTAGTCAAGCAACCCGTTGAAGACAATGGCGAGGCACTGCCACTTGGCAAATGCTTCACTCTACGAGAAGGTGATGATGTGACCTTAATTAGCTGGGGAGCTAGCATGCATGAAACCATGCAAGCGGCGAAACAACTTGATGCTGAAGGGATCTCCTGTGAAGTCATTGATATCGCGACAATTAAACCCTTAGACATCGAAACAATCTTAGCCTCTGTTGAAAAAACTGGACGTTGTGTCATTGTGCATGAAGGAGCAAAAACAGGTGGCGTTGGTGCCGAAATTTCGGCGCAAATCATGGAATATGCTCTCAGCGATTTATTAGCTCCAGTACAACGCGTGACTGGATATGATGTAGTCATGCCCTATTTTCAGCTAGAAAAACACTACATACCCAGTGTTTCCCGAATAAAAGACAGTGTCATGAGCATAATGGAGTAATAATGAATATTTTTAATCTACCTGATTTGGGCGAAGGTTTGCCGGATGCAGAAATTCATGAATGGTTTGTTAAAGAAGGCGATATGGTAACGCTTGATCAGCCCCTGGTATCCATGGAAACAGCCAAAGCAGTAGTCGATGTACCCTGCCCGCAAAATGGAAAAATTACCAAACTTTTTGGTAATCCTGGTGATGTGATAAAAACAGGTGAACCTTTAGTGGGCTTTGAAGCAGCCGAAACACCCAGAGTTGATAAGGGAACCGTCGTTGGTAACCTTGAAGAAAGCACTGATATTAGTCCCGATCATTTTATTATTGGCTCCACTCGTGCAGACTCTAAACGAATTAAAACAACCCCGGCCGTGCGTTTACTAGCAAAGAAATTGGGAGTTGAACTTCATTTAATTAAAGGTAGTGGTGAGCATGGCCTCATTACTCGCGATGATGTGCAAACTGCCGCAACTAAAAAGGCAGAGTTACCTGAAGGTTATGAACCCCTACGCGGCGTGCGCCGTGCCATGCTCCATAGTATGGTGCAATCACATCATGAAATTGTGCCAGTTAGTATTTTTGATGAAGCTGATATTGAAAGTTGGCAAACAGGAACTGACATCACAGTACGCTTAATCCGCGCTATCGTTCATGCTTGTAAAATAGAACCCGCGCTGAATGCATGGTTTGATACGACACACAGCGCAAGAAAATGCTTCAATGAAGTCAATTTGGGTATCGCAATGGATAACACAGAGGGATTGTTCGTCCCTGTGATTCATGATGCAGAGAAATGTACTGATGAGCAATTACGCATAATAATTAACAATTATAAACAGGAAGTAACAGAACGTGCTATCGCTCCTGAAAAATTGAAAGGAGCAACAATTAGCTTATCTAATTTCGGTAAATTTGCAGGCCGTTTTGCAAGTCCTATTATCGTTCCTCCAATGGTTGCAATTCTTGCAGTTGGTCGGTTATATCAAGCTGCAGTGGCTAGCAATGGTAAGGTTGAGATTCATCGTATGTTACCCCTGTCCTTAAGTTTTGATCATCGCGCTGTCACAGGTGGTGAAGCGACACGATTCTTAGGTGCGGTTATGGAATCATTAGCATAGATTGGGCCTTGACCCAATGGTGCTGCCTTAAGGATAAAAACCCCTTCCGTCTAGCTACCGCGGCTTGTTCGGAGTTGTTGGTTGAACCCTCTCCCTACGTCTCGCGACTTGTTCGCGGGATCCAGAGATCTAGGTATGAAATGAGATCGCTGGATAACGCGGACAAGCCGCAGTAGGTAGGGATGAGAGTAGAGTTTGTAATAACGCCAGACTAGACGCGGGACGTAGGTATGAGGTAAATTGTAGAGTGGTCGAGCCAAGACCCACCTAAGCTGCCGACGCAGCCATATTTTTAGAAACAACCTCTTCGATATTATCTACACACTCTAAACCATCCGTTCTACAGAAAAAAGCTGACTTTCCAGTTATTAATTCAGTAACTATTTGTTTGACAGGAATGGCTATACCAAAACTAAGAATGGCAAGGGCGGCAAGACCTATATTGGCGACCAAAGGAAACCATGAAGTGTGCTGGCTCATTACCTCATCTTTGCTATGGATATGGCATCTGAAATCAGCGTAAAAATCTAAGAAAAACTGCCTTTTTTCTAAGGGAAGCTCTACTTTATTGAATTCATCTTTATTTTCAATAATAAAGCGATCCGCTTTCGCCTGCAGAGCAGTTGCTAAATTCTTAGCAACTTTACCCTGATCTTCAAAGCTATTTAAGATAGTATCGCCAAAATGGTTTAAATTGCTTATTTCCTCATAAAGCTTATTCATTAGTTCAGTTAATTCAGGGTTATTAATCTCGTGTAAGTAGGCAAGCGCGAGCTCGTGATTAACAACAGCTATAGTATCAAATTTAGATTCATAATCTGGAGGGATTGTTCTATCGAACTCATTCAGTTCAACTAAAAAGCGATTAAGAATTGAACGTAATTTAAACCCTTCAAATGATTCTTTTCTATCTTGTATAAGAGTAATGATTGCCTTGCTATCACCCGATTTTGCGTAATTATCTAGCTCAAAATTAAGTGTTTCAATAAATGATTCACGCATTTGTGCATCTTGAGAAAATAAACGATCTTTAAAGCTTTTGCGATTAACTGCATAGCGGGCTAATTCTTCCTTAGATTCTATAGTAAAAGAGACTCTTGTTTCGATACGCTTAGCTAAGTCAGAATGAATGCAATTTTTGCTAGCCATTTGCAAAGTTAATTCTTCATAGCCCATTAAAATTTTCGTTATTTGAGTGGCTGGAGCTAAGTCTCCTAAAGAACTTTTTAATAGTTCTAACTGGACAATAGGAATAGTTTTCAAATAACTATCTATTTCGCTTAGAGTGGCAGAATTAAGCTCCCAACTCGCTTGAGTTTCGTCAAATTTTAACTGTGCTTTCGCTTTATTTTGCTTAAGTTCCAATAAAATTTCTTTAAGCAGGGAGTTAATTGCTTCTAAACACTGTGAATATCGATCTTGGCAATCTCGATCTAATTGCTTAAGTTCTCCAATTGTACTTTGGATTTCTGTTTTCAACTGTGCATCAGCAAGTTGTTGCAGGTCGGTTTCTATCAATCGAATTTTCGGTAATGAAGCACCAACACTTTGTACTAAATTAACCGATAAATTTAGCCAATTATTCAATCGTAATAATCGATTAGCCTGCGTTGGAATTTCCTCTGTAATTTTAGTTTTTTCCAAAGAAATTGCTTCGAGTCCTTCTTTGCCTTTCGCTATTTGCTCTTTCAAATCATTGAATTTCTTATGGCAGAGGTCTGCGATAAATCGATCTATTTTGTGTTTGGAATCGCTAGCTAATTCTTTAATTTTACTAAAGTTATTTTGGTAAGCCGCAGTATCGGCTAAGTCAAGGGCTTCAACTTCCGCATATTTGGATAATTCTTCTAGCTGCTGTAGCTTTAGTCCCACGGAATTAATTCCCTCAATTAATGGATCTTGAATGAGATTAAGCCCTTCTACGTCTAAATCAGAAGCTCGATTTACCAAATCAGCAATTTCTTTACTTAGTTCCTGGTGCCCATTTAGCAACTGAATAATTTTATCGAGGATGTTTATATCTTTAGTTAAAGCATCTACTTCTTCCTTGCATTTAATTAGCTTTCTATTTATGAATTCAATTTCACTTGTAAGCTCGCTTTTATTTTTCTCAGACTGCTCATGTTTTTCTATTATTTTTTCTACATTTTGGACATAAATTTCCATAACTTTTATTAAATTCAATAAGTTTAGAAGCTCTTTCTTTTTTTCTTGGAAAGCAAGCAGTTTGGGTCGATCGGTTTTTTGTATTTCGCAGGTTTGGATATGAGAAGCCAGCATTAGCAAAAGAGTGTTTGTATCCTCAATAACAGCCAGCTCATTTCCCTTTCTACTCCGATGTCCAGCCCAACGCTCTTTTGTATGATATTTACTTTGCATTAGGTCTAATAAAAAATCGAATCCCTTTCCGTCTTTCCGGTTAAATATCATATTAATTTTTTTATCCAAAGTACTAAATTTAATTTTTCCTTTAGTATTATAAATGAACTCTTTAGCTGTGATTAATGCAGCCAGTTTATCATTACTGAACCGCTCATCCTCTAATTCTTCAAGCTGCTGCTTTGTCTCGATCATCAATGCATTTAAGTAAGCAAAAGCCTCTTTAATCCCTTGAGGAGTAACTAACTTATCATGACTTAAAATTGTCTCAGGATCTTTGTCAGCAAAAAGTTTAAGCGTTTCCATTAGCTCTATGCATTTCGTTGTACATTTAATTTGTTGACCACTTAAGTCGAGCTGTGCACTAGTTAATTCAGCTTTGATTTCTAGCTGTAATTTCACTAATTCTTCTTTTCGATTTTCTTTTACTAACAGAATATCACTCTGATTTTTTAATGTTTTCGTTAGTGCTGCTAGCTCGGTGATTTTACTTTCTTTTAGTTCGACGATTAGAGCTGGATCAGCGGATTTCATTATCTCATGCAGCTCTTTCGCTGCTTTGGCTTTGTTATATTGAACATCCAAAGCTTTCTGTCGTGACTCTAGTGCTGCAATTTTATTTTGCATCAAAATATAGATTTGCTCGATTTTATTTTTACTTGACTGGTAGCTAATCTGAATCTTTGCGGCCGTTGTTGGTTCAATTTTAAATAACAGTTCAGATGCTAATGCTGTCTTAGCAATCGATGCATGCATTTGTTCTTCTAGCATTCGTACTGAATTCAAATAATCTCGTGCCTTTGCTAAACTCTCAAATACAAAGGCGAGTTGTTCAGCAATTGTCTTAAGTTTTGTATCAGTTCCAAATTTATCAAAATTGTCTTCAAAAACACTCAATAAATGGGATGCCCATTCAATATAATCACTGAAGCTCTTATCAAACTGTTTATTATTAGCCTCGTGAAAACTCAGCACTTCATGCTGCCAAGACTGCGCTTCTTGCTTCTGTTTATTAATAAGCTCTTTTCTGTTTTCTTCTAAAGAATTTAAAAGCTGCTTTATTTCTCTATACTTCGCTGGCTCCATACTCAAGGCAATTTTAATTGGCATAACGACAAATTGACCAAACTGGTTTCTAGCAACAATAGTCTCAGGTAGTTGCTCTGCAATATAGGAGGTATCCACACCGGTTTTTGCACTTTGCTGCAAATCGAGGTTTAATTCTATATGGGAGCTAAATAAGGTTGCCACATTTTGCAACTCATAGTCTTGATTTCGTTGTAGTAATTCTGCTAATTCTTTGATGCTTTCATCAAGAACTTTAGTTTGTTTTTCCAGCACGTCTACTTTTTTATCAGATCTGCTTAGTTTTTTAAAAAAAACGTTAAACTCTTCAAACGATTCTTCAAGTTGAATCGCCTTTGCTATAGCTCTCTCAGCGCTCTCCTTTTCTTTTTTTGTAAACTCTTGCAGCAATTCTGCTTTTGTAATTTCGCTTTTAACATGGGCCGTTTCAGCATAGTTCCGAAAATAATCATCTAAGGCTTTCGACAAGATGGATTTAACCCCGACCATGACTCCCCTAAATACTTCATCAAGGGAAAAAAATATTTTCGCTTCATTACTATCCGTAACCTCGTAACAAAATTCTGAAGCACTTCCAGCAATTGAGTCCTCTGAAGCCTGTCCTTCTATCAGGACAGGTGCGGGTTGGGGAGTATGCTTAACAGTTACTTTGAGATAAGCAAAACGCTCCGGAATCACCGATGCTGCTAGACTATTTTTTATATCAATGTTAAATGCTTTGGGATTTAAAAAAGGTACAACCGCTTTTAACTCAGCAGGCAACTGCTCAAGCAAATCCATTATCTCAATGATAAGCGTATACATTGAGGGGTGGCTGATAATAAGGTCTTTATAGTAAAACTTTTTATATAAGGCTGAATTAATTTCATCAGCTATTTC
Organism: Legionella nautarum; assembly: GCF_001467895.1. Lineage (GTDB taxonomy): Bacteria > Pseudomonadota > Gammaproteobacteria > Legionellales > Legionellaceae > Tatlockia > Tatlockia nautarum. Next base: position 1,115,586 of record NZ_LNYO01000013.1, read on the forward strand.
ATTAGCTAATACTGTGGAATCAAATGCACTATCATTTTCTATATAAAACCCATCAATCGCTCGATCAACAGTGAGAAAATATTGCTCTAAATTACAACCAGGAATCTGCTTGGCTTCTTCATAATTTTGCTTCTTTAATTTGGCTTTTAAATTTTCTTTAAAACTAGATATATTCGATGGATCAAACTGTTTAACTTCACAACTTTCAATGAGCTGGGGTAATTTTTTTTGAACTAGCTTATAAAAAACATACGCAGGCGTATCGAATCCTTGGGCATCATGCAGCTGAATGTAGAAGCCTATTGCATTCTTACAGAAGGGAAGAAAAGAAAATCCACTAGGTTCTTTCCCTTCATTGTAATACTTCAGCAGATTTTGGCTTTTATCAAATAGCTCCTTTAGTTCTTCAAGCCTTTGAGTTGCGTAGGATTTATGTATTGTAGGCTGCTCTTTCTTTTTTTCATTTTCAACAATTAGGGCATTTAAACTATCGTGGATGTGGTTTAAGAGCTGCCCAAGTGGGCTTGCGGCTAAAGTAGTAAAGTTTTCATCTATAACCGGTTTTGAAAGTTTTTTCCTGCCCATACCAACTCGTCTATGCGTCTAGAAATGGGCCTACCATACATTAGAAACCTTAAGCCAACCTTAAGAAATCCGGCTTTATGAAATTATTAATTTGTGCTGGATAAATTTTTAAAAGAGGGACTTTTCTATGAAATTATGTAAAATATAACAAATTGATTTTCAATGGATTAATTGTAAACTTTCTAAAATCAAGTATTTTTTAATCCCGCGATACTGAGTTTATATATCACGGACAAGTAACATAGCAATACTTATTTATCTGGCTGATTGCGTCTTTGATCTCATGGTCTTTTTTATTGATAATGTTTTATTCTATGTACGTGAAAAAATTTAATATCCGTAAATTTTTTGGTTTATATTTTGTTTTTGTTAGTATTGCTTGCGCTTGATTGCCTGGCGTACTACTTCTGATAGGGAAATTATTAAGAATGAAAGTGAAACTAGTTTTGGCTGTCTGTTTAATTGTTGGGTGGAGTACCTCAATAAATGCTGGTAAAATGGGAGAAGCAATAAGCTCTAACGGAGGAGTTTATTTAGAGGGTGCGTTTGGTGGTGCTTATAGAGATGTTCCTATATTGCGAAGTTTGGCTTATACCGCAAATGTCCTAGGTCATGAAGCAGGTCCGATTACAGCTAATGACAAAATTGTAAATCAATGGGGTTGGACCGCGGGTGCTAATCTGGGATATAATTTTAGCAACTTCATTGCGACAGAATTTGGCCTGTATTATATTCAAAAAGTAGAATACCTTGCGGGACAGGGATCCATTTACGTTAACCCCAACGGTCAATTATCACATTTTGGATACTCCAATTGGTTGTTTTATTTAGCACCAAAAATAACTTTTCTGCGATTTAAAAATTTTAATACCTATATTAAATTCGGTATTGGCCTAAATCATTATAATTTTATTAATGACACAACATTTATGTACTATCACTCTGGTAACTATTATGGAACATGGAAACACTCTTCCTTTAATGGGGTTGCTCCCTTGTTTGCTGTAGGGGCGTCTCACGATTTAAATCCAAATTTATATATTGGGGTTCAATATATGCGGTTTGGTAGCTCTTGGAATACCAGTAAAATACACAGTCAAAATCAAGTATTTGAACATAGAGGCCTTGGAACTTCTTGGACGACACCTGCAACCAGTGCTATTGATATCTTACAAGTTAGTTTGGGTTATAGATTTTGAAGATTCTTTTGGGTTGTAATGCCCGACACTAATGCATTGCCAAGCCGGATGTAAATACTATTATACAAATAGATCATATTTCGGGCTGAGCCAGATAATCCTAAATAGCCTATTCTCAATTTTGATGGGGCAGGCAAACAGTTAATTGAGCAGGTCAAAACGCTCGTCATGATGAAACTGGAAAGGTTGCAAAGGAAAACCTGGCGGGTTTACGAATATATTCATGTGGTTTGACTGGTATTGAGGATGGAGAAAAACGAAGTAACTGAGCATAAAAAAGCGAAAGAATTTGCAGAGTCTTGTTGATAGCTAATTGTCTTTCTATCTTTTAGGCATTTTAATTTTTCTTTTGATATTCATTGCGCTAAAAATAATATCTAATTTAGCTTAAGATTTACTTAACATCATTTTAGCTATTATCTTTCCAATAAATCCTAGAGGAGTCAATCTGATTTAATAAGGCTGCCAATCGGCAGCCAGCCAGGGCTATTCTTTCTTCCGTGAGACGTTTAACCATCGACTGATAGTTCTTATCAGGTTTTTGTCTTGCTTTTAGGCGGTAGGCTTTATCAATTGCAATTTGATGAGATTCTGCTGCCCAAACTTGGGGATTGAGCTTCATTTTTTCAGGCTTGCAAGGCCACAGTTTTTCAATATGCTTCGCTTTCTTCTCTAACTGATTTTTTGAATAAGCTCGCCTTTTAATTAAATATCCCCCACCCTTATCCCAATAAGCATGTAAACTGCCTGCAATTGGATTTTTGCCTAAACGAAAGAGATTTCCGCCCTTATCGCCTTGAGGATAAGTCGCACTATAGAGATTAGCAGCATGCAAAGGTTGATGAATATCTCCAACAACATGTAATAAAATTCTCAAACTGAAACCTTTATCAAACTCTCTGTTTGACGTTTGTAAAATCGTTTTTGCTTCTTGTATTGCTGAGATAGCATTCATTTTATTAGGCGGCTGCAGCCTTGTACCATCAAAAGAAAAGGGCAGACTAATATAATGCTTTTTTCGCAACCACAGCTCATTTTGATAACGTAAACTATCTAACCAAGACGCTGAGTCTACTAAAGTGTGTTTTCGATAGACTCTATCGAGTGCATGATTATATTGATTATAAACTTGTTTAGCATGGTCGGTTAAATGAAAGTAAGCAATTTGAGCCACCAAACGGTGACCCAAAGCATTCCAACAATAACCTTTCTCAAGAAGAACCAACATGAGAAAAAGGAAACTCAATTTCCTCATCGATATTTAACCTAAGTAAGGTGACCAAGCAGGTTCTTGGACATCACCTTCTCTTGCTGGTAGACGCAGTTTAGTTCGCCCATCGATAGAGACAATAGCTAAAACACCTTTGTCATTTGTCTTTGTAGCATAAAGAATTAATCGTCCATTAGGCGCTACTGAAGGCGATTCATCAGCCGGTGAAAAAGTTAATTGCGTTACCTGGCCATTGTTGTCGGTATTCTGAATAGCAATATTAAACGCTCTGTCTTCGCCACGATGCAGCATAACAATATGCCTTTGGTCAGGCGTATAGGAAGCACGAGCATTGTAATTACCATCATAGGTCATACGAGCAATACTGCCATCGGTAAGTGACAGACGATAAATTTGCGGCGAACCGCCACGTCCAGAAGTAAACAAAATCGATTTTCCGTCTGGCGAATAGCGTGGCTCTGTATCTATCGCTTCACCAAAGGTGAGTTGCTTCATATAGCCACTGCTTAGATCAACGCTGTAAATTTTTGGAGAACCCCCTTTCGATAAAACCACTGCGAGATTTCGTCCATCATTTGACCAAGCGGGTGCACCATTAATTCCTGCAAAATCAGTTAACAAACGGCGTTTACCGGTTTCAACGGATACTGTAAAAATTTGGGCTTTCTTTTTTTCAAAAGAAACATAGGCAATTTCCCGACCATCTGGCGACCAAGCAGGCGACATAATAGGTTCCGTAGAAACAAGTAAGCTTTGTGGATTATGACCATCTACATCAGCAACCTCGAGAAAATATTTTGCTTTATCACTACCCTTTTGTTGAACAAGGATATAGGCAATGCGAGTAGAAAAAATGCCACGCTCCCCTGTCAGTTTTTGATAAACCTCATCGCTGATATGATGAGCAAGCGCACGAACTTCATTGGCGCTAACTTGGTAATTTTTAGCTAGTAAAACTTTACCCTGAGCCACTGCATCTAACAACTTATAGCTCACATCGTAGCGATTGTAGCCAATGCGAGTTACTTGCCCCGATAAGACGCTGTCTGCGCCGGCATCACGCCATACACTAACCGCTAATGGCCTTCCTTGAGGTGCAGGGATAATTTTAAATTGCCCCGAAAAACGGAAATCAGCATTGACGACTTCGGATAACTGTTGTCCTATCTCATCATAACCAAAGGGTTCAATCGCAATGGGTAAGGCCGAATTAATCCCTTGCGTCAACTCCAAATCAACAGCAAAAGACAGGATTGGAATAAATAATAAAACTGCTGCAATTAAACGTTTCAACACGGTTACCCCCTGACGTTTTCTGGACGTACGGTTAAACTAATATCCCGGAACAAATTAAAAGTGTCTGGATCACTGGGCACTGGTAACGGAGATGCTTTATAGATAGCTGTTTGAGCTGAACGATCTAGGACTGCATCCCCACTAGAGCGCATCAAGCTTACTTCTAATACCGCACCATCAGGTGCTAAACGAATTCTAAATTGGCTTGATAAACTACTATCGACATTTTCAGGTAAAATCCATTGACGACTTATGGCATTCACAATCATTGCCTTGTATTTGTCAACCTCACCTGCAAGCTGTGCTTTTTTTGCTGCATCAGCAACGGCTTGCTGTTGTAACGCAGCCTGACGTCTTTTCTCAGCCTCGGCTTCAGCTTTTGCTTTTTCCGCACGCGCAAATTCTTCTTTCGCTTTTTGTTCTTTGAGTTTATCAGCTTTTGCTTTTTCCTCAGCTTGCTTTTGTTTAAGCGCCGCTAACCTTTCAGCTTCTTCCTGTTGCTTTTTAAGTTGCTGTTGTTTGGCTTTCAACTCTTCGAGCCGCTTTGCTTCTTGAACTTTTTGCTCAGCTAACTCTTTTAAATGACGCTTTTCTTCCTCAATTTGTTTCTTGCGCGCAATCGCTAACTTATCGGCTTCTTCCTTAATTTTTGCTAAGCGCTGCTGCTCCTGTAATCGAGCCTTTCTTGCCATTTCAACTTGCCTAGCTAAGGCTTGTTGTCTTGATTGCTCTGCTTTTAACTGATTAGCTCGCTCTTGCTTTAGCCGTTGGACGGCTTCCATTACTTCTTTCTTATCAACAGTAACTGCTTTGACAATTTCTTCCTTAGGCTGAGCAGCTTGTTCAACAGGTAAAGCTTGGCTTGGCTCATTTTTCGCCTCTGGCGTCATGACAGGCCGCTGATTAGTCGTGGTATCGACTAATAGGGCTAAGGCTAAGAAAAGATGTAAAAAAATAGCTGTAATAAATGCTTTCCGGTAACTTTTCTCTAGGATCATCCCTGATTCTCCTGCATAGTCCCAGAAGAGTCAGTTAATAAGCCTACTTGCTCAGCACCGGCTTGCTTTAATAAACTCATGGCCGTCACCACTTTGCCATAGGGAACACCTTGATCCCCTTTAACGAGCACATTGAGCGCTTGTTTGGATTGGCGGGCTAATTCTAATTCAGCAGCAACCCGAACTTTCAACGCTTGCGGGCTAATTGGACTACCGGGATCAGTATGTATATTGAGAAAAAAATCGCCCTGCTGATTCACTGAAACAATGATGGGCTCCCTATCTGCTGTTTTTAATGATTCACTAGCCGCTTTGGGTAAGTCGACAGTGACACCCTGGGTTAACATAGGCGCTGTAATCATAAAAATCACGAGCAGTACTAACATCACATCAATATATGGTACAACATTGATCTCGGCGATTGGACGAGTACCCGTTTTTTTCTTTCTTAGCATGATTATCCTCTCATTGGCGCAGTAGTCTGTTGCTCAATAAGTGAAACTAATTCATCCTGAAATAAGTCATAACGCTCAAGCAAATTCGTTGCGCGAGTGCTGTAACGATTATAAGCAATAACGGCTGGAATCGCTGTAAATAATCCTAAGGCGGTTGCCACCAGTGCTTCCGATATACCTGGCGCCACCATAGCAATGGTCGCTTGCTGTGCTTGGCCTAATGCTTGGAAAGAGGTCATAATTCCCCAAACCGTACCAAAAAGACCGACATAGGGCGCAATGGATCCCACAGATGCAAAAAAAGGTAGATGCTTTTCTAATTGCAAGGCTTCCTTTGCATGGCTTATTTGCATAACTCGTTGAATGGGTTCAATAGCTATATGCCCAAGCTTGCGTGAGCGCACATACTCTTTAAATCCGGAATGAAAAATAGCGGCTAAGCCTTGTTTGTCATCCACATTACTATCAATATCAGCATACAATTTGCTCAAATCACTAGAGTCCCAAAAACGTTCTATGAATCCTTCGCATTGCTGTTTTTTACGACTGAAATACCAAGCTCTTTGTAAAATAAGCGTCCATGAGATGACTGATGCAATCAGCAAAAGCATCATCACTGTTTTAACAACCAGACCAGCCTGCATAAAATAGCCTAGTACACTTGCATGGTTTGCCACGTTTCTATCCCTCCAACCAACGATTAATTTTCTCTGGGCCTAAGTTCAAAATAAATGCTCAGGTAAACGTCTCGGTTTCATTTCATTATTCACACACACTACTTTGATTTCTGCCTCACAAATTAGCTTATTAGTTTCATCGTACATTGCTTGCTCAAAAATAATAGTACAAGGGGTCTTTTTGCCTATCTTCGTTCTTATTTGAAGTAAATCATCCAACCGAGCAGGATAAAAATAACGAAGCTGCACCTCATTTATTGCAAAATGGCAATCATACGTCGCAAGTGTGGTTAAAGACAAGCCAGATTTACGGATCATTTCAGTCCTGGCGCGCTCAAAGAAACAAAGATAATTCGGATGATATACAATTCCCATCATATCCGTGTTCTCTGCATAAACTCTAATATCAAAATGATGTGTTTCCATACTATCCATTAAATTACCTTTCTTCAGCGAGCGTTAAACCAAAATGTTGATAGGCTAACTCCGAAGCTATTCTACCTCTTGGTGTTCTAACTAAAAATCCTTGTTGAATGAGGAAAGGCTCTAGTACGTCCTCAATAGTCCCCTTCTCTTCACCTATCGCTGCAGCAATACTTTCTATACCAACTGGACCACCAGCAAAACGCTCAATGACGGCAAGAAGTAATTTTCTGTCCATCATATCAAAGCCATTCTGATCAACATTCAGCATTTCGAGTGCTTGATCGGCAATTTTTAAAGTGATGACACCTTTTCCTTTGACCTCGGCATAATCTCGAACTCGTCGTAATAAGCGGTTGGCAATCCTAGGCGTACCGCGAGAACGTCTAGCAATTTCACGAGCACCTTCGACCTCCGTAGTAACTCCAAGCAATCTTGCCGAACGGGAAACAATATGAGTTAAAGCGTCGACAGAATAAAATTCTAGACGCTGTACTATACCAAAACGGTCGCGTAAAGGAGAAGTCAATAGACCTGCGCGTGTTGTTGCTCCAATTAAAGTGAAAGGAGGCAGTTCTAATTTGATGGAACGAGCAGCAGGACCCTCGCCAATCATGATATCTAATTTATAATCCTCCATGGCGGGATAAAGGATTTCTTCAATCACAGGGCTTAAACGGTGTATTTCATCAATAAATAACACATCGTTTTCTTGTAAATTCGTTAAAATAGCAGCGATATCCCCGGCTCGCTCTAATACCGGACCGGAGGTTTGCCTTAAACTAACGCCCATCTCATGAGCGATAATATTAGCAAGCGTTGTTTTACCAAGACCCGGGGGACCAAAAATCAGCACATGATCCAGTGCATCTTTTCGATTTTTTGCCGCATCGATAAAAATACGCATTTGCGAACGAACAACGTTTTGACCAATATATTCCTCAAGACTAAGAGGGCGAATGGCACGATCAAATACCTCCTCTGACGGGGAGGAATTAGCACTAATTAAACGATCACTTTCCAACATAGTCTATGAGTTTTTGCTAGGATTTTTGCATTCTAGCACAGCTTTTTCCTCCAATCTCGAATTAATTAGACGTTGCTGCATGGTTAATTTCTGAAAGAATTATTCTAACTCCGTTCGGGCTCTGAGGTATCCCCACGAAATTAAATAGACTGTTTAGTTCATTGCTCGTTTTGTTAGTACCGTTCGCACTGAGGAAGCGCGCAGCGCTGTCTCGAAGTGTCGCAAAAGACCCTCCCTTCAATAGCCTCAGGACATGCTTTCGAGGAGCCTCAGAACAGCGCCTTCGAGACGCACGCCCTGCGTGCTCCTCAACCCGAACGGTTTAATATATGTAGTCTGGAACATGACATTTACAAGAGTTGATTAAGATTTTCGAACAAAATTGATCTTACTCGATGAATACGTGAACGTACGGTTCCTAAAGGACAGTCAAGATGTTTAGCAATATCTTCATAACTAAGACCATCAATCGCATATAAATTAAAGCAATCTTGTAATTTATTAGGCATTTTTGTAAAAATATTATCTACATATTGCCCCAATTGTATACCTATTAAATTAGACTCTGGCGTATTATTCTCATCAATTGATTCAAATATTTTTTGATTGGACAGGCTATCAAACTCAAACTTAATCATTCGATAATAATTTTTAATCGTATTTTGAGTAATTCGATATAGCCAGGTTTCAAAACTAGAATGTTGTTTAAAATGAGGTAGATAGCGAAAAACCTTGATATTAATCTCTTGCAGTAAATCATGGGCAATTGAGTAATCAGTAACTTGCGCTCGTATTTGTAGAAAAATCTTTGTTTGATAGCGAGATATTAAACGATTTATTGCGGCATTTTCTCCCTTGAGCGCCAAATCAACTAGTTGCTCTTCCTTTAAGTTTTCTAGGTCTTCCATAGCTACCCGGCTCCTACATGTCAAAAATCGGATACGCCTTTATTAATTGGTTAATTATTTAACTATATGTCGACATTATGCTTCGTTGCTTTAATAATATTTAATAATCTGTAGCTATGCGGATCAATCTGATCAAGAAATATGACGACTAATTTTTTCTTAGAGCCCCCAGATAACTCGAGGAGAAAGAAAAGACCCGTGTCAATGACCACCCTCGCTTTATCATAATTGAGTATTTGTTGATATTTATCAAGAAGCATCCATTGCTCTTTATAGCTCAGCATTAAATAGTTTGGCTGTGGTAGCGGGTGACTAATTATGCGGAAACATTTAACTAGGAGTAAAAGACTAATCGCAATTTTTAAAATCAGCGGGCATGCTGAATAAAATAAAAGCAAAAATGAGCTCAGATAGATGAGGAAAGCAAGTTTAGCATAGTCAGTAGATTTACCTAACTTTATCTTGCAGTCTGATAAATTCAACAAAATCAGCTAGCTCCTTATCCATAGGCTTTTCATGTCCCATGAACCAACTAAATAATTCAGGATCAGTGCAATGAAGTAGTTCTTCAAAGGTATTGATTTGTGCGGGGGTCATCTGATCAATCTGATTTTCGACAAAACGTCTCAAAATCAAATCCAATTCAAGCATACCGCGCCGGCAATGCCATAAGAGTTTTGCTTTTTCTGAAGAACTAATCATTCACTCATCCAATTGTCAGACCAGGGGATGTTACACTAAACTTCAGACCATTCGCAATCATAATACTGGAACAAAAAAAAATGAATTTTTCAGAATATTTTATTAATAATCGATCACTCACCGCTGTTTTACCCTTTGCTGAAGAGCTCAGCCTAGAAAAAAATAAAAATTATTTATTCGATCTCTCCTATCTAAGCTCCCTCAAAGTGATTGGTGAACGCGCTGAAGAGTTTTTGCAGGGACAGATCAGTTGCGATGTCCACAAAGTTTCTGCCTCAACGATTCAGCAAGGAGCAAGCTGTAATTTGAAAGGACGAGTGCTTGCTTTATTTGATGTGCTCAATTGGCAAGGTTTTCAATTAATCTTAGCCAACGATTTACTCGCTGCAACAGAGCATTCACTGAGTAAAACAGCCATGCTGAGCCGGGTTAAATTAGAGCAGAACAGGGACTATCAAATATATGGTTTTTACTTGACCAATCCTAAAGATTTATTGCCAGCAAATAATCCCCTTCCTTCAACACCGCTCGCTCTAAATAGCACAGAACAAAGTTGCTGTTATAGTTTAGATAAGCAATTTTATATCCTTTTGATTAAAAAAGATCAGAGCGCTTCATTGATACAACCTTTTATTGAGCATCAACAATTTCGCGGTTCTCTTGCTTGGCATCAATTGCAATTAACTCATAAGCGTATTCAGATCTATCCTGATACAAGAGGCATATTTTTACCGCATCGTATTGATCTGCATTTATCAGGACATTTAAGTTTTGATAAGGGTTGTTATAAAGGTCAAGAGATTGTTGCTCGCACCCATTATCGAGCCACACTCAAGCATGGGTTAAAGTTATTCATCATTGAAACGACCGAAACTTTAAGTGCTGGAAAAAAATTATTTGCCCTTGATAATGAGGCTGAAGTTGGTGAATTAATTGACTACTGCCCACTGACATCTAATCGCTATTTGGTGGCGGTGAGCATTCTTTTTGAGCATCCAAGCCAAGTGCTTATTGAGTCACAAACAAAGGTGATTTGTCTTGAGGCCATGGGTAATTGATCAAAAAAAGCCAATTGCTTCAAAGAATAATTATTTAGATATTTTTACAGCTTGATTACGATGCCTGGCGATCAAAACTTAAGCTATTTTAAGGAAGTTGAAAATGCCACATATATCAATAACAAAACTTAATCACATTGTTCAAGAAGCTAAAAATAGGTATCTCGGTGCAGAGGCTGATAATGCCGACTTTATCAAAGGGCTGATATAGGTTGGGTCTTGGCCCAACCTACTATGGCGAATCCTGCAAAACCTAGTTACAGCATACGCTGAAGCACTTTATCTTTATCAATAAAATAATGCTTTATTGCTCCCGCTATATGAAGAATAACTAGGACGATAATAACCCAAGCGATTGTATTATGTGTTTCTTTCATCAGATGTGATAAAGCCTGATTGGGTTTAATTCCAGGTATGCTAAGATGAAACAAACCGAAAAAATAAGGTGCTTTATTTGCTGCTACAGCCATTATCCAACCACATAAAGGCATAGCAATCATGAAAAAATACAAAGCATATTGAACAGTACTGGAAAGAATTCTTTCCCAGAGAGGCACAGAAAGGGGTAAGGGTGGTTTTCCTGTACGCCAAATCCAAATTAAGCGAAAAAGCATTAAAAAGAGCAGACTAATACCAAAAGACTTATGAAGCATAAAAGCAAATCCTCGATATTGCTCAGGAAGATCTTCAAGAAAATAACTGCCAATAAGCATTAATATAGCAATAAAAGCAATAAACCAATGAAGAAACTTAAATCCAGCCGAGTAACCAACTTCTTGTTTATTCATTAACACTCCTAGACAAAACTCACCTTATTGACTGCTTGAATTGTAGGTTAGGCCTTGGCCCATAGCCATCTGGCTAAGAGGATTTATCTGAATCCATTCGGGCTGAGGAGGTATCCCCACGAAATTAAATAGACTGTTTAGTTCATTGCTCGTTTTGTTTATCCCGTTCGCACTGAGGAAGCGCGCAGCGCTGTCTCGAAGTGTCGCAAAAGCCCCCTGGACAAGGCCTTCGAGAGCCCAGGACAAGCCTTCGAGACGCACGCCATGCGTGCTCCTCAGGCCGAGCGGAATAAAATAATACAAATTCCTTAGATACTCCTTTTGTGGGGATAACTCAGTTCGGGCTGAGGAGGCCGTTAGGCCGTCTCAAGCCTTCCTAGTTCAATGCGAGACTTCGAGACGGCGCAAGCGCCTCCTCAGTACCAACGGTTGATTGTTGGCCTAAAAGATCGAATTATAAGCTAACCAGGACTTAGCCTGGCAGCTATGAGCGAAGGCCCAACCTACGTGTAATAGCCCCGTGGTCAAGACACAACCTCTTTTTCCGACATCTGAATTGTAGTCTGCGTCAAATCAAGCAATTCGCGGATAGCAACGAAGAACATGGTATAGTTCAGCGTTGAACTTGAGCGAAGATCACTTAAGATCTCATGCCATCTGCTAATTAAAGCCGAATGTTTTTCTGACCAAGCTTCAAATCCTTTCTGGAAATCTTTTTTCTTACTATCAAAACTTATGATTCCCGCGGTTAGCAGTCTTTGTTGCCAATCCAAATCATCACGTAAAGCCTCTCTTGATAAAGATTCCCAATGATTTTCAGTAGGATGTGCAATAACCTGTGAACGAATCCAAGAGAGATCTAAGTATTCGCCGATTCCAAAATAGACTTCTGCAACCTTGCCTACCTCCAGATCTACTTGCTGAGCGACTTCAATAATATCCATCGCAGAGAAGAGTGCGCGAGTTATCGATAATTCATGAGCCAAATGAGCAGGAATACCTAACTCCAAATATTGGTTGTAATGCTTATCGTATTGGCTACGATTCCTTTCTCCAAACTTCTCAGGTAAAGCTTTTTTCAGTTCACGCATACCTGGTGAGTAGAGTTTGACTGCTTTAGTAATATCTAAACGCATGCGTTGAGAACGTAGGAACCAACGAGTAACTCGCCTTAGCAAGCGCGAATAAAGCATAGTTAATTCGATCTGCTTTTCAGCGGTGATCGTTGTACCTAAAGCATCAATATCCTGCCAAATTTTATCTAAACCAAGGACAGCTCGGGCAATCATATAAGCGCGAACAATGGCAGATATAGGGGCACCTGTCTCATCTTGTTGGCGATAGATAAAAGTGAAACCCATTTCATTAATAATGATATTACTTAATTTAGTGGCAATAATTTCCCGCTTGAGTGGATGATTTTGCATCTGCTTTGTAAAACGCTCCGCCAGCACCGATGGGAAAGAGTTGGCCAAGATCTCTTTGAAAAAAGAATCTTCTGGAACATTTGAGTCTAAAATCTCTTCTTTCAAGACCGTTTTACTATAACAGAGCAAGACCGACAAGCTTGGACGAGTTAAACCCTTGCCTTGTAGTTTTCGCTCCATTAAGATTTTTTGATCAGGTAAAAACTCCAAAGTTCTATCTAACTTACCACTGCGCTCTAATTCGTTAATATAACGTGCATGGAGCTCAATCAGGCGTGGTGATTGCGAAGCGGCTACACTTATCGCGCGGGGTTGGTTGAAATTATCACGCAAGACTAATTTAGCTACCTCATCAGTCATTTCACCTAATAATTCATTACGTTGTTTTTCGGTCAAATCCCCAGCTCTAACAATGCTATCGAGCAGAATTTTGATATTAACTTCTTTGTCGGAGCAATTAACACCTGCTGAGTTATCAATAAAATCCGTATAAATAAGTCCGCCATTGACTGCATACTCAACACGAGCCAACTGAGTTAAGCCGAGGTTGCCGCCTTCGCCGACTACCTTGCATCGCAATTGTTTACCATTGATACGAATTGCATCATTCGTTCTATCGCCGACATCCACATGAGATTCAACTTGTCCTTTGACGAAAGTTCCAATCCCAGCACTCCACAATAAATCTACTTTTGCTTTAAGAATGACTTTAATTAATTCATTGGGCTCGATAGCTGATTGTTTAATGCCAAAAGCTTCTTTCATTTCTTTGCTTACGTTTATGGATTTAGCGTTGCGGTTAAACACACCGCCGCCTTTAGAAATTAATTTCTTATCGTAGTCAGTCCAATTGGAACGAGGTAAATTAAATAAGCGTTCACGCTCTTTAAAGCTCACCTTAGGATCTGGATCTGGATCAACAAAAATGTGGATATGGTTAAACGCTGCAAGTAGTTTAATGTGCTCTGACAATAGCATACCGTTACCAAACACATCACCAGCCATATCACCAATGCCCACAACCGTGAAATCACTGCTCTGTGTGTCTCTGCCCATTTCGTAGAAATGGCGTTTTACTGATTCCCATGCTCCTTTGGCTGTAATACCCATTTTTTTATGGTCATAACCAACTGAGCCGCCCGATGCGAAAGCATCACCGAGCCAAAAACGGTATTCAGCAGAAATGGCATTGGCAATATCAGAAAAGGTCGCGGTTCCTTTATCTGCAGCAACAACCAAATAAGGATCGTCTTCGTCGTAACAAACCACATTCTCTGGTTTAATAATGCCATCGTCTAAATAATTATCAGTGATATCGAGAAGACCGCGAATAAATAATTGATAGCAACTAATTCCTTCCGCTAAAATTTCCTCGCGGGTGCCATTGACTGGTAAATGTTTAGGGACAAAACCACCTTTAGCACCACTTGGAACAATAACGGCATTTTTTACTTGTTGGGCTTTCATCAAACCTAAAATTTCTGTGCGGAAATCTTCTTTACGATCCGACCAACGCAAACCACCCCGCGCAACCTTCCCTCGACGTAAATGTACTGCTTCAAATTTGGGTGAATAAACAAAAATTTCAAACATTGGGTAAGGTTTGGGGACACCAGGAATGTCTTTACTATCTAATTTAATAGAAATGTAGTTTTTAAAATTACCGTGTTTATCCAGTTGATAATAGTTGGTACGCAGCGATGATGAAATCGCCTGGATATATTGGCGAATAATTTTATCTTCATCAAGGTTCGCAACCTCATCCAGATCATTGAAAATCTCATCGACGAGGCTGGTAAAGTCAACCTCTCTATTTGCTGTAATCGTTGGATTAAATCGTATTTCAAATAAGCGTACTAATTTTCTAGCAATAGACGCATTATTACTCAAGGCTGTTTCTATATATTCCTGACTGAAAGTAAAACCGATTTGTTTGAAATATTTAGCATAACTGCGCATCATTGATACTTGACGCCAATCTAGCCCAGCCGATAAAACGAGTTGGTTAAACCCATCATTCTCTGCGTGCCCGAACCAAACACTAGCAAAGGCATTTTGGAATAAATCTTTTATTTCATCGATCTCGAAATTACCTTCATGGTTATACTGAAGTGCAAAATCATTGATCCACGTCTTTCTATCCTTATCAAATTTTAAGAGGTAGGGCCTTTCACTTATCGCTTTCATTCCCAGCCGCTCTATAATCGGCAGAACTTCAGATAAAGGAATCGTATCGTCATGTTGATAAATTTTTAAGCGGAAGTTTCCTGGTTCTTCATCCAAAGGTTTATAAAAATTCATCACTAAAGGATTAGATATGGATAAAGCCTCCATATGTTTGATATCCGAAACAGCAGTACGAGGTGAAAAATTAGACGAATAAGAAACAGGAAATACGCTTTTATATTTTGCATAAAGACGATTAGCACTCTCCTCACCAAAGGTATCAAACAGATAATGTTGTAAATCGTCTGCCCAAGTACGACCGACTTCAATAAGTTTCTGTTCTATCTCTTTGAAATCCCACTGCGTATCATCATGCGGATTTATTCTGATAATAAAATGAATGCGTGCAAAAACTGATTCAGAGAACCAGGTAGAAAAATTAATTTCGTGAGAGTTAAAACACTCCTTCAAGATCTTTTCCATTGCTAATCTTAATTCGGTATTCCAACGATCTTTCGGTACATATACTAGACAAGATACAAAGCGGCGGTACACATCTGTACGAGCAAACATCCGAATACGGCGACGCTCTTGCAGGTAATAAATACCCATTGCAATTTCAAGCAGTTCATCTTCTGAAGCTTGAATTAAGTCATCGCGAGGTAAGGTTTCAAGAATATTAAGTAAAACTTTCCCTGCATGCCCGCGTGGATTTAAATTAGAATTTTGCATAATCAGGGCAACTTTATGTCGTAAAAATGGAATATGCTTGGGATTCGTGTTGTATGCTGCTGAAGTGTATAGACCAATAATACGTAACTCACCAATGACTTGGCCTTTTTTATTAAAACGCTTTATTCCAATATAGTCCGTATAAGCGCGGCGATGAACTGTCGCTTCTGTATTGGTTTTGGACATCACTAAGGCGCGATTTGACAGCGTTAATTCCCTAGCTTCGGGAGTCATAGCAGAAATACTGCGCGCACTTGATTTGCTCATGCTTTGACGAAGAACACCTAAACCTGTTTCAGGTAAAGGCTGCAAAATTGTTTCCTGCCCTTTTTGAATCAACTCATATTCACGCATACCCAAAAAAGTAAAATGGTGATCTTCAATCCAATTCAAGAAAGCAATTGTTTCTGCTGCCTCGTTAGGTTCAAGAATAGAACAAACTGACTCTAGCTCAGTAATGGCTGCTCTCACTTTTTCCCGCATTGGCATCCAATCACTGACGACTGCACGGTTATCATCAAGAACACGTTCAAAATTACGGTGTAAATCTTCAAGAATAGAAGCATCGGTTTGTCGATCAATTTCAATTAGAATGGCCGCTTCGACAATGACATCTTTCGCGAGGTTCTCCCCATTACGTGGCAAAACTGCTGTGACTTCATTATCTTTTCCACGTTTTACTTGTAGATTACCCATGTGCATTATGAGATGGGAAACCACATCTAAACGGTTGATTACCATCCTTAATGAATCGACTAAAAAGGGCATGTCATCCGTAATAATTTCAACTACAGTATGAGTGGTTTGCCAACCATGTCTTTCAAAGTCTGGATTATAAATTCGAATTTTGGTTTCGTTAGGAGCTCGGTTTTGAATTAGTGACCAAAAATTGATTGCGGCACCGTAAAGATCGTCAATATCCCATTCCCTTAGATCTTCCAATGCAACTGTGCCGTAAAACTGACGCACAAACTCAGCACAAAATTGGGCTTGTCCGGCACTCATTTTTTGTTGTAGTTTATCAACTACAGCTTCAATAATTAAATCTTTGCCTTCTTCAAACTTATAAGACATTCGCTCACCTCTTTAGGCATGGAAAATAAATTGCGGCGCATTATATACTTGTATGGCACAACTTACACCGCCATTTTTAATTATTTATAATCAAATATCCTTTAAATTAAACAAAACTACTGCTTCCAGAACAGCTTCAATAGGAGGTTCTTGAGCGCTTCATGCTTTTTATTCGATACAAACTTTAGTATCTAGCGCAACCCAGTCGACTAATTCAATTAAGTCCGCATTACGCATGCGGATACAGCCACGCGATCCCGGTTTACCTAACTCAGTTGTATCAGGAGTTCCATGAATATAAATATAACGTCGCAAACTATCGACGTCCCCCCCTCTATTACGTCCTTCCTCTAAACCATCCAGTTGCATAATGCGTGTTAAAATCCAATCACGACCAGGGAATTGAGCTGCTAATTCCGGTGTATAAATTTCACCCGTCCATTCACGTGAGACAAACACGCTGTTTACTGCAGCATCTAACCCTATCTTTGAGTGGATTCGATGCCAACCACGCGGGGTACATTCGCTGCCAGTTTTCTCACCAAGACCATTTTTCCCCGTTGAGATGACATAGGACTTGTGAGGCTTATCATTTTCAAAGCAATGCATCATTTGCTGGCTGGCAGAAATGAAAATAAATTGAACATTTGGAGTCTGCATTATCATTTATTGTATTGCAACAGTTTTTGTGTTTACAAATTCCAAAATACCCTCTTTTGATAATTCTCTGCCAAATCCAGAGCGTTTTATTCCGCCAAAAGGAACTCTTGGATCCGAAGCAACTAGTGCATTTACAAAGCAAGCACCTGCCTCAATTTCATGTTCAGCAATCTGCTCACCTCGTTTCTCATCTCGAGTAAACACTGCAGCACCTAGACCATAACGGCTTTGATTGGCTAAACGAATTGCCTCAGCTTCATCAGAGACTGAGATTATTGCTATGACTGGTCCGAATAGTTCATCATCAAAGGCCGGCATCCCTTTGTGCACATCAAGCAATAAAGTAGGAGGATAATAAAAGCCTTTGTGCTCAGGTATTTCTCCACCAACAACTAATTTAGCTCCAAGCTTTATACTTTCTTGTACCTGTTCATGTAAGGCTTTTCGCAATCGCTTGCTAGCCATCGGTCCTAAGTTGGTTTTTGAATCGAGAGGATTGCCCATTTTATAAGTAGACATTAGGGATTTAATTTTTTTAACCAATTCATCACGAACGGAATCCATCACGATGATGCGTTTTGCCGCAATGCAGACCTGGCCACAATTACTAAGACGCGATTTAACAATACAGTTTGCCGCAAGATCTAAATCGGCATCTGCCAGGATGAGATAGGGATCATTTCCACCTAATTCTAATACTGCCTTTTTCAAATGACTGGCCGCATTAGAAGCCACGATAGAACCCGCCCGTTCACTGCCGGTTAAGGTCACAGCGATGACTTTATCATTTTCAATCACTTTTGCAGCCAATTCGTTGCTTAAAACGAAATGTTGGAATAAATGTTCAGGGAATCCAGCCTGGTGAAATAAATCGGCAATGGCATTACCTGTACCGGTAGAAATTTCTGCATGTTTTAGTATTGCGGCATTTCCGGCCATGACAGTGGGAACAGCGAAGCGAAATACCTGCCAAAATGGAAAGTTCCAGGGCATAATAGCGAATACAATGCCAAGAGGCTGATAACAGACCATCGTTTTTTTCATCTCAGTTTTAATGACTCTCGGCTGCAAATACTTTTCTGCATTTTCAGCGTAGTGTTCGCACAACCAAACACATTTCTCAATTTCAGCTTCACCTAATTGAATTGGCTTACCCATTTCATTGGCCATTAAAACAGCCAAATCCTTTTTATTTTCTTCTAATAAGCTCGCTAGCTTTAACATAAGTTGCTTGCGTTTTGAAAAAGGGGTTTTTCTCCAAACGCAGTAAGTGAGATGGCCTGCTTCAATCAAAGCAGAGATTTCCTCTTCTTTTAATATTGAGTAAGATCTTAAGACAGCTTCTGTAGCGGGATTAACTGTTTCAATATTCATTTTAACCATCCACGAGTCTGTATTTTTTTAAGTTTATCTTATCGTTAGCAAGACGCAAGTTCTACTTCTGTTTTTATGCACAAAAGAAACCCATCCGAGAACAGAAAAGCAATCAACTAAAAAATAGCATTTTGAAGTCGCGTAGGTATATTGTATTCTTGCACAGAAGTTTTGATTGTTGTTACTATTTTGCAAAGCCTTTGTGGGTTAAATAACATTAGGAAATCTATGACGAAGAAAAAACTAGGCTACCTCCCTGCTCAATACCTAGTTGCTTGGGCTGTACATGCGTTTACAGCAAGTGCTGCTTGTTTTGGAATACTTACTCTTATTAAAATTTACCAGCATGATTATGTGCAAGCACTTTGGTTCATGGGTATTGCAGTATTCATCGATGCGGTGGATGGCTCGCTTGCAAGACTAGCACATGTAAAATCAGTTTTGCCTAATATTGATGGTGCCTTGCTTGATAATATTGTTGATTATTTAAACTATGTTATCACGCCCTGCTTTTTTCTTTTCGTAAAGCCCGATATGCTGCCCCAAGGCTATTTGCTATTCATTATTGTAGCGATTGTTATCACCTCTTCTTATCAATTTTGCCAAGCAGATGCAAAAACTGCCGATCATTTTTTTAAAGGCTTTCCTTGTTACTGGAACATTGCTGTATTTTATATGTTCATTTTTGATACTTCGATGAATACAAACGCATGGATTCTAACCATCTTATGCATCTTAATTTTTGTTCCAGTAAAATATGTCTATCCTTCGCGCTTGGATTATCTTACCGAATCAAAGTTTTTAAAAATCATCATGCATAGTTTTTCATCCATTTATGGAATTAGCTCAGCAATTATACTTTGGAGTTATCCAAATATTGATGGATTATGGTTATCGCTATCGATGGGTTACGTCATTGTCTATTTAATGCTTAGTGTTTATAGAACCTATTCACCTATGATTAAGTCGAGGATCGCTGCTCATAGAGAATGACTTCTAAAGGCTCAACTCATCAAGCTGTTGAGTGGATTACACTCAACTTGAGTTAAGTTAAAAATAATGAGATTAAATATAAAACGACCTAAGTAATTTATTCCCTTTTAGCGCAGTTATTATTAGAATACGCCACTTTAATATTGATAGAGGGCCCACATGTCATTTTGTAAACGGATAATGGCAGTATTTGTAATGACTGTTTTATTTAGCAGCATGGCCGTTGCTAATAATTTTTTTCCACATGGCTGTGAGGTGACTGGCTTTGGTTTTAATGACAATTATCTCGTCATTAATGAAACTGGAGCACAAACTTTTTACCTCATTCAAAATCGTGGTAATCTCCCGATTGAAATGCAGCGCTTTGACACACATGAAGTCTTCATGAGCCCGCCGCTTACAACAAAGATTGATCCTACTAATTGGTCAGCATTTGCTTCAGATGTCGAACATTTACATTTTCAATGCTTTGTAAAAGAAAATGATAATACTGTCAAAGTGAACTGCCAGGATGTTTTAGAAGTTTGTCAGTATCCTCGAGTTAAATTTGCATTAAGTAATATGGGTAACTATTGGGTTTCGACTAATAAAGCGCAATCCGAAGTTATTAATGAAGCAGCAGCTAAAGGGATCTTCCTACATTGGTAACTTCTAAAATACAAGATAGTTTATTTATATTGAGCGGGATCATTGGTGCCAGCATATTGCTCTATGGTCTAACACAAATGCCCGCTCAAATTTATTATGTTATCGGCTCAACCTTATTATTGTTTACCTCACTGCATTTCAGACTTCTCTATTTTATTGCGTTGGAAATGATTCTTATTGCGGGTCACGGAGCGATTCTGCTGCATATTAATAATACTTTACAAATCGCCTTACCTGTACTGCTGTCTGTACAATTACTTGTTTTTTATCTTTTAAGCGGACAACTGAATAATCTTTTCCTCTTAATAGGTATTACAGGTATAGCCTTTCTTTCAGTGGGTTTTGCCTATGTAAATCAGTGGATCTTCTTTTTTGGCGGCCTTTCGATTGCCATCTATGCTTTTCACTGTGCCTATCGAGGTAAATTAATCACTTTACTATGGGCTATTCTTAATACATTATTTGCATTAATTGCGATTTATAAATTAATTTTCTATTAGAGCATCGATAGAATTTACAGATAGATACAGGAGTTTTTTATGGCTAAAACAGCTTCAAACATGCTGCCACTTGGCACTCATGCTCCCCAATTTTCTTTAATTGATGTTATCAGCGGCGAGAAAAAAGAATTAAACAGCTTTAAAGAAGCAAAATCGACTGTAATCATGTTTATTTGCAACCATTGCCCTTACGTTAAACATGTGAGTAAAGAGCTTACTCGGTTAGCAAATGACTACTTACCCAAAGGTGTTAACTTTATTGCTATAAACTCTAATGATGTTGAAAACTATCCAGATGATTCCCCTGAAAACATGAAAAAAACAGCTTTAGAAGAAGGCTATCCCTTCCCTTATCTTTTCGACGAAACCCAAGAAGTAGCAAAAGCTTATCAGGCTGCTTGTACACCTGACTTCTTTGTTTTTAACGCCAATCTTGCGCTTGTTTATCGAGGACAACTCGATGATTCCCGTCCAGGAAATCAAGTTGAGGTAACTGGTAGTTCTATTCGTAACGCCTTAGACAGCTTGCTTATTGGTCAACCGATTAAATCTGAACAAAAACCTAGCCTTGGCTGTAACATCAAATGGAAAGATTGATCTAGAGAACACTGTGGATTTGCAAGAGTATAGTGAAGTATCTCCGTAACTTGTCATTGCACAAGCATTCGAAGATCTCCACTTTGTATAGCGTTAAAAGGCTGGGCCAAAGCCCAACTACATTAATATTTACTTGGCTGAAACAATTTGTAATTGTAACTTGGCAATTACATCACTGTGCACGTGAATTTCAACAGCAAAATCGCCTACTGAATGAATAGGTCCTTCAGGCATAACGATTTCACGCTTACTTACTTCAATAGATTTAGCAACTAGTGCGTCTTTAATTTCATTAGCGCCTATAGATCCATAAAGCTTGCCTTCGTCGCTAGCCATTGCAGCGATTACAATAGTTGTATCATTTAGCTTAGCAGCCCGTTGTTCAGCATTTGCTAAAGCTTGCTGTGCTTTTTTCTCAAGTTCAGCACGACGCTGTTCGAAGCGCTCAATATTTCCTTCTGTAGCAAATACTGCCTTATTTTGTGGGATTAAATAGTTACGGCCATAGCCTGCTTTTACATCAACTTTATCCCCTAAATTTCCTAGGTTTCTGATTTTTTCTAATAAAATAACTTCCATCTTATTACCCCTTAATTTATTTACCACCTGTATTAGAGGACAGGTGTAATCTGAAATTAAAAAAACTATCTAAAGCACCAAAAATGACATATACAGGTAACATGACAAATGGTAGCAAAATTAATGGAACCAGCAGCAGTAGCAACGTACCGATTCCTTTGCCTTTAGCGAGAACGTTAAAGCTCAAACTAAGACCAGCAAATACATAATAGATAGCAAGTACCGGTAAACAACTAATGGCCAAAGGATTGTGCTGATGTGCACCAACTATAGCAGCAATCAACAAAATCACACCCAAACCATATGCACGAAATGACACCATTTCTTGCTTAAATGCTCTAGGATAAAACAACCTAGATTGCACAGCACGAGCTAAAAATAGAGAAGCCAATGCTGATAAAAGCACAGATACAGCCTGAACTCCAACCAAGTAGTTAGCTATAACTACTTTATTTACTCCCTCGTTATTACTTAATAAACTTGTTACCGAGGTATCTGAGCCTTCGCGTTCTAACTCCTTGAGTATTGCTTGGACATATAGATATTGGTTGTTGATAAACTCTGGAACCAACCAATGGACCAAGACAATAATTAACAACGCTTGCAGGACTATAAAAAATCCGGCTATTTTCCAACTCGTTGTTGAATGTAAAACGCCTGCCGTCAGATAACACGGTAAAAAACTAATAACAGCAGTAATTACTGCAGCCGAAAAGGAGCTAGACATTAATGACAAAACAAGCAGCGCCATAATAGCAACCACAAGTCCTTTAAAGCCCTCTCCCCATCCTTTTCGCAAAGTTATCAGCGCAATAATTGCTGCTGATAACCAAGCTGCAAACGGTATTAAAGCTAAGACTGCTATGTACAATAAAGCAAATTGGTCATTTTCTAATAGAAACCGACCTTGTTTACCTAAAAATTCGCCTAAGCGAGCCATTATTAACGATGGCTATCACAGTAAGGTAACAGACCCAAGAAGCGTGCATGCTTGATGGCCTTAGCTAACTGACGCTGGAAGCGAGTTTGAGTACCTGTAATACGGCTTGGTACTATTTTTCCGGTTTCAGTAATATAATTTTTAAGCAGATTTATATCTTTATAATCGATTTCAACCGAACCATCTGCATTAAAACGTGACATTTTTTTTCGACGAAAATATGATCCTGACATTATTTGTTCCCCTTAAGCTGCTCGTTCATCTTTTTCTTTTTTCATTAACACTGATTGACCAGTAATCGCGTGTTTTTGATTGATAATTAGATGTCTTAAGATTGCATCGTTAAATTTGAATGCATTCTTTAACTCGTCAAGCGCAACTTGGTTACATTCGATATTCATCAAAATATAATGTGCTTTATGCACTTCTTTAATAGTATAAGCGAGTTGTCTACGTCCCCAATCTTCTTTTCGATGGATTAGACCTTCATGCTTTTTGATAATCCCTTCGTAGCGCTCAACCATTGCTGGTACTTGTTCGCTTTGATCAGGGTGAACTAGAAACACAACTTCGTAATGTCTCATCATTTCTCCTTATGGAATAAGCCTTCCTCCGTTAAAAAGGTAAGGCAAGGTTTAAAAAACGCACAATATTAACTGATTTTCTCTAGGGTAGCAAACTTTAACATTATTACGCTGAAAATTAAGTATTTTTACCTATCACTCTACTAAAACCTTCTTTTGCAAAAACATTGCATTTACCCAGCCCATACGATATAACGTACTAAAAACAAAAGAGGTTTTTACATGAATATCGTGACCATCCCGTTTGAAGTTCCATTAACAGTTTGTATAAAAGGGGAACTTGTTCAGATAGTCGCTTTTAAGACCTTAGAGCATGGAAATATAAAGTTTGGTGTTAAAGCACCAAGATCAATTGAAGTCCATCGTGAAGAAATTTATCAGGCAATTAAGCAAAAACAGCAAAATAGTGAAACACAATAACTAACTTGATAATGGCAGCCCTGGCAAAATATTTCAATTTAATACTCGCTGTTATTATCAGTTTTATGTCAACTGTAGTATTTGTCATTAATTATTATGACTATCAATTCCCAGGTAATAATTACTTTCCTCATCAAATGCCTAGCCTGGGAATCATTTTAATTTTAGCTTTGCTGGGAACGTACTTACTCTTTGAGGCAAACAGTACCTACTTTAAAATTGTTCGAGAATTGGTTTATTTTTTTCTCGTCATTTCAGTTATCGCCAACGCTACTAATGCCATTCAACTTACACCTTTTAATCCAATTGACGAACAATTAATTTCGATTGATCATGCTTTTTCTATTCACTTGGAACAGATTATGGCTTGGACAGCTAGTATTCCGTGGCTAAGCAATCTATTGAAGCTAAGTTACGATAGCTTGTCATATCAGATGGCTTATCTACCCTTTGTGATGATTTTTGCGCGTAAATTTTCTTATCTCCATGAATATTATTCACTTCTGCTTCTCACTGCGCTGCTGGGGTTTTCTTTTTATTATTTTTTTCCAACGATGGGTCCGGCAAGCTTCATGCAAAGCCCCTATTTTATTACCGAGCAGTATGCAACTGGAGTTAAGTTTGCCGAAATTCATCGTCATATCCCTCCATCCACGATTGATGGCGGGATGATCGCCATGCCGTCTTTTCATGCGATCTGGGCTTGCCTTTGCCTTTATTTAAGCCGCTGCTGGCCTATTCTTTTTATTGTATTGCTTCCCTTAAATATCCTTTTAATCGCTTCCTGCGTTTTACTGGGCTGGCATTATTTTATTGATTTAATAGGTAGTTTAATTACTTTAGTTTTAGCCTATGGAATTTATTTTTTTGTAAAAACCTATTCTCTGCCGAGGAAGCCCTTATTTAGTTAATTTTTTTAGGTGGATTTGTTGAGTATTCACTTCTGCAGCAGCCTCTGCCCATTTAAAAATGGGCAGAGGCTGCATGAAGTAAATAGATTACAAACTCGCATCAGCCTTAAAGCGCTCGCCATATTGGGCTTCTAATTTGCCAAAAACCTCATTGAGTTTATCATGACCAAAATGCTTAGCATAATTCATTGGCCCCCCACGGAATGGCGCAAAACCGGTTGCGAAAATCATTCCGCCATCCAACAAATCACTATCAGCAACAACCCCTTCACGCAAACAGGATGCTGCTTCATTGACCATCCGTAAAATCAAGCGATTAGTGATATCTTTTCCTGATTTAGTACTTCTCACATTGCGCTTAATAGGCTTACCATTTTTATAGCGATAAAATCCCTGCCCTGTTTTCCGTCCTAGTTTGCCTTCTTTAACCATTTCTCTTAATTTTGCTGGCACTGTACCACCAAAATGCGCAGTTAAATTTTCCGCAACAGCTAGACAAACATCCATACCCACGGTATCGGCAAGCTCAACAGGCCCCATCATCATTCCAAATGATTTTGCTGCTTCATCAATTTCTTCACCACTATAACCTTCTTCAAGTAATTGAACACACTCCATGAGATAAGGCATTAATACGCGATTAATCAAAAATCCTGGACTTGATTTCACCGGCAAAGGCAAGCGGGCGATTTGACTAACAAATGCACAAGCACGTTGACTAACTGGTTTCGCTGTTTTTGCAGAGTTAACCACTTCAACTAATTCCATCTTAGCGACAGGGTTGAAGAAATGTATGCCGACTAAACGGGTTGGATCTTTCATCACCTGGCTAATTTCATCTAAAGGAATACTTGAGGTGTTCGTCGCGATGATTGCATCTTTCTTCGCTTTGGCTTCAACTTCCTTCATAATTGATTGTTTAACTTCAAGATTTTCAAATACCGCCTCGATAATTACATCGGCACGTGCAATACCATGCCCCTCAGGATCAGGAATTAAACGATCCATCGCTGCTTGTATCAATCGTGGTTGATGAAGTTTCTTTTTAAATAAAGCATGAGCACGACCCATTGCAGGTGCGATTTGGGCGTAGGTTTTATCTTGCAAAGTGACATGGATTCCACGTAATGCACACCATGCAGCAATATCGCCTCCCATCACTCCAGCACCAATAACATGCACATGGTTGGCTTTAAAATCGCTATCTTTGGCAAAACTCTTCAGCCGCTCACGTAATAGAAAAACCCGAATCAAATTCGCGGCAGTATCTCCATTACTCACTAGTTGCTCAACTGAATCAACTTCTTTTAAATAAGCACGTTCACCCACTCCCCCTTCCTTGTCCCACAAATCAAGAGTCGCATAAGGAGCCGGATAATGCTTCTTGCTTACACGTTTCGCCACTTGATGGCGAAGCAGGGGCGACAGAATGGAACGAACCCAAGAATAATTAGTTAAGGCTTGGAGCATTCTTGGCTTATGTTTTGATGGTTTATTTTCAATAAAATAAATCGCGGCACGCTTCAATTGCCTTAGCGGCACCACATCATCAACGAATCCCAAACGCTTTGCTTTGCTTGAAGAGATAGGTGCTCCAGTTAAAATAACTTTAGAAAGTGCGTCAAATCCACCGATTAAACGCGGGAGTCGGACTGTCCCCCCCCAACCCGGATGTATACCCAACAAAATTTCAGGTAACCCTAAGCGAGTGTCTTTATCATCCGTGGCGACTCGATAATCACAGGCCAAAGCAAGCTCTAAACCGCCGCCCATGCAAAAACCATTTATCATAGCCACTGTTGGGATAGTTAAAGCTTCTAAACGAGAAAAGACTGCTTGACCTTTTCTTAAAAAATCCACTACCTCTGCTGAACTCTTGAATTGAGTAAACACATGAACATCAGCACCTGCAATAAATCCTTTTTCTTTGGTTGAATAAATGATTAGCCCTTTTGCATTTGGCATTTGAGCGATTTCTTGTAAAAGACCATTTAATTCATCTAGGACTTCATCATTAATAACGTTTACTGAGACATCATTGCGATTAAGCCCTAACCAAATGATATGCTCAGCATCCTGTTGCATTTCCCAATGTTTATAGTTGCTCATTGTTCTTTCACCTCTGTCACACGTTCTAGATACATTGCTCCTCCTTGCCCGCCACCAATACAAATGGCAGCCATACCATGAGTTCCATTATGTTGTTTGAGTGACTGCAAAACATGCAACACAATGCGAGCACCACTAGCTCCAATCGGGTGGCCTGCGGCAATTGCACCACCGTCTTTATTAAGTTGCGATAACGATGGAGCACCCATTGCTTGTTTTAACCCTAATTGCGTCCGACAATAATCTGTATCATCCCAGGCAGCTAAACAACCAAGCACCTGAGCAGCAAAGGCTTCATTAATTTCCCAGCAGTCTAAATCCGTTGGTTTTAAATGATGACGTTGTAAAATGGGCGTGGCTGCATGAACAGGCCCTAGCCCCATTTGTGCTGGATCAAGCGCAGCCCATTGAGAATCCACAATACGCCCGATCACTGGTAACCCATATTTTTTGACTGCTTCAGCACTGGCCAATAACAACAAGCAAGCGCCATCAGTAATCTGCGAACTATTCCCCGCAGTTACCATACCGTATTTCTTATCAAAAAAAGGTTTTAATTTACCTAACTTTTCTACTGTAGAATCAGGACGAATTCCATCGTCTTGCGGATAAACATGGCCTTTGTTATCAATAATGGGCACTACTTCATCCATTCTTCTTTCAATGTAGGCTTGCGCTAAGCGTTGATGGCTTTCGCTGGCAAATTCATCCATTTGTTCACGGGTAATATTGAAACGGTAGGCAACTTTTTCAGCCGTTTGCCCCATGTTCATACCTACGATTGGATCAGTCAACCCACGAAGTAAAGCAATAACAGGGGCAAGATAGGAAGGTCTGAATTGAGTGACTAAGCCGAGTCTTTGGCCAACAGTTTTTGCATTAAACCAACGAGCAAGCCACGCAGCCATCTTCTCATTAAACATTAAAGGCGCATGGCTCATGGCATCAGTACCACCTGCTAATACGAGTTCACTGCGACCGTTAGCTATTTGCAAAGCTGCGTTGTCCAGAGCTTGCATCCCTGAAGCACAGTTTCTCATCACCGTGAAAGCCGGCACCTTCTCACCACAGCCTAAACGTAAAGCTATCACGCGCGCAATATTTGCTTCGTCAGGACCTGGCATAGCCGAACCGATAATGACCTCATCAATATCCGTAGGAGAAATAGGCAAGCGATTTAACAATGACATTCCAGCAGCCACTGCCAAATCTGAGCCCGTGAAAGGGCCAATTCCTTTTGCCTTCAGAAATGGAGTTCGACATCCATCTACCACATATACCTCTCTACCACTTAAATTCGACTTCTGCTTCATTAGACCTCCTGGTACCTGACATTTCTTAAAAGATAACAGTAAACCCGAATTTTGGAAATTATCTAAGTAAAATCATTTAGTAAACTTAGATACTAGCTTAATCAAAGCTTACAGTTTTCAAACTGTAGGGAATCGAAATATATTGTAAATCTTGAGTTTTTGTGGACTAAAAAACAAGAAATAGAAATTAAAAAATTATGTAAATAATAGAGTTGACGCAGCATAAATACCTGATATACTTCGCCTCCATCACACGGAGAGATGGCCGAGAGGTCGAAGGCGCTCCCCTGCTAAGGGAGTATGGGAGAAATCCCATCGAGGGTTCGAATCCCTCTCTCTCCGCCAGAACAAAAAAGAATACGCGCCCGTAGCTCAGTTGGATAGAGTATCTGGCTACGAACCAGGGGGTCGGAGGTTCGAATCCTTCCGGGCGCGCCATATATCAAGGACTTACGTGAATTTTAGAAAATGATCGTAAGTCACTGTCACCAAAATTTACAATTTATTAAAGACTCACGCCAAAGTTTCAAGCGTTTTACAATAATGGCTCTTCCCCATTTCCGGGGGCACTAATCAAGCACACAAAAATTTAACCCTTAACCTGTAATTTTCAAAATTTCTAAACCATAAGCACGTCGTTGAATTACTATAATCCGATTAAAATGCCCTACCTTTGGGGTAGAGCCAATGCTTGTCATCCTTGCGAAGACAGGGATGACAATAGAATAGTTTCGTCAACTATAAGAGTTTAGTAGAGTTTTGACCCAAGCTTTCGCCTCAGGGCTTACCTTATCGTCTTTTAAAATTAATTCATAAACGGCTTTTTTACGAACAGTTTCTTCACCGTACATGTCATCTAAGGCTTTATTCCACAGAGTTAGTAAAATCGATGCAGGCTTTTTTCCCACTTGTTCAAGAATGCTATAAAGCCTATCCTTCCAGTAGGCATCTAAAGCTTTCTCTAACCAGGCAATGAGTTCTGGTGTTAAACCAATCTCATCAAGACCCTTTCCTTCTCCGAATCCTTTTTCCCATTTTTTTGTTCTTAGATGGGCATATTTTTTACCATAGATTCCATTAACCCATTCCATGTATTTTTTTCCTAATTGGATACTATTAAAAGAGTTTGGATCCTGGTTGAGGTTCCTTTTCAACTCATCCAATAATTGATGCCATTGTTGTTCAAACAGCGCTTTTTGTTCAGGGGTTTTATTGGCTTTCATTTCGTTTTCAAATTCTACATATTGCTTTAATTCATCGGGGGTAAATATTTCTCTCACCCAACCCTGTTCAAGATGTTCTGTCATTCTATATACCTCTATAAGTTGAATAATAGTTTCCCAAGGAATCGATTGATTATTGTCAACAGAGCTAATAATGCTTCTCAATGTTTTGGCTCCCTCAAGTAGTGCAGCAGCTTTTTGTTCTAACACCTGGGCTTGGCTGTTAAAATGCTCAAAGGCAGAGCTTTCTTCAGTGAGAAAAGTTTTGATTTGTGATAACTCAAAACCAAAAAACTTCAACGCAATAATTTGTTGCAATCTCAATAAATCCCTTTCAGAGTAAACACGATAACCATTAAGCTGCCGCAATGAGGGTTTAAGTAAACCGATGCGATCATAGTGATGCAGTGTTTGGACTGAAACAGCAGTTAATTGACTTAAATCTTTTACGAACCATTGAGTCATCGTGCTCCCTCCTTAAATGCAAAGTTAAGGTATATAGCAACAATAGGGTCAAGCGCTTTTTTAACTTTTTCTTGGTACAAGACTAAACAGACGAAGCCAAGCCCTATCCCTGCCCCCAAGCGAGTGAATGCTCATCCAGACTAAGGGTTAATTGAATGATTGAATCAGGAAATTTCGTCAATTTATTCATCTAGTTCCTCTTCCTTTTTATCCGGTAAAAAGCCACCTACTTGAGCATCCCAGAGCGTTTGATACAAGCCGCCATGATTCAGCAGTTCAGCATGAGTACCGTCTTCAACAATATGGCCTTTATCGAATACTAAAATTCGATCCATATGCAAAAGAGTAGACAATCGGTGAGCAATAACCAAGGTGGTTTTGCCTTGCATCAACTCCCATAAACTGTCTTGAATATTTGTTTCTGTCACCGAGTCAAGCTGTGAAGTGGCCTCGTCCAACATTAAAATTGGAGCATTTTTTAAGATGGCTCTAGCAATAGCAATTCGCTGGCGCTGGCCTCCTGAAAGTTTAACCCCACGTTCTCCTACCAAAGCCTCATAGCCTTCTGGCAATAGGCTTATGAATTCATGAGCATGTGCTTTTTGCGAAGCTGCAATCACTGCTTCATCGCTGGCATCTAAGCTACCGTAGCGTATATTGTCCATCAAACTACGGTGAAAA
Source organism: Legionella nautarum (assembly GCF_001467895.1). Taxonomy (GTDB): domain Bacteria; phylum Pseudomonadota; class Gammaproteobacteria; order Legionellales; family Legionellaceae; genus Tatlockia; species Tatlockia nautarum. The sequence continues at coordinate 1,146,329 of NZ_LNYO01000013.1, forward strand.
AGTGTTGGATCCTGGGGAATCATGGCAATGGCTTTCCTTAAACTCTCTTGAGTGACTTCGGCTAAATTCTGACCATCAATCAGAATCTGACCTTCTACTACATCATAAAGTCTTAAAATAAGATTCACAAAAGTTGATTTGCCACTCCCTGAATACCCTACCAAACCGACTTTCTGGCCGGCTGCAATCTTCACTGATTTATTTTGGAAAAGAGAATAACCACCGCGATAATGAAATTTAACCTTGGAAAATTCAATCTGGCCGCGGGTGACTAGCAATTCGATTGCCTTATTTTTATCCTCAATATCATGCGGTATCGCTAATGCTTTTAGACTTTGCTTGCATTTACCAAGAGCCTGGTTAAATTGGTCCACTTGGTACATGGTGTACCACATCATATGGCCCAACTCCATGGAAATTCCAAGAATCAAAGCAAAGTCGCCAATACTCACCAGCCCTTTGCCATATAAATAAATTAAAGTAAAGGCCGCTAAGCCTATCAACACGGCAATCATTCCACCCTGCACACAGCATAACAAGACAATAAAAAACTCTTTCTTCTGAAAAGCTCGCTGCACCAGTTGAAAGAAACGATTCATCCGTTCTACTTCATAAGCTTTTTGGGAAAAAATGCGGATGTTGGCTTGGTTGGAAAGACTATCAACTAATTGACCAGAAAGCTGGGACTCAGAACTTGCATGCTCATCAGACAATTGCACTAAGCGCCGCGACATCCAAATGCTAAATGAAGCAAAGGCAATGAACCAGAGTAGTAAAATATAAAAAAACAAAATATTGACATAAAAAGCGGTGATAAATGACACCAATAGCAATGAAGAACCGCGAAGAAAATCCACCGACACTCGATGCAAAATCGTCTCAATATTCTCGGCCAGTGTGGTAATTTGATCAGAAATACGCCCCGATAAATTATCCTGAAAAAATTGCGTACTAGCCCCCAGGATATACTCCAATGTTTGCTTAATAATTTGGTTTTTGATCGCTGCTTGGTATTTATAATTTAAAAATCCAATTGTTCTCCAGGTTACATTGTCAAAGAGGATAAAGTTCAATACTAATAAACCAGCTATCCAATATAAAGAAGACAGGTCGATACTAGTCTTTGCTGCCAAAGTATTGATAAAGGATTTAATCAATAAGCTATTAAATGGCCCCCAAAATCCGGCCAATAAGGCGAGCAAGACATATAGCACAACTACGGTTCTATAGGGTTTTAAAAAATGCCAGACAAAAGAGCCTAAATGGTTAGGAAAAAGATTAGCGTTCATCGTTAATTACCTCTAAATTTGCATCATCAAAACGATGGATCTTTCCTTGATCAATCTGATACTTAGTTTCAATGTGAATTGATTCTAAAAAGTCTTTGTCATGTGATATGACCAGCATAGCGCCAGGGAATTCGCGTAATACCGCAATAATATGAGCCCGAGTCTCCAGATCTACGTTGTTAGTCACCTCATCTAAAATAAGTAATTTAGGTGGATTTGCAGCAATCAATGCCAAAGAAAGCCTTGCCTTTTCGCCACCTGAAAGATGTTTAACTTGGAGGTGCACTTCTTCGTTCTTACGAAATAAAAAATCATTTAAGTGCCTCCGAACTTCTGCCTGAGGCATTTTTGCTATCATCAAATCGAATACAGTTTCTTCAGGATTCAAATGCTGATAATGCTGATCAAGATTCCCTATATTGTGGCAAGGGGGAACAAGCCAATCCCCAGTCCTATTGATTTGAATAGCTTTCAAAAGAGCCTTCACAAAAGTGGACTTACCCGAAGCATTATCACCTATTAGTGCAACTCGCTCTTGAGCGTCAAGACTAAAATGAATATCTTCAAGAATCAGCGGCCCCTGCCCATAAGCAATAGAAGCATTTTCAATCCTTATCAGCGGCTTATGATGTTCCAAACCCTTTATTTTAAATTTTGGTTTAAGCACTTCGGACTGATTAAGAGAGGATAAATCATCCAACAATTGCTGTTTCTTATGACTAAGCTGACTTAAACGTTTATCGCTCGTCGTCATCGCTTTAGCTAATTTTGTATGCGAGCGAACCGTTGGCCATTTACGCTGGGCGATTTTTTTTTCGCCTTGAATACGTGAGCGCTTGTTACGCTCTTGTTCTTTCATTAAAGCGAGATGAGCCTCATTCTTTTGCCGAGAGAGCAGGATTAATTCTTGCTCGATCGAGTTTTTTTTCTGGAAAAGCATTCGCTGATAATCAGAGTAAGCCCCTCTAAATACCCTAATCTTGCCTAACTCAATATGCCAGAGCGTATCTGTAACAGCATTAATTAACTCTGTATCATGAGAAACAATAATCAACGTGCCGGGATAGTGTTTCAGTAGACGCATTAAAGCACGTCGATTGCGGTTATCAAGATGATTTGTGGGTTCGTCTAACAGAAGCAGATTAGGATTTTCAGACAAGATCTTAGTTAGCATTTGGTTTAATCGTTGACCACCACTTAAGTTTGGAAACTCTTCAATAACCTGAGGTAAGTAACCCAGCCGCACATCCTGTGGTAATTTGATATCGCCTGTCGATGCTGAATAAAGACTAGCAAGCATCTTCAATAAGCTAGACTTACCCGCGCCATTACGACCAATCAGCGCAATGCGATCACCAAAATGGATTTGGGCACTAAAGGATTCAAAACAGATTTTTTGCGGATAGCTAAGACCTAGGTCTTTCAATTGAATCGGTTTATGGTTCATGAGTTACTCTTAAGTGTGTCTGCTAGGACAATAAAAAAACAGAAAGTCGAAACTGACTTTGTTCACTTTGCCCTATAGATGGGCGTACTTAAGATGTAATTTTCATGACGTTCTAAACCTTTTTTTGGTTTTTTCTCTATAACTTTTGATTTTAAATCAAACTGATTGATAAAGTCAATGTCAGGACGGGTGGTTTTTGGAGTCAATGACGCTGCAAATCCCCTCCGCCTACGTTATTATTAATTTATGGATTTAAGAGCAGAGACACAAGGATGGACGACAAATACCCCGAAGTACTTACCCGATTTCTCCGCAATGAAGAACGATTAGTTTTGTCTCAAGAACAAGAAATGCCTCTCATTATTGAAGCAAAAAAAAGAAGGGACGCCTCTTTTTTACAAGATTTTCTAGCTCAGCATACAGCATCAATTCTTGAGGATTTAGCACAATACGGGGCTATACTTCTTCGAGGGTTTGATATTAAGTCCGAGGGGATTTTTGAGCAAACTGTGTTAAGCCTCAAAAATTTCCGTGGTATAAGTGATGTGTTTATGTCCGAGGAAGGACGAGTTCTGGTTAATGATAGAAACTATGTTTTTCATACCAATGCGGTGTATAAAACAGGGGGAACCCTCTATCTTGGTGGTTTTCATAGTGAAAATTACTATAGCACCGATGTGCCTACTTATATTTCTTTCTGTTGTCTTAAGCCTTCTACACGCGGCGGAGAAACGGGGTTGATCAATACGGAAAAAGTTTATCAATTTTTAAATGAAGACTTGAAAGCGAAATTAGAGAAAAAATCTTTTTTTGTATCCAAATGGTTATTTTCTGAAATTGCAGAACGTTATCAGCTTTCCACAAAGGAAATTGAAAAACTCTGCGAGCGCTTCAATCTTCCTATTATTGGCGAGGCTAATAACCGATTTATTCTTCTCTATAAACCCAGTGTTTTTGAGAATCCGAGGACGCAAAAAAAAGCCCTACAAATCAATTTTTTTGAGTTAATGTTATTGAATGAAGAGCTAAGAAAATGCTTCATGAAAGACTATCAAGGAAAACAATGGTTTTGGCATCGCTTTGTTTGGCAGCTCTCGCCTATCGTATTAAAAATTATAGAGCGCATCTATATTGCTTTTGCCTCCTTTTTCCATTCTCCTAAAGAGGCTCTGCAAATTTTTCTCACCCGATTAAAAACAATAAAAGCCTCACGCCGCTTACCTGTGTTTAATAACACCAGAGTTGGGAGTTGTTTTAATGAGCAAGATATTCAAGAAGTAGCTCAATTAATGCGTAATTACTATTGCTCTTGTTTATGGCAAAAAGGGGATATTTTATTAATTGATAATCGAAAAGTTGTGCATGCAGGCATGCCTGGAGCTGGGCCGCGGCTCATAAGAGCTATGATTTGTAATCCGCTGCAAATGAATTACAGTGAAAATGCCCCGGGGCTTTTTGTTTGTAATGAGAACGCAGATAAAACAATTGGCTCTTATGCAGCTCGAGGATAGCACAACCATTCCATTTCGGAATCGTTGAAATACAAACATTCTCTGGATTTTATTTGAGCAACATGAGAATTTATTGGCTTTTTGAAACAGAGATAATCCATGAGAGACAAGAGTACTACCCCCTTAACTAATGAAGAACAACCTACTACTTTTGAAGAACAACCTACTACTTTTGAAGAACAACCTACTACTTTGCTAGGAACCTTAGAATTTCCTCATGAAATTCTACTTTCTATTTTGTCATCGATGGACCTTAAATCCCTGTGGGCTATGAGGCAGGTTAATACCCTATTTCAAGGCCTCACTAACGAGGTCCTCTGGAAAAGACTGCTCATTGAACTTTTCTCAGACGAAATTTCCTCCCCTTTACCTGCTGGTTATAATTACAAAAAAGAATTTATGACCCTTTATGCCGCACACTATGGCCATTTAGATTCTAGAATTCAAAAACTCATTTTTTCCATTGTTATTGATGATATCGACAGCATTACTGCACTAAATATTAGTACCGATGATATACAAACACATGAGCTGGTAGTTATTAAAACAGCCGCACAATTAAAGCGACAAAACTTTTTAAATAAGCTTTATCAACATTTGACCGAAAACAAAACAGCTATAGCTTCACTTTATTCCTTTGGGCCGCAAGAAGAAGAGGATGATGATAAGCAACTGTCAGAGCAAGAGAGCGAGCAAAACAAATTACTTGGTTGGGCAGTATTATGTAATATAAAGGAAGAAGTTCATTCTATCTTAAAAAAATACCCACATTTACTTAACTACAGGATTAAAGGTGAATCGATCACCATGTTGGCCGCTGAAGCAGGCCATTTGGATTTATTATTGGAACTTCTGAAAGATCAAAACAATCAAGCAGCTACTTCACATACTAGAATTAATGATTTATTCACTAGTATTATTCATAGCGGGCAAATGCTCATGTTGGATGGTTTTAACGCTTTCATAAAACAACAGCTGCAAACCCCCAAAAATCGATATTCAGCGCAAATTTTAGCGATGTCTAAGTCCTTGCCTCATCCTATTTTCCTTGCTGCGACTCTGGGTGTTACTAGAGTTTTCAGACAGCTTGTTGGTCAATACCGAGAATCTATTTCAAACGCTCAAACACCAGATGAGCCTTTTAGCTTTGAAACAATGACAAGAGATGTATCTAACTTTAAGGAAATAATAGAAAAATCCTTATTCTCAGCAGCTGATAAAGAACATATTTCTATCATCGATTATGCCTTAAATCATCATTTAATTGCCATTGATGACCCATTAAATGACGAAAAAGAGAGCCTTTTAACAGTAGCCGCTGAATCAAACCATATCAAACTAATGAGATATTTATTAACTCATCAAGCTGATCCTGAGTTAGCTCTTCTTAGACTAATAAAGCTAAGTAGCGGCTTTTTTGCTACAAACATTGATTATCAAGAAAGAATGACCCTTCTTTTGGCTGCACTAAAAGAACAGAAAAAAAGTCTTTGTCTTTCTACCTTATTAGACCGTGTTATATTTTACGATAGAAACGATTTATTGGAACAATTATGTGTTATTGATAATGAAATTATCAATTTCAACCCTGTTAGCGAGCTACAGGGTTCTAGTCCTCTGAAAAAAGCAGTAGATAATAACAGTGAGCGCTGTATCCAATTTTTACTAAGCCAAAATGTAACAATCGATGGAGAGGCGTTTCGTCTTGCTTTTGAACGTCGCCCCCTAACGCTTGTAGAAAAAATGCTAAAACATGCCAGCAATGATGCAACTGCCATGGTCGAAGCTATATTTGGTGAGAATCTTATTCAACTGGTCGAATCACTTCGTAGCGAGCACTTGATTTCTGTTCTTTTATTACAGCGATTACAGCAACTAAAAGAAAGGAAGGATGTACAGCTACAAAAACAGGCGCTTTTACTTTCTTATGCCGATGTGGAAAAGCTAGTGTGTCAACTCATAAAAAATGAAGAGGATACAAGTTTTATTAGATATGTAATCCAGTATCTGGACATAGTGATGGACCGTCCGATCAACAAGAAAAATATCTTAGCTTTTGCTAAAGATCTAAAACAAACCGAAGTTGTAAGCATGCTAGAAAAAGACTTCGAAATAGGACTTGAGGAGCAGACTCCGGCTGAAGCCTCTGCTACGACGCAGACAGAGCAACTCCCTACTGCTCCTTTATCGCTCTTTTTTGCTCCGCTGATTACAGTTAGTTCTCAATCTAGCTCTACAAATGAAGATCCAGGACTTTCTGATTATAAGGCTGATGAGAGTTCACTTAGCTGATCATCCCGAGCGCAGGAAGCGCTCTCGCTTCTGAGGTATCCCGACGAAATGAGTATCTAAGTAATTTGTATTCATTTTATCCCGTTAAGCCTGAGGAGCATGCATGAAGTGCGTCTCGAAGGCTTGAGGTGCTCGAAGGGCCTCTCCTGAGCCTCCTTCAAGGGGGGAAACCCTTTAGCGACACTTCGAGACAGCGCTGCGCGCTTCCTCAGTGCGAACGGGATAACAAAACGATCAATGAACTAAATATTCTACTTAATTTCGTGGCGAGACCTCAGCTCTCGCTGAGTTCGGGGATGACGTATACGTTCGGTTTGTGTTGATAATTTATTAATTTTTTTTGTTAAAATTTTTACACCTAAATAATTACTGGAGTCAGAGATGTATACTCTTGAAGAGCTATCTCGCAAGCAAGACGAGCTAGAGACCTATTTAAAAACCTGGGAAAAAGAGTATCCAGGGAAAGATCAATTAGCATCTCTCATTTTTAGACAAAAAAATGTATTAGAACTATTAAAAAGAATGAAAAAAACAATGAGTTCGACAGGCATCGATAGGGATTCCATAAACCAATATTATTCTTTAGTCTTATCGACTTATTACAAAGATTATCAGTTACAACAACAATCTCTAGCAGCTTATTTAAAGTTAACCTCATTCAGCCTAGAACTGCAAAAAGCTGTAGTCAATTATTATCTTCCTGATATCTATCCTCCAGAACAGGAGATAGCAGCTCGAGTTCCAGCTCAGCCCCAGCCTACATTCTTTCAATCAACTGAATTTAAAATTCAAGCTAGCAATCCGCAATCCTATCCTTCAAGGATTGAGCCTACAGAACCGGCGCCAACTTCTTCTAGAAAACGAAAAACTTGTGAACCTGAAGCTTACAATCCCTTTATGAGTTCTAACCCTTATCAATTCAAAACCTTTAATCCTCCTTCAAAAACCCCAAAACTCAACACTACTTCGGCTCATGCTCGTCAACAGTCGAATGCAAGTAAGCAACAAAGAAATAATATTACTGAGCGGTTAGAAAGACTTCAGGATGAATTAACTCGGATGAGAGAAGAGGACCAACCACATTTTCTTGTGCCTTAGCTAAAATATCCCTAGCATCGCAGCAAGGTATGAATAATCAAGTCCTCTATCTACAGGCTATTTTTCAACTTTAAAATAGGTATAATGCGACCTTTGGCACTTTGTTATAGCTTTAAACAAATGGATTTGTATGAAAAGGAATAATTTTTATTATTGTCTTATCATTGGAATATTGTACTTTCCTTTTAGTCTCATTGCTGAACCTGCCAAATTATCCTCTAATCCATCGCAAACTCAATTCTCTGAATCGATAAGAAGAGCAAAACCCGCTCCTTTTGACCCTATTTTCCCCAGCACGGAGTATTTTGGGCCGACTATTGGTGTCCCAAATACTGATCCAATCTATCCTGTTAACAAATTGATTTGGAAAGCTATCCCTGCCTTGGAAAAAAAAAACATTAGGATCTATGGTTGGATTAATCCTTCATACAATGCAAGCAGCTCAAAACACTCTAATTTCCCTCTAACCTATTCGATTGTTCCTAATCACATTGAGCTAGAGCAATCGGTTTTACGTATTGAACGCCTACCTGACACAGTTCAAGTAAAAAATATTGATTGGGGATTTCGACTTTCTAATCTTTACGGTATGAATTACCGTTTTACTACTTCCCAGGGTTATTTTTCTAGTCAACTATTAAAACGTAATAAATTATATGGCTATGATTTAGTTGAAGCTTTTGGGCAACTGTATTTTCCTTTAGTTGCTGAAGGAATGGTCCTTACTTTTGGACGTTATACTTCCCCTCCAGACATTGAAACGCAACTCGCACCGCAAAATTATTTAGTGACCCATTCGCTGATGTTTACCTTTGATACTTATACACAAACTGGCATCAATACCGCGATTAAACTAAACAATACTTGGACTATTCAACTCGGCCTTCATGCGGGTAGTGATGTCGCTCCCTGGACAAATGCTTATCATCCGACCTTTCAAGCGCTTGTTCGTTGGGTTTCTCGATCTAATAACGATTCCCTATGGGGAGGGATCAACTCTATCAATGGCGGCCGTTTTAAAGGGAATCACGATAATTTTCAGCAATTTAATCTGACTTGGACCCATCGATTCACGCCGAAATTTTTTATTGCAAGTGAAATATATTACATCTATCAATATGATGGCGCAAAAGGTGGAACTTGCAATTTTGGTCCCCAAAAATCTTATGGTGGCGGTGGAGGCTGCGGTCCAATTATTCCTGGGCGCTCAAATTCATTGGGGCTCGTTAATTACACCGAACTCAAAGTGAGTGATAAGGATTTTATGTCGTTTCGTACTGATTTTTTTGATGATTATCAGGGGCAACGAAGTGCTTTTGCGACCTCCTACATGAGTCTAACCTTAGGGTTGACTCACCAATTTTCGAGTCTGTTTGAAGTAAGACCAGAAATTCGCTATGAAAAAGCGTTACGATACAAAGTGATGCCTTATGATAATGGCACCCGAGCTAATCAAAGAGTATTCGCAATCGATACCATTCTTAGATTGTAGGGCGGCCTTGTCCTAACATTCGATATTAACAATCCAAACCCATGCAACCCCATCACTCCTGCTATAATTTAATTGAGCAATTAAGTTGTATGCCCATTCCCCCGATTAGAATGGGTATCCACCAAGGAAGGGTTTTATGCACCAATTTCAATCAAAGGAATGCGCAACTATTTATCAAACCAGTGCACGAGATATTACTGTCGTCAAAGGAAATTCAGGCGTTTTATATCCTCTTTATCGCTCCTCGGGTATGAATAGCTCTTTTAGCAATACTTGGTTTCCATGGATGGGGTATTTTGACCGTCATCCCGAAGCAAACTTAGAGCTATATATGGTAAAACCACCGCTGCCGCCACAGTTTTCCCATGAGACAGAAAGAATAATTTATAAATTCCTTAGTGTAAAGGCGCCTGTTTTTATGGCACGTATGGCTAATGAAGAGGCCTTAGCCATTTCTTGTTCTTTAGGGGATGGAATTTGGAAAACTATCCCTGATTTTAAAAAAGAAATTATGCAGCATCCTGAAACAAAAAAATATCTAAAAAATTTTGAGGAACAGCAGACTATCCTCGTAGAAACTCCCCCACCAACTAGGCGACTTGCTCATTTTACAGGTGTAAATTACTCGGGTATTGTTAAGGGTAGCCATGAAAAAATTGCCCATGAAATGGAAAAAATAATTAAAGAAGAATGCAGTAAATATATTTCCTTTTTTTCTATTCAAGATAGAAAAGAATTTCCCACTCAAAAAACCATGGAAAATAGCTCTTCTGAAAAACAAAATGGCACAAGTTATTTAGTAAAACATGGTTTTCTAAGCGAAAAACCTAGCCCTGTAAAAAATAGCGCAGAGATGCAAGATAAAACACAGGGGCTAAGTAGCTAACCACGAATAGATTGTTATTTGACCTATATGACCACGGGCAAATCTATTTATGCAAATAACTACCGTAACGCCCCAAAACAGGTCTAAAATTTTTTTTAATCAATTTTCTAAGCAGATCAATCAATATACAGACTGGTTTTTTTGTTCTAACCACTTGGTTATTAATAATAATTCAACAAGAAGTTAGATATTTACTATTTTGGACTGTTAAGTAACTAAAGTGTAAAAAAATTATTTCACGCGTAAGGTATCTAGCCAATTCCACTGACTTGACATAGTATAGACGCTGTAAATTTCATTCCATCAGTTTGTAGGAGATGCATTAATGAAAAGAGGCATAAAAAGGGAAAAGAAAATTAGTCTTGCTGAACTTTCAAATCTTCAGAAGCAGTACATGGATGAGTACAAAGAACAACAGAAATATTTCGATAAAGAACTTCTCGAAATTACCTCATTACCCGAATTAGAACGTTTTCAAAAACGGGCAACTAAGGCGCTGCAAGTATTAAAAAATAAGTATGAAGAAATACAAAACTACGTCGCAGCCCCTTCTACCAATCCTAAACAATTATTACCTAAGAAAACTCAAATTGAATTTAAAAAAGCAGTGCCTGACATCAAAGCCTTGCATGAGAAAATCAATGAGCGCAAACAGGAAATAAAAACTAAAAGAGATCCTGCCAAGCTTCTCAAGCAATTAAAAGAAAATTATCGCGCAGATACTTTTGACATTAAAGCTTATAATGACTTTCTCACTAATCCAATTGTAAAAAACAAGGTCAAATACAACCCCATTTTTGCCGCGAGAGTTGATAAATTAAATAAGAAAGTTATTACACGTTACGCGCATACTATCGCAGCGCTTGACCAAGAACTGTTTTTAAAAATTTCCACTAAGGAATTATTTTCACCTCCCTGGAAGCCTCATGAATGCCCTTCTATGGCAGCATTTACTGATCAGAATGTTAATCTCACCAATTATGTTAGCTCTCTTGTTTTAGATGCAGAGTCTATGGAGCAAAGAACACTTATTGTCGAGCGCTGGGTTTGGGTGGCTTATTCCCTGTATCATGAGCACAAAGATTTATCAGCTTGCCAAGCGATAATCACAGGTCTATCTAGTACAGAGGTTGAGCGCTTAAAGAGAACCTTTGAAGGCATGTCTTTAGAAACCGAAGAAGTTTTTGACACACTCAAACAAACAATGCTTCCACTGCGGCCGCCCCCTGCTTTAAACCCGATAATGAGTGAAAAACAAGCGGTAATTCCCTCTATGGCTCTGATTCGACGTGATTTAACCTATTTAGAAGATGGTAATCATTACCTCGAGGAAATAGAATCTAAAGACGAAAGGCGATTAGAAATGGCCACTAGAATTGCTAGTGGTGTAAAGATGCGGATAACCATAGATAAACTGCAAAAAGAACGCGCCTCTCTCCTCATACTCGAAGACAAAGATACTCAATTAGATACCATTTTTAGGGATATGCTCAAGAATGGATATGCCTATGATCAGGATGCCTACTTTGAGAAGAGTGAAACACTAGAACCAATAGGAAATGACTTGGCTCCAGCAAAATCAGTTAAATTTGGCCGAGTGTTTAAACCTTCTAGTTCTCATAGTTCAAATGAACCAACCATGCAGCAGCAAATTTTTAAAGAGTTAATCCAGGATATAATTCCTAGCGCTCTCAATAAAATTACTTTTGCGATGGATCAAGACTATATCATCGATGAGGAAAAAGAAGATTCACAGCTTGAACCAGTGAAACGAGAAATAGAAGCGTATATTGAGAATTTAACATGGTTTTTAAAGGATGAGAAAAACAGCAGTCTGGTTAAGGAAGGAACCGCGCTTCTCCAAACCCTTAAAGAACTAGACCTTCATCAACTCAAGACGCAAAACCTGGAAGCTCAGCTTTTTGTAGCCTTGTATAAGCTCAAAATAGAATTTGGTACCTTATCCAGACTTAACCCAACGAGCGATCTAATCCAAGCTATTGAAGCCGAAGTTGCTAAGATAAATGACTTAACGGAGACCTATGAGTTTTCCCGTGGCTTCCGAAGCAGTTTATCAGCCTTTAATGTCGAAATATCGACCTTTAGACAATTAGCCAATAAGGCCGAAGGAAAACAAGAAGGACAAGAGAATAAAGAAGCATCTGTTCCTGATTGGAGATCTAATCGTTCAGGTCAAGATCAAACTTCGAGAAATCGCTATTCTTTATTGTATTCACAAGACATTGATGCTGGAAAAGAAGGCTCTGTTTCTGAACTAGCAGAAGATAAGAAAGTTTCTTCCGTAGAACAGCGTAACAAGACCTTGCAAAAACGCTATTCAGTATTGTATTCGCAACTGTCTTCACAAATTATTAGAGATACAGGTAAAGACAAAGAACCTAATCCTGAACCTCTATTTGCCCATTGCCCTTAAAGTCTTTCCCCTTCTCATTCCCGCGAAAGCGGGAGTGAGTCTATAACTCATGCAAGAACTACTAATAAAGCTAACTAACTCCATTTTCATCTTCTCTAAATTTTCTTAAAGTACTTAATCAATCCTTAATCTTCCGTGGTTTACACTAATACAAAATCTGAGGAGATTATCATGGCTAATAAACAACTATCTGAACGTTTGAACCGAGAATTAGATTTAGTGGGGGTTCCCAGTCCCATGACTGAACGAGTGCAGGTTTGTTCTAAATTATTTAAATTGCCCAAATTTAAAATTGAAGCCCTACTCAATGGTGTAGTGGCTGTTGATTCTCATTCAATCAATAGAATTGCTGAGGAACTTGAAGTGAGCGCTAATTGGTTGTTAGGTGATAAAAAAGAAAAGCACTAAAGCCCAGCGAGTCAATCCCCGCAGCTTGCGGGGATTCGTTCTGGATTGGTTGCCCCTTGGCTTAACAAATTCATAAAACTTTTAATTCTCTCACCAATAGCACCGGCAAAGTCGCAATACGAATTACATTCTCAGCGACAGATCCTAAAAATAAACGGCTAAATCCTTTTCGCCCATGTGTCCCAACAACAAGGAGATCGGCAGGAAGGGAATTTGCTTCCGATACAATTTTTTCCGCAAGGCGACCTTCATTTGGTTTTAGCTCACTGAGCTTCATAGTAAAGTCAACTCCTGAGGTATTTAACACCTGTTGTGCTTTATCTAAGATCCTTTGTCCAAACTCTCTGTGAGCACTCCACAATAAATCAAACTCAACGTATTCATCCACCTTATTAAAAATAGTTTCATCAACGATATAAAGAACGTGTAACTTTGCATTGAGTTCTTTGGTTAAGCGAATGGCTTCTTTTAAGGCAAGGTTAGAGGAGTCGCTTTCATCAATTGCGACCATAATATTCTTGTATTCCATGCCATTTCCTTATTATCCATCTTAACTCTAATATTAGTTCAGGTTTTGATGAAAAGTTGACCGGATTATAAAATGTGAGGGATCCATAATAAATTCTTAAGCATTTTGGGACTAAAATAATATTAGATTCACTATAAAGAAAACTATATGAGCCTTAGTCCTATCAAAGAAACTAGGATAACTAGTGAAGAACTGCACAATCAAAATTGTTATGCTTATTTAAAAGCGCTAAAAATTTCTGAGTCTGTTTTAAGCAGGATAGAAGCTAGTGATGCCGATCTTGCTACTAATCTACGCAAAACGCGAGACCAACAAAAATACAGTAACAAGGTGGCTTATGCTGATCTCTACACCCGTTTTTTCTCAGTTGTAGAAGAAAATATAAAAACTATTTACGATATACCCCGACAAGAGCTATTGTCGCAACTTGCCAGTAATATTGGGTTGAGACATTTTGTTGAGAACTCTGAAATTGAAGAAGAAAATAATAAAGAAACTGGAGAAATTCGACCAGCGCAGCCCGCAAGACTTGAAGAGTTTTTGGCAAAACCCCTGCGACCTGTGATAAAAAGAGATGTAGCTCAAAATCCCGATAAAGAAATAGAAATCAAACAACAAATCAAAGAGTTAAATAATTTTATATTATCAATTTATCATAATGATAATGAGATTTTAGAAAATACTTTTGATGCCATTAAGAAAATACCTTTAGAACATACGCCAATGAGCGCTTCAATTGAAAAAGATATTACTCATTTTTTTCAACCTGGGCCACCTACCGTTAATCTACATAGTCAAACCCCTGCTCAGGCAGGTTCTGCCTATGGTCGCCTTACTGCGATGATGGACGACGATTTTAAACCTCAACATACTACGAGCCTTGCTACGATAAAACATTATGAATACAACAAAGGCAGACGTCTAACAGAATATCGTATAGGTACTCAAGCTCAACGCCATCATGGCGAAGTGAGAATAAGCCCCTTATTTGAACGTTGGCTAGAGGCCCAAGCTGATCCCTATTATGATCCTTCAAAACCACTTAAAATAACCCATGTCTATTTTAATAATCTAGGCCGTGACCGCACAGACTTCGAGGGTAAAAAAGAAAAAGATTTAACGGATGCTCTGGATAAATTAGAAACTCGCCATCCCAATCTTGTTGTCATTACCTTGCCTGCCGATAAAGGATTGATGCATCAATCAGAATTATTCAAAACGACGGATCAGCAGGATTATACAGAAACCTTTGATGAGTTTTTAAAAATCGCAAGGGGAGATAAGACTGCAAAAAATACTACTAAAGATTTTTACATCAGTGCGAAAGCTCGCGCCCTCATTTTTAGAGATGAGGAAGAGGAATTAAAAAACTTAATCAAGAAAAGTTTTACAGCAATGGGTATAAAAGAAGGGGAATCCTTAACAAGTGCTCAACGTCAAGCGGTCTGGTTCCATTTTACTAAGTATAAACTCACTAACCATATACTCAAAAGATTGGATCCTAATAGTGTTAATTTTTCCTGTAAAGACGCAATTGACCGGGGAGGAGTTTCTTCCGCCTATTATAATTTAATGAAATCTATTAAAGTCGGAATTCCTTTAACTCGCGAGGAATTTGAGCGTGCTCTGCATGCAGCACCGACTCTGGTGAAAGCGCGTGGGATGAATCATCATTCTAAAATGATTTGGAATACGGTCGATGCCTATATTAATAACAATTTTGACTCAATTATGAATGATGAAAAAAGGGCTTGGATGATTGAATGGCGTGATTTAAATTGTCCGCACAAACGAGTGGGTGAGTTATTAGGTTTACGACTTTCTCAGGTGCAAAAACAACTTGATAACGCCCGAGAAGGAGCCAACCCTGAACAACAAAAATTTTTAAATCTCCAGCAAGAAGTTCTCAATATAATAAGAAAACAACAAGAACTAGGTGTTAGTGGCAAACGTTTATTATTAGAAACCCTCACTCGGACTTCACAACTTATAGTACAACCCGATAATGAAATAGCCGCTAAAAGATATCAAGAATTGGCAAAACAATTAACTATAAAATATCCTCATTTAAATATTGGCGCGGGATTGTTAAAAATATTTTCCGGCATATTACTCTATCTCGTTTCTATAGGTAAAACTCATAAATGGATCATGGACGGAAGAGCCACAGCAATGGCTGGATTAGAGTCTGGCACAAGACAAAATCTCATCGAAAAGATGGAGAATATGAAAAGTCAATTAAACATTACTAAGATACCCCTAGGAGCCAGAGAGGAAAATGTTGCCGCAATTACTACACTTCTGAACAGCCATTTATTTAATGATGATAAAGGTCATCCTCCGCATATTATTTCTGAGATAAAAGCAGTTTTGAAAAATATTGATCTTGAAAACCCTCAAGAATATGTACAAGAATTAGCAATAATTAAAAATCTGATTGAATCCAATAAAGAGGAAATCAGCAACGATACGGCTAGCGTTCTCAAAGCCTTTACTGAACATGGAACATTTCAAGAAATTCGCTCAGAATTAAGTCAGAATCCATTGATGAAAGAGATTATGGATACCGAATTGCAAATTAGTAGAGGACTTTCAGTATAATACTGTATGCAATAAGGCTCTACGATATAGCCCATCTTTTCCACAATCTGACAAGTTCTGTTTTTAAAATCAAGGAAGTTCGATTTTTAGCATCATTAAGAATAGCTTGAGTATTCAAGGCTCCATATGCTGGAAGATTATTTTTGCTTCTTTTCACTCAGTTTAAAAATTAAGAAGAAGATTAATTGATACTATATCAGCAAGAAAATTAGGTACCCCTAGGCGACGTATATATTGATTCATATACCCTATTTCCGTCGTCGCATGGGCATTGATATTATAACCCAAACCAATGAAATAGCGATTCTGATCAAAGCCATTAGCATTTTTTTTACCGATATAGTAATTGTGGTGCCAAAATAGTTCATTGCTACTGACGAAGCTGAACCGGGAGGCCTTATCTAATGGAATAACAAGTTTAAAAAGTTGCCTCGCTCTAAAAGCAGTCTTATATCTGTTGTGAAAATACCGCTGCTCCATGCGAGTACGACTGGTGAAGGTGAAATGCGGGTTTGTTTTTACCCAGAGCAATTGCTCCCAAATTCGCTGTTCAGCAAAAGGAGCGTTGGTTAAGGGTACCCCGGTGCGAATCCAACCATAGCCTACCCACATACTCAGGTTTGTTGTTAGGGCATAACCTAAGCCGGGACGGAATAAAATCTGAGTAAATTTGCTACTGTCGTCGCCAATACGTTGCTGTGCTTCTAACCAAAGTCTAAGGCGACCGAATCCTGTATTTTCATTACTCAATTTTCCAATAGCCAATACATTGGGCCAGGTCTGAAAATCACGCCGGACTGCGCACTCGCCTCCTTCTAACCAACCCAATAAAACACAAATTAGAAAATAGAAACAATGAATTCGTATTGGATTAAACATTTTCCTAACTGTATAATAATTAAAACCTGTAGCCGCCAGCAAAGGATATATAACTTGCAAATAGTAAAATTATTGAATAAAACTATGAATTTTATTATTCTTTGCAAAATTTTTAACCTGAGATAAACAATGCCCCATTTTTTTAAAGTCGCTAAAGCAGAATCTAGTAAGTCTACTCCATATCGGTACTTCAAAGAAGCACCTGAAGGCAATACTGTAGAATGTATTGTTAAACATCCGACAAAAGAAAAATATAGGCTATTGAAAAACCCAGATATTGACGCGAATGATTCGCTCTACAAATATGAAGAATTTGACGAGGAAATAGAAGCCGACGAAAAGCATTTTGCAATTTCTAGAGAACTGTTTTGTGCTCAACTTATACGCCATATTAATCTCGCCTCTTGTCCTAAATACTCTCGCTTTTATAAGCTAGTATCAGAAGAGAGCACGAAAAAAAAACCGTTGGTCGGTGCAGATTTTCTCACTCAGTTTACCACTTGGAATGAAGCTTATGATGCTGAAAAAGATACAATATTTGGACGTAGACTCGATAGCGAAGCTTGTATCACCGGTACAGTCACGAGTAAACGTCTAGTCGGACTCGGTACAGCAGCCGTACTCTTAGAACTTTTGGGAAAGGACGACTGTTGCAACACTAATTGGGGGCTAGTAGAAACCCCAACTCAGGTACAGGTCACTTTGATTGATTTTGGAAAATGCTTACTCAGCTTGCGATTTTCGCGTGATCAGGAGGACTTAAGCTTATTCGCTCATCCTATGGATATTGTTAAGGGAGTATTTGAACAATATGTTGGCACTTGCGTATCAAGCGATGAAGTCGCCCTACCAGACAAATTAATTAAATCCAAACACCTTGAATGCGAAGTTTTTGAAACCATTACCGCCCTATCCAAGCTATCATACGATGAAATAGCAGTTATAGCGAAGGAACATTTTAGCCAATTTCCTAAATATCAATCAGCACTTCTAAAAGAAATGAAAATGGGAATTGAATATCTAAATACGCAGTTTGGAAAAAATGAGCAATTTATGGCTGTTAACTATATTAATCAATGCTTTAACGATCTAAAAATTTCTTGTAAATTAAGTGAATGCGATAATGCAACCATTGAATACTTATTAAGTATTTACCATACTATGCAACCACAAAAAGGTTCTAACCATGAAAAACTATTCCTCAGTAGAATTAAAGCATTTTTCTATAAACAAGAAATGAGCGAGGAAAAGGGAGAGGAGTATTCTCCGACTTTGAATATGAGTACTACCTAATAGGAGTTTCCATGTTTTTTACACAACCTAAAATCAAGCGTATTGGATTACATTTAGAATCCACGCTTGCTGAAATTTGTAGATCTAGCTGGTCATTCTACCTCACCACAGTATCCTCTACTGAAAATATTCAATACGCTGACCATCTTGGTGAAGAAATTGATTTGGAGAAAATTTTTGCAACTCCGAGTCTCTATCGTGGAAAAGAACATTTTCCTTGGGTTATTGTTCCTGATGATGGAGTGGATAGGGAGTACGCACGGACTAATGCGAGTATGCAATATCAGTTTTACAGCCAGCTTTTGAAGGATGCCCAAGCTATTAATAGCGAGTTAAATAAAGAATCACCCAATTATCAAGAGATTATTAAATGTGCTAAGCGCATTAAACAGAGCTCAGTTACAATTCCTTCAATAGACAGCGATGATACAATTACTGTTAATGTTGACTCTACCTTCGGCGGCAATTTATTTACCGATTTTTTTATAGGTGCATTGAGTAGTGTTCATGCAATAGCCATGCTAATTGTAGGACTGGGCTGTATGGCTCCTTATTGGCTGTCTTACTCTGAGTATTGTGGTGGCCCTGAGTTTTTCTTGGATACAGGCATTTATTTATGTGAGTCACTACGAAAAGTAACTTGTTCAATTATATTTCCCCTAGGAATGCTCTATTCGGCTTATACTACAAACTCTTATAATCCCTTTACTAAAGGTGAGGTGCAACGTTCATTAGAGGGGATCATTAAATTAGCAAATGATGAACTAAAAACTGGATTCACTGAATCAGGAGCGGAGCCTCCATCACGCCCCTTGCGTCATTCAGTATAGGTCGAAGAGCCCAACCTCCCCATTGAAAGCCCCCTTATTGGCTATTTCACAGGAGTTGGTTTATAGTTTGAGACCTTATATCTAGAACTAATCATACTATACACTGCGAGGAGCAAGGATGCTTACGTGGATCATTCTTATTCTGATTGCTATTTTGCTTATCATTCTAAGCTTGGATTTTGTTTTTCAACGGAGAAAAAACAATAATCGACCGACTCTAAGCTTAATCTTTGCTTTATTAGCCTTTCTCATCGTAGCAGCGGCGTTTAGCTACATTATATCGATGTCAATAGGGAGGCCTGCAACTGAAAGTTATCACGCCGCGACTCTAAAAGAAGCACTTTAAGTTAGGGAAAATTTGCCGCGTCGTGGTGATCGCTTTTTTCGTGCGTTTCCTTATCTGCCTGAGCTTCTAATCGCTCGATAGCTTTCAATATATTTTTAAGGTGAAGCATTGGAAGTTTAGGATAGAAAGAAGGATCCCTAATCGATTTTTCATCTTGAGCTACCCATTTTACTAAAGCAAGTGCTGTTTTTAGCTCATCCATAGAAAGTTCTGACTGATGAAAAATATTTAAGGACGCTTGCAAATATTTATTCGCAGTTTTTGGCTCGCCCTTTTTTAGATGGCAAATACCCAATAGAAATTGCGTAGAAAGGATATCCGCTATATTGTTTCCGTTATTAGCGCGTAGTGAGCTTAACACCTCACGAAGTACTTCGATCGCTTGTTCCAGTTTTTCTGGCTTAGATTGTTTTAGCAATGAAATACTAAGTTGATGCTTTGCATCTACCACCAAGAGATTTTCTTCCTCTTTTTCTTGACGCTGAGTTAATTGCTCTATTGCACGCATTAATACGGTTTCTGCCTCCTCAAACTTTTTGAGGTAATTACAAATAATACCTTGTTGTAATAAAGCATTTCCTACATTAAGCTCATCTCCTTCATATAATTCCACAGCATGGGACGAAGCAATTAAAGCTTCATTATAACTATTGTCGGTGGCTTGTGAAATCAAACCATCAGCCAAGTGATAATAAGCAAGAGCACCTAAGCTCCGCAATTGAGGAGCTGACCTAGCATCAAATGCCTTCGTTGCTAGTTTTAACTGTTCAACTCCTTCTTGTCCTCTGCCTGTTGAGAGATAACAAACGCCTAAATAGTTAGTTACTTGAATAAATAATTCTAGGTCATCCGTATTGGATGGTCTTTGATTATTGGTATCTTGAGTTTTCTTAAATAAATTGTCTAAAATATTTTTTGCTTGCAATAAAAAATGCTCGGCCTGATCAAAATCTCCCAATGCAAAATAACTGGTCCCTATCAGCAAATTGGTTTCAGCTTGATTGTTGTCGGGAAGAGAGTCGACATATTTTAGGAAGTCTATAGATTGAGATAGTTTAATAATTCCTTGAAAATCCCCTATCCCATGCAGATCCCTTGCAGTCTCTATACTCTTCATAAATTTTATGCTCCTTGGCCTTCACTCTTATGTATTTATTTTAATAAATACTATCTTTATTGGTTGTATACTGGAATTGAATGAGATTCAGAATCCTCTTGTTCAAAATTTGATTTATTATTTTGACCAATTGAGTTTAAGAAACCACACATACTGATTCCTGACTTTCTTAACTCAACCATTCCAGTAGATAAACGATACTTCGCTTTCCTTTCGGTTACCTCAGCTTTTACATCGGTAATTACATCCTTATCACTAACTTTTTCCTCTTCTATTTCTGCTTCTTCTGAGTCAAAGTCAGTTATCTCGAGTTTAGCACTTTCTCGCTGCATTTGTCTAAATTTTTCACCTTCCTCCTGAAAACTAATCAGTGTGGCAATAAAATAGCTTTTGTTGGATTGACAGACCGAGCAACAAGGAATAAGGGTTGCTTTATGTCCACCCTGAATACTCAGTTCTATATTACCCGAGCGCTTTTTCACAGAGCTGTTATAGGTACTGCGAACTGTTTCTCTAGCGATGGTTGCCCCTTTCATGCCTTTGCTATATTTTACTTCTAATTCCTTTGAATAGTTAAATAAAAAGGCATTTGAACATCCCTCTACTTTTAATGCCTGCCCATATTCAGAATATAACTTACTAAGCAGCGCACCAAAATCATATTCAGCGCAAGTTCGTGTATTTCCAGATAATTGTTTAATCATCTGCTTAAAAGTTTGACTCGTATCCATGACTACAGCATAACGATAATTGTCCTTTCCTCTCCCTGCTATACCCTTATTTAGGTCCTGAGCAAGCTCATCTAAAAGTTGTAGAAGCTTTTCATCTGGAGCAGGTGTTTTTTCAGCAGAACTTTTGTTATTCCTTTTTATAGCGGCACGAGAAACAGCAATAAAACAAACTTTTTGATTATTGAGGGTTGCGGTTATAAAAGAGATACAACCTGGCCACACGTCTTTTAAATACAAGTTTTCTTGCTTACTTGCTACCGATTTTTCGATCTCTTCTAAAATTTCCTTGCGAAGTACCAGATATTTAAAAACCTCTTTAACGCAATTGCTACTATCTCTGGTTTGTTGAAAATAAGCATTTGGAGAAGAACTTACATTTCCTAAATTATCAATTCGCTCCTGTAGATCAGAGTTCCATTTGCGACTTGCTATCTGCTCTGATAACTGCCGAATTTCATTTAAAGGATCAACATTTACTTTTATCGGTGGAGCCACTTGACGAACAGGCATACGTCGGTGATAGCGATGGGGAGCTAACAAATCGCTTGGTGCACCTCTTAACAATGACATTATTTTGGGTGCGGACTCAGTAACGGCTGGTTCTGGAGTTTTCCTCTTGGGATAGAATGGCGCTGATGTCACTACAATTGACTTAGGAGATGCAAACGTAGACGCTGAAGGCGTTGTTTCCATTAAAGCCGGCTGAAGTTCAGTTTTTGCTGGTGTCTTCTTCGGAAAAGTTTTGTCGATTTTATATTTCATGGGAGCGGGCCAATATTTGTTAGTTTGACTATTAATCTAACAAGATCAAATTAAGGAACTATTAACAAATTAGCTGCATTTTGGGTTTTATGTGTTTATTTTAATCATGATGAATAGGCTAGCTTTTTTAGCTGATAAAAGCAGGCTGAGAATCATTATGAATGTAACTCTTTTTTGTTATTATGACGTCCATCCATTTTTAAGTTCTAGCACTGATCAATCCCGATTTTGGATAAAGGACTACGAGCATCACGATGTCAACTAATAGCACTAATTTTTCCCGAACCAGCTATCGGGCAGATATCGATGGCCTACGAGCCATTGCCATCTTGCTAGTTCTCGTTTTTCATGCCTTCCCAACACGATTAGCTGGTGGTTTTGTCGGTGTCGATATTTTTTTTGTCATTTCCGGCTACCTCATTACAAGTATAATTTTTAATCAATTGAAGAATGATAATTTTTCCTTCCTCAATTTTTATGTCCGCCGCATTAACCGTATTTTTCCTGTCTTACTTATCGTATTAGTTTGTTTTTTTATCTTGGGATGGTTTGCTTTATTAGCCAATGAATTTAAAGCCTACGGTAAATACATGGCAGCGGCAGGTTTGTTTTCTTCAAATCTTGCTTTATGGAAAGCTGGCGGCTATTTTGATACAGCCGCCGATCTTAAGCCTTTACTGCATTTATGGTCTTTGGGCATCGAGGAACAATTTTATTTAATTTGGCCATTAATCATTTGGGTCGCTTTTAAAAAGAAAATTAATATCCTTGCCTTAACCTTAGTTTTTTTTGCTATTTCTTATTTTTTTAATTTAAAAGGAGTAAACACAAACCCTACAGCAGCGTTCTACTTACCCCAAAGCCGTTTTTTTGAGCTCTTAGTAGGAAGCTTATTAGCGATTTTTCATAGCATCTATCCCGATTTATCCCACAAATCGATTAGCAAACACTATTACTTCTGTCTTAACATCTCTGCCTTTTTGGGTTTAGTTTGCATTGCTGTATCTGTTTATTACTTAAATCCAGAAAAAGTCTTTCCTGGACATCATGCCCTGTTACCGCTTTTAGGAACGACCTTGCTCATTGCTGCTGGCACTGAAACCTGGATCAATCGCAAGCTCTTAGCAAACCCTATCATGGTAGGAATAGGTTTAATTAGCTTCTCCCTTTATCTCTGGCATTGGCCCTTGCTGAGCTTTGTGCGGATAATGGAGCAAGGCATGCCTTCAAAAACTCTCCGTGTTGGCTGTTTAGCTTTGAGTTTTTTGTTGGCTTTCCTGAGTTATCTTTATATTGAAAAACCCACTCGTTTCGGAGACAAACAAAAGCTAAAAGCCTTCATTTTACTTTGCTTATCGTTTTGCATAATGGGCTTAGGGATGTATACCTATTATCGAGAAGGATTTCTGTCAAGACCTGCCTTAGGTCGCCTTAGTCCAGCACCTGAGTTTGCTGGGAAATTGCCTCCTGAAATTGCTCAAAAAGCAATTCCTCCAGGGCTTGGCATCTCTTCTCATCAAGGCAAAAAAACCGTTTTTATTCTGGGGGATTCACATGCCCATCATTTACTCGCAGGCTTTTTTCAAAAATACCCTAAAAATCATATTAGTATTATTCTTTCTCCTGGATGCCCTTTTTTATTAGGAATCGATAGAAAAACAGCAAACCCAGCTTGCTTATCAATGACTGAAGAAGCCCTTTCTGATAAAGAATTAACATCGGTTAAAACAGTTATTTTTAGCTTTAGAATGTTTGCCTACAACCGCAGTGGTTTTGAGTATAACACTGAAAAACAAGATTGGAGTTTATGGTACAAATCGCAGAGACAGACCATGGACGATTTATCATTTTGGATACCTGCTCTGCGCAATACCTTACAACTTTTAATAAAAAAACATAAGCGAGTGATTATTAGCTATGATGTGCCTGAATTACTTCACCCAATTAACGAATGCTTAGATAGTCGGCCTTTATATATACATGCTCACACCATAAAAAATTGCAATATGCCACGAAAAATGGTTGACCAACGCCAAGCGCCTTTACGACAATTATTTGCCAAAATTCTTAAAGAATTCCCGCAGGTTGAAACCTTCGACCCACTGAATTATTTCTGTGACCAGAAATGGTGTTATGCGTTTAAAAATGGCCTGCCTTTATATTATGATGATGATCATTTGTCTGTAGAAGGATCTAGATTTTATGCGGCATCTTTTGCTAAAGAATTTCCTTCATTAATCCATAAGAACATTTAGAGCAATACTTGTATTTTATGGTGAAATTGGCAATATTATAAGCGGTTATCCGAGATAATGCGTGGACCATTCCCTTTTATAAAGGGGATTCTAAATCCCCTCTTCTAATCCCAGCCCTAAAAAAGGACACAGTTTGATGGGCAAACTCCTGATTGCCTTGAAATTCCAGACTTTCTTCCAAAAAAGGAATCTCTGATATAATCAGGTACTTTTTCTAACTCAGCTTCATGAAACAGATCTGTAGCAGCTTTTAAGTCCTCGATGTGAGTACTTTCATGGTCTTTCGCTTGTTCTGAAATCCATTTTAACATGCACTTTAAGCCTCTTAGACGGAATCCAGAGTGTGCAACAGCAGCAGCATGTTTGGGTTCTGTAGCTGCCCTCTCTACTGCCGGCCTGTATTTTTCATCCATGTTTAGGACCTTACAGGGAAACTCCGTTAAAAAAGGAGAGCGTTCTAAATCCAAGTTATTATTATCATGAAACTCCGTTAGAACTTGTTTGTAGGCCTTCATATCATCACCATACATTTCCTCATAATCGATATTTTCAGGAACATATTTCCCCCAATGCAATTTTGCTTTTAAGAAATTAATAAGATAGCTAACAAAATTGTCACGAAATTCTTTAAAACCGCTAGCACCAGGACTTGAAACGATATCAAAACCACAGGTCAGTTTTTTATCACTATGGTGAGAACCTGGAGATAAACTGGCTGGAAAATTTTGATTTTGAAATAATCTAGCATAGGCTCCAAAAGTGACCGGCGCTTCCCCTCTTCCTT
Source organism: Legionella nautarum (assembly GCF_001467895.1). Classification (GTDB taxonomy): domain Bacteria; phylum Pseudomonadota; class Gammaproteobacteria; order Legionellales; family Legionellaceae; genus Tatlockia; species Tatlockia nautarum. Next base: position 1,171,313 of record NZ_LNYO01000013.1, read on the forward strand.
TTGCGGCCTCAGTATCCGCTGCAACCTTAGTAAAAGCATCAACCATTTCTTGCAAATCATCACCGACCGGGAACAAGCCATCCAGATCGTTAATACTCTTAGGATATTGTTGTTGATAATGATATTGTGCCGGTGCTCTACCTATGGATTTTTTTTTATCCTCAGTCCCTACCCCATAACGAGTCACAACGTACTTCATAAAAAGTGGCGTCAATTGTGGGAACATAGCTAAGACATCCGTGACTCGTAAGCCTTCTTCTAATTCTATTTGCAGCCATTGCTCAATATTTTGAGCCTCAGGATCAAAATTTTTATCCTCAGTTTCCAAAGGCATGGGCTTGTATTCAATTATTTTAACGTTTCTGACGTTGCGATTATTGAGGTCATCATCATAGGTGGGTACATAATATACACTAAGCATCGGAAAGCCTTTACGAGGTAATTTCCCTGCTTTCACCTCATCAATAAAATCCGGAAGACTCACTGCTCTTTCAACGCGTTTTAACTTTTCGGCTGGCTTACATTTCAACTCCATTTCCACTGCAATGCCAAAAAGACCGAAGTGGGTAGAAACAATGAGATCAAAATCATCCTTATATTTCTCTCTAGTGATAGTTTCTGTTTCTCCATTCATCATTAGGAAAGTAATGGATTCGATATTATCGGTATAGGCTCCCGCTCTTATATCTGTACCATGCCCACCGAGAGCAGCAAGGCCAAAGGGGGTAACTCGATTGATTAGACTAGGCGGGCTTATAGTAGCCACGCCATTTTCGTCAAGAATTTCATCTAACATCTTAATTTGCGGACCAGGCCTTAGTGTAACAGTCATCTTTTCTTTATTTATTTGAATGGCATATTCATCCGAAGCAGCGAACTCAAGATTAATGATAATGTCCCCGTCTATCCAGGGTGTTAAAGAAAAGGATTCACTATATTCAACATCTTCACGACCTCCTGCTGCTACACGGCAGGTAATTCTATCTTTCGACGCCAGTTCTGGTTCTGAATCAGTATCTGAGCCTGGAGCTTTTCTTGTGTTTATCTCATTTATTTTTTTAATAATTTGTTTTGCTGCATCTAAGTTTTTAATTTTTAACCGAAATTTCCCAGTCTGCTTGTTCAAACCACAAAAATCAGACCAGTCTGCATTTTCTGTGTATTCGGCATGCAAATTTTCACGTTTGATAAGATCAATAATTTCTCTTTGTTGTGCTTCGGTAAATGCCATAATCCAATCTCCATTTCACTATTTTTCGTTAAATAACAATTTTTTCCCTAGACCTATTTGGCATATTAATAGATATTAGAATCTAATTTCCAAACAAAGTGCAGCTATAGAATACTAACGATAAAATTTAAGTTCATCAACAGATCAATTTTTATCTAATCAATAAAAATAAAAGGCAAATGCATTATTTATCAATCTTTCTATTTTATTTTCAATAAGTTGGAAATCCCTGAAAATAAATAACAGAAGTGAGGCCACAGCTCATAGTCGTAAGGCTAAGATATTTTTTGCCTGTTCAGGCTGAGGTATCCCTATGAAATAAAGATCTAAGGAATTTGTATTCATTTTATTCCGTTCAGCCTGAGGAGCACGCATAGCGTGAGTCTCGAAGGCTTGTCCTGAGGCTCTCGAGGGAGGGGGCTTTTGCGACACTTCGAGACAGCGCTGTGCGCTTCCTCAGTGCGAACGGGATAAACAAAACGATCAATGAACTAAACAGTCTATATAATTTCGTGGGGGTATCTAAGAGCCCGAACAGTTAATTTTTAGACTACAAAGCTAAACAAGGCTTAGCCGGACGGCTATAGCCTTAGCCCAAGAAATTCATTGACGTAAGGAAAAATTTTAGTTTTCCATGCAGAAGGTCATAAAATACAACAAAATTAACAATCCATAAAAATTAAATGAATAATAACTTAGTTTTCCTACTAGAGAATGCATCATAGTTAAGGGAATATTATTGATTGGAACATTAATTAAAAATAAACAAATAAACCAAGAAACCTTAAGCTTGGAAAGTTTTTTTTGAGATAGAAAAATCAGCCAAGTTAGGGAAAGAGGAAACACTAGTAATGGAAAATAATATAACCACCCAAAAGGGCTTAAAAATAACATCATCACTGAAGTTAACGCAAAGGATTTATGTTTAATTTTAAATCGTTCAATCTGAATTATTTTTATTAAATATAAAATAAAAAAAACAGCAAATAGAACACCATAAATTAGCATGGTTAGGTTCCAGTTTTGCTCAGCTTCAGTATTCAATAATCGATAAATAATCCCGAAAATAGAGGCATTCCAACTCTTTCCATACCAATTTATCTGGGACATCATCAAAAAATAATGGCTGTATATTTTTATTCCATAAAGGCATAAGGGAAGCAAGGATAAAAAGATGAAAACAGCTAACATGACCCAACAAACTCTATAACGTTTTTGCACAAAAGCATAAACAATTAATAGAGCAGGAAAAAATTTAATGGCGATAAGAATGCCCCAGAGGATACCAGCAAAATAATCCCTTTCCCTCATATAAAAATGATATCCAGTCATTAGAAAAAAAAAGAGAATTAAGCCGATTTGAGCAAGACCTGTATTCATTAAAACAGGAAAACTTAATAAGTAAATAAAATACAAGTAGAAGCCATTTTTTTTAATATATTCAGGAGAAAATGCGTAAGAAAAAGCGATCTTGGCACCAATTAATCCCAAAATAAATGAAAACACAGTCCAGATTATGACCGCAGTATAATAACTAAGAGTTGTGAGTGGATTTAAAAAAAAGAGCACAATAGGAGGATTTAAATTAGCTGGAACTAATTTTTGGGTTGGAAAATAAATAGTTGATAATATTTGGTAAGGGTTTCCTCCTTTTGCAAGCATTTGCGATGAAAAATAGAACGAGTGAAAATCAAGCAGTTGCTCGGAAGAAAACATCAGATAAAAAAGAACAGCGTAGAAACTAGCAAGTAAAACAGCGAGAAACAATTTCCATGCACTCTCTAGATTTGTTTTTTCTAAATTTTCAAAATAAAATCGATTAATTTTTTCAATCCTAGCTATTGTTTTATTGTTGTATCTCGCAAAAATCAAATAAATCGTATCCATGTTTACCAAATATAAAAGTTTAGTCAAGGGATTTTGCCTTGATTAACTCCTTAATAAATGACACATTTTAGTTAATTCGATATTGGAAAATCTTAATGAAATTTTCATCCTTATTAAAATTGATTAGATTTTGGCCTCCATTTCTAGGTGCTGGCATCAGCGTAAAGCACTTCAATGCAGAACTTACCAATATCCACGTCCAAATGAAAATGCGTTTTTGGAACAAGAATTACGTTGGCACCCATTTTGGAGGCTCTTTATATTCCATGACTGACCCTTTTTATATGTTAATGCTGATGAATTTATTAGGCAGAGAATACATCATTTGGGATAAGTCAGCCTTTATCCGTTATAAAATGCCAGCAAAAGGTACTGTTTATGCCAAATTTGAATTATCACAAGAACAGCTTAATAAAATTCGGCAAGATATGAATCAAGCAAAGAAGATTGAATTAGAATTTACTGTGCCAATAACCGATGCGGATAATAATCTTGTTGCTGAGGTAAAGAAATTAATTTATATCGCAAAAAAATCAGAAGTCCGTAAAAAATAGTTAAATAATCGGCAATTGCTTTACCTGCCACATCCTTTCTTGAAGGATATATTTTTTTCTTGTTCCTTTAATAAAGTCTAGTTTGTTGATCTCTAATATTTCCCAGGCCTTAGGAACCACTTCCACTATACCAAATGAACTAGGAATTGTTTCTTTTAACTCATTTGTACCTTCAGAAATATAAAAATTTTGCCAATACTCTTCGAGATAATTTTCCCAGTATAAGGTTGTCAGGGGTAAATTAGTTTTTCTATTATGAAGCAATGCCGTTCCCTCAACAAGAATTTGACCATAATCAGCATTCATTAAACATAGTGCAATATGAGTGTTTTTCGTTAGATGCTGCCATTTGCCAGATAGGGTAGACGTTAAAAAAACAAGTGAGCCACGAGAAGTGAAATCATATAAATGCATAGTTCTCACATAAGGAAGCTCATTATAAACCGTCGTTACTTGCCCAAATATTGGATTTCTAGGGAAATTAAACCAATCCTTTAATTGGTTTTTAAGCAAAATAATCAGTTCATCTGAGTTCATAGAATTAGGATGATTAATAGGTGATGGCTTAGTTATAACTTAAAATCAGCTATCTTGTCATCCTGCGAAGTCAGAACAGGAGGCGGAATACTTCAGAACCAACGGTTTTTGATTAGCGCACACTATTATTCGGTACGCCCCGCATTAACTCTGATAAATCATCAGCATGATCTTCTTCATCAGCTAAAATATCTTCTAACATCCGACGTGTAGTTGGGTCGCTTGCGCCAAACCATTGAATTAATTCACGGTAAACCATAATTGCTATACGTTCTGCAATTAAATCTTCTTCAATTAATTGCAATAAATTTTCCCCTTTCCCATATTCAGTGGTAGTTCTATCCAGCACTGTACCTGGATTAAAATCAGGATTTCCTCCCAACTGATTAATTCTCTCCGCTATCATCATCATATGTCGCTGCTCGTCATCAGCATGCTCAGAAAATTCAGCTGCGAGTTGTGGCCGCTCAATTCCGGTGGCAATAATTTGATGATGGCGATAACGCATTACACACATAATTTCTGTGGCTAAAGCAGTATTTAAATGCCTACATGCAAGTTTTAAATCGAGAGGATAATCTTCGGTAACCGCCCCGTTCCCAATCGATCGTCGAGCCTGTTTTTTGATTTTATTAAGATCATAAGGAATTTTGCTAGGATTAGATTTAATCATGATAAATCTCCTTTTTAGATCATAAAAAAATATAAACCCTAATATAGTTATACACTATTTCTTAGTAATTCAATTAAAAAAACAATTTAAACCAGCAGATAATCCATAATGGTTTATACTGTAAAATACACGATAAATTCACAAATAATTATCCTAAAATAATAGCCTTAGATCCATGAAATTATTTTTTAAGGACGAAAATGATTGAAAAAGAAACGAGAGACAAAATAACCGACAAATATATACAATGCATTTATGAATCAGAACATTTTACTCTTAATAGATATTTTGATATTAAAGAAATATTTTCACTATTTAACTACAGCCAAATCATATCTTATATTGCAGGGAAAATAATTCTTAAACAAGGTAAAAAATCTGAGGGTATTTTTATTGTTCTTGAGGGTACAGTTAACATTGTAGAGAAAACTCTTGGTAAAAATAAGTTTCACTTAGGCACTTTATCACCCGGTGAATTTTTAGGAGTAACTAGCTATATTGGCAATGAGAAATCTCCAACCTCATTCATTGCCAATGATAATGTAACCTGTTTATTTATCTCTAAAACATATTTAAACATGGTTACCCTTGTTTTCCCTGAAATTAATTATAAAATTTTAAAGGCAATTACAAGTCAAGTTTGCCTGCATCTTATTAATTTACACGAAAAGGTTATCAACTATATTGCCAATTCTGGCATGTCTAAACTATCCCTGTATGGCAGGGTAGTTCATTCGATGACAAAACCAAGTATTTTACAAACTGATGACCTTGAAAAATACAAAGAAATTATAAAAAAAATAAACCGCTATTTTAATGAAGATGAATGGAATTATTTATTTAAACAATGCCAATTTTTAGACGCACCAAAAAATTGTAAAATTATTTTAGAGAACGAAACCTCATCCTCTTGTTATATTGTTATTCGCGGGGCCGTCCAATCGAGCATTATGAAAGATAACAAGCTAGCAAAATTATCTGTGATAGGTCCTTATACTTTATTAGCAAATATGCCCATTGAAAACCATCCTTTTACTGTTACATTTATTACTTGTGAGGGTTCAATATTATTAAAAATGAACGAAATGAACTTAAAGTTTATCGAAAAAAATCAACCTGATCTTTGGTATAAGTTATATAATTTAATATGTAAATCAGTAGTTGCATTACAGAAATCCATTGACAAATTAGACTCGCGTTTGCAAGTCGAAAATTACAATAGGTAAGCTTATGTGCAGAGTATTAACTTATCTTGGTAAACCAATTTTAATTGAGGAGCTTTTATATAAAACTGATAACTCGTTTATAAAACAAAGTTATGATCCGATTTACATGTCGCATCTACTTAATTTAGCGGGTTTTGGGCTGGCTGCATGGAATAATGAGTCCCATAATCCAGATTTCCCCTATCTGTATAAAACACCACAACTCCCTTTTTACGATGAAAATCTTCGCAGCCTCGCTTCAAAAATTTCCCCCCATTGTCTTTTAGCGCATTTAAGAGGGGTCTCATACAGTGAAAGGCAAGTGATTACCATTCAAAATGTCCATCCTTTTTCGTTTCCTGGAACCAATATAGTCCTAGCACATAACGGTTCTTTATATGATTTTAAATTAATGCGCTATGATTTATTAGAATTTATCGATACTGCTTATAAAAAAGAAATAAAAGGCACAACTGACAGCGAATGGCTGTATTATTTATTTTTATCACAGCTAGAAAAAGCACAAACCGATTACTCAACCAAAGAAATTATCAATGCTGTATTTGAAATGATAAAAATACTGCAATTTGTAAGAAAGAAAAATAAAATTAAAATCAATTCGCCGGTTAATTTATTTATTACTAATGGACAATTTATAGCAGCTACCCGTTTCGTTTTAGATTATGGTTGGTTTGCGTTTGAGTCGCAACCTTCTGCACACGCAGCCTACCATTCGCTCTGGTATACCTATGGCGAATCTTATGGCTTTTATGACAAAGAATATCAGATGAAAGGTGCCGATATTAAAACCAGCATTATTATCGCTTCCGAACCGCTGACTGAGAATGCAACAACCTGGCTAGAAGTCCCTGAATATACCTTAATTGTGGCTCGCTCAGTAGAAGGTGAGATACAAATTAACTCTCAAGATATTAATATTTAACTCGTTTTTCTCTATCTAAATTAGTGACAAACTTTTTCCAGTTGCTTAAGATGTTTAGATAATTTTATGCCAAGGATAGCTGAAATGCCCGAATTACTTACCAAACATCCCGACATGGCTTTAAAACTTTTAAAAGATGCGAATATTCCCTGCGGAACTGGTGCAACACAAGCCATTCTAACAGCCTGCCCTAAAGACCAATTTTGTTCTTTGCCGTCTGGTGAGTTTTGCATTTATGGTACAAATCAAGTCTCAGAAATGCACCAGATTCATCCTGTTGAATTTTTACTTGTACCCAGCAATTTTGCACCCATTGGGGGATTAATTTTAATCGCACTGGCGATTGGGGTTTGGCTTGGTACCAAACTCCAAAAATAAGGATTAGTTAACGCGGAAATTAATGAGTTGCCAAGGATCTTCCTGGTCAAACTATTCTTCAAAAAGAGCAGCACGCTCTTATAAGGGAGTCCAATTAGTATAATAGCCACCTACTTTCCCCAAATAAGGAAAAGCGAGGATGCTGGATTCAAAGCTCAAACTTAGGATATGCTCTTTAATTAAAGTCAATGCAAAGGAATTGCAATGCTTAATCCCAGAGAGGTTACCTGCAAGGAAGATGCTGAACGCATAATTAAAGAGCGCCAACTTTCTCATGTTAAAGTCGGTATTTTTGATATCGATGGGGTCATGCTCGGAAAGTATATGAGCGCTAGTAAATTTTTATCTGCGCTCGACAATGGTTTTTCCTTTTGTGATGTTATCTTAGGCTGGGACTCTAAAAATAAACTCTACGATAATACTAAATACACTGGCTGGCACACAGGTTATCCTGATACCGCTGTGCGTATTTTGCCTCAAAGCTGCCGAGAACTTGTCTTTGAAGATAACCAATTGCTCTTTATGGCTGAATTTGCTGGTAAAGCGGAAGCCATATGTCCGCGAGCCCTATTGCGTCAAATGATCCAAAAAGCCGCTGCTATGGAGCTTGAAGCTTACGCTGCCTTGGAATATGAATTTTTTATGTTTGATGAAACTCCGGATAGCATTCGTGCGAAAGGTTTTCGCAATTTAAAGCCCATAACTCCTGATTTTTTTGGCTATTCCATTATTCGTAACACAGTGCATGCTGAGTTGTATCACCAAATTCTTCATATGAGTGAAGTCATGGATTTCCCCATCGAAGGTTTACATACAGAAACCGGGCCAGGCGTGATCGAAGCTGCCATTGCGGTAGATCAAGTCGAAGCAGCAGCTGATAAAGCTGCTTTATTTAAAACGTTTATGAAAGTCTTAGCCCAACGCAATAATAAAATGGCTACCTTTATGGCGAAATGGTCACCCCATTATCCCGGACAAAGTGGCCATATTCATCTTTCTCTTCAGTATATGAATGGTTTAGGCTCCGCTTTCTATGATCCAGCGAATGCCCACAACATGAGCAAAATTCAGCGCCATTTCCTTGCTGGACAACAACGCTTAATGCCCGAATTGTTGGCAATGCTTTCCCCCACGGTCAATAGCTATACCCGTCTTATTCCTGGCTTCTGGGCACCAACCGATGCCACCTGGGGAGTAGAAAATCGTACTACTGCTTTACGCCTAATTCCTGGTAATGAAAAATCGCAGCGTATTGAATACCGCTTAGGCTCCGCTGATGCCAATCCTTATTTGGCTTTAGCAGCGGCGCTTGGCTCAGGCTTATATGGTATTGAACATGAATTAGAACCCGAGCAGGAAATTAAAGGAAATGCCTACGCACAAGCCCATCATGAAGAATTAGCCCTACCCCATACCTTATGGGATGCTGCACAACGGCTAAAAAATTCAACAGCCGCCCGCAACTTATTTGGAGATGAGTTCATTGATCATTTTGTTGCTTCACGCGAATGGGAAGAACGGGAATTTAGGCAACATATCACCGATTGGGAGCTAGATCGTTATTTTGAAATTATTTAAGGAACGGCAATGACTAATACCTTAAAAACCTATTCCCCTATCGATAACTCTCTCTATGTTGAGCGTCCCTTTGCTAATGGCAAAGACATTCAACTCACCCTAACCAAAGCTCAACAAAGCCTAAAACAACTGCGTGCCCTCTCTTTATCGGAAAGAGAGAAATTTTGTACAGAAGCAGTTGATGCACTAGTTGCTGATAAACAAGAAATTGCACAGGAAATTTGTTGGCAAATAGGACGACCTATTTCCCAGGCAAGCAATGAAATCAATGGTTTTGAAGAACGCGCTCGCTATATGATTTCAACTGCAAAGACTGCTTTAATGCCAATAAATCTGCCTGAGAAATCAGGGTTTATACGTTATATCAACCGAGAACCTTTAGGAGTTGTTTTAGTCATTGCCCCGTGGAATTATCCCTATCTCACTGCAGTTAATGCGATTATTCCTGCTATTATGGCCGGTAATGCGGTCATTTTGAAACATTCAACTCAAACGCCTTTAGTAGCAGAACGTTTTGCCCATGCATTTAAATCTGCCAATTTACCCGATGGTATTTTCCAGTATTTGCATCTTACTCACGAAGACAGCCAAAAACTTATCCAATCTTCGCAAATTAACGCGGTTAGCTTCACCGGCTCAGTGAGTGGCGGTAAAGAAATTGAACGCGCAGCTGCAGGACAATTCCTCAATATTGGCCTTGAGTTAGGCGGCAAAGACCCAGCCTATATTCGCGCCGACGCTGAGCTTGATAAAGCAGCAGAAATTGCTATTGATGGTGCCTTCTTTAATTCTGGCCAATCTTGTTGCAGCATAGAACGCATCTATGTTCATCAAGAGGTCTACGAAGCTTTTCTGAAGAAAGCGATTTCTCTCGTCAACAAATACCGATTAGGCCGCCCTGATGAGCTTGAAACCACACTTGGTCCCTTAGTTCGTCCAGCCTCTGCAGAATTTGTGCGCGAACAGATTAAAGAAGCAATAAACCAAGGAGCCCTCACTCATATTAACCGCGAAGATTTCTCTATGGACCAACCTGGTTCTGCTTATATGGCTCCGCAAATTGTAACTCAGGTCAATCATCAAATGCGGATTATGACTGAGGAATCGTTTGGACCTGTTGTGGGGATTATGTCGGTTAAATGTGATGAAGAAGCAATTAAGTTGATGAACGATAGTAGTTACGGCCTCACTGCCGCTGTTTTTACACAAGATATAGACGCAGGAATAGCTATCGGCGAGCAATTAAACACCGGTACTTTTTTCATAAATCGTTGCGATTATCTTGATCCAGCACTCGCTTGGACCGGAGTAAAGAACTCAGGACGTGGATGCAGTCTGTCGTCTATTGGTTATGAATCGCTTACCAGACCTAAATCTTTTCATATTAGAACTTTTGAGGAATAAACAACATGAGTATCTCAGCGCTACAAGCGAATTGGAGTTACCCTACTTCTATCCGTGTTGGTGCAGGACGAGCTAAGGAGCTCCCTGCAGCCTGTCAGGCGCTGGCTATGCAAGCTCCGCTTCTTGTCACGGATCCTGCTCTGGCGAAATTAGCAATGATTAGTAACGCATTACAAAATTGCCGTCAGGCAAATTTGTCTGTTTCACTTTTTTGCCAAATTAAAGCAAATCCTAGCGGTGAAAATGTGATGGATGGAGTTAATGCTTATCGCGCCGGAAAACACGATGGTATTATTGCCTTTGGCGGCGGTTCTGCTTTAGATGCCGCTAAAGCTATTGCGCTCATGGTTGGACAGGCTCGTCCTTTATGGGATTTCGAAGACCTGGGTGATAATTGGTCACGTGCCAATGGGGCAGCTATGGCACCCATTGTCGCCTTACCAACTACCGCAGGTACAGGTTCCGAAGTAGGTCGTGCTTCGGTGATTACCAATACAAACGAGCGAATTAAGAAAATTATTTTCCATCCCAAAATGTTACCTAGCATTGTGATTCTCGATCCGGAACTGACGCTCGAACTGCCGCCAGCACTTACTGCGGCAACAGGCATGGATGCACTTTCGCATAGCTTAGAAGCCTATTGTGCAACTCACTATCATCCCTTAGCAGAGGGTATAGCTCTTGAAAGTATACGTCTAGTGAAAGAGTATTTACCACGTGCAGTTCACCAGGGATCTAATCTGGAAGCACGTACACAGATGCTAGTTGCTTCTACGATGGGGGCAACCGCTTTTCAACGTGGCCTGGGCGCCATGCACGCGCTTGCCCACCCTTTAGGTGCCATTTACGACGCCCACCACGGCCGCTTAAATGCGATTCTTATGCCCTATGTTCTGCAAGCTAACCGCTCGGCTATCGAACAAAAAATTTCCCGTTTAGCAGCCTATTTGCAACTAAAAAACAATTTTACTGGTTTTCTCGATTGGATTTTAGAATTACGGCAAGATCTGGGTATCGAGCATTCTTTGAAAGAATTAGGTATCGATGAACGTCAGATCGACCGAATTGCCAAAATGGCCACCGAAGATGCAGCTTCATTCGGAAACCCAATCCGTTTTAATGAGCTACAATATAAAGGTATACTTAAAGCAGCAATCAATGGGCAATTAAATGAGCCCATTAAAGTAAATGAAGAGTTCATATGAATATTGGTATCCTGCAATGTGATGTAGTCAATGAAAAATACATTGCAGAACATGGTATTTATCCAACAATGTTAGCAAACATGCTTCATCAAGCGGATCCTAATTTAACATTCACCGTGTTTGATGCAAGAAATGGCGAATTACCCAGACATATCGATGCATCAGACGCCTATCTGATCACTGGTAGCCGCCACGGAGTCAATGACGATTTTCCCTGGATTGCCATGCTTGAGAACTTTATTCTTCAATTGCATGCAGTGCAGAAAAAAATAATCGGCATCTGCTTCGGTCATCAGCTCATCGCCAAAGCCCTAGGTGGAAAAGTGATCAAATCGCCTAAAGGTTGGGGAGTAGGCGTGTCCACCAATAAAATTGTTCAACAAAAACCCTGGATGGAACCAGTACAAGAAATCCTGCAATTACTTGTCAGCCATCAAGATCAAGTCGTCGAATTACCCTCAGGTGCTGAAGTGTTAGCTAGTAGTGATTTTTGCCCCTTTTATATGCTGCAAATTGCTGAACATCTTATGACTGTCCAAGGTCATCCTGAATTCACAAAAGCTTATTCTCAAGCGATTATTGAAGAGCGTAAAGACATTTTAGGAGCAGAACGCACTGAACAAGGATTAAGGTCTTTAGAAAAAAATTTAGATAACTATCTTACTGCCAAATGGATCGTCAATTTTTTGCAATATGTAGGCTAAAACGGATGACAATTTGATAAAAATCAGGTTGGAAATGCTAAATGCAAATAAAGATAAATAATAAAAAAAAAATTATTGCCTGGGCACTCTATGACTTTGCAAGTTCATCATATTTTGTTGTAATTCTTACCTTTGTTTTTGCTGCTTATTTCACTAAGAAAATCACTCCTAATGCTGTCGAAGGGACGAGTTTATGGGGATATACCGTCTCTGCTTCTGCTTTATTAATTGCTATTATTAGTCCTATTCTTGGAGCAATAGCAGACTTTGGCGGCCATCATAAACGTTGGTTAATTACTTTTACTTATCTCGGAATAATATCCACTGCTTTGTTATGGTTTGCTTACCCAAATGAACGCTCAATTCTTTTAGTGTTAATTTGCGTTTTTATTAGTAATTTTGCCCTAGAAGAAAGTGCAGTATTTTATAACGCCTTTCTGCCTAAAATAGCCTCCAAAGCTTATTTAGGACGAATTTCAGGCTGGGGATGGGGTTGTGGTTATGTAGGTGGCATTTTTTGTTTATTAGCGGCCCTCTATTTTTTTATTGATGATGGTATTCATTTAGGTTTTAATAAAGAAAATGCCGCCAATGTCCGGGCAGTAGCCCTACTCGTAGCGGGTTGGTTGGCTATTTTTAGCCTCCCCATGTTCCTCATTGTTCAACCGCAGAAAAAATCTTATCTACCGATTAATCAGGCGGTGAATAAAGGACTTAAGGAATTAGTGATCACCTTAAAAAATTTACCCCAAAAGAGAAATATTTTTCTATTCTTAATTGCACGCATTATCTATATGGATGGTTTAAATACTCTCTTTTCACTGGGGGGGATTTATGCAGCAGGAACCTTCAACTTAACGGTAACTGACATCGTCTTTTTTGGTATTGTCATGAATATTTCCGCAGGTCTAGGCGCTGCCCTATTTGCTTGGTTGGATGATTGGATTGGCTCAAAAAAAACTATTCTTATCGCTCTCTTTTGTTTGTTAATTAGTTTTTGTTTTTTATTAACGGTAAAATCCAGCAGCTTATTTTGGTTAACAGCCCCAGTATTAGGACTATTTGTAGGGCCTGTACAAGCAGCTAGCCGTACTTTTTTAGCACGGTTAGCAAAGCCAGAAGAGATAACACGCATGTATGGTTTATATTCTTTAACAGGAAAAATCACTAGCTTTTTAGGCCCACTATTAGTCGGAATTTTTACTGGCTTCTTCAATAGCCAACGCTTAGGAATGGCTGTGCTGCTTCCTTTTTTTATTGTTGGTGGAGGGATATTATTCTTGGTAAAAGATCCTGGAAATCCCACGCTACGTTTTGGCTCTGAGCTATCCCCATGAATGAATATCATCCCTGCGAAAGGAGGGGATGATAATTTAAGCATAATGAAACTAACTAAAATTCATGCTCAAAAGGAACAGAGAGGTACATCAGCCCTTGTATTTAATTAGAAGTAAACCATGATATTCCCTCATCCTAATTCTAAAAACTATTCGTTTTCTTAATAACTGTTTTGATAAATTTAGATTTCGCAACCAGATAAAGAAATTGTCGATTCAACCAATCATAGGGAAAAGGAAGCGGCCTAAAAAAATCGATAAATAAAACTACTCTAGTATGATTCGATTTATTATAAGCTGCATGCAAAAACATATCATCGAAAACCACGCTTTCACCCGGTTTCCAGTAATAAGTAATTCCATCCACTTCTAAATGACAAAGGTTATTTTCTGGGATGATAATACCCAAATGATAGCGCAAAAGCCCTTTTAAATAACCATAATGCGGATTGATTGTAGCTTGAGGACCAAGTTGAGAAAAAAAGACATTACCCACATTAGGCATTTCTTTAAGTAAAGCTGCAGTTTTAGGGAAATATTGAATGTTTTTATCAATCATTTTATTACCCAATTTCAAAAAAATAGTCGTCCAATCAGGGTGTTCCTCTTTTTCAGTTGTGTCATCATTCCAAGGTAAGTTACTTATATGATTACCGCCATATAATCCTAATTGAATTAAAGTGGGTTGTGGTAATTTAAGTTGCAAAAAACTTAAATACTCTTCGCGAATATGATGATAATTTTCTTCAAATAATTTAGCTTGCGGAAAGCTTTTATGCGGATCTGGATAAGGAATATTTTCAAATACACCTCGATTACCAAGATATTGTAGAATTTTATTATATCCATGAACAATTTTGAAGCTTATCATCATCAACTCTCACTTCCTAGTTAACTAATATTTAAACCTTCTTGATAGCCAAAATTTAATAGTTCTTGTTCCTGATCCTTATTCAAATAATAGATACTAAATTTACTTAAATCAGGTGCTATTAGAAGATCGGCAAATTCACTATTTTGTTTTTCTTTCAATGAGGAACCCAATAATAGTGCCTTAATAAAACTATCCCAAACTGCAGGATAAATTTTCTCTTTTGTTTTACCGAGTCGTGCTTTTAAAAATTAAAATAGATTAATTTTTTGCGGAAAATTATATATTCTATTATCGGGGCTACTGGCTGAAAGACATGACGCAATGATTTTATTCTTTTTTCCAATCCGATTGCGCATTATATCAATCGGTAAGTTATTTATTAACCCACCATCGTAATGCAATTGCCCATTGATAATGCAAGGAGGTAATACACCTGGAATAGAATTACTTGCCATAAGTCGGGAAGCAAGTTCACCAGAATAGTGAGCCGATTCCCCGCAGATTGATAAATTAGCTGTAACACAAAAAAAGGGACGCCATAAATCCTCTATTTTTGTTTCTTGAAAAATTTCCTGCAAAACAGCTTGCGCTTGAGAGGAATTAAAAAACGATACTAAAGGCCAAGTTAAATTTTTAAATTTCGTGATACGATAAAAAGTATTAGTTATTCGCTCTAAATTATCCACCACCTGATTAAATTCAGAATCGAATAAATAACAGGCACCAATAAGTGCTCCTGCACTCACACCGGCTATTGCATCAATCTTTATATTTTTTTCAGCTAGAGCTTTAATTAATCCAACATGAAACCAACCTTTTGCTCCCCCACCCCCTAAGACAAGTGCGGTAGAACTACCATTGATAAAACGTAAAAGTCTCTGATAATCTTCGTCTCGATTTTGTTTGATATGGTAATGAAAAGCAAAAGAAAATTTTTCAAGCCATTTTATTGTATTAGAAGGCATTTTTACATTATCGCTGTGTAATAAAATTAATTCGATTTTCACATAATTTTTACTTATTTTATTATCAATTAAACTAATTATCTTAGGTTCAATGGATAAATCACTCTGGTTATCAGCTAACAAATAGACCGTTTTAATTTTAATTAGACCAATTAATTTTTCCAATATTTCTGCAGAAATTATCATCAGCAAAAAGATATGATTCTTTTTGTAACTCTGATTGTTTAATATTTCTTTTATTTTTGAAACCTCATTGGTTTCCACTAACAATAAATTCTGGTAATTTTCTGCATTTTTTTTTAATTTTTCCTTGAATTTATCAATCGATGTTTGAGGGTTAGCAGGAATAATAATATGCCACTGTTGAATAGCTTCATCGGCTATAAAGTTCATTGTTAATTGCGAACGAGCAATTACTGTTTTTGCCATCTTTTCCAATATAACCACATTGTTATAGCATAAATTTTTAAATTGTTCTGCTGATAAGCGAGCAAGTTGGGTAGCAACTATTGCTTTGACAGTGAGCATGCGAGGCTCTTCAGAAAGCACCCCAGCTTCTCCTAAAATTTGCCCTTGCTCAATAGTACCAATGGGCTGAAATTGCTGATCTTTATTAACAAGATAACTAGAAATATGGCCACTGATTACAAGATAGATATAATCAGACCTATCTCCTCGAGAGAAAAGAATTTCTCCTTCTTTTAAATTGATTAACTCAAACTGAGAGGCTAAATCAATTAACTCGCCTTCTTCTAGACAAGAAAACAAATCTACTTTTCTTATTAGATCAATGAATTCAATCATTACATAGGCTTTATTAAAATAGATATCTTTAATAAAGCAAAGATCTCCAAGAAAAGCAAAGTTCTCAGCTCAATACTAAGATCAATAGATAAGCTATCCATTTAAACCGTGATGAAATCACGAATTTTTTATCTATTAGGAACAATGAGTTATCATTTACTCTGGCTAGTCATTGCTGTTTAGATAATTATTATTGTTTCCTGCCTTCCATTTGTAAAATAGCTTACGGAAGCCTTTCAAAATACAGGTTTTTTAGTATAAATCAGAGAACGAGCAAACCAAAAAAACACTTAAATAAGACACTAAATTATAATAATTACAATAAAAATATTTATTCTCTATTACAGTAAAGACCTTCTAGAAAGCAATTAAAAATATTTTAATAAAGTCAAAAAGATCTGTAGAAAAATAAAAGGATTTACCCATTAAAACGACAATTATCCATCCAGTGAAAATAAAAAGAATAGCAAATAATAGACATATTTCCTATGTTGTTGTCATTATCAATAGTCGAAAAAAAATCAGTGACAAATTACTTGCACAATTTAAGTATTTGAGAAAAACAGCAAAATCATTACCAGTGCAGCAATTATTGTTATTTGCATTAGTTTTTCATTTTTAGTAGCCGATACCCTCATTGTTTAACCGTTCGGCTTGGGCATTGCGGTTGCTATCTTTGTGGATGCCTTATTAATTCGTACATTTTAGTACCTGCAACAATGACTCTTCTCATAGGCATTAATTGGTAGCTTTCTCGATGGTTGGATAAAATTTTGCCTCGTTTATAATTTTAATACCCTCTTGATTTTATAGTAATTAAATTCAATAATTCCTTCGCTTTAAGCAAGTCATTAAACTCGAATGGAATACATGGAAATGAAATTAATTACAATTCTAGCTCATTGCTTTGTTTGGAAATTTACTCACCGTAACCTGACTACCCTGTTATTTAGTTTTTTATTGATTTTTACTCCCTTAGCGCATAGTGAACGCTATTATCTTTGTGGTCCTGATGAAGATGGATGTTATAAAGAAATTTACCAATATTGTGCTTGTATCCCTGTTAATGAAGAGGAATCGCATAAACCCTTTTGTTTTAATTTTGATAAATTATCTTGCACGCCATTATCCCAAACACCTCATTGTGATCCGGCGCTAACCTTTAAAAACCAGGCAAGCTGTCTTAGTATGATCTTTCAAAGCATACCAAGCCCGGCTTGTAGAATTCACACAAAAGTATTTTGCCTGAAACATAACACGCCCATTTGCAATAAGGATGGAGAACCGCAAAGCTGCCAAAGAGAATCCGGATAGTTTGGGTTGAGCCCTATGGTTAAGTTGATTCCATATTTACCAAGCTCCGTTCGGACTCCCATCCCGTTCGCCCTGAGGTAGCGCGCAGCGCTTTCTCGAAGTGTCACAAAAAGCCCCCTCCCTTCGAGAACCTCAAGACAAGCCTTCGAGACGCACGCCATGCGTGCTCCTCAGGCTGAACAGAATAAAATGAATACAAATGCTTTAGATCCTCATTTCGTGGGGATATCTCAGAGTCCGAACGGTTAATTGGTTAAACTATAAGATTGAATTATCAGCTGGATACGACTTATTCTGACGCCCATGGACCAAGACCAACCAGTAGACGGAAAAGTCAACTCATCAAAGAGAAATAATTTCTTGAATTTCGGGCATATAGTATTCGGCTTGACCAGTTTTGATTGTTAAATTTTCTAAAGGCTTATACAGGCTTTTGGCATGAGTATGACCACAGAATACCGAAAATTTGATTTGCTCATATTTCACAGCTAACTCAAGTAAAACTTTACCGGTTGCTTGCGATGAATAATAAGGAAAAAAATCTTTGCTATCGGTTTTTCCACGATGAAAGCAACTTTCTTTAAAAGGGGGCACATGCGTGATCACTAATAGTTGTTTTGCACCAAGAGCCGCTGCATCAATTATTTTATCATTTAATTGTTGCGCATCAGAGTCAGCGAATAGCTGCATTTGTTCTAATAATGACTTTTTGCCTGAACTCTGCTGTAAAAATAAATCGACAATTAAACGACTATCATTCACCGCTACTGGACTCTGATAATAATTACCATTACGACCATCTGCCCATCCATCTTGCCCCACCAAATAGATCTGATTTTTTAACAAAACAGGTTTTGTTGCGGGAAGCCAATGTAGTATCGGCATTGTATTATCTAATTGAGACATTTCATCTCTTACTTCCTGCACATATCCGAAGTAATAATCATGATTACCTAATACAAAATAAATAGGACGATTAATCACCTTTCCCATCTCAATTAATATTTCTTTAACAGTAGGCGCCTCAGCAATATCGCCACTGATAATGATTAAATCTACCTTTGCAATGACAATGAATTCATAGAACCTTATTCGTGAATTTCGATCTAAAAAATTCAGATGAATATCAGTGAGCCAGGCAATTTTCATATACATCTCTCAGAACTTTATCCTTTTAAGTCTAGCAAAAGAATTTATTGAAGAGAGACTTTTAAGATGCTGGACCCGGATTACAATTTGCAGATTCAATCGTCTTCACATCAATTAACATTTGTGTATGATGCTCGCCTGTATTAGCAAGCAGCACTTTTCCTTCTATAATCACTTTTTTACCCAATAAGTCCTGTTCTTCCTCATATTGTTCTGGTTTAAGTACGAGTTCGAAGCGGGATATCGGTTCTTCTAAACGATAAAGTGTCCTAGTTTCAGAATTATAACCTTCACCGCAATAAGATTTATCTGTCGAAAGGATCCAATAGGTTTCAGTTTGTTTTTCATTTTGATTAGAGCTGTCATCAGTCAAGACCGGCGCCATACTCATTAATTTGCCCATCAAATGTATTTGACTCCCTTCGACGATGCATCCCTCAACTTGGGGTTGGTTACCTGAATCAGCCAAAGCTGAGGCAAATAATGCCATGGCTATTAGGGTAAGTAGTAACTTCATCGATCCCTCTTCAATTGTATTTTTTATGCATAATGATATGGGTATAGTAAAAATTTCAAAAGAACTCCAGAAATAATTAGTTCAATAAGCAGAGAATAGAATGACTTTTAGATAGTTCTTTAAGTACTGGGGCTAAAACTCAAATGTAAATTAATGAACTTATTGACATAGAAATAATACTCATGATAAGAAAAAGCACCTTAACTTGAATCATTATTTTC
The DNA here is from genome assembly GCF_001467895.1 of Legionella nautarum. Taxonomy (GTDB): domain Bacteria; phylum Pseudomonadota; class Gammaproteobacteria; order Legionellales; family Legionellaceae; genus Tatlockia; species Tatlockia nautarum. The sequence continues at coordinate 1,190,793 of NZ_LNYO01000013.1, forward strand.
ATGTTCAAATGCTCTTCTCTAATTGTTTTAACGTTAATGGCTAACCTTAGTTTTGCCAAACCCTGCATTTACAATGGAAGTTGTTTTAAACTGAATAATCAGCATAATCAATCCGCTAAAATTATCTGCCACAATAAATACCCTGGTAATTTTTCAGTTGAAGCTGCAGGCAATTCCGAAGGCTCCACTCAATTTGATATCAGCTTAAATGACGGTATGGGACATCCTGAACCCGAGGAACTTTATTGTGAAATCAATTTCACGGGCGATGAGCCTAACCATAGCTTTAGCTTCTATAATCCTTTTTGGGGACCTACTATTGAATTCACCCTTTTATCAAGCCAAAAAATGGCTATTGTTGCCTATGATAAATGGGGTTCTGATCAAAAACATTTTGATGTCAGTTGGTAGTTGGAATTAATTGACTTCGAAGTCTTAATACCATAGATTCATTAACCAAAATCTTTATAGGAAGCCCTAATGGACTATCACTATTTCAAAGACATTATTAATAATTTATATGCGCGTTATGTAGGCTATGATCAACGCCCCACTTTTTTTGATATTGAGCAAACTTTTCCTGCATTAACAGAGGTCACTCAGCATTTCGAAACCATTAAAAAAGAATTTGAAAATGTATTAGCTCAATCATCCAGATTGCCACGATACCATGATATCGATCCTGGTGAGGCTGATATATCAGATAGCACTCAAAAAAATTGGAATGTTTTTATGCTTTACCTTTTAGGTTATGAATTAGAAAAAGCACAAAAACTATGTCCAACTATTTGCAATTTGGTTAAAAAAATTCCGCATCTAATTCAAGCTTTTTTTTCTATTCTCGAACCAGGAAAATCAATTCCACTGCATAAAGGTCCTTATATTGGCTATTTGCGCTATCATTTAGGAATCCATGTTCCAAAGAATAATCCTCCGCAAATTATCGTTAATAATCAACCCTATACTTGGCGTGAAGGCGAAGCAGTTATGTTTGACGATTCCTGGCCTCATGAGGTTAGAAATGAAAGTGATGATTTCCGCGCCGTACTCATAATAGATGTACTTCGCCCTATGCCCTTCTTTCCTCATATGGTTAATCAGTTTGTTACCAATATCATCGGACGATATTTTTATGGCCGCAAAGTGGTACAGCGGGCCTTACAGTATGATGAGGAAATCAAACCCTTAGCTCAGTAATTAAATGAGGTTCAACCAGGTTGGACCTTGGCCCAACAAAGTTATTAAAAAGGGTGAATCACGATGTCTGAAAGAGTCGAAGAGAATTTATCTGAAACAGAATTCGCAGCCGTCGAATTTACAAATAATATCAACCCACGAATCCATGTTAGGCCTATGTATTTTGAACTTGGCTTTAGCCCATCACCATTCATTTATGGAAGATCTGCAGTCCTTCAGCGCTTAGTTAAAGCCCTTGATTTTTTACCCCAAGAATATGGTTTCCTTGTCTGGGACGTTTATCGTCCAAGGGCTATCCAAGCGATTATTTTTGACTGGATGAGCCAAGAAATTCAAAAAAAATTTCCCCAACTCAGCCCACAAGAAAATTACGAAAAGACCAAAAATTTTGCTTCCCCCCCAGCAAAAGTAGGCGACAAATATTGCCCCCCACATCTTAGCGGTGGAGCCATTGATTTAACCTTATGTGAGGTCTCGAGCGGTAAAGAATTAGATCTGGGCACTGCTTTTGATGATTGTTCAGAGAGAGCTAATCGTGATTATTTTGACCAATTAGATAGCTGTCTTTAGACGATAAGCTTGTTAAAGAGAGACGGCAATTACTGCGAATGACCTTGGAAAAAGTTGGATTTACTTCCTACCAATATGAATGGTGGCATTTTGATTTTGGTAATCTTTTTTGGAGTCGAGCCCACCATTGTCCTGAATTATTTGGACCTTTGTTTGGTGACAGCGAATGGCCCTAGCAAAAAAACTCTAGCTTCAGATAGAATGGGTAGATATACTGCCTACCCAAATTGATTGAGTTTTATTCTATGCTTAGCTATCAACACGGATACCACGCCGGTGGTTTCGCCGATGTCATTAAACATCTTACACTTGCCCGCTTATTAACTTACATGACAGGCAAAGATAAGCCCTTGTTTTATTTAGAAACACATTCGGGTCGAGGCAGCTATGATTTAAAAAATCATCAAGCCACCAAAACCGGCGAAAATCGACAAGGGATCAATCTGCTTTGGGAGCAAAAAGGCAAGTTACCCGCGATTTTTGACCCTTATTTACATTCGATTAAAAAACTCAATCAAGCAAAAGAATTACGTTTTTACCCAGGCTCACCCTGCTTAGCCATCGATCTTTTGCGCGAACAAGATCGATTATATTGCTGTGAATTACACCCTCAAGAATTTGAGCATTTACAAAAATTAGTACATCCTGGCAAGCGTGTTTTTTACAGTCATAGTGATGGGGTAGAGAGTATGAATGCTTTACTTCCCCCTCCTGAACGCCGCGGATTAATTTTTATAGACCCTTCCTATGAGATAAAAACGGAATATAAAGAAATTCCTAAAGCGATTAAAGCAGCTCATCAACGTTTCGGCACAGGTATTTTTTGCCTTTGGTACCCGATAGTCGATAAGCGGCTTCACGAACAACTATTACGGGGGATGGATAGTATTGCCGCAAATAATGCTTTACGCATCGAATTTAACTTAACGAGCTCTCTTCAAGCTGGAATGAATGGCTGTGGTTTATGGGTTATCAATCCACCTTATGTACTTGCCGAAGAAATGAAACAAGCCCTCACTTATTTGCGAACTTTATTCAATCCTGGTGTTTCTTCTTTCATTGTTGACGCAGTTTAGCCTAGACTTTTAAAAAGGATAGAAAAAGGATTTCAGATGAAAGTTATTCCTGTTCCAGCATTTACTGATAATTATATTTGGCTAATTATTGATACTAACAATCGTCAAGCTGTTTGTGTTGATCCTGGTGAAGCTAAACCTGTTCTTGATTTTTTAACTCGTGAAAACTTAGCGCTTCAGGCGATCTTACTCACCCATCATCATTTTGATCACATTGGTGGGACTGCGGAGTTAGTGCAAGCCAATCCAGGAATCGCAGTTTATGGCCCCAAAGATCCCCGCATCCCCCTGGTTACTCACAGCCTGCAAGACAAAGATACCTTGGAACTTAATTCTTATCATTTCGCCATTTTAGCCACACCCGGACATACTTCCACTCACCTTTGCCTTCATGAACCTAATCACGGCTTGTTATTTTGCGGTGATACTTTATTTTCAGCAGGCTGCGGAAGAGTATTTGACGGCACCATTGAAGAGTTACACAGTTCTTTACAAAAACTTAAAAATTTAGCTGATGAAACCAAAGTCTATTGTGCTCACGAATATACTTTACAAAATCTGCGCTTCGCTGCGATCGTTGAACCTGATAATCTATCAGCTCAAGCTCTCATGCAAAAATTATTGAATCAAAAAAATCCTTGCTCCCTCCCATCGACTATTGCCATTGAAAAACAAATTAATCCTTTTCTAAGAACGGAAATAGCAGCGGTCAAAGACTACGCAAGGAATAGAGGATCTCAGAGTGACTGTTCTTTATCTGTATTCAAACAACTCCGAGAAGATAAGGACAGATTTTAGCGCGCCTATTAACCGAGTCATTTTTATTCTATTTGGTTTTTGTCTAAGCAAAAAGGTTTATTGCTCTAACTTTATTTAGTACACTATTCAACCATAATAATAAAAAAAGGCACCCCATTGAAGTTTAACCCTTTAAGTCTTCTATTATTGTTCTTTTGCAGTTTTTATCTTTTTCCTCAAACGCTTCATTCGCGCATGGCCCCCAACGTTTGGGATGTCTTGCGCAGCCAATTTAGCTTAAACCATGAAGTGAGCCAACCCGATGTCCAATCGCAGTTACGCTGGCTAGTCACTCATCCGCATTATTTACAAAAATTAGCCCAAGCCGAACCTTATATTTATCACATCGTAACCGAAGTAAAAAAGCGAGGGTTACCAGGCGAACTCGCACTCTTACCGATGATTGAAAGTGCATATAATCCTTTTGCCTATTCAGGGGTTGGTGCTGCAGGATTATGGCAGCTTATGCCCAGAACAGGAAATGATTGGGGTCTAAAACAAGATTGGTGGTTTGATGCACGGCGTAGTATTCGTCCTTCGACGAATGCCGCACTCAATTACTTAACCCACTTACGGAAATATTTTAATGGTAATTGGATCTTAGCGATTGCAGCCTATGATTCAGGAGAGGGAACCGTCGCTCGCGCAATAAAAAGCAGCGGTCAAACGGCCGGTAATATTCATTTCTGGTCTTTACCTGTACCCAATGAAACCAGGGCCTATGTTCCTCGATTACTGGCGCTTGCTGAAATTATTCAATACCCACAACGATATCGAATCAGACTTCCAGATATCCCTCATACCCCCTATTTTGAAGAGGTTAATATTGGCAGCCAGATCGATCTTAATCATGCTGCAAAACTTGCTGGCATGTCTTACAAAGATCTCATTAAACTTAACCCAGGCTATAATCGCTGGGCAACAGCACCTTATGAACCATTCAAATTGCTTATTCCAACCGATAAAGTGGCTTATTTTAATCGTAACCTAGCTACTGTCCCCACAGACAAACGCGTCAGTTGGACACGACATCAGGTACATCATGGAGATACCTTAGGCTCAATCGCTCAAAGGTATTTTACAACCGTAAAACTCATTCAAGAATTGAATCAATTAAAGACTGACAAATTAAAATTGGGCCAGTATATATTAATCCCGAGCAGTAAAAATACTGCCGTGGCTGCAGTACGCAAGGCAACCCCGATGATTGAGGCCGATAAACCAATCACTTCACAAACCTACAAAGTCATCCATATTGTTCAACCCGGAGATAGTTATCAAACCTTAGAAAAAAAATACCAGGTCACCACTGCTGACATTCAAAGTTGGAATCACATCAATCAATCAGCAACATTAAAAAGCGGGACACAACTCATTATCTGGAAACGCATTGTGCAGTATGGAAGCTACACTGTCAAAGCTGGAGATAGTTTGAATAGTATTGCGAAACAACATCAGACGGATACGAAAAAACTCGCTCAGCTTAATCCTAGTATTGATAAGAACCGGTTAAAACCAGGGCAACGATTGGTGATTGGGTGATTTGTTGTAAGGGTGAACCCCATCACTACGTCCCGCGACTTGTTCGCGGGATCAAGAGATATCAATATGAAAAAAAATCGCCTAGCCTACTTCATCCTTAGCAGCTACAAACTCCTTCAATAACTTTTGCATGACGCCAAGGTCAACCGGCTTAGAAATGATCTTATTCATTCCCGAGGGCAAGGGGCCTTCAGACTCATCTAAAACATGGGTCGTTAAACCAACAATCGGTATTGCTTTTTTATTAGAAGCTTGTTCCCAATCGCGAATAGAGCGAGTTAATTCATCAGCTGAAATACGCGGTAATTCAACATCAGTAATAATTAAGTCAAAATCTGTTTCTTTGATTAGTTGCAAGGCCTGTTCTCCATCCGCAGCGGATAAAAAGCGACAACCAGTTTGCACGCAGAGACCTTCAAGAAAGCGCAATGCGACAATATTAGTTTCTATTAAGAGAACAGAAGGCAAAATTCCCGATGTAGCTATTTCCCTAAGCGATGTAACAGCTTCTTTATCAGGATCTGTCTTTCGCAATTCAGCACTATTACTGTACTCGACTACTTTCATTGGTAAATTAAAATAAAAAATTGAGCCTTTACCAAGCTCGCTTTCTAACTTTAGCTCTCCCCCTAATAATAGAACGTAGTTTTGAGCGACGTGTAAGCCAACACCATGGTCTCCCAGTTCATTTTGTTCCTTTGCACAACCAGTATCTATACGGAAAAAACGATCAAAGATTTGGGTTTGCAACTCATCCGCAATACCAATTCCTGTATCTTGTACCTTAAACTGCAATTGCACATATTCTTTATCATCCACTGCTACTTTTATTTTGAGGGTAATAGTCCCTTTTTCAGTGAATTTAATGGCATTACTAAGAAGATTTAATAAAACTCGCTGGAGTTTCTGTCCATCCGTAATTAATTTTTTGGGAACTGCATCATCAATATCGAATACTAAATCAAGATTTTTTATTTTTACTGCAGGTAACATCAGATGAATAATACCTTGAATAAGTTGACGTAACTCAACTATTTCTTCATTCACATCAGTTTCCTTTAGCTCATCATCAGATACGACTTGTAAAACTCGATTCAATAATTCTAAAAGTTGCTTTCCACTTTCACTAATCCACTGTGTATATTGCTTTTCTTCTGCATTATGAAGTTTAGCTTCTAGGAGTTTTGATAGACCAACAATCCCACTTAAAGGCGTGTGAATATCATGACTCATGTTAGCAATAAATTCAGTTTTGGCATGATTTGCAACCTCAGCAGCTTCTTTTGCTCGACGCAAAGCGACTTCCATTTTTTTACGTTCAGTGATATCAATTGACACCCCTAAAACGCCAATAATCCTGTTATTTTTGTCACGAAGCGGTGTTTTCTGTGAAAAGTAAATGGCTAATCCATTAGCCATTACCGCATATTCTTCCGCAGTGTGAGGCATGCCAGAATCCATTACTATGGTGTTAAGCTTATTTAATTCCTCAGCTTGATCTTTCCAAGGTAAATCAAAATTTGTTTTCCCAACAATTTCTTTTCGAGATTGCAATTTCGCATTCGCTGCTTGTAGGTCATTGCAACCGAGAAAAACATTATTTCTATCTAACCAATATACGTGTCCAGGCATCACTGCAAGAATACTTTCATAGTAATCTTGAGTTTCCTTAATTTTTAATTTTTCTTGCTCCAGAGCAGCTGTTAATTGAGCTATTTCTTTATCTTTTTCATCAATAATTTTCTGAAGCTTTTCCTCTTGCTCAAAATTCATTATTCACCTTTGCTGTGAGGATTTGCTATAAATTTTTAAAAGCCGTCAATAATAACATTATTAGCTACTATTCTACTAAAGATAGAATGAATAATGACCATTTAATTATTAGATTAGCCCATTATTTGACTATCTGTTAATATTTCCTTAACTTTTCCAGTAGTAAAATACTCATTTTGTAATTACCCTGTGTATTTTTTTCGCAAAAAAAGACATATCTATGCTAAAATGACAGTACAAATTCTTATAAATTTCAAGAAATTGTTCATGCTTATTTTAGCTAAAATAAGTTATTTTTTAGGGAATTAAAAAACAGTTTAATTAAGTTGTTATAATTAAATGAGAAGATAAATGAAAGGACGTGAAAGAGGTCCTGCAGCAGGAGAGATGCTTTCTGCTGAATTTAGAGGACAAGATGCCAGAAATTTAGTTGGTCTAAATGGTATAAAAAGTTTAGTGCTCCTAAGCATCGAAGGTAATGAGTACTGTGATAGAGACTATTTAGGTGCAACCATTTTATCCACACTCAGAAGTACCGCTGCAAAAGAGCCGCCTAAAATTAGCCAAACAGAATTGTCAGAAGACAAGAGGCCTGTTGAACCAGCAACAGAAAATTTTACAACGTTTCTTGTTGCTGACGAAGTCTATTGGCACAATCTAAAAACAATAGATATCGATAATGAAGAAGAAGCTAGACCCAGAGCGCTCTACGAGAGCAGAGAAAAAGAATACGAGGAAGAAAAAAATGAATCTTCACCCTCTTCTTACTCAGAATTTTCGAACTTGACAACAGAAGCTCGCGCAATATCTGCAGATAGTAATCTTAGAAAACCGGCGCTTGCAACTCAATTAGCAGAAGAAATTAGATTAAAAGATAAAGCAATTAGCTTAGGAAACGCTTACCTTGAAAGAAATTTAGAGCAATTTTTACGTCCTTTTGGACTAAATATGGAAGAATTCAACACGTTATATAATTTTATTCTGGATGATACGAATAGGGAAACCGAGCCAAGAATATTGGATCTAACTCATGAGCAAATAATAAATCTAGAATTAGCAGTTCGAAACGCTGAAACACCTATAGATAAAAAAATTGCGTTGATCAACCAACTCGCTATAGAGAAGCAAAAGAATTTTGTAATCCTTAGATGGAAAGATTGGGTAAATTGCGATCAATTTTTTAAAGAAAATCAACACCAACTTATGGAATGTTACTCCCAAGTCCCTTCACTTCAAATCAGTATTACTAAGACCGCTAAAGAATTTGCAACACGTCACAAGGATAAAGGTGGAAGCTATGATGAGTGGTATTTTCGCTCGCAAGGTTATTTAACAGAAGAAAGTCCTGCTGTGATGTGGCTTGGTGCAAAACATAAGATTAATCGTATTATTTACCCAGGTGAGATGCTCGATTGTTTCAAGGCCACAAAAGAGCTATTTATTAAAGAGCTATTTATTGTTGACGCGACAAATCCTGAGAAGTCTTGCCCGGGTAAGCTACCTTTTGAGATTTATGCGGAAGAACCAAAATTGCTAGTGAATTGGATCGCCTGTCGTTTTAAAAGAGAGTACTCTCCAGAGCAGAAAGCTGATATGCAGAAAGCTGCTATGGCTAAATCTACCCAAGATAAATCCCCTGCAGTCGTAGTAAGCCCTAAGAAACAAGGTGGCACATCATCCTCTGTCAACCAAGCATTAGCAGCAAATTCTACTCGACTAAACAATCATGGACTCTTCGCTGCTGAAGCAGCCTCGAGTAAACGAAAAGGTCTTGAATCACTTCGTGATAGAGAGTCAAAAAACCAAAAATCAGACGATCAGCACTCCCTGCCCCTAGAAGAGCTCGTTAAAAAAGCTGTGGAAATTTATCAAACAAAAACAAAAAGCGAAGAAAGACACTTAAAAAGAGACGAGGAAAAACAAGTAGCAGAAAGCGTAAAATCTGCACTTGAGGTTGTACTTTCACTTGACGAGACAGAATTCTCTATTTTGCGAACAGCAATGGCTGTATTAGATGAACAGCAACGGAAAAAAGTGGTGGAGGATTATTCCATTTTAAGTACAAAAGGAAGCCATCCAACCTAAAAAGGAATTAAACAAGAGCTTGTAAGTGTGTTTGAAATCGTGTGATATACTTAGATAAGTGTTAAAAAATGATAAAGGCTATGAAATTATTCTTTGATTTTTTCCCAATTTTTATTTTTTTCTTAAGTTATAAATGGTTCGGAATTTATAACGCAACAGCTATTGCTATGGCTGCATCACTTATTCAAGTTATATTTTATCGCTTTAAACATCAGCGCTATGAGAAGATGCATCTTCTTAGCTTTGGTCTCATTTTTGTGTTAGGTGGAGCTACTTTGTTTTTCCATAATCCTTGGTTTATCAAATGGAAACCAACTGGAATTTATTGGCTTACCTCCTTAGTGTTTCTTGCCTCAAGCTTAATCAGTAAAAAACCTTTGATTCAAAAAATGATGGAAGGAAACATCTGTTTACCTCAGAAAATATGGCAACGGCTAAATTTTGCTTGGGCTATATTTTTTGTCTTAATGGGGTCGGTTAATCTCTATGTTGCCTACTATTACAGTACTGACTTTTGGGTTAACTTTAAATTATTTGGTGGCGCTGGGTTTACCTTGATATTTGTATTCATTCAAGCAATCTACCTTACCCGGCACTTAATTGAAAAGGATATCGAACGTCAACCCTCAAGCGATTCACTATAGAATTGTTTGAACTAATTAGGAGCAGCGATGCGATTGCTACTGGTTGAAGATGATGAATTACTTGGTGATGCTGTTAAAGCCGGTCTCACGCAATTCGGTTATGTAGTCGATTGGCTTAAAGATGGTGAAACAGCGCGAGCAGCCGTTAAATCGGAATCTTTTGAACTTATTATCCTAGACTTAGGTTTACCCAAACTATCTGGTTTAGGTTTTCTCCAGGCGATTCGTCACGACGGTAATGCAACACCGGTCATTATTCTTACAGCACGAGAAACAGTGGAAGATCGCATTAAAGGTCTTGACAGTGGTGCTGATGATTACATGACAAAACCCTTTGATTTAAATGAATTAAGTGCTCGAGTCCGCGCCCTTGTTCGACGTTCACAAGGACGAGCAGATTCAGTTTTACAATATCGAAACGTTACCCTGGATCCTGCTGCGCACTCTGTTTATGTTGATGATGTTATTGTTAATGTGCCTCGTAGGGAATTTGCTTTGTTACAAAAATTACTCGAAAACAGTGGTCAAGTTTTATCACGTGAACAATTAATGCAAAGTATATATGGTTGGGATGAAGACGTAGACTCCAATGCCTTGGAAGTTCATATTCACAACTTGCGCAAAAAACTCAATGCCAATTTTATCCGTACCATTCGTGGTGTGGGTTATATGGCAGAAAAAAATGAGAGTAATTAAGTACTGTGAAATCTTCAATTCGCAAATTTTTGCTAATTAATTTATTGTTAGCCATCACTATCACTACTACGCTTACGGCGATAGGTAATTACTATCTTGATCAAAAAGATATTCAAGAACATCTTGATACTTTAATGGCGATTTCCGCCTTATCGTATCAAGCACTTTTGGGTGATGATCTTCATCAACGGCCACTGAACAAAATTCAGGATGCTTTAGAGCTCATTCCACAAAAAATTGATAATTATTACCAACGACGTTTTTTAAATGATTTACCTCCCAAAAACTATCTAGAGAAGTTTAATTTCCAGGTTTGGACTAATGGTGGAAAGCTGTTACTTCATTCCCCGACTGCACCCAAAATACCTCTTACAGCCGAAGTGGATGGTTTTAGCGATAAAATGCTTGGTAAACAAAAATGGCGCGTGTTTACTGCTTATAATGAAAAAGCAGGAGTTCGTACCGTTTTAGCTGAACGTTATGATACCCGAAATGAATTAGGTCATCGCATTGCTCAAGATGATCTTTATATCATGCTCCTTACCTTCCCCTTATCTGGATTACTTATTTGGATTATTATTGGACGAGGTTTAGATAGCCTAGATCGCGTTGCCCAAGAGGTGGCTAACCGAGCACCCACCCATTTAGAACCGGTCGATTTACAAGAAGTTCCAGAAGAAATTAAACCCGTTATCGATGAATTAAATAAACTTTTTTATCGACTTCAAGAAGGTTTTGAACGGGAAAAACGCTTTGCCGCTGACGCTGCCCATGAGCTTCGCACCCCTCTTGCCGCACTAAAAGCTCAAGCCCAGGTCGCATTGAATACCAACGATATCGAAGAGAAAAACCTAGCCTTACAAAAATTGATCGCTAGTGTAAATCGCAGCACACATATTGTTCAGCAATTACTAACGATGAGCAAGCTAGTGCCTGAGGCAGCCAATATTAATGATATCGACGAAGTGAATTTGGTTAAAATAGCGCGCGAAGTGTTAGCTATGTTAGCGCCAAGTGCTGTAGAAAAACAAATTGAACTTGAATTTGAGCATGACGAGCATCCACCTGGATTTGCCGGCAATCCCACTGCCCTCAGTATCCTTATCCGCAATTTGGTTGATAATGCTATCCGTTATAGCAAAGAAAATGGAAAAGTTTCGGTTCGTGTTTATTCCAAAGAACAAGAACTGATTCTTGAGGTTCGTGACAATGGACCAGGGATTCCCAGTGAACTTCAATCAAGAGTTTTTGAACGCTTCTTCCGCGTTTTAGGTAATAAGAGTCCTGGCAGTGGATTAGGCTTGGCCATTGTGCAACAGATCGCTATTTTACATGGCGGTAAAGTCGAACTGGGTTCGCCCTCAGTGGGTACGGGATTAATTGTACAGGTGTATTTTCCTATCCCTCAAGCGACTAATACTGCGCAGTAGTAGGCAAATCTCCTCGCCTTGACCGCGGGGAGTTGCTATGAGCATGCTTTGCCAGGCCCAATCTACCTACCAGCCAAAATCTGCAGGGCTTGGCGAATCAATTGCTCGCAAGTTTTATTTCCATCATCTATTTTATTAATGACCTTGGCTGCTTCTTGTTGCTTATATCCCAAAGCCTCTAACGCACTAATCGCCTCATCTTGTTCACGTACATTGGCAACCTGTTTTAAAGCAACTTGATTAAAATCAGCCGAACTAAATGACTTTATACTATCCTTCATTTCAATCACCAAGCGCTCAGCCGTTTTCTTGCCGATCCCCGGCAATTTTGTCAGGTATAACGTATTTTGTTGATTGATGCATTGAATAAATTCATTAGGGCTAATGCTAGAAAGAATAGTAATCGCCATTTTAGGGCCAACCCCATTGACTTTAATTAAGGCTCGAAACAAGCTGCGCTCTAATTTATCTAAAAAACCATAGAGCAACAGAGCGTCTTCACGAACTACAGTATGGATATGTAATCCGATCGGGCCTTGGTGAGATTCAAGTTGAAAAAAAGTTTGTAATGAAGTTTCTACATCATAACCAACCCCATTGACGTCAACTACCAGTTTACCTAATTGATGTTTATCAACAATTTGCCCACTCAACCAGCCAATCATCTCGCACGTCTCCTTGAGCCTTGTCTGTACTGCGGTAAAGCCGCTAAACCATGCCGCATATGGCTATGGCAGATCGCAATCGCCAGCGCATCGGCTGCATCATTTTGCGGCGGACTATTTAGCAGCAGTAAATTAACTACCATATGCTTAACCTGTGCTTTTTGCGCAGCACCATAACCCACTACAGCTTGTTTTATCTCACGCGCTGAATACTCGCTTACCTGCACTCGATGCGAAGCAGCTGCTACCATTGCAACCCCTCTGGCGTGACCTAATTTTAAAGCAGAGCTAGGATTTTGATGCATGAATACTTGCTCTATTGCCACATCATTGGGACAATAATCATCCATTAATTGACAAATACCATCGAAAATTTCCAATAATCGCTGACTCAAGGGACCTTCCGCCGTGCGGATACATCCACTATCGATATAGGAAAGTTTGCGATTTTCTTCCTTGATAATGCCATAACCCGTTATGCGAGATCCCGGATCTATCCCTAAAATAATGCTCATTGGGCCCTACTCAAAAACTGATTCGGGAAACTCTGCATTACTATGCACTTCCTGTACATCATCCAAATCTTCAAGCATATCAATTAATTTGATTAAACTCTCAGCTGTGTCTGTATCTAAGGGAACCATGGTTTGAGCACGCATAGTTAAATGGGATTGCTCGACTTCATATCCAGCTTCCTGAATAGCTGACAATACGTTATGGTAATTCTCAGCCGCTGTAATGATTTCAATTTGTCCTTCTTCAACGAGGACATCATCAGCACCTGACTCGATAGCTACTTCCATCGCTTTTTCTTCAGATTGACCTGAAGCTAAAAGAATTTCACCTTGTTTGTTGAATAAATAGGCCACTGAGCCATCCGTTCCTAAATTACCACCATGTTTAGTAAAAGCATGTCTCACTTCGGAAACTGTACGATTTTTATTATCTGATAAACAATCAACCAAAATAGCGACCCCGCCTGGTCCATAACCTTCGTAGCGCATTTCCATCATATTGTCGCCATCCAAGCCACCTGCACCGCGCTTAATTGCATTATCAATCGTGTCGCGCTTCATATTCGCTTTAAGTGCTTTAGAAACTGCATCGCGTAATCTAGGATTAGACGATTCTTCCGCACCACCAGCTCGCGCAGCCACGGAAATTTCTCGAATTAGTTTAGTAAAAATTTTTCCTCGTTTTGCATCTTGGGCACCTTTACGAAAACGAATATTTGCCCATTTACTGTGACCCGCCATGATGAGACCTCAATTAATATAAAAAATGAATAAATTATACATCGCCATTCATTTAAAAAGAACGGTAATCACCTCTATCTACCTCGACTTTTTTAACTTTTTCAAGTTATTCTTATCGAACAGCGATAACAAGGAGAAAGAGGTGTACTTAGCTGGATTTGGCAATTACCATCAAACTGAAGCAATACCCGGAGCCTTACCTAAGGAGCAAAACTCTCCGCAGCAATGTCCCTTCGGTTTGTACGCAGAACAATTAAGTGGTAGTGCTTTTACCAGACCAAGACATGTGAATTTGCACAGTTGGCTTTATAGAACGCTACCCTCCGTTGTGCATGGCGACTATGCACCTTATGCTAAAGCTAAACCACTGACGCATGCACAAGATCAAGCACCAAATCCCTTACGTTGGTCAGCTCTAAAACCTCCTACCCATCATCAAGATTTTGTTGATGGTTTATTTTATATAGGCGGTAATAGCATAACGAATGCATTTATTTATCAGTGCAATCAATCGATGAAAAATCGCTATTTTAGTAATAGTGATGGCGAAATGCTGATTGTACCTTATCTGGGTGAATTCGTTATTTACACGGAGTTTGGCCAACTGGCAATAATTCCAGGTAAAATCGCTGTCATCCCTCGAGGAATAAAATTTAAAATAGAATTGTCCTGTCCTTTAGCCTGTGGCTATATTTGTGAAAATAGCGGCACGCCCTTCACCTTGCCGCAATTAGGTCCTTTAGGCGCTAATGGACTAGCTAATCCGCGACATTTTCTTTATCCGCATGCCTCCTTTGAAGATCTCCAAGAAGAAATTACCTTAATCTGTAAATATCACCAACGCTTTTGGTCTGCGAGCTCAAACCACTCACCTTTAAATGTTGTTGCATGGCATGGCAATTATGCGCCTTATAGCTATGATTTATCGCTTTTTAACACGATTAATACTGTGAGTTTTGATCATCCTGATCCCTCTATTTTTACCGTGTTAACCTCAGAAAGCGATACCCCTGGTGTTGCAAATCTTGATTTTGTTATTTTCCCACCTCGTTGGATGGTTGCCGAACACAGCTTTAGACCCCCCTACTATCATCGCAATATAATGAGTGAATTAATGGGCTTAGTGTATGGCGAATACGATGCAAAAAAAGAAGGTTTTGTCCCGGGCGGTATAAGCATTCATAATTGCATGACTGCACATGGTCCTGATACGGAAGCCTATCGAGCCGCTATTAACCAAGAATTAACACCTATGCAATATAAAGATACTTTGGCCTTTATGTTTGAAACTCGCTTGCCTTGGTTAGTGAGCGAGGCGGCATTATTAAGCTCCTCTAGGCAGGTTAATTATTCGGATTGTTGGCAGGGTTTGGCTGTGGATTTTAGTGGGTAGGAAAGTTAAGCTCATTAACTCCTTCGTCAACTTCCCGCCATTTGTCGGCGTTGTTGCAGGCCCTACTCTTCGACCTACATACCGCCGCTTATCCACGTTGTTGCAGACTCTAGTCTTCCGCCTACGTACCGCGGCTTGTAAGCGGTATCCAGGCGATCTTTTTTCCAGTTGAGATCTCTGGATCTCGCGAACAAGTCGCGGGACGTAGTGATAGTCAACCATGGAACAATGCCGACAAGCCTCGGAAAGTCGCAATTAGAGGAGCAATCCTTAAAACAAGTCTTCCTGCGTTAAACCAACCCGTTCTAGAAGCCCTCTCAATGTTTTCAAAGCTTCTACTTGAATTTGCCTGACTCGCTCACGCGTTAGATCAATTTCTTTACCGACATCTTCAAGGGTAGCCTTTTCAAAACCGCGCAAACCAAAACGTCTAGCGATCACTTGCTGCTGATTTTCTGTCAATTTATCCAACAAAGACTCAATATGATTACGCAAATTTTCGTCGGTTAGAAGCTCTGCTGGGTTCACACTATTTTCATCCGCAATCGTATCTAACAGGGATTTACTCTCGTCATAACCAATTGGTGTATCGACAGAGGCTACTTTATCATTCAAACCCAGAAGCTTTTCTACATCCTCAAGTGGCTTGTCTACCATTTCGGCAATTTCTTCTGCCGAAGGCTCATGATCAAGTTTCTGCGTCAGTTGTCTTGCAGCACGCAAATAAACATTAAGTTCTTTTACCACATGAATTGGCAATCGTATCGTGCGGGTTTGATTCATAATCGCCCGCTCGATAGTTTGCCTAATCCACCAAGTCGCGTAGGTTGAAAAGCGAAATCCTCTATCGGGATCAAACTTTTCTACCGATTTCATCAATCCTAGATTTCCTTCCTCAATCAAATCAAGGAGCGGTAACCCACGATTCAAATATCGACGTGAAATTTTAACAACTAAGCGCAAATTGGATTCAATCATTTTTTTACGCGCTGCAGCGTCTCCTTTAAGTGCAAGTCGCGCGTAATGAACCTCTTCTTCCGCAGAAAGTAGCGGGGAGAAGCCGATTTCACTCAAATAGATTTGTGTTGCATCCATAATTTTGGACGCTTGTCGGCCTCGCTGGAAGCTGGGAAAAGCTTCTTCATTACTAAAATCGGGGAGGGGTGGATCTTCTCCCACATCCTCAGATTCATGCTCTTCAGAGAGCACTATCTCTTCATCATTAGGAGATTCATCCCATTCTTCTTCTGGGACTTCATCTTCTTTCATGGATTCGTCGTCTGCCTGCATCATTTTTCACCTATCGTGTTTATATCTCAATAAGAAAAAACACCGCTTTATTGGCATATCTTTACAACTGTTTTTGTTTTACCTCACTTCAAATAATCCAGTGGATTTACTGGTTTTCCGGCTTTTCTTATTTCGAAATGGACACCCCAATACTTTCTATCTATAACACCCATTTCGGCAATAATTTGCCCAACTTTAACTTTTTGCCCTTCCTTTACAATATTTCGTAAATTGTTGCCATATGCAGTTAGGTATTGATCATTATGTTTAATGATAATTAAATTTCCATACCCAGAAAGCCCACTACCCGCATAAGCCACTACTCCGCTGGTTGCTGCATGAATCATCTCACCTTTTTTACCAGCAATATCTATGCCTTTTTTTCCTAGCTGGGGAGCAAATCGAGAGACCACCCGACCATCGACTGGCCAAATCCATGTTTGCCTTTGATTAAAAGTTTGATTTGCTCTAAATATAGGGTAAGTTTTATTAGTTTTTTTTCGCAAAGCCTGCCTTACTTTAGATCTAGGTTTCACCGTAACAAATCGGGAACGAGTACCTAGTCCTCTAACACGCAGAACTTGACCAACACGCAAAGCATAAGGTCTATGCAAATGGTTAATGGCAGCAAGTTGCCTATAATCCTGGTCATAGCGGAAAGCAATTGCATAAAGCGTTTCACCTCGTCGCACCACATGAGTAGCTTGATTTGGGTTATGCGGCTGCCATTTTAATTCAACGACAGGGGCAAAATTAGAATTTGTGCCACAAGCAGTCAATAGGATTGTTATTATTAATACGCACAGTTTGTACATATTTTATTCTCATCTAAGAAACGGTTTTTTCAGGTTAGACACCCCAATTTATTTCTTCCACCCAAGCTGATAAGGTATCAAACACCTTATAATGGGTCATATCAAGCTGAAGCGGGGTGATGGATACAGAGTTTTGGGCAATCGCATAAAAATCGGTACCTGGGCCTGCATCTGCTTCAATTCCCGAAGGTCCTACCCAATAAATAGGCCGACCACGTGGATCATACTCTTTGACAGTAGGCTCCGCGGCATGACGCGTACCTAAGCGTGTTACTTCGATACTTCTGATTTTCTCTGAAGGCAGATTCGGTATGTTGACATTAAGTATAGTTTGAGAAGGCAGCATATTTGCTCGCATCTTTAGCACTAATTGGCGTGCAATAGAAGCAGCCGTGTCATAATGTTGGATATTCTCACCAACCATGGAAAAAGCGATAGCTGGTAAACCTAAATATCTTCCTTCCATAGCAGCAGCCACCGTTCCGGAATAAAGAATATCATCACCTAGATTGCCTCCATCGTTGATACCTGAAACAACTATATCCGCAATTGGATTGAGAAATCCTGTGAGAGCCAAATGAACACAATCGGTAGGTGTGCCCTCAACACTATAATAACCATTATCCAATTGCTTAATTCTCAATGGCCTTGTCAAAGTTAAGGAATTACTCGCCCCACTACGATTTCGATCAGGCGCAACAACCGTCACCTCTGCAATGCTCGACATTTCATTAGCCAATGCTCTTATACCAGGTGCGTATACACCATCGTCATTACTTACCAAAATTCTCATTGTTAACCCTGTGGAGATTCTAACCATCTTACTATTGCTAAATACTCAGCCAGCTGCTCTTCATTATGTTGAACAGTCAGCTTAAGCTCAGGCTGATTGGGATTAGCCTTTAAGCTCGCTTGTTGATGTGCTAAGGTTTCTTGAATTGATAATATTTTCATACCAAAAGCTTGTGGATTGATTTGCAATTGATAAGCTAATTCATTTACCCCTATAGCGACATCGGCTAATTGCTTACAACTCATCTGGGTTGGTTGCTTAGCAGGACAATCTTTAACAGCATCTTGCAATGCTTGAGGGTGTGTTCGGTAGTATTGTCCATCCTCCTGTGTTGAACAAGCAGCCAATAATAATGACATACAAGCCATAAACAGGTACTTTCGCATTAGAACCTCTTGATGTTACAAAATAAAGTTCTCGATGTTACCATTTGTCTCTAACTAACGCCATGTTGACGTTTTAGGTACTTGGATTTTTTATCACATTGAATAAATGTTGCATATTCGCTATTGTTATGTCTTTATATTTGATAAAAAAGATTATGCTAGATTTTAAAATTATTCGTGACGAGCAAACTGATGAATTATACATAGAAACCTCTATTTGCGGTAAACCTTTACTGACTATCCCACAACTCAATAAAAGTACTGCCTTTACCCAAGAAGAACGGCATGAATTTGGATTGCTTGGTAAACTGCCTCATCGAGTTGAAACCTTGGATGAACAGGTAAAACGCAGCTATCTACAATACTCCAGTTACCGAACCCGCATGCAACAACATATTTATCTAAATAATCTCCATGATAAAAATCAGGTCTTGTTTTATAAATTACTAAGTCGCCATTTAGGGGAAATGCTGCCCATCATTTATACGCCTATTGTAGGAACAGCAGTGAAACGCTTCAGTCACGAATACCGGCAGCCACGTGGCTTATATATTGCCCACTCTGATAAGAACCGCATTGAAGAGATTATTAGTAATCGCAGCAACCCTGAGATTGATTTAATTGTAGTGACCGATGGTGAAGGCGTGTTAGGTATTGGAGACCAAGGTATTGGAGGAATGGATATACCAGTCGCTAAGCTGATGGTTTATACTCTCTGCGGCGGTATAAATCCTATCCGTACTCTTCCCGTTTTTCTTGATGTTGGTACAAACAATCAAGAGTTGTTGAATGACCCTCTATACTTGGGTTGTCAGCATCCTCGGATTGCTTCTGAACATTATGATGACTTTATCCTCAGTTTTGTGAATGCAGTACGTTCTCATTTTCCTAATGCTTTTTTACATTGGGAAGATTTTGGTCGTAGCAATGCTAGACGAATTTTAGATAAATTCCAAAATGAGTTATGCACCTTTAATGATGATATTCAGGGTACTGGGGCAGTTACTCTAGCCGCTTTGTTATCAGCCTGCGACGTCACCGGCATTAACCTTGAAGATCATCGAATCGTGGTCTTTGGCGCTGGTTCTGCGGGAACAGGAATCAGTGATCAAATTGTAGATGCAATGGTGAGGAGGGGTTTAAAAAAGGAAGAAGCTTATCAGCGCTTTTGGCTAATTGATCGACAAGGTCTTTTAGTTGATTCTGATATTGAGCTCACCGAGGCACAAAAACCCTATGCCCGAAAGGCCAAGGA
Organism: Legionella nautarum; assembly: GCF_001467895.1. Taxonomy (GTDB): domain Bacteria; phylum Pseudomonadota; class Gammaproteobacteria; order Legionellales; family Legionellaceae; genus Tatlockia; species Tatlockia nautarum. The sequence continues at coordinate 1,210,457 of NZ_LNYO01000013.1, forward strand.
GATCAGTGTATGGCCTATTCTCAATAAGCCATTTCCTAGTTTAACTGACACGGTACGTCAAATAAAACCCACTATTTTAATTGGTTGTTCAGCTCAACCTGGTGCTTTTTCCCAAGAAATCATAGAAATTATGGCCTCAACCTCGCTACGGCCTGTTATTTTCCCTCTTTCCAATCCAGATGAAAAATGTGAAGCACAACCAGCTGATATTATGGCTTGGAGTCAAGGTAAAGCACTTATAGCGACAGGAACAGCTTTCCCTGCCGTAGAATACCAAAATCGCTTAATCGAAATTGCACAATGCAACAATGCACTAGTTTTCCCGGGAGTTGGTTTAGGTATTTTAGCAGTCCAAGCTTCTCGACTATCCAAAGAAATGATTTGGGCGGCGGCTGAAGCCCTAAGTGAGTATGCGCCCAGTAAAAAAGATAGCTACCTACCGCTGCTTCCCTCACTGGATGAAGCACAAATAGTCGCTAAACATATCGCTATCCGGGTTGCAAAAATTGCGATAAAAGAAGGGTTGGCGCAAAAAAATCAAGAGGCTAATTTAGATAAGTTAATTCAGGAACTTTTTTGGGAACCACGATATTTACCGTTTAGAAAACTGAAGTAATTGTATCTATCCTGGTTGGGCCTTGGCCAACAAAACTCTGGAAACAAATAGCAAATTATTCCTTCTGACTAACTGTAGATTGATGAGCATAAACCCAAGCATCAGCTCCCGAAGCTAAGCGGATTTTAATCCGCACATAATCCTTCACTTCATAGTTGTCTGCTTTTAATAATTCCGCCTCAGTAACATCAAAAGCCATTCCTTCGACTTGATCTGAATCCTTCAAGGTGGGTACTAGAATTTGATGTATTTTCTTACCACTGACTTGAAGTACATAGGGATCCGTTATTTCCAGATCTTCCAAGACATAGCCTCGTAAGCAATCCTTCCTACCCTCTAAGCGTCTAGAAAAAGTAGCTATTTGAACTGCTTCTAACTGCAGGGTGCCATATGAAAAAAGTTTTTCCATTGCAGATACTCTGAATTGAACTGTGCTAATGCTACGTCTTGTCACATGAAATTTAAAGATTTAATCGGGAGAGAAGAAAATATTCTTTTGACTAAGGTGAGCCTTGGATTAATGGCGTAGGATAAAAACCTCCTTCCGCCTATATACCGCGGCTTATCGGTAGTATCCAGGCGCTCAGGGAAATAGTTGTTTTTTATTGCCAATCTATGCCAGTATATCATCCACATTGGCCAACCGGATTCCAACCTTGTCACGCACCGAACGCCTTCTGGATTTGCTGCAAATTTTACGTCGTAACCGCTACCCTATCAGCGGGGCGAGACTTGCTGCAGAGCTTGGTATAAGCCTTCGAACGCTCTATCGCGATATTATTACTCTTCAAGCCCAAGGTGCCCAAATTGATGGTGAACCCGGTGTAGGTTATCGCTTACGACCCTGTTTTATGCTCCCTCCTTTGATGTTTTCTGAAGAAGAAATCGAAGCGTTGGTTCTCGGCTCACGATGGGTCGCAAAAAAAACTGACTCACGCCTAGCACTTTCTTCACGCAATGCTTTGGCAAAAATTTCTGCGGTACTTCCCGAAGATTTACGTACCAAACTCGAAACAGCAGGTCTTTTAGTAGGTCCAGGGCATGAAATTCCTACTGGAGATGAAGAGCAAGTACTTATCCGAAAAGCCATTCGTTTCGAGCAGAAAATCGAAATTAGCTATATTGATCTTAAAGATAACGAAACTACGAGAATTATTTGGCCATTCGCTGTCGGTTTTTTTGACCAAGTCCGTATTTTGGCTGCTTGGTGTGAAGTGCGCAGTGAATTTCGCCATTTTCGTATTGATCGAATTAAAAAATTGACTTTAATGAATCACCGCTACCCTAAAAGACGGCAAATTTTACAGAAAGAATGGCGTGAACTACAGGGCATACCTCTGCAATAAACAATGCTGACAAAATTTGGCAGTATATTCTTTTAGGATTGAGGCTTCTCAACGATTAGCAAAAATCGGTTGGAGAAGAACAAAAAGATCCATAGCGTTTTAAAACCTATGGTAATCTTAACCTCAATTGGAGAATAAATATGCTTTATCCAAGTTATGCCATTTTGTATGTTAATAACCCTCTTGCAAGCGCTGATTTTTATAGCAATTTACTTGGGAGTCAACCCACTGAAGCGATGCCAACTTTTGCGTTGTTTGCTCTTGAAAACGGACTTAGATTTGGTCTTTGGTCCAAGCAAGATGTACAACCTAAAGCAGCGGCTATTCTAGGTGGGAGTTCTGAATTAGGAATTTTAGTTGCCAATACCCAGGCAGTTCATGAGCTTTATGAAGATTGGAAGAAAAAAGGTATCACGATTATCCAAGATCCCACTCGAATGGATTTTGGTCTAAATTTTGTCGCTGTTGATCCAGATGGGCACCGACTTCGTGTCTTTGAACATAGCTAAGAGTACTCAATCTGGTTGACGGCAGCGTCAACCAGATACCAATGTTTATTGGGGCTGATAAACATCTTGTTGGATACCACCAACTACCCAAGCTTGATTATTGAAAAATTGACGAAAATGCCAAATTTCATCAAATTGTATCGCTGGCTCTTGATTCTCTTTAATTACACCTGTAAATCGCACGCTAGCCATTGTTGAATCCGCTTGTCTGGAAACGTCGAGTAATTGGGCATTTAAGTTAATCACTTCTGTTTTATTAGGCTCTTGACCACGCTCATCCAATTGCATTTTGATTTCGGCAAAGACTTCAGGCGCTGTAAAATCATTTAAATCTTGCAAATTCTTTTGATCATAAGCCGCTTGAAGACGAATAAATTTCACTTTTGCATCTCGTAAGAATGCTTCCGAGTCAAAATCCCTTGGATAATTTGAAAAATTATTATTTGCAGATCCCGCATAAAACTGAGAGTTCTGGTTGTTAAATGAACTTTTCCCATAGTGAGCTGTTTGCGCCGACTGTAGCCCCGGTTGCATTCTTCTGCGAAAAAAATTAATGAGGAAAAAGGCTATTGAGCCTAAGATCAGCCAAGATAACAAGCCGCTACCTAATCCATTACCCATAAATAAACTTGCTAATAAGCTACCGGCTAATAAACCACCTAAAACTCCACGCCATTTGTTCGAATTAGCCCGTTGTCCTAATGATTTCATCGGTTGTGGAGTAGCTCGCGGTGAAAATAAACTACTATGAGAACGCTGCACACCAAAGCTTCTTCCGCCACCAAAACGTTTAGCAGATGCCTCATTCACTACTAATCCAAAACTGAGAAATCCGATTAGCAAATAAATAAAAAAACTACGCATTGTTATTGCCCCTTCTTTTATAAGAACCCCATTATAGCCGATTGGAACAGAACTTACCTCAGCACAGCTATAAATTTTCTGTTAAGGACTTGATGGTATTTTTTTTATTCCAAAGTCCAAAAAAAGGTCACTTCTCAATCGCCCTACTGATGATTTTCGAATTTTTCAGACTTTGTGTTAAAACTTGGCTAGCTATAAGCTGAAACGGCCAATATAAAACGATATTTGATTCAGCAATAGTCATCCTTACTCCAAAATCCTCATTTGATATACTATAGTGTTGCGACTCATTAATTAATCAAAGGATTTAATTTCTATGCACCGATTAGACATCGAAAAATTAAGAACAGATACTCCTGGTTGCACGCAAGTATTACATTTTAACAATGCAGGTGCATCTTTATCTCCTGTAGCTGTTATTTCTTCAATTAAAGAACATCTCGACTTGGAAGCTGCTATGGGGGGTTATGAAGCAGCCCAATTTAATCTTGAAAAGTCAGAAAAACTCTATCATAACGCAGCACGTTTAATAAATTGTCTTCCAGAGGAAATTGCCTTTGTTGAAAATGCAACTCGAGCTTGGGAAATGGCTTTTTATAGTTTCAAATTTAAAAAAGGAGATCGCGTTGTTACTGCGCTAAGCGAATATGCAAGTAATTATTTAGCTTTTTTACATAAAGCCAAGCAACTTGGGATTGAAATTGTCGTTATTTCTAATGATGAATATGGGCAACTTGATTTAGATGATTTAAATAGAAAACTGGATGAAAAGGTTAAATTAATTGCTTTCACTCATGTCCCTACACAGGGTGGACTTGTTAACCCTATAATCGAAGCAGGAAAAATTGCTAAAAAACATAATATTCCCTATCTAGTAGACACAACCCAATCTCTCGGACAAATGCCCATTGATGTTCAGGAAATTGGTTGCGATTTTTTATGTGCTACCGGCCGTAAATATTTACGAGGTCCGCGAGGCACAGGCTTTTTATTTGCACGCAGAGCAATCATCCAAAATTACGAACCGCCATTCATCGATCTTCATGCAGCTCAATGGATATCGGACAATGAATATCAACTGCGTAATGATGCTCGCCGCTTTGAAACCTGGGAACAAAATATTGCCGCCAAAATTGGTTTAGCAACAGCTATCGATTATGCCTTAGCACTTGGAGTTGATGCCACTTGGCAAAGAATTCAAGTTTTGGCTCGTCTGTTAAGAGAAAATTTAAGAAATATTAATGGAGTAAACCTTCAAGATCTTGGAAAAAATAAATGTGGGATTGTTACATTCAACTGTGAAAATATAGAACCCTATTTAATTCAAGAAAAGCTTAGAAAACATAAAATTAATGTTTCAATTTCCTTGCAAGAATATGCGCGATTAGATTTGAAAAAAAGAAATATAAATTCATTGGTAAGAGCATCCATTCATTACTATAATACTGAGAAGGAAATTGAAAAGTTTTGTGAGACTTTAGAGTTTATTTTGCATCAATAGTTGATGGTATAACTCTCAGGATCTGAGTCCAACCTCTAGCATAGATCCTGCTTTTGAATCGAAATGGATGGGGATTCTTAACATGAAACGACTAATCATATTAGTAATAATATCCTTACTATCTGTTATTGCAAAAGCAGAAACAAATGAATCGGATCCGACCTATTATGGGACAGGACTCTGCAAATACCCTCAATACAATTGCATTAATATAAAAGATGGTCAAAGTTGGAAGAAATTATTTCCTGATGAAACTCAGCGTGATCTTGTGCAACGATTAAATCGTACCTACAACCCTTTACATTCAGGTCAAGTCATTGCAGTACCGCAAAATTTAAATAGCATTAATCTATTTGATATTTCTCCTTTTCCAGTAAAAATTGCCCCCTCTTCTGACAATCAAATTATTGTCGATCAAGAAAAATTGGCTTGGGCAGCTTATGATGAACAAGGACAACTGATTAAGTGGGGTCCGATTTCTTCAGGTAGTGATAAATGTTCAGATAGTAGTAATTCTTGTCGAACTTTAACTGGTATTTTTAGAGTATTTAGCAAAGAAAATGAAAACTGCGTCTCTAATGCATTCCCAGCTGGTAAAGGAGGCGCTAGCATGCCCTATTGCATGTTCTTCCATAAAGGTTTTGCGTTACACGGCTCAGAAGATATACCCGGTTATCGTGCTAGTCATGGCTGTATACGCATGTTTACTGATGATGCAAAATGGTTAAATCATAGTTTTGTTAAGAAAGCCGACAAAAACAATAATTGGGCAGGAACTCTAGTTATTGTTCGTCCACTTTATTCAACAAGCTTATTCAATAAAGGTATTAACCAACTTCCTACTAGTCCTCGTAAGCACAACAAAAAACATAGAGACTGATATCAAGTGTAACAAAAATTTTAGTGTGCATAACTGGATTAGTTAATACATGATTTTTAGAGGCCATTTCTTCTTCAAAATCTAAATTGTCTAATTTTTGCCTGAAATAACCAGTAAAATTGTCATATTTATGTAAAATAATCATTAATATAGCTAAATATTTTAAATTTCTAACATATTCAGAGTTAAATGGTGTACAATAGAGAAGTAGTTCTTATGTAATTTTTGGTTTTAAAGACTAGAAAGATTATATATTGATGCTACAATGAAGATTCAAATTATTAGGAATAGGTAACTATGGCAGCAGAGAAAATACGCGGTAAAGTAAAATGGTTTAACGAAAGCAAAGGCTTTGGTTTTATTGAAAGTAACGGCAAAGATTATTTTGTTCACTTCAGTGCTATTCAAGGTAGCGGTTTTAAGACCCTTTCTGAAGGTGCAACCGTACTATTTAAAGCAGGACAAGGACAAAAAGGTCCTCAAGCGGAAGAAGTAGAAGTCGCTTAAACTAAATCCACTCAAATCTTTAATCGGGTTGTCGTACAAGTACTATCGCTAACCACGCGAGGGTACTTGACAACCTGATTTCCTTTCATCAACAACTCTTCATTTCTATTCAATCTCAATACAATTGACACATCTGCTTTATTCTCGACCATTACTTAACCATAGCTTGATAAAGTGAAAGCCTAAACGAAAATGAGCAATTACATGACCATCATATCTCCCTCTCAATGCATTATGCTAAGTAGAGGTATCTCACTCAGCTCAACTAGTCGTTGTCACACCTAAAGCAGGTAGAGAGATGCGATTATTATGATAGCCATAATTCAGTTGGATAAAAGCTTTACCCGCCACTTGAGCCAAATAAACGATAGTTATCGTACAACTAAAACCTGGAGATAATGAAAAACCATTACAATTATCTTGAATAAGAAACGAGTCATTACTTTTAATGACTGCCGTATCAATTGTTGCAGAAATGGGAAGCCTGTTGGACAAAGTATATATTACAGCCGTAGTACCTCCGACCGATACTGGAGGAAACCCTGTTATGGGCACAACTGACCAAGCAACTGGATCAATACCTGCTATACACCCTTGGGTAAAAAAAAATGACAAGACCCAGATCAGGCATATTCGAACAATACTCATAATTTCTCCAATCCATAAATCCTTCTCACTACCTTAAGAAAAGCACCTTCATCAACATCCCTCTGGTAAACCGCAGGACGTAGAGATAAGTTGCAATGCCTTAATTTAATGGCAGTAATCCTTCCACCACTCTTAACAGTGAGTGCGCTGACAACTAAATTTAACGGTCACCGATTAAATAATTCACACTTAACAAAGCCGCATTTGATCTATAGCTACCTAAATTTAATACCCGCCCTGCCCAACTACTACCTGTTCCACTACCAGATGACACACTACCTAAATCTTGATATTCATAACCTAAAGACACAATAAAACGGCTGCTGAGCTGTAAATCCACTCCTGCTCCCACATTGTATGCAAATTGAGTAGTTAGATTATACGTGAATGCAGGGCTAATCCTTGGCGTCACTCCTTGCAAAGCAACTTCTTTATAACTACGCGCTTTATTAAAGCCGGCCCCTACAGAACCACTTAGGTAAGGAGTAAATGCTCGATATTGAAAAAAATTCAGCTTTGCAGTGGCTAATGCAACATCTGAGTAAATTTGCCAATTATAGCCGTAGTTTGCAAATTCAGGCATTGAATATTGAAGAATGCTTTTACCAACATTTCGAGCAAAGACTCGCTGATAGCGCAGACCGACTCCTAAAGCGGGAAACAAGCGATTATTAAATTCCCAACGATATCCTCCTGAAGCTCCTGCTAAAGCTTGACTATAGACTCCTGAAAGATAACTATCTTTGTCATAGGGAGATTGGGCACCGGAACCGTTATTCACTGTTATTTTATGGGTTATATCATTTCGCTGCACACCGCCGAAGGCACCGATATACCAATTTTCATTGATTAAGCCAAAATATTCTATCGTTTCTTTTTCTAAGGGTTCTTTTTCTGGCCGTATGATTGTTCTAACTGCTACTGGTTGAGCTTTTTGCTTTTGCCTACCGCGGAAAAAAAGAATACTTGATGTTTGAGGGATTTTTCTTTGGACAAATCTGGATCTTGTTTGAGCCACTACTTCTCTAACTTGCCCCATAGAACGTAAAGGGCCTATCATTACCACGTAGTTTCCCCCTTTTCGCTCGAGTTTAATAGGGTAACTAATTTTTTGCTGCATTTTTTCTTGATAATGATAGGCATTTAATTTACCAGAAAAATTTCCCATTTGAATAAAAAAAGCACCATTGGATTTACCATGATAATGCTCAATACTATCTAACCCATAGAAAGTCACCGCATGGGAAAAAACTTGGGTCGCAAATAAAGAAAATAAAATAAAGATACCGGACTTAAGGGAAAGCCGCTTCATTAATCATCCCTAATTAGAGAAAACTCAGAAAATAAAGTACCTTATCAAAGGATTAAACACAATGGGGATAACCAATATTTAATATTTCGTTGAAAAAAATTAATTATTAGTGCTCTGAAAATTAACAGTCACTGTCTTCGAAGTTCCCTTCTTAGGCTCCCAGGGTTGTGCATATTTTAAATAAATATTAGTACTTGCTGGAAAGCTTGCATCGGGCATTAACTCAAAAATAAATTGCATCTGCCCACCTGCACCCATTAATTTCGATTGCGGAGGAATATATTTGCTTGACATAAGATGTAATAAAGATTTGTCATAACCAGTAACTATCCATCGATACCCCGTCGTGGGATTAGAGGCTAAGCTAATTAGAAAATTAGATTGGGTTGTAGTCACATTAATAGTCATATTATCCGCAGTAGCTGCCTGTGAAATTTCCATTAAAACTAACAATAAACCCGCGAAGAACATTCGCATAGCCAGATCCTTTGCTGTTTCATTTTTTTAAGTATATAACAAGAATCAGTTTAACTCAGTGCAAATTAAGTTCACACCACCCCTGAAATCCTTTATTCTGGCTTTAGCTAAGTCATGATATTAATTAACAAGGATATTCTATGAAGGCAATTGGATGTATCAAAGCAAAATCAAATAATGAAATTAATCCACTCGTCGACTTGGAAGTCCCCAGGCCTAAACCGACGGGACATGATTTATTAGTGGAGATAAAAGCGATTGCAGTAAATCCAATTGATTTTAAGACACGCAAACGCGTCCAACTAAAAGAAGGAGAACTTCGTATACTAGGCTGGGATGCATCAGGCGTGGTTAAAGAAGTAGGCGAATATGTCTCTCTTTTCAAGTCCGGTGATGAGGTTTGGTTTGCAGGGGATATTACTCGCCCAGGCTGTTATAGCGAATTTAGTTTGGTGGATGAACGCATAGCTGGCTTGAAACCGAAAACATTGTCGTTTGAACAAGCTGCGGCTCTGCCGTTGACTTCGGTTACCGCTTGGGAACTTTTATTTGATCGCCTGAATATAACCGCTAATCAAAAAGGTAGTCTGTTGATTATAGGGGCCGCAGGAGGCGTAGGCTCTATTTTGGTTCAACTCGCCAAGAGACTAACCGAATTAACTATTATAGGTACTGCTGGAAGCGAAGAATCACTAAAATGGATCAAAAATAATGGCGCAGACCATGTCATCGACCACAACAAGCCCATGTTGCACCAATTAGAAAAACAAAATATTGGGGAAGTCGATTATGTTATTGGCCTAACCCACAGCGGTGAGCATGTCGAAGAGATAGTCAATTGCTTAAAGCCACAGGCAAAATTTGCTTTGATTGATGATCCGGAGCAGCTTGATTTTAGAATCTTTAAATCAAAAAGCATCTCTATTCACTGGGAAATGATGTTTACCCGCTCGATGTATAAAACTCATGATATGAGTACTCAACATCGAATATTAACCCAGGTAGCAGAATTGGTGGATAAAGAGCTCATTCAAACTACACTCAATAATAATTTTGGTTTAATTAATTCAGCCAATTTAAACAGAGCGCATGAGCTTCTTATTTCAGGTAAATCAAGAGGAAAAATAGTTCTTTCTGGTTTTTAAACTTTGCCTATCTTGAATAAATGCCCTTTCAAGATAGGCGCTTTACTCTATAAAAGGAAACTGAAAATGCGGAAATTCTTTAGATTGTTTTCACTCATTCTCTCGTTATTCAGTATTTTCAATGCCTATGCCGCCTTCGACATTAATTCGCTTATTGAGGTCACAGAAAAGAATAATCCGCAATGTGTTGAGTATTATACCTATAAGAACAAGCCTTACTGCAGTACTAAAGCCTTTGAATCTTCAGGCATCAATCCCAAAATAAAAACCTATGAAACCCAAACAATTGTATTCGATAATCGCCCTTGGCTGGCTGTTTGGGGAGAGAAAAATCCGACAATAACGACAGTTGAGTACGTTCCTGCTGGCGATAATATTAATCAATGGAACGAATTGGTAACAAGTCAATTTATCCCAGGATTACAAGAAAAAATCACAGTGAAGCAGTATGTAGACGCAATGGTTTTACAATTAAAAAAAACAGGAATGCACCCAATTGTTAATATCATTAAAGAAAGTCCGCAACAAATTATTTTCGAATTTATTATTCCTACACCAAGCCACCTAAAACAAGATGAATTGCAAATCGTAAGAAAAGCTAATAATGGATTTTATATTGTGCATTATGTGATTAAAAGTTCAGATATGGGCAAGGAAAATCGCCAGAAATGGATAAGGAATTTACAAAACAGTCATATCAATTAAGCGAAACAGTAAACGGCTGGTATTACCACTACGCTGAGGACAATATGTTGGACCAAGACTAATCTTGTATCTTTTGTAATCAGCGAACCTTGTACCCTTGCTTTCACAGGATGGAAAAAAGTAGCTATTTCTCCTATATTTAAGTAGCCAAGTAGGAGAAAATGGAATGACAACCTACAAATTTAAGCTCGTGCTAATTTCATCGCTGATTTTCTGCAGCCTTAGCTATGCCGCTTCTCAATCGAGTTGTCCCAAAGTCATTAAACCCCTTCTCGATTGGGCTATTCCCCCTCAATACACAGCAGCTATTCCTACAGGGCAAGCCTTTCAGGGTAATAATTTAACTTTTTCAGTGATCGCAAAACCTCGTAATACAAGTAACATTGTTTCCATTAATCCTCAAACAGGTGAAGTTCATATTAATGCAAAATTTGGCGACCAGTTTGATATAACTGTGTTAGCCAAAAATCCCTGTGGTCAGATTGCTGCATCCTTTAATGTGATTATCGATGAAGGAAACTCAGATCTCATCGATTAAGTACAATTTCCTATATTGAACCCACCAACAAATGGATTGGCCACCGCAAGCGATAATGCTGTTTAGGATCTCCCCAAATCGCTTCAAGCTCTTTGAATATCAGATTAATTGGATTGGACTTATTGCGTTGCTGATACTCCTTTACCGCTGACCAGGTATTCAAATAACCAATAAATTGAGCAAAATCTAATTTCTTTTCAATAGCAAAAGATGGTGTGTTTAGTTTGGTAAACGGAAATGGGATAGTTCGATATTCTTCATCAATATAATGACGCTCAGCAGGCCAATATTCATCACCTAAAATATCGGTATATAGTTTAGTGATAAGGTCATCCAAAATGGTGTCAAATTTACCAAGGGAATAACACCAGGCAGCAATGATTCCAGTTGGTTTAGCGACTCTTCTCACCTCTTGATAAAACAAATCAAAATTAAACCAATGTAAGGCTTGTGCAATTGTAATCAAATCAATTGAATGAGTTAAAATCGGAGTATTTTCGGCAGTACAACAAATATAGCGAATTTTTTCATTTTTAGGAGCCAGATCAAGCTGCGCCTGATTAATATCGGTAGCGGTTATTTGCTTAAAATAATGAGCCAAAGCCAGTGCCGCCTGGCCATTACCTGTTCCACAATCCCAAGCATTTTGATATTCATGCACTAAACTGGAAAGATAATCATACAAAATACTAGGATAGTTGGGGCGAAAAAGTAGGTAATTCTCAGAGTGCTGACCAAAATGTTTGATGTAGTCCTTCACAAAAATTTCTCCTAATCTAGCAACTGTCTTTCAGCTAAAATGGAATCCCTAGGTGTTAGTCGAACCTGGACCTTTGCTTTCACGGAGAGCCTGTTTAATATTAAACCATACTCAGTCTACTCTTCTCAGGTTTACCTAGTTTATAAGCATTGTATTCTTCTTGCAAAGCTGTTTTTAGAACGGTTGTAGGGGCATGCAACCCGAACCGTCCCATTATTTGAATTGTTTGTTTCATACTAAATATTTTTGCTTTGGAAGCTCTAACCTCCCTCTGCTCTTTATCATGAGACTCATCTGCGCTATAACTAAGCATTTCGCGTTTTTCATGATTTTTTCGATTATCTTCAGGTAAAAATTCTTTGCCTTTTAAAGTACAGCGTTTTGCCTTGTAATACTCTCTAATTTCTTTGTAAGTGAAGCTTGTAGTGACTTGATTAGCATAAAGATCCATCTCTTCATTTCTTGGCAAATTTGGAGAATGGCAAGCAGGCGTCGTTACATCATTCCAACCCACAACAATTTTCACCGCGTCATAGACCTTCAACGCATAAAATATTGTCAAGGGAATCAGTGCTGCAGTGAACATAACGGCAGCTACAGCAGTGGAAAGCATTGGCAGTACAAAAATACTTGCCAATACAAAAAGAACTGTGAGCGCTGTTGCCCATTTATTATTTAATACAAAGCGAATCGCGGGTAAAATAAAAACCCGATAAGGCAGATAGCCCAAATAATAGCTTAATCCCCGCAGTAAAGTATAACTCCAAAAATCTCGACTTCTCCTTTCTTCATTATCTTCTTCAGCATCACCAACCACAACCTGCGTTTCCGCAAAACCCGTGTACATGAGCGCATGCTCAGTCAATAAGTTAGGGCCTTTTTTTGATGCAGGAGGATTAACCAGAAGAATATGCCAATTTTTTTTCCATTTGCCGTGCTTAGAAACGGGATCGTCACTGTTATTTTGCACATAAGTGGGGGGAGCTACCCCTTCCTCAACAAATTGCTCCCAATGATCATAGGGAAAATTATAAAACCAAGGTTCATACTCCCCCGGGGAATTCACTGCATCAACGCGTGATAGCATAGATCCAAGCTCAGTACCCAAAAACAAGGATAAAGAGCCTCCTAAACTAGTACCGCAAACATGAGTTTTTTTGCCTTGTTGATATTGTTGGGTGATCCACGTGATAATTTTTTTTCGTCCATGCTGGTATAGAAAATTACCTGGAGTGCCAGGTTCTAAATCAGTATCGACTTGAGCACTAAATCCCTGCCCGGCAGGATAGGTTGTGCCCATGAAAATAAGATGAGGTTCAGCCTCATTATCAATAAGTGGTGTCAAACCATATGCAAAAACGCGGTCATATTCATCAATAAATAATTTGCTAAATCCTTTAGTGGGAGTTAATTCAATTGGAGTTACTTTATATTCTACTTTCCTCCATTGACCGTCGATTAACTGCGGGATCATAAAGGATTCATAGGGATTAGGATCAGAAAAAGGTAAAAGTGATAGGCAATTAGAAATAAATAATTGCGCTTGATTTAACTGTTGCTCATTGAGTTCACTATCTTTTAATTGCTCAAAAATAGAATCAAATCCCTGCTGAAAAGCAAGTCGCATACCGCGGGTTAAGTCATGATCACGTTTAACGAAAATTGCCTTTAATATCCGCTTAGAGGCAAGGTCTTTCCAATTCTCGTGCCATCCCATCATTAATATGCGTAGGGCATTCCGTGCGATAATGACGGAATCCTCTTCATAATTTCCAAGGGTTTGTTCAAACTCTGGAGAATCAAAAAAATTCAAATTTAAGCCAGTTGCAAAAATATCGCCTTTTTTCATCTATCACTATCCTTTACGTTACTTGGCAAAAAAGCATCGACTTGCGCATTCCACGTAGCCTGTTGTTATCTCACAGATGAAGTGTTTTGGTAAATCAGCATTATCCACCAAAATATATCCCGTTGAATATGCTGTTTATTGCGCAGCTATTCTACGTGATTTATAGAGAAAAAAAACCAAAATTGTTTAAAATTAAAACCAAATGCTAGGCAATTATAGAAAAACCGAGTAAAACGCCATGCTGAATTGGCAAACTAGACATAAAGCCGGTATCAGTAAAAGGATTAATGCGAAGTTTTGGACTACCACCAAAAACACCCTGATACAGCAAATTTAAATTGGTAATTTCCGTCAGTGGATAACCTAAGCCCGCTTGAACTTCACCAGCAATTTCGGATTTATTGCTTATTCTATAACTGTCAATTTGCCAATTACGATAAGTAATCCCCCCTTTAAGCTGCGTGAAGAGTAAACTTTCATTCAAAGGATTCGCATTAGCCGTTATCAATAAATCTAACATTGGCCTCATAGTAGTCCGAACTGCACAACCTAAGGTTGCCAAAGGATTTTGCGGAATAGCAAAATGCATACGATTACCTGTTTGCACCCCCATTTCCAGCCCAAAATTAGCTTGGCTAGCAGTTAGTAACTCAGCAGCAAATGCCAAGCGACCTATAGCTGTTTGGCCTTCTGTGCGATACATATGCTGATAATTACTATACCCGAGGCTTGCAATAATAGACCAACGGTTACCTAAATTTTCAGGCGTCGAGAGCGTCGATAGTAAATAAGAGTTAGCAAACACATTAAAGGATAAGAAACATCCTATCGCGATTAAGCGCATTATTCTTATCATGCTTATTCCTTCCCTTAATTGCTCAAATTAAAATCATGCACGAGACAAACTCCAATTTATACGGTATTTAACAAAAATTTTCTACTAGCTCTGGCTATCATTGATAGAAAAATTTTTTGTTAGGGCTGATTTTTGGCTTTTATAGCAAGCTTGGGCCAAAAGCAACTACGATATCTTTGGCCTCCTGCAAAACTATCTTGATCTTAAACGCTAGAAAAGCGATGATTTTCATTTTCGATTGGAATGGAGACAGTGTGGAATACGAATCAATGGAGTATGACGTCGTCATTGTCGGTGCAGGACCTGCTGGCTTATCTGCGGCTATCAAACTTAAACAGCTAGCCGCCAAAGCGAACAAGGAAATAACCGTTTGTATTCTTGAAAAAGGCGCGCAAGTAGGTGCTCATATTCTTTCTGGAGCGGTTCTTGAACCAAGAAGTTTAAAAGAATTACTCCCTGATAATTGGCAGGATGCTCCTTTAGATACAGCGGTCACTGAGGATTCTTTTTATTTTCTTACCGATGGGCGCGCCTATCATCTACCCACACCACGCCAAATGCGCAATCACGGTAATTACATTATCAGTTTAGGAGGGCTTTGTCGCTTTCTTGCCACCGAAGCTGAGAAACTAGGTTGTGAAATTTATCCAGGCTTTGCTGCAACAGAAGTGCTTTACAACGAAAAAAATCAAGTAAAAGGTGTTACTACCGGCAGTGTTGGCATTGATAAAAACGGTAATAAATCACCAAATTATCAACCAGGTATGCATTTACTCGCGAAACAAACCCTGTTCGCCGAAGGCTGCCGCGGCCAACTTAGCCAAACGCTAATGCAACATTTCCACCTACGGGATAAAGTCCAACCGCAGACTTACGGCATCGGGATTAAAGAAGTATGGCAAGTTCCAGAGGAAAAGCATCAACCTGGAAAAGTCATTCATACTGTGGGTTGGCCAATGGATAAACAAACCTACGGCGGTTCATTTATTTATCATTTATCTAACAGCCGAGTCGCGATCGGTTTTGTAGTTGGTTTGGATTACAAAAATCCCTGGTTAAATCCTTTTGCTGAATTACAACGTTTTAAAACTCATCCGCTGGTAAAAGACTTACTCACAGGTGGGGAACGAATTAGCTACGGTGCACGCGCACTTAATGAGGGCGGTTGGCAGTCTATACCTAAACTCTGTTTCCCAGGCGGTGTTTTAATCGGTGACTGCGCAGGTTTTCTCAATGTACCGAAAATCAAAGGTATCCACACTTCCATGCAGTCAGGTATGCTTGCTGCTGAAGCTTGCTTCGAATCTCTAACTCAGGAACAAGAATCAGGAGTCGAACTCAAACAATATCCTGAGAAAATAAAAAAATCTTGGCTAGTTAATGAATTATATCGAGTAAGAAATATTCGCCCGGGATTTCGATATGGCTTATGGTTTGGTCTAATCAATGCTGCGTTTGAAACTTATATTAGCTTTGGACGTTCGCCTTGGACTCTAAAAAACCATGACGATTACAGCAGTCTAACCCCTGCAGATAAAGCAAAAAAAATAGATTACCCTAAACCAGATGGGATTCTCAGTTTTGATAAGCTTTCTTCCGTTTATTTATCAAACACCTACCACGAGGAAAATCAGCCCTGCCATTTAAAACTTCGTAATCCTATTCTTGCAATAAGAGTGAACTACCAGCAGTATGCTTCGCCAGAAACACGCTACTGCCCTGCTGCGGTTTATGAAATTGTTGAAGAAGAAAAAGGCCCCAGGCTCCAAATAAATGCCCAAAACTGCATCCACTGTAAAACCTGCGATATTAAAGACCCCCGTCAAAATATCATCTGGCAAGCCCCTGAAGGCGGCGGTGGCCCTAATTACGTTGATATGTAGCAGAGTTGTTATTTCCTAACAACAGCGTTAGACTTTGAAACGATTAAGTCCCGGTGGCACAGCTGGATAGCGCGGCCCCCTCCTAAGGGGCAGGTCGGAGGTTCGAATCCTCTCCGGGACGCCAATAGAATCAAGGAGTTATGTAAAACAACCCCGGGCCAATCGAACTCTTAGAGTGCATACAGAGTGCAAATTGAATGAATGAAGATAGTTCCTATTACATATCTACATATTAAAACGAACTTGATTCACTAAGCCTTCCGCAGGCTATAAATTATATAATTCAGCCTAAGCTTTCTTAATACGGGTATTTATCTTTGCACATCATTTTCTGCCTTATACCATTTATTGTTCTTGTTAGTGCGCTATACAAAAAGTCAGACAGCATCAAATTACTCACAGTTTGATTGTTTGAGTCGGGACAGGAGACAAGTTTAATGAGATAAATCGAGTATCTAAAAATAAGTCAGTTGCTTTGCTTTTCAATGATCAAAATAAATAACAATTGGTCAATATTTGACTAACCTAGAATTTGGTGATATCTTGGTCAACATCTTTTTTTTAGAAGGGATATCTGTCTAATGTATGAAGCTTCCGAGTTAGCGCCTACAAATTTTAGTTTTTTCTCACCCGCTAAACCTTTACCACCGATTGCAGAAGGAATTTTTGATTATAAGGATGCCTTTGAAGCATTCCTCAAAGCAACCGATCAAAAAAACCATACCGCAAAGATAGTAGGTGCATTTGCAAGTAACTTGAAAAAAAGAGAAGTGTTATTTAATGGCGACATTATAAAAGTGGCTGATTTGGGATGTGCAGATAGTACGACTTGCATGGGTTACTTAACTAGGATGGAATGCCCTGTAGGATTTGATTATCTCGGTTTTGATATTAACGACAAGTTTCTCGAAGATGCCGAAGCAATTTTATCTCGGAGTGCAGTAATTAAAAAACATGTCTTGATTAAAAAAGATGTGCTGGTAGGCGAGTTAAGCGCAGAGCCCTTAGTATCGCCCAAATCGATTGATTTAGTTTTTGTGTCTCATTTAGCCTATTATCTAAAAGACGAAGAATACGGTAAACAATTTGTTAACAATATTCTTAACCTACTCAATGACAAAGGAATTGCCATTTTTTTGCATGAAGACAGCACCTATTATTTTCGCTCCACCTATAATTGCAACTACAAAAACAGCAGCGCCCCATCGCTCCTTAAAAACTCAGTGACTGGTTTATTGGAAATGCCTGAGCAATTTAAGGACATTTCATTTACCTCAAAACTTCATTTTGCAGAAATGAGTGAGGAATTATGGCAGGCGGCAAAAGATCCTTCCTTGTATAAAAAATATGCCTACATTCCATCCTTTTTGGATAATTTAAATAAATTGTCATTTATTGTTCAGTGTGATTTATCAAAATTGGCCCATGAAGGAAGTTTGGAAAGATTTGTCAATGAAATGCAACATACACTAGAAGCTAATAATTACACGTTTAATCTAGTGACCAGAATGCAAATTCTTGTCACTGCAGAGAATTCCCATATTGAACAAATTAACCTGGCTTTAAAAGAAACGGAAACGGAAAATGATGTGGTTTTGATACCCTCAATATCAAAACCTGCTTCGTTAGTTAACTAATAACCCCTGATTTTACTCCACATGCTATAGTTAGAAGACAAAGAAAGTATCTCAGCTTGGCTGCATTGTGGAGTAATCTGGCAAATGAAAAAGAGTGAGATAACAGCAGGTTGCATTCATCAGAATGTTATTTTGAATGCTATCCTTGATTATGGAACTGATATTGCTATTGTTATCGCAAATGACTTTAGTATTGAAATCCTAAACTCGACCAGTGAAAAATTTTACAAGTGGCCACTTGAGAAGTTTCGTGGATATAATTTTTTAGAACTATGTCAAGAACAACGTATTATCTGTCCCATTCCCGCTCACTTTTTTAAAAATCCCCAATTATTAAACTTTAATCTTGATTGCAAAAATGCCTCAGGCAATGTATGCAACATTAATTGGATTATCTGCCCTCTGATGTTGGCCGATGATATTAAAGGCGCGCTTATTATTGGAAAAGATGTTGAACTTAAAAAAAATAACATCGCTTTTTTTTTAAATGGGATCATCGATGCAATCCCCGGTTGTTTGTACTGGAAAGACTGCAATGGATATTACTTAGGCTGCAATAATCTTACGGCAAAACTGGCAGGATTATCATCGCCATATGAGGTGATTGGTAAAACCGATCAAGAATTATGGGGTGAGCAGGCAACCAGTTTAATTGCTAATGACACAGAGGTTATGACGCAAGGAAATGCCATCATTGTGGCAGAAAGCCTAAAGACAGCTTCAGGTCAATTGATGCATTTCACCGGCGTTAAAATGCCACTTCGTGATGAAAATAACCAAATAATTGGTATTATTGGAAATTCGCTTGATATTACTGAACTGAAAGAAGCACAGACTGAGTTAAAAAAATCAATGGAGTTGGTTAAAGCCGCCAACCAGGCCAAAACAGAATTTCTTGAGAACATGCGCCATGATATACGCACCCCTCTTTCCGGCATAGTAGGGTTTTCTGAGATTTTAAAGCTCGAATCCCAAGAGCCTCGAATCAAAGAATATGCAGATAATTTAGCAGCCTCAAGCCATGCATTGCTCGATTTAATGGATGAGGTGCTAGAAGCCGTTCGCGTCAGCTCCGGTGAAATTCCTAAGTTGAAGAAAAAATTTGATCTTAATCTCATGCTCAATCAGGTGATTAACTTGCATAAAGCGAAGGCAAGTGAAAAAAAACTACAGCTCAATTTTATCTATGATAACAATCTAGCCCGATACGTGATTGGCGATAAAATCAGGCTTCATCGCATTATCCTTGAATTAATCGGCAATGCACTCAATTTTACCCATTCAGGGCACGTTACTCTTACCGCTGAGCTTGCTAAACAACAAAAACGCCAATTAATCATTAAATTTCAAGTCAGTGATTCAGGAATCGGTATTGATAAGGATAAGCAGCAAGATATTTATCTGCAATTTAAACGCCTTACTCCCTCTTATAAAGGACTTTATAAGGGTGCAGGGTTAGGACTTTATATTATTAAACAATTCATAGATGAGCTGGATGGTGAAATTTATGTTAAAAGTGCTCTTGGTTGTGGTACAACATTTACCTGTATCATTCCACTTAAGGCACCTCTGTTGGATGATCACTCAGGGATTGAAGAGGTAATGCCCGAAGAAGAACAGCGTTTTTTAAATCCTGTACGAACTATCGCAGCCAATCCCAATCAACCCAATTCAGTCTTAGTCGTTGAAGACAGCGAAATTGCTCAAAAAGTGGCGTTAAACCTACTGACATCGATGGACTGCGTTGTTGATTTAGCCAGCTCAGGTCAAGAAGCGCTGCAACATATTAAAACAAAACGCTACGATCTCATTTTTATGGATATTGGCTTAGGTGAAGGTGCTGATGGTTATGAAGTCACTAAACAAATTCGCAATCAAGAAAAAGATAAAGACCATACACCTATTGTTGCCTTAACAGCGCATGCTGCTGAAGAAAATAAACAGCATTGCATCGAATCTGGTATGGATGCTGTGTTGTCAAAACCGATTACCAAAGCTCATGCCGCTAATATCATAGATCACTTTGTTAGACATCCAGAAACCCTTGAGCGCGAAAAGATAGAGCAAGCTAAACTTGATTTACCCGATAATGAAGAAGAGCTCTTTACCCTTGAACAATTTCCTCTTTTAGAAGTTGAGCAAACGTTAAAAAACTTAGGCGATAAATCCATCCTTATTGAACTTTTAAACGATTTAGTAACAGCAAGCATCCCGGAAGACTTTACCCGCATGAAAGCGGCATTTGCAGCCAAAGATTATGAGCAAGTCGAAAAGCTTGCTCATAAAATGAAAGGAGGGGCAGTGTATGTGGGTACTCTTCGCATGAAATATGCCTGCCAATACTTAGAGCGTTATTGGAAATCAGGGCAACGAGAACTGTTTGAGAAACTTTATAAGCAAGCTGTTTCAGCCATTGAAGAAACGATGTCTTATGTTAAAAATTGGCTTAAATCGAGCAGTCCTTGACTGGGGCTTATTTATGCATCCAACATAAGCTTTATTCTCTCTGCGTTTTATTTCTTGAGCGTAAAAAAGCTAAGTACTATTTTTCACAACGGGCAAATCAGTCCAACGAGTCGTATAAGCTGGTGATTTTAATTCCGCACGCATCGCCCATGGTCTTGAAGCACCTTCTGACGCTAAGTGAATTGTTTCGCGACCAAAACGTGCATTAATGGCATCAAAAGTTTTCAATAGCTTGTCTTTTTTCTCAATGACTGATCACGCAAAACTCCAAAAAGGATATCAATTTTTATATGAAACAGATTATAAAACTCTCCATGAAGCAGTTAATAAAGCTATCAAACCATTCCAGCAGATATTGGAAAGACTTAGATAAAAAATCTTGCAACTAATTTTCATCCCATGCCCATATGCTTCTCTACATAACCTCGGATACTTAATCGCTTTGTTGTCCCCAAGCAATTTTTTTAACTGCTTTTATTTTGTGTTCTGGTGCTAAATGCGCATATCTCAGTGTCATTTTAATGTCAGAATGTCCCAATAGCTCTCTAACTGTATTTAAATCTATGCCTACCATGACTAACTTACTAGCAAAATGGTGCCGTAAATCATGCCATCGAAATTGGTTTATCTGGGCTTTTTTTAAAATGGAAGACCACGATCGTTTAACATTATTAAAGGGTTGATTGTTTTTACTAGGAAAAACTAATCCTTCTTTATGATCACTTGCTTTGTAAAGTTGTTTTATAATATTTATAGCTTCGTTATTTAAAGGAATATAACGAGAATTATTATTTTTTGTGATGTCTCCCGATATAATAATTGACTCTTCTGATAGATCCACCATGTTCCATTTTAAATTAAATAATTCACCCTGGCGCAAGCCAGTATTAATAGAAAGCAACACCATTGGCATTAAATAGTCACAAAAATCCTCTTCAGCAAATTCAGGGTATAAAGAATATCCACGCTCCTTTCTCCATTGGTTGCCACTTTTTCTTTCCTCTTTTAATTGATTCTCTCGATCTAATAATGCCTGGCGCAATCGTGTCTCTTCTTCTAAGGATAAATACCGTACTTTAGGAGTACGATCTATTTTAAACAATTTTAAATTTTTTAAAGGACTTTCTTCTATAACTCCCCACTCGGCAGCTTTTGTCATAAGAGATTTCAATACGCCTATATCTCGATTTAAAGTTGCATTAGAAATACCTTCATTTAAACGCTTAATACGCCACTGATCTAAAACAGAGGGAGTAATCTCGATCAGTGGCTTTGAGAATAGTTTATTAAAACAGCGATTAAGGGTAGCAAGCGTTTTATTTCCTCTTTTATGATGAGACAAAACCCATGGTGTATATTCGCTTTCAATAAAATCTTGTAAATTTTTTGGCTTATTTATACTTTTTTGGACTGTTGGTTCAATACCCTTATTAAAATTATTTAAGACTTCAAGGGCTTTTTCGCGTGCTTGTGCTGCTGTGATAACTCCTACTTTTCCAAGATTAACTCGACGCCCTCTTTTATATTGGCAAATATAACTCATGCTGCCAGAAGGATGCACTCTAATTAAAAAGCCTTTTAGATTAAGATCTCTTACATCATATACTTTTTCACCTGGAATCAATTTTTTTATTAAGGAATTACCGATCTTAGCTATCATTTTCATCACCTAAAACGTTTATGTTTTGGGTATAGGCATTCAGTTCTGTTTCTATTTCTTCTGTGGTAGGTAATATAGAATTAAGGCCTTCCGATAAAGATTTGCTTACTTCATACTCAGCAATTCCCATGGGACTGCTGACACGTCTTAAGGAGTACTCAGCAATAACTTTGTCTTTTTTTTCACAGAGCAATAGCCCGATAGTTGACCCATCTTCTGGCATTTTTAATTGTTCATCTACCGCTGAGAGATAAAAATTTAATTGGCCTGTATCTTTAGGATTGAAGTCACCTCGTTTGAGCTCCACGACGACATACAAATGAAGCTTTGTGTTATACATTAATAGATCAATTTCAAATCTTTTACCTGAAACTATAATAGGGTATCTTGTTCCATACAAAGCGAAACCCTGCCCCAGCTCCATAAGAAATTCTTTTACGTGAGTAAGCAGCCCATTTTGTATGTCTTTTTCATGTGCCTTTTACCTACAGACAAAAAATGAAATTTATAAGGATCTTTAATCATTTCTTGGGCTAAATGTGATTGTGGAGATGGAAGCTTATGTTTAAAGTTTGTTGTTTTGTGTCCTAAACTTGATTGCCGATGGTAAAGATCACTTTTTATCTGTGCTTGAAGTTCTCGATAAGGCCACTCATTTTCAATTGTCTTTTGAGCATACCATTCCTTTATATCCGCTTCTTTTGGAGAAAAAGCCTGAATTAGTACAATATGGTGTGTCCAAGTCAATTGGTCAGGCAGTGCCTGACTAAATTCACCATTAGGATAGCTCTTTGCAAAAAGACGCATATTTTTAAGATTTGTTTTAGAAAATCCTTCTGTATTGGGAAAAGCTCTGCGTAAATCATTTGATAGAACCTCAAATAATTTTTCTCCCCATTTTGACTTTTTTTGCTTCTGTATAATTAATTGCCCAATATCCCAATAAAATTGAATAAGCTCTTATTAAGTCTTATAACAGCGCGGAGTTGCGCTTCTTTTAATCGTACTTTGATCTCATTTAGAATGATTTTGATAATCTTCATCTAAATGAAACTGTTGAGAGTTATCACTTATTTCTTTCATTGGTTACTACCTCATTGAAATGCTTGAATTGGTCAGGCGCGCCTGACCAATTAATCAAGAGTGCATATAGAGTGCAATTTTATTGTAGAATGTAGCATATCAATGTGTTACTGTATATTAAAAATTTTGTTAACATCATGAATTATAATGGCAATTTATTCACGGAGTTACATGGAGATACATTGACGACACAATTAAATCCCCCCCCCAAGGGGCAGGTCGGAGGTTCGAATCCTCTCCGGGACGCCAGTAAAATCAATGGGTTATGAGTTTTTATTTATATTCCTCCTAACACCAACCGTTACTTAGACGGCTCGATACCTAATTGTTTAGATAGATGTTCTACTACACCGAGTAAAAATGTATCCTCACGATTACGAGCTAAAATTGATAGTCCAACGGGAATGCCCTCAGCTGTTTCTGCTGCGGGTATAGATGCTTGGGGTAATTGAGCAACTCCAGCAAATGATGTTATTGCTGATGTGTGAGGATAATAAGTACTATCTTTCATCATGTCTGCACCTATCGAACCTTTAAGTGGTGGTAATCCTGGCGTAGTAGGCATGATAATAATGTCTGTAGGACTAAGAAATTCTTCAAGCTTAGTAAAACACTTTTCTCGTAAGTACCTTGCATTTCCAATTAGGGTGCGGTCTAGTGCTTTTGCATTGCTCAAAGTTACTTTAGTTCGCGGACCTAACTCAGGTTTATCGTTTTCAACCCAAGAACCTAAGGAGCCCCAAATTTCACCCCACTGCACAACTCTAAAAATTTGATCAAACCAAGAACTTAAATCACTAAGATTTCCGCCACCTACTATATCCTTTAATTTAATTTCTTCTACACTGCTTGAGAAAATATCATTAGTTATATCCTGCATAGTATTTTCTAATGTGGATTTTACCTCAGGATCGACCATGTCAAATACGTCTTTGAGGATATACACATTTCCAACACCTGTATATTTTGGTAAATCATGTGATAACAAAACAGACGATGCCATACTCAATATTTTTGATGATCTAGCAATAATACCAACTGTATCAGTACTTGGCGCAAACGGTGCTACCCCTTGCGTTGACACAACATCATGCGACGGGCGCATTCCAAATACACCACAATTATTTGATGGCACTCTAATTGACCCGCCATTGTCTGTTGCAATTGAAAAATCTGCCAGGCCACATGCAACAGCCGATGCTGAACCGTTAGATGAACCACCGGGAATTCGATCAGGTGCTTTAGGGTTAACGGGGGTACCATAAAAATGGTTTTCGCCATCCAAGCTGAAAGTGAGCTCGTCAGTAGCATGTTTCCCATTACAGGTTGCTCCCGCAGCTAATATTTGTTCAACACAAACAGCATGACAAACGGCAACGGGATGGCAATCTCGCCATGCAGGACTACCATAAGCTGTTTTATATCCCGCAACATCGATATTATCTTTAACGCCAAAAGTTAATCCATCCAAAATACCTGATTTCGTTGGCGAAATATCAAATACTTCGACATAGGAATTAGAGCTTTTAAAATTATAATTTTCCATAGCCATTTTCAAATCCTTTTGTTTAATTTATGGATAATAAAAATACAAATCAATAACTCATACATTTAATTCTACTACTCGCCCGCACCTCTGGCGTCCCATTACAAAACTATATAAATATAGTTTATTCTGTTTGAATACTTTCAATTTGCCTCGAATAAACGTGAAGCTTGGTAATATGTTTATCATTAAAGGTAAAAAAATCACCCACGCAGCGAACTTTGCTGTTAGCATGTAACTTAATTTCAACCGCAATATTCTGCCCTGAAGCTGTAAAATGACGTTCGCCTGGTTCTGGATAAAAACTCGCTAATGAAATAATATTTTCTGTGTAATATTTAGCTATGCTTTTTTGGCCTTTATAAGTTTTTTTTTCTGTAATGAGTTCTGCATCTGGATCAAATACCGAAATGATATTATTTATATTATGGGAAGTTACGGCTTTAAAATAAGCATCTAAAATACTATTTGATTTTTCTGCTAATTCGAAATTGACATGTACTATCATTTGCTCATCCCTGATACATTAATTAAACAATAGCAGCCTATTTTTAAAAGTAAAGTCGACTTCCTGTTGGATGAAACTGCTTGTCCCATGGCTTTCGGAAGCTTGACGAGTTACAGGCCTTTTACCCAGAACACTGCATACCCATCATGAAATGGCTTTCAATTCCATTTAAGATAGATGAAGAGTCAAAACAACTGGGGCATGATGAAGAGCAGCGCCTGGCCTACCACCAGAAGCACAGTTTGCCCGCGATGCTTGAGGCTAAAGAATACATGGAGAGTCTTTTGTCTTCCAAACAAGTCGAACCAATGAGTCCTTAGGCAAAGCTATAAAATACGGGCTCTACTGCCAATAACAACCGATGTTGTGGGGTAATCTGCAGCATCGTTACCCCAGAAAATCTAACATGAGCTTTGATACCCTACTCATCGGTACTGCATAGATTTTCAGTATACTGCCACAGGGACGATGAAGCTCAACACTACAAGGTGCATCGCTATTCGATAGAAACTCTGAATCAATCCTCGTAGGTTTCTATAAGGATTTGAGCTGCTAGATTAATTGGTCGTTCTTCATTCTTAGCTTTTATCTCATTATTTATTTGAACTCTATTCCAAACTTGATAAGAAACATAATTCGATTTTGGATGATTCATATTAACTCCCATTCAAGCTTTGTCGATCCCCAGCAGAAGCTGCTTCTTGCTTACAAACATACGCACCATGTTTTGTAGCTCCATACCAGCGTGCGCCTTTCTTATGCCATATGCCTGTTGGTAAATTTAACCAAACTACTTCATCATTTGGGCAATGATCTTTCGCAGCAATTTCTTCTGAAAAAAGTGTCAATCCATTTGAATAACTTGGTGAAATAAAAACGCACATTGAGAAAATGGCAATGAATAAAAATTTCTTCATGGGACTATCCGGCTTGAAAGTTTAATAACAAATATTATTGCGGCAATGAACACCAGATCTTGGATTACCAAATCGATGCCCTTGAACGAAGATCCCATCTCTTTTTATGTAGGGTCTGACAGTATGGGTTCTGCCATAAGAAAAACCATATCTTGGAGTTTTATACGAATAGGAGTAGCTACGTTTTGCATTTGCATTAGTTGCTTTTTCTACCCCCAATTAAAGCTCTTTCTCGTTGAAATTCGTTTGCCCCAAAACTAAAATATAATCTTTCGCCACAGGATGCTCCTTAAGAAATACTTAAACGATTATCTATTTGACATGCATTGATAATTTGGCATAAATGATCATTAGTTGTTCCACAACAGCCGGCAATTATTTTTAAATCGAGTTTGTCGTTCAACTCTTTTAATTCCTCAGAAAATTTGTCATTTTGGCATGAAAGGCCGGCAATCAAATTGCTCTAGGCTATCTAGAAAAACCTCAAATCACAGCTCAAAAATTTATTTCTTTAAATTTCAATGGTAGTGATTCACTTCGTGCTTATAAAACCGGTGATGAGGTTTGCTGGAATGCTAATGGACAATTGCAATTTTTTGGTCGAAATGATTTTCAAATCAAGCTTCATGGATATCGAATAGAACTCTCTGCGATAGAAGCCCTATGATGCAACATGATTCAATCCATCCGGCGGTGGTAAGGCTTAAAAAGCATGTTAAAGAAAAATCATTATGTGCTTATTTAGTCGCCAAACCTAATAAAATGATAGTTTTAGATGAGTTACAAAATTTTTTAGCCAATTATCTGCCTTCTTACATGCTACCTAAGGATTTTTTCTTAGTGAAAAGTATTCCTTTAAAGGAAAATGAAAAAATCGATCTCGAACGATTAGAAAACGAAATTGATAAACAACTAATCGCTCCTCCCACTATGTCATACAATAGCTTAACGTCAACGCAAGACTATTGTTTAAAAACATGACAAAATTTTTTTAACAAGGGCGTTCAAATTGAAGACAATTTTTTTGATTTAGGTGGAGACTCTTTAATTGCGCTACAAATTATAACCGTTCTTAAAGCGCAGGAGATCATGAAACAATGTTCTTCCATCCTAATATCGAAAAATGGGCTCATTTGTTTTTTACTATTTAGTATTACCTAATTGTATTGGCCTCTTTTGAGAACCAAGAAAATGCAGACTTAAGTGGCCCACCCGGAATTAGGCAAATTATGAACAATAGGGCGCTATTGATGAAACGGACCTCCTTAGCTGAGATATAATAGGGAAATTTAAAGAACCTCAAAAGGCAAGGTATCGTGAAGAATAAAGCATTCAACTGTTATCTCATCGGCGATGATAATATCACTCTTGAGTGTGCCTCATTGATACGTGCAAAAAATCACTCGATTTTAGGAATAATCTCCTCCTCTCCAAAGATAAAAAAATGGTGCACCCTAAACGACATCCCTTCTATTAAAAGCCTTAAAGAATTTGAAACACATTATTTAAATAATCCCTGTGATTATTTGTTTAGTATTGCGAATGGGGCTATTCTTAAGCCGAGAATACTTAATTATCCTCGCATCGCTGCCATTAATTATCATAATAGCCCCTTACCCCAATATGCTGGATTATATGCTACCACCTGGGCATTGCTTAATAAGGAAAAAGAGCATGCCATTACTTGGCACATCATGCGCGAACA
Organism: Legionella nautarum; assembly: GCF_001467895.1. GTDB lineage: Bacteria > Pseudomonadota > Gammaproteobacteria > Legionellales > Legionellaceae > Tatlockia > Tatlockia nautarum. The sequence continues at coordinate 1,238,375 of NZ_LNYO01000013.1, forward strand.
GGTGGATGCGGGTGAGATATTAAAGCAACCTCGATTTAGCATCGATGAGGATGAAACAGCCTTAAGTTTAAACCTTAAATGCTACGAAAAGGCCGTTAAAGCCTTCAACGAATTAATCAATGAACTAGCATCCAAGTCCACAACCCCTTTAAAGCAAAATCTATCTTCACGTTCCTATTATGGTTTAAAAAACAAACCAGAATGGTATGGCTTTATTTCATGGGACAGTAGCGCTGAAGCCATTGATAGAGTATGCCGTGCTTTGACCTTTGGAGAGTACAAAAATGAATTAGTAACGCCTAAAGTACTTGTTCGCGATGAAATAATGATAGTTAAAACCTATCGAAAACTAGGGATCTCATCAGGAAAAGAACCAGGAACCATCGTCCACTGCTCTACCACCGACTTACAAATTGCAACACAAACTACCGATATTGTTTTTTACGAATTAATGAGCCTAAGCGGAGAACTAGTTCCTATAGAGTCACTTATTAAACAACAAGGTTTATCGGTGGGACAATTACTTTCTGAATTGAGGCCACAGAATCTTCAAGAGTTAATTGATAATCCGGTGTTATATCAACCCCAAAAAGAAAAATTTTGGGTGAAAGAACTCTTAAAATGCATCCATGGCGGTGTTTCATTTCTATCTCATCTTTACAAAATTAATGATTCAACCATAAAAAAGCTCAACTTACCGACTCATTTACTTCAGCAAATAAACCACTATGCTCTGAATAATGACCTCTCCAACCAAACCTTTCTTGTCGGACTTTTACTGACTTATATTTATCGTCTTAACAACTATAACAATTTTACGCTTGATTATTCGCCTACGCCTATTAAGAAAAACGGCGTACTTCAAAGCTTTCTGAGTATGCATATTCCTTTAACATCACACTTTAAAAGCTCAATGAGTTTTCGTGAGGTATTGTCTTTTATTCAAAAAGAACAAGAGCGTCTTATCCCTAACGATAGTTACTGTAACGATATTTTTGTTCGCTATCCTGAACTGCATGGAATAGCAGAAGAAATCGATATCAGCATTACTATTACTGATTCTCCAGCCCCTCATATATCCAACGTTTGCAAAAAATTAAATGTTTATATCGCTAACGATTGCTCATCCATTACCATTGAGAACAAAACCAATTATCAACATTGGGAGGAATCTTATGCTTTTTTTAATCATATGGACCAGCATCTACTCCTTATGTTAGAGGACGCGATTCTAAACCCGGATAAGAAACTGTTTGAATTGTCGATTATCGATAACCAGGAAAAAGACTGTCTTTTAAATCAATGGAATAAGACCGAGCAGCCTTATGATGTCAATTGGTTACTTCATCAAGGCTTCGAAACTCAAGTGGCCAATAACCCTCACTCAGTCGCTGCCCTATTCAATGGGCATACACTAACCTATGCAAAACTGCATGAGCAATCGAATAAGCTCGCCCATCACCTCATCGCTCAAGGCATTAAAGCGAATGATATCGTTGGCATTTATACTCACCGAAGTATGACCATGCTAATAAGCATCCTTGGTGTTTTAAAAGCGGGAGCTGCCTATTTACCCCTCGATCCTAGTTATCCCGATAAACGAATTAATTACATGCTACAGAATAGTCAATCACCAATTTTATTGACTCATGACACTGAAGTTATAAAAAAATTCCATGACTATGAAGGCAAAATCATTGATGTTGCAACTATCTTGCAATCCCAAGAGTTTAATTCTTATCCACCGAGCATAAAAACCCAACCCTCCGATTTAGCCTATATTATTTATACTTCGGGCACGACAGGAACCCCCAAAGGGGTAGCTATTTCTCACAAAGCAGCCTGCAATCATATGGCTTGGATGAGAGCGACTTACCATTTCACTCAACAGGATGTTTTTTTACAAAAAACACCCTTCTCATTTGATGCCTCGATTTGGGAATTTTTTATGCCGTTATGGGTTGGTGCCACTGTGGTCATCGCACCGCTGCATGCGCATACAAGCCCAACGGAATTAATTGAGTTAGTCATTAACAATAAAGTGAGCATCCTCCAACTCGTTCCCCCCATGCTAAGAGAAATAACCCTAAACTCACGCTTTGCTTCCTGCACCTCCCTAAAGCAGGTCTTTTGTGGTGGCGAAATCTTATTACCCGAAATTATTCATTCTTTTTACGAACAACGTCCATCCTCTTGTGCTTTGCATAATTTGTATGGCCCGACTGAAGCCACCATTGATTCACTGACCTATACTTGCTCACCTGAGGATGCCTATTATCCCCTCAACCGGATTGGAAAGCCTATTTCAAATATGAAAGCGTATATATTGGATAAATGTTTGCAATTAGTTCCCACCGGAATTATTGGCGAACTTTATCTCTCTGGTGAGGGTTTAGCAAAGGGCTATCTTCATAACGAGGCGCTAACCCGACAAAAATTTCTACCTAATCCTTTTGGGGTTCCTAAACATGAGCGACTGTATAAAACAGGGGATTTAGTAAAATGGCAAAAAAATGGCATCGTCGAATATCACGAACGAGAGGACTCTCAAGTTAAGATACGAGGATTTCGAATAGAAATCAGTGAAATAGAATCCTGTCTCGATATGATACCCTGTATTTATCAATGCCTCGTAAAACCAGAAAATATCAATCACTCAGGTCTTTCTTTATCAGCCTATCTCATCCTTATTGATAACACCCCTATTACAGCAACAGAAATTCGTGATTTTTTAACTCATGAGCTTCCTGACTATATGATCCCTTCTCGATTTTTTGTGGTCGACAAGTTATTGATGACACCCAATGGAAAACTCGATAGAAAACATATCCCCACGCCTATCAAACAGCTGTATTTAAGCAAAGAACATCTTTCCCCTCAAAATGATCTAGAGTGGGAATTACATAAAATTTGGTGCTCAGCGATGAAATTAGATGATTTAGGGATTTATGATAATTTCTTTGAGATAGGAGGACATTCCCTGATTGCAATGAACATCATGTCCCAGATTCAAAACCAGTTTAAAATCCGTATAAGCATGAGCCTTCTATTTAATCATCCCACAATTCATGCCTTGGCCCTTGAAATAGAACCATTGCTGCTTACAACAAACGATGAATCGCAAGAATTATCCCTCTCTGAACGAATTATCGTTCCCATTAAGCAAACAGGGACACAAACCCCTTTATTTTTTATCCATCCCATAGGAGGAAGTATTTTTTGGTATAAGGACTTAGAAAAATACCTTGATAAGGATTTCCCCTTATATGGCCTGCAAGATCCCGGATTGGAACATCAAGATCTCTTGTATAATAGTATCGAGCAAATGGCGTCTTCTTACATTAAAGCGATTCAAACTATCCAACCCCAGGGCCCCTATCTGATTGGAGGTGCCTCTTTTGGAAGCACAGTCGCTGTGGAAATAGCGAATCAACTTCAACAAATGAATGAGAATATCAAAGCCATTATCTCGCTTGACGGATGGGCAGAATACCCAGCACTGCAGCGAAATGAAGACTATTTCAAAGAGTTAATGCGAGAACAAAATGCGCGTATCTTAGAACGACATCAAAAATATCAACTATCGAATTCCGCGGCCTTATTGGAATTACAATGGCATCGCGAAAAAATGTTGATGCACTATAAGTTACCTCAGCTTCAATGTCCTTTCATGTTATTTAAAGCAGAAATCCTCACTGAGATTTTTAATTATGATGCTCCCTTAAATTGGTGGGAAAATGTCATCTCGGGGAACATTCACTGTCATTTAGTACCTGGCGACCATGAAAGCATGTTTTCAGAACCCCACATTCGTATTTTAGCTAGGAAATTGAATGAAAGTTTAAACTCCCTCAATACTGTGCTATAGAATAATAATCTGAGAAGTTGAAAATTGATCCAACCTCATGGACGTCAACTAAATGATAGTTATCGATGAGCAAGCATTAACAATGCTAATCCAAATGGTTCAAAAATCCATTGTGTTAGTCGATGCCGACTATATCATTCAAAATTTCAATACTAAGGCTGAAGAAGAACTTAGTCTTGCTAACAATAAAGGGATAGGAACGTCTTTAAGCGCCTTATGCACCAAAGAAGAGCTAAAGCAGCTAACCACTTCAGGTCTTGCAACCATTGAGCTTAAAACAAAACTCACGCCCTGCGCCTGCACTGTCATTATCGTCCAGGAACCCCAGAGAGAACTTACTTCGAATAAATCAAAAAATACAAGCACTCCTAATCTTAACAAAACGACTTCAATTATTAATCTGAACGATCGTCGCTATTTGGATATTATCATCTCTCAAATTCCAGTGAGTGTTTACTGGATGAACAAAAATTATATCTATCAAGGATGTAGCAATAGTATGGCGAAACTTCTTCATTTAGGCTCTCGCCAAGAGATAGTCGGTAAAACTTATGAGGATTTATACGACAAAAAGTCTTCTGATTCTTACAAAAAAGCCGATAGCTCAGTCATCGAGCAATGACTGTCAGTGACTGCCGAAGAACCTCTTTATCAACCTGATGGAAGTAAGTTAGTTTATTTGTCCAATAAAGTTCCCTTGCGTGATGAACAGGGCCATGTGATTGGCATGCTTGGTATTTCAACTGAGATAACCGATAGAAAAAAAATGGAAGATGAGCTTAAGTTAGCTAAAGACGCGGCTGAAGCAGGGGATCGTGCAAAAACTGAATTCTTAGCCAATATGCGCCATGATATTCGAACACCGCTATCAGGAATCGTAGGCTTTTCAGAAATCTTAAAAACAGAGTCAAGCTGAAGCAAAACTCGACTTACCGGATACCGAAGAGGAGCTTTTTTCCTTAAATCAATTTCCTCTTTTAGAAGTCGAACAAACCTTAAAAAATTTAGGCAATAAATCTGTATTTATCGAGCTCTTACAAGATTTAATCGAGGTGAGCATCCCTCAAGACTTCCCTCGGTTGAAAGACGCTTTTGCGGCTAAAAATTATGAACAAGTTGAAAAATTAGCTCATAAAATCAAAGGTGGTGCGGTTTATGTGGGGACTACTCGCATGAAATATGCCTGCCAATATTTAGAACGTTACTGGAAATCAGGTCAACAAGCCCTGTTTGAGAAACTCTATGAACAAACCGTTTCAGTCATCGAAGAAACCGTTACCTTTGTCGAAAATTGGCTTAAGCTAAACCATGAATCACTTTAAGTATTCGTTGAAATAAATATTTCCCCTCTAAAATTAAGTTTTTTTTCACCATAGGCAAATCAGTCCAACGGGTCGTATAAGTCGGTGATTTTAATTCCGCGCACATCACCTAAGGTTTAGAAGCCCCCTCAGATGCTAGATAGTTTCGCGACCAAAACGTGCATTAATGGCATCAAAAGATTTGGATGACCAATAAATTGTTATTGATCTAATACACTTTATTTTGAAGCTGTTTGCCAGATGCAAGGTACACCCTACTCTAAAGAAAACAATGTTAATCATTTCAGCTTAGACGCGCTAATTCCTGAAGAATATTTTCTACAGAGATTTAAAAAAGCTGTATGAAAATATTTTTCTGAGTATTGTTTATCAGTGAGATATTTTTTAATGCATGGAACCTGAGCACTTAAATAAGACTATGACCACTTTGTGCATCCCATAGGTTTTTATAAAAACCATTCATCGTTATTAGCTCACTGTGGCTACCTTGCTCTATGATTTTACCTTGATCCATAACCACAATTGTGTTCATTGACAGAAGGGTTGAAAGTCTATGAGCAATGACTATAACTGTTCTATTTTTCATTGCAGCGTTTAGAGATTGTTTGATGAGTTCTTCTGTAATGGAGTCTAGCGAACTGGTAGCCTCATCTAAGATTAAAATGGGTGCATTTTTTAAAATGGCTCTAGCAATCGCTATTCTCTGTTTTTGCCCACCGGATAATTTAACTCCTTTTTCACCAACAAAGGTTTCATATCCTTGTGGCAGTTGGCTTATAAATTCGTGAGCATGGGCTTGCTTGGCAGCACTAATGATTTGGTCATGATCGGCTTCTGTGCAACCATATTGAATATTTTCAAAAATAGAACGATGAAATAGAGAGGGATCTTGAGGTATGAAAGCAATATGTTCTCGCAAGCTTTGTCTATGAATATATTTGATGCTTTGCCCATCGATTAAAATATCCCCCTTATCGATATCATATAATTTAGTCATAAGCTGTACGATAGTACTTTTGCCTGCACCGCTAAAGCCAACTAAACCAATTTTATTGCCGCCTGCTATTGTTAGACTAAAATCGGTAATGGTTTTTTTACCTTCAACATAGTTAAAATTTACATCCTTGAATTCAATTTTCCCCTCTTGAATTCTTAGTTTACTATCTACCGAGCTTAAAGGTTGTAAGTGAGGGGTGAAAATGGTGTCAAGAGCGTTCTGACAAACACCTGCTTGTTCTCCAACTACTAATAAACTTTCAGTTAAATACCAAATGAGATCAATAACCGTCATGGATAAGATAAATACAAAAGCAAAATCACCGGCTGTGATTTGGCCTTTTGCACCAAGATAAATCAATAATAGTATGGATGTACTTTGTAAGATCCAGGCAAAAAAACCAAGCAATGATGCATTGAGCATATTTTTAACCTGCATTTTAGTTTCTTTTTCTAAAGCCAGATTTGTGTTGTAGGCTAAATATTTTGCTTCATGATTTTCCCTTGCGAATAGCAGCACATTTAAAATATTGCTAAAACAATCAACGATGGCGCCGGAGTATTTAGATTTTGCCTCCGCATAATCTTTTGCATAGGGTCTAATGCTGGATGCACAATAATACGATAAATAGATAAAAACAGCTGATACAACAAGAAAAATAGCGCTAAAATACCAACTAACAGTTCCTACTATAAAAATTGATAATAGGATAGTTAAGGCTTGTCTTGCGATATTGAACCAGGAATTGACAACATTTTGGATATTATTGGTTAAATCTGAAATTTTAGCGCTGATATCACCACTCATTCTATCTTGAAAAAATGCATAGGACTGGTTTCTTAAGTGCTCTGTGGCAATAGTTACAATATCAGCTTTTATTCTTGGTAATGATTTGAGTACTAAATAGTTGTAAAACCTCCATACAAGAGTGATTAAAAAACCGAGAATAATTAGTAATAAAGCGGGTGGTAGACACTTCGAGACAAAGGAGGTTGCTCCAGATGTAGTTACACGGTCTAAGATTACCTTAAGTACATAAGGTTGAATAACACTGTGTATAGAAGAATAAATACCTACCATGCTTATTGCTAGAAACCACCAGCGATATGGTGTGGCGACTTTCAGAAAAAAACTGGAAAATTTGTTGTTGTTTTCAATAGTAGGCAAAGTGCTTTCCTCAACTTTAACAATTTATAAACTCTAAATGTATCTGCATAATTCTTCATCAAAAAGCTGTGAAGTGTTTTAAAAAAAACGATGGTTTTATGAACAGGATAAGTGTATGCTTTTTTGCATTTTAATAATACATCTATCCTGGTTTTAAAAGACGACGCATTCATATTAGATAAATAATGGAATAAAACATGAATAAAGATTTTACCTTACGACTTGCTAGTGTTTCTGATTTTGATGCGCTCTTTGAAATTTATATGGATGAAAAAATTAATCTTTTCCTAAATTTTGAAATTATGGACAAAAAAACATTTAGAGAAATATTTGATGACCTGATGAGTAGTGGGAAAATGTATGTCTATGAATACAAAGAGAATATAGTAGCAACTTGCATCGTTATGAGACAGAAACGACGAGCTAATCATGTTGTTTCACTAGGAACATTAGCAACACATCCCAAATTTCAAGGGCAAGGTATCGGTACTCAATTTATGAAGGCATTAATTGAAAAAATTAAATTGGACGGCATAAAAAGGATTGATTTATGTGCCGAAGCTGATAACCCTATCGCACTGAATTTTTATAAGAAACTTGGATTCCAATTAGAAGGGATTTTAAAAAAATACTTTAAAAGACCTAAAGAACAACAATATATTGATGAGCATATGCTAGCACTAATTCTTGAATAGCGGATCGAGATCCAGCTTTTAAAAGGGGGCAATCTCAAGATTATTCTTAAAGATTTTTACTGAGAATTAACTGATTAAAAATTAAATATTCAAAAATTTATGAGGTTTTCGCATAGCCCCCTTAAATAGTTTTTATAAAAATCTATGGGATGCGCAAAGCGGTCATAGCCTTATATTATATGCTCTGCGGCTAAAGAAATTGCGCGTGAAGTTCATGTTTCTTTCAGAACAGTCGAAGGAATTATTTCTAAATTGATGGATTCTTTGGGATGTTCTTTAAAAAATGAATTATTATGAGATTTAATCTATCGCGATATTGGAATCACGTGATTCTTAAATTTAGCTGGAATTCTGAGTGATTTAACGAATAAAATATTCAAAATAAATATGCAATCTACTTATCGCAAGCAAAAGAAAAAAATGAAATTAACCACAAAAATACTCGATAAGGATGGTAATCCTGTAAAATTTTTCGTTGTAACGAAAGATGTTTATATGCATCAACATGAAATTATCGACTGCGAGGGAAAACAACTTGGTTATGTAACACTTGCTGAAGAGCGTTTAGGAGCACCGACCTATAAAAAATATCTCATTATTGGTCAATTGCATAATACTTCTCCCAATCAAGAATACAGAAATGTTGGAACTGCCCTGCATGAATTAGTATTTAGATTGAGTTTTTCAGAATACTTTCAAACCAATGGAAACATTATGGTAGATATCGGTTATCAATCCTTGCTTTTTCACTATGATTGTGGATTTCGTTTACATCCACAATACGTATTTGAATGGGATTGTTTGGGTGAAAAATTTTTAAATCATGAGCTATATGGTAAAGCTGCTTATGAAGAATGGCGCTTATCACATTCTGATCTATTGGAATCTGATAAACCTTCAGCCAATGATGTCTTGGCTTTTTATCATTTCTTGTATAAGGAAAATAATGATCAAACAAGACGCGCTTGTTTACGTAAGAAATTAGCAAAGCTGGGCGGTTTGTGTGGGTATTTATCCCAAGCTGTCGTCCCGCAGAAAAAAGAAGAATTTTCTATTGATATCGCACCAGTCAGCCAATCTTCTTCACCGAGTACATTGTTTTATTCAACGAACCCACAGGACACTAAGCTGAATAATAATGCTCATGCGCAATCCAGTTTTACAATGTAAATATTCTTTTTAAAAAAGCAAGTTAATTTAATTTAGCAAACCTATTTGGCAGCGAAAGCGTGACCAAGGCTACGGTTACTTACATCCATTAATATTTTAATTACACCATCCCCATTGATGCTTTTTCTTCTGGTTTAGCCTTTGGGTTTGTTGTAGTCTGTGAACCAAAAAGAGTTTGACCAGAAGCGTAGGTCTTTGAGCCCGTTTGGAAGATTCCGTAGGCCAATATCGTTCCTCCTACAGCATTCCCTGTTTCTTTCAATGTTTCCTTAGCAAAACGTTTCCACACTAGAGAATCCTTTAAGTTGTTAATCGTCCAAATTTTACACTTTTTAAGTTAAAAAAACAAGAAAAGCTCTTTTTTATGAGAACGCGTGGAGAATAATTTGGGCGCTAATTTTAAAGTAAAAATTAAGTATTTTAACAATCACAGAGTGTTCTGCTTCCCCCTTTCTTAACCTTTTTTGTCTAGCACAAAAGTTTATGCTCAAAGAGAGATCATATTTAATATTTTGTTAACAATTGCTTGATACGATTCCTCTTTCTAGCAGCAACATAAAGGGTACAAGCCATGCAAACTAAAACTGAGAAAAGCACTACTCAATCTCAACCTTCCGATAAAGCGATGTCGGAGATGACTTATAACGGGATTAATTGGTTGTCTCAAACTATGCTTACTTGTGGCGCTGTGGTCGCTTTCCAAAGTCCTATAAAAACATATCTAGTTAATGGGGTGACAGCCAAACCAGATTCTGTGGGTTCTATCGCAGCAATGGGAGGCATTAAAAGTTTATATCGCGGCGCAGCAGCACAAATGTACTCAGGATATTTAAGGACCGGTTACGTGACTGGTGCAAGAGAATTCAGACCATCTGAATCTGATCGAGATGTTGCAGGCATTACTCAGATTACACATAAGATGGGAATTACAATTGCAGCTGCTCTGGGAGATCTTGGAATTACACAAATTCCGGAATATATATCTACACTTAGAAAAGCAGGAAAAATAGTAGAACCCGAAAATAAGGAAGGCTTTTTTAGCAAAATGAAGGGAGTTATATTACGTAAAGAAAGTCCAGTCCAAGTCGAGAAATCGTTTAAATGGTATCGTAATTTTATTCCTTTAATGACGGGAGGCATCAGTCCACGATTTGCAGCTGGAACGATTAATTTTGGTTTACTGCTGAATGGCGGCGATCAATTTGGTAAAAGTTTACCCATTGAGAATGATTTTCTACGCTCTCTTGCTTCCGGAGCAATAAGTGGTGCAGTAGCTGGAATTACTACTACGCCCTTAGGAATGATAAAAGATCGTGTACAAGCTGAAGGAGTGGTGACCACTAACCCGGTTAATGGACATAAAAAACTAACAAATCAGTCCACTACGAAAGTTTTATCTGCATTCTGGAGTATGGCGACGGAAAACCCGAGAGCGTTTGTTAAAATGTTCGCGACTCAAGCCCCTTTACGCGGCCTTCAGTCCGGTGTCACCTTTGCAATTATTGAAGGAATGGATACTTTAACTAATGGTAAACCTTTCCAAAATATAATTCCAGAGGATTATCTCCCCGCTTCTGAAAGAAAAAATCGTAATACTTTCTTTCAAGCGCCTAAGAGTGAAGAAGTTACAGTAGAGGAAAATACCGCTACACCTAAGAATGGTTAATAAAAAAGCGCCTCAAAATTGGATGTGCCTCAGCTAATTAGTAACTTTGCAAAGTTCAGGTACATCCAAATTAAACTTCAAAGGTTAAACTCAATAGCAATTTATCTTGAAAAAAGAGATCAAATTAGAGGAGGTGGACGCCCCTCTATCAGAATGAAGAATAGCCATTTAAAGCTTCTTCAATTAACTTCGTTAACGATTGTGTTCCCTTACTCCAACAATTTTTCGGTTAAATAAATCGATTATCATCGCTAAGCAAAACCATCCTTCATCAATAAGAACGTAGATAGCTGCCCAAGCGATAGTTGCAGTATCGGATTAAACGGTTGTTTCAACCATTATCCCCTACCATAACCAAATACATTGTTTGAGAATATGCTCGCTTCCATTCCCAACTAGAGAAGCAACATTCCAAATATTCCATGGGCTTACAGTTAAAAATGTGTTAAAAATATGAACTATATGCGTTAATTGTTTTCTGATTTTAGGGTAATAAAGTTTAAGATTCCGTCTGCTGTTAAAAAAGTTTGCAACAAGCCTGACTAGAAAATGCAGCAGCCTATTTAGGGGAAAAAGAAAATGTAAAAGAAAAAATATGCTCGAGGCTTCAATGGCCTTAACTTAAAGTGACACCAAAGAGTGTTACCATTTCAGAGCAAAATACATCTCAGTTTATTCGTCATATTGCGTTCGTTTTGCAAGAAACGATCATGCCTTAAGGTTTTCTTAATAATTCAATAGTACTATATATGACCAATTTGTTGTTTTTTTATGTTGGCGCTCTACCATTTACAGGCCCAATTTTAACAGGCTGACATATGATGGACAGGAGTTCTACAATTCCTTATTCACTGATAAAGAACACAATTTCAATTAATCAAGAGGTGTATTATTAATGAAACGTAGTCAACCCCAACCACAATTAGCTGGAACTATTACCCCCTCAACTCAAACACGAGAAGGGAGCAATACTGGATCATCAATTGAGCAGCAACGTCAACAAGCACAATTAGAGAGAAAGGAAAAATATGAGCAGCAAAAAGCCCTTGCCTGTGCTAAACAACTGCTACAATCCTTATACAAACTCCAGAATAGTTTACAACTTAACCCATTGCCTACGAATAAACAAATTGATCTCTTTGAGTCTCAGGCAGAGCATAATCAATACCTTACATCGATTTTAGAACTAGATAGTGAATTGTCGCAATATTTGCAAAATTGGGCTGATTTAGACTTAGATCTAATTACGCCTATCGTCTCGTCTATGCTTAAATTATCCGGCAAGGATGACTCCTCCAGCACTAGCGTCATGGAAAAAGAACTAATGAAGATGGCTGCTACCATGACCCTTCTACAAAGCAAAATTAAAGAGTTAATCACAATCCATGTTGATAGAGATGAAGAGAGAAGAGCCCTTGATCGAGATATCATCGCCACTGCTAAAGTAGTGAATTATACTCTTCAGAGCATCCTAGACAAACTCAATCTGAGTGCCCCTGAAACAGCTGTCGAAAAAGAAAGACCTGCCCCAACTTTTACTGAACCAAAAAGTGAGCGCCAAGAAAATGACAATACGGCTCAAAATAATAATCTTCTAATGCTCCCTCCTGAGTTACAATTTGACATTTTAAAACGCCTATCTTTGCCAGAATTATTAGCAATGAGAGAATCCTCGAAGGATATGCGCGACTTAGCTGAGATCTATATTAATGATATTACCGATCCAAAGAATATCATTCGCTATCTTAGTCAGGCCAATGGTATCGACGGTCATCGATTTACAGCAGCATACCAGTGCACCAGCCAATATAGAGCCCTTAAAGAAAAGGTGTTGACCCATCAGCCTCTAACTGATCTAGAGACAATTTGTTATGCTTTAACTAGGGATATTAATCGGTTACCACCAAATTTATCTCGGGCGATGGCAGCTAGTAACCTGGATGAAACTACTACTAATCATTTAGAGCTGATTATTGCTGCCTCGAAGCAATTGCAGGCTATAAGTGAGCAGTGGAAAATTCTAGATACCGGCGAGCGCGCTAATAAGCAAAGGTATTTTCGCGAACATATAGACAACCTAAATAGTATGTTAACAGCAAATCACCCGCAACGTTTTGTAAACTTACTCGCAGGAGCCGATCTCAGTCGATTGAAGCTCAAAATGCTTGATTTATCCTATCTTAACTTGAGAAATGTAAAATTAAGCAATTCCTCGCTTTCTGGTGTCAACTTAACGGGAGCCTCTTTAATAGATGCTGATTTAAGCAATGCTAATTTACGCGATGCAGATCTCACAGATACCAACCTAGCTGGCGCAAATATAAGCCGAACACAACTTTCAGGTGTGAAACTCTACAAAGCAAAATTCTATCGAACTGATTTTGAATGGAGTACATTGCTAGGTACTCAATTAATGCCTGAAGGGGAACTAACCGATTTAAAAACCTTTAGTGCCCATCTTAAAAAATTTCAACAAGCAATAAAGCATCAAACTCCATTGAGCCAGCGTGCTTTACAGGAACAATTATTATACAACATTGCCCAACAAGTTAGGCGGTCAAGCGCTATGGACGATGTAAAGATGGCTTTTCTAGATGAGGCTATCGCCCTTATTATTCCTCATGATAAAGCAACTTGCTTACTCCCGTTCGAAAATGAGTGCATGAAACTTAAGCAAGCATTCCAACCAAAAAAATCAGCTAATATCTCAGTCCATCCTTCCAGACAAGAAGCGCGTGAGACTATTAAGGCCATTATGCAAAAAATTGCGTGGCTGGAAAGCGCTTCCTCTATACAAGCGTCTGCAAGCAGTCAGCTTACCCAGCCAGCTATTGAAATTCGTAAAGAATATCTTCGTTTATACGACCTTCTTGAGAAGTATCGTGATGATTTGAATTCTAGAGAGAAAGTCTCCGAAGCTTGGGGTATCAGCCCAGAACTATGGCATACCATCTATTTTATGTGTTTTTCAATATTATACAAACCTATTTGGATAGGGCCTAGCTTAGTGGATTCTCCCCCTACAGTGCAGGGTAATGAGAGGGATAAATGTTTTGCTAGTGAGGTTTATAACGCAGGGATTTTTCACATCGAAAAACTACAACACATTAAATTGGAAGACCTAGAAGATTACCTTTATCAAGAAGAAGACTTCTTCATTAGGGAAGAGGGAAAAGCAAAAGCCCATGCAAAACTGGGAGATCTGTTTATTACCTTTTACCCCGGGGGGCACGGCAGTTTTGCAGCAACAGTAGAAATTATTGATTTTGCCAATCGTAAACGTAAACTTGCTTTTGCTTTTAATACTAAATGCCCCAGTGATCTAGATTTTGAGGGCTATTTTCCTATAGATCCAATCCTATGTTATGAGTCACCATCGGCCGTACGCCGAGACTCAATACCCGCAGAATTTCTTACTCAAATGCGAGAAGCAATTGCTCTGAAAAAGCAATTTATTGAAAGGGTATTTGTTTCAGAAAGAGAAAACCGTGCGAGGAAAGTGGAAAAAAAATCGCTAGAAGTTTCATCTCATCAAAAACAAAGTCCAGGAATCGATTCAGCGGCAGTGGGTGGCAAAGCCGTAAAAGCTGCCCCAGGGATGCAGGCTACCCAATTAACTCCTAGTAAGACAGAAGCAACCGCTCGCTCAGCTATGCTTGCGTATTCATCTAGTCAATTGGCTAAAATTACCGGATTGAATCCACAGGCTGCCCCAACTATTTCCTACCCGAAGCGTAGTAATAGATCAACTTCGGCTACACTTCCTACTCCTTCTAGAGGCTCTTCTGCTTATGGCAGTAAATCATCTATGTTCCGTCCTCTTGCACCCCCATCCCAACCCGGGAATAGTAATAGACCAATTTTGGCTACTCCCCCTGCTCCTCCTTCCAGGGGATCTTCTGCTGGATATAATTCGTCTAGGCTCCACGCTCCTGCAGGAACGACATCCCCATCGAGGAGCAGTAATCAATTAACCGCTGTTACTCCTCGTCCAATTCCCTCTAGGGGCAGTTCCGTTGGGCATAATTCACATGGGCTCTATGCTCGTGTTCCCAATGTGGCTTTGCCAGGGCAACAGCCAGCAACTAGCCAAGCTAACCAATCTTCCTCTTTTAGACATCCTTCTGAATTCTAAGAGTAAAGGTTTTGGCCTATGGATAACAGGGCTAATGATGTTCACTGAACCTCATTAGTCCCACCTATTAGTCAGGTTCAAGTTATATTGACACGCAACTTTGGACCTCATTACTTTGACATAATTATTACTCATTGTTAAAATATCGAGCAATAATGTTATTTGTACGATATCTTAATTTAACTGGAGAAGTAAATATGCGTGGGAGAAGTCTTTTTTCAGAAAGAACACAAAAGCTTGAACATGTTGCATGGCCTGCGGGAGACAATTTAGTTGAGCAAGCCTATCAACTACTGCGCCACATTCCAGGAAGAACAAGCGATTCTGTTCAAAAAGGAACCTGTAAAAAAGTGCTTGAGGGATGGAAAAATAAAACACCTGAACAAATATTAGGTAAATATGTCAATGACTTACAAACTTGTAAACAATTGCTTAGAGATGATCGAGGATATGCTATAACATTGAAAGAGTATTATCCCAAAGAAGACTATGCTCATGTTATAGAAATTTATAATCTCCTAGATAATACTTATGAAAATTATGTTGCTGCTAGGAATAACTCTCAAAAACCGGAAGATAATCAAGACCAGCAACACTGCTCTTGTAATCCCTAGATTTCGTGTAAATGATAGGCTTTAGGTATTTTAAGGGAGATTAATAACCTGGCTCCAAAGCAGCCAGGTTATTAATCTACAACCTCTTATGCTCTGCTCATCTATCCGAGCGTTGGACTTGTATCCAAAGGAAGCTCTTCCTCTATTTCAGTATTTGATTCGTGGACTCTCAGCGCAACCAGAATTTTTTCTAATTCTTCAATGGCCTCAGCTAAACACCATTTTAGCCGATCGTCTCCTGAAAAAAACTGTAGCGCATAGCTTATTATTGGCGTATCGCTGAGCATTTCATTTTTGACTTTTAAGTGGTTAAGCAACGCCTCTACTAAGACACTCGTCTTTTCTTTTGGATAATTATCAAAGACAAAGTCTACTTCAGTTTTTAATTTATGAATCCAAACTTTTTGAGGACAGTCATAATCAAATAGCAGAGACGCGTTATATTTTTTTCTAATGGACAAAACCACTCCTGCGGCCTTATATAGAACAGTTAGATCTTTCACCATAGATTCTAATTCTGTATGAATCTCTAAAAGATTGGTTTTATTGACCCTTAGTACAGACTTTCTTAAAGCATTAATAAAATTTAACGGATGTTTTAAGTAGCACCGCTCCCCCGGGAGTAGGTAATTCTCAGGAAAATAAGCAAATAAAAGGGCTTCTAGCCTGCTAGGCAACAATAGAATAGCTGAATAAGTTTCGACTCGTTGAAGACAATCGTTTATTTTATTTTGCTCATTCAAAGCTAGGGCATCAATTAAATGAGTCAGTAACTCCGCGTAGCAGCGGTAGGCTTGCTGAAGAAAGCGAGGAATATTCACTCTTAAACGCTCGCCTTTAACTCCATCAAAAATGGTATATAGAAATGAGCAGGCTTGATCGATCTTCTTGGCCAACCTTTTGATTCTTTTTTGCTCGAAATTACAAAGAATAGCGCAACCGAGTTTTATTTCAAGTACGGGCCCATATAACTGACTTACTACTTTAGCAACTTCTATATCATCAAAGCCTTCAAAAACAGCCATATACTTTGCTCGATAAGCGTTTGCATCAAGAGCTGTGATAAGGATACTGCTGCTAGCGTTAGAGTTATCGGCAATTACTTTCTGCCCCAAAAGCTCTGCGATTTCATGAGGTGCTTTTTTATGATGTTCTTCGAATAGGGCCGTTATTCCTTCTTTTGTTAGAGCGTTTTGCCTCATCAAACGTCTAGAAGCAAGGATCACAAAGGCTCTATCATTTTCATTAAAGGCAATAGGATTAAAATAAGTATCCGGCTGATGACTAAATCCGTCCCGCTCAAATACACCGTTACCTAGACCACGACTAAGGTTGCATGAGCCTTTTACAGTATTTTGTATCCATCCAGCCTCATTTACACGACCACCAGCTTTGATAATCCTTTCTTTCTCATTTTTTTCTGCAGCTCTATGTCGAAACCTGTTCAAAACCAAAAATTGACTTACTTTATTTTCTTCATTTAATACAATAGCTATAGCAAAACAATCACCCAAATTAACTGTATAAACATTACAACCCAACAATGTCACACCAGATACAATAGCTCCACTCAGAAAATCTATCCTTAATTGACGGATACAATCCTGCAGTAAATCTACTGTAGAAGCTAAACTTTGCCGATGTGCTGCTGTTGAAATGGTTGGTAAGAGTGTAGATTGGAAAATACCTGCGCTAATACGACCTAATTTTGGATAGGTCAGGCCACGAAACTCTGCTATACCTATTCTACCCTCCACTGTCGCCAGGTAGGATAAATTCTCTAAAGATAAATCATCAGCAGTTTGTGGCGCCCTCTTTCCTGGCTCCTTAGGATCTGCGTAACTATGAATAGGAAAGAAACGAAATTCAGCTAATTTGCGCAATTCAGCTTTATAATCAACCGACTCTCTTGTTACTAAGTCCTGGTAAATTTCGGGATAATTGGCTCTGAGGCGCCATTGCCATTGAGCATTGTCCTTGCAATAAAAATTAAACCACTGACAAACTAAAGCCAGTCGCGCCAAATCTTCAATTGAGAAATAGAAAAAAATAGCTTGGATTAATTCGAGAGCTAACTCGCTCGAACCATCTTCATTGAACAACCACATACTCCTTTACCCTGACAAAAAGAACTTATGGTATCTTAATATTATATTAATTGCTCACAGTGTTTTTCATAAATATAGTTTGCCCTTTGCCCCCCCATTTGATAGCCAAGCTACTTGTAAAATCATGGATTCTGCGAGCAGGCTACAGGGATTCGATTAAACCATTAAAAGGTATCAGAGGAATTAAAGAAAGTAACTATAAATTAAGATGGTTATCAGAGTTAAAGGGGCACCTAATTTGATAAATTCGAAAAATCCAAAGCCTTTGACGCCGCGATTTTCACTATTTTGGATAATAATGATATTGCTCGCAGCGCCTAAAATCGATAAATTTCCCGAAATAGTACTGCCTATAGCAAGGGTTAATAATTGAGAATTGTCGTAAGAATGATGCGTCAATAGCGGTAAATATAAGGCTACTAATGGAACATTGGATATAAATTGGCTAAGTACGATGCTGAGAAGTAAGATGACCGCAGGATTCATAAAAGCGATATTGTAGTGATTAATGTTCCTTTGAAAAAATCCACTATCCCAAACACTTTGCATAAGGACAAAAGTACTGGCAAAAAAGATTAAGGTTCCCCAATCAAGCTTTTTTATAAAAAACCAGATTTGATGACTCAAGAAGAGCGGCAACGCCGCTAGGATTGCAATATAACTAAAATTAATTCTTAGCGGTGAATGAATGGAATCCAGCACAATTTTAGCAAGCACTAAAAAAACCATGATCATTAAACTTATTCTCACCAAAAGAACTGTGCGATGCTCAGAGATCGGAGTTGGAGTTACTTTTTCAAGGGGCGCATCTAAGGTTTCTTTGTACACTAAATAAATAAGAAAATAACAAATAAAAAGATTCAACAGTGTCGGAATAATCAGTGGTCGGATAAAATCAAGAAATGGGGAACTCATCTCACCTTTAACTGCTATTAGCAAATTTTGAGGATTCCCCACTGGGCTCATTGCGCTGCCAATAGTAATCGAGAACGCTAAAGCAAAAAGTAAAGGTTTGATTAATGGACGCTGTGATTTGCATAATTGCAAGATAAGGGGAGTTCCAATGATGGCAATGGTATCATTCATTAACAAAACGGTACTAAGACCCAATACAAAAATAATAATAACTAGAGCTTGTTTACCCGTGTGGCTGTAATAAAAAAGTCTATGAGTCAAATGTTCTAAATAACCACTTTCTTCAGCTGCTTGTGCAATTAAAAAAACACCAAATAAATAAATCATCACATTAGGTTCAATGGCCAAAATAGCCTGTAAGGGAGTTATTTGTTGGAATACAAGAGTAGCAAAAGCGCCCGTGGCCATAATTAGCCAAATGGGAATGCTCATTTTTCCCACTTGGCGAAATGCGATAGTCACTAAAGTAATTAAAAGAATAATAAGCGCTGCTGGCATTTATCTTAGGTATTGTGAATAGGGTTAAATGTAATTAAACACTGTCAAGCCCTGGATACGGGCGAAACTCTGTTGTGCTGCCTGTAAATAAACTTGCTGAAGATTCAATTTGACCGCTGCTTCTGCTAAATTGACATCTTCTAAAGTCGATAAGGTTTCTTGACTGATTTCGATCACATCCCCATTAATTTGATCAGCCACATCTAATTGATTTAAGCGAGCCCCGACTTGTGCACGAAAAGCAAGAATATTGCTTAATGCACTATCTAATTGGGCCAAGAGTTGATTGTTTTCTGTGAAAACTGCAGCCTTATCAGCCGCTGTTGAAAACGATCGATTAAAATTAGTCACCATACGCGCACCGGTAGAAAAGATTGACTCATTTTTAGAAGGATTAACAGCAAAAGCATCACCCACTTTTGGCAGACCATCGAAGGTCAATTGAATCCCATTAAAATTTATTGATCCCCCCTCTTGATAAAGCGGAGCATCATCAGGAAGGCCAGTAGGCGGAATAACTGGGCCAGTGCTTGCACCAGTAACCATCACTACCATCTGATTTAAACTATTTAAAACGAAATTCACGGTATAAATATCAGCAACATACGCGGCAGGATTTACCACCGAGCCGGTTGTGGCAGTTACTGTTCCTGTATTGGGAGTTGCCGTTTGAGTGACAGTAAAAGTACCATTTCCATTGATAATGCGCATAAAAATATCGCTGCCATTGTCATTCACCGGAACCTCTAATCCGCTACTGATCATTTGAAATCGTTGCGTTTGATCGCCATTATAAATGTACTGACCGGCATTTAAGCTAAAAGGCTGTGTCGATGTTTTGCTGCCACTAAAAAGATAATAGCCATTACTATCTTGCGCATTGCCCAAGTCTAATAATTGATTTAGAAGATTTTGCGCCTCTTCTGACATGGCGTTACGATCCGTCTCTGATAAAGCCGTATTTCCGGACTGAACTTGCAATTCACGCAGACGTTGAAGAACATTAATCACATTACTCATGACGCTCTCTTCAAAACTCAGTGCACTAACCGCCGACTCGCGATTTTTTTGCAAATTTTCTGTCGAATCGATACGTTGTTTCATCAATTCAATTTGCGCTGCACTGACTGGATCATCAGAAGGCGACTGGATTTTTTTCTGAGAAGAAAGCTGTTGTTGCAATCTCAGTGTTTCCGCTTGCTGGCTCAACACCCCATTTAAACCCTGCAAAAAAATTTGCGCTGTCGAAATTCGCATTTATCACCCCATTGCAGCAAATAAAACATCCATTATTTGACTTGAAACTGCCATGACTCGGCTCGCCGCCTGATAAGCTTGCTCGAAGCGTAATAAATTACTCGCTTCCTCATCCAAATTGACACCGCTTTTACTTTCGCGAAAATCAACCGCTTGTTGATGCAGAATCTCAGCAGCATCGCTACGAATTTTTGCTTGGTAAGTGACGCCACCAATACCCGTTATTAAATCAATATGCTTATCAAACAAAGTTTCTGTTCCACCATTAAAAATTTTATCTTGCTGCAGTGCGGCTAATAGCAAACCGTTGCGATTATCGCCAATACCACCAGTATTATATGAGGCAGAAAAGCTATCCCCAGTTTGGGGAATGCCTGACACGATCACTGAGTAAGAAGGATTTATCGAATCAGGAATCATCACTGTATTGTCTGTATTAGGTGTAAAGCTAAAAGGTCCCGTTGTTACAGAGTCAGTGACATTAACCAAGTTATATTGGGTGGGTGAGATAAATTGAATGCTATATTCTTTCCCTATCGGCGTATTGGTATTGAACACTTCGCCTAAAGCAATATTTCCCGTTCCCATATTATTCAGGGAAGTCTGAGTCCGCACTGGCGAAGCTAAAGCAATTTCAAGCGGGTCGTTAATATTTAATTGCAGATCGCGCGCAGCACCACGCGTTGGCATTAAAGTAAAACTGTCACCATTAGTTAAATTTGCTAGATTATCAACAGTGATTGTCATACCATCTAAAACGACTTGTCCCGCAGGCGGCGCTGGCGGCGAACTTGTCCAGTTTAGAGTGGTTGATTGGCCATCCGATTGGCGGATTATTCTTACTTGATTAGTTGCCGTATCACTCACTACAAGCTGATAGTCACTTATCATGGTTTGGCTAACGTCGGAAATAGCCACGGATAAAGCAGCAGTGCCTGTATTCGTGCTAGAAGATAAAGATCGGGCTATTTGCAAACTTGCTTGGTTATAATCAGTAAAATAAGCCTTACCAATTTGACCATTCATATCAACACCCAACTCATGCTGAGAGTTAAATCCTGTCGCAAAACCAATAGCTAATTGGCCTATTACCTGACTCGCATAACCCAGTACATTTTCTTCGAAATCTAATAAACCACCGATCATACCGGAATGCAGGTTCATGCTAACATCAATTTGTCCCTGGCCATTTGATAAGAAAATATGAGTGCCTAATTGGCCTGTTGCATTGATATTTACAGCTAAATCACGCTGTTCGCCACCAATTACTAACATTTCGCCATTACCAATAGCGACGTTCACACCGGCATCGCCTTGGTCAATAACTGTCACCTCAGTGTATTTTGCTAATTCTCGTAATAACTCATCGCGAGTATCAAGTAATTCAGGAGCACCCGGTGCTGCGGTGAGTTGTTGATTAATTTGAGCGATATTTGCAGTGATTTGATTAATTTGCCCCACCGCTTCTGCAATCTGAAGGCTGTTATTGCGCTGATATTCATCCAAACGAAGCTGTAAGGAACTAAATTGACTACTTAATAACTGACTTTGCTGCAACATCAGAGAGCGAGCAGCCAAATTATCAGGCGTTTCGTTTAACTGTCCCAGGGCATTAAAAAAGGTTTGCATGCTAGAGGAAAGGCTTGTCCCTTTTTCTGAAAGTAATTTATCAATTTGAATAGCCTGTTGATAAAAATAGTCATATTCAGACTTGAGTGTTAACGTTTCTCGCACTTGCTCGGTCGCAAAGCGATCGCTATTACGTCTTACATCAGAAATAATAACGCCACTTCCAATATAGGAGTTGCTGCCATAGCGTTGGGATGGCAATGGTGAGAATTGCGCCGTTTCACGGGTATAAGCTCTATTACTTGAATTCGCAATATTATTTCCTGTTACAGCAAGCGCTCGTTGAAATGCATTAAGACTTGTTGCAGCAATATTTAAAATTCCCGCCATGCTCCCTGCTCCTTATTAAACCCTGCTTTGTAAACAACTGGCAAATCCCCGTGGACAAGCCGCGGTACGTAGTGACCAGTCTATGCCTGTAAGTCTGACAAACCATTTCTCTGTAAAGCTTGTTGTAATTCATCGCCGTGGTAGATAGCTAAAATTTTAGAAGCGTATTGTGGATCTGTTGCATAACCTGCGCGATATAATTCATCGACATAGCGTTCAGGACTCTTCGTATTCGCTAAAGCATCTTCATAGCGACCGCTCTCTTTAATTAAAGAGACATAATCATTAAAACTATTTTCAATTGAAGGATATTTTCTAAATGAAGCGTTTACCTTGATTGGCGTATTAGCAATATACTCCGTTGTTTTTATTTGTACTGCATCAGTGGTATTGTTGCTTGCTTTTATATTAAAAAGATTGTTAGAACTACTGCCGTCAGCATCTTTAGCAATATAATGTCCCCAGCCTGTTTCCAAAGCGGCTTGGGCAAGGAGAATTTTAGGATCTAAACCTAAAACACTGGCCGCTTCTCTCGCATAGGGCCAGGCTGAACGTACAAAATCATCTATCTGGGGATTTGGGGCCGTTTCTTTGATCGATATTGGCTCTCGTGCAGCCGTACGTGCAGCAAGCAGTGATTGCTCCAGTTTCGGTTGAGACGCATTCAGCTCATGCAGCGGCTTAGCGCTTGGCATAAGATTAGACTCCGTGGCGGGTATTTTAGGTTGCGTTTCTGGTTTGGCTAATTGTTTGGCCAACATTGTTGCTAAACCAATTCCCTTGCCTTGAGTGATACTAGTCGCATATTGCGCATCGAGCATCTCTTGGAACATCTCTTCACTTCGCCCCCTAAAAAGGCTCGTTTCTTCAAGAAAATGTTGCCCCATGCGCATACTTTTTAACATGGATTGCAAAAAAATCGCTTCAAATTGCTTAGAAACCTCAGGCAAAGCCTCATTAGGGTCTTTTTGAGCTTTCATTTTTAAATCGCTTAAACCTTGGAAATCACTTAAAGCTATTCCTTCAATTGCCATTTTAGATACCTATTAAATAGTGATTATTGTTGCATTCAATGCACCTGCTTGTTTTAAAGCTTCAAGTATAGCAACCAAATCGGCTGGAGTTGCACCCACTGCATTAATTGCTCTGACAATATCTTTTAATGAAGGCTTAGGCGCAAATAAAAAGGTATGATTCTCCTTTTCCTGAACTTGTATTTGCGAGTCAGGAACAACCACCGTTCTTCCATTAGCAAAGGGATTTGGTTGAGAAACTTGAGGGTTTTCACTGATCGAAACGATCAAATTACCGTGAGATACTGCTGTAGGTTTCACATGAACCAGTTGTCCCATAACAACAGTCCCTGTCCTTGGATTGATGATTATTTTAGCCTCAGCTTCCCCAGGAGTAAATTCAATATTTTCCAATACGGATACGTACTCCACACGATTAGACATTAATTTAGGCGCAGTCACCCGAACAGAAGTAGCATCAATTGCTCTAGCAGTTCCTGGCCCCATCATTTCATTAATGGCATCTGTCATACGTCTTGCTGTTGTAAAATCGGGAGCATGTAAATTATAAATAAGATTTCGAGAAACATAGAAGGGGTTAGGAATATCCGCTTCAATTGTCGCTCCATTAGGAATTCTTCCGCCACTGGGAACGTTCACTGTGACATTCGAACCATCGTTGCCTGACACTGAAAGCGCATCAACGATAATATTTCCTTGAGCCATAGCATAGACACGACCGTCAGCTCCCTTTAAGGGAGTCATTAATAAAGTTCCGCCTCTTAAGCTTTTCGAGTCGCCAATGGATGAGATATTTATATCCATTGTTTGCCCTTTCTTCATAAAAGAACTCAGGTTCGCGGTGACCATCACTGCAGCAATATTTTTGGAGTTAAGTTTCGTTCCAGGAGGGATATTAATACCCAATTGGATCAACATATTGGCAAAACTTTCTTCTGTAAAGCGAGTACCCGTTCTATCTCCAGTACCATCCAACCCTACCATCAGGCCATAGCCCACCAATTGGTTGGTCCTTACGCCGGCGAGGGTTGCTACATCCTTAATGCGTTCAGCCCAGACTGACGCCGTCAAGCTGCTGATAAGAATAGCAATAAGGGCTAAATAAAATTTACGCATTCATTCATCCATCAATTAGGTTGGGTATATTGGTCCCCAAATAAAGCGAGAGAACCATCCCTGGGCATTCATATTGTTCAACTCCCCAACACCACCATACGCGATTCTTGCATTCGCAATTCGATCCGAGACGATGGTATTATCTGGCTTAATATCTTGTGGTCTAATAATTCCTGAAAGTCTTATGTATTCATCGCCCTGATTGATTTTATACCACTTCTCACCTTGAACCATCATATTGCCATTTGGCAGAACTTTAGAGACGGTTAAAGAGATACTGCCGAATAATTTATTATTTTGAATTTCTTGTCCTGTGCCATCAAATTGACGCCTTGAATCCATATCAAAGTCAAAGCTATAACCTCCAAACATGGAAATAGGACGACCAAAGAAGGCTTTATTCGTCATTTTGATCGTGTCATTTTTTTGGCCTCGGGTACTTGCTTTCTTTTGTGCATCTGTTTTTTCAAGCAAAATTACGGTGATTATATCGCCCACATGCCTTGCCCGCGGTGTTTCGAAAAGAGGCAATGCCGTTTCTGCATTATAAATAGCACCATTTACATGACGTATTTGCTTAGGATCAGGAGACGCCGGATAAGTCGGGCCGTATTCTGGGTGCGTACCCGGAAATGGGGGATTCAAGGCATCGCAGCCACTTAAGGTTGAAATAATGAATACACCCAATACTCGGCGAAAATTAGTCATTGGCCTTACTCAATTACAAGGTTTGGTTTAGATACTGCAACATGTTATCAACGGTCTGTATTCCTTTAGCATTGATTTCATAGCTGCGTTGAGCTTGAATCATATTTACTAACTCTTCGACCACATTGACGTTGGAAGCTTCTAATGAACCTTGTAAAAGCGTCCCTAGACCTATATTTCCAGGGTTATCAGTTTGTACCGGACCACTTGCCACTGTTTGAAGAAATAAATTTTGCCCCATAGGCTGGAGTCCCGCCGGGTTAATAAAGGTATTAAGCTGAATTATTCCTAACTGTGTAGGGGTGTTATTTCCGGCCGTCAACACGTTGACTGTGCCATCTTGGCCGATAGTAATGTTGAGCGCTTGTTGCGGGATAGTAATGGGAGGTTGAACCACAAAACCGCCTGGAGTAACCAATTGGCCTTGAGAGTTAACCTGAAAAGTACCATCTCTCGTATAAGCTTGGGTTCCATCAGGAAGTAGTACCTGGAAAAAACCGCTTCCTTGAATGGCCACATCTAATGGGTTTTGAGTATTGAGTATCCCCCCTTCGCTAAATATCTTTTGCGTTGAAACGAGATGGACCCCGCTACCCATGTTTAATCCCGTAGGTATTTCAGTAGTTTGAGTCGACTGGGCTCCGGCTTGAGTTAAATTTTGATAAATCAAATCTTCAAATGTGGCTCTCGATTTCTTAAATCCAGTGGTGTTAACGTTCGCCAAATTATTCGCAATATTCGCTATTTGTTTATCTTGTGCATCCAATCCCGTTTTACTGACCCATAACGCTGGTTCCATAGCTTTCCTTATCCCTAATTAAAAATGAAAACTCATAGCTGCAAAAGCTGTGCCAATTTTTGCGCATTGCTATCTACAGCCCCAATTACTCTCATTCTTGCATTAAAATCCTGACCCGAATTTATCATAGATATCATTTGTTCTACAGGGCTTACGTTCGAACCTTCCAGGGCACCTTTAACAACCCTAATAGAAGCGTCAGAAGGTACGGTTCCAGCTCGGTTTAACTTCATCAAACCATCTACGTCTTTATGGATCTGTTCAGGTTTCAATTTAACCAGTTTTAAGCGATCTAATACAACCACTTCGCTAGGGGGGCCATCAAAGGGAACAATCGAGATCGTTCCATCGGTTCCTATCTCTATCCGTTGTGCTGGGGGTATAGAAATGGGTCCGCCATCGCCAATGACAGGTCTATTGCCCCCGGTTACTAGCATACCATTTTCAGTGACTCGAAAATCGCCTGCTTTGGTAAAAGCCTCTTTGCCTTTAGTATCTTGTACTACAAACCAACCATTACCTAGAACTGCCACATCTAAATCTCTACCAGTCGTCAGCAAGGGGCCATCGGAAAAATCTGTACCTGCTGGCTGGGTTACCGCAAAAGCCTGGCTGGATTGTACGGATCCAGTAACATATAAAGATTGGGCTTGAAATAAGTCGGCTTTGAATCCCGGTGAATTAATGTTAGCCATATTATGGCCAAGTATATTTTGACGATAAAAGTCAAGCTGCGAAGCATTCATTGAATTATATAAAACTGGATCCATTTTTAAGCTCCTAACTCATTAGCCAATATTTATAATAGTTTGAGTGATTGTATCGCCAGCCCTGATTGTTTGCGCATTGGCCTGAAAATAACGCTGCGCTGTAATAAGATTGACTAATTCACTCGTCAAATCAACGTTTGAATCTTCAAGTGCACCTGACTGAATCAACCCCAAACTTGCAGTACCCGGATTACCTACCAAAGCTTGCCCTGAGGAAGAGGTCTCACCCCAGGTAGTATTGCCAAGCGGCTGCAGGCCATTGAGATTGGGAAAATTGGCGAGCTGCACCTGTCCCATAATTTGAGATTGCCCATTGGTATAGCGACCAAACAATACACCATCTTGATCAATAGACACACTATTTAATTGCCCTGTGGTATAGCCATTTTGTGTGCTTGATTGCACTGCAAAAGGACTACCGAATTGAGTACTATTAGATAAATCGACAGTAAAGTTCAATGGATTTGCGCCATTGGTTAAGGCCAATGTTAAAGGTACTGCATTATTAGCAAGCGGCGTATTGGTTGTATCTGCTGCCCCCGAAAAACTTCCATCGCTATTAAAATTAATGCGATATAGGTTAGCACTGTTTGTAGTGCCTACGTTGGCGGGCACGTTTTGGTTATCAATTTGGAAAGCGACATACCATTGGTTATTAGTACCGGCTGGTGCAGACGCATTCGGTGCTCCGGCAGGAGCAGTTGCATCAGCACGAATAAAATACATGGATAACACATGGGAATTACCTAAACTATCGTAGATAGTGGATGAAGTCACATTGTTATAAGTATCACTGGCAGGAGTAGCACCACCTGCCCAGGCCACAGTGGGTGGAGTACTGTTAGCATATAAATTTACGCCAGTAGTAACCGTTGACGTGGCAAGCGGATTAATATTGGCAGTGTTAAGTTGTAAATTCCCCGTAACACTACCCACCGTCCCATTCGCATTGGGCAACAAACCCGTTAAATTTTGGTTAAAACTATTAACAAGAAATCCTTGATTATCAATAGAGAAAGCACCTGCTCTCGTATAAACTGGCGCCCCATTATCACTTAAAACAAAAAATCCGCTACCGTTAATCGCCAGGTCCAGACTATTATTGGTAAAGCTTAAATTGCCCTGCCCGAAAGTCTGCTGCACACCGGCTAGATTAACTCCATCCCCAATGGTATTAGCACTACCGAAAAAACTATTGGCATAGACATCTGCAAACAATGCACGTGAGCTTTTAAAACCGGTTGTTGATGAATTGGCTATATTATTACCAACTACGCCTAAATCACTGGTTGCAGCTTGCAGTCCACTAAGTCCTGTACCAAATATTGTCATGTTGCCTCCTGCATGAATAAGGTTCTGTTAGTTTCTTATTTTTCCCTAACAGAGATATCCCTAGTTTGTAATCTGTTTAACGTCATTTAGTGATACAGTACCCACTCCTGCTACATTTAATTTAACACCCTCACCATTTTGGCCCAGGCTGACACTGTCGACATTAGCTGCAGTCATTGCTTTTAAGGCCACCTCCTTTCCAGAATAAATGCCATTTACTTTGATTGAATACCTCCCCGCAGGCATATGTTCGCCTTTTTGATTCAGGCCATCCCAGGAAAAACTATGAAAACCTGCGCCATGCTGACCGAGAGGAATTTTGCGAACTAAGTCCCCTGACTCTGAATACACAGAAGCCATTAAATTATCTACCGAGGCCGGCAGCTCGACTGCAGCCTTAGCTTCGCCTTGTTCGAGATTGAAACTGTCACTATCTACTAACACTTTGCGGCCAACTAAAGAAGAGGCTTGCAATGCTTGGTTAGATTGTAAGGAAGAAGCCAATTGTTGGATAGATTCCTGCATTTTACTAATCCCATCATTTGTACTAAATTGAGCTAATTGACCTAAAAAATCACCATTGGTTTTAGGCTCCAAAGGATCTTGGTTTTGTGCCTGAGCAACCATTAGTTTTAAAAAATCTTTCTGCCCTAAATTTTTAGCCGGGCCAGCGCCCATTTGTCCCAAAGTTGAATTAGCACTACTGACTGCATCCACTGTCATAATTTGCTCCTTACTCACCTAACTGAAGTGTTCTTTGTATTAATTGTTTTGTGGTATTAAGCACACTAACACCCATTTCATACGCTCTCGAAGAAGAGATGATATTTGCCATTTCCTCTACAGAATTAATGTTTGGCGCATAAACAAAACCATCTTGATCAGCGAGGGGATGATTAGGTTCAAAGCGCTTAACAGCTTCAGTAGTCGCTTCATAAACACCTGATAAAGCAACACCAGCTTTCGTTTGACCATCCATCCATTGCTGAGCTTCCTCTTGTACCGCAGTAAAAATTGGATATTGTGCACGATAAACTTCACCGGCACTGCCTGTGACTACATCGGCATTACTCATATTAGAAGCACTGGTTTTTAATCGTGCTGTTTCAGCGACAAGTGCCGAGCCAGAAATATCGAATATATTATTTAATGACATTTTTATTCACCTTTCAGAGCAGTCATCATTGATTTAATCTTATTATCTAGAAAAGTTAAGCTAGCCTGATAATCAACAGCATTTTTAGTAAATGCGGTTGTTTCTAGATCTTTATCCACGGTATTTCCATCAAGTGTCATATGACTAGGCATACGGTATTTGAGTTGCCCCTCAAACTTGCTTTGACCCTTAATATGGTTGGGGGCATCAGTTGCCAATTGCTGTGAAGAAGAGGACATGGCTTGTCCTAGTGCCTCATTAAAATCAATATCTCTAGATTTATAATTCGGGGTATTGAGGTTTGCCAAATTATTCGCAAGTTGTGAAGTACGCTGATCACGCAAAATTAATGCTTTGGCATGGATACCAAGATAACTATCTAAATCGAAAGCCATTTTTACTCCCTGTTTAAACGACCTTAGCAACAAAGCAAATGTTGTGCCAATTTGCTTTGAAATTTTAATTATTCTTACCCTTAGCATCAAATCTAAGCTAAAATAGCACCCAAACCTTGATTTAGCCTTTTATTCAATGATTGGGGGATAGTAATGAAAAAAGATCTAACTGATTTACCCGATAATGCCATCGAGCAAGTTAAAACTTATCTTCTCAATCTTCAAGACAAACTTTGTAAATCGTTATCGACAATTGATGGCCAAGGCCAATTTAGCGAAGAAAGCTGGACACGCCCTCTTGGCGGCGGCGGTATAACCCGAATTTTAAATGAGGGTAAAATATTTGCCAAAGCAGGAGTCAATTTTTCGCATGTATCGGGCGAGCAATTGCCTCTTTCGGCTACCGCTCATCGTACTGAATTAGCCGGTTGTCGTTTTAGTGCTTTAGGAGTGTCGTTGGTTATCCATCCAGAGAACCCTTATATTCCCACCGCTCATGCCAATGTGCGTTTTTTTATTGCCGAAAAGGATAACACTCCGCCAATTTGGTGGTTTGGCGGCGGTTTTGATTTAACTCCTTATTATGGTTTTCGTGAAGATTGTAAACACTGGCATCAAATAGCTCATCAAGCCTGTGAGCCTTTCGGCAAAGATCTCTACCCTCGCTTTAAAGCCTGGGCGGACGATTATTTTTATTTAAAACATCGACAAGAGGCCCGTGGAATTGGGGGCTTATTTTTTGATGATTTTAATGAGGGAGGCTTTATTAACAGTTTTGGTTTTATGAAAAGTGTCGGTGACCATTTTAGCAAAGCTTATGAGCCAATTGTTATCAAACGTAAAGAGTTAGCCTACGGTGCTAGAGAAAAAGCATTTCAGCTTTATCGACGGGGGCGCTATGTGGAATTTAATTTAGTTTACGATCGCGGAACCCTCTTTGGCTTGCAATCAGGAGGACGGACAGAATCTATTTTAATGTCCCTACCCCCTGAAGTTCATTGGGAATACAATTGGCATCCTGAAAAAGAGAGCGTGGAAGAAAGTTTATATACTGATTTTCTTCCTCCCAAAGATTGGTTGAACGATTAGCCAAATCCTCGGGAACAGCCCCCTGGTACGTCATCCAGAGCTTTATTTTTGTTTATACCGTTCGTCTTGAGGAAGCGCGCAGCGCTGTCTCGAAGTGTCGCGATGCCCTTTCGAGAGCCCCAGGACAGGCTTCGAGACGCACGCGATGCGTGCTCCTCAGCCCGAAGGGATAAATTAATACAAATTTCTTATATTCTCATTTTCTTTGGGGATACCTAAACTCGGGTAACAAGAGCTAAGCCAGTTGAGCCCTAGCTTGCATCGTCAATAATATCCATAGCATTAATGCGGCAACTGCATTTAACACAGCTAAAATAAAGAAAACCATCGCTATTCCCACGTTTAAATGCAGTAGCAATACCACGATGAAAGTCCCACAAACCATAAACAAGGCATTGATAATGTTATTAGCGGCAATTGTCCGCGCACGCGCTCCATCATCACTACTTATTTGTAAATAAGTATAAAGCGGTACAACAAACAATCCTGCGCAAAAGGAAAAAAAGAAAAAATCGAAGACAATTCGCAGGCTTGATAGCTTTAAAAAAAACTGCCCAAAAGTTTGCAGAGGCATCTCTTCAGTGAGTATAGGTGAAGCTAAATACAAATCAACGGCAAATAAGGAGCACAGCAGCATTGCCAAAGGAACATAACGTAAAGTGATTTTACCATCTAAAAAATGACCAATTGCAAGCGCGCCTAAGGCAATGCCGGTGGAAAATAAAGAAAGAAATACGGCAAATACGGAGGTATCAGCGCCTAAAACATAGCGAGTGTAATCAGGCAGCTTGGTCAACATCACAGCCCCTATTAACCAGAACCAGGAAATAGCTAAGATGGCTGGAAGCAGCCGATGATTTTTTAGTACATCCCTTAACATCCCTTGGGTAGCTCGCCAGATTTTCCAATCGATTTGCAAGTTTTTGCTTTTTGATGAAGCTGCAGGAATATAGCAACTGGCCATAAAGCCTAAAATGGCAATAAAGTTGGTTATTAAAATAGCATAGGTAACATGAGTTATCGTTGTTCCAATCGCGAGAGCGCCTAAGGTAGTACCTAAAAGTATTGCTAAAAAAGTACTTGCCTCAATTAATGCTGTTGCACCTAATAAATGCTCTCGAGCTAAATGGTCTGGCAAAATAGCATATTTTATCGGCCCAAAAAAAGTCGAATGAATGCCCATTCCAGTTAAACAAAGGAGTAATAAGCTAATACTTCCTTGACTCAGGGCAAAACCACCTACAAACATTAATAGAACTTCGAATAACTTTATTAATTTAGTCATCAAGGCTTTATCATACTTGTCTGCTAATTGACCTGCCGTAGCTGAAAATAGAAAAAAAGGCAAGGTAAATAAAGCGCCGGCGATAGCTTGATAATATTCTGATTGCCCTTGCGAAGTACTCAAATGATAACTAATCAACGTCAACATGGATAATTTAAATGCATTATCATTAAAGGCGCTAAAGAATTGAGTCAAAAATAAGGGTAGAAATGTTTTTTTATTCAACAGATAAGTTGCAAGACTTGCCATTTAAAAATGAAACTCCTGATTTGTTTATCAGCAAAGGTAATCAGAAAGCTGATTGAAGTCAAATTCTATAATAAATAATTTTAGAGCGATTTGTGAACTCTCGGTTAAATGGCAGAGCTAAACAGATAATACAAAAAGCAGATAAATTGCTTTAAATATAAGCAAAACTATCATACACTGATGCGTCTTAAATTACTAGGTGAGATTTTATGGGGCTTCATCGTGTTGTTTCAGTTGACTTTGATGGCAGTGTATCTGAAGGAAGCTGCGATGATATTCTTGCTCTTCCTAAAAACGCTCCATTGATAAAACAAATAAAGGAGAGCAATAACCTTTTCACAGAAACACATGTTTTTATCAATTCAAATCGCCAATCCGTCAGGGACGATAATGGAAACTCGGGTTTAAACAGAAATGGCTCCTGTTATCCAAGAATTCAAGGCTTAAGTAAGGAAATAGGGGCTATATTTCACGATGTCTTACTGACAGACATTTATAATGATCTGGAAGCTGGGGAAACTTTTAAACAAGCGCTTACTCTTTTAGATCTAGCACAAAAAGACTATGTGCAAGATCTCGTTCGGGCAGCAAAATGTCCCGATTGGTTACATGATAGTAGTAAACTATCTATCCTTCTTTTGCAAGCGCACTTATTCGCATCCCTGTATCCAGAGGATGAGTTTGAATTTTGTTTTTTGGATGATAAAAAGGAGATTTTAGATGATCTAGCCGCTTTTTTTGATATTCCAGAAAATGCTCAATTACTTCCTTACAATCTTAAAAATCTTTTTCTTATCCCCCATCCCAGCATAAGAAAAATATCGGATAATAGCTCCCTCATTCTTGATGATAGCTTGAAAAATAAGAAAGAAAAGAGTGCGCTTTTAACTGTAATAGAAAAAGAAAGTCCACCAAGTTCTGAAAAGCAAGAAGAGCATACAGAGAGTTACCTTTCTTATGCTCCTATTGCTGGTAAAGGTGAAATTCGGTTTGACTACCGTGATATGATAAAAAAAATAGCTGCCGTATGTATTGAATCGGCAAAATTCCAAACTTATGATCCTTGCGATGAAAGCGCCAATCCAGTTAGAAATTATGAGCAAGCAAAACGAGGTGGTTTTACCCTAACTGCCGCTATGAATTTTGCACGCGATTACGCCCTTGGCAAGGAGCCTAAAGACTTACCCGCACCGACAGAAAAGCTTAGAAGATTAGCTCCAGCTATATTACAATCAAAATTGGAAGCTTCAGAAAAATTAACTACCCCAGCGGCCCCTGCCTCACCAACAGCTGTTTCATCAAAGAGAGGTCTCTTAAGTTCAATTTTTCATCCTCTCCGTAAAGAAGAAAAAGGGAAAGAGAAAAAGAAAGATAGAAAAGAAAAGAATAAGTTGAAAGACAAAAAGGAAATAGAAAATTTGCAGCACAAGCTGAATAAAGATTTACATGAAAAGTTCAGTAACATGGAAAAAGAGAAAGAGAAAAAGAAAGAATCATCCTCTGCCCCCCCAGCAACAGCCTCTACTGATGTTAATCAAGGGCCAAGATCACCTGAGCCTGCCCGTTTTTTCTTAGAATCGAGAGCGCGTCATCCAGCAGCGCCACCGAGTAGTCCATCTATACTAAGCAATCATCGTGGGGGTATAAACTAAGAGATTTGTTCAGCCTCATTCTCTACCGCCCTTTTGCTCAAGGACGAAATAATTTTTTCCAGGCTATGTCGATGCGGCTCAGTCTGCTCGATGATAGCCTTAGTTCGCTGCTCGCAATAATCTTTGACTTCTCTGTCCGGTAAGATATAGAACGTATTATTTTTTAGCTCACGGATGATATGCTCAGCGACATCAAGGGCTGGTCGGCTACGCGCGACCAGTTCGGCAACCATATGATGTAATTTATCAGTATGCAAAGGAGCAGAATTAGTAAGCAAGGAGGTATTGGCAAACGAAGGACAAACGACTGACACATCAACTGGTTTATTTAGACGCTGTAAATCAAAATAAAGCGACTCAGACAGTGCAACAAGTGCATGTTTAGACATCGCATAAGCGCCCATTTGCGAGCCACTGCATAAACCATAAAAACTGGCCATGTTGATTACACGA
This sequence comes from Legionella nautarum, assembly GCF_001467895.1. Classification (GTDB taxonomy): domain Bacteria; phylum Pseudomonadota; class Gammaproteobacteria; order Legionellales; family Legionellaceae; genus Tatlockia; species Tatlockia nautarum. The sequence goes on from NZ_LNYO01000013.1 coordinate 1,272,784, forward strand.
GAACGATGTGCTTGTTTGAACATCAGGGGTAAAAACGCTTGTAAGCCATGAATCGCTCCGTGCAAATTAATATCCATCACTTTACGAATATGTTCAGTGGTTAATTCCCATATTGGCGCAAGATGGCCACTGATCCCTGCATTATTAAATAACCAGTCAACACGACTAAATCGTTCATAGGTTTGTTTTGCTAAATGCCTCAGACTTTCAGGTTTAGCAACATCACAAACGACACCTAAAACTTCCGCTCCATTTTGATCACTTAATTGCTCAACTTTATCGCAAAGGGCGGTCACGGCATTATCTGCCATAACGACATGAATACCTCGTTGCAAACAAACCTGTGATAAAGCCAAACCAATACCGCTTGCAGCGCCAGTTATCACTGCCACGCGTTGACTAGATTCCATTCTGACCTCCCCCAAATAATCTAAATTCGATACCTAGTTCAAGGTCAATAAAAATCGCCTAGATCTAAAGTCGGTATCGCTAATATGTGGTTTCTCATAAATGATGTACTTATGCGAGAGCCAATGATCTATTCGAGTAAGACACTGGAATAAGACGGAGTGGATGATAACGATTCTGCTAGTCGCTGGTCAAGAAAAATAGAAGCACGAAGTCAGGCAGGTTGCCTGACTTTTACGAGTTATTATTGCTCATCAGTAACAATAACAACATCTTGTGCTTTGAATCCTTTAGGACCTTTATCGAGGATAAAAGTTACCGGATCATTTTCGTGTAATGTCTTAAAACCAACACCCTGTATATCCTTATAATGAACAAATATATCATCACCTTGTTGATTAACGATAAATCCAAATCCCTTTTTTTCATTGAACCACTTAACGTGGCCAGTTTCTCTTTGCGACATTCACTATCCCCCTTACGAACACTTCTATCATCTACTAATAGTAGAGCGAACATTTCCAGCATCCATTCAAGTTCAAATCGCGGACAACGGATAACAGAGTACCGCATATACAACTAAATTTGCGCTACAATGGATGCCTCACAATGCCGGAATCAACCAAGCATGTGATTAGCATAACAGTTTTTTGTTGATTGTTAACGATTTTTTTTTAAAATCGTTAAGCTCAACGAATTCAATTATTTTTGGGGATCTTTGATGGATACTTCTAAAGAAGCGTTTATTCGCCTTTCCTTAGATTGCCAAGTCTTAAAATTTGGTGAATTTACTTTAAAATCGGGTCGAAAAAGCCCCTATTTTTTTAATGCTGGTCTTTTTTACCAGGGAGACGCCTTACGATCTCTGGGTTATTTTTATGCAAAAACATTAATAAATAACAATATAAGCTTTGAGCATCTGTTCGGACCAGCCTATAAAGGACTACCTTTAGCGACTGCCGCCGCAGTCGCTCTGGCGGAATTGGGTATTAACACGACAGTAACCTTTAATCGCAAAGAAGCAAAAGATCATGGCGAGGGTGGAAAACTCATCGGCGCCCCCCTGCATGGCAAAACGGTTATTATTGACGATGTCATTACTGCCGGAACTGCTTTTCGTGAGGCTCAAACTTTAATTAAAGCACATGGCGGTCAACTTGAATGTGTAGTTATCGCTCTCGATCGCTGTGAACGGGGTCAGACTAATCTATCCACTCTTAAAGAGATTGAAGCACAGGGTATTCGGGTATTGTCGATTATTACGCTTTTTGATTTGATTGAGTATCTGCAAAAAAATAACCAGCCTCAGGACGTTGAGCGCTTGCTTGCTTATCAAAAGGAATATGGTTGTTAGCATTATTATCATCCCTGCAGAAGCAGGGATGATAATTCAAGACAGCCTAATAGGCAGCAATATCAATCGTTTTTATCTTATAATTTGCTTCTGTATCATTTCTTAATACAGTCAGAGTAACCTCTTCACCAACTCTAATGTTAGTCAACAAATTATAAAGAGCATCGTAGTTTTTAACGGGATGGCCATTTAAAGCGGTAATAATGTCGCCTAAATGTATCCTCCCCCAGCTATCGCGATGAGTTCCCCGCAACCCAATTCGTGCAGCGGGTGTATTAGGTATAACATCGGCGATTAAAATTCCTTTATCAATTCCAAAACGTTTTGAAATACTCGGTCCAACCCACTGTATACCAATACCTGCTAAAACTACTCTACCGTTTTTGATAATTTGTGGCACTATGCGGGCAATATCATCCGCAGGTACTGCAAAACCCACTCCTGCCGAAGAGCCAGAATTAGAATAAATCGCTGTATTCATCCCGATTAATCGCCCTTTACTATCTAATAGAGGACCGCCTGAATTACCGGGATTGATAGAAGTATCCGTCTGAATCATATCGCGTATTGCTACCCCGCCAGCGCCAGGAACTTGACGCCCAAGTGCTGAAATAACACCGACTGATAAACTATGATCAAGCCCAAAAGGATTACCAATCGCGATGGTTTTTTGTCCTACCAACAATTCATTAGTGCGCGCCAATTCAAAGGGAACAAAAGACTTAAGGAGCGCCAAAGCCTTAGGCGATTTAATTTTTAAAACAGCGATATCTTTACGAGGCTCAGAACCAATAACCTTAGCAGGTACTGTCATATTTCCAATACCTATTGCCAGATTTTCAGCACCGTTTATCACATGAAAATTAGTCACTATATGGCCTTGATCATCCCAAACAATGCCTGAGCCTGCGCCTGCTGGTACTTGAGTACGCTCTAAAGAATGATTAATAACCGTCGTTAAGCGATGTACATAAACTACTTTGGGAGAAAATTTTTGAAAAATTTCAACTGTATTTCTTTCATTAGGTAATAGTTCATCAACTATTGTACTGTGAGAAGACGTTGCAACAAAACTTGCACAGCAAATTAACAATGACACTAAGCCTTTAAATTTCATGTGAAACTCCATACTCATAATGCTTTAATGCAGTGAAACTAAAAAAATGATTATATTCAACCAATTCAGCAATTTTTACAAAAAAACAAATCAATTATAATACGCAAGTTATTTTTGCGAAATAACAATCACCAATAGATCATTATGAACACGAAATACCTCAACTGACCGAATTATGCCTCAAGTGAACCAAAACAGACAATCAAAAAATGTACAATTTTTCGAATTTCTGAATTATATCGACTACCTATATTCGGTCAATAATGACACAAAAAATCCATAACCTACTGAATTTTAAATAAAAAAACACCATGGATTAGCTATGCCAATCCTCAGTGCAAATGAACTAATTGAGTATGAGTCTCTATTGAAAAATAACGTTTGAAGGCTTGATAAGAGTCTACCATAGGCCATTCCTCAGCCCTATCGCACATACGCTGCATTTCAGCTTCAAATATTGGTCGATAATTAGTCTTCAGAAAAGGTTCTATATCCATCAAATTACTAAAGTTTTTTATAACTACAGTCGCATTTTCAGCCAAATGGGACAAATTGATACGATCTAACACGTCTGCAAAATCAACTTGCTCTTCAACAGCCGATTTTAGCCATTTTAGTAAAACAGAACGGGGTTTAACTCGTAACAATTGTCGTCCCTGAGCTAATGATGGTTCCATTAAGACGATCTGAGAATGTAATTCAAATTTAAAACAGCATAGAAAATCGAGAAAACTCCCTTCGATATCATTGCGAGCGTTCTCTCCCAGCCAACGATGGATTTCATAGCGAAACATCGTTGCAAAATGATTTTCTATTTCATTAAGTGTATCCTCGTCATTATTGTGTTTGGCAATAATATATGCAGTATTATCAATTTGTAACGGACGTAATTCTGGCAATTCAACGTCGGGTAATTGTGCTGCAAGAAAAGACAAAAAAACACGTGTAGGCTTGAGAATTATAATTTCCCATTTACTCGATTGCATGACGCGCTCCTTGATCTTATTGACTCATCCTGAGTACAACTGAAAAGTAAAATCAACGTCTTTTTTCCCAACTTTTTCGAGGGAAGACAATCAGGTTAACTCTCTCCCAGAGCAATGGCAAGATACTTTTTTATTTTTTTAGCTAGATAAAAAACTTGACAAAAAAAACTAACATAATTTCCTATAGATAAGATTTTCTTCTTTCAAAACGATCTTCTTGCGTGAGGGGTATTGCAGATTCTACTCTCATGCCTCCTTGCCAAGGTTTAACGAGGAATCAATGAGAACTATTTGTAGCAGAGAGCTTCTACAAGCCTGAAAGTGACGATAACTGTTTTTAATCGCGCGCAACTTGACATAGAGCCAGTTATCTATATGCTTGTTGGATTTATTTTGCTGTTACCCAAATCATGAAAGTCCTGAAGAAACTTCTCGTTGGCCTACTGGCCCTCTTAGTAGTCACTACGATTGCTCTTTGGGCTCTCGCAAAGACCGTAAGTCCAGACATCATCAAGAATTATGTTAGTTCTCAGCTATCTACTTTAACCCAACAAGAAGCTAAAATTGAAGGAGAGATTTCCTGGCAAGTATTTCCGCGTCCGGGAATTAAAATCACGCAAATACTAATTGGCAACGGGCAGGCTCAAACTAGTTATTCAGCTAAATTAGAAAATTTATTATTTAACTTAAAAATTACCCCTTTATTGCGCGGAAAACTGGTATTTAACGAGTTAAATGTAGATGGGTTTAAAATTTATGTGAATCCTGAAACAACCTCCTCCGCAGTCAAAACTACAAAACCGAAAGAGAGTAGCGGCCATCTAAAAAATAACCTTGCCGATCAGTTTGCTATTGAACGTTTCATGTTAAGCCATGGTCAAGTGATCATTCAGCAAAATCAAAAAATAACTACCCTCTCAGGTTTGCAGATTGGAGCAGAACAATTTAACTTACAACGCACAACTTTTCCGCTGCAATTTAAAACCAATCTCGAAATTACCGAAGCACAGGAAAAGCTATTAAAAACACAAATTAATTTTAAAGGAAGTACCAGTCTAACCCCTAATTTATTCAGCAATCCATTAATGGCGCTGCAAAATACTCCTTTAGATGGACAATTATATCTACAAAATACCAGGATAAAGCATTTTAAAATAGCCAAAATTAGTGCCCGTACCAGAACAAAACCCGGTGTTTTACTGCTAAACCCCTTAACTTTTAATTTATACAATGGTGAATCCGTTGGGGATCTTCATTATGAATTTGCTAGTAAAAAGCTAATTCTAAATCAAACGGCTACCAATTTAGAAAGCTCTAAACTTATAAAAGATTTATTCAATAAAATCTTATTCAAAGGCAGTCTTGATTTTTCAATCCATGCTCAAGTCAATTTACAACATCCAAATTGGCTAGATCATCTCGCTGGAAACGGTAGTTTAACCATTAAAGATGGAGTGGTTGAAGCCATTAATTTAGATAAAGTCATCGAAGAAACCAATAATAAAATAGCTAACCTGCTCGCTACCAACAAAGCGGACATGCAGCATGTTTTAGAATTAGGACAATTTAATAATCCAGAATTTTTTAAAGGTGGAACACGCTTTAATTTACTGACCTTTCAGTATCTCTTGCAAAACTCAAAATTGGAAAGTAATTCCTTAGTTCTACAAACTGATAAATTGCAGTTAAAAGGCGAAGGAAACTTAAATTTAAAAGATGAGAATTTAGATAGCCGTTTATTTGCAAAAGTTATTAGCCAAAATAGCCAAATAGAAAAAATTCAACAGATACTTGGTGGTAGTTTTCCGATTCTAGTTAAAGGCAGCTTAACCGAACCAACGGTTTCACCTGATCTTCAAAAAATTAACCCTTTACTTAACAAAGCTTGGTTGGCAAATACCCTCACTAAGCCTATAAAAACAATTGAAAAAACAATAAAAACGATTATTACTACAACGATCCCACCGCTGCCATAAGACTACATTTAACCCATTCCTAGATCCTACGGCTTGTTCGCAGGATCTAGAGAGTTAGCTCTGGCATTCGATTCGTGGATGAAGTAGGCGGGAGGTTTTTATCCTTAAGCCGCGCCCTTGAGATAGGAATAATTAATGCTAGAAGAGCAATTCACGATCCCATTACTTAACTGGTTTGATCATCATGGTCGTAAAGATTTACCCTGGCAACATCCACGCACAGCTTACCGAGTGTGGATTTCTGAGATTATGTTGCAACAAACTCAAGTTAAAACGGTCATTCCCTATTTTAATCGGTTTATATCTAATTTTCCTGACATTGAGCAGCTTGCTGAAGCTGATGAAGACAGGGTTTTAGCGCTTTGGTCCGGGCTTGGATATTACAGTCGTGCTCGTAATATCCATAAGACAGCTAAAATTATTTGTGAAAATTATCAAGGCGAATTTCCTACTCATTTAGCAACTCTCCTACTCTTGCCAGGAATTGGCCCCTCAACAGCTGCAGCCATTAGTTCCCAAGCTTTTGAGCAACCTACGCCTATATTAGATGGGAATGTTAAACGTGTGCTCTGCCGTTATTTCCTCGTTGAGGGTTGGCCTGAGCAGAGTGCAGTGAAGCAAAAATTGTGGCGCTTTGCTGAACAATGTATGAAGACTGAACGCTGTGCCGATTATACACAAGCGATTATGGACCTAGGAGCTACTTGTTGTACAACGAAAAATCCTAAATGCACACACTGTCCCTTGCAAAAAACCTGTTTAGCTAAACTTCAAGATAAAGTCCTGCTCTATCCACATAAAAAGATAAAAAAAACCATACCGATAAAGCAGCAGCAATTTTTGCTGCTGCATAATGCAGAAAAGCAAATTTATCTTGAAAGAAGACCACCTACTGGCATTTGGGGAGGGCTTTGGTGCCTGCCGACTATTGAGATTGAAACCTGCCCAAAAGAATATATTGAAAAAACTTATATGATGACCAGTTTAGATACACAAGAGCTGCTTACTATGAGACATACTTTCAGTCATTTTCATTTAGACATCAAAGCATTAGCCCTGCAAACCGTCAACAATAGCAGCACTATTGCTGAGCAACCAGGTAAATGGTTTGCCGCTACGGAAATTAACGAGTTAGGACTAGCTAAACCGGTGAGTACTATCCTTAATCATTTTTTGAATCTCTAAAAAAATTGATGTAGTTTGAGCCTTGGTCTCATGGGCGTCTTAATAATTAACCGTTGGGACTTAGTCCTTCGAGAGCCTCAGGATGCGCGGAGCCATCATATTGTCTCCGAAGGCTTGATGCGAGACTTCGAGACGGCGCAAGCGCCTCCTCAGTCCGAACGGTATAAACAAAACGCTCAATGAACTAAACAGTCTATTTAATTTCGTGGAAATACCTCAGTATGAACTGAGGAATCCTACGAAATAAGTATTTAAGGAATTTGTATTCATTTTATTCCGTTCAGCCTGAGGAGCACGCATCGCGTGCGTCTCGAAGGCCTGCCCTGAGGCTCTCGAAGGCCTGCCCTGAGGTTTGAGGAGGGAGACACTTCGAGACGGCGCTGCGCGCCTCCTCAGTGCGAACGGTATAAACAAAACGCTCAACGAACTAAACAGTCTGTTTAATTTCGTGGGGATGCCTCAGAGTCCAAAAACCCAACCTACACCCCCAAGCTCTCTAACTGGTCATCCTCTTCACCCCGGGTTGCCATGATTATCAACAAGGCACCAGCTATGAGTAATAAACAAATCTCACCGATATACAGTTGAGTCACAGGTGCATTTTTCCATTGAGCCAAAATATAATAGAACACAATAATTATCGCTCCTGACATGGAGTTGAATAAAGATTGCACTCTTCCTTGATAATCAAGATCCGTTATTTCTTGAGCAAGGGTCGTTAATAATGCCCAGGAAGAAAAGGCAAAGCCAATGAAGAAATGATAAAAAATTGCCCAAGATACACTCTGAGTATGGCTAAATAAGTAAAAAGCAACAATTCCGATTAAAACTTGAGCAAAAATTACCCTTAAAAGAGAAAAAACGCTAGCCAACCAGGGACTCAAAAATCCACCTACTACAATTCCAGCAGATAGCATAGCCTCTAACCAACCAAATTGCGCTACCGAACTGTGTAGCACTGATTTTGCGAAAGGAGCAAGTAGTACTGGTGCTGTCATATAACAAATAAAGAATAATCCTTGAATTAAATAAATTAACAGCACGGGAACACGCGCAATAATATAACGCCCGCCTTGTAAAAATTGCTGGAAAAAAGATTCACAATTTTGCTCTTTTTGTTTATCAGAGCAATAAGAAATTCGCCAAAGGAACAGCGTAGCACATAAATAAGTTAATCCATTTAAAACAAAACAGGTTGCAAAAGAAGTTCCAGCAAGAATTAACCCAGCGCCTCCCATCCCTAATACTGCCCCTATCTCATAAGCCGTATCAACCATTGCATTCGCATAGAGCAAATCATCTTCTGTATTAACAATTTCACGCACAAAAGTCATCGCTGCTGGAATATAAGCTGCTAATAAAGTCCCTAGCACAGTTGCCAAACAATATATAGCAAAAGGACTGATTTCATTGCGGTAAGCGATAAAGGCGAAACCCAATAAACAGATAGCCCGCAAGCTATTCGTAGTCAGCAATAAAAATTTGCGATTGCAGCGATCGGCAACTACACCTAAAAATGGGCCCAACAGAACATTCGGCAGCCAAAAGCAAGCCATTAAAATAGCTGTAGAAACCACTGAGGCATCGAAACGCATCAAGGCCCAAATCATAATAATGTAGGTCAGACCATTACCAAACATGGCTAAAGCACAGCTTAGGGTGAAATGCCTAAATGCATCGTGTTGGAAAAGTTCGTATTGTTTGCTAAACATAATAAAATCATCTTAAAAGTTGTTTAGCAAAGCGATTAGGTATACGCGATACTAAACTAGATAAGGAAAAGGGAATTAGACGCCTGTAGCTCTGCTATTTTTGTCGTAGAAAGCAATAACCCGGGCTTAAAATTGAAAAAAATCATCTCTAGACTCCATCTTGTGATGTACACATCATATCACATAGCCAACAATATGAAAATATTTTGAACAACAAAAACCTTGGCTTTGTTATTGTATTAAAAGCTAAATCAAGTATTATCCTACTGCTAATAATTATTGAGATACGGCATTATGATTATAGTTACCCTTATATTAAGTCTTATTGCCCTATTATGGTCAGCCAATCACCTGGTCTCCGGGGCTTCAGGCGTTGGCCTCTATTACAATCTTCCGCCTTTGCTAGTAGGCTTAACTTTAGTAGCTTTGGGTACTTCTGCACCCGAAATTATGGTAGCTATTAGTGCATCCATTGAAGGTTATACTGATATTGCTATTGGGAATGCAATAGGGACTAACATTGCTAATATTGGCTTAGTATTGGGCTTAACTGCGCTTTTAAAACCTCTAAAAATTCAATCGACGCTATTTCACCGTGAATTTCCTTTGCTTTTTTTGGTGATGCTTTTTACTTATTCGATAATGCTCAATGGCTATCTGAATGTTTTGGATGGTTGTTTGTTTTTGCTCGCCTGCATTGCTTTGATTCTTTATTTTATTTTTATCACCCGACAACACCGTCCACAAAAACAATTAGCAGTGGAGTTTAAAAACGCGAATTTACGCAAACGCTCTTTCAGGCTTCATCTTGCTAGCCTTATTGTTGGTATTATTGTTTTGCCAATTAGTTCTCGATATTTAGTTAACAGTTGTGTCGCCCTAGGCCATTGGCTTGGCGTTAGTGATTTATATATGGGCTTAACTGTTGTCGCTATTGGAACTTGTTTACCTGAATTGGTCACTTCGATTGTAGCTGCAGCGAAAGGCGCTGACGACATTGCCGTTGGAAATATTCTCGGCTCAAATATGTTTAACTTACTTGCGGTGATGATCTTCCCAAGTCTTATTCATCCTGCGGCCATTAGTCATGCTGTTCTATGGCGAGATATACCTGCCATGTTCGTTACCACCTTAGTGCTTTTATGGATCAATTATTACAATAAACAAAAAATCACGCGTTGGCATGGGGGGATTTTGGTACTTGTTTATTGTTGCTACATGCTTTCACTGATTATTAGTGCTTCTAGTGCCTAATACGAATTGCTCTTTTGGGCTAATAATAGCGCCATTCATGAACATATCCACCCGGTAGGTTAGCGTGGCATCACTGTGATTTGCATTGTGCTAACATTCATGGATCCCTCCTCGCTATGCCCCGGATGACGTCAGAAAGCAATGACTAAACTTTAGTATTCACCAGGAACATCTTGATAAATTAAAGCATCCAAAGGATCTTTTGAGGCATTGATTTTTGGGGGATGTCTTAAAATTCTAGCGGCTTGAATGGCATCCGGCTGACCTGCTCTAGCAGCGCGCTTGATCCAAATCCAAGCTTGCTCCCTGTTTTCGGTAACTCCTTGACCGTAATAATACATATAGCCTATTGCATATTGTGCATCTGGCTGGCCTCTATCTGCTTCTGGTTTTAAATGAATAAATGCATCACGATAATTTTGCACACGAAAGCACTCTATACCTTCTCTTAGATTGGTATCTCTAATTCTCATCACACAGGCAACTTCGGGCAAGGTCAAAAATAACAACAAAGCCAGCTGCAATACAAAACGCATAGATTTCATTCCCCAATCAAAGGCTTCGCCGGACCTTCGAAGATTAATTCATTTTTGGGCAAACTTAAACTCTCAAGGGCGCCATTATGCAAAACAACGACACCTTGGGCAGAAATATGTTTAATTACAGCTCCCCCTGGCAAGGTATCACCCACAACGTAATATTTTTCTTCTCCATTATTTGTTCGAATAATAACCTGTGAATTCTCTTCTTTATCTGAAAACATAATTCCAACCACTTGCACATCAAGCATCGATTGTTTTATCTCTGCATCAGATAAATTTGCTGGAACATAATCACCAAATAAGGCGCCGGTAAAAAGAGGCGAATTAGGCTGAATTGCATTTTGTGGTGCGGCAACTTTTGCTGGCTGGCTGGTAATTTTTGCTTGTTCAGTTGAGCGAAACCCATAAACAATTTCCCAGACAAAAGCAAAGAATGCTAACAAAAAAACGAGACTGGCAGCTAATTTTTTGGGCTCGTTAAAATCTAATAGAAAAAATTTTGTCTGTTTCATTATTTCAATATTCAAGTTAGCATGATTTTTGCAGTTTATACTTAAGCTGCTTGAGTATAACAATCAACTCGAGGAAACAACATGCAATTCGACCAAGAACAACCTCATATACAACTAGCAATCATGTCACGTTGGTATGTTGTCTCTCGAGCTATTCATACTGTAGCAAAGCTTGGCCTCGCGAACCATATGTCGTTGGAACCAAAAAAAATAAACGAGTTGGCTGAAATGACAAGCACAAATCCTGAACTATTGGACCGTTTATTAAAATTCCTCTCTGCTTATAAACTTTTTAAATGTGAAAACGATGCTTATGCATTAACTGAATTATCAATGCCTCTGCGAGACGATGCAGCTAATTCTATGCGTGATGTTTTATGTATGGTCGATGATAGCTGGTGGCAAGCGTTTTCCGCGCTTGATGCCAGTCTGAAAACAGGTATTTCGGCTTTTACTCTCCAGCATGGCGATGATTTTTTTAGCTATTTAAGCAAGCACCCGGAAAAACAAAGCAATTTCGACAAGGGAATGGCTAAATTATCCACCTTTGACGACAATGCCATTGCGCAGGTTTATCCCTTTTCCCGATTTTCACATGTTATTGATATGGGGGGCGGACGCGGTGGATTAGTCAAAGCGTTAGCGTACAATTATCCAGATTTACAATTAACCTTGTTTGATACACAGGCGGTTATTGAGCAGCTTAAGCAGAATGACTTTCCCACAAACGTAGATTTAGTTGCAGGCGATTTTCTTGCTCATGTGCCACAGGCCGATGCCTATCTTTTTAAAGGGGTTCTGCACGATTTTAATGATAAATTTATGCACCATATTTTGAGTAATTGCCATAAACAAATGCCTCACAATGCAACTCTTTTCATCGCTGAACAAGTTTTACCGGATAGTGAACTTCCGCATCCTAATAAAACGATGGATATTGTGATGATGGTTCTTTTAGGAGGTCGGCAGCGGACGATTGCAGAATGGCAAAAATCAATCGAACCTTCGGGTTTTCGCTATTTAGATAGTTATAAAACAAACACACTTTTTACTCTGATGGCTTTTGAGCCTAAGAATGAATAGAAAACCTTGATTCCGCCTCGCTCGAGTTTTGTAATCTAAATTAACCGTTCGGGCTCTGAGGTATCCCCACGAAATTAAATAGACTGTTTAGTTCATTGAGCGTTTTATTTATACCGTTCGCACTGAGGAAGCGCGCAGCGCTGTCTCGAAGTGTCGCCCCCCCCTTCGAGAGCCTCAGGGCAGGCCTTCGAGAGCCTCAGGGCAGGCCTTCGAGAACCTCCGGACAGAGCCTTCGAGACGCACGCGATGCGTGCTCCCCAGGCTGAACGGGATAAAATGAATACAAATTCCTTAAATCTTCATTTCGTGGGGATACCTCAGCTCGAACCATAGCCTAACGGCTATGCGACCTCGCCCAACATTAACGAAATAATAAAGAATTAAAAATATGATCTTTATCGAACTCTTTTTTCAAACTTATCCATTCTTTATTAAGAGAACCAAAATGATTATCCCAGTAACTTTTAGGTAAATCACGGCCTAAATAGCCGGAAAGATAACGTTTCCCCCCCTGCTTCAAGAATCGTGCATCCAATGCTTCTATTGCCTGTAAACAACTGGGCAGCAATACAGAGCTCACTCCAGGGTTTAAAATCATTAGAGCAAAAATGTCTTTTGTCTTTGGCAGCATTAAAAACCCCGTTTGTTGCTGGTTTGCCAGCGGTACTATTTGTACTACAGTGGCGTAATGTAACGGTAAATCGGCTAATAACTCATCAAGGGTATTCGCTAAAATATTAGCGGGAATAAAACATTCGTACCAAGGATGAGATAAATCCCATTGACCAGTCAGTTTCATAATTTCAAAACGAGGATCATGTCGATGAAGATAAGAATGAATGGATTCATCTTGTTTGTGTAGTAATTGCCACGGTTTTAGGTTATTAGAAAAACTTGTGAATTCAGGGGGATCTTTTTCATATTCTAAAGAAACATGAATCGCAAAAAGCCATTGTGCAAAAGGCACACGTCTTTGCGCAACTAATTTAGCACCCTGTATCGAAGGGGAGCAGAAAGCTTCGATGTAATCGGCTTTAGACCTCAGATCAGCCAAATCATGCAACCATTGTTCTTTATCCAAGTAGGTTAAGAAAAAGGTTCTTACTTGTTTTTGGCAAGGTCGTAATTTGATGCAGGCCTTAGTAATAACGGCAAATTGTCCCTGCCCTGAAAGACAGGCTTGAAATAACCGGGAGTTCTCATCTACCATGCGAACCTCACCGTTAGCAAGTACTACTTCAAGCGCTTTTACATTCGCTGTTATAGATCCGTATTTGAAAGAGGAAGCCCCTACTCCCCCAGCAGAAAGTACCCCCGCTATGGATAAATTACAATTATAAGGCAGCACATAGGGTATTTGAGATGATTTTAAAGTGACTTCTAATAAATCAGCCCAGCTACTATTGGCTTCAACCCAAATTGCATCTGTTTCTTTATCCAGAACACCAGTTAATTGCTCTAAATGTAAGGTTAAGCCTTTGCTTGAAAGTGCTTGTCCACTTTGGCTTAAACCATTTCCTCTGATGGTTACCGGGAGTTTATGCTGATTTGCATAATGAATAACTGCTTGAACTTTTTCTACTGAGGGTGGTATGCATACCGCTGCAGGACTAGATTGCAACAGTTTCCCAAAATCTTGGGCATAAAAAACAAGCGTATGCTCATCGCTGAGCATCGCTTGTCCTGTTTCTTTCTCACACTGCTTTATTTGCTGCATACTCCAAGGCGTTTGCTGCATTTTGATTCCTTTGTTTTGCCAACTCTAGTCGACGATTACATGCAAGAAGTAATCCATCAAACATCTTGTTGAATGCATCATAGCAACGGTCTATCATCTTTAAAGCCTCCCGTCTTACATTGATAGGCACTTGCATTGCGAATAATTTTTTCTCCATTTCACCTTCAAATAATGCGTGAGCAAGCTCAACATCTAGATGGTTGGATGAGAAATATTTAAGATTTTGATCTTCACCCGCTTTTTTGACTTGTTTGGCGACTTTCTCGAAGAACACGTGGCCTGAAGATTCAAGGGTTAGTAAGAGAGCTATATTTAAGAGCTCATCATCTGTTTTATAGATTTCAGACATTATTGAGTAAGCTGCATCTCGTGTGAGTTGTGACTCTTTGCTATAGAGCCAAGCTACGTCATCTTTATCACATGATTTGTCATTGCATAAGCCACCCATGTATTTTTTATCGTGTAAAAACCATTTTTCGTGACCGGCATCTTCCAGACGGTGGTGACGTGCAACTTTTTTCAAATAAGGATCACTAACTCTTTCTTCGTTTAGACGTAAGATATCTTGGAAAGTCATTGCCCAAAAGGTTAGTTCAGGGACAAAATAACTGATTTCTTCTAAACTATCTAAATGAGTAAGAACTTCAAAAAAAGGATGATTCATAAATTCTTGTTGTTTTGAGTCGATATATGCTTGTATAGTTTTCATAATAGCCTCCGAGGCTTTCAAAAATTGACAGGACAGTTTAGCTATTGCACCCATTGTGCCAATTTTTTAACCGATTTAACCTCAAAAACAGCAATTTTACGTAATTTCCCTCATTTTTTACAGCAGCCCACCTCGGATAGCGCCAAAAAAATGGCTCCGAATTCAGTTTTTTTGACAAAAAAATGGCCACAAACTCTTTCAATTTTAATGAAATCTAAAAAAACTAACCTAAATTCGCCAATTTTTTGTCATAGGTTTTCATTAATCTATCTACTTCATTCCAATTTATCTCTTCAATGCACCTCACTTTTGTACAAATTTCGTTTAATAATTCAGTTTGCAAAACCCCGTGAGCCTTTGCTTTGGCATAAGGCGTGTTAGTAAACATGACTAATACATGCTTAGAAACGTATCTTTCGGGATAACGATGCATGAGCTCCTGCTCAGTTTGTTTTTTTAAATTGAATTTTTCATCTTGTATATCTGATTGAATCTCATGATAGTTATCCATCGACATTTCAGCGACAGCATCAGTATTGAGCTTACGTGACTTATAAAATGCCGGAATCGCTTGTTGCCAATCATCATGATAAAGTTCCAAAAACTCATTCAAGATGCGGCAATCTTCAAAGGCACTATTCATTCCCTGTCCAAAAAAGGGCACCAAGCCATGCGCTGCATCACCAATGAGCAAGCAAGAATCTTCAAAATACCAGGGGGAGCACTTAACAGTACTTAAATGCCCCATCGGATGTTCAGTGAACTCTTGAATTAAATTCGGCATCGCGTGATAAGCATCGGTGAATTTGTCTTTAAAAAAGGCATGGATACTATCTTCGTCCTCAAGTTCTGCAAAACTGTTTTTACCTTCTTTAGGTAAAAACAGCGAGCCTGTGATTGACTGATCGCGATTAGGGTTACCCAATAACATAAATGAATCTCTTGGCCAAAGATGCAGATGTTCAGGTACAAAACCTTGCGTGTGGTTTTTAGAGATAGATAACTCTTTATAACCATGCGGGAGAAACTCACGCCTAGCATCAATTAATTGCTCTGTGACAAGGGTTTCACGCACAATTGAGGCAGCACCATCCGCGCCTATCAAAAACTGATAGGCCTTGCTTACAGGGTTGCCATCCTTGTCTTCTAAATTGATTAGTTTGTTATGCACGTCAACACCTACAAGTTTCATATTAAAGTGCAAGCGTATTCCCGGCTCCATTTCCGCTTTATTCAGTAGTAACTCATTGAGTTCACTACGTAAAATCGCATTAATATATTCATCCTTATGACGCCCAAATGCTTGATATTTTATTTCACCATTTTGCAAGTGAATTGCTCTAGCCCGCATGGGGACTATGAGGTCGTTCACTTCTCGCATCAAATCCACGCCTGCTAAGCCCGTCATTCCACGACAAGACAAAGCGAGGTTAATGGAGCGTCCTTGATTGATCTCCTTAATTCTCATATCAGGCCTAGCTTCAAATAGCTCCACCTGGTAGCCACGCCTAGCCATGTAGAGCGATACCAAAGCCCCTGCTAAACCAGAACCAATAATGGTTACAGTTCTCATCATTTTCTCCCTTGCCTTTCATCTCGACCAATCTAAAAAGTGCGAGCACTAACATAGTTTGTTTAAGATGAGCTATCCCTAAAATTTTTTACTGGCAATTAGTTGGGTTAAGTCTTTTTAGTCACAAACCACCTATTTAATAAACATTCTTATAATACCCTCAGCATAAATCGTACCTGTCTGCGAAATTTCCTTAATTAAGTTGACAATGTAGATGGGGAAAATTTATGTTAGAAGCTTACTGACAAGGAGGATTATGATGGGCGTGCTTTATTCAACTAAAGTTTTTATCTCTGGAGGTCGTGAAGGTCATGCTAAATCGGCTGATGGGATCTTAGATCTTAAGTTGGCTCCACCAAAAGAGCTTGGAGGCCAAGGCGGTGCAACTAACCCCGAGCAGCTTTTTGCTACTGGTTATGGGGCTTGTTTCGAGAGTGCGCTTCGTCTTGTTGCTAGAAATAAAAAAATTCCTATCACTGGATCATCTGTTATTTCAACCGTTACTCTTAATTCAACGGATGAAAAAGGTTTTTTTCTTTCTGTTGTCTTAGAAGTCGAAGTGGAGGGTGTCGATCAGCAGACTGCTCAAGAATTAGTTGATACTGCTCACACTGTTTGCCCTTATTCGAAAGCAATACATGGAAATGTGGAAGTAAAATTGGTTGCGAAGGCTAAATAACTCCCCCCTGCGTACCGCGGTTTGTCCGGCGTTGTTGCAAACTCTACTCTCGTCTCTATCTACCGCGGCTTGTCCGCGGTAGATAGGCGATCTTTTTTCATATTGAGATCTCTGGATCCCGCGGACAAGTTGCGGGACGTAGGGAGAAAATTATAGTTATAGTCACGGGAGGTAGGGATAGAGTCCGTTTAAGGAGCTCATAGAATCCTTACTAGCTCGAACCAGCAGCGGGAAAATTAAGCAAATAATCCTTTAACTCATCAGGTACATTCGGGGGTTTAAAGTAATAGCCCTGAGCGAAGTCGCAGCCGTGAGCAATGATAAAATCTTTTTGTAATTCAGTTTCAACCCCTTCTGCCAACACTTCTAGATTTAAGCTATGGCCTAGATTAATAATTGCACGCGCGATGGCTGCATCATTTTCTTTGTTGACTAATTCATTAATGAAAGAGCGATCAATTTTCAATTTATCAACGGGGAACTGTTTTAAATAAGACAAACTCGAATAACCTGTACCAAAATCATCGATTACTAATTTGATACCCATGTCTTTTAATTTATACATGGTTTCAACGGCATGATCCAAATCGTCTACCAGCAAACTCTCTGTTAGTTCTAATTCTAAAAATTTCGCCGCTAAGCCTGAGTTTTTTAATACGGCTGCAATCACTTCTGGAAGATCAGTTTGTCGGAATTGTCGACCTGAAATATTGACAGAAATACTTAAGTCTTTATAACCTTCATTATGCCAGCGCATTGCTTGAGCACAGGCTTGTTCTAACACCCATTTACCGATGCTTATAATTAATCCATTTTCCTCTGCCATACCAATGAATTCCATGGGCGATACTTGGCCTAATAAATGACTATTCCATCTTATTAAAGCCTCAAAACCAAGGATACGATTTTTCTTTAAATCAATAAGTGGCTGATAAACAAGATAAAATTCATTTTTCTTTTGTGCGTCACGCAAGGCGTTATCCAATTGCATATGGTTGATAACGCGTCGATTCATTTCTTGTTCGAAAACACGATAATTATTACGGCCGCTATCTTTTGCGTGATACATCGATAAGTCAGCGCTCTTCATCAATGATTCATAATCAAGACCATCTTTGGGGTAAAAACTAATACCAATACTTCCGGTAATTTTTAAACTATGTTGATCGACCTGAAATGGCTTTTCAATGAGATGCAAAATCTCCTGAGCCATCTGTTGAGCCTGTTGTTCGCTATTTAATTCAGGTAGAAGAATAACAAACTCATCACCACCAAGCCTTGCTACCGTATCAAAATCATTGGTAGCAATCAGTAGACGATTCGAAACCGCTTGCAATAACTTATCACCGATACTGTGGCCTAGGGTATCATTGGTCATTTTAAAACGGTCTAAATCCAAGAAAAGGAAAGCAAGAAGTGTATTTTTTTTCTTCGCTTGTAAAATCGCCTGCTCCACCCTATCCATAAGCAAAACACGATTAGGGAGCTCGGTTAGTGAATCATGCGTGGCTTGGCGAACGAGTTGCTTCTCCATTTCCCGTCGCTGCGTAATGTCGTTAATAATACAAACATAATGCCTGACCTTATTAAAGGAATCGCTAACTGGCGCTACGCTAAGTTCGCACCAGAACAGTTCTCCATTGCGTCTAAAGCTTTCAATCTCCACTGTTTCTTCGCGTTGTTCTCTAATGGCTAACAAAATACGTTTTTGGTTCACTTGGTCAGTCTTAGAACCTTGCAAATGTGCTAAGTTTTGGCCAATTGCATGTTTCTCAGTGTACCCCGTTATTCGCTCAAACGCTTTATTCACATAGATAATAGGTTGATGGGGTTTGGTAATATCAATGATTGCTACACCATGAGTGCTTGCTTCGATCGCTCTTTCACGGATACGCAGTGCATCTTCTGACATCAAACGACTTGTAACATCGCGAAAACTGTAAACGCGACCTACAATTTCATTGCCAACTCGCTGAGGTTGCGTATATCGCTCAAAAATGCGGCCATCTTTAAAATGAAGTAAAGGCAATTCACCCTGCCAATCGGGATTTTCGTAAAGGTATTGCACATCAGAAATAACAGCGGCCGGATTACTCAATTGTTCTAAAATATATTCAAAACCAATACTTTCTGTACCGGATTCAAGCATGTGAGAGGGAATGCGCCACATTTCGACAAATTTTTGATTCCAATCAACAACCTGTCCTTTCCCGTTGACCATCATTATTCCATCCGCAGTAGACTCTAGGGTCGCGCGCAACAGCGATAATGATTTCTCCATCTCAATATTTTTTTCAAGAATGTCACTTTCTATCTTAATATTTTCAGAAAGAGGGGAGTTGTTCAAACGCTGAAATTCAGGCTGATTGTGGTACCATTTTTCGAGCAATGAAGATAACTCAGGTGTAAAGGAGATAATTCCTAATTCTTCGCAAACGTTGGTTATTGAAGGCTCCTTGCCACGTTTTTTTACAGATTCGGCTGCGGAGGCAACTTTTTCGTAATCAATTTCTTGCCTACTCATTGGTCCCTCACTAAAATTGACTTCCATATGAAGCAATTTATTTTTTTTAACAACTTATGCATCTAAGACTCATTAAGATTATTATATACTGCTCCTACGATTTTTGCCTGGGAGGCTTTTTAAATAAGGAACGCGACAATGGACAAAACTCACTTTAATACTAGAGCAATTCACGCAGGGCAACAACCGGATCCAAGTACTGGCGCGGTTATGACACCTATCTATGCAACCTCTACTTACCGTCAATCAGCACCAGGGGTGCATCAAGGTTATGAGTATTCACGAACCCATAACCCCACTCGCTCTGCCTACGAAGGCTGTATAGCAAGCCTTGAATCAGGGCTGCGGGGCTTTGCCTTTGCTTCTGGAATGGCAGCAATCAATACCGTTATCGACCTACTTGATGCAGGTGACCATGTCATTGCTACGGATGACTTATACGGCGGTAGTTTTAGATTATTTGATAAGGTTAAAACAAGAACATCAAATCTCTCTTTTTCTTTCGTCGATATGACTGATATTCGTAATATCGAAGCGGCAATTACGCCTAAAACTCGCCTGTTATGGGTTGAAACACCTTCAAATCCAATGTTAAAACTCGCTAACTTACGTGAAATTGCTGCACTAGCGAAACGTCATAAATTACTTAGCGTTGCAGATAATACCTTTGCCACACCTTGGATTCAACGGCCTTTGGAGTTGGGCTTTGATCTTGTTTTACATTCTGCCACTAAATATTTAAATGGTCACTCGGATGTGATTAGCGGGGTAGTAGTCGTTGGCGACAGACCGGAATTAGCCGAAAAATTAGCTTTCCTACACAATTCCTGTGGAGGTATCGCGGGTCCTTTCGACAGTTTTATGGTGCTTCGCAGTTTGAAAACGCTTCCTCTACGTATGCAACGGCATTGTGAAAATGCAGAACAATTAGCAAGTTGGTTAGAAAAACATCCTAAAGTTGCAAAAGTTATCTATCCTGGGCTTGCCAGTCATTCACAACATCAACTTGCCAAAGAACAAATGCAGGCTTTTGGCGGCATGATATCAATAACCATCAAAGGTGATTTGGCCGATACAACTCGCTTTTTATCTCGTTGTGAATTATTCACGCTCGCAGAAAGTTTAGGTGGTGTTGAAAGTCTCATTGAGCATCCCGCGATAATGACTCACGCTTCTATCCCTGCAGAAACACGTAGAGAACTTGGAATTGAGGACGGTTTTGTCAGGCTATCAGTGGGAATCGAGCATATCGATGATCTGATTGCTGATTTAAATTACGCTTTAGACTAGCCATCAGGAGTTAATCTATGCCCAAAGAAAGAAAATCAGGGGGCCAACTACATGGTTTGGCCGCATTAATGTTTTTAATCACAGTCACTACTCTCTGTTTTATTCCAATTCTTTTTATTGGATTATTAAAATTATTTCCCCATCGACGTTGGCAAGCCGGTTGTACCCGGCTCGTTGACACCATAGCGACTATCTGGTGCGATTCGAATAATGCTTATATTGGACGAGCCCAAAAAATCAAATGGCAGGTGAGTGGTTTAGATAATTTAAATCGTAAAGACTGGTATTTAGTGATTGCTAACCACCAAAGCTGGTTGGATATTGTTGTTTTGCAGCGACTTTTTAATCGAAAAATACCAACACTGAAATTTTTCATTAAAGATCAACTAAAATGGATTCCATTATTAGGTTTCTCTTGGTGGGCTATGGGCTGTCCTTTTATGAAGCGTTACTCGAAAGACTATCTAGTAAGAAAACCACATAAAAAAGGCAAAGATTTAAAGGCCACACGTAAAGCCATTGAACGCTTTAAACATTCCCCTGCGACAATCATGAGTTTTGTTGAAGGCACCCGCTATAGCCAGCAAAAAAACCAACAACAAAAATCCCCCTATCAACATTTACTCAAACCCAAAGCGGGAGGCATTAGTTTTGTTATCTCTGCCATGGGGCAGCAATTTAATAGTTTACTCGACGTCACTATTATTTACTCGGGAAAACAACATTCACTCTGGGATTTCCTTTGTCGTAGAATCGAGTCCATTAAAATACATATTCGCCAATTACCCATCCCCTCTCAATTTGCACATTCTAATTTAGTCGAAGATGATGAAACCCAGTTGGAATTTAGGAATTGGTTAAATGATAATTGGCTTGAAAAAGATAATTTGATCGCTAATTTGAAGGGTTAGTGTTAAAAGACCATAGGTCGAGCCAAGGCTCAACCAATGGTACACAAGAGCAAAGGGGGTGACGACCTAGACGATCGCTCCTTCCAATTTCGGTGTATCCAGCGAAATACAAGCATTCACTAACTCTTCCACATTGTGAATTGCATGGTCTATCCCTAGCGCTGTTGCTAACGCAACACCATATTTATCGATATATTCTTGAAGAGAATCTCCTAAAGATCCTTGCTGCAAGGCACCCAAAGCTCGAGATCCTGGCTGCAAAGCTATTTTTGCGCCTTCAAATGATTCATTATCTTGTCGAAGAAGAAGATTGATTAAATTTCTTGCCCCATCCATTTTATCGTCGCGATTATATTGAAATTTTTCAAAGATAGAGAATCCGTAGATAAACTCTCTTTTTGCTCGCTTTTCTTTATATTCATGGGCAATCCAAATCAGTGTATTAATAGGGTCACGTTGATTCAGAAAATCTATCAGCTCATCAATCGAATTGAATTTCTTATCAGCAGCTAAAGCGACTTGGAGTTGGTCACCATATTGTTCAAGGTATTGCTCAAGCTTATCAGCAAGCCGACCATCATTAAGTGCGCCGCGATCTTCCTCTGAAATATATCGATTAGTCTCTAGTAAGCCATTAATAAAATTGCTAGCAGCGGCTAATTTACCTTTCTGTGTGTATTGGAAAAAGCTAAACCAAATTTCCGATTCGCCTGCACGTTGGCGCTTATAGTCTTCTACCGCTTTCTTAAGCAATGCAATAGGATTTTCTAACTCGTTGTCATCGGTATTATTATTGATCTCTTGTTCTTCTTCCTCTTGCTCCAGAAGCTTGAGTTCCTCTTTTCTCTGTTTATCTAAGTGCTTGCGCTCTTCTTTCTCTTTACGCCTTTCATCTTTCAAGCGTTGACGCTCTGCTTCTTTGCTTTCTTCTTTTTCCTTGCGTTTTTCATCTTTCAAACGCTGACGCTCTTGCTCCTGACGCTTGCGTTCCTCTTCCTGACGCTCTTCATCTTCCAA
>NZ_LNYO01000014.1 GCF_001467895.1 Legionella nautarum
TCAATCGCGTTGCGGTTTTAATCAAGACGAGACTATTTGCTTTTAAGTCCTCAATACTGATAGTTAAGGTCCGAATGGTAGCCAGATCATTGGTTGCAATTAAAAAAATGAGCTTTCGCGTTTCAGGGGGTAAAAATCCATACTGTTCGAGGTAGAGGTTAATAAATTCATTTTTCCACTTAAAATTCTCAGGTATAGGAGAAGGGAGATCTTTAGGAAAGAATGAGAGAAA
>NZ_LNYO01000015.1 GCF_001467895.1 Legionella nautarum
CCGGCATCCACCTTCATGGTGAGGGCTTCAGGGGACTCCATGACTGATGTGGGTATTCAATCAGGGGATTTATTGATTGTGGATAGGAGCTTAAACCCAGCCCATGGCAAGATTGTGATTGCGGCCATCAATGGCGAACTCACCGTTAAACGCCTCTCCTGCTTAAAGGGGCGCATTAAACTCATGCCTGAAAATAATCAATACCAAGCGATAGATATTACCGAGGAACAAGACTTAGTGATTTGGGGTGTGGTTATCCATGTCATTCATACCTTTGGGTGACTCATGTACGCATTGATTGATTGTAATAATTTTTACGCGAGCTGTGAGCGTTTGTTTCGTCCTGATTTGCGCAATAAACCCATTGTAGTCTTGTCCAACAACGACGGCTGTGTGATTGCACGCTCGAGTGAAGCGAAGGCTTTGGGTATAAAAATGGGCTGCCCTTTTTTTGAGGTGAAAGCGCTTTGCCGGCAACACAAAGTAAACGTCTTTTCTTCGAATTATACCCTTTATGGCGATAT
>NZ_LNYO01000016.1:0-161 GCF_001467895.1 Legionella nautarum
CGCCTCGCCAGGTACAAACCATAACGGCTCAACCTTCTGCGAAGTCTCTAGAAGAGGCGTATGCCATTAAATTGCATACCGAGTTTAACGAGAAGCTATTCGCACTCACTTTGCGTAAAGCCAATGTCGCTGACCTATTATTAAAAAAATATCAAATGGAA
>NZ_LNYO01000016.1:361-24227 GCF_001467895.1 Legionella nautarum
AGCCTACGATTCACTCTCAGCAATGGTTGCTATTAAAAAGGACATGGAGAAATGCAAAAGAAAAATTGATGCCGTTATGATCTTTGGGGCTAAGGTGGATGAAGGTTGCTCGACTGCACACATTGAGGTTCTTTGGGGGACTTGTAAGAATTTAAAGAAACTCCAGGAGCTGGGTTGTGATTTAAATAAAACCAATAAAAAAGGCCATACGGCGGCTTATTTGGTCGCAAAATCTGGACTAATCAAGCAGCTTAAGATTCTTAAATCTTTGGGGGTCGATTTTGAAATAGGTGAAAACGAAGCCACTCCTGCAAATATTGCTGCTGAAATGGGGAATGAGGCAGTCCTTAGATTATTAAAGCAATGGGAAGTGCCCTTAGATAAAGCGGGTCAATTTAGTAGTCCAATCCATGCTGCCGCTTATCACGGTAACCTAATCCTATTAAATTTATTCCACGAATGGGGTTTGAAGATGGATCTAGTCAATCAAGAAGGATGCTTACCCATTCATGCGGCTGCTCAAAATGGACAAATTGAGGCTTTAGAGTTCTTTCACAAGAAAATAGGTCTAACCTTAGATAAACCAGCTAGAGATGGCTCAACAGTAGCACATCTAGCTGCTAGAACAGGTGACTTGGAAATTTTTGAATTGCTCGACGATTTGGATTTGAGGCTGGATACCCCAGACAATAATGGTAGTACTCCAGCTCATGATGCCGTCATATATGGTCAACTGAAAGTCTTGGAAGCTTTTCAACATTGGATGGTGGATATTGATAAACCAATGGATGATCATGGTCCAACAATAATGTACTTAGCTGCCGAGAAGGGGTATTTAGGGATTGTAAAATTCTTAATTAAGCACAGGCCGCATCTGGCTAAAATTCCCGCAATATTTTCCGGTTCGCAGTTTTCTTCAATGATGGCTGAACTTCATAAAGATAAGGGAATAGATTTAAGAATAGCCCAAAAAATTAAGGAACGGGAATTGGCAGGAGATAGTGAGTCGAAAATCAAGATCTTACCCATTGATATTGCTGAGATAATGGAAAATACTGAGATAGTAAAGGAATTACAGAAGCTTGCCCAAGCAGAAGCAATCGCTTCTGAAAAGGGCGCGAATGAAACAGTTAATTCTATGATGAAGGAGAAAAAAAAGGATGATCTTTTTTGTAGTAGGAAAGAAAATGATCAATCGACTGATCATCCTTCAATAGCAACGGAAGGCTACTCCTCAGCGTTTTTCGCTTCTTCTAGAACAGAAAAAGTTGCTAAATCATCATCAGCTAATGGAGCCTATCGTCCACAGCAAAGCGGGTTTTTTTAAGTTCATGGAAAAATAGGCTAATCTTGCGAATTCACGCGGTTTGTTCGCATTGATGCATAAAACCGTTCGGGTTTGCAGCCTCCTCAGCCTGAATGTACTTAACAACCCCCTAAGCTACTGGGATTCGCATAGCTGTACTAGTTTGCTTAGGGCTTATATCAGAGATTGGTTCGCCGCTAATAGAAGAAACGGCTCTTTTAAAGAAAGATAAGGGATAGGTTTTGCCTGCAAAAGCAGTATTGCCATAGGATACTCCAAATTGTTGGTGATTTTCTTGTGTTTTTTGAAAGTCAGATTTTTTTTCAGCGCGATATTCTTCCTTGTCAAAGGGTTTAGAGAGATTTGAAACTTCTGTTGCTAATTCATGTTCGCCCAACAGGCCCAGGTCATCCCAACATTCCTCATTTTGTAGAATTTGTTCTGTAAAGCTATTGAGGTGGGGTTTATGGGGATGGAGTAATGCGAGGCCGCCTAATTTTGTTTTTAGTCGCTCAATATCGAAATCTTGAATTTGTTCTTCGGTCAATAAAGTATGTAATCCAGGGGCTAGTCCTTCTGAGACGCCTTTTTTTTCTTGCACTGTTTTTAGGGCATTTGCATAGTTGCTTTCTTTATTCTCAGGTGAGCTACCATATTTTAATGACACCCAACCGTTTTCAGGGCTGAGTTCCTGTATTTCATCTTTTAAGGCGACAGCACCCACAACAGCTAATATGAAGCCTGCACAATTAAAGCCTTTAGCCCGCCCTTCGTAGTTTGTTCCATATCGAATAAAAGTTAGTGCTAAACTCATTATCCATTTAGGTAGATTAAGCGAGGGAGCTAAGAGGAAGGAACTGAAACCAGAAAGAAAACTCGCCATCGTATAAGGAAAAAATGGTGCTTTGATAGGAGCTGTGTTGCGACGTGCTGCAAATTTTAAGTATTCAAAAACATTGACTGTTTGTGCTTCAGGACTTGTGTCCGGGAGCGTCTCGTTCTCTTCAAGAGTATTTGCCAAACGTTTCTCATCATAAATAACCCCTTGCAACAGCCAACGCTCAGCTTGTTGGGCAATCTCTTCTCCATCCAAGGTTTTGCTACGAATCACTTGGACATCAAGGGTATTGCTATATAAGTTAAAGAAGTTGCCCGTTGCATTCAGCCCAGCGTGCAGATTATAGAGATATTCTAGCGTACTTCTGATTGCTCCGTTACGTCTAAAACCAGTGCCCATATGGATGACATCGCCAATATATTCAGGATTAGGTGCATAAATCGCAACATGATAGGGCTTTCCGTTATGCCTAATTAGAATGATGTCACCACGTTTTAATTCTGAAATTTTCGCCATGAGTTGCTCCATCTAATTTATGGCGAAAATTGTAGTAAAAATTCGTTTTTAGAGAAAGAAATTAGCTTATCATTGTGGCTCGAAATTAATTCGTTCTGATTCATAATAAATTCATTGTTTCATAATTCAACAAAAAAATGTATAATTTTTGGTAAATTTGTTCTTAACTAGTTGATGCTTTATGAGTGTTGCTGAAATCTTTAATTTAGAATATAGAGTCGGTTCTAAAGCCTATATTCTGAGTAAAACGGAATTGTGTTGCATTGACCGCAAGCGAAAAAATAATTTTTCCATCGCCCTTAATGAGATTGACCCCTCCTACATTTACGGTGGTTTTTACTGCCCAATTTTTCTCTTATTCTTCGCCTATATTGCGTTTGGACTAACAGTCCGTGCTGTACAATGGTTTTATGGTAGCCCACAATTTAATTTTTCAGCTAATATCCAGCTTATTTTCTTTCCTTTTATGTTGCTATTAGCTAGCTATCGATTATATAGCCATAACAAAGAACGTGCGGCATTTCGATTTTATTCTCTCCGTGATGGTTCAATGGCGTTTTCACTTCCAATTGATAAAAAAAACAAAGGAAAAACAGAGGCATTTTTACGTGCAATTGTGAGTAGGATTCATCAAATCACTCCGGCGAATGAGCATGTTTTATTTTTGCTTTGTAAGTATGGTTTATTAACGCCTACAGAATCGACTCAATTAGAGGCCTATATTCAACAAGGTCAATCAGAGACGAAATCAAACGTTATCCCTTTTGTGAATTAATAGATGAAAACTTATTTTGAAAGAAATTACTGCTTTTACCACACGAAGATTTCATTTGAAGAAAATGCTGCGCTTTTATTAGAAAGGAAAACGCTGTTGAGTCATGTTAAAGAAAGCATTCCGCTGGTGTCTTTTTCCCCTGAGTCTAAAGTTAGCCGAAAAAACTTATCAATAACCGCCCGATTTTTTTTGACTATAGAGTTATTAATCATCCTAGGGTTTTGTATCACTTTGTTTAGAGCCCCAAGCTATTTATCAGTTATCAATATACCGCTAACTCTAATATTTATTACTATTTTTCTCTTGAGCTCTATTGTTTATTATTTGAGCGTAACCAAGTCTAGGCTTTATTTTTATTATTACAATGACAATCCTGCCTTTCATCTTCTTTATCAAAAAAAGAATTTAGAACAAAGAAAATGGCGGGAGGCATTTAAGACTGCTGTTATTAATGAGCGAGTTAATTTTGATAAAGAGAATTTCATCAAAATAAGAAAAGGAATTGAAAGTCTCAAGAGACAAAATTTAATTAGCAAAGTGTTTTTGGAAGAACTGCATTTTCGACTTCAGTCCTTAGAAAATACCAATATAAGAGAGGTCTAAGAGAGTATCAGTTTACCCTCTTAACTCTCAATTTTTTGATTTCTTATATCATCAAGGCGTTGGGCGTCATTTCGATATAATTGCCTAAGTTTTTGGCAGTGCCACAAATAATGAGCCTGGATGATTGATCGCATTTGCCTCCATACCTGCTTGGTCACCTTCACCTTTATAGATATCCACATGAGCGCCCACAATAGCGCCGCCTGCGTCTTGGGCTATGCACCATGAGGTCGCTTTTTTGCAGCTATAAATAAAACTCATGCCGACAGGAATGACTCTGTGATCGGTAGCACATGAAGCATGTGGGGTTAGAGAAATATTTTCTGAGCCATAGGGCCCACCTTGTTCTTTAGCAAAAAATACAAAGCTCTGATCACGATTTCGCAAGTCGGCGGCTTTATCACGGTTAAGAGGATGATCTAGATATTGACGAATAAGCTTTTCGGATGCAGCACTCAGTTTAATTTCTTTCGACACATTGCAGCGTAATTTTGCCTCATCATGACATTTAGGATCTTTAGCACAACGTTCCATTGTATCAAGGTTGCCACCGCAGGTTGGGTCTTGAGCGCATTGGACTATACGACCAAGCATGGTGCGCGGTCTGCCGTTAGCGCTATCGTAATTGATATGAAATAGTTGATCATCAAGAAGTAATGAACCAGAGCCTTGAAGCATTAAAAAGGCCGGGTCATTGGGGTCTTTAACGTAGCCAATGATGTATTTTGGATCCAAAGCGCCATGATTAATTTCGTCGCGGTCTGGTGCTACAGAGTATTTGCCGTTGGCATGTTTTAGACAAAACCCATGTGCTATTTTAGTCACTGGATCAACTCCGCAAAGAGGCCCTTTCAACTTCAATTTTTTACATTCGGCAGCGACATTCACCACACCAGGGTTACTATAGATTGGATATAAAAAAGTCCCGTCACGTTGACTGCGAGCCTCAATAGCCGCTGGCGCGTAATAGGCGGTAAATTGAAATTGCCCTTTTTTAAAGCCGGCATGGTTTTCAGGCCAACCCTCGCTTTTATACCAATCAAATTCGGTTTTGATGCTTGCTAAATATTTTTGAAAATCTCCTTGGGCAGCCTGTGCCAGAGCGAGCATTTTTTGGTTGGAATTAAGACACCATTCTTGGCGTTTGTATCGATGGCCAGCAATAGTCACTGACTGAAATTCGCCCTGTGTTTTCTTGCAGTTTTCAATCTGATTATTCAATGCTTGGATCACTTCATCCATATTACCAACAGGATTGTCTAAGGGTAGTTCAGCGGCTGAAATTTTATGAAATTTAAAGCGCAGCACACCGGGCTCTTTAGCAGCCATTTTCTGTCTTGTGGTAAAGTCCGCGAGCCTGCGAATATTTAAACAACGCTGGATTGGATCGATAGGCAGAATTGCTTGGGCGACGAGGCTAAAAGTCATTAGTAGAATTATTAAAGCTGATCGAAACATTGCTATCCCTTAGCTAGCAACGGCTGAGCTTTCGTCCAACCATTGATTTGAAATGGTAACAAAGATTATATAGCTTATAGAGCCGTCATCAAAGAGATGAATTTAGATGGACGACGATTGCAATTTTACAAGTGCAATCTTAATAGAGTATTTCACTAATTCATTGAATAATGATACTTATATAATGATTTAATAAGTAAGAGAGGGAACTCAATGAAAATTAGACGTTTAATACTTGATGTTGATAAAGCAAGGGAAAGGCCCACTTTGCTGGACATCACCAAGGCACTCAGCTCACTATCCTTTGTCGAAGCAGTGAATATTACAGTCGAAAACATTGATATCGAAACGGTCGGTACAGAGGTGATTATTGAAGGACAAGATCTCAACTACGAAAAGATCATCAGTACGATTGAGGGAACTGGTGCGGTTGTTCATAGCATTGATCAAATCGTAGCGGGAGAACGTACGATAGAATATATACCTAGAGCCCGTGGGCGATGACTTTATCTAATCTAAAGCAAAAATTGGCTTTGCCTTTAGTTCTCGGTCTATGTGATGGAGTGATAACTGTCTTAACTTTAATAGCTAACCGATTAATTAATTCGGATGGGCTAATTAGCTTCAGTTTTGCAGTGCAAATTTCATTGGTCTCACTGATAACTGGTTTATTTGTTTATTTTATATCCCAATATACAGAACTCCGGCGGGAGTTGCTCCACTTAGAAACAGAGTTAAATCTAACGGAAAGCGGGCGTTTAGCGATGACAAATTTAGGCAAACAAATCATTATTGAATCAGTTGTATTAACAATAATTGGTAGTATAGCCGCATTTTTTGGCTCACTGGTCCCGGTAGTGATTGCCATCTTTGTACAAGGAAACAAGTGGGCTCCTATTTTAGTCGCAGTGGTTATACTCGCTATTTTAGGTCTTTTTCTTGCAAAATTAGTGCGGGGTAACAAAATAATATGGGTTTTATCATTAATAATCAGTGGGCTAGTGGTTTCTTATATTGGTATAAAACTAAATATCGTCCCCTAAGGTCTAGAGCCTTGATTTAGAGCAGCCGTTGCTGTTTCCTCTTTCTGTTCCTTGGCTCTTGTGTTCGTCATAGCATTTCGATACAGGGCAGTGGAATTAAAATGAAGTTTTTCACGTTGCGAAAGCCATTGACTGACTGTCTTAAGTGAACCAACGACTGGTTCAGCAATTTTTTGAAAAACCAATGAGCCATTGGCACTGTTGGTAAAACAAGCCACGGCCTGTTGGGTGTGCAGATTAATGGCTGCGAAATTACGTCCTGTTCCATTATCTCCCCAATGAAAAGCGGTAAAACTGCCATCTGAATTATGTTGTAAGCCAATTCCAAGCCCCCAAGCCAAACGTTCTAAGAGTTCTAGAGAAACTCCTTTTTTAATGGCTTTTTTATCTTTTTTGTCAGCCAAACTGGGAACACTAGGAATCAATACGGCTTCTCCCTCCTCGTTTAATCTCAGCCCAAACATTTCCTTTCTCAGCAATTCGTCGTTCATACATTTCTTTAAAAATTTTCCATAATCTTCAGCTGTTGTGTACAACGAACCGGCGGGTTGAATTTTATAAAATTGTTGGGACAGATTGACTGAACCATCCTGATAATGGCCTATTGCTATAGTCGAAGCATGTTCTGGTGGATGTCCCACGATAGCAGTTATCAGGGATAATTCTCGTGCTTCAATGGGTATAGGTTCCGACCAAAAAAAAGGAGGTATTTGGGCAAAGCGAGCTTTGATTTCTCGAAGACTAGTTTCATCAACTTGGCTGGAATTTTTTTCAGTAAGCTGCACGCTGCCATCGACTGCTCTTTCAGCGACGTATAGTTTATCTTGATGAAAAATAATACTTAGTTGGCCATGTCTATCTAAGGTATTTTTTAATAATTGGCGAAGGTATTCAGCCGTTGGTATTTCTGCCTCATCGGGGAGCTTAATGAGACAACAACCAGTCGGTGGCATGAAACTGCTATTGGTCATGCCTATTTCAGTGAACGCTTCTTGGGCTAAAGTTTCAAGCGATTTGGAACTCACTTTTTTTACAACCTCAGCTAAAAAGCCATAAGCCACAGCTGAGTAATTAAAATTTTCTCCTGCTGCGGAAATATATTTTTCTGATTCTGGAGATTTAAACTCATTAGGTAACCCAGCTTGGTGAGATAAAACAAGACGTGCAGTTAATAACTTATAATTTTC
The DNA here is from genome assembly GCF_001467895.1 of Legionella nautarum. Classification (GTDB taxonomy): domain Bacteria; phylum Pseudomonadota; class Gammaproteobacteria; order Legionellales; family Legionellaceae; genus Tatlockia; species Tatlockia nautarum. Next base: position 8,088 of record NZ_LNYO01000016.1, read on the forward strand.
ATGCTTTCTCATTTCAGGCGGGCCAAAGCCGGTTTCAGGGACATATTCATGCAAGGGCCTATCTAAATCAAAATCAAATTCTTTTCGCTCAGCCAATTTTATTACCAGATAAGCAAACACTGGTTTGCTCAGTGAGGCGGCTTCAAACACAGTAGTAGCCGTTACTTTTTGAGGGTCTATAAGGTTTGTTACTCCGGCAGTATCTGCTACGGTCTTGCCAGAAGGAGAGGTGAAGGCTACAGCGAGACCTGGTATTTGAGCTTGCTCAATCATCGTTTCTAAGGGATTTTGCATGAAGGCTCCTTAGCTCAGCTAAAAAATTGTAATTACTTTATTCTAATTGTAATCAATATATTGCTATTGGAGTAATTTTTACCTAAGATGTATAAATTTTAATGGAAGCTAATGTCACTAACCGCAACCCAATTTATCAACCTCTATCAAAAAGATCCCAAGGCCGCGCTAAAATGGCTAGAAGAAGCAGAGATGGATTTGGAACAATTGATAAGTTCATCCGCTGATTTTGAGCAATTAATCCAAGTCTATGAAGAGAAAATAAAACGATTTCATAAAAAAATAAGACGATTAAGAACGCCGGAGCACCGAGAGGTCGTTGAGCCTATTGTCGAACTAATTGAGCGTTCAGGCCAGCAATTAGTGGGGTTGTATTCTTCTTTTTCTGAATTTATGGTTTTAGCCCAATTGAGCCCTTTTGCGGCCAGTCATTTGCTTCGACAAGCTCCCGAGAAAGTAGCTCGTTTCTTCACTAATTACGAACAATTCAAAGAATTAGAACAAGTCAATTATCTGCTTGCGAATGAGGTATTTAACCTATTAGAGAAAACTGATTTTTTTCCTAAAGAAGAACAACAGGCTTCGTCGTATTACACCAGCAATTTACCCTTATTCCACACTAAAAAAGCAGCAGAAAAACCTAAAGAAGCTAGGGATTCTAATTCACCACTTGCACTTACCCCAGGCAATACTAGACTGCATGATTTAATGGAATTACAACCTAATGAGAGTATTTTGCGAGCATTTATTCATCAAGTAGGCCGCGCTGAGGCAGAGTTGATGGCTAAGACCTTAAATAATAAAAAAAAATTACCAATTGATTTAGTCGATCTCAGTTCTGAGGGCTGGGATAAAATAATTGCTTTATTATTGCCTCTCACACTGCCTTCTAGATTTAAGCCAATGTCAGAAAAACTCAATTTTGAAGATATACTGGCTGCCTATCAAGTTCCTCGACATAGTTCTCTTGCTGTTAACTTATACCTTGGTGTGGAAGCAGTTAATTATGTACGCGACCAGGTTAAAAAATCTTATTCACATCCAGATAGTAACTCATTAAGTGAGGCTGCTGAAGCTGAGATCATCGAGGAGATCAATGCACTAAGAAAGATATCAAACGACAAAATCTTTTCCTTAGCTTATAGAAATATATTATTTAAAACTAAAACAAAACACCCCGTTCCCGGTTTCAGAAAATATAAATTAACTAAAGAAGGCTATGACCTAATCACCTATTTTGATGCGGAAACCAGCATAGATACAGGGTTAGGAAATTGCTATGAAATGAGTGCGGCAGCAAAATATTTTTTTTATAAGCTTTATTCAGAGAAAGCAAAGTCGGTAAGGATAGTTAATTTTAGTGATCATGTTTTTGTAGTCATCGGTTGTACTTCCGAAAGTCCTGACTATAACGATTGGCCTAAGGATACTATTATCTGCGATCCTTGGAGTGGTGAAGTATTTCCAGCGACAATGATTCCTGAGAAGTTAAAAGGCTTTAAAACCTGCAGTGTACTCCTTAATGATCAATTCGAAGGACGTAGATATAATATTGTAGTTGAACCTAATTTTCATTTGTACCAATTTGAGTTTGATAAGATTTTGAAAGACGTAGGCAAGCGTTTAGTGGCAGTACCAATACACGAGGAACCTGAGGCGCTGAACCCTGTGGTAAAAATGACCTAGCTCATTGTTGCTCAGATAAAGAAATTCATTCTTCAGGGCTGTTATGAATAAATTAAAGAGACCTATCCATCTTTATCCTTTATAAATTTAGAGCTAATTTGATAGCGTGTGTTTCTGCCGCCACCAGGTAATTTTTCTATACAACCTTTTGCAAGCAAATCTGCTAGATGTCTTGTAGCAGTAGCCTTGCTTACTTTAGTAATTTTTTTATATTGTGACGCACTAATGCCATTTGCAAAGCCTTCGGCGCCTTCATCAAACATTCGATTAAGAATATTGCATTGTTCTTTAGACAGTTCTGCATTCTGAAAAAACTGCCAAAATCGACTTTTGGCAAGTGTATGATCAATTTTATTAATTGCGGTTTGTATACTATCTTTCATCGTTTCAAAAAACCAACTCAGCCATGAGGTTATATCAGTTGTATTGCGCTGATTTTTTTCTAATATTCGATAATAATCATTGCGATTAGCCAGAATAGTAGTGGACATGGCGTATAAACGAATGCTTTGCTTATCATCCTGAGCTAGCGCGAGATCGGTTAGAGCACGAGTTATTCGTCCGTTTCCATCCTCAAATGGATGGATAGTTACAAACCAAAAATGGCAAATAGCTGCTCTTAATAAAGGATCTATCATTGGTTCTTTCAAACTTTGATTAAACCAGTTTATAAATTGAGTTAACTCATTCTCTAATCCTGCTCTCGGAGGTGCTTCAAAATGCACAGTAGGTTTATCAATTCGTCCAGAGACAACTTGCATAGGCTCTTCACCTCGTAATTGCCCAGCTCTGACTGAATAAAGGAGAGATCTTGAATCATTAGGAAAGAGCCACTGATGCCATTGCTGTATGCGTTCTAATGATAAAGGAGAATCCAAATTGTCAATGGCATCCAGCATCATTTGTGCTAAACCTTCTGAACGTTCCGTTGTAGGATAAGGCTGTTTTAAATGAAGACCGATTCGTTTTGCCAGTGAAGATCGGACAGATTGAACATTCAATTGTTCCCCTTCAATGGCGGACGATGCAATAATATTTTGTAGCAAAGTATCGAGAGAAGATTCGAGAGTTATCTGGGCGTTTACTGCTCCAGTTTTGCCTAAAAGAACCCCTTGTTTTAATCGTACAGCACGCAATAAGGGTTGAATTATCTGTTCTTGCCAATGAAATTGGGGCCAATCCGCTTGTTGCCAAATCCATTCTATTTGAGTGCTCATAATTAAATCCATCGTGAGCCAATTAATGAATTTATTCGGCTCATTATATGAGTCTAATAGTAGGATTATTCGGCTCAACTATCAAGTCAAATAATGCGTTTATTCGGCTCCTGGTTCTGTTGGAAAAACTGTTATACCCGAGAAGGAGCGAGGGAATTTATTGATAATCAGCGATAAAGAGGCATCATGAGCTTAGAATACAACGAGCTACAGTGCTATAAAAAATCGAAATTGATAGCCATGGAAAGGTGAAATTTTAAATATACCTTGTATTGCAAAGTATATTTATTTTGCTAATATAGTGCGTATGAACACAATAAATAACATAACAACGCAAATTCGTAAGGGTATTTTAGATTTTTTTATTCTCGCTACGTTAAAAAATAAATCAAAATATCCACGAGAAATTATTGAAGAACTTAATCTCTACGGGTTGAACTTAGTCGAAGGGACTATATACCCATTATTTTTAAGGCTTCATAAAAATAAACTTGTTAAGTACGAGTGGATCGAGGCTGCAGGCCATCCACGCAAATATTACAGCTTAACTAACGAAGGAATGGAGGTATTAAAACAACATGAAAAGGAATGGGAAACATTAAATGTCGTATTAAACAAAATCCAGGGTAGAGAATGAGCAATAAAATGACAAACATTAATATATTAGAACATGTTTATACTTGCACCAATGAAGCAGCGCTAAAGTTAGAAAATTACCTCACTAAAATCCAAAAAAAATTTCAACATGAACCAGAAATTATTAGAGATATTGAGCTGGGTCTAATCGAGCAATTAGACTTAATTCTCTCAGGGCGAATCGAAAAGCAAGTAACGCTGGTTGATGTTGAATTTTTAATTCAAAAAATGGGCGATGTTGAATTAATAGACAACCCTAACGCTATCCCCGCAGAGCCTATGTTGGGTAACCAAAATTTATACCGTGATTATGATAATCGAATCATTGCGGGAGTTTGTGCTGGTATTGCAGCTTACTTTAATTTATCAGCTTGGCTTGTGCGTTTTATCTTTATCCTGTGCTTTTTTACTCCAATTCCAGTTGTTATATCCTATTTATTATTATGGTATTTAATACCGCCTGCTTTAACTAAATCAGAAAAACTCAATATGAAAGGTATTCCAGTGAGCATTAATGCCATTGTAAATAATGGACAATACGCTAGAAATAAAATCATTCATTTGGCCAAATTAATTGCAATAATAGCTGCAGCACTAGTTTTTACTATTGCATCAATCGTGTTTATTTGGGTTTTTTTTAGCTTTTAATCGTAACGGGTTTCGCAAAAGTACTTGTTTCTAAAAAAGAGCTAATCACAATTATCATCTAGTTGAGGCGTTTAATGTTGTTGGATTTGAAATTTAAGAGCAGGCGCCGAAGACTAATGAATTGATTCGGCTCCTGGTTCTGTTGGAAAAACTGTTATACCCTAGAAGGAGCTAGGGAGTTTATTGATAGAGGTATCATGAGATTAGACTACAGCGAGTTACAGTGCTATAAACAAATCGAAATTGATAGCCATGGAAAGCTGAAATTTTTCCTCGAAAAACACAGTACTGAAGAAGGGACCTGGGCTAAGCTTTCGCTACAAACGGGAGAAATTGATTTTGTATTCCTAAACGGCCAGGGGCAAGGGTTGTTTCGTACTCGGCTCAACGAAAAGCATCCTCAATTGGAAATTCCTCCTTCAGCATGGCATAAAATTATCCCTGTCAGTGAGCCCTTTAAGGCAACTCTTGAGTTTTATTGCCTACCCCATCGTTATTTCAGTAAAAAATACGGTTTGAACGCTGTGCATACTGATTTGCTGTACGTCTATCAGACTTATTTGCATTCTTTGAGTGATTTATCGATTCTAGATCTAGGCTGTGGTTCGGGTAGAAATTTGCTATATTTAGCAAAAAAGGGACATCGAATTACTGGGATTGATCACCACCAACACCTATTAGAGAGAATTCAAGAGATAGCCAAAAAAGAAGCTTTAGCTGCAGTCAATACATTAATGCACGATTTAAATCAACCTTTGACGCTTGGGCAAGCGCAGTATGATTTAGTGATCGCGACAGTCTCTTTGCAATTTTTAAATGAGCAACGTATTCCAAGTCTGATAGCTGAACTGCAAAAATCGACAAAGAAGGATGGTTATCATTTCCTCGTATTTCCTATTCAATCAGAGCGCTATGAAATGCCAGAGAGCTTTCGTTATCTACCAAAGAAAAAGGAGCTCTATCATGTTTATCAAGACAGTGGCTGGTCTATACTTGAATATAAAGAATCGGTAGGTCATCTGCGCAAGAATGATGAATTGGGAAGACCGCCGCTCTCAGGTTTATTTGGTCTTTTGCTCGCACAAAAAATCGTATAACAGGGAAAGATATGACTTCTAGTCGCCAGGAAGCAATTCAAATTTGCCGTGTTTATACTCTTCCACCGAAGAAAAAAGGGGTATGGATTTTAGTCGATCGACTTTGGCCGCGGGGGCTTAAAAAAGTCAATTTTGCTGTGGATCTATGGTTGAAGGATATCAGCCCAAGTACAATCTTAAGACAATGGTTTCATGAAAACCCCCGCGAGAGATGGCAGGAATTTACAGACCGGTATATCGAAGAATTAAAAAACAAAGATTCCCTGATCAAACAAATCGAGGATAGGGCACAACATACCCCAGTTACTTTGTTTTATGCGGCTAAAGACCCAGTGCATAACCATGCCATCATTCTACAGGAGGTTCTTAAGTCTTGGCCAAATTCCCCTAATCTTGAATCACTGCGTTAAGCTACGGTTCCTAATTCATGTCACATAATGAGGCTTGTTATTTATAACTGTCCTTTCAAATTTTTCTAAAATTCAATATTATCTAAAAGTACTATCTATTTTATGCGAATTATCGTCCATTGAATGGATTAAATTTAGAGTATATTGCACTGCAGCTTCAGCTAAAATGTCGGTGGTATCAATCGTAACTACCCCACAATTAGCTTTATTTAGGACTAAGTGATTAGACTTTTGATTGATTTTGCTTATGCAATTCAAAGCTCCTGGAATTGTGACTCCTACGATTCCTATAGTCGGAACTCTTATTGTGTTGTTTATCTGCTTAAAACTGGCGTTGGAAAAACAGGGTTTCATTTTTTTCTTCCTTTCTAACTCTTAAAATGAGCACATAAAAAACAGTGAAAAGCATAAAACTTACGATAGCAATAGCTATTGCCATCGGCATCTTTTGATCTTTACAATAATTTTCAAAGATACCCTGGTTAATTTCAACTAATCGCTTATTTTCCAAACGCTTCTATTATCTTAGCGACATCTTCATCAACAGAAACAGAATCTATAGTCAGGGTAGCTACTTCTTCAAATAAGCTATCGCGCTCATGATGCTGTTTATCTAGAAATGCTTTTAGATCAGGGATTGGGAGCAAGGGGATGCGCCCGCCTTTCATTCGTTCGAGTTGTACTGCTGTCGTCACCTGTAAATAGACAACAAATTGGGAGGAGAGTAGTTTTCTATTTTCTTCGGTGGCTATCACCGCTTCTTCCAGGACGACTACAATTTGCTTTTTGCTAAGATAGTGTAAAATTATTTCATTTTCACATTGATGAAATGCAGCTTCACCCTGTTTGCCGAGAATGTCATGCAAACTTCGTCCAATGTAACGCTCCAAACTAGGATTGGCATCAATATACTGCCAGCCAAGTTTTTTAGCTAAGGCTTCACTCAATAAAGCTTTTCCAGCTCCCATATGTCCGACGACGAAAATACGCTCAGGTTTGGTCATTTTATATAGCTCCTCGATTCGGTATAGTGATACAAATAATATATCTAATTTGTTTCATAATGAGAGAAAATAATAATGAATATAAGCTTGCATTCTAAAGTATTAAATTTTTTTAGCACTCGGTCTGGGAAAGAAAAAATTCAAACAGGGCGTCTCTCGCAAATAGAGCTTTTTATCTATTTTTATCTCATCATTCTTTTTGATTATTTCGAATTAACCCAGCAAACTTTAGGCATGATTGATAAAACACCACGGCCAATCGATTATCTAAATATTTGGCAAGTTCCTCTATTCGGTGTGATCGGTCTACTATTGTTCTTTTTGGCCAATGGTGGGAGTAAAGGGAATAATTTTCTTAGTAAGTATTTTACTTTCTCTTTTACCGTAGGGATTAAATATTATTTTCTTTATAGCGCTCTTGAACATTTGCCAAATTATTTTCCCGAATTGGCTTCTAATTATTATGAAATCTCAATAAGTATTTTGATAAATATAGTAATGGTAACCAATATTGGGTTAAGAATTTATCAAACTAAGACTTGATAACCGTTCGGACTCCGAGAGTTCTCCCCAGAAATTTGTCGAGCCAAGGGCCAACCTACGATTCAACCATGCAACAATGTTGTTGTTGCTGCGTGTTGATTTGCAGACGAGGATTGAGTATCTGCTTCATCAGCAGAGCTAAAAAAGCGATGACGATTATCAGCTTCATTAGAATCAGATTCTCCCTGTTCTTCGGCTGAATTACTGTTATTTGAATTGTGGGCCGCTGATTGGATTTTCTCTAATTTCTCTTCCAAAAATTTTGCACAATTATCAAAGGATGATTGAAGAAGTGTTCGAATTAAGCTATCTGTTTGGATGAAGCTTTTTTGGTTAAACAATCGCCCAAGTATATCTACTCTATCATGGGCAATAACTTCCCTTAACAATTCGATGTCACATTGTTTTTCTCGTTTCTCAACGGCGGCTATAAGAGCAAGTATTATTTCTTCTTTTTGTTCTTTCTGCTCCCTTTCAAGCTCGGGCATTGAGTTTTGTCTAAGTAGTTCATGCAATACTAATTCAGGGTCAGCTTGGTTTGCTAATAAAAATTGCACCAGTCTAGGTTGATAAGACAGAGCTGCTTTAGCTAGAAGAGTACTCTGACCATGTAATTTCTGATTAATATCAATAAATTGTTTTTTTAGAGCATATTTTATAATAGGGATATGGCCATTTCTCGCAGCTGAAATCATGGCATTTTCCATTGCTTGCTTTTTTCTCGCTTTAAGTTTTTCTAATCCTTTACCTGAAGCAGAAACGGGAATTGTGTTTTGATTACTAAGTCTGATAAAAATGGAAATCACACCGAATGAGGCTGCCATAACAAGATTATTAGGTAAAATACTTAATGACTTAACAATCTCGGCAGAATGAGAGTTCGTTGAGGCTTGGCGTTTATGATGCGCTATAAAATCTTCAATCCCCCTTAGCATATACATTTGTCCGCTGCGAATAATGCTAGAGTATAATTGGTGAAATTTCGTAACATTTTGAGTAGCCGGATTGTCTGGGGAGTTTAAAAGTTCGATCAACAAATCCCAATGCCCGGCTTCGGCTGCTAGGAGAGTAGTTTTAAAAACATCTGTTTGTTCTTGAGGGGATATTGCCCAAGAAAGAAGTTCTAACTCCTTCTCTGTTTCCGGTTCTGCGAGACTTGGTTCTTGTTCGGTTTTTGCCTGTATTTTTTGCTGACTAAGAGAATAAAAATACTCTAAAATAGTTCGTTGGTTCAATCGTATTGCGGTTTTAATTAAGACGAGATTATCTGCTTTTAAGTCCTCAATACAGATATTCACTCTGCGAAGGCCATCAATATTTCCTGTTGCAATTAAAAAAATGAGTTGTTGGGTTTCTGGTTCTAAATATCCATATTGTTCGATGTAGAGAGGAAGAAACGCTTTTTGCCAATTAAAATCCCCGGGTAAAGGCGAGGGGAAATCTTTAGGGAAAAAGGTGATAAATAAATTTTTCCAAAATAAGTTATCATTGACTAAAGCGCGAAATTGAGAATTTACCAATTCCAGAGTTTTAAGATTTTTAATTAGAGAGTATGGGTCAAGAAAGGACAGGATATAAAGCCAGATTTCGTTAGATAATTCTGGAATACCCTCATTATCTTTCCCGCCTTTTTCACTCATTTCTTTCATGGTTATCTCAAGCTATAAAAGGTTTTAATTTTGCCATTTTGATCAAGCAAATGCCAGTGAATATTTTGTATCCCTCGGATTCCAAAATGGAAACAATACCGGAAAAGTTTGAACGATTAAATTAGCCTAGTTATTTGTATGAAGCTAAGGTTGGGTTTTAGCCCATAGCCGTCAGGCTAAAGCTGTTTTAGCTTATAATTCGGTTTTCTAGTCTAACAATTAAGTCTTCGGGCTCTGAGGTATTCCCACGAAATGAGGATCTAAGGAATTTGTATTCATTTTATTCCGTTCAGCCTGAGGAGAACGCATGGCGTGCGTCTCGAAGGCCTGTCCTGAAGCTCTCGAAGGGGGAGCGCTTTTGCGACACTTCGAGACAGCGCTGCGCGCTTCCTCAGTGCGAACGGTATTAACAAAACTAAACAGACTGTTTAATTTCGTGGGGATACCTCTCAGTTCGGGCTGAGGAGGCGCTTGCGCTGTCTCGAAGCCTCCCATCAGGACTGGCAAGGCTTCGGAGACGGCCTGTCGGCTTCGCGCATCCTGAGGCTCTCGAAGGGCTCAGCCCTAACGAAGCAGATAAATCCTCATAGCCTGGCGGCTATGGTTTTGACAAATTCGTTCCGAGACCTACTCTTTTCTTCTTCTTCTTCTTCTTCTGCTAACCGTTCGGGCTGAGGAGGCGCTTGCGCTGTCTCGAAGCCTCCCATCAGAACTGGCAAGGTTTCGAGACGGCCTGTCGGCTTCGCGCATCCTGAGGCTCTCGAAGGACTCAACCGGAACGAAGCAGATAAATCCTCATAGCCTGTCAGCTAGGGGTTTGACAAATTCGTTCCGAGGCCTAATCCTTTCTTTTGTGTTTCTGCCCGTTGATTTTCAGTGGAAGCTGCCGTAGAGGAGCCAAAAAAACGATGAGCGTTATCAGCATTTGTGTTCGAAGTGGGTGCTACTGGCTCGGCTGAATCAGAGCTACTTGTTCCAGGTGCACGTTGAGCCGGAGCCGGCTTCGATTGCGTCGACTCTAATTTATCTTTCAAAAAAGTTGCGCAAGGCTCGGTAGCTTGTTGAAGAAGTGTTTGGATTATATCTGTATTAATGAAAGTCTCTTGAGCGAAACTAAACAATCGTTCAAGCAGATCTAGTCTATTGTGGCGAACAACAACCTTTAGCAAATCAGCGCTATTTAACGTCCCTCGTTTCTCAAGTGCTTCTAAAAGGATGGTTATCATTTTTTCACGCTGATTTTTTTGCTCATCTGCAGGCGAGAAATCGAGTAATGAAGTGAGTGCTGCTTCAGGATCGGCTTGGTTAGCCAATAAGAGTTGCACTAATGCGGAGTGATGAAATAGCGCTGCTCTAGTTAAAAGAATATTGCCAAATCCTGGCTTAATGTTATTAATTAATCCTTTTTTTAGGGCATCTTTTATAAAGGAGGCATAGCCTTTTTCAGCGGCTGAAAACAGGGCTGTTTCCATGGCTAGCCCCCACTTTCTTTTCGCTAGATCTACTTTTCCTCTGAGAGGTTCAACTTCTTCGTTCGCGGAGGAGTCTATTGCAGCTTTCAATGCTTGTTCTTGTTGAACTAATTCTTGGTGCAACTGACTACAGAGTCTACTGAGAATGGGAAAAGCATCGTCTGAGGCTATGAGGTTAAGCATATTAGGTAACTCACATGCTGGCTCAATAGCTTTTTTGAAATTTGAACTCCCTGGGTTTAATTTCTGATAGTTGACAATAAAATGCTCAAGACCTTTCATCATATACCTTTGTCTACTGCGAATGACGCTTGTAAGTAGTTGTTGGAATTTAGAAAAGTTCTCGGTAGCTGGATTTTTTGGAGAATTTAGAAGCTCTAGGCACAAATCCAAAAGACCGGCTTCTGCTGCTAGTAGGGTGCTCTCAAAAATATCGGTTGATTCCCTATTAAATAGGGCCCAGTGCAAGAGTCGTTGCCCATGATCTGTTTCCCCTTTTGCGAGATCTGTTTTTACTGGTTGCCCTTGCTGGCTAATGGAATAAAAATACACTAAAACGGGTTGTTGGTTCAATCGAATTGCGGTTTTAATTAAAACGAGATTATCTGCTTTTAAGTCTTCAATACTGATATTTAGGGTCTGAATGGTGTCAAGATCCCCTGCCACTATTAAGGCAATGAGTTTTCGGGTTTCAGGTTTTAAAAGTCCAAATTGCTCCGTGTACAGAGTAATAAATTCTTTTTTCCAGTTAAAATTGTTAGGTAAAGGAGAAGGAAGATCTTTAGGGAAAAATGAGCGATATAAACGTTCCCAGATCAACTTGTCATTGACTAAAGCGCGAAACTTACTGCTTACCAATTCTGTTTGGAAGAGTGATTCAGGGTCATTAAATGACAGAATATGGAACCAAATCTCATCGGGTAATTCTGGAAGATCTATCGATTGAGATCCATTATTACCGCTGTGCTCAGCGGGAGTAACTGGTTTTTCTTCAGCTGAATAAGAGCTGCTTGATCCAGAGGTACTTTGAGAGGGCTGTGATTGCGCTTGCTTTAATTGATCTTTCAAAAATTGTTCACAATTCTTACCAGATTGTTGGAGCAGTGTTTGAATGGTGTGCATTTTGATCAATCTTCCTTGATCTAAATTAAACAAGCGCTCAAGAAGATCTAACCTATCATTGTTAATGACAGCAGTTAATAACTCAGTCCCATGCAGTATCCCTCGCTGTTCAAGGGCTTGCCAAAGGGTATCTAGCATTTCTTCGTGTTGAGCCTTGCCTTTACTTTCAGGCTCGACCATGGAGTCTATGAGGTTTGAGGTTAGTAGTTGAGCAAGTGCTACTTCAGGATCAGCCTGATTAGCTAATAAATACTGCACCGTATCAAATTGGTAAAATAGAGCCGCCTTTGATAAAAGAGTAGCATTATGACGTAGTCTTTGTTCGACGCTAATAAACTGCTTCTGTAGGGCATATTTTATGATATGAATATGGCCGTTCTCGGCGGCTGGAATCAGGGCTTCACCCATTGTCTGAGCAACTACATCCCTTTCTGTTTTCAGGTGTCTTGCAATCCATTTATTTCTTAGAGGGGAAGAAGCATTTGCTGCATTCAATTGTTTTTCTATTTGAGTCCATGTTGCCTGCCGTTGTTCGGAAAATCGTCTGAAAATGGGGAAAATACCCAATGAGGCTGCAATTTTATCTTCAGGCTCTGAAGAACGTAAATACTCGATGATATCGGCAATACTAAGGGAATCTGGCTCCGTTGATGCCTGGCTTCTAAGCTGTTCTAAAAAATTTTCAAAACCTCTCAGCATGTACATTTGCCCGCTGCATATAACACTAGCCTTAAGTTGCCTAAATCCTATTAAGTTCTGGGTGGTTGGATTTTCTGAAGAATTAAGAAGTTCTAATAGTAAATCCAAAAGACCGGCTTCGGCTGCAAAACTTATATTCTTTGCTTTAGAATAATTGGCTTGTCCTCTATTTCGTAATACTGCCCAACGAAGAAGTTCTAATTCGTGATTTGTTGTTGCTTCGAATTCATGCTCACTAAGGGAATAAAAATGCTCTAAAATGGCCTGTCGATTCAATCGTGTTGCGGTTTTAATCAAGACGAGACTATCTGCTTTTAAATCTTCAATACTGATATTAAGTGTCCGAATGGTGGCAAGATCCCCTGTCACTATTAAAGCAATGAGTTTTCGGGTTTCAGGGTTTAAAAGTCCAAATTGCTCAAAGTACAGAGTAGTAAATTCTTTTTTCCAGTTAAAATCGTCAGGTAAGGGATCCGGACGCTCTTGAGGAAAAAAAGAGAGAAATAACTTTTCCCAAAGGGAAATGTCACTGATTAAATCGCGGAACTTGCTGCTCACCAATTCTGTGTTAAGGAGTGATTCAAGATCAAGAAATGAGAAAATATGAAGCCAAAGTTCATCGGGTAATTCTGGGTTAGCTGTGAGTTGATTTCTTTCATTATCGGTATTTTCTATTAGGTCTCTCATGATGATCTCTGTCTAAAAAAAGCGGCTAATTTGCCATTTTGATTGAATTAAATACAGAGAATATTTAATGCCTGCAGGATTCCAAAATGGAAGTAATGAGGGTTAAGCTTTAGATAAGGTATTGGTCGAGCCAAGGCCCGACCTATCACTAACTAAATGTGACTGTGTGGTTCTGCTGCTTTTGTTGTTCAGAAGTGGATTGCGGATTGGCGGCCTCTGAAGAATCAAAAAAAAGATTAGGATTATCAGCATTCGTGCTGGTAGTAGGGGCAACGACAGCGCTTAATTTTTCTCGTTCATCGATTGCTTGCTGAAGTATAGATTTCATTTCTTCATAGTGGGGTTTGTTTTCTCGGATTGAAGAACTAAACCTTATTAGCTCATCAAGTGCCAACTTTGGATCAGCCTGGTTAGCTAATAAAAATTGCACCAGTTTAGGCTGATAGTAGTAAGCTGCTGTCGATAAAAGAGTCCTTCCATCTAATTGTTGATTAATGCGAACAAATTGCTGCTCTAAGGCATATTTGATAATAGGAATATGGCCATTCTTGACAGCTGAAACGAGGGCTGTTTCTAGCGTGTTAGTAAAATGAAATTTTTTTATATCCCTGCTTCTTTTGAGGCATTCAATCTTTTCGGTTCGGGCAGAAGAAGCTATTGCATTATTCAATTCCTGTTCGTTTTGAATTAATTCTTGATGTAATTGATGACTTAATTTGATGAAAATGGAGGTCGCACCCTTTGAAGCTGCAATACTAATGGCTTTAGATAAATAACACTTCACTACACCGCCAATCCGAGCGGTACTGGGGGTCGCTAAGGTCATGGCTTGATGCCTAACCATAAAATTATTAAGCCTTTTCAACATATACATTTGCTCGCTGCGGATAACGCTAGAGTAGAGTTCGCGGAATAATTTATAATTTCGGAGCACTGGGTTTTCTGGTGTGTTGAGTAGTGTGAATAATAAATCCCAACGACCGGCTTCAGCGGCTAGGCAGGTAGCGTCTGATACAAAAACTTCTCCCCTAGGCTGTAATACCGCCCAACGAAGAAGCTTAAACTCTTGCTCCATTTCCTTTTTTTCCTGCGCTGATTCTGTTGCTGCTTGTGCTGATTCTATTCTTGCTTGATATAGGGAATAAAAATACTCCAGGATGTCGCGTTGGTTTAATCGAGTTGCGGTTTTAATCAAGACAAGATTATCTGCTTTTAAATCCTCAATACTAATATTCGACTTTTGAATTCTGTCAATATCCCCTGCCACAATCAACGCAATGAGTTTTTGAGTTTCGGGTCTTAGGAATCCATATTGTTGGGTATATAGAGTAACGAATTCTTTTTTCCAGTTAAAATCCTCGGGTAATGGCGAGGGGAGATCTTGGGGGAAAAAGGAGATGAATAAATTTTCCCAAAACAAACGGTCATTGATTAAATCGCGAAACGTAGTATTAACCAGCTCCAAGTTTTTAAAGTGTTTAATAAACCACTCAAGGTCAAGTAATGACAGAATATGAGACCAAACTTCAGAAGGAAGCTCTATAGGCTGATCTCTTTCATTGCCGGTAGGTTCTATTGGATTTCTCATGATTATCTCTGTCTATAAAAGCGTATAATTTGCCATTTTGAGCAAATAAATCACAGAGAATATTTGAGGTCTCTTGGATTCCAAAATGGAATTAGCGGAGAGCTAGATTCGGTTGGAATAATGAATTTGTCGAGCCAAAGCCGCAACTTACCAACTGATTATAAAAATGGTTAATCCGCCATTCTTTTGCCCTTGCTGCGAAGGCAGGAATCCATTCAGTGCTTCCATTGTAGACGGATGACCTGTTGTTGCGGGGATTGGCAGGTTATCTATCCCTAATATTAGGAAACCCCAGCCTTCTTAGTGGCATCGACATCTGGATTGGTATCAGTGGATAGAGAGTAGTCAAGGTTGGGCGATCCAAGAAAACGATAAGGACTCCTAGCCTCTGGGCTAGAAACGGATGTTTGCCCTTCGGCAGCGGGTTCTACCGCTGTTGCCCATTGCGCTTGTTCTAATTGCCCTATCAAAAACTTTTTACAATCACCATAAGCCTGTTGAAGCAGTGCTTGAAAAAGGGCGCTGTTTTCGTTTAAATTTTGTTTAAAATCATGAAGTTGATATTTTAAGATATACTCTATAAAAGCAATCTGTCCACTCTTTATCGCTGAAATTATAACGGTTTGCATGGTATGATCAAATTCAGCTTTTGCGTTTTCGACATCCTCTTTGAGGGCGTTAATCGCTTCAATTGAAGAGAAAGAGGCTCTTGCTTTATCCAATTGTCGTTCTTTTAGATCTAATTCTTCACGTAATTGATTGTAGAGTAAGCGGAAAATGGGGATAACACCACATGAGGCTGCAATCTCAATGGTTTTAGGTAACATCTTGGCTAAAGTGTCAATTCGAGCTGAGTATGAGCTTGTTGAGGCTTGGCTTTTATGAAGAGTTATAAAATCATTAAAAGCTCTCATTATAGGTATTTGCCCACTGAGAATGACCTTAGAATGAAGTTGGAAGAGGAAAGAGGCGTTCAGCAGGAATCGGTTTTCTGGATGCTTTAAAAGCGCTTGTAAGGTATCCAAAAAACCAGCTTCAACTGCCACTAGTTTGTCCGTTAAAGGACTTTCTTGCCATTGATTTCTTGATACTGCCCAGGAAAGAAGTCCCAGCTCATCTTGCTGCCTAGACGCTTCGCTTGCCTGCTGACTTATAAAATAAAAATACTCTAAAATATCTTGCTGCTTTAAGCGGGTTGCGGTTTTAATCAAGACAAGATTATTTGCTTTTAAGTCCTCAATACTGATAGTTAAGGTCCGAATGGTAGCCAGATCATTGTTTGCAATTAAAAAGATGAGCTTTCGGGTGTCAGGGGGTAAAAATCCATACTGTTCGAGGTAGAGGTTAATAAATTCATTTTTCCACTTAAAATTCTCAGGTATAGGAGA
>NZ_LNYO01000016.1:24237-25334 GCF_001467895.1 Legionella nautarum
CTAAAGAAATCCTCCGCCTCATCGGAGCTTGAATCATTGGGCTGTTCTTCGGCAGATGCTTTTAGGGCTATTGCTGATTGCGCTTGTGCTAATTTTTTTTGTAAAAAATTTCTACACTTCACAGGGCAATCTTTGCTAAGAAGTTTTTGAATGGTATCCGGTTTAATGAGCCTTCCTTGATCTAAATCAAACAACCGTACTAGTAGATCTAATCTGCCGTTGACTGAGCATTGTTGTATCAGTTTGATGCTTTTTAGTTCCCCCCGTTTCTCAATGGCCTTCAAAAGGGTAAAGACCCCAGGCTTGAGTATATGTTTGAGTATTGAGTTGTAAGAACTGTTTACTATCCTGATTAGGATTATATAAAGTCCTTCCTCAGGATCTGCTCCGTTATCTAATAAAAACTGCATCAGATTATCTTGCCTAGATTCAGTTGCTTGAGCTAATAGAGTTGTATACTCACATTTTTGGTTAATGCTAATAAATTGTTTTTTTAAGGCATATTTTATCAGGTCAATATGGCCATGCTCGGCAGCCGAACGCATAGCGCTTGCCATTGCATCTTCAAATTTGGTTTTTGCTCTTTTTAAGTTTGCACTGAGCTTTGCAATTTTTTCCTTTGAGAAAGAGGTTTGCGTTTCATTTAATTCTTGTTCTTTTTGAGTGATTTCTTGCTGTAAGCGATTAGCGAGTTGGTTGAAAATAGGAATAATGCCTTCCAAGGCAGCAAACTTTAAGAGACTATATATATCCTGTGATTCCTCGACAAGATCAACAATAGATTCATTCGCTGAGTTTAATTTTTTACAATCAGCCATAAAATTGTCATAAGCTGTCATTATATCCCTTTGCCCACTGCGCATGGCACTAGTGAGAAGTTGTCGAAGCTCTATAACATTGTAGGAAACTTGAATTTCTGGAGAAGTTAGAAATTCTCGCGATAAATCCGAAAGCCCGCCTTCAAGGGCTAGACCTATTGTCTCTAGTGTCAACTCATCTGGTTTTCCTCTATTTCGTAAAACTGCCCAACGCAACAGCTCTAGCTCGTTTTCTGGTTCAGGCCTTGCTTGGAATTCTGGCTCACAAATGGAGTAAAA
>NZ_LNYO01000016.1:25344-25857 GCF_001467895.1 Legionella nautarum
CGTCAACTCATCTGGTTTTCCTCTATTTCGCAAAACTGCCCAACGCAAAAGCTCTAGCTCGTTTTCTGGTTCAGGCCTTGCTTGGAATTCTGGCTCACAAATGGAGTAAAAATGCTCTAAAATCTCTGGTCGATTCAATCGCGTTGCGGTTTTAATCAAGACGAGACTATTTGCTTTTAAGTCCTCAATACTGATAGTTAAGGTCCGAATGGTATCCAGAGCATTGGTTGCAATTAAAAAAATGAGTTTTCGCGTTTCAGGGGGTAAAAATCCATACTGTTCGAGATAGAGGTTAATAAATTCATTTTTCCACTTAAAATTCTCAGGTAAAGGAGAAGGGAGATCTTTAGGAAAGAATGAGAGAAATAACTGTTTCCAGAGCAAATTGTCATTGGCTAAATTGTGAAACTTTTTAGATACTAATTCCACGCTGTTAATGAGTGATTCAGGATCAAGAAATGACAAAATGAGGGACCAAAGCTCTTCTGGTAACTCTGGGATTATATTCATTGT
>NZ_LNYO01000016.1:25867-27160 GCF_001467895.1 Legionella nautarum
TAACTGTTTCCAGAGTAAATTGTCATTGGCTAAATTGTGAAACTTTTTAGATACTAATTCCACGCTATTAATGAGTGATTCAGGGTCAAGAAATGACAAAATGAGGGACCAAAGCTCTTCTGGTTGATCTGTAGCTGTGGCCTGAAAAGCCGCGGGGGCAAAAAAATGACTGTGAGCAAATTCTACCCTTGGAGCAGGATGCTGAAAACCGGCTCTAAAGAAATTCTCCGCCTCATCGGAGCTTGAATCATGGGGCTGTTCTTCGGCAGATGCTTTTAGGGCTATTGCTGATTGCGCTTGTGCTAATTTTTCTTGTAAAAAATTTCTACACTCCACAGGGCAATGTTCGCTAAGAAGTTTTTGAATAGTATCTGGTTTAATGAGCCTTCCTTGATCTAAATCAAACAACCGTTCTAGTAGATCTAATCTACCCTTGATTGAGCATTTCTCTAGCAGTTTGATGTTTTTTAGTTCCCCCCGTTCCTCAATGGCATTCAAAAGGGTAAAGATCCCATTCTGAAGTGTTGAGTCGCAAGAAGTGTTTACTATTAAATAAAGTCCTTCCTCAGGATCTGCTCCGTTATCTAATAAAAACTGCATCAGATTATCTTGCCCAGATTCAGTTGCTTGAGCTAATAGAGTTGTATACCCACATTTTTGGTTAATGCTAATAAATTGTTTTTTTAAGGCATATTTTATCAGGTCAATATGGCCATGCTCGGCAGCTGAACGCATAGCGCTTGCCATTGCATGTTCAAATTTGGTTTTTGCTCTTTTTAACTTTGCACTGAGCTTTGCAATTTTTTCCTTTGAGAAAGAGGTATTCGCTTCATTTAATTCTTGTTCTTTTTGAGTGATTCCTTGCTGTAACTGATTAGCGAATCGGCTGAAAATGGGAATAATACCATTCGAGGCAGCAAGCTCAATGACCTCATTTCGCCTCAATTTCCTGATAGTTCTAAATTCGCCCTTTGAGTTTAATTTGGTGTAATCATCTATAAAATTATCACAGGCTCTCAGCATATAGTTTTGCCCGCTGCGTATGACACTAGGAAGTAATTTAACGAAGCTATGGAAATTAATGTGTGGATTTTCTGGGGAAGCTAAAAGTTCTCGCGATAAATCCGAAAGCCCGCCTTCAAGGGCTAGACCTATTGTCCCTAGCGTCAACTCATCTGGTTTTCCTCTATTTCGCAAAACTGCCCAACGCAACAGCTCTAGCTCGTTTTCTGGTTCAGGCCTTGCTTGGAATTCTGGCTCACAAATGGAGTAAAAATGCTCTAAAATCTCTGG
>NZ_LNYO01000017.1:0-31019 GCF_001467895.1 Legionella nautarum
CTTTTCATGAAGAATCTCCTCCAATATAGCGTATGAGAAAATTCTACTTTTGACATCACTTATTTTTCGGGGGGATTACCTTACTTATGATGTTAAGCTTCCTGCAAATGTCCCACCCCACATTTAATTAACACCCCGCAAATGTCCCATCTTTAAAATTAATCTTTCTAATAATGCTATTCAATTAATTCAATATAATCTTCCATAGATATAATGTTTCCCACTGCACTATGTTTATTCTCTCTTATAAAGCTATGAAAACATCCTTTGGTTGCTGGGTGCTCTAACCTATGTTTTTGATACCAATTCTTGAGAATACTACTTTGAGTTTTTATATAATTCTCAAATTCACTAATTAAGTCGTTTTTTTGATCTTCTGTTAGATTCGTAAGATAGTTATTTATCTTCTTATTGACATATTGCCTGTAACGTTCAGTTTGCGCTTCTTGTTTTTCTTTCTTTTCTTTTTCTTTCGCTTCTGAGATCTTGCGACGCTCATTGATTAATGCTTTGCTTGATTTACTATGCTTATAGTCTTTTTTAAGTGCTTCAATCAAATATCCAGCGAGACCTCTAATCTTTCCTGCAATGAAACTTTCTGATTGAGTGATGATCTCCACTTTCTCTCGAATATAGTCGTTATCATATTTTGCATATGTCTCTTCAATCATTTGAGTTGAAAACCCGAATGTATTAATCAGAAGTTGCTTTAACTCTTCATCAATCGATAAGTTATTTAGGGGAATAGGGGATTCATCAACATTTTTTTCTAACTTGAAGCGTATTCTCGTGACTTTTTGATTAACTCGTTCTATTTCAGGAACAATACGAATTGGCGATACTGTGTTTACCTCATTCACTCCAACATCTAAAACTCTTTTTTTAAAGTCTTTAAACACTTGATATTTACCATCAAACACACCCATTAGCTTTCTAAAGATATCCAGCGGAAACCAAGGTGTTTGCGCTAGCCCTTTGTAGCGAATACAGTTCTCATAAAGCGCCAAACCATAGCCGGATTTGAATTTTGAAATTAGTTCAATGTTTATTTGGCCATATATCTCAGGTTGATACATAAGATCTTTCATCACCTGGCTGTATTCATAGATGCAAACCCCATTTGAAAGTTCAGCAGATGCCAATATGGAACTAGCCTTCCATTTTTTTTCTTGTCCAGTAGAGCAATCAATAACGTTCCATTCGATCGCTATTGTTATTAGTCCGATCAATGCTTCTTTGAGCTTTGCAGTATCTTTGCTGTTGTAACCAATCAGTTGATATAAATCTTTTCCTTTGATTTCAAATTGTTGTTTGTAAGGAAGATCTGGATAAGCATTAAAGAGCAACGCATTAAACAGCTTGCGCTGAACTAATGACAGATTATTAGAGCAATGTATCGCGTTAACATGTTTTTTGAGTTCGAGACTCTTATTATTTATTGCTACGCTTCCCATACGTTTCTCCATGCTACCTAACAAGTAATCCGAGTACTCGGATTAACTCTCAATCCGAGTACTCGGATTCTGCAATAATTTGTTCTAAATAATTTAAAACGTGTTTACACATATCTTCCACATTCACAAAACCAGCAATCTCTTTGTTTAGTACAATCGATGGAAGTCCCCGATAATCTGATTTGAAGGTAAATAGTTTTTTACCTTTTTCAGAGCTATAAGCCTTGGCATTACTTGAGCTTTTAGATTCAGCTTTCTGTTGTGAGGTTTTCTCTTCAAATATCTTCTCTAATTTGGCCTGCGAAGTAATTGTTCTACCTAACTGATGAGCAATAGAAACCATTTTGTTGTAGTTATCTTTAGACTTATTAATTAACTGAACAATTTTTACAGCAAGTTGTTTAGAGAGGGCGTGTATATCTGGAATAGCCCGCACGATGTCTTCTGGAATTTTTGAATAAGCCATTAATTCGTTAAATGTGGAATAGGAAATACGCAATTTTTCCGAAAGTTCTTTTTCGGTTTTAAATACATTATCCGACAACAATCGTTTATAGAGCATCGCATTGGAATAATTACTAACATCATTTCGTAATTTATTCTCAGCATCTTGCGATGCAATCGCATCTTGTACATTGGGAATATCTTTTCTGATTACAAGAAAAGGGATTCCAAGCCGCATACAAGCAATATGCCTTCTTCGGCCAAAAATCACTTCATATTTTATTTTCCCATGGGGATTAGGATGATTTCTCACTAAAGCAGGCTGTAACTGCTTGTTTGATTTAATAGAATCAATTAGCCCATCAATATCGCCTAGTTCACTTTCTTGTCGGTTAGCGTATTTCCAAGGTTCGCACTCTTCTGGATTGACGTAAATTAATTCTTGCTCGGCAAATTCAATCCCAGACTGTGTTTTAAAATAAGATGGAGTTTTAGGGGCTGCTTGTTTTAAAACAACTTCCTCATCAGCGGCCTCTATTTTTTTTACTTGACCACTTTTCATGAGCATACCTAAGGGGCCAGAATTATGAACGTTACGTTTACTATTATCCATGTTACTCTCCACTTACAAAGGATGCTTTAGCTTGTTTATCCCAGATTTCTTTAAAGTTATTAATAATTTCAAGATTGACATCATCTAAATGTTGCAAGGCTCTGCGATAAGCTTCTCGACTGCCACGCGGCTTTGAAACATCATAGATGGTTCCAATCTCATTAGCTGCTTTTGCAACTTCTACTGTTTCACACATATGATTAGTGAGAATATATCTGCCAAACTGCTCTCGCATCATATTCTCCATCTGTAACGCTTCATTACTTCCGCTGTGCTTAGAAATGAGTATTCGTAAATATTCCAATTTTTTTGAAGGTAATTCTTTAAACATATTTCGTAGGGTAGCTGTGTACATAATGAAACTTGAATAATCATTCATACTAGGAGGGATAGGGATAATGATGCCATCACAAGCTATGATTGCATTAAGTGTTAATAAACCCAGATTTGGTCCACAATCAATTAAAATTACATCGTATTGATTTTTAATAATTTTTAATGACTCAGATAATCGTATGAAGGGTGAACCTAAGCGCTCATGATTGTTTTCTTTTTCATTAGGTAAAATCAGATCACAATCTTGTATTGCTAAGTTAGCAGGGATGATATCAAGACCATCAAAATGCGTTTTTAATATTACATTTTTGATATTATTAGGGTTGGATATTAACACATTGGTTATTGTATCTTCATAACGCAATTCTAAATCAGGTATTAACCCTGAACTAATTAAAGTTGCTGTTCCTTGTGCATCAAAGTCTAAAAGTAGGACTTTTAAACCTTCTATAGCAATTTTTTTCCCTAAATCAACTGTGGTTTCAGTTTTTCCAACTCCGCCTTTTAAGTTAGAAACAGCTATGGTTAAACACTTTGAACCCTTTGGTCTTTTATATCGGGTTTCTGCTTTATCTCTAAGCGCATTAATGGCTGCCAAAGTATATTTTTTAACCTTCCTGCCATTTTCAGAGTCTTCAATGACTATTCCAGGTACATCATCTGATGATTCTAACAATTTTCTAAATGTAGGATCAGAAACTTTAACCATTTTTGCGGCTTCAATAGCTCCCCAAGTTCTAGATTTTTTTCTTTTTTCTGGACTAATCACAAAATTTCTTAGTGTTAGTAACATTTCGTTACCTGCTTGATAGAATTTATCCATTAACTGCTCTGGATTATCTGTACCATACGTAATGATTTGAGGATCAAGCATGATTTCCCTTTTATTAAAATAAGTGATTTTCACATTTTTTATAATTTATCTATGATTTATTGAAAATGCAACAGAAAAATGAAATTTCTATTTACTATAGAAACACAACGTGTTTTAATTTTTTTAAGATCTTTTTATTAGTTGTTTAGAAACTGATTCAGTCAATGTTCTTAAGGGTTGTAAGGGAGCTAGAGGGACTTTTACGGGGATTATTAGGGACGTTTGCAGGAATGGCTGAGGCGGTTACGGGACAAGGTGAGACGTTTTCAGGAAGTAAAAATAAGAATAATAACTAAAGGTGCGACGTTTACAGGTAGGGTGGGACGTTTGCAGGGATAATTGAGGAGAGACACTCGTGTCAAATTTAGAATTGAAGGGATTGAAGTTGCTTCGAGCCTTAGACAATTCATTCCAGGATGGAGAATCTATACCCAGCGAATCTATAACACATTTAGCTGTTGAGTTATTAAACTCTGGCAAATACCAGCCTCGAAAACAATTTGACGAATCTATTTTAGACGAGCTCGCAAACTCCATTAAAGTTCAAGGGATTATCCAACCCCTTATTGTTAGAAAGATAGCAGAAGAACGTTATGAGATTATTGCTGGTGAAAGACGTTGGCGAGCAGCGAAAAAGGCTGGATTAACTTATGTGCCTGTTATTGTCAGAAATATTGATGATAATGTTGCTCTCGCATTTTCACTGATTGAAAATATTCAACGTGAAAATCTAAATCCAATCGAAGAGGCATTGGCATTGAATAGGTTTCGCGAAGACTTTCAAATGACTCATGAGGACATAGCACAGATGATAGGGCGTTCTAGGGTTTCGATTACTAATTCGCTTCGCTTATTATCTTTAGAGCCTAGAGTAATAGAGATATTGAGCGAGGGTAAGATTGATATGGGACATGCAAGAGCACTTTTGAAACTATCCCAAGAACAGCAATATCAGGTTGCATGCACCGTTATTGATAAACAACTTAATGTGCGTGAAACAGAGGCCTTAGCCAATCGATTGAAGTCCTCCGGTGATGAGGACCATAACAAAACTCTTTCTTTAGCTATACCCCATGACAAATGTGAGGAATGGAGTACTTATCTATCCCAACAATTTACCACCAATGTTTCTGTAAAAGTAAATGCTGACGGTAAAGGAAAAGTGATTATCGAGGTGAATTCTGCTAGTGAGGTTGATTGGCTTATTAAGCTATTGAAAAAGCATGTTTATATCAACACAATATAAAGTTGTATTTAAAATACACCTTTAATATAATAAGTAGGAACCTACATCATAAGGAGCGTTACCATGTTAATGACTCACAAACCTGCTCAAACAATAAGTGATAAAATTGCCTTCGGTCTCGTTAAATTTTTTCGCTTTTTTGCAGATACTTTTTTCCAAAAGCGATACGGCAATCGCGCGATAGTTCTAGAAACTGTGGCTGCTGTTCCTGGTATGGTTGGTGCTGCCTTATTGCATTTGCGATGTTTAAGAAAAATTAAAAACGATGAAGGATGGATTAAAACCTTGCTGGATGAGGCAGAAAATGAACGAGTTCATTTAATCACTTTTATGTATATCGCGAAACCCAATTGGTTTGAGCGGTTCATCATTTTTACGGCACAGGCCATATTTGTAGTACTGTATCTTATAATGTATGTTATTTCTTCTAAAACAGCCCATCGTTTTGTGGGGTACCTTGAGGAAGAAGCGGTGGTTAGTTATACCCATTATCTCGAGGAGCTAGATAAGGGTGCAATTGATAATTGCCCAGCCCCGCAAGTGGCTAAAGAGTATTGGGGTTTGGAGGAGCATGCACGATTACGTGAGGTGCTATTGGCTGTACGTCATGATGAGGAAGAGCACCGAGATGTGAATCATCAATTGGCTGACACGCTTGCTCAAGGGCAGGCCATTTTAACGGCATTGAAAACGGAGCAGCCTCGTATGGACGCGAAGAAACGTTAACAGATGCTGAAATGAAAAATATTTGATAAGGGATAGTCATGAACACACAAAATGATGATTTAATCTGTTACAAAAGTATACCCATTGATCCTCATGGAAAGCTCAAGTTCTTTCTTGAAAAACACAGTACGAAAGAGGGGACTTGGGGGCATCTGACCCTTCATGAAGGCGAAATTGATTTTGCTTTTTTAGATGGGGAAGGGCATGAGCTTTCACGTACACGGCTCAATAAAAACAACGCCAAATTATCTATTCCTCCTGCTTCATGGCATAAAATCATTCCAGTGAGTGCAGATTTTAATGCTCATCTTCAGTTTTATTGTAAACCGCATCGATATTTTAATAAGAAATACCATATGGGTGCACTGCATGGCGACCTATTCTATGCGTACCAAACTTATTTATCACATCAAAAACACCACAACATTCTTGATGTGGGTTGTGGTTCGGGGAGGAATCTGTTGTATTTTGCAAAACTTGGCTATCCTATTACTGGAGTTGATATCAATCAATCCGCATTAGAAAACATTAAGACGGTTGCCCAAGAAGAAAATCTAACCCAGGTCGATACTTTGCTACATGATTTAAATCAACCTCTAACTCTCACAAAAGAACAATATCACTTTGTGTTCTCTACAGTAACGCTGCAATTTTTAAATACTGAGCGTATCCCCTCCTTACTAACGGAGTTGCAAGAGGCAACAGCAAAGAATGGTTATCATTTTTTGGTTTTTCCTGTTCAATCAGAACTCTATTCATTACCTAATTCATTTACCTTTTTACCAAAACACGAGGAGCTTTATCATTTTTACCAGAATCGTGGTTGGTCTATATTGGAGTATAAAGAGTCGGTAGGCCATCTTCATAAAAAAGATGAGTCAGGTAGGCCAATATCCGGTTTATTTGGTTTGCTGCTTGCTCAAAAAATTATTTGATTGAATCAATCCTGGTTTTTTGTTTATTGAGTGATTCTCAGCAAAGCAAATAACTCGTTTTTATTGTGTAATACATCTGCCAAAGTGTAGCGTTCCAAAACACTGATAAAGGCGCTTTGTGCTTCATGTAAAATACTCTTGAGTTTGCATACCGGGGCAATGCAGCAATTTGCTTTTTCTTTATTAAAACAAGGAACCAAATCAAAGTGTGGCTCAAGTTTAATGATCAACTCACCCAAATTAATGGTTTCAGGAGAAGCTGCCATTAGGATTCCGCCATTCTTGCCGCGTATGGTCTTAATCAGCCCAAGTTTTGCTAAATTATGGATGATTTTGATCATGTGGTTGATGGAGATGGAGTAAGCTTCAGTAATGTCTTTAATAGTGCATGAGTCTTTTCTTAGCGCAATATAAATTAAGGCGCGTAGCGAGTAATCGGTAAATTGAGTCAGTTGCATAAAAATTCCTGTTAAATTTATTGACGCCTATTATTTCTTTTTATAAGATGCATATCAAATACATCTTATAGGAGTATACCATGTTTGAGTCGCTATTTGACCGATTAGGCGGACAAAATGCTGTCAATACTGCAGTAGATATCTTCTACCGCAAAATGTTACTGGATGAAAGAGTAAACTATTTTTTCGATGATATTGATATGGAGCAGCAAATTCTCAAACAAAAGGGATTTTTAACCATGGTTTTTGGTGGACCTAATCAATACACCGGAAAGAACATGCAAGAAGGGCATCGTCATTTATTGGAACGCGGATTAAACGATTCACATGTGGATATTGTGCTTGAACATTTGGGGGCAACGTTAAAAGAGCTGGGTGCTCATGATGAAGACATTCAAAAAGTTGCTACGATTGCCAATAGTGTTCGCGATGAGGTTTTGGGGCGCGCCTTATGAATACAGTAGAATTCAACCATCAGTCGTACACTTTGGCTCCTGACGAAAACCTTTTACAGTGTTTCCTGCGCCATGGAGTTGATTATCCTAACTCCTGTCAGGCAGGAATTTGCCAATCGTGTTTGATTAAAGCCAAAGAGGGTGAAGTCAATCCTATTTGGCAAGAAGGATTACCCGAAGTGCTTAAAGCTCAGGGTTATTTTCTTGCCTGTCTTGCAAAACCAGTCGCACCGCTTTATGTGACCTCACCAGATGCAGCAGAGTGCGAGGTGGAGGCTCAAATCATAAGCCTAGAACGACTCAATCAGAATGTGATTCAAGTGAAACTTAAGGTAGGGAATCTTGACCTTTGGATCCCAGGACAATACCTGTCCCTTATTAATCCTGAGGGAACCATGCGAAGTTATTCAATTGCTAATATTCCTACTCAGGATGGATATATTGAGTTGCACATTAAGGTTTATTCTCATGGTGCTATGGGGCAGTGGCTTTCGCAAAAAGCAACAAAAGACATGTCAGTTACGCTTAGAGGTCCTTTTGGCCAATGTTATTACTACAACCCAGATAAGCTTATGTTTAATCTTTTATTAGCAGGGACTGGAACGGGATTGGCACCGCTCATTGCAATTATTAAAAGTGCATTAATCCAAAAGCATGAAGGAAACATCACCTTGGTACATGGAGGTTTGGTTGATGAGGACATTTATTACAAAGAAGAGCTTGAAACATTGTCTTTGTTATTTCCTAACTTTTATTATGATCCATGTGTACTTCAAAGTCAGAGAGGATGCTATCCCGAAGCTTCAATTGAAAAAAGGGTATTGACGCACTTGAATGATCCGAATCAAACTCAAGCGTATGTATGTGGTCCTAAAGAGACGACCAACAAGTTAAAAACACGACTTTTTCTTGCAGGAGTCCCTTCAGCAAAAATTTACAGTGATGTTTTTCTATAATACGACATCTGAGATTAAGGGTATTGGCAAGTAATTGCTAATCGCTCTTTTATCTTCATCGTACTTTGTTATTTGCTACCTAAATTGAACTCATATATTGTTTTAGGCCTCATTCACAGATTGAGGCTCTGTGCGTTTAATTTGTGCTAATTTTGGGTAAAAAGGTTTTAATTTTATAATAAAATCGTAGGCCATAAACAAGGCACCCAGTGCAAAAACAACATCTCCAGGGAGGCGTAACCACTGCCACAACAACGTTGTATTATAAAATTCAAGACTTCGTGCATGGGCAAATCCATGCTCATAAACATCCATCAATTGTGCCCATCCGATAGGAAAGAAATTCAACACAATCCAAAGAACTAGGCCTATGTTATAGAACCAAAATGCCCAAGTACCTAAACGGTCACTCCATGGAAATCGATTTCCCGCAGCATAACGTAAACAAAAATAAATCAATCCCAAACCAAGCAGACCAAACGCACCAAACAAAGCAGTATGAGCATGATTTAAGGTTAAAAACGTTCCATGTTCATAATAATTGACGAGTGGTGCATTGAGTGTTCCTCCGCCGAATACTCCTGCGCCAACAAAATTCCAAAAGGATGCACCAAAAATATAAAGATAAGCTAAATTGTAGGTATAATCTCCTCTGCGCTTGATGAGTTGGCGCTCTTCAATCGCATCGATAATAAGAAGAGCTAAGGGTAAGACTTCAATAAAAGAAAACATGGAACCAAGTGGTACCCATATGTCAGGTGTACCCGTCCAATACCAATGATGTCCTGTACCAATGACTCCACCTAAAAAGATAAGAATGGTTTCAAAGAGCATGGCTCGCTCCGCCAGAAGACGAGAAACAAGACCAGTTCCCATTAAAATATAGGCTGTAGCGCATACAGCAAAAAATTCGAATGATTGTTCTACCCAAAGATGAACAACCCACCAGCGCCAAAAATCAGTAATGGTAAATGATTTTTCTATTCCGGTTAATGGGATCATTCCAAAGCAATAGAGTATTGCAACATTTAACGTACTTGCCCAAAAAAGATGCTCAAGATGGATTCGTCCAGTCCAAAACTCAACAGTCGCTGTTTTTAAGTGATTCCAGGTGGGCCACATCCCGCGAAACACAATAAAACTCCACAGGAAAAGCCCTAAACAAAATCCTATTTGCCATAATCGACCCAACTGGAGATAAGATAAACCCTGATTGCCAATCCAAAACCAGGCTTGATTCACATAGCCCATAATCCCTAAATAATCGCCAATAATTGCTCCACCAACAATAAACAAAGTTACCCAAAATAAGAGTTCCACATAAAAGCCTTGTCTTTTCGCCTCTTTTTTAGAAATCAGAGGCACAATAAAAACAGCAGCACTGATCCATGAAAGAGCAATCCAAACGATTGGTGTCTGAATGTGTACATCACGTAAGAAATTGAAGGGTAAAAAATTATTAAGATGAACTCCATAAAAGTCAGTGCGCTTTACATAATAATGCGCAAGAAGTGCACCAACCGCAATCTGGACGAGAAGGATAAGTGCCACAATTACAAAATATTGTCCTACTTTACGCTGGCTTGGAGTCAATGGTTCGAAGTCCAAAAATAAGGGTGTTTTAGGTGCATTGTCCGGCGCACTGAGATAACGATGATAAATATAGAGCACTGCACCAAAACCTAAAAAGACAAAACAAAACGAAACCCAGGTCCAGTAAAAAGTATGAGGTGTTGGACTATTACCCATGGTGGGTTCATAAGGCCAATTGTTCGTATAGGAACTGTTTTGGCCAGGTCTACGAGCAATGGTCGTCAGCGATGAATAGATAAGAAAATCTGCCGTTTGTAACGCACTTTGCTCATCCAGGCTGTATGCTTTGGTCCAACCTGCTTCAGCATCATGATTGAGTAACGTTTGTGAGATTTCAGTACGTATCTGTTGTATGGCTTCTGTAAGAGGTTGAGATAAGATACTCGTTTGATGACTAAGATCTATTTGTTGGAGCTCATGTTGCATTGTTTTACGAACTACATACTGATCTCCTTCAGATAAACTCGCAAACGGCTTCTTTCCAAAACGCTGCTGCGCTATGTTTTCTTCGGTGAGCCTACCCAGTCGCACCAGATATTTTGCAGTGTAATCTTCCCCAAAATAAGAACCCATCCCATAAAGGCTCCCGTAATCCATAAGATCAGCGCGCTGAAATCCTGCTTTACCTGCGACAATATCTTCTTCTGTCATGATGATTTGTCCCGAAGAAGATATAAATTTTTGGGGTAGGGGAGGAGCCAATTGATAGGTTTTCACTGTACCCCAAATGATAATGGTGAAACAGATTATTGCTGTGATTAAGAGAATCCATTTTAAAACATTTGAAACAGGATCGATTTGGTTATTAGGCGTTCCATTGCTTGCATCGCATTGACTCATTAAATTTCTTCCCTTGGTGCTTGTATTATTTTTGCATGAGGGTTTTATTTTTATAACAAAATAATTCGTTATACCCAACCCAAATGACTCAAATTGTTCTATCTGTTTGACAATAGAGCGAAACAAGTTATTGTTTTATAATAAGATATAATATCATCAATAAGAAATAGTATAAATTTTATAGTATTCATTTTGAGATGAATTATGTGTACTTGGAACCTCATCGAGTACTCTTAGATTTCTTTATTTTAAAAGAGATACACAACTTGTGGCTATAAGTTGTATTTTAAATACAACTTTTGTAATATGAATGTAGTTCGGTGCTTAAGAGATTCATAAGGAGACAAAACCATGCATCTTGATCCACTTATTTTGTCACGCCTGCAATTTGCATGGGTTATTGGCCTTCATATTCTGTTGCCCGCGTTCACTGTAGGACTTGCTTCTTATATTGCCTTACTTGAAGGCGTTCATTTTATATCAAAGCGCGAAATTTATTTTCGTATTTCAACCTTTTGGACGAAAATTTTTGCCATTTCTTTTGGAATGGGGATTGTTTCCGGCATTGTCATGCCCTTTCAGTTTGGTACCAATTGGAGTCGTTATGCAGATTCCACGGCGAATGTTCTCTCACCACTTTTCGCGTATGAAGGGCTTACCGCATTTTTTCTTGAAGCAGCGTTTCTAGGAGTGCTCTTATTCGGTCGTAAATTGGTTCCTCGTTGGGCTCATTTTGGGGCTGCATTGATGGTCGCATCCGGTACACTCATCTCCTCATTTTGGATTCTGGCAGCAAACAGCTGGATGCAGACTCCAGCAGGCTATAAGATTGTGGATGGGCGTTTCTTTCCGGCAGATTGGTGGAGTATTATTTTTAATCCCTCATTTCCCTACCGTATTTTGCATAATGTCACGGGCTTTTACATCACTACCGCTTTGGTCGTCATTTCTGTGGCTGCTTATTTTATTCGTAGAAATCAATTTGTATCCGAAAGCCGAGTGATGCTTTCAATGACATTCTGGCTTTTAACGCTTCTTGTACCGTTGCAAATCGTCTTAGGCGATCTACACGGGTTAAACACACTGAAATATCAACCGGCAAAGCTTGCAGCAATCGAAGCACATTGGGAACCAGAAAAACGGGCTCCGCTTATTTTGTTTGCTCTTCCTGATGAAAAGAACGAAATGAATCATGCGGTGATTGAAATTCCATTGTTGGGGAGCCTTATTCTGACGCATGAACTCAATGGAGAGGTCCCAGGACTAAAACAATGGCCGGCTAACGAGCGCCCTCCAGTCGCAATCCCATTCTTTTCATTTCGTATTATGGTGGGTCTAGGCATTATAATGCTTGTCTTGATTGCCATTAGTTTATGGTTACGAATACGTCATCGTTTGTATGATACTCCTTGGTTTTTACGTACCTGTCAGTTTGCGGCTCCTCTTGGTTTTCTTGCAGTACTTGCAGGTTGGGCAACCACGGAAGTGGGTCGCCAACCATGGACCGTTTATGGGTTGCTGCGCACCTCTGATTCGGTTACTCCTTCACTGGCAGGTAGTGATGTTCTTCTTTCTCTGCTTGGTTACATAGTTGTTTACCTTATTATATTTCCTGTCGGTGCTTTTTTAATGGCACGAATTGTTCGCAAAGGATTTGCTGAACCAGAAGGCATTGAATTACCTATAGAAGGGGGTCAACATGCAAGTCCTATTACTTTCACGGAGCACCAATGATGATAATTGATTTTGTTCCTTTATGGACTGTCCTTCTTGCTGCGGCAGTGTTTTTCTACGTTTTGCTTGATGGTTTTGATTTAGGCGTGGGCATGCTTTATGGCCTGGCTCCAGACACAAAAACCCGTAATTTAATTATGAATTCTATTGCACCTATTTGGGATGGTAATGAAACATGGTTGGTATTTGGTGGTCTTGGCTTACTTGCCGCTTTTCCACTGGCCTTCGCCATTATTATTCCAGCTGTTTATTTTCCCATTTTAGTCATGTTGTTGGCCTTAGCTTTTCGTGGTGTTGCCTTTGAATTTCGTTTCAGAGACGCAGCTCATGTGACCTTTTGGGATCATGCGTTTTGTTATGGCTCAATGATTGCAACGTTTGCTCAAGGAGTCGTGCTTGGGGCATTTATTCAGGGTTTTAAAGTCGATGGGCGTCATTTTGTGGGCAGTTCTTTTGATTGCTTCACCTGGTTCTCTGTATTTACCGGTGTTGCACTCGTCTTTGGTTATGGTTTGTTGGGTGCAGGGTGGTTGATTCTTAAAACGGAAGGGGGTTTGCAACAAACTGCACGTCGGCAAGGACGCTGGTGTTTTCTGGGCGTACTTGCAGCAATTGTTATTGTAACTCTTTGGACGCCACTGATGGATGCGGACATCGCGCATCGCTGGTTTTCTTGGCCCAATATGGCTTATTTGTCACCTATACCGGTTATCACCATTCTCCTTGCCGTCTTTGAATGGCGGATGTTAAACAATAACTCTGAAATTGGCTCTTTTATTGGTGGGGTTGGATTATTTTTTATTTCCTACATTGGGATTGGTATTAGCTTGTTCCCCATGATTATTCCGCATCAATATACTTTATGGCAAGCAGCATCCCCTCCGGAAACCCAAACGTTCTTAATTGTGGGAACGATGTTTTTATTGCCTGTAATTCTTATGTATACAGCTTGGTCCTATTGGGTATTTCGTGGAAAAGTTCGGGCTGATGTTGGCTATCATTAATGGAAGTTTTTGCAGATATTTTAAAGCATCAACGTGTAGGCTTTTAATCCAAAAAAATTTCAGAAAATATCAGGTGCCCCATCGTCTTGAGATTTAAATGCAGGTGTTTGTGATGAGCGAATTGACTAAAAAACATATTGAGAAACTGGTAAAGCATTTTTATCTCAGGGTACAAAAAGATGAATTGCTCGGTCCCATATTTAACGACATGGCACAAGTTAATTGGGATCAACACATCAAACTGCTTTCTCAATTTTGGAACAGTATTATGTTAAAAACCCATGAATACCATGGCAATGCGTATGAAAAACATGTGCTCATTGGGCAAAAAACTCCTATTTATGAGGCACATTTTAGTCGTTGGCTCGATTTATTTAAGCAAGAAGCGGTAAAACACCTGCCCTCTGAGGCAGCCAATGACATGATACAAAAAGCTTCATTAATCGGAAAATCATTACAGTTTGGCATGATAGGGAAATCATGAAAAGTTGCAGGTGTGATTTTCAAAATAACGAAATAAGATGATGTTTGTTGTTTGCGGATTAAATCATAAAACGGCGCCAATTAATGTGCGTGAAAAAGTCGCCTCATCTTCGGCTATCCAAGATTTTTTGCTCCATAACCTATTGAGTCTTCCTGATATTAATGAAGCGGCTATTTTATCTACCTGTAACCGCATGGAAATCTACTGCGATACCCATAATCCACGAGTCCTTTCTTCCTGGCTTGCCCAAACACATCAATTGCCTGTTGAATCCTTAGCCCCTTTTTTATACCTGCATCAAAGTGACCAGGGAATAAAACATACCCTACGCGTTGCGAGTGGCTTGGATTCCATGATGATTGGTGAACCTCAAATTTTGGGGCAAATGAAACAGGCTTATCAACAGGCATGCAACTTTGGAGCAATTAAAACCAAACTACGCCCTATTTTTGAAACTATTTTTAGTGCTTCAAAACGTGTGCGTACTCAAAGTGGGATAGGTACAAACCCAGTTTCTGTTGCCTATGCCGCAGTTCAATTAATCGGTAGGTTTTTTAAAGACTACAAATCGCTCAATGTCCTTTTGATTGGCTCGGGTGAGACAGCCTCCTTAGTTACAAAATATTTACATCAACAAGGTGTTCATCGTTTTCTAATCGCAAGTAGAACAATAGAACATGCCCAAAAGCTTGCCAAAGATTTTAATGGAAAAGCCATTGCACTTCATGATCTATCACATTTTCTACCACAAGCAGATGTAATTGTTTCTGCCACAACCTGTCCCATCCCTTTTATTAATAAAAGGCTGGTAGAAGAAGCTTTGTCGCAAAGAAATGATGCACCCATGTTCTTTTTAGATTTAGCAGTTCCTCGTGATATTGAGTCTCAGATTAACGAATTAGCACCCGTTTATCTCTATAATATTGATGATTTGCAAGTCATAATCGAAAAAGGAATGGATGAACGACATCAAGCCGCATTACATGCAGAACAATTGATAGAAGATGAATTAAACCTATATATTCAGAAACAGCGAGCCCTTAAAGCCAAAAATCTGATTTGTGATTATCGTAACCAAATGCACCATTTAGCACAAAAAGAGTTGGAGCATGCGTTGAAAAAACTTTCTTCGGGGTTATGCCAACAGCGCGTTTTAAATGAATTGAGTGAGCGTTTGGTGTATCAACTCATGAATATCCCTACTGCAATGAGCATAAGACATAGTCTCGAAGAGGACCACGAAGAGGTAATGAGCTTAGCACATTATCTTTTCAGTAAAATATAGAGTGGTTTACTTAACAACTTGATACTCAGTCTATACTAAATTTAAACCTAACTATCAGATGGTCTCTAAGTTAATAAATAGTCTCCTAAAGGATGAGCCATGAAAAAATCAGGCGATAAACAGGACAATAAAAAATTACAGTTGAATGCATCCAAACTTAGTCTGTCACATTTTTTGCATTGCGTTGCAAGAGGCGAACAGGAAGAAGCCGAGCGCCTATTGAATATACCAGTACAAAAAAATGGCAACTATGAAAATCTGTTGTTAGCACAAGAAACATTCACCGATTATTCAGATCGAACATTTGTATGTACTGCTTATGAGTATGCCTATTGGGCAAAGGATACACACATGTGCCGGATGCTGGAACAATATATGGATAAGGACACAAAATCGGATCTGTTAAAACGCTGCAAGTCGATAGAGAGGGATGGATTGAAGTACAGCCAACAGATTACACAGGTTGATGGGACCAAGCGTGTTGAGCAGTATTGTACAAAGCATTTTGACTTTACTCCACTCAAAACAGCATTGGAACAATATATTCAGGGATTTGCTCACTGGAGTTGGGATGAGAGAAAAAAGGCCTGGATGGCGGTAGGGGTAGCCCAGCGTGATCTTCCTGTTCATGTGATTAATGAATATTGCAGGCCGGATCGGACGTTTTATCCATTGCCACTGTTTGACGAAGATAAATTACCTAGAGTTATCACCTATTACGATCATCATATACGCAGTGATGTCTCATTGTATCCTTTGGTTATTTCTGACTCTTCTGGTCTTGGTGTTGATTTTGCATTAATTCGTGGTCGGTTTCGACCGGTGGCGGTACGAGCGCGACGCTGTGGCTCCGCGCTGCGGGCCGCGTGTGAATTAGCAGCCATTAGCCACCTTGATGAAGTAAGAACTACCGATCTCAAGCAGTCGGTTGAAAACCTGGGGTAATTCGAAAGAGCTGGTGAATGGGATTATCCCGTTTTTTAAAATGATGAATAAGGTTTTGCAAGAAATAATATCTCTTCATATGTTGAGGAGCGATTCAAAACTTTGTTCCTATGGGGGAATCTGCCAAACTTTTTTATAATGTTGTAATGCTGAGTCGCGGATTTTGCATGATTAAATAATCTTAAAGATAATTCTTGGTCAGCGATGTTTTCGCTATGCATGAAAGGCATGTACATAAAATGTCTTTTTTCATCAGTGGACAATTTTTTATCCATGCTCTGTTCAATTGCTAGTTTTGCTAAATTTAAAGCTTTAAGGTCAGTTGCAAAAGCCTGTGGAGATCCTCTAAAAAAGTTACGCGGAAATTGATCGAATATTATAATGAGACTTAACATTCCATCCGGCGTTTTTTTCCAGAAATCTAGTTTATCAGAACAAGCATCTTGATATGTTATTAAAAACTTATCTTTAATTAAGTTATCAAATTTTTTGTTTTTAGCAAACCAATATCGTTTTGATTCTGGAGCAAACCAGAAGTTTAAGATTTCGGAAAATGAAGAGTTAAGTTCAGGGATCATTCTGTCAATAAATGTAATATAAATATTAATAATACTCTTTAGTGATGCTTGAGAATAAGCATCATAAGAATAAATCAGTATAAAGTTCTGCTTTTGGATCCATAGCATAAGCTGAAAAATCAGTTACACCACTCTGTATTAATACCTCTTCATCTATAAAAAAATTACCTGTCACCAATTTTGACGGTTGAGTTAGTATCCAATGAGCTGCATCAGCAATGATCTGCGGTTTTCGACTTGCCATATATATTTCGTTAGGAAAATGAACTCGAATGGCGTCTGTCGCTATGGTTGTCCTTGGCCACAAGGAATTAACAGCAATTCCTGCTTTTTTTAACTCTTCAGAAAGCCCTAAAGTACACATACTCATACCGTATTTACTCATAGTATAAGCTAAATGAGGAGCAAACCATTTTTTATCCATATTCAATGGCGGAGATAAAGTCAAAATATGCGGATTAGTGCTTTTTATTAAATGCGGAATTGCAGCCTGAGAG
The DNA here is from genome assembly GCF_001467895.1 of Legionella nautarum. GTDB lineage: Bacteria > Pseudomonadota > Gammaproteobacteria > Legionellales > Legionellaceae > Tatlockia > Tatlockia nautarum. The sequence continues at coordinate 17,458 of NZ_LNYO01000017.1, forward strand.
CAAGCATAAGTTGCACGTGCATTAACTTCTTGCATCAAATCATAACGCTTCATAGGCGTATTAAGAGTATCTGTTAAACTAATTGCACTTGCATTATTTATTAAAACATCGAGTTTTCCAAAAGTTTCTATGGTTATATTTATAGCATTTTGGATCTGCTCTTCATCCCTAACATCAACCATTAAAGGAAGTGCCTGTCCACCAAGACTTTCAATTTCCTTTGCCACAGAGTAAATAGTTCCCTCAAGTGTTGGATGAGGTTGTGTGGTTTTCGCTGCAATTACAATACATGCCTTTTCTGTTGCAAATTTTAAAGCAATTTCCCGTCCTATTCCTCTGCTGCCTCCAGTAATAAACAAAACTCTAGTCATTTTTTTTCCTTAATTTTGTTGCCACCACCAATCCAGGCTAAAAACATACGCATTAATTTTCCATAAGGGGGTTCTAGCTGGTTGTTATCTCGATGTTAACGTGACTATTAATTGAATTCGAAATAAAACAATTTTCATGGGCTTTTTCACGCATTTTATTTACAGTATCATCGTCAGGAAGTTTAGATCCACCAAATTTAATTTTGGGATGCAATGTAATTTCTGTAACGCTAATTTTTCCACGCTCATTTTTATTCGTTATGCCAATAGCTTCATCGAGATAACTATCAATGATATAACCATTTTTGCAAGCTACTGCCAGAAATGTTTGCATATAACAACCCGATAATGCTGACACGAGCAATTCCTCAGGATTAGTCAATTCTGATTTACCAAAGTAGTCCTTTGGATTTGATGCTTGAATGTTTTCTCCACCGCTAAATGTGATCATGTAAGTACGATCATAGGTTTCATAATTAAAATCTTGCCCATTACGTTGCCAGTGAATAGAAGCTAAATGATTTCCCATAATGCCCTCCTTTTCTATAAACATGATTTAGTATTCAGAAAATTCTTCTGCAAATAAGCTCTAACGTGTATTTTCTTATTATTGTTTGTTACTCTACATGAGACAATCAAGTTTTCGCTAATAGTATAGTTAATAACGCCACTGCATTGTTGTGCCGAGTTTCCTTAGAACCATACAATAAAGTTACATTTTTATTTTTGGCTTCTTTTAAAATAACATCGATTTCTTCTTGTTTCTCAGTTAATTCCTCTGCATAGCGTTTTTGAAATTCAATCCACCTATTTGGATCATGATTAAACCATGTACGTAAAGAATCACTAGGTGCAATGTCTTTTAACCACAGATCAATCTGAGCGTCACTTTTTTTAATGCCACGAGGCCAAAGTCTGTCCACAAGAATTCGAAACCCATCTGATTTATTTGATTCCTCATAAATTCGTTTCACATGAATATTCATTGTCTCTGCCTCTGGGAGATGGCACGGCTTATTAATTTAAGTTTTTAACATTCCTCTTAGTACATAGTGTAAAATTCCCCCATTTTTGTAGTAATCTAATTCATTTAAAGTATCAATTCGCAAGATTAGATGAATCTCATTTTGAGTCTTATCTTCATTATGGATAATAACTTTTACTTGCATACGTGGTTTCATCTCATGAGTAAGACCTACAATATCAATGAGTTCAGAGCCTGTAATTTGCAGTGTTTTACGGGTAACCCCTTCAGGAAACTCTAAAGGTAGAATTCCCATCCCTATCAAATTTGAACGATGGATTCGTTCAAAACTTTCTGCAATGACGGCTACCACACCTTGAAGCTTTGGCCCTTTTGCCGCCCAATCTCGAGAAGAGCCTGTTCCATATTCTTTCCCTGCAATGATAACCAATGCGGTGCGCTCCTTTTTATAACGCATTGCTGCATCATATATGGGTAGGATTTCATTATTGGGAATGTGTTTTGTAAAACCTCCTTCAACATCAGGCGTCATTTCATTTCTAATACGGATATTAGCAAATGTTCCTCGCATCATGACTTCATGATTTCCGCGACGCGATCCATAAGAATTAAAATCTTTGATTGAGACTCCTTTGGATTGTAGGTATTTTCCTGCAGGGCTGTCCGGCTTAATGGAGCCTGCAGGTGAAATATGATCGGTAGTAATACTGTCTCCAAAGAGTGCTAAAATTCGAGCTCCTTTTATTTCTTTAATTTTTTCGGGGTTCACATTCATTTCATCAAAATAGGGTGGGTGTTGAATGTAGGTTGAATTCACAGGCCAGGCATAAGTATCTGATTTGGAAATTTTCATCGCACGCCATTCATCTGTTCCTTCAAATATATGTGCATAAGTGTCATGAAACATGTTTCTGCTTATTTTTGCTACTTCACATGCAATTTCAGCATTTGTTGGCCATATATCTTTTAAATAAACAGGATTTCCTGATGCATCTTTTCCAAGTGGGTCTTTTGTCAAATCAATCAATGTGGTCCCTGCAAGTGCAAAGGCCACAACAAGCGGTGGTGAAGCAAGCCAATTTGCTTTAACAAGCGGATGAATACGTCCCTCAAAATTACGATTACCTGAAAGTACCGCTGAGACAATCAAATCATGTTCAATAACAGTTTTTTCTACAGATTCGAGAAGTGGTCCGGAATTTCCAATACACGTGGTACACCCATAACCTACCAATGTGAATCCTAGTTCATTAAGATATTTTTGTAAGTTAGTTTCCTCCAAATAGCGAGTGACTACTTGAGAGCCTGGCGCAAATGAGGTTTTGACCCACGGTTTTCGTGTTATTCCTTTTTCCACCGCTTTTTTTGCTAACAATCCTGCTGCAACAAGCACATTGGGATTAGATGTATTGGTACAACTGGTAATTGCAGCAATAACTACATCTCCATGATGCATTTCAAAATTTGAATCGGTAATAAACGATTTTTCCTTTTCTTCAGTACGGTTATTTTCTGTTAAGAATTGATTAAAAGTACTCGTCAGATAGGACAATTCAACGCGATCTTGTGGGCGTTTGGGGCCAGCAATACACGCTTTAATCGAGGATAAATCCAGTGTAACTATGTCGGTATAAACAGGCTCAAGATGAGGATTATGCCATAGTCCTTGAGTTTTCGCATAAGCCTCAACAAGAGCAATGTCTTGTTCCTCTCGTCCACTTAAACGTAAATAATCAAGGGTTATTTCATCAATAGGAAAAAAGCCACATGTAGCACCATATTCAGGTGACATATTACCAATCGTTGCTCTATCCGCAATGGATAAATAACGTAGCCCATCACCAAAGTATTCAACAAATTTACCAACGACCCCTTTTTCACGCAAAAGATGGGTGATAGAAAGCACTAAGTCAGTTGCTGTAATTCCCTCCTGTAACTGTCCTACCAATTTTACCCCAATGACTTCGGGAATGAGCAATGAAATGGGCTGTCCTAACATAGCCGCTTCTGCTTCAATACCCCCGACTCCCCACCCAAGTACCCCAAGACCGTTAATCATGGTTGTATGACTGTCTGTACCTACTAACGTATCAGGGTAGGCATATATTTTTCCGTTGATTTGCTGTGTCCAAACCGTTTTAGCCAAGTATTCTAAGTTGATCTGGTGACATATTCCGGTATCAGGCGGTACAACGCGGAAATTTTTAAATGCTTTTTGTCCCCACCGTAAAAATTCATATCGCTCATGATTTCTTTCCATTTCCATCTGTGCATTGACTGTAAACGCATTTGGAGTAAGGAATTCATCAACTTGTATGGAGTGATCAATAATCAGATCAACAGGAGAAAGGGGATTAATTTGTTCTGAGTTTCCACCTAGCTTTTTAATAGCAGCTCTCATTGCAGCGAGATCGACAATAGCTGGAACACCAGTAAAATCCTGCATTAAGACACGTGCAGGACGATAAGCTATTTCATGATCGGACGATTTTAATTTTAACCACTCAATAATTGCTTTGAGATCATCTACTGTAACGGTGTGTCCATCTAAATGACGAAGTAAATTTTCCAATAGGATTTTTAAAGTGAAGGGCAGTTTAGATAAATCCTTCAATCCTCCCCGTTCTGCCTCCTTCAAGCTGTAGTAATGATATTCATTTCCGTTGACTGAAAGGATTTGTTGTATGCTTTTGTGGAATTCATGGGTTAGAACAAGGTTTGATGAGGTTCTATGATGTTTTAGGTCATGTGTTCCAGCTGCCCAAGAGGGTGGGTCGCTTGCTGGAAAGGATTCCTCTGAAGACTCATTTATAATCGCCTGATTTCTTTCCAACTTGGGACTTATGATCCAATTTATCCATCTTTTGATTTGCAACATGGCGACATCCTTATCGAAAAATTTTGCATGATAAAATTTTAGAAGCTAGATATATATTATAGTTAATTATTTGTGCGAATAACTGACTCAGTATGCAAGAAAAGAATGTGCATTATTAAAAGTTATGGTTGCTTCGAAGAACGAGTGTGTGTATCGCCTATCCGTTTGTAATTTACAATTTTATTTTGTATGACGAATTTATTTATTTTATTTTTATTCAATAGACTATAATTATCAGTATATTACTATGCATTGCTTGTAGAGGGTAAAGACGTCATCAATAATTACAGAAAGGTGAAAATATGCCATTTTCAGAAGCATTTGTAGAGGAAATAGTCCCTGTAGCGCAGAAACGTCTTATAACCATTAGAGACGATGCTCCTTTATTAGAGGCCGCTAAATTTCTTGATGGTCGACACATCAATCTTGTCGTGATTTGCGACAACGATGGAACAATGGTTGGTATCATTACTCGAACGGATGTTGTTCGCATGATGGCAGTTTGCCAGGGTTGTGGTTGTACCGTCTCTGTTGCGACTGTGATGACTAAAGATGTTATTTGCTGCCGTCCAACCGATTTGTTGCGAGATGTATGGACGACTATGAAAGAACAAAATCTTTTGCATGTCCCTATCGTGGACGAGAATTTCAAACCGTTAGGAGTAATTAACGCACGCGATGCTCTTTTGGTTCTTATGGAAAAAGCAGAGTTTGAGAGCTCACTATTACGTGATTATGTTATGAACGTTGGATATAGATGATTTTGTGACGATAAGATTTAGAATCTAACTGAGAAATTCATCTTGAATTTTAGAGATTTGAAAAAAAAGTAGCCAAGATAAATTAGTCTTTTATCTTCTGAAGCGCTGATCCTTTATGCATGGCCATATGATCTGTTTTGTCGCTTTGAATCAAATATTGCGGCTCTTCTTTTGATGCATGAACGGTATAATTTTTAAATTTAATTTCAGAAGTAATTATTTTTTTAATGGTTTCTCTTACCCTTCCTGCTTCTGAGTTCCATTCAACATGATCGCCTATTTTAAATTCTTTTTTCATGAATGTATTCTCCTATCCACAGTTCAGATATCAAACAATCCCTTAGCTTTTAGTTTCTGTAGCAATAAATGAAAATAAATCAATCCGGCATAGGGGTACCATTTTTGGGTAATCTGTGAAATCTGCCTGTAATCTAATTTTGTTTTAATCTGCAATAAGTTTTGTAAATTGTTTGACGCACCTACATCATCTCCTGGAAACATGTCAATTTTTCCTAGTCCACGTAACAAAATATATTCTGCAGACCATCGGCCAATTCCCTTAAATTGGCATAAAAATGCGACAATCTCATTGTTCGTCTTATCTTCTAAATGATGAAACAAGGTTTCATCAGAACTAATTCTAGACGATAACTCAATAAGTGTTTCGCATTTATTGGTGCTATAGCCTAATTTTTTTAATTCCAAAATGGAGCAGTTTGCTACATCTTTGGGTATAGGGAATGCATAAAATGTTTCATCAGCATTATGGATATTTTTTCCAACATATTGAATAAAGCGGTTTTGAACTTGTAGGCCTGCGTCAAGTGATAATTGCTGACAGGAAATTGCATTCACAAATGCTTCAAAAATACTTGGAAATCGTGGTGGTTTCAGACCTTTAAATTGCCTTACTATAGGAGCTAAATGAGGATCTTGTTCTGCAATGCGATAAAAATCGATTAAGTTGCAGTTCAGACCAAACATCTTTTCTAATAATCGAACTAACTCTTTTTTTATTTTGGGACTAATTGTTTGGTTGGTTGATACTAAAATTTCTTGCTCATTTTTTTGCTCTACATCCACTTTAATCAATTGATTTTCAATAAAAAACAATCGTGTGTAGCGGTTTTCACGCCATAAATCAACATTATTTTTGCTCCTTCTACGTAATGCCCATACCGTATAATCAAGTCTGAATGGTTGTAGTGGGAACAAAAGAAATGAAGTATCCATATTATTATTTTTAATAAACTCTTTCTATTGGTTCTAATGGATCTACAAAATTAGGCTTCATATTGACAGGACGGTATTTGACCTGTTCATCTAAAAAAACAACAATGTGTTTTAACCAACCCTTATCATCGCGTTTTGGATAATCTTCACGGCTGTGTGCTCCTCTACTTTCTTTACGAGTTAACGCAGCTGTAGCAGTCATTAAAGCAACGTCCATCAAATTATCTAATTCTAAGGCTTGGATTCGTGCTGTATTAAAAATATTACTCGTATCCGTTAAAACTGCATGCTGAAGCCGTGCACGCAATTCCTTTAATTGGTTGAGTCCTTCTAGCATGTGTTCTTCCATGCGAAATACACCAAAATTAATTTGCATTACTTTTTGCATTTCTTGTCGAATAAGTTTGTAGTCTTCTCCTTTTTTAGAATTATTCCAGCGATTGAATCGCGCACATGCTGCTTCAATATCACTTTCGGTGACAGAATGTAGCGGTAAATCTTCTTTAATTGCTTTTTCAGCATGTAAGCCAGAGGATTTACCAAACACAACCAAATCCAACAAGGAATTACTGCCCAAACGATTGGCACCATGAACTGAGACACAGGCACATTCACCGATTGCATAAAGTCCTTCTACGATTTGATCTTCATCCTTATTGCCTATGGTAATTACTTGACCATGTACATTGGTTGGGATGCCACCCATCATATAATGACACGTAGGTGTTACTGGAATGGGTTCATGAATCGGATCGGTATGTGCAAAAGTGATTGCTAATTCGCGTATTCCAGGTAGTCGTGAATTGATAACTTCCGCACTTAAATGATCGAGTTTTAATTTTACATGATCAATACCGCGTGTGTTAAAGCCATTACCTGCGCGCAGTTCTAGTGCTATTGCGCGAGAAACAACATCACGGGAAGCAAGATCTTTGGCATGTGGCGCATAGCGTTCCATAAAACGCTCACCATTTTTATTAATAAGATATCCACCTTCACCTCGTACTGCTTCAGTGATTAAGATACCAACACCTGGTAATCCTGTTGGATGAAATTGCCACATTTCAATATCTTGCAGCGGCAGTCCTGCACGTAATGACATTCCTAACCCATCACCTGTATTAATCAATGCATTGGTGGAGGTTTCAAAAATTCTACCGGAACCACCAGTTGCAAGAATAGTGGCGTTGGCATTAAAAAATGCTAATTCACCTGTCTCGATGCATAGCGCAACTACTCCTGCAATTTTATTTTGAGCGTTTTTTACAAGATCAATCGCAAACCACTCATTGAAAAAGTGCGTTTTGGCTTTGACATTATTTTGGAACAAAGTATGAAGCAATGCATGTCCTGTGCGATCTGCAACAGCACATGTACGTTGAGCAACTCCTTTTCCATATTCTATTGTCTGCCCCCCAAAAGCGCGTTGATATATTTTTCCATTATTCAGGCGTGAGAAGGGCATACCCATATGTTCTAAATCATACATCGCATCAGGTGCCATTTTACACATGTATTCAATGCTATCTTGATCACCTAGGTAATCTGATCCTTTAACGGTATCAAACATATGCCAGCGCCAGTCATCAGGATGAACATTACCTAATGCGGCAGCAATTCCACCTTGAGCGGAAACGGTATGTGAGCGGGTGGGATATACTTTCGAAATGACTGCAACTTTTAATCCAGAATGTGCCAGTTGTAATGAGGCAGTCATTCCAGCACCTCCTGCGCCTACAATTACTGCATCAAATGTATACTGTGCTAAATTCATTTTAAGTACTCCGTTAAGCTATTTTCCATAAAATTTCAACACCCCAAAAAAAATACACAATCAAGGTGAAAATGACTAATACCTGGATGATTAATCGAATCGTAAAGAGGTTGATGTAATCGGTAATGACGGTCCAAATTCCAACCCAGGCATGCAAAAATAAGCTTAACAATGCAGTAAGTGAAAATACTTGCATCCATGTGGTAGAAAAGAAATGTCGTAAAGAGGCATGATCAAGATTTGGGTGGAGGTAAAAAAATCCTAATAAGACAAAAAAATAAAGGGCTATGACAAGAGAAGAAAAACGTTGTACTAACCAATCTTTCAAGCCACTCCCAGTTAAACTCATACTCACCGATAATTTGTTTACCATAACCAGCTCCCTAATAATATTCCTGCGAGGAGGGTTATTACTACGGTTATTCCTCCGCTTAAGCGTGCGCTTTTAAGGCTTTCTCCTATCCCAATATCCATCAATAGATGACGAATGCCCGCAATGAGGTGATACCATAGTGCAACTAAAAATAGCCATAATATTAATTTGGCAGGAAGATTTGTTAATAGTGTTTGCACCCGTTCAAATCCATCTGTTGTGCCTGTAGCACTATCCAGCATCCATAATAAAAAGGGGATCAGCAAAAACAAAAAAATACCTGATAATCGATGTAATAGAGAAATAATAGCGGTGAATGGATAGCGAATAGTCAATAAATTTAAGTTACGAAATTGATGCTCATTCATCATTAATTTCCTTTGCTGAATTAGAAAAATTAAGATTCCTTTTTCGTCATTATTCGACGGATATCTGCTATAGCTGCAGAAGGATTTAAATGTTTTGGACATACCACCGTACAATTCATTATGGTTCGACACCGAAAAACACTAAATGGATCCTGTAAATCAGCTAAACGTTTATCCGTTGCTGTATCGCGGCTGTCTTGAAGAAATCGATTGGCCCATAATAAACCTGCAGGTCCAATAAATTTTTCTGGATTCCACCAAGATGAAGGACAAAAGCTGGTGCAACACGCGCATAAAATGCATTCATATAGTCCATCTAACTTATCACGTTCTTCAGGTGTTTGTAGTCTTTCTGTTCTTGGTGGCTCGGTGTCGTTTTGTAAATAAGGTTGAACACGTTCATACTGTTTAAAAAATAAGGTGAAATCCACCACTAAATCGCGAATTACCGGCATATTAACCAATGGCCTTATCACTATGGGCGGAGTTAAAGATGAGAGTGATGTGATACACGCCAAACGATTTAACCCATTAATGTTCATGCCATCAGAACCACATACACCCTCACGGCAAGATGCACGAAATACAAGTGTTTCATCTTCTTCTTTTATGAGTTGAAGTGCATCCAGCACCATCATGTCAGAGCCTTGGGGAATTTCCAGTTCATAATCCTTCATATAAGGTGCTGAATCAGTTTCTGGATTGTACCGGGAAATAGAAAATCGCATTAAGACCTCCTGTCTTTTAAGATACAAATAAAATCATATCCCCTGGAATCTATTAATATTTAGTATCCAGAAAATTCTTCCATACGAATCGTGTCATCATCAATACCTGCTTCATTTAACATGTGATGCATTGCAGACACCATAGCCGCTGGACCAGATATGTAATAAATAGGCTTCGCTAAATCTTTAATGAATTTTGAGAGCATTTTTTTATTAATATAACCTATTTCACCCTGCCACGCTTCCTTCGATTTACTTATATCAGTCATGGTAGGGATAAAATGATAATGGCTATTTTCTCTTTCAAGAGACTTTAGTTCATCCAAAAAAGCAGTATCCTCTGGTCGATGATTGGAGTAAAAAAGGAAAAGTTCATGTGGTAATTTATCTCTTGCAGCTTGGATTACAATACTTCTAACAGGCGTGATGCCAATACCTCCAGTGAGAAAGACAGCAGGAGTTTCTTTTTTATTATGAAGGGTAAACGAGCCATGAGGGGCATCGAGTTGAAGCTCACTACCTAAGGGAAGGTTTTTTAAAACACGTTTAAAAGCAGTGTCTCGCATACGAGTTGTCACCATTAAATCCTTTGCTGAGGGAGGTTGAGTCAATGAGAACGCACGAGTGTTACCTTCTGCATCAGTTTCTTGAGGATTGATTAATGTAAACTCTCCAAATTGGCCTGCTTTAAAATTGAATCCATCCGGTTTTTCAAACATGAATGCCATAGTATTTTCGGCTATTTCTCGTTTACTGACTAATTTAATCGTGTAAACAGACATTATTTCTCCTTAAATACGTCGCTATATTCTTTTAACACTCTATATTAATAGTTTTTATTTATAGTGTAGTGCATTAGTTCAGTTTATCGTCATATGGCTTAAGTAGCATTTTTGTAACGGTTAGCATGAAAAATGGTTTTATGAAATTTTTTATATCATAAATAAATAATAATTCATAAATGCAAAAAGAAACATGGATAAGATGAGATTAAAAGTTGTATGTCCGTTAGTTTTTAATTGGTCGCGTCTGATTATTAGTTTTATATAGGGTTTTTATGTACTATAAAAATTATATAGCTTTATTGGAGAACATTTATATTGTTTATGAATAACTCAATATGGATATAACAAAAAGCAACGATACTTGAATCTCTTAAAGAAAAATTCAATCGTTTGTTCAAAGACCTTTTGTAAGGAGTTGCTGTGGTCAATCAAATATGTAGTGCATCAAATAGCATTACTCTACGGGTTCGTATAAAAAACTCCCGAGGAGCTTTCGGTGCATTAACAGCTGCTATTGAAAAAGAAGGTGGGCAAATAGGAGCTATTGATACTGTGCGTGCCGAAACAGATGCTCAGATCCGGGATATTACCATTTATACATGTGGCCCTAATCATGCGGAAGCAATAGTTGATCTATTGCGTACGATACCTAATATAGATGTGATTAACGTGTCTGATCGTACTTTTTTGGCCCATCTTGGTGGGAAAATTGAGATTAAAGGTCGAATTCCATTAAAGACCCGGGATGATTTATCAATCGCTTATACCCCAGGTGTTGCGCGAATTTGTACTGCTATTTATAAAAATCCAGAAGACGTATATAACCTTACAATTAAAAGAAATATGGTCGCAATAGTCTCTGATGGAACTTCGGTCTTAGGTTTAGGAGACTTGGGACCATATGCTGCCATTCCTGTCATGGAAGGAAAAGCATTATTGTTTAAAGAATTTGCCAATGTCGATGCATTTCCTATTTGTTTGGATACTCAAAATGTAAATGAAATCGTTACAACCATTAAGCATATTGCTCCGATATTTGGTGGGATTAATTTGGAAGACATTTCGGCGCCTCGTTGTTTCGAAGTAGAGGAACGATTAAAAAAGGAATTGAATATTCCAGTATTTCATGATGATCAACATGGAACAGCAGTAGTGCTGTCAGCTGCAATGATTAATGCACTAAAAGTAGTTAAGAAAAAACCCGAAAATATTAAAGTGGTTATAGTAGGTATTGGTGCAGCCGGTACAGCATGTACCAAAATGTTACTCAATTTAGGTGTAAAAAATATTATTGGTTGTGATTGTGACGGCGTGCTTTATCATGGCAAAGCAGGATTGCAAAAAGCTCACCAATGGTATGCAAAACATACCAATCCTAATCTTGAAAAAGGGACCGTACATGATGTAATCAAAGGTGCCGATGTGTTTATTGGTGTTTCTAAGCCTGGAGTCATTACAGCAAAAGATGTAAAAAAAATGAATAAAGACGCTATAGTATTTGCAATGGCTAATCCAACACCAGAAATCATGCCAGAAGAAGCAAAAAAATACGCTGCCATTGTTGCAACAGGGCGTAGCGATTATCCAAATCAAATTAATAATGTACTTTGTTTCCCGGGTATTTTTAGGGGAGCGCTCGATTGTATGGCCACGGAGATTAATGAAGAAATGAAGCTTGCTGCAGCTTATGCTATAGCAAACGCTATAGAAGAAAAATATCTAACTTACAATTATATTATTCCAAGTGTGTTTGATACCAACGTGGTAAAGTTAGTGGCGCAAGCGGTAAAAGAAGCTGCCATTAAAACGGGAGTGGCGCGTAAATTAAAAATATAATTTTGTTTTTATCATCATTTAATTTTTGAGCGACAAAAAGGTGTCGTTCATACAATTTACAGAAAATTCAATTATGGCAAATAGTTCTTTCTAAAAAAGGTATTAAAGAGCGTTATGAAGTACCTCGATAAAGTTTTATGAATATAAGGACATTGTTTATGCCTAAGCTTTATACGATTGGACACTCGACACATACTCTGCAGGAATTTATTGAAATTTTGCATGCGCATCAAATTATGCATGTCGTTGATGTGCGCACAATTCCAAAATCGAGTCACGTGCCATGGTTTAATGAAAAAGAGCTCGAAAAATCGCTTCGAATGGAGAACATAAATTATACGCATTTATCAAAATTAGGTGGTTTACGTCGAACAGTTAAAAATTCTATTAATAAAGGATGGCGCAATGCAAGCTTTCGTGGCTTTGCGGATTACATGCAAACACCTGAATTTTTCGAAGGACTAAAAGAGTTAAATGGTTTAATAAGGAAAGGTCGTAAAGTAGCAATCATGTGTGCTGAAGCAGTACCATGGAGATGTCATCGATCCCTGATTGCAGATGCTGAAATAGTTCGTCATTATATTGTTTGGGAAATTATGAGTAAAACCTCTGTACGTCCCCATACATTGACCTCATTTGCAGTAGTTAATAGAAAGAAGCGACCCATTCAGATTTATTATCCAGGTTGAGTTTTCGTAACATAAGATATTACTTGGAAGGAATTTGGGTATTTAAATTACAAGGAATTGTATCATGAAATCAAAAAATTTTTATCGTTGATTATTTCTATTATTGCTTAAAAAATGTTTTAACAAAACGATGCTGTGGTAAACGACGCACAAGGGAACAAACATGAGTGACTTATTGGATACGGCAATGAAGCTTTTGTCAGAACGGTTCTACTCGGAGCATGAACTTGGCAAACAATTAGGAAAAATGTTTGCAGATAAACCCGATATTTATGCTTTAATTCAGAAAACCCTAAAGCGCCTCAATGAGCTCCATTTGATTAATGACCATCGTCTTGCAGAGGGTATTGCAACACGTTATACCCACAAGGGAAATCGCTTTATTATGCAGGCTTTGCGACAAAGAGAAGTCCGTGACGAGGTGATTGAGGACGTATTAGCTCAACTTGGCGATGAATACTCAAGGGCTTTGTATGAAGCACGTCGAAAAAGCAGAGGGTTAAGTGGTGAGCATCCTGAGAAATCAAAAACACGAGTTTATCGTTTTTTAAGTGGTCGGGGATTTGCCTATGAAACTATCCAGGCAGTTTGTAAACAGTTGAGTAAGGAAGGGAGCCTTGGCTCTGCAATTCGATACGAAGAATTCGAATTTGAATAAAAAGCCACCCTTCAATGATATTTCCCACCTTTTATATAAAACATATTACGCTAAATTTATCTATTAAAGTCTATAATGATTTTAAGTGACAGTTTAAGGAATAAATAATGTATGGTGAAGAGG
>NZ_LNYO01000017.1:31225-66531 GCF_001467895.1 Legionella nautarum
AATAGTGACTGGCCTAATGATTTTGAAACTGATTTAAAAAATGGCTATTTTAATTATTAGGATAGATTATCCTTACTGGTGAATTGGCAATCGATATCTTTGAGACCAACTTTTTGTCAACGTCTTTCAATTTTCGTTTTCAATATGTATTTAATAATTTCCTGATGTTAATCTATAATCAAATACTGCCAAGCAATTTTTTACCATCCTCCCGTAATTCCCCGTTTGGAGCTACATGCCTATATAATGTTTGCTTCGTTATGCCCAGCTCCTCACACAAAGAGCCAATTTTAGTTTCAGGCTGTCCTAGAGAAACCATGGCCAATCTAAGCTTTGCTTGAGTCATTTTATAAGGTCTGCCACCTTTTCTCCCTCTTGCACGAGCAGATGCCATCCCTGCGAGGGTTCGCTCTTTAATCATTTCACGTTCAAATTCGGCCAAAGCTGCAAAAATACCAAATACTAGTTTTCCAGCAGCAGTTGTTGTATCAATAGCGGCGCCATGCCCAGTTAATACTTTAAATCCAATTTCTCTAGCTGTTAAATCATGAACTGTATTAACAAGATGACGTAAATCGCGGCCCAGTCGATCCAGTTTCCAGACTACCAAAGTGTCATTCTTGCGTAATGCTTTTAAACAATTAGCAAGTTCAGGGCGATCATCCTTTTTACCTGAAGCAAAATCTTCATAGAGTTGATTCGGTTCAACACCTGCTTCCAAAAGAGCATCACGTTGTAAGTCCGTACTTTGCGAACCATCAGCTTTTGAAACTCGCATATAGCCAACTAGCATTTTTCTCTCCATCGCTTGCGTCACATAAACGTTCGATTATGTGACTAATGGGGTTGATTACTAATAACATAATAAAATAGTAACTTAACTGGTAACTTAAATAAAGTTAATTAAAGTCTATGAAAATTAGATTATGTTACTATTGATTTGATTCAGGTTGAATTGCATCAATTAAAAGTTAAGATCACATTTTGTGATCTTAACTAAACCTGGATGTTTAATATTTCGTATTAAATGAAGGTAAGGGAGCATTCTTAGGGGCAAAATCATTTTTTGTATGCAAATTATATTAAATTATGTTATTATTTGAATATGAAAAATGAAAACTTATCCTCTTTGATTAAACACTTCCTTCAAAAAGGCAGATATAGCTTTGAGAAAACGGAAGCTATTAAACTACTTGATTGTAATACTCCATCTTTTATTAATTCCGCAAACAGATTAGCCAAGAAAAAAGAGTTGGCTTTAGTAAGAGAGGGGTTCTACATTATTATACCTCCGCAGCATTTTTCACTTGGTTGTTTACCCGCGGATTGGTTTATAGATGATTTGATGAAATATTTAGGACAACCCTATTATACCAGTCTTTTATCCGCAGCTTCTTATTACGGCGCATCACATCAACAACCCCAGCGGTTTCAAGTTATGACGAATAAACAAACACGAGCTATTTCAATTGGAAATGTATCGATTGAATTTATTGTTAAAAAAACAATGCCTGATGTAGGTATAAATAAAATTAATTCTTATACCGGCGCTATAAATATATCAAGTCCAGAACTTACCATGATGGATGTGTGTGATTATTCAAAGCATGCGGGATATATCCATAATATGGCTCAAGTGATCACTGACCTGGCTGAGTCTGTTAATAAAGATAAATTTAAAGAGTTGCTTGAAAAACTACCCGTTAAAACCACCATGTTGCAAAGACTTGGGTACTTACTTGATATAACAGAGCACGAGGAATTGAGCGAAGTGGTATATGCAGTTTTATTATTGCGAAAACCTGTGAATTACATCTGGTTGAGCCCTGGAGAAGATTTAAATATCATCGAGAAAAATGAACGATGGAATATTAATGTTAATGAAGAAGTGGAGTTAGATATATGATCCCCATCTCAGCAATTACCGAATGGCGAGAATATGCCCCATGGGGTTCAAGTGCTCAGGTTGAGCATGATTTGTTGTTGTCACGAATTTTAGTAGAATTATTTAATAATGCTTTTTTATCTTCTAAACTCGCGTTTCGTGGCGGAACCGCCATCCATAAATTATTTCTTAAACAGGTGGTAAGATTCAGCGAGGATATTGATTTAGTTCAATTGAACGCAGAACCCATCGGGGATACTTTGGGTGAACTGCATCATCTACTTAATTCCTGGATGGGTGAGCCAAAAGTAAAATTTGCTGAAGGAAGAGCTACGATGATTTATCGTGTTCAATCCGAAGAAGAAAATAAGCCCATACGTATTAAGATTGAAATTAATACAAGAGATCATTTTAATGTATTGGATAGAATCGAAATACCGTTTGCTGTCAGTAATAAGTGGTTTAGTGGGGAAACAAAGATAAATACCTATCAACTTGAAGAGCTTATGGCTACAAAGTTAAAGGCTTTATACCAGCGAAAAAAAGGGCGTGATTTATTTGATTTTTATGCTGTAGTTAAAGAAGTAGGAATAAATATAGAAGAAGTACTTCATTGCTTCGATTTCTATATGGATGCGCACAATAATAAGGTAACCAAGGCGCAATTTCAAAAAAATCTGGAGCAAAAGCGCAAGTCAAAGATATTTAATACAGATATGCATGCATTATTACCTGAGAATATGAGTTATGAGTATGATGTTGAATGGATATACCAATATTTATTCAATGAAGTAGTGCACCGTCTGCCTGGGGAGCCTTGGAAAGGACTAGATAAATAATATCTATCAATTTAAGGTCACAATTTGTGACCTTAAGTTCAAACATAACTTGCATCGCAAATTAGCAATATTAAAGAAGGTGAAGCCCAAATGAGTTCTTTTGTCATAAATACAGAGTTAGATAACGTCGAAGCGGCTATAGCTCGGATCACGAGGGATTGGGAAACCCCAATCCCTTTTGCAGTGACTAAGCAGGAGGAATCAGCTTATCCTTTACAAGCGCTTCCAAGAATTTTACAAAAAACAGTTTCCGATTATCAACAATATGGCCAACAGCCAATTTCACTCATTGCGTGTGGTGCATTAGCTAATGTGTCTTTGGCTTGTCAGTCGTTAGCGAATGTAGCAAGAGATCATTATCTAATTAGTCCTGTTTCCTTATATTTCATCGTATTGGCATCTAGTGGGGAGAGAAAATCTGCATCGGATAATTTATTTTCACATGCTGCCAGGAGCTGGGAAGAAAGGGTTCGCTCGCAACGCTTACCTATGGCCAATGCGGCTAAAGTGTTGCATCGGGCTTGGAAAATGCAATGTGACGAGCTGATTTATCGATTACGATCCGGCTCTTTTTCTGACGATTATGCAGATACTCGGGAAGAGCTCGAAGAACTTATGATGCATGAGCCTGAAATACCGTTGCTTCCCACGCTTTATTTTGAAGATGTTACGCAAGAAGCGCTGGCTCATAGTTTGGCTCATGGTTGGCCAAGTGCGTCTCTTTGGTCTGATGAGGCTGGTATTATTATTGGCAGCCAGAGTATGCAATCAAATCCGACTCGATTTGTCGCATTACTCAACCGTTTGTGGGATGCAAAACTTTTTACTACACATAGAAAGACATCCGATAATTTTGTCTTAAAAAATCGGCGCCTTACTTTAAATTTACTAAGCCAACCCATTTTGATGCAACAATTGCTAGGTCAGTCGCAGCATATTGCGCGTCAGAGCGGTTTTTTACCAAGGTGTTTGCTGGCTTATCCTAAAAGTCTCATGGGAACACGCTTATACCAGGAACCCAATGATTCTTTATCCTGTTTTAGCGCTTATCACGAGCGCATTACTTCGTGTCTTTCTCAATCGGAAGAGTTGGGGATCAAAGGATGCATTAATTTGCCAACATTAGTTTTTAGTCCACAGGCCAAACAAAAATGGATTCAGTTTTTTAACCATATGGAATCAGGGCTGTCTGATAATGGTCCATGGGTGGCGTTAAAAGATTTTGTGAGTAAAGCTGCGGAGAATTCCGCAAGGCTAGCCGCTCTGTTTCACCTGTTTGAAGGTAAAGTTGGAGACATAAGCACTGAACATATTGAAAGTGCTATTGAAATCATACGCTGGCATATGCAGGAGACTCGGCGGCTGTTGTCTACTGAAAGTTCTCAAAGTGAGGTTCAGGATGCACAAAAACTGCTGAACTGGTTAATGATGAAAGATCATTACACCATTAGTGTAAGAGAGATTCAAAGATTGAGTCCTTTAAGGGATAAATCCAGAATGAATAAAGCGATAGATATATTAATGGATCATCATGTAATCAGAGAAACAACCCAGGGTAATAAGACAATT
The DNA here is from genome assembly GCF_001467895.1 of Legionella nautarum. Taxonomy (GTDB): domain Bacteria; phylum Pseudomonadota; class Gammaproteobacteria; order Legionellales; family Legionellaceae; genus Tatlockia; species Tatlockia nautarum. The sequence continues at coordinate 35,519 of NZ_LNYO01000017.1, forward strand.
TTGGAAATGAACCCTCATTGTTCTCAATAAATTTTGCGACACTGCGACAATTGCGACAAGCTTTGAATGATGGGGGATATTGTAAAAACGAACTGTCGCAATTGTCGCAGTGTCGCAAGTAACGAAAAAGTATAAGGCGATATTATGGCTATTTTTGAAGAAATTGAACACTTAGAGCAGGAGGCTGCGGCTTTTGGTTTGCAGTGGGAAACCAAAGATCAAATCATGACTCAGATTCGTAATGAGTGTTTAGAAATAGAGGAACATCTGCATTCACCCGAACAAAGGGAAGCGCTACAGGATGAAATAGGTGATCTTTTGCATGCAGCCTTTTCGCTGTGTGTATTTAGCAATTTTTCACCTGAGCTCACTTTACGAAAAAGCCTCGACAAATTTGAACATCGATTGAATGCGATGAAGGATATAGCCAAAGAGCAAGGGTTGCCCCATTTGAGAGGAAAATCATTTGATGAATTAATGCAGTATTGGGAGCAAGCAAAAGTAAGAACTAAGTTACCTAAACAGGGAAAAGTTAGTGGCACTAAAAAGGCTTTGGACATTTGGGAATCGAAAGTGACGCAAAAGGAGTTGATTCTAAAAAATGTTTGGTGTGGTCAATGCCGTTCTACCTGCACCATTAATGATCCTGTTGCAACAATCATTGGTAAAAGCATCGTATTAAATGGAAATTGTGGAACATGTGGTGAAAAGGTTGCGAGATATATTGAGGAAAGCTGAAGTTTTTTCAACTGAGAAAGAAGCATTTGCTAAAGACTAAATTTGGGAGTTCGTGTGCATTTTGAAGCAGATCAAATTATTTATTCTCCTTCTGACTTAACGCTGTATATGGAAAGTCCATTTGCTTCCCTAATGGAGCATTTGGCTTGTATTGAGCCATGCACGCTCGATTTGGTAGATAAAGAAGATCCTTTGTTATCCGTATTGCAACATAAAGGCTTACAATTTGAGCAGGAAATTTTAACATCATTTATGTCGCAAGGCTTGCAAGTCGTATCTATTGAAAGAGGGAAGCACGCCTATCAGGATACTCTGAACGCCATGCACAAAGGTGTAGATGTCATCTATCAGGCAGCTTTATCCCTGTATCCATTTAAAGGATATGCTGATTTTTTAATGAAGGTTGAGGGAGACAGTGATTTAGGAGCATTTCACTATGAACCTTGGGATATTAAGCTTTCAAAAACAGTTAAACCTCAGTTTGTTATTCAATTATGTTGTTATGCAGAAATGCTGGAAGTGATTCAAAATAAACGACCTAATAGGATTACTGTTGTTACGGGTGATAAACAACAGGTTCAGTTGGCAACAAACGAACATTTTTATTACTACGTGCATCTTAAAGAACGGTTTTTTGAAGTGCATGGCCATTTTTCAAAAGAAGATTTACCCGATCCAGCTGATTCTGATCGCTTTGGTCGTTGGTCTACCTATGCTAATGAACGTCTTATCGTGTCTGATCATTTATCTCAAGTTGCAACGATTACCAAGAGCCAAATCAAAAAGCTAAACAAGGCTGGAATCAAAACAATGCAATCCCTGATGGAACTGCCCCAATTGAGAGTTAAGGGAATTCAGACAGAAGTGCTTAAACGCCTTCAGTTACAGGCGAATATTCAAAAAATGAGTATAGGTAAAGAAAAACCTTTATACGAGATATTGCCACACGACAATCAAAAGAAAAGTGGTTTGGCTTTGCTTCCTCCTGAATCTCCATTGGACATTTATTTTGATATTGAAGGATTTCCTTTAGTAGATGGGGGATTAGAGTACCTTTGGGGCATTGCCTATTTTGATGAGAAAGGAATTCGGCAATATAAAGACTTCTGGGCACATGATAAGGTGCAGGAACAAGCAGCATTTCAATCGTTTATCGAATGGGTATTTGAGCGTTGGCAACGTGATCCGCATATGCATATTTACCATTATGCGAATTATGAAATAGCCGCATGCCGGAAATTGATGGGACGGTATGGCATTTGTGAAGCCATGGTGGATACTTTGTTGCGCAACGAGGTATTTGTTGATTTATACAAAATTGTTAAAGGCTGCTTGCGCTTAGGTGAGCCGCGTTATTCAATAAAAAATGTAGAGCATTTATACAGAGCGAAACGCGACACAGAAGTGGGGTCTGGTGGTGATTCTGTGGTGGTTTATGAACGTTGGCGTGAAGAGCCTGATGGAGATAGCTGGCAGAGCTCAAGCATTTTAAAAGCTATTCGGGATTATAATATTGATGATTGTCATTCTACCCAAGAGCTGGTCAATTGGTTGCGGGCTCGTCAGCAGGAGAATAGTATTATCTACCTCGGAAAAACTGAGATAGTGCCTGAGCCTGAAAATGAAACTATCACAGAATCTATTCGTTTACGTGACAAACTGCTTGAGAAGGCCAGTTACTTCAAAACACAAGGATTAGAACAAGAGAGTAAAGTTTCCAGTCTGTTTGCCTGGATCCTGGAATTTCATCGCCGTGAAAAGAAGCCGATGTATTGGAGATTATTTGACAGGCTGGGATCAAGCTTTGATGAGTTGTTTGATGATATTGATTGTCTTGCCTATTGTGTACGTACTGATAAAGCCCCCTATAAACCTACGCCACGATCTAAAAACTTAGCGTATGAATATCGGTTTGATCCAAGCCAGGAATTCAAAGCGGCTGCTGATAAATACAAAGTTTTGGGAGAAGAACGCCCAGACGGAAAAACATTAAGCGTTACCGTGGTTAAAGAAGATTCAAGATTGAATGAGGGTATCATTGTTCTACAGACGGGAGCCAACTTAAGTGAAGTTGTGACTTTAATTCCCGATGAAGACATCAATGCAGAACCGATCCCTACAGCGATCATGCACCGTGCCGAACAATTTTATCAAGGCCAATTAGAGAATACCGCGATTCATGATTTTTTGATGCGACATCCGCCTAGAATCACAGGAATGTTACCGGATTTGCCCATAGCGCCAAGTCATGAGCCATCTACCCGTTTGACTCAAATTATTTCCGCCGTAATCAATCTGAATAATAGTTATCTTACTATTCAAGGCCCACCAGGCTCAGGCAAAACGTATACCGCAAAACATATTATTGCCGAACTTTTAAAACAGGGAAAACGAATAGGCATCTCGTCCAATAGCCACAAGGCGATTAATCATTTATTGATAAGCACTACTGAATATTGCAAAAAAGAAGGCATACCGGCTTATTTTGCCTGCACAAAAGAAACAGATGAGTCATTAACTAAACTTGGCATTTCTATCTTTGAAAATAAATCGATCGCGGGTAATTTGCGACCCTCATGTGTTATTGGAACCACTGCGTGGGGATTTGCAAGGCCAGATTTAGAAAATTCATTCGATTACTTATTCATCGATGAAGCAGGGCAGGTGAGTGTCGCGAATTTAATCGCGATGAGCCGTGCTACCAAAAATATCATCTTAATGGGTGATCAAATGCAGTTGGGACAACCCTCTCAAGGCAGCCACCCAGAAGAAAGTGGTGCATCAATTTTAGATTATTTATTACATACCACACCAACAATTCCTGAAAACATGGGCGTATTTCTAGGTACTACATATCGCATGCATTCAGCTGTCAATCAGTTTATCAGTGACGCTATTTATGAGGGCAAGTTGGAATCAGCAGTAGAAAATGACAAACAACGTATTTTAGTGCCTGAAACCTATCAAGGCATTTTAAATAAAGAAGCAGGTATCATTGCCGTACCAGTTATGCATGAAGGTAATACGCAGGCTAGCGATGAAGAAGTGGAACAAATTGTCTTATTAGCCCAAGATCTTCTTGGCCGAACATTTATTGATAAAGATGGGAAAGAACGCCTCATTGAGTGGCAGGATATCCTATATGTTGCACCATACAACCATCAGGTAAACAAATTAAGGCAGGCTCTTGGAGAACAAGCCAAGGTGGGTAGTGTCGATAAATTCCAAGGACAGGAAGCACCGATTGTATTTTTGAGTATGTGTGCAAGTAGCGGCAATGAATCTCCACGGGGGATTGATTTCTTGTTCAACAAGAACAGAATGAATGTTGCTATTTCCCGTGCACAATGTATTGCAATCATGGTTTATAGTCCGATGTTGCTTGATACCTGTGGCAATAATTTAGAGCAAATGGAAATGGTTAATCTATTTTGTACGTTATTGAAGAGTAAAAAATATACTTAACCGCAATCATCACCTATACTTAACCTTGTTTGACCGAATATATCCTATTTTAATTGGTTATAATGGTTTTTCACAAGAAATAACAAGAGAACGGCAATGAATGATAAATGGTTATCCGTTGATGAAATTGGCGAATATCTAGGTGTTAAAAGAGATACCATCTACAAATGGATCAGTGAAAAAAGAATGCCTGCACATAAAATTGGACGGCTCTGGAAATTTAAAATATCTCAAGTCGATGCCTGGGTTGAAGCAGGTAGTGCAGCAGAAACTGAAAAAGAATAGCAATTAAGAGGGTTTTACATGAATTACAGCATGCACAATAGGTAAGTAATTATGGTCAATCAGAATCCAGAACAAATAGCCCGCGATGAGATCGATGTTTTGCTTAGAAAAGCAGGCTGGGCTGTACAGGATAAAAAGAAGATCGATTTTTCTGCCTCGTTGGGTGTGGCTGTGCGTGAATATCAAACTGATATTGGCCCTGCTGATTATGTTCTTTTTGTAGACAAACAGGCAGTAGGTGTTATTGAAGCGAAGCCCGAGTATTGGGGCGAAAAAATCACTACCGTTGAAGAGCAATCCGCTAATTACGCAAATGCGAAACTCAAATGGGTTAACAACAACCAGCCATTGCGCTTTTTATATGAAAGTACAGGGGTAATCACCCGTTTTACCGATAATTTAGATCCGAATCCACGTTCACGAGAAGTATTTAATTTTCATTGCCCTGAAACGCTAGAAAAATGGATGCGTGAAAATAAAAGTCTGCGTGGCCGTCTGCAAGATTTCCCACAACTTCAAACCGATAGCTTGCGTAATTGTCAAATTACAGCAATTACTAATTTAGAGGATTCGCTCAAGCAAGACAAACCCCGTGCATTAGTACAAATGGCCACGGGCTCAGGCAAAACATTTACTGCTATTACAGCTAGCTATCGATTATTAAAAGAACCTGTGAGTGCCAATCGCATCTTGTTTTTGGTAGACACAAAAAACTTAGGCGAACAGGCAGAGCAAGAGTTTATGAGCTTTGTTCCCAATGACGATAACCGTAAGTTCACAGAGCTCTACTCCGTACAACGACTGAAAAACCAATACATCGCCAAAGATGCCCAGGTATGCATCAGTACGATCCAGCGGATGTACTCCATTCTGAAAGATGAACCGTTTGATGAAGCCTTGGAAGAAGAAAATCCCGCAGAAAAATACACTCGATTGAAAGAACCCTTACCGGTTGTTTACAATCGAAAAATTCCTCCAGAGTTTTTCGATATTATTATTATCGATGAATGTCACCGATCTATCTACAACCTATGGAGACAGGTTTTGGAATATTTCGATGCTTATTTGGTGGGATTGACTGCGACACCCGATAACCGTACCTATGGTTTCTTCCGTAAGAATGTAGTTAGCGAATATGACCACGAAAAGGCCGTGGCCGATGGTGTCAATGTCGGTAATGAAATCTATGTGATTGAAACTGAAAAAACTAAACAAGGTGGAAGGCTAACTGCCAAACAACAGGTAGAAAAGCGTGAGCGCACGACTCGTCGTAAACGTTGGGAAACACAAGATGAAGACGAAGCATATACAGGCAAGCAACTGGATCGAAATATAGTCAATCCAGATCAGATCCGAACAGTGATTCATGCCTTTAAAGAAGCTCTACCTAGTATATTCCCTGGTCGCCAGGAAGTACCAAAAACGTTGGTTTTCGCTAAGACTGACAGTCATGCCGATGACATCATTCAAATTGTGCGTGAAGAATTTGGAGAAAGTAATCAATTCTGCAAAAAAGTAACCTACAGGGTAGTAAATGACAAAACTGATGCGGATGGAAACATCATAGAAAAGGGAGAAGATCCAAAATCGGTGCTGGCTCAATTTCGGAATGATTACTATCCACGTATTGCTGTGACCGTCGATATGATTGCCACTGGTACAGATGTGAAGCCATTAGAATGCTTACTATTTATGCGTGACGTAAAAAGCAAAAATTATTTTGAACAGATGAAAGGTCGTGGTACTCGCACCTTGGATAAAGATAGTTTGCAAAAAGTTACGCCCTCTGCGCAAAGCGCAAAAACTCATTATGTGATAGTCGACGCTATTGGAGTTACACAATCGGTGAAGACTGCCAGTCAACCTCTTATTACAAAACCTGGTATATCACTTAAAGATTTAGCGATGGGAGTCATGATGGGCGCTTGTGACAGCGATACAGTGTCTTCACTTGCCGGTCGCTTGGCGCGGCTAGACAAACAGTTAGACGATAAAGAGCGTGCCCGTATTGCGGAAAAAGCTAATGGTACACCATTATTAATGATTGTTGGTGAGCTGTTTAATGCTATTGATGGCGATCGAGTGGAACAAAAAGCACTGGAAATTACAGGTCAGCCAACGGGTACGGATCCTGGAGAAACTGCACGTGAGCAGGCGCAAAAAGAGTTAGTACGTCAAGTTGCGAATGTGTTTAACGGTGAACTAATTGAACTGATTGACACAATTCGCCGCGACAAAGAACAAACCATTGTACACGATGATTTAGATACCGTACTTAAAGCCGAATGGGCTGGTGAAACGACAGAAAATGCTAAAGTCTTAACTCAGGAGTTTGCTGAATATCTTCAACATCAAGCCGATAAGATCGATGCCTTAAACATTTATTTTCATACCCCAGCACGACGTTCTGCGGTCACCTATTCTCAAATTAAAGACCTGCTAGAACAGCTCAAGCTAGATCGGCCAAAACTCGCTCCACTACGCATTTGGCATGCCTATGCACATCTCGATAAATATCAGGGTGATAATCCCATAAGCGAATTGACCGCATTAGTGGCGCTGATACGCCGTGTTTGTGGTATCGACAATCGTATTACACCATTTAATAAAACCGTTAGAAAGAACTTTCAGGATTGGATAATGAAGTATCATTCAGGCAACAGTGATAAATTTAACGAACAACAAATGGCTTGGCTGCATTTAATCCGAGATCATATCGCTAGCTCCTGCCACTTTGAGCGTGATGATCTAGATATGGCTCCTTTTAATGCTAAAGGTGGTTTGGGACGTATGTATCAGCTATTTGGTGATCGCATGGATTGGGTTATACAAGAGTTAAATCAGGAATTGGTGGCGTAATGGAATCAGAAACTAATTTGTATCAATTACCAAAAGGGTGGGTAAGAACAAAGGTTGGCGATATTTTTGAGTTTGCATATGGTAAAGGATTGGTAAAAAGCGCTAGAAAAGAAACCGGTCCATATCCCGTGTATGGTTCTAACGGTGTTGTGGGTTTTCATGATGAATATGTTACGGTGGGGCCAAAAGTAATTGTTGGTCGAAAAGGCGCAGCAGGGGCTGTTCACTATTGCAATGAAAACTGCTGGCCAATTGATACAACATATTTTATTAACAGCATTAACGTCATAGATTCAAAATTTTCTTATTATCTCTTAAAAAATTTGCGTCTCAATCAATTTGAAACATCTACGGCCATACCAGGATTAAATAGAGATGATGCCTACCGGTTGGATATTTTACTTCCTCCACCTCCTGAACAAAAACGCATCGTTGCCAAAATCGAAGAACTCTTCTCCGAACTAGACAATGGCATCGCTGCCCTCAAAACCGTCCAAGAACAACTCAAAGTTTATCGCCAAGCTATACTCAAACACGCCTTCGAAGGCAAACTCACCGCCAAATGGCGCGAGGAAAACCCAGAAAAACTGGAAATCCCAGATCAACTACTCGCCTGCATCCAAAAAGAAAGAAAAACAAAACTTCAAGAGCTTGTTAATCAAGGAGATAATGAAGCAAAACGTTATCTAACAAAAATAGCGAGAGCTAAAGTTAATCGCCCTGAAAACAAATTACCCTTCAGTGCAAAATGGGTTTCATTAATTGAAATTTGTACCCTCATCGTCGATTGCCATAACAAAACAGCACCCTATGAAAATCAAGGAATATGGCTCATAAGAACACCATGTGTTAAAGATGGAAAGATATTTCTAAATGACGAAGCAAGATTCATCTCTGAAGAAACATATGAATATTGGGCAAAGCGCTGTTATCCAAAACCAGGTGACATTATTTTTACTCGCGAAGCACCAATGGGAGAAGTCGGTATTATTCCTGAAAATACTAAAATATGTATGGGCCAAAGAATGATGTTGCTTCGACCATCAAACCATTTAGCATCAAAATATCTTCTCTATTCAATGATGGAGCCTGGGTTCCAATCACGAATGAACTTATCTGCTGTAGGCACTGGTGTAAAGCATTTAAGAGTTGGTGATGTTGAAAATCTTTGTATTCCTATTTTTGGGAGAGCTGAGCAGTCAGCTATTATTGATATCTTGGATGAGCAATTATCTGTGATTGAAGAGCAAGAAAAAGAAATAGAAGCATCCCTGAATAAATCCGAAGTTCTCCGCCAAGCCATTCTAAAAAAAGCCTTTTCAGGTCAGCTTGTTTCGCAAGACCCAGAAGATGAACCCGCCAGCAATTTGCTTGAGCGTATAAGAACAGAAAAGGCAGTAGCAGCCACAAAAACCACTAATAGAAAAAAGCAAAACAAGGTCGTTTGCCATGATTGAATCCTTATCCATAGCAAAAGTGGCAACTTATGGTGAACAAGCTGAAAATCTCTCTGGATTATCCAAATTTAATTTTATTTTTGGTTCAAATGGAACAGGAAAAACGACTATTAGTCGAGTGATCGCAGATCCTGGTGGCTATGAACATTGCACAGCAAACTGGACAGCTAACACAAAACTTCAAACGCTAGTTTATAACCGTGATTTTATTGACTCTAACTTTAATCCATCAACTGAAATTAAGGGTGTTTTTACTCTAGGAATGGAGAACATTGAATCACAAAACGAAATTCTTAGAGCAAAATCAGATGTAGAAGAGCTGAGAAAAAAAATAATAACTTTGAAAAAAAATTTAGAAGGAGAAGATGGACAAGGCGGTAAAAATGAAGAATTGAAAACGCTTGAAGAGAATCTCAAAAATAAATGTTGGTTCCAAAAGCAACAATATGATGACAAGCTACATAGTGCGTTTGAAGGCTATCGCAACAATAAAGATAAATTTAAGGAAAAAATTATTCAGGAATGGAAAGACAATACAGTAACACTAAAACCCTTGGCTGATTTGGAAAAAAATGCCAAGACAATATTTGGTAAAACACCAGATAAAGAAATTTTAATTCCGAGCTTTAATTCGGCCACTTTGATTGAATATGAATCAATCTCCATCCTCAGTAAGAGAGTTCTGGGCAAAGCAGATGTTGACATTGCAGGCATGATTAGAAAATTAGGTAACAGTGATTGGATTCGGCAAGGACGTCAGTTTTATGAAGAAAATGAGGGTGTTTGTCCTTTCTGTCAGCAAGAAACAAACGATGATTTTGCAAAGAGCCTGACTGAATACTTTGATGAGACTTTTGAGGAAGATACTAAAACGATTGATGATTTGGAGGCAAATTACAAATCAAAAGCAGCCCTTCTCCAGCAAGAGATTACCGAAATTATTTCTAAACCCTCTCGATTTTTAGATATAGAAAAGTTAACGCTGGAAAAACAGCTACTTGATACACGTGTAACACGCTGGCTGCCAAGCGAGATTCCATCGCGAATACTGTTAGCTCCATAAGAATAATTTTCTCGTGACTCTTCAATTTCTTCTTCTCCCAACTCGCTGGCAACCAAACGCGCCATATCTGCACTTGGGCTTCTAAAGAAAAATCGGGTGTTCAGCAGGTCAAACAATTCCTTAGCGCCACCTGATTGACCATAAACTTTGGTGAGCTGTGAGAAACTTTGCATTCCTAATAAAAAGCAACCTCCGAATTTTCGGACTTCTGCAATGGTCTCTCCTAAAAGCGGTAATTTATGAAGGCTTGGCAATTCATCGCAAATGAACCAAATCCGCCTATCTGGATTAGGCGTAAGGCTTAACAACGTGAGAGAGGCCATGGCTAGCCACATAGACATCAAAGGCTTTAATGATTTATGTTGTTCGCCATTGGATGAAATAAAAAGCCAACCACTGTCCTGTTCATTTAATATGTAATTGCGAATAGAAAATGGGCTTACCCCTTCTGAATTCAATCCTGACAAGGTGGTAAGCGATTTTAAATAGGTGGTAATGACTGAGCGAATAGAAATAGCTGTTTTTTCAATTTTACCGCTTACCAAAGTTGCAGCAGGGGTTCCTTTAAGGTAATCCTCCAAATGAGAAAATTCGCCGGTTAATAACAATTTAAGCAGTTTCTCAACGGATCGATCTTTGTCTTTTCGCATTTTAGCAGCAACTGAGGAGAATACGGTTCTCGCAGCATTCACCCAAAAGGGATCAGAATCACCATGCATCGGAATAAGGCTTTCTGCCATGTTTTCAAAATCGGAATCCCGAGGTGCTTCAAGCCACATATCCCAATTAGGACACCTCGCATCAAATGGATTTAGAATGACATCCTGATTTGAATCAAAATAATGCGGAATAAAGGCACATCCCTTATCATAGACAATAACTCTATCTCCCCTCTTGCGTAAGGCATCCATAATTTTCATAATGAGCTGACTTTTTCCTGTACCTACGGTTCCATGAACCAAAAGGTGTTGAACTTCGCTGTTCACTTTGAGCGGAAACCCATCAATGGTGATATCAGAGTTTTCTTTTTTCTCTAGGATTTGTTGAATTACATTCTCCTTTGTATCAATACGGCTGCCACGAATAAACTGATTAGCCCGCTGCGCTTTACCCCTGCGAATAAAATAAAAGGCAAGACAAAGTCCTAAAACAAATGAAAGTACGAATGCTGCCAGGGAAGATTTTCCTAGTAGATCCACTATGTGATTGGCATTCTCTTTGTAATAGGGATAATGCAGAATTGTATCCACGCTTTGTTGATAGTTTTTCCCGTGAAAGGGAAGCGTGAAGGTATGCTTTTGTTTCACGAGATTTAAGAAACTTGCATAGTAATAAGCAATGGCTTGGTGGAATTTCTCAGGTGATGTAACTAGCCAAGTGATTAAGCCTGTTAATACGACCCAAAGAAAAAGACAAACCCATACCAGCGTTTTAGTAATTTGATCCCACATCCGCAGATTGTGAAAACTGATTTGCCCGCCACGGGTATAGTGTTTGAAATTAGGCTCTTCACGCACGATATTTACTCCTTATCATCTTTTTTAGGCAAAGCAGTAGCTACCATTGCCCGAAAAACGGTTAAAATTTATTCTTTTTGGATTTTATTTTTTATTTCTGAGTTTCTTCTATTGAGATAGTTTTTCCTTTAGAAAAAAATTCATTGAATAGAGTAAATAAGCTGCTAAAACCAATACGGCTTAATTCCATGTTGACCACAAGATGAGTCGCTCCTAAACTCAGGAAGAAAGACAGTGCCAGCAGAAAAAAGATCTGCTGTCCAGAAGCATAGCTGCCAAACAAAATACAAAAAGATGCAAACACTCCAAAAAAAACCATTGAAATGTGGCTGCATTTTTTTCTTATTAATGCACCAGTCTTTAATTTTTTCTCGAGATGAAACTGAAATTGAACAAAAAAACTAATCGGATTTAGCAAGATAAGCATGGCGACAGTACTTAAGAATAGAGCGGTAACACCAGAATCAATAAACAAGGTGGAAAAAGAGACTGACTCTTTGTCATCACTCATAACATAGCATAGCGTTAAAAACAGGATTATAGACATCAGCCATACCCCATTAAAAACTCCTTTTAAGAGTCCTCCGTAATAGACACGAGCAGGAATAATCTCTGGGTTTAACATTTTAATAGTTTTCATGTCCTCTGCTATGACTTGCTTTAATTGTTGTGGATCCACTCTACTCTCCTTTTTTATGTAATTTCTTGTTCTCGAAAGGCAGGTGCATACTCTCTGGCACTACTACATTTTTTTGAGCATTGACCATGCCTTCTTGTAACTTCAAATTCCTTTCATTCATTAGATCATGCTGATCTGACTTAATCAATTGCTCCCCTTGCTTAAGGTTTTGAGGCAAAGTAGCGTTTTGCTGATGTACCTCTTGCTGAAATACTCCAAGCTCTTTTCCATCAATGCCAACCTTCATTGATTGTGCTTGCTGAAGAAACTCTTCACTGTTTTTTTGATAGTGGGCTCCTAATTGATTTTCTTTAGCAATAAAATCGTTTTGTTCTTTTTGATACAACGATTCAATCTGCATCTTTTGCTGCGTGTTACCAAATTGGGTAATTAACGCATCTCTTTTGGATGCAATAAACTCCTGGCCTAATGCCTGAAGTTTATTAAGCGATTGCAGATCCCCTGGGCGGCTATACAATTCATCACGCTCTGACTCATTAAGCTTAGCAGCTACATAGGCTGGGAATGCTTGATTTAAATCAGTGGTTATTTGAGAAGAATGAGACTCCACGAAGCTTTTCGCATTCTGGATGCGTGTGGCTTTGGCAAGGGAAGCATCCACATTACGACTGGCTGTTTCTGCTTCTCGCAGATCAGCACCCAATTGATTAGACAACGAAGCTGCTTGTGAATGACTGTCATCAAAATGATGATTTTGAGAAAACTGCTTCACATAGCTCATTGCATCATTAAAATCACGCGATTCACGAGCTGAAAGAGCGACATCCATACCAGTATGGTATTTATCACTACTGGAAGAGTTACGATCAAATTTAAGATGCGCGTCAGCGCCCGCATGGAAACCAGTACCCAATTGTGCAAGCTTGCCAAATATACTGCCCTGGCTTTTAACACCAACTTGCGCACCCCAACCACCGCTTGTCAAATGAGTTAGTGCGTCTTCCTTACTAATTCCTGTGCGCCGTGCCACATCCTCTGCAATATGGCTAATAGTGGATAAGGCTTTGGAATATTGACCTGTTTCTGATTCTGATATCCCATCGCCTAGTCGCATGTCATGGCCTGCCAGTTGTGATAATTGCAATGCCCTATGGGCAAAATTAGACAATGAACTTTGATAGTGTGCCGATTCGTTTCGAGCCACCTGTGTAGATTGCTCATATGCCTGATTTAGTGACGCACTCAAACCCTCTTGAGCGTTAATAGATATAGCACTTCTCGTCATTCCAGGACTAACATCAAAGACTCTATCGCCACTACCTGTGATGGTTTTTAATACCCCGCTGCCTAATTGTTCAGTATGCATGCCATGCATGTGTGTCCAATTGGAATCATGTTTGTTGGCTGAGAAATTATTCGCTGTTGTGTTATAAAAACTAGTTTGACCAAGACCAAAGGAACCACTAGCCGCCTCCCCTGCTACCGACATGCTGGAGCCTTGCATATGACTCATCATACTGGTTGCAAGATTACTAAATGCGCCACCCAAATTAGAAACCAAACCATGCGACAGAAAAGGAATAAGCATCATCAAATAGCCACATGCCCCTGAAATATCTGCGTGCAATTCATCAATCTTATCCAGATTCACCATCGTAAACTGACCATATTCACCAGAAGAAGATGCCCCATAAATAGTCATTCCAGCATTAAGTATTGCAAAAAGCACAGGCCAAAATTGCAGTGACATAAAAAACTGCATATAGCCGTAAAGAATACGTATCCCACCTGGTAACGTGGTTAAAGCAATAATCAAAGGAAACACACCAAACAATAAAAGAGTCAGGCAGGTATGAGTAATCGGTAAAATCCATAAGGCTTTTTGCCCTAATACTTCCCAGCTCCAACGGTGTTGTACCTGAGACTTGGTAAATTGTTGATTCACAATTCCTGCCGTAGCATCCGTAAACGCCTGATAATGAGCCACGCCATCTCCCATGGCATTAATCATCATGCTTTGCAAAAAGATATTACTGGATGAGTCCGTTAATCCCTGATAATAATCAAAGGCTGATTTTAGATGGGTACTGAACAGTGCTTCATAAGTGGTATTCTTAGGCTTTCCAAACAAATTCACTCCAAAAAACGTATAGGCCTTTTTAATCTCAACATCTAATTTTTTTCGAAGACTGTATTGTCCATCAGGTTTTGAAGCCTCCTGGCAAGTCACTAATTTGCCACTCACCGAAATCATGCGAAGTGGTGAGGCACGCGTTGTGATGAGATTCCAGATGTCCGTGGAATGGGCTAAATCACCTACACTATACTTTCTATTTAATCGAATGTCCCCTACGACGCAAACGCGGAAATACTCATTCATTTCTTCCTTAAGCACCGGATCTTTAATTCGAAATGACGTTGACGCAGAAACCAGACGCGAACCAAAAAGAGCTCCTGTCTTGGTGTATTGCAAATCATCGGGCATGGTAAGTAATGCATCGTAGGATTGAGCCAAACCATAGCCAATGGTTGTGACTAAACTGGCGCTTAACGCAAATATAACAGGTACATTATCTACAAGTTTCGGCGTTTGCGAAGAAATGTCATCAATCAGCACGGAGGTTTTAGGTAATAGCACCAAATTCACAAACAGCACATAACCTAAAAACCATCGAGCAAAAGCCATCGGATCGCGAGTTTTGAGAAAACCGATGGTGGCCATGACGATTCCAATTAATGCTGTAATTCGTAAAAGCCCAAGAAAACTATCCTGTTTCATAAAAGCACTAATGGCATTCAGCACGTGTTGGAATAATTCACCACCAGCTAAAACATGAATCGTTATCATCAGTTACTCTCCTTAACCCGCTGTGCTGTTCATTTGAGAGGCCACCTGCTTTTCAATTTGTGCCATACGCTCAATCAGGTTGAGCTTTTCTTGCAGTTTTCGACCTACCTTGGGATCAATAGAAGCTACGCGCGTGGTTGCCTCATTAATTCGTTTTTGAATTTCTTTGACCAAATCGGTATTTAATTCAGAACCTGCTGTTGCTACACTGACTTCAGTCAGTAATTCGGTTAAATAATTGGTTAACAAGTCCTGAGCTATCAACATCGAATACTCTTCAATATCTACCGCGCTACTGCCGTAGTGCATACTGTTTAATACCGACAAAAACTTCATGACAGGCAAAGATGTCATACTTAAAAAATTAAGCTCTCGATTGCCTGGCTTTTCGTCATTAATTAATTTGGTATTAATGGTGCGAATGATCTCCCGTACTTTGTAGGTCAGCGTAGACGCTTCTGGGATGGTAATATCCTGCAAACTAACCTGCATGCATTGGCTATTGCTGCCCGCATCCTTACAACGCCATATTTTTGCAGTTTTAGCACCAACTCCGGTGCCAATCAGCGCATTCACTAAATCAGCATTTCCCGCAAGCGAGGGTACGTTGGTCACTTTACCTTCTTTATCAATAATCAGTGTCCCCGTTAAACTCATCACCATTTCAGCCAACTCCCTGTCACTATTTAAAAATGATTTGGCTTGTAATAGTGACCATACAAGATTTTTATTTAAAACTACCTGCTTTTTACGCTCAGGGTCTTGAGATGCTTTGTTCATCACATTATCAAAGCCATTACCAGAACAGGCCATCCGCGCCTTCACATAATCACTGAACAATCCCTCTTTCCCCATGGCTGCCTGGTCTTTACAAATTTTTTGCTGGCTTTCTGCGGTTTTAGGCCAAATGCCACCAACCATATTTTGCGAGAGCTGACAAGAATTAATGCTGGCCTGATTGGCCATCTGCTCCAATTGCTGTAAATAATCCCTAACCTGTTTAAGTTCAGGCACCGTAGAAGCCAGCATCACATCCACTGCATAGGCACCAGCATTGGTCATAACCGATTTACCCAAATCAACAAGCTTTTGCTCACTTAAAAAACTCATGCTACCCGTAAATAAATCAATCCCCCCGCAGCCGGCACGGTAACTGGGCAAATCCAATTGTACCAGCTGGTACTGGCGAACCTGATTGCGAGCATAAAGTGAACCGCCGCCAAAAAATCCTGCTGCTTGAGATTCAAAGGCAGCAGGTGAAGTCGCATTTGAGGCATAACCCATTCCATTAAAAAAACCATCCAAATCTTGACTAACGTTCGCTTGAACAGTGGAGAAACAACCAATCAGACTAAGAGTGAGAACTAATTTTTTCATTCTATTTTCCCTTCGCTCTCATACATTTTGATTTTCGGAATCAGCACTTCCATGCGGCCATTTAGCTCAGCTTCCGTCATTGAACCAAACCCAACGGGATACAACGCTTTTGTGTTCGGGTTAACCACAAAAAGTGCTGGGTAATTAATGGCATTGCCTCCAAATGCGGCATTAATCCATTCCGTAGTTGCTGGTAAGAATTTGGGAAATTCCAGTAACGGTTGATTATCCAACGACAGAGGCATCAGCTCTGCTTTGTTGCGAGTAATCCAATGTTTCAAAATCGGCGCAAACTGCTTGCAGTGGGGGCATTGGCTGCCATAAAACAAAATCAACCCATGAGTACTAAAAAACCCCTTCCCTTTTGTATTGAGTGGCGCCTCGCGTTGATGCGTTACTACGCCTTCTTGTTCCGCTATCAGGTTAGTTAACCATTGTGACCCTTCGGCCTTAGCACCCAAGCCAATAAAAGCTAACATCACACTCAACAATACACGGGCAAACATTATTCATCTCCTTTAAATTGGCTGTATACTTGTTTTATACGTTCCATCAAGACATCCTGTGTAGTTAAGCCATATGCCACTGGTGAAACACGTTGGCTCACTGGGTTCACCAAAAGCAGTGCTGGAAAATAACGAACACCCAATCGATTCGCTTGCCCTTGATCCATTCGAGAATTCAGTAGTTCTGGAGAGGTTGCGCCATCGACACTAACGGGCATCAGATGAATGCGAAATCGCTTGCAAAAATCAACAACAATGGGAATTTGCTTTAAGTCATAAGGGCTTTTTCCTCGATAGAAAAACAACAATCCATGAGATTTGGATAAACGGTTTATGACCTCTACTGTTTGGGATTCGCGCACTTCATCGGTGATTTTGGCACCCAGATTAGAAGTTGGATGAGTCACCGCATAATCATATTCGGGATGCGCCAACATCGTTTGCTGAAACAACGACTTAAACCGTGAGGATTCTTTAAGCCAGTAATCCTGGAGACTTAAAAATACGCGCATGTCCTCTACTTTTTTGGTATACCGTGCTTTATGAAGCGCTTCCATGGTGTAGAAACGCAAAACGGCATCGCGCTCAGTATAACTTAGGTTATTAAAGTCAATACCGGCGGGCTTTTTCTTCTCCACGCTTTTGTTTTCTTTTTCTTTTGTGTACCAAAGAAATCCCACGGGCT
Source organism: Legionella nautarum (assembly GCF_001467895.1). Taxonomy (GTDB): domain Bacteria; phylum Pseudomonadota; class Gammaproteobacteria; order Legionellales; family Legionellaceae; genus Tatlockia; species Tatlockia nautarum. The sequence goes on from NZ_LNYO01000017.1 coordinate 52,959, forward strand.
TATCGGCAAATACCACCCCATTAAGAAGCAAAAGTACCATCAGAATAGCTCTAGTCATGAGCGCGCCCCTGTTGCTTTAAGCGTTCAATATGGGATTGATTGGAATTGTTAATAGAACCATTATTTGGCAAAGCCATGCGCGCAATCAGTTCTTGCTGGATAGGGGATAAATCCAATGCGGCAAAATTGATGCGTTCCAGCTCTTCGGGTGTCAATCCTCGGCAGTTAGGATATTCCGCCGTTCCATATGGAATACCTAATTGCCCGCCACGCCCCTGAATTTGAACAATGGATGCCAGTTTGGTTGGGAATATGCAATAGGTGTAATGGCGAGCGCCCAATTTATGGTTTTTATAAGAGCCTAAATACACCACACGGTTTTCCTGTTTAGCGTGTTGAAGCACTTGCAAGTCTTGCGGGCAATGCTTTACCCAATCACCCCAACCTGAGTCAGTGCAACAATCACGAAAACCTAAAGGATATTTTTTACACTCGCGGGCAGTGCCAGTAAAAATAGATGGTGTTCCACTCCTGACCTGATTGGCAGACACATCTCCTGCCACACCTGCGAGCGCACCTAGCCGCGATAAACCTTCCGCCATATCATCACTGGCCTCACTCTTTGAGCTATCGCATTGACCCTCGCTGCATCCGATCTTCCCAGGGCAAACTGTTTTTTCCGGCATACAAAATTGTTGCATGCAGGAAAACGTTTGCGAATAACGTTCACAACGATTGGCTTTGGCCTGAACACAGGTAGAGCCTGTTTGGGAGCAGCCTTGATTGATTAAGGGAGTACATGCACTCTCGTCAACAGCGGCACACTGATAATCATATCCCCTGCCCCAGCAGGATCTTTTAATAGAAATGCCACCAATCACTTTCGTCTGATTAGGTTCCAAACAAGATTGGCTCGAATCCATGATGCAAATACTCTTTACATGTTCTGTTTTAATACGTTCGCAATCACGAGTACTCCATTGGTCTTCGCTCACATATTCAGTGACATTCACAAGGAGAGGTGCTGAATATCTTCCCCTTCCTGAAAACTGTACTGTAACAGACGGATCGGTGCAGGTTGGCTGCTTGGTGACTAACATTGATTGGTTATAGCGAGAAACACTCACTGCAAGATGTTCGCAATTAGGCAGAATTACGGCAGTATTGGCTGTCGTACATCGCCAGTCTCTTGGAGGACAGGCTTGCAAATCAAAGGTGGCAGTTGATTGAAATCGACTGGGTGTGACTACTCTGGTAAAACTTTGTGTGATGGGTTTAACCAATACATTTAATGTGTCTTTGCAGGAGCTTGTGGTGTAGTGTACGGATTCATCACATGTTTTAACGACCGATTGATTTTTACATTCGCCTGATTGCTTATAACATGCACCATCTAAAACGCTATCTGGATTCTCAAGAAGTTTTTCTGCGTATTGCATTTCAACACTATTAGGATTCGATTTAGCTTTGGCACGACAGCCTGCCTGGCTGTAAACTTCATTAGCCGCCCCATTATTTTTTAACGCATTCAATCCTGCCGCACCCAGTGCATTGCTCCCTTCTTGTGGTTGCAGCGCTGACTCTTGAGGATTTGCTGTATATCCTTTTAAGGCCGTTGCTGGATTAAATCCCTTTAATGCTCTTAAGGCTTCATCACGCGCTTGAAGTGCGTCATCCTGATTTTGTGCAGAAACAAAAGCAGTAAATAGAAAGCCAAATAAAATGAAACCCAATTTACTCATCTAAGGCTCCTGACATCTTGAGGTGCAAAATCAACTTCCCCACGGCCTGCCATACGGGTGAATCCTTCTTGAATCGTCAAGTGACCATAAATCACATCAAAGGCTTTACCATCATCCATAACCAAAGCGGGGACTTGATGGATGCCAAAACGCTCAAACTTCGTTGGATCAATATTTAAACTTAAATCAGGAATACGCTTGCTTAATGCCATCACTTTGAGTGCTGTCTCACTCATCGAGTCATGGTATAGACCATTTATATACGCTGGAATATTTAGTTGGGCGCTTTCTTTTAATGTCTCTTGCAAAAGCGTATCTGGCATAGAAAAGCTAACAAACACAGATACTTGTACTGCAAAAGATGAAGTCATTATCAAAAATCCAATCAATAACAAAATTCCTTTTCTTAACATAGAATTCTCCCGACTAAAGGAATGTACAGTGACGTTTTCGCCACACCAAAAACCCATATTGGTCAGGCGTATGTGGCTTGATTTTTCCAGCTTCCCAGGCCAGGGTGCTGTGGCCCGATGGGTAGCAATGCTTACCATCAGGCACTTGATTCACCATCTCATAGCGATAACGTGATTTAGGAGTTACGGTGTAGTAATGCTCTTTGCAAATTGCCCCAGATTTTGGGCTTGAGTCAGATACTAAAAACTCACGGTGCATTTTGTAATTCATGCGCTCGGTCAACAGCAGTGCAGTTTGCACGGGTGAAACAGAAGCAGTAACATGCCCTGTCATTGGATAGTGAGTTCCTTGACTGCCCGCACACCAAAAAAGGCTATCCAGTGGTTTATTGGTCATAGTGGATGAGAGTGCGTCCGCAGCACACGCACTTGCAGCCACGGGATTACCAAACAATACCGACTCAGGGCTTAACACAAAGCTCATCTCTGAATCCTGCCAGGTCGGATCAAGTTCGGTCAGATAAGCAATATCAAAGTCACCTTTTTGCAAGCAACCCACGGAGGTAATGAGATTCAACCAGTTAATCAATGGATATTTGTACCAGTGCACATGGAAAAATGCACGTTGCTGCCCATTGCCCACCACATGACGACCACCCCTACCCTGCTTTAACCCCAAATTCAATTTAGTACCACCAAGATTTACCAGACAATACGGTGTATCCGTCACATCCGTAAGCGCTATCGGTTCCCAAAATCCAATATTCAAACCAATTCTCACGCCAGTACTTGCAGGACAAACACCTATAGGACTGGATGCATTTTCCGTATCAGGAAGAGACGAATTCACCACCTTTGCATTGCCAATAGACAATGGAAATAAACAACGCCAGCACACATCCGTCACTGGGTTCACAAAATGCCCTGTACATTGCTTGGCATTAAGTGGCGCAAAACCAAGAAAAAGGATCATTAAAATCAATATCCTAAAGCACATCACCATTCTCCTTGATTGCTTGCTCATGAATGACCAGGTGATTTTGGTGACGTGTCACTTTTGCCGGTACATGGGTAATATGAAGCTTATGAGTGATTTTTCCTGCCTGATCGAAATAAATCACCGCATTGAGTTTTTTCTCAGCTGTATTAATTGCACCGCCGGTCAGAATCAATTTAGGGTTCGCGCACTGAGTTTTTTGAAGTACCGCCCAATTCAACTGTGCTTCATCATCGGCATTAAAGAATAACCAACACGGTGTGTAAGAAGGCATGTGTTGCAACGCATTTACATGAGTTCCTTTTGAGTACAAAATTCGACCACTTTCATTAGTTATATCCTGGCTTAAGGTCATTTCTGGCGCGTAATCATGACGCATTGAACGGTTAGTGCGCGGAAGATCCAATGCTTTCGGCCTATTTGCGTGCTCGGCTGCTGTTTGAATCCAGCGTTGATTCATTGCTTCAAGCTCACCACTTGCTTTCAAAGCAGCTAATCGTTCTTCAATAAGCGTTAAAAAGCTCTTTTCCGCAATAGGAAACACTTCACCTACTACACCAAAAGACTTGGCGTGAACCTGCCCCGTTGAAATCGCAAGAAGAATCAAGCAACCAAAAATGTTCACGATTTGTTCCTCATGGCACGGCTCAAATTAATTCGCACCTCATCGGTAATATCAACACCACCGGCTAGAACATCAGACGCCCTTAAAATGATGAGTTTCTTTTGCTGTGCTATATCAAGAAGCACCTTATTCAGTACTTCATTAAATCTTCTGGTAGACTGTTCCACTTGAGATTCAGTCGCTTTTATTTCTGCCAATTGACGAATAAATTGACCTTGAACCACCTCTTTATCAAAAACAACAATCGACTTTTGAAGTGATACACCATAAAAAATGCAAACCACACCAAAAACCGCTAATGCACAACCTAAAACCAGGGAAGTTAATCGCATCATTCTGCCCCATAAGATTGGTGTGCAACGCGCTGTACTGCATCAGACAAGCTAACCCCTTGCTTGGTTAACGATTCAATGAGACTCACCTCCTCCCCTGAGGTGGAAAACAGAACACGTGAAAACGGATCGCAAAAATAACGATGAAAAGTGGTGACATTTCCAAATTGGATCATCAAATTGGAAAACCCTTGAGTTTTCGCCTCACCAAAAGATTCAATAACTTTTACTTCTAATGGATTAAAATGCTTTGGATGCTCATCAACGTATTGTTTGAACCCGCCCTGACGCATAATGATTTTAGTATCAGAGCTTGCAGCAATCGCCCTCCCCTGAATGGTGTTCATCGTATCCACAAGATTTTGTGTAATGACCGCAAACCCGCCCATATGCTTTCTTGCAGTACGAAAACCCTGCTCGATAAAACTGGCACACACAGGATTTGAGCCAAGCGCTAAAAACCGCCAGGCTTCATCAATCACGCAGCGTTTTTCGCGTTTTCTGTCTGAATGATAAAATTGCCCCTGGATAATCACTATCATGACAAACATGACAATGGTCAAAAGCTCAGGGTTGGATTCCAGCTCACCCATTTCCAGAACCACCAAATTGGAACCATTGAGAAGTGGGGTATCGCTGTTAAAGAGGTGGCCGTAAAGACCACGACTTCCATATTTGCCGAGCAAAATCGTCAAATCCTTAAGTCGTTGATCCCCCTGATTCTCTTTCTTCTCCAGCATTCCATTGAGACTTGCTAATACATCATCCATTTTTGCTGTCCTTCCATGCGCTTTCCAGCATTCAGTCACAGCATCTAAAAGCCAGGATTTTTGCACTTCGCTCAAGGCTTCAGACGGGCTTGCCATAATAGCCAACAAGTCCCTGATTTGAATGTAATCATTAACCTTCTCCCCTTTAATCTCAGTGACACCATCGAAATCAAACAGCGTGAAGGGATTAAGTGCTAACGTTGCTGCATTAATATAGCTGCCACCCACCATCTCACATAAATGCTTGTAGGAGCCGCCCAAATCAATAACGAAAATCTGCTGACCTCGCGATAAACCATCTAAAATTTGGGCTTGCTCAAAGAATGACTTTCCAGCACCAGGGCTTGCTACGGTTAGCCGATTAAAGTTGGTAATCGGCAATACTCTGTCATCAAAGGTATTTAAATAAAACAGTTGATGGCGATAAGTAGGAACGATTAATCCCTGTCTTGCCCCTTTAAAATCAGCAATGACAGGCAGCAAATTAGCAACGTTGGTATGGGTTAGTTTTTTGGTCATGCCCAAAAACGCAATACTCGAAAAAAGCCCCTCGGTCAGCATAAAAGGCAAGCTGCTTAAGAACCTTAACCATTGTTTGCAACGACTGATGCTTAAGGTAAAACCCATTTGCCTGAAACTTGCAATCGCTTTAGCGACATGCTCACGTTCGCGGTCGCTAGTTGTATAAAGAATGACATTGTAAAACGTTGGCAATAGATGCAATTCACCTTTGGTTGCATGCTCATGAACAAATTGCCACTCAGCCGCTTCTTCACGAATGGAAGGATTAATAAAACCTTGCACCGCATTGTTGTTGGCACTCAATGATTTAGCGCGAGCCTTAGCTTTCGCCTTCACCTTTTCCTGATTGACTCCTCGAATGGTAAATGAAATTAAAAATGGACATTGAATCCCCTGCTCCGTATCCAAGAGATTCGCAAATAAATCCGGTGTTTGCCATAAAGCAAAGGGTTTGACCGGATAATCAGAGAGCTCACAATTAACCAGTCGTGTTTGCTGGATTGCTCCTTTCAAATCCACCAGTGAGGATTGAATGCATTCATCCCCAATTTCAATTTTACTGGAACGATTAGGTATACTCTCCGAAATAAGCCCTTGGGATTCGTTAATGACTGGCCAGGATAACTCGTTAAAATCAGGGGAAAAAAGAGCGCGCATCAGCACCTTAAAATCATCTTCCTCAAGCCGCTTATACCCAAATCCTGCAACCTTTAATTCAGATTCAAAGTCAGCTTGTAACAGATGAAGCTGCTCTTTGACATCCTGTTGAATAGGTCTTGAAACAAAAAGATAACAACAATAATCACTCAATCCTGCGGGAACATTACGGCCATTTTTATACCCTTTTTTGATGGCATTTAAGTGATATTTAAGGCTCTCACGTGCAAGCTCCGCATAGATACCGCCCTGCTTTAAAATAGGTTCATAATTTTGTGACAATGAGGCGCCAAGCCAGGGATGTTTATACAACAGCACCGTGCAATCAGTCCCTACAGTTAATTTATTTTTAAACAGTTGCGACAAACTGCTCATTAATGACTCGTCCGCACCAGACATCGGGAGAAGCTCTAATCCGAAGCCCATTGAGTTGCGATTAACAAAAAAGCCTCTTTCGTTCACTGTTTCATAGGGCAAAAGGGCTTTTATCGAGGGCAAGTCAAGCGCACACGACTCATGCGCCTTATCATGCGCATGCAGTGAAGCAGGCTTAATGCCTGATGTTTCCCCAAGTAATGTCGCAGCTTGATGCAATAAATTGCGGGCTTTATCACGAAATGCCGCCAAAGTTAAGCCCATGATTGCCCCTCCACTTTTTTCGCAACCCATACGGACTGACCATTGTTTTGCTTGATGACTTTGCCTTCAAAATTTTGGAGATTATTTTCCGCCTTCATCATGCCACGTCTTGGAGACGCTGGTTTTACATCATCAGCGAAGCGGGTCATGGCATCAACCTGCTCGATGGTTAAACAACTATCCCCTGCTGTGGCATTACAACTGAAATTGGAATTCATCGTGCCACAACCCGTTAAAAGGAGCGCCAGCAAAGGCATTAAGGAAAACGTTGGGCGTTTCATCGTAAACCTCCTGTTTCATTGCGGCTTAATGTATTCACCTGATCAATTTTCCCCAAGACTTCTGGAGGAACAGTAAAATTCATCTCAGGATTTTGGTTATCCTCTTGACTTGCTATCAGTTCATGATTTTCTTGCTGTGCTTTAACTTGGTTCATCGCATGTTGACTGTTGTCTTCGTCTGGCTCTAAGTAAAAACCATCTTTAAAAACGATGGTGACCACATTGCCAGAGCCTACCTGAATCACAGGATGATATTGTTCTGCGCGTTTGACGTAGTACTGAGATAACGTGTCAGCCGCTTTGGAAGCACCGCCATAGGCTGCAAAAGGTGCGATTTGACTGCTTGGCACAACTGAAGTTGCACCATATGGTCCAATGGCTTGTACGCTTTGGGCGTATTGTGCAGCACTTGCTATGCCTGATAACGCGCCACTAACACCCGCCCAGGTCATTACTTTGTTGTCCCGCATCAAAGGTTTTCCTTTAATGCCAACCTTGCCATTGAAAAACACCCAGCCTGTTACTTCCTTATCAATAATCGGCTCACCAGGATGAGCGCACGATAGGCGATAGAGCGTTCCGTAAGCACGTTCACTGGAAATATCCCCATACGAATTGGCACTGACGCGGCAGCCTCTTAAGCGTGAGCGCTGCCCGTTAGGTAATGTTCCGTCTTCCAGAAACTTAAACAGCATCACACCATTGTTTTTGGATTGGCCATTCACGGAGGCATCCGCATCTGCCCCGCCTAAAATAACTGCCCGTACTGATGTATTGGACGGTACGTAATGAGCAGGATTTAGATAAAAATTATGGTGCGTTTTGATGATGCGTCGTTTAGGACGAAACGATACCGTGTGAATGCGAGGACTTGCATCGGATAACACCGCACCACCATTCATTACGTTGTTCATCGCATAGGTATTAGGGTTATGCCACAATTGTGGGTTTTGTACTTGGTTTAATTCAGACAAGTTATTTTGCGGCTCTGTACTGATTTGCTTTTCTTGGTGAGCTAAAACCAGCTCTTGTACTTGAGACGTCAATTCTTCTTTTTGCACTTGTAATTCTTTTTGATGTGCCTCACCCATTGATTTAATGTTAAGGGTTAATTCGCTGAGTTGCTTTTTTAATGATTCCAGCTCTGTTTGTTGCGCGGCCATAGCATTATCTGCAACCGCATCGGTAAACGATTCCTCCACAATTCCTGTTAAATCAACTGATTTTTTTATGGCTTGAGTCTTTTTAGGACGACCATCGGCTAATAGCACAATCATCATGGCAACAATAAAAAACAGACAACCTCCAGCCACAATCAACGTGCGCACCTGACGCCCTTTAACTATTTTATTCCATTGCCAGTTAGCCATGACTGACTCCCTGAACGCGATACAGCATGGCTTTTTCGCCAGGTGCTAAGGATGGTTTGGAGAACTTAATCGCGAGCGTTCCTTCTTTGGCAAACCACTCTTGCGCCAATTCCAGGGGCTCTTTACCACCATTGTACAGTTCGATGGTTTCGCCCTTTAAAAGCTTGCCGTCCCAAGAGTCGCGGGGTTTAAGGGTTAATCCTTTTGACCAACGTTCCACTTTGCCAAATTGGCGTTTTATGCTCACATCAGCAAAAGGTTTTTGTTGCTCCATGTGTGTTAGCATGGCAAGAATTGCTTCAGGAACTGCTTCTTGTGTGATTGTTTTGGGATTTGTTTTTGGGGTATTAACTACTGTTTTTGTACCAACAGACTGCGAAGGAACCAATTCAATAGTCTTGCCTAAGGACTCTTCGCCATTTAACGTTACTGAAAAATGACGGCCTGTTTCCGTGGTTAAAAATAACGTAAAAGGATTGCTAGCCGCCAACATCACATAAACTGAGCCGTCCTGCTCATCACGTTTAATGGCCATAGAGTTGGGAGGAAACACTGCTTCCATGATTTTGTCGTTTTTGACCACCAGGCGGTTGTAATTACCCTGACTTAGAGTTAACGCAATATCGCTGTTGTCTTTCACTGGGATACTGGTAGCACCCATTGCAACCGTTGATAGTAACGCCAGCGCGATACTTAATGGTTTACGCATCTTGCTTCTCCTTTAAAAGCGAAAACTGAACTATGGACAGACGGCTGTCTTTATATTGGAACTGCAAAACATAAGTCTTACGCTCATCATTTAATGCTTGAAGCCCTACGAACCGCTTCAAAGTACCGGAAACAACGACCGTTAGTTCCTGTGGGTTGGCTTTATTTTTGTCGATATAAAAAATGGACGACATTTTCTTAGCTTTGATGACCTTAGCCTCATTGGTTAGAACACGTAGCATCGAGGTATAGTTTTGATGCCCAACATAAGACAGCAGGCGCTGATGGTTGGCATCCACTGTTTCGGGTGTGACGTTTAAACGTTCATTAACAAAATTTTCTGCCATAAGGCTCAAGTAATGGCCATCAACACTGGATGCTGATTTCAAATAGGATGGAGCACCACTAAAGGGAGTTACCTCGACGGTATGGTTATTCCATGCTTTAAAAAGAAAACACGACAAAAAGACGTTAGACACCAAAAGACCAAACACTAAAACCACCATCAGATTAAACCGCGCAGATAATTGGCTTAAGCGGCTTTGATAACTTTTAAAATCCATGTTCTCTCCTTAAGCCACGTACACACGGTGGTGCGATAAAGGTAATTTAGGCAAGAAAAATTGGGTGATAGCACTGGGTAAATACCAGTAAGCCAGCACTAAAAGGGCTTTTGGCCCCTCCCCTTTCTTTAAATACCGCAACCCACTTAACAACCCCAACCCAAACATCGATACCAACACTTTTTGATTGGCGATGATGAGCAACATGAAACCAAGTCCTGCCACCACCAGCTCATCCATGGTTAACGTTAAGACCCTTTTTGGCGCATCAATGTGATTTAGGAATTGATAGTTCATGGTGCTCATCCTCTTTTCTCCTTCAAAAAACAAAGGTTTTCAGTAGGAACGCTGGTATAAAAGCAACAGCAGTCACGCCTACAAACACCATAGGATTTTTGCTTTTTACAGCCATAGCCGTTGCTAAAATGATGTCCACCAGAATAAACACTTTCCAAAACATCGAGCCGCTTCCTAGCGAATCTTTGACATCACCTTCTAATGCTTTAGCAAGCAAATCATTAGCAAAAGCACTTTTTGAAAGCAAAGTCACTGCCGCAACAGTAGATAACTCCTTTGAAAGGGCTATTATTTTTTTCAATATTTTCATTACTCTTCCTCTCGTTAGTTCGAATTACTTACATCCATTTGCAACACAATCTTTATCACCTGCCTCTAAACTTTTGGTATCAGCCACAGCATGGGCTAAATATCCGTCAATTTTGTAAGCCATCCTTGCATTAGCTAATGCAACCAAATTTAGGATATAACCCTTACTTGTTTGATTATTTTCATCGCTATTAACCGGATAAATTGATGATTTTTTAATGCCCGAAAGATTGGCATTATCATGCGAATTATTCATCTTTCTTCTCCAACTGCTTTTTATCTTCATTATTAAACTGGGGAACGGCGGCATTTAATTCGGATATTGATCGGTATCTATTGAGGTGATCTTCCAAGCGTATTTTAGCTTCCTGCACTTTCTTTCGATTTGATCTTTTTGCAGACTCCGAAAGAAATCTATTTGACTCCTCCGAAATCTGTATCGTGACAAAGACTTTTTTGTAATTGTTATTTGATTCCAATTTCAACTCCATGAAAAAATGGTGCTTTTTCTTTATGGTTATTCATAAAATTTATCTATAAATAGCCAATGCTTAGAAAATTGATGTAAACTAAAAGTATTATTTAACCATATTACCCTTTATCGGGTACCCTGTAAAGGGTAATATACACTTATGTCAATTATTTCTGAAGAACAGTTAAAACATCGATTTTCATCAAATATGCGCCAGTTGATGGCCACTCGCGCCGTTAGTGAGAATGAACTAAGCAAGACAACAGAGATTAGCCAATCAGCCATTAATAGAATTAAAAATGGACAAGTATGCCCTTCTTTGTATCAAGCTATAGCCATAGCGGAAGCATTAGGAAATAAACTTGAGGATTTTATTGATATTTCGGCAGAAGATATCAAAGAATCAAATTATATTGCTGTAATTAGTACAAGCAATTTGACGGAACCAGATCAAACTAAAGTATTAGGTTTTATTGAAAATGATAACGATTGGAAGAAAAATACAGTTGGCTTCAAAGTTGATAGAAATTTTGATTGTAAGATATTGAACAATGAAAGCATTGTTATTGCTTCCATAGACTCATTATCAACATATCAAGATGGAGATACAGTTCTTTTCCTATTTAATAAAAAATATATGATTGGTACCATGCATCAAGGTTTTATTAAACCAATTGATAACCTACTATTAAAAATAGACGTAAAAAATGCCTCGATGGTCGGCAAAGTTATGAATATAGAAACTAAATATATTAAGGACAAAAATACTGTGGTTTCTATTCTAGAAAAATTTAATTTAGGCACCCTATCAAATCTTATTAGCTCGCTCAGCCAGTCACTCCATTCACATCCTGCTTAGAGTATATATTATTCGATTCATCATAATTTATTTCCCATTTGATAGGCGAGAAATCGGTATTCCAATCGATAATATCGCTTTTTTCTTCTTTTTTGATAATAGTGATTAAAGGTTTTGTAATAATTGAATACACAACTATTTCATATGTAATTTTAGTAAAATAGGACACCAAAATAAATTTCATCATGTATTCCATGGGCCATATTCCATAAAACGACAGGAAACAGAATAGTGTTGTATCCGTTATTTCTGAGATAAGGAGAGATTGGAATATTCGTTTAAATAATGATCGCCCCTTATTCTTTATTTTTAATTTCTGAAAAATAAATGACGATATGAAAAAGGAAACTGAAAATGCAATAGTCGAGGCAACGTATGTTCTAAGCATTCTTGAAAATACGGTTTCAAAATCATGTTGAAATTTCCAAAATGGCGATGGCGGCAAGATAATCACCAAATAGATGCAAATATCAAATAATACCAATGCAGCAATGCAAGACAGTAATATTCTTCGGGCGTTTTGATACCCATAAATATCCGTAATTATATAGTCAAATATGTAACTGAATGGATATAAAAGCATCGCTCCAGTTATTGTGAATCCGCCTATGCTTATTAACTTTGTCGAAAGTACATTGCTTAATAAAATGATGGTAACGAATAAAATCGCTATTAAAACAAGATACTTATATCTTGGTAATGCGTTTGCTAAGCTTAGCTTATTTAAAGTTTTAGATGCGAAAATTGTTCCAATAAGATACCCATCTTTTCCAGAAAAATTATTCATAAAATCAGGATTATCTACAACATCTTCATAGTCCAATGTTGATGGTTTTTTATGACCACCATCTATGAGACTATACAGTAAATTATTATTTACAAAATCGATATTTAACTTATATTTATGCATTTTTTCTTAAGGCTATGTAGTAGTAAGGAGCAAAACTGTATTCATCGATATAATTTATGCCATCTTTTTCACTGCCGAGTGCTAAATGTGTCCCTAAATGCTTAAACCCTATTTGTTCTGCGAGGTGAATTATAAAGTTTTCACTCCAATAATAATCATTAATTTCACAATCTATAGTTAGTAGCTTTATTTTAGCAAGATCACCATCCAAGGAAGGAGCCTTTCCAATTCCTTTAACGGTTAAGTAATTTCGAGTATAAAGATTTTTAGTGCCACTTATAATAATTAAATTCCCATTTTTTTCTAAGGAATTAAAGCATTTCTCCAGCTCTGTTTTTATTTCATCTTCCGTAGATAAGTGAAAAAACATTAAAATTGAAAAGATAGCAGTATATTTTCCATACGGGTATGAAGTATTTTCAGACGTGTTTTCGAAATATATCGAATTATCTTTGAGGCTACTATTTCTCGCATTGTTTAATGCATTTTGATCTATATCACATCCATTTATTTTTTTACAAAAAGCACTTAAAAAATTAGTTGATCTACCAGAACCACAGCCTAAGTCTAAAACATAATCCAGACTTGTATCATATTTTTCAGCAAATTCTTCAACATCTCTAAATGCAAGAAATCCAGTACCAGTGATACTACTCTTTCCATACTTCTTAATTTGTTCATCGCTAAACTTCAACATTTATTAAAATACCTCTTACGGTAATCCCCCCATTTTTAATTGAAGTTAAAAGTAGAGGATTAGGCAACTAGTGCCAATTTTTGCCTAGGAGGAATGCCTCCAATAGCAGTATTTGGACGTTCATTGTTGTACGTCCATAACCATTGTGTGGCATGTAGTTGCACCTCAGCAATACTTTCGAATAAATATTGGCTTAACCAATCATACCGAACAGTGCGATTATACCGTTCAATATAAGCATTTTGCTGTGGATTTCCTGGTTGAATAAAGACCAATCGTATTTGATTTTTATCAGCCCATTGTTCTAGCAACTTACTTATATATTCAGGGCCATAGTACCCTTTGAAGAGGAGTCATAGTTGAGAAACAATCTTTAGGTTAACCCAATGAAAGTAAACTTAAGGAGAATC
>NZ_LNYO01000017.1:66541-67216 GCF_001467895.1 Legionella nautarum
TATCATGCTTATATTGTCCCCAGCCCCTACTTAGAACTGTACGTGCGGAGCTACCGCATACAGCTCCCGATAAACCTAGGCTCCCCAGCCTGTTTCACGAGTGTTAGAACATAGGTATCGTTTTCCATTGTTTTGGAAAATCGATTGCATTCAGTATATCGATTAACTTTTTCCAAGTCATAGGTTTCCTACCGCCTCGACGATTAAACCAACTTAATAAACTTCTTTTACAGAGATCAATGAATGATTTTACTCGTCTTTTATTGTCCGAAATGCCGTGATAGGGCAATCCCCCCATTTTTAACCGAAGTTAAAAGTAGAGGATTAGGCCACTAGAGCCAGTTTTTGCCTTGGAGTAATCCCTCCAATAGCAGTATTAGGTCGTTCGTTGTTGTAGGTCCATAGCCATTGTGTCGCATAGTGTTGAACCTCGGCAATACTTTCAAACAAATATTGGCTTAACCAATCATATCGAACTGTTCGATTATAGCGTTCAATATAAGCATTCTGTTGTGGATTTCCTGGTTGAATAAAAACCAATTGTATTTGATTTTTATCAGCCCATTGCCTCAGTAACTTCGAAATATATTCAGAACCATAGTACCCTTTGAAGAGGAGTCATAGTTGAGAAACAATCTTTAGGTTAACCCAATGAAAGTAAACTTAAGGAGAATC
>NZ_LNYO01000017.1:67226-67313 GCF_001467895.1 Legionella nautarum
GACCATAGTCGCAACGAATATGTTGAGGCTTTCCACGCCATTCAATGATTTGATTGAGGGCTCGTACAACCCGCTCTGCTGGCAAAG
>NZ_LNYO01000017.1:67323-69052 GCF_001467895.1 Legionella nautarum
CAACTATGACAATTAATTTTAACAACGCTCAAGGCGTTGCGCTAGTTGCTATCGATGTTGCCAAGGCTAAAAATGATGTGCTAGTGCAACTACCTAATGGCACAAGGAAAAAATTTAAAGTAGCTAATAAAATGAAAGATTACAGAGAGTTTATTACCTATCTTAGTTCTCTTGGATGTCAATGCCATATTGGATTGGAGGCAACTTCTAATTATCATCGCCCGATTGCCTATCACCTTCAGATGGCAGGCTTTACCGTATATTTTGTTTCCTCGTTGGCTGCTGCCAGAACTCGCGAAGCTCTTCATAATTCATGGGATAAAAATGATCCGAAAGATGCACAAGTGATTTTACACTTACTGAGAACGGGTGTGGTGCAAATATATTATGACCCTTTAATTAATAAATATAATGATATTCAAGAGCTTGCTAAAACCTACCAACAAATATCGCTAAGAAAAGTTAGAGTACAACACAGTATTATGAACCACTATCTACCCCTTTATTTTCCTGAGGTCGAAATGTTTTTTCACAGTTCACGCGCATTATGGTTTACTCACTTCATATCCCATTATCCGACCCCATCGAGTGTATTAAAGTACACTCAAGATGAGTTTATTAAAGTTGCTTGGGAAGTGGTAGGTCGCAAAGTAGACAAGCGAAATTGGTTAATTAACTTTTATCAAACTGCTCAAGAAAGTATAGGTCTTCCATTAGAAGAAAACTCCCAGGCAATTGATATGTTTCGCGTAATCCTCCATGAACATCAAGGGTTATGTAAGCGATTAAAAGAAATTGAAGAAACGGCAGATTCATTTCTTCAGGGGAATAATGATTACAAGAAATTGCTTTCTATTCCTGGAATAGGACCAATTTTAGCACTTATGATTTTAGCAGAGGTTGGTGATTTAAGGCGCTTTAAACACTATCGCCAATTCCTTAAATTCTGTGGTTTTAATTTGAGTACGCATCAATCTGGGTATTTTCGTGGTACCAGCAAAATATCTAAATATGGCAATAGTAAATTACGTTACGCTTTCTGGCTTGCTGCAACTGTGGCTATTAGAATGCGCGAAAATACATTTAGGAAAAAATTTGAGAATTACATTAAGCAGGATCCAAATAACGATGATTTAAAGCGTAAAGGATACACTGCTGTTGCTGCCAAAATGGCTCGTGTAGTCTTTGGTATCATTAAAAATGAAACGAATTATCGATGCTATTTTGAATCGGTAATACCCAGTGGAAGAATCCCCTCTGTAGGGCCGTAGAGGCTATTGACCTCGTAGATAATGTTTGGATCTTCCATTGGGATTTTATTTTGTTTTAAGTACAGTAAAGGCCTGGCATTTTGCTCTGGACCTTATGTCACTATGGTTAAAAAATATTCCTATAAAAATGGAAAACCATTGGGTTTTGATTGAGGTTAGCGAGAATATCTTTAAAAAAATAGTTCATTGAGCTATCGGGATCTGTTTTTCTAAAAAAATATTGACTCCAGATTTAGTACGTTGTCGCAACGAATATGTTGAGGCTTTCCACGCCATTCAATGATTTGATTGAGGGCTCGTACAACCCGCTCTGCTGGCAAAGAAAAATCCTCAATGGCAAGACCTTCACGGTTGAAATCATCAATAACATTAAATAATCGGTAAGCACGGCCATCTTCTAACTGAGCATGCATAAAATCCATTGACCAGCATTCGTTGATAGTCTTCGGAACCACTAA
>NZ_LNYO01000017.1:69062-69476 GCF_001467895.1 Legionella nautarum
AACCTCAATGGCAAGACCTTCACGGTTGAAATCATCAATAACATTGAATAAACGGTAAGCACGGCCATCTTCTAACTGAGCATGCATAAAATCCATTGACCAGCATTCGTTGATAGTCTTCGGAACCACTAAGGCTTCAGGTTTTTCCCTAATTAACCGTTTCTTTGGTTTAATGCGCATATTGAGTTCTAACTCTCGATAAATACGATAAACGCGCTTGTGATTCCAAATAAATCCTTTCACATTCCGTAAGTATAAAAAACATAAGCCAAAACCCCAATTGCGCTGATTCTGTGTCAGGCGTTCTAGCCAATCCGCTATCCGTGCATTCTCTTCGCTTAATTTAGGCTGATAGCGATAACAGGTCTCACTAAGGCTAAAGAGCGAACACGATAAACGGATTGAAATTCCTTT
>NZ_LNYO01000017.1:69486-170917 GCF_001467895.1 Legionella nautarum
ACAACGTATTTGCCGGGGTTTGCCACGCCATTCAATGATTTGATTAAGAGTTCGTATGACCCGCTCTGCCGGCAAAGATAAATCAACCTCGATAGCAAGACCTTCGCGGTTGAAATCATCGAGCACATTAAATAACCGATAACTCCGACCATCTTCTAACTGATCATGCATAAAGTCCATCGACCAGCATTCGTTGATTGCAGTTGGTACCGCCAATGCCTCTGGCTTTTCCCTTATTAACCGTTTTTTGGGTTTTATCCGCATGTTGAGTTCTAATTCCCGATAGATTCGATAAACGCGTTTGTGATTCCAAACAAACCCCTTCACATTACGCAAATAGAGAAAACATAAGCCAAAACCCCAATTACGTTGATTCTCGGTTAAACGCATCAACCAATCCGCTATGATTACATTTTCATCGTCTAATTGTGGCTGATACCGATAACAGGTCTGACTGAGACCAAATAACTCACACGACAAGCGAATCGAAATATCCTTATTAGCCACCGCCTTTCTCGCCAATTCTCGTCGGCGTGACGGTGTTACCACTTTTTTTCAATGGCCTCTTTGAGTATCTCTGCTTTTAATCGTTCCTCTGCATACATCTTTTTAAGCCGGCTATTTTCAGCTTCCAGCTCTTTTAGCCGCGACATCATCGATGCATCCATTCCTCCAAATTTAGCCCGCCACTTGTAAAATGTAGCTGCGCTAATAACATGTTCTCGGCAGAGTTCTGATACAGGGGTGCCGCCTTCGGCTTGTTTTAGAATGGACAGGATTTGGCTATCTGTAAATTTTGATCTTTTCATGAAGAATCTCCTCCAATATAGCGTATGAGAAAATTCTACTTTTGACATCACTTATTTTTCGGGGGGATTACCGAAGCTGTTGGATTTAATTCAGTTAGCGTTCAGGTTGTTGATAATTTCGTTTCTTTTCCATCTATTAAAAATTTTGTATGGCATAGAGTTTATGGTTCTCCTTTAATAAATAATTTACCAAAAAATAATCATGAAGAAATAATAAACAAGATTGTTCAGAAGGTTGAATCCTCTTTAAAATCCTATGAAGGAAAAGATGGTTTAATTTTCCAGTTAAAGCAAATTATCTAATTGCCAAAAAATATATATGAGTATTAAATTCAACAATAATTTATCCCTAATTTATATTTTTTTTAGAATTATTAATATCCCAATAGACAGTTGATATATTGATTTGAGAAGCAAAGCAGCGTGGTATAAAATTCTGCTAAATTAAATGCTAGCTGAGTTAGAAATGATTTTTTTACATCAACCTTCGGCCCAGGATGAAACTGTATTTATTTCTGCAATGAAAAATAGCCGGGATTTTCATTTCCCTTTTGTAACTGCACCCTGTACTTCTGAAGAATTTCAAACTTATTTTAATAAGAGCGAACAAAACACGGAACGATATTATATTGCCTGGAATGATAACCAAAAAATTATAGGTGTTTTTAATATTAGCGGCATTATGCATGGCTTATTTAAAAGTGCTTATTTAGGTTATTACGCCACTGCGGAGTATGCGGGGCAAGGGTTAATGAGTCAGGCATTAAAATTAGTCCTTAAAGAAATATTCACAACATTAGATCTTCATCGGATTGAAGCCAATATCCAGCCTACAAATTCTGCATCGATACAACTGGCAACAAAAAACGGTTTTATCAAAGAAGGGTTTTCTCCGCGTTATTTAAAAATTAACGGTCTCTGGCAAGATCATTTTCGTTTTGCGCTAACTTTTGAAGATTGGTTAGCACATCAGTAGGGAGAAATATAGTAATATCCACACCCATAAGATTTCCTGCCTACTCTTTAGACCTTAGCCTGACACAAATCAATGAATGGCTCTTTTGCTCATCCTAAATTGATAATAACTAAGCATTATAACCACGTTTAACCTCGTTTAAATTACTGTGTAAGCGCTTAGGGAACTGTTATAATAATGCGCATAAAAGATAATTTAAATTTATTATTATTTGACTTTATGACGGGCCAAGAAGAAGCAATATGCTAGAAAATATTTTATCTGATAAAATTCAATTCAACCGCTTATTCTGTAAATACCGAATAAAAAATTACGTTAATAAAACATCTGATTATTTAACCCGACACAAGTTATTACTAGCTTTTATTATTTGTTTATTAGTACCTGGAATCGAAAATCTTCCTAAAATTGGCATGCCTTTTTTTTCCATTGTTGATTCAACAACAACGATACCTTTAAAGTTGCTTTTTATTGGAAGTATCTTAGTTGTTTCACTGGTGCTAACCAATGCCCAAGCCAATTTTATTAAAGGCGGTCCATTTAGAGATTATTTAACTAGTTTTGAT
Organism: Legionella nautarum; assembly: GCF_001467895.1. Classification (GTDB taxonomy): domain Bacteria; phylum Pseudomonadota; class Gammaproteobacteria; order Legionellales; family Legionellaceae; genus Tatlockia; species Tatlockia nautarum. The sequence goes on from NZ_LNYO01000017.1 coordinate 71,838, forward strand.
ATCTCAATTAGCGCCCATAAAAAAATCGATTTTATTGTACTAGCGATTTCCCTTAATATAATTTGGCTTTCGATTGCTTTAGGGGCGAGTTTTATCTACACCGAATCAACCAATCCCTGGATGGCGGTTTCTCTTTTATGTTTATATCTCTCGTTTATCGCTAACTACTTAGTTTTATTACTAAACAACTTATATGGCAATAGAAAACACTTGCTACTATTACTTCTTAATTTAGTTGCAATTGCGTTTATTTCTACATCAACAATGATTTTTATTCATTTTGCCGGCGCGGTTCTTACAAGTTTGTTCAGCATAATGCTTTTTTGGAAAACGGAGCCTGCAGATAAAACCCTTAAAGCAGGGCAATTAGCTAAAAAGCACCATAAAAAGCAATCCTCTAATTCATTGAAACTTTATTTTACCATCCAATATGCGATTTATAAGCAGCATAAAAAAGTATTCCTTACCAAGATACTGACCTCGACACTGATTAACATTTTTTTACTTTACTTAACCGCAGCAGAGCAGTTTAAACACGATAACTTAGGATTTTTTATTACTATTTTAGGGTTTAATACCTATACCCTATCCACCTTGTTCTCAGTTTTCCAACAAGAAGAAAATGAGTATCAGTTATTTCATACCCTAAAATTTCAGCCATGTCGTTTGGCACTAAAAAGAAATTTATTTTAGTTACAGCGTTAATGGGAAACCCTGATTTTATCATTTTAGATGAACCACTTAATGGCTTAGATCAAAACTCGCAATCGGTTCTGATAAATAGTCTAGAAGAGAAATCAAAACAATGCGGCCTTATTTTAACTTGTCATGAAGAGGATAAGGTATCGCGGTTGCAACCAAAGACATTGCAGTTAACCAATCAACAATTAATTGAATTAAATTTTGAGAAAAATAAACCTCATAGTAAAGCAGCATCTACTTGGAATACCTCTAATCGAAAATAATTAAATTTGATCCCTCCTCGAATAGCCGTACACCTTGTTAAGAGATCAACAAGGAGTCAAAAGGATAAGAAATGTCTATACAAAAGAAATCCTAAAAAAGGCAGCAGCCTTACTGAATTTAATTCCACTTGAAATAAAATACCCAATAGAATTAATTTGTTGAATGTTTAAAAGAATAATTTCATTATAGAACAGAAGCCTAAAATTAAATTAAAAAATAATGCCGGATAGAGATGAATAATGCACTGGTTGTTTTAATAACGATAATAAGCCTCTGTATTCTATTCAATCGAAAATTACGCGCCTCGTCTATTTGGCACGCCACAGTAACTCCATTAGCCTCAATTATAGGAAGCGGCTTTTTGGTTTCAGCCCCACTTTTGGTTTATGCGACCGGTCAGATGGCCCCAGTGGTGATGTTGGTAATTGTAATTTTTGCCTATGCTTTAGGCTCAAGTGTACGTTTTAATATTTTACATTTAGAACCCCGGCTAGCTAATGAAACACTCCCCCCTTTAATTAAAAATATAGAAATCCTATCACGACCGATACTTGGTTTAGCTTACTTCATCTCAGTGGCTTTCTATTTGAAACTGTTGTCAGCATTTATTTTTCGTGGCGCCGGTGTTCATCAAATCTTAATGGAGAAATCCTTAACTACAGCAATCTTAATCTTCATTGGACTAGTAGGCCGATTTAGAGGTTTGAAAATGCTTGAGTGGTTCGAAATTTATTCAGTAAATACCAAACTGGCTATTATCAGTGCCATTATCATCAGTTTGATTGTTTTTAACGTTGTTGAATTGAATGAGGGTTCTTGGGTATTACAAAGCACCTCTCATGAATCATTGATTCTTAGCATCAGGCAGGTATTAGGAATGCTTATTATCATTCAGGGCTTTGAAACCTCCAGATATTTAGGCGAAGATTATAGTGCCGAGCTACGAATCAATACGATGAAATATGCGCAATGGATTTCAGGTGTCATTTACGTTGTTTTCGTGGGTCTTTCCATGATTGTTTTTAATGACATCAAGAGCATATCAGAAACCTCTGTCATTGATATATGCCATGTTATTGCTCCTATCATGCCTGCTTTGCTGATTATTGCCGCGGTTATGAGTCAATTTTCAGCAGCCATTGCTGATACTATAGGCGGTGGTGGACTTATCTCGGAAACCTTCAATAAGTTCATTAATACCAAACAAAGCTATTTGTTATTAACCCTCATTGCTATAGCCCTTACCTGGTTGACCAATATTTATGAAATCATCACCATAGCCTCTAAAGCTTTTGCACTTTACTATACTCTACAGGTACTCGTGACCGCCTTCTTGAAAAAAAATATGGGTTATCCCTACCGTTCTAGATTAGGTTATCAATTATTAGCCTTAGCACTAATCCTCCTCATTCTATTTGGACTTCCAGTTGGGTAAATTTTAAGCAACATGCATTATACTTAGAATAAGAAACGCTTTAATAGGATAGAAATATGTCTGCTGAAATCTTCTTGTCTGAAAAATTGCGTCGTTTTGAGGTTATAGATTATATCTTTGTCATGTTAGTGTATTTTGTTTTTGGTTTAATGATCCTGTCTGTATATCCTCCTTTAATGGGTATTGCATGGTGGTTCTATTTGATAGTGTTAGTCATTTGCGCCTTCCCATTAATTATCCATTTGATTTCTCAGCCAGGGGAAACATTATTATCTAAATTTAACCCTTGTGTTAAATCCAACACGCCATCTCTGCAAGTACTATTATCATTAGTTATGTTTTTTGCCGCATGTATTATTGTTACTTTGATACCAATGCTTGGTCAGGTCAAATGGTGGGTATACTTAATAATATTGGTTCTCTTTTCTTTGAAACCTTTGCAGAAAAACTGGTTTTGGTAGATAGGATATCAAATGATAATTTGATATGTTCCAGTTAATTTTAGGAAACAAGTACACACAAAACACTAGGCTATGTTAACTGGTAACATAACTATATCTACAGCTATCGATATATGTTCTACTTCTAAGAAACGTCACTGGACAATATTTGAGAAACATCAAATTATCTAAGAGACTTACCAAAACGGAATAACGGTATCTTATGTGGCTCGTCAACATGAGGAGATTATCAAGCCAGCCAAAAAAGGATTACTCCAGACACAAAAGATGCTGGAATCAATCCATTTCCTTGATTAATTTTGAGGTTCATAACTTTGCTATAACTCGAACCGGCAAACCGTCCATATCTGGAATATTATTCGGCATAATATAAATTTCGCATCTACCCAAAGGAGCCCCCTTTAACTCTAACCCTTCGACAATCAATATATCTCTAGATAAAAGAGAATGGTGTACAGGGAGATTTTCTGCTTCATATGAATCAACACTTATATAGTCAATCCCTACTATTTTAACTCCTTTCTCTATTAACACTTCTGCTGCATCGGGTTCGATATATACGTATTTTTCAGTGAATTTTGCTTGTTTTGATATTTTGGAATTTGCAGTTTTAAACAATACAAAATCATTCTGGGAGATCGAATCTTGGGATTTTATAAATGTTTTCGTTATGGACATTTCTTTATCAGGTACTTCAATGATCAGACCAGAACCAATCAAAGCTTGTAGAGGGAAATCTGTACTGGTTTTGCCTCCTTGAATGACATGGGCAGGATAATCGATATGGGTACCAGTATGATTTCCCAAGTGCATGTGGCATAAGTGAAACTGAGATCCGCTTTCTAACGATAAAACGTCTTCGGTACTAAAGCATGGATCACCCGGATAAACTACCGTCTTAGATGTTATTGGTGCAGTTAGATCATAAATTTGCTTTGAAGAGAATGTTTTTTTAAACATATATTTACCTTTTTAAAGAAACGAAAATTCAAAGACGGATTTTGTACCAAGACAAGTATGTTTACTAATTAATAAAACGGGAAGATTATAGTAAAATTAATATAAAATCATAATTCCTGGTTACTCTTCCAGTGAAGCCTCCTTAACCTCAAATTTAGTAGCAACATACAAAAATAAGCCTCCATAAATTGTGCGAACTGTTCTGAATTATCTCTCTTCGTAATCAGAAACAATCCCCAAAACGATCACGCCACTTAGCTGGAATCAAGGGAAGGAATTGCCTGGGAGTAAAAAAATTAACCTAATGATTCTATAGTTAATCCTGTGTTAAATTTATTACTCTATCACCCCATTGGTATTATTTCCAGGCGAGGATTTCGGGGGATTTTCGACCTGATGATAACGAAGGGTTATTAGGGACACCTAAAATTATTGGTACAACAGCAGTCATTTCCTTTGGGATGCCTATTTCAGCTTTCCATTCAGGTAAATTCAAGGCGGCGACAGAAAAACCAATGACCCGAGAGCCAAGGCCATAAGCATAAGCACTGAGCATAAGGTTTTCAGCAGCTAGCCAACAATCTGCTGCGACAAAAGAGTCTTGGAATTTGCTGTAGATGACTATTAGTGTAGTCGCGTTATAAAAGACATGAAACTCTTCTCGATCCACCACATCAAGGATACGTTTTCTTTTTTCTGACTCAGTTTTACTCGATTCATCATGCAATATTTTTTTTGCAGATTCAGATAAGCGATCTAGCATGTTTTGGTTCTGTATGATGGCAAAAGCGCAAGGTTCTTCATGGAGAGCAGAAGGTGCTTGTACTGCAGCATCAAGGAGTACATTAATTAGATCCTTGCTCACTTTCTGGGGAAGATAATCTCTTACCGAACGGCGATTATAAATAGCATCCATTAAACTTATAGATTTAGGGTCTGACATGACACATCCTTGGTGATTATCTTTAGCTACATTGTAGTAATTTTTTAGCTATTGTGGAATCCACGAATAGAAGAATAGTTTTATGTTGTTCAAAATAACTTATTTTTGCCATCGCAATCATTAGCGTTTACGCTTTAAGAAAGCAACAAAACATAAGCGATACAAACTTCTACGAAGTGGATTTCAGGCTATTCATATGAGTAATAATATTTTTTTCAATTTGCTCTATTAAAGCTTGCAGTGCTTTTTTAAGCAGCTTTGAAACTTCAAACTGAAAATTAAGCTCGTCGATTTCTATTCCATATAAAATGAGATTCTGCGGTAATAGGTTAAGAACTTTTCCCATTTGGATTGCTTCTGCTACGCCAAAATGATGAGTAGTTCCTATTGTATTAATTACATTAATTTCATCTTCTTTAAGACAAACTAATGTACCAATCTCAGCCCCTGTTCTCACTGCATCGATTAAAAAAACGGATTTTGCGTTTTGTATTAATTCAAGTAAATTTAAACCCGGCCGGTCATAACAAGCAAATTGCAATTGATTTTCAGTATAAGCAGTAAGTGCTCTTCTTTGCTGTAATAACTGCACAACATCCCAACCAATACGATCGTCACCAAACGGTGAACCCAGCCCAATTACCAATAACTCAATCATCACGCTTCACATCAAGAGTTAAAAAATGGGTTGAGCAAGAGATACAGGGATCATAATTTCTAATAATTATTTCACTATAACGTCTTAATTCTTCAGTTGATTTTTCAAGACCAAATTGTTGCAAGGAAATGGCTAGGTCTTCTTCAATACTTGCTTGGTTTTGACTGGTTGGAGGAACAATACGAGCTGATTTAACAAGTCCATCCTCGTTAATTTCAAAACAATGCCACAGCAAACCTCGCGGGGCTTCGGTGCATCCATAACCTTTGCCTGGGTTAATTGTCACCGGAATATAAGAAGCCTCGGGTAATGCGTAATTTTCTAAAATACGGGCTGCCTCTATAAAACAGAAATACACCTCAATCGCACGAGCTAAGATGCTATGGTGCATATTTTTACTTGGGAAATGAATGCCTAATTCGTTTAATAATTTTTTAATTTGCTGCGGTAAGCGTGCAAAATTTATATTAAGACGGGCTAGAGGACCAACTAAATAGGGCTTTCCCTTTAATAAGCAATGAAGGGCATTGGAATAAGGAACCTGATGTTCTTTAAAGTAATGATCAAATTCTTCAATCGATATGCTAAGTCCTTTATCAGAAACAATGCGCCCCTCATTGAGGGGGTATTCTTGAGGATGAAATAATGAAACAGAAGTAAAATCATGGCAATCTTTACTCAGAGGCAAGGTGGTAATCCAGCGAATGAGTTCTTCGCATTCCCCAAAAGAAGAGATGATTTTTTGCTGTAATGTTTGCATATGTACTGGGGCTGGCGCTTTATAAAAGCCTCCAATTCTTGCTCCCACTGGATTAACAGATCGTCCGCCGAATATACGTATGATTTCATTTCCCAATGCCTGCAAGCGCAAACCGCGACGAACTTCATGAGAATAGCTTTTAGCCATTTCGATGCCAGTGTTAAAGCCCAAAAGATCAGGCAAAGCTAAAAGATGAATATGAAGACTATGGCTTTCAATCCATTCTCCGCAATAAAACAAACGTCGCATTTCCCGGATCCAAGGGCTTATCTCCAAATTAAAGCAATTCTCAAGGGCTTGGGTGGCACTCATTTGATAGGCAACCGGGCAAATACCACAGATACGAGTCACTATATCTAATACTTCGCTATGATCACGTTGTTCTAAAAATTTTTCAAATAAACGCGGCGGCTCAAAAATTTTAAGTTCTAAGGTTTGAATTTTATTCTGCTTAATTTTTATCCTAAGCGCCCCCTCTCCTTCAACACGGGCAAGAATAGGCACTTCAATTAATTTTTCCTTACTCTTTGACAATTTTTATCCCTTTAAAATAATTACCTGCTTGATTAAACACGGGAGCCTGATTATTAATATGTAAAAACTGCCTGGCGATTTGATCGTAACGACTTCCATTTTTGGCAAACCACTCTCCTAAATAATGTGTATTAGGATTTTGCGAAGGGCCATAACAAGCGTAACATGCGTGTCCCAGCCCTGGACATAAAGCACCGCACCCTGTTTGAGTGACAGGTCCCATACAGGGTTCATTTTTAGCTACTAATACGCAAACATGCCCTTTACGCTTGCATTCGAGACATACTGCATCCCGCTTAATTTGCGGAAAGGCTCCAAATAATAAAGAACGAATCGCATCCATGACCTGGCCCGTGTTAACAGGGCATCCCCATAACTCCAAATCAACCTTTACATGATGAGAAATGGCGGTAGAAATATTCATAGAAGCAATTGTCTGGGGGGAGGCATAAATGCTTGACATCCATTCCTCATAATTTGCAGCATTCCGTAAAGCCTGTATTCCTCCAGCGGTTGCACAAGCACCGATAGTAATAAGAAAAGTAGAATTTTTTCGAATTTTTTTTATTCGCTCAATTTCTCCGGGTGTGGAAATACTTCCCTCTACAAAAGCAATATCCACTTTTTTACGGGAAAGCGCCCCTGCTTCAGCAAAAAAAGTGAATTCGACCAGTTCAGATAACAGGAGCAGAGCTTCTCCTGCATTTAAAAAAGCTAACTGGCAACCATCACAAGAAGTAAATTTGTAGACAGCCAAACGCGGTTTTTTCATGTTAGAACCCAGGCTCTGTAAATAAGGTTTTAATACGATTATAGGAAAAAATTGGCCCATCTTTACAGACGAATAAACCGCCATATTGGCAATGGCCACAATGACCTATTCCACACTCCATATTCCGCTCCATGCTCAGGAAAATAGCTTCCTCGGAAACGCCTTGATTCATTAAGGCTAAGGCGGCGGCAAGCATCATACCCTGGGGGCCGCACATCATTGCCACAGTATTACTAGGATTTAGTTGCAGCGATGAAATCATATCAGTGACATAACCAACGCTCCAAGGCCATTTCGGTCCAGCTTGGTCAGCTGCAATATAAACCTCAGTTTGGGGTGTCATTTGCCATTTTTCATACTGTTTACGAAAAATAAAATCCTCACTGTGCTTTATGCCTTGAAATATTTTTAATGCGCCATATTGTTGACGTCTCGCTAAAATATAATTAATCACTGATACTGTGGGTGCACAGCCTAAACCACCTGTTACGATAAGGATATCTTTGCCTAAAGCTTCATTTAAAGGCCAACCCTTGCCGAATGGCCCGCGAATACCTACAAAATCGCCTTTTTTTAATTGCTTCTGCATTGCATTGGTTACTCGTCCGACAGCACGTATGGTATGGCTTAAATAGGTTTGTTCCGCTGGATCGGAGCTAATAGAAATGGCCACTTCGCCAACTCCATAGAGATAAAGCATATTAAATTGACCTGGATTAAATGAAAAAACCTGTTGATGCGCTTGATCTATAAACTCGAGGTCAATAGTAAAAATTGTAGGGGATTCTTGTCGCCTAGCTTTAATCTTTGCGGTGTGCGGAATATAGGCATCCATGATTATTGCTTATCTCGCAGATTGGATTCGCCAGAAATCGCAGCCAGCTCTTCGGTAATATCAATTCCTACCGGACACCAAGTGACACAACGTCCACAACCAACACAGCCACTCGTGCCAAATTGCTCAAACCAGCTACCTACTTTGTGTGTTAACCATTGGCGGTAGCGTTTTTTAGTCGTATCGCGAATGGGATGGCCGGCTAAATAACTGTGGCCTTCTGTAAAGCAAGAATCCCATTCACGCTGCAATTCACCGCTGTTACCATCCAAGCTATGATTGGTTGTTTCACTATGACAAAAGCAGGTCGGACAAACTGAAGTACAATTGCCACAGGATAAACAACGTTCTGCAACTTCGTCCCATCGCGGATGACCTAAATTGGCAAATAATAAATCTTTTAACTCTGGTCCATTATCCAGAGGAATACGTTTTGTCTGCATAGCAGCAGCATTTGTAATTTCTTGTTCAACTTCTCGACATTGTTGTAGGGTTGCTAATGACAAATTTAAAGTTGAAATTAAATGTTGGCCTTGCTCACTACCACTTTTTATGACAAACCCTAAATCCAATTCAGTCATTAGCAGATCAAAAGGATTTTGAACCTCTGGTCCTGTTCCCGCAGAAACGCAAAAGCAATTATTTGAGGAATAACCGCAATTAACAGCAATAACCAATAAGGCATTTCGCCGCTTACGGTAACGTTCATCCTGATATTCAGATGCTAAAAAAACCTTATCTTGAATAGCCATAGCGACTAAATCACAAGAACGAGCACCGATAATTGCAATGGGCGATTCATTAGCCGTATAAGGTTTAAATTCCAATTTTCCTGCATTGTTTCGCTCAACACGCCAAACCGTTTCACTCGGTTTAAAAAGCAAAGGCTTAATTGCCTGAGGGCCATTGGCCCATGAAAAAGCGCGCTGAATAGGCAATGTTTCAAGACGATATTTACCGGGAGTTTGATGATCGCGAAAGCCCCAAGGCAGCCGTTTCGCGTCATTAAGGGTATCATAGACGATTGCACCGTCACGAACTTGAGGTCCCACACAAGAAAAACCTAATTCTTGCACCTTATCGATTAGTGCTTGCAATTTTTCATGGGGCAGAAAATAGCAATTTTCCATAAGCGCTTTATCCTTAGCTTAATTAGCAAATTCGTGGCAATTGTTCACCGCTCAACCAATCCATAATGCGCAATCCGCCTAGCTTTGTGCGAAGTTGTACAAAATGATAAGGATCTTCAACCACCTCACCAATAATAGCGGCCTCCTCACCCAGAGGATGGCAGCGCATTGCCCTAATAAGCTTCTCAGAATCTTCTGCAGCACAGATAGCCAAGAGCTTGCCCTCATTTGCTACATACAAAGTATCTAAACCCAAAAGTTCACAAGCACCCGCTACTTCTGTGCGGATAGGAATTTGCGTTTCATCGATAATAAAACCTACTTGCGATTGCATTGCCCATTCGTTTAAAGTCGATGCCACTCCACCTCGTGTTGGATCACGCAAGCAATGAATAGAAGGTACGGCATTGAGCATGTGACTCACCAAATCATGCAAAGCGGCAGTATCCGACTGAATAGTAGTAGAAAACTCTAAATGATTCCGTTGAGACAAAATTGCAATCCCATGATCCCCAATATATCCACTGAGAATTACTTTATCCCCTGGCTTTGCCTGATTGCCAGAGATGTGAATGCCTTCGGGAACTACTCCCAAGCCCGTTGTACTAATAAAGACCCCATCCCCTTTACCGCGCTCTACAACTTTCGTATCACCTGTAATAATCGCAACCTTTGCCGCCAGCGCTGCATCAGCCATGGAAGTGACGATCTTTTTTAGATCAACAAGCGGAAACCCTTCTTCTAATATAAAACTGACCGATAAATACAAGGGTTTTGCTCCTGACATGACAACATCATTTATCGTTCCATGTACTGCCAACAAACCGATATTGCCACCGGGAAAAAATAAGGGAGAAATCACATGCGCATCGGTTGTCATGACCATACGACCTGAGTCCACTGTAAAACAAGCTTGATCATTTTTTTGATCGAGCCATGAATTGTTAAATGCGGGTAAAAAAAGCTCATTAATTAATTGCATCATGGCGCGTCCACCACTACCATGACTTAACTCAATAACTCCAGTTTTTAGATTTAATTTGGGTCCAGGCGCTCTTTTAATTGAAGTTTCCATCATTAATTTCTCCGCCCATAGGCATATACGGCAGCACAAGCTCCCTCAGAAGAAACCATGCATGAGCCTAATGGATTTTGTGGTGTGCATACCTTAGCAAAGAGCTTGCAGTCTGTGGGTTTTTTAAGCCCGCGCAAGATAGAACCACAATCGCATTGCTTGTGCTCCACTCCTTGTGAATCAGGCAGTGGAAATCGTTTTTCCGCATCAAACAGCGAATAGCTGGGTCTAATTTCTACAGCACTCTCTGGAATATTGCCTAATCCCCGCCATTCAAAAAGAGTACGCAGGGCAAATACTTCATTCATTATTGCTTGTGACTTTAAATTTCCTTGGCGAGTAACTGCTCGAGTATACTGAATCTCAACCTCATTACTCCTGCGGTTAATTTGCTTGATAAGCATTAAAATAGAGTGCAATACATCGAGTGGTTCAAATCCTGAAATTACAATCGGTTTTTTAAATTTTCGACTTATAGATTCATAGACCCTACTACCAGTCACTATACTTACATGGGCTGGTCCTACAAAGCCATCCAACTGATGAACTGCTTCGTTATTTTGAGTTTGTAAAAGTGAATTCATAGCTGCTGGCGTTAATACATGATTACAGAAAACGCTAAAATTACGAAGGTTCATGCGTTTTGCTTCAAGAAGTGCATAAGCTGTTGGTGGGGTAGTCGTTTCAAATCCGATCGCAAAAAAAATAACTTCTCGGTTTGTATTTAGCTGTGCAATACGGAGGGCTTCATCCACGGAATAAACCATGCGAATATCTGCTCCTTTTGCCTTAGCTTGTAATAGTGTTTGCTGATTTGAACCAGGTATACGCAACATATCACCGTAACTGCAAAATATGACCTGGGGTAAAGACGCTAAAGCAATAGCCTTATCGATACGATGAATAGGTAAAATACAAACTGGACAGCCTGGTCCATGGATCAGTTCTACATTAGCAGGCAAAAGACTCGGAAGGCCATAACGGTGTATCGTGTGTGTATGTCCCCCACAAAATTCCATTAATCGATAATGATATTGCGGTATAGCTTGGCAGCTAATTTCTTTTGCAATAGCTTGTGCAAATTCGGCATCACGAAATTCTTCAATGTATTTCATCTCGCCTGCCCCTGCATTTCAGCAAACAATGCCAAGGTCTTTTTCGCTTCTTCTTCATCCAGTTTGGTTAACGCATATCCCACATGCAGAATCACGTAATCTCCTTCGCTAACTTGATCTAATAAAGCAAGCGAAATTTCTTTTTGGATGCCTCCAAGATTCACTAAAGCCCTTTGAGGGTCAAATAAGCGGATTATTTGAGCAGGAAGCGCTAAGCACATAATTCGGCCTCAGAATGATTAGCGGCTACCCAGGCCTGTCCTAAGGAAATACCTCCATCATTGGCAGGTAATTGACGGGGTAAATAAACCTTTAATCCATGAGCTTCTAACTGTTTCGTTAAACCCTCTGTAAGTACCTGATTTAAAAAACAACCTCCACCTAACACAATACGATGAATCGCCGTTTTTCTTGCGTAATTTAAAATCCACTCAGCTAAACCAGCGATCAAAGTCCCATGAAACGCATTCGCACCTTCTCGAGAGTCCATATTCAGTAAATGCCTAAAAGTTGGTAAAAAATTAAATTGCTCTTGATCAAAAGTCCAGCCATCAGAAAGAACTTGCGGGTTAGTGACTAAGCTTTCCAGTTGCATTGGTGCTTGTCCTTCATATTGCGAAAGCGTATTACCAGCTAATAAAGCACTTGCTGCATCAAAAAGTCGACCACAACTGCTTGTGCGGGGTAGAGTCTGCTTATTTTTTAATAAGCGAGAAACATTTGCAACCATAGGCTGATTGCAGAAACGTCGTATAATCTCTTCTTCTTTATCCAGGCAATTTAAAACAGCGGCAGCCATCCGCCATGGTTCATGCACTGCTCGCTCCCCACCGGGCTGAGGTAGAGGATAAAAATGTGCCAAACGTTGAATTTTCGTTTTTTTCATTAAAAAAAGCTCACCGCCCCATGCCTGGCCATCCCACCCATATCCATACCCATCTAGCGCCAAACCTAATACGGGCTCAACGAGATGATGTTCTGCAGCTACAGAAGCTAAATGAGCATGATGATGCTGCACTGAAATGACTGGAAGTTTATAACTTCTAGCAAAATTTGTAGTATAAAAATCAGGATGCAAATCACAAGCAATGCGTTCGATTTTGATATCAAGAAATCTTATCCAGTGATTGAGTGTCTTATGAAAAAAATGGATAGTTTCTTTATTCGTCAAGCTTCCAATATGCTGCGAGACAAAGGCCTCTTCGCCTCTTGTTATGCAAAAGGTATTTTTAAGATGTCCACCTAAAGCTAAGGTTGAAGGAATAGAGAAGGGCAATGGAATACTTATTGGTGAAAACCCACGAGCCCGCCTTAAATAAGTAGGTGATTTGTTAATAATTCGTATCACCGAATCATCAGCGCGGGTATATATTTTACGATTATAAGAAACAACTAAATCAGCAATTGAACTTAGTTCTTGAGAAGCCTCTTCATCTTCTATTATTAAGGGGTTGCCGGCAAGATTGGCGCTAGTTGCTATCAGCAGCCAGGGATGAAAATCATAAAGCCAATCGACATTTTTAGGATTACCCGCAAGCCCATGAAACAATAGATAATGCAGGGGTGAAGAAGGCAACATTACTCCCAAACAAGATAAACCCGGTGCGATAGCTTGCGGTAATGCATTATTCTTTTTTCGCAGTAGCACAATGGGCCGTGCCTGACTTGTAAGCAAATCTTGTTCTTCATGACTTACTTTAGCGAATTGTCCTATACTCAGGCAATTAAGAGCCAGTATTGCTAAGGGTTTTACTTCACGATATTTTTTCTTACGCAATCTTAGAATTGCTTCTTCATTTCTTGCATCACAAAGTAGCTGATAGCCACCTACCCCTTTAAGCGCAACAATTTGTCCTTCGCCCAGAGCTTGAACAATCTTTTGTAGGGAAACAGAAAGTGCCGGCCCACAATGACGACAGGCAGTTGGCTGAGCATGATAACGACGATTCATCGGCGAGAGATAGTCTTGCTGACATGCTGAGCACAAAGGAAATTCACTCATCGATGTTTGGCAGCGGTCATAAGGTAGGGCTTGAGTAATGGTAAATCGTGGACCACATTGAGTACAATTTAAAAAAGGATAGTAATAATACCGACTAGTAGGGTCAAAAAGCTCCTTTAAACAATCTGCACAGGGACTTAAATCCGGGGAAATCATACTAGCTGAAGCACCATTTTTCTGGCTTTCGATAATATCAAACGAATGTTCATTATTAATTAAGGCGACAAGCTTGTTTTCAACGGAATTAATTTTTGCTAAGGGAGGGAGACTCTCAATAAGTTGGGCAAGAAAGGATGAAGCTAATATCCCCTGCACTTCCATTAAGACGCCTAAAGCATTATTTTGCACCCATCCTGTTAGATTCAAGCTTTGCGCAACTCGATAAACATGAGGGCGAAATCCAACTCCTTGAACCTGACCTTTGATCAATATTTGTAGTCGTTCTAAATTAGCCATTAACTCGTATCGCTTCTAACCATTTATACCACTTATCTAACCCTATCCCTGTTTTTGCAGAAAGGGGCAAAACCTCAACCTTGGGGTTAATTCGTTTTGCATAAGCGATACATTGGGTCACTTCAAAATCAACATAAGGCAGTAAATCCATTTTTGTTAACAACACTATATCCGCCCTGCGAAACATGTCTGGGTATTTTAAAGGCTTATTATCCCCTTCTGTTACCGAAAGGATGACGACTTTATAGGCTTCGCCTAAATCAAAAAGCGCTGGGCAAACAAGATTTCCTACATTTTCTATAAAAAGAAGGGACTGTTCTTTTATCGACAAATTTTCAATAGCATGACCAACCATATGAGCATCCAGATGACAGACCCTGCCTGTGTTGATTTGCACAGCTTCACCGCCACTTGATTTGATTTTTTCTGCATCGTAATTAGTTTGCTGATCACCGACTATGACTGCTATGTTCAAGCGAGATTTTAGATCGGCAATTGTTTTGGCAAGCAAGGTTGTTTTACCCGAACCAGGACTCGACATGAGGTTGGTTGCGATAATTTTCTTTTTTAAAAAAGTCTGTTGATTAGCATGAACAAATTCATTGTTTTTTGCCAATATCTCTTGCTCAATTGAAATTAGTTTTTCTGAACTATGATGGTGATGAGGATGAAAACCATTAGCCTCCTGATGATCATTCTGCTCACTAGAGCAACCACAAACCCCACACATTATTCGACCTCCATGGATTTAACTCGCAATTCCTCACCTTGGATTATTTTCAATGAATACTGTCCGCAATTTTCACAGCCGTCAAAATAGTTTTTAAGCATAACAGTTTTCTTGCAAAAGTCACAGACAGCCCGCCCCTTGATTTCAACCATTTCAAGCGTTGCATTTTCAGCTATTTCTCCCTTTGCTACAATCGCGAAGTTAAACTGTAAAGACGCTTGGTCAATTGCGATTAACTCGCCAATTTCCAGATAAATTTTTTTAACCACTCGGCAACTCATTTGAGAGGCGTGTTGTTTAATAATTTCAAGTATGTTGCGAGAGAGGGTTAATTCGTGCATAGCCTGGATAAATGATAGATAAGCGCTAAATTAAAATAACTTGTTTTTAGCAAAGGAGCAAAGTCATTAATACAACAAACTCTTCTATATTAATAATTAGTTTTGTATTTGGATTGGGCCTTCGTCATGGACTCGATTTAGATCATTTAGCAACTATTGATACAATTACTCGCACGGTCAGAGCTAATAATCAGTTATCTAAACGCGTAGGTTTCTTATTTTCCTTAGGACATGGATTAGTGGTAATTATCCTTAGCATGATAATCAATAATGGCTTTATACGCTCACAGTTTCCAGCATGGCTAGAACCGCTAGGTAGTTTTATATCCATATTTTTTTTACTACTCTTTGGGTTTCTAACCCTTCACAATATAGTACGACATGGGAAAAAATTTCACGCGCCGAGTAGCATTCGGACTTTTTTTATTCGTTATCTCAAACAATTTAATGCCTTTTGGATTATCCTAACTGGTGCTTTATTTGCTTTTTCCTTTGATACATTTAGTCAAATTACCTTATTTTCTCTTTCTATGTCTTCGAATAAACCTTGGGTTTTTTCAGCTTTGCTTGGCGTGGTTTTTATGTTAGGAATGATGGCAACAGATGGTTTAAATGGGCTTATTGTCTCCTCATTAATTCAGCGGGCTGATAAAGTTTCCTTTTTTATTTCAAAAGCCTTGGGATTTTTTATTGCTTGTTTTAGTCTGATATTAGGCGGACTAAGTCTCTCCACAGAGTTAAGCAAACTTGGCTAAAATTAAAAAGATGCCCTCTCATCACATTAAAGTTGAAGAGCGTAAGGACACTAGCTAAGGCGATAATTTATTTAAGCTAGAGAAAACTATGGAGTAGCAATTATAACTATATTAGCTCGATGGCAATCTTGCATAGCATTAACCTCCTTGTTTGCAATTTGCTTGCATTTTTTAATGGAAGCCTTCTCCCTTGGGAATGCTGATTTACCCTTGTTATTCATTATAATAATTGGCGGGATACCTTTATTTTTCCAAATTTTGTCTAAATTAATTAAAGGTAATTTAGGGGCAGATTCACTTGCAGCAATTGCCTTAGTAACGAGTGTTATTTTGCATGAATATTTAGCAGGAACTTTAATTATTCTCATGCTGGCTAGTGGCCAAACTTTGGAGACCTATGCCAGACGCAAAGCGGCTTCTGCGCTATTGGCATTGGCTGCACGCATGCCCTCAATTGCTCATCGACAAACAAATAATCATATTGAAGATATTCCCTTATCAACTATTCAAATAAAGGATCAAGTTGTTATTTACCCTCACGAAACCTGTCCTGTCGATGGCTTAGTTATTCATGGGCAAGGTACTATGGATGAATCTTATTTAACTGGGGAACCTTATCTAATCGCGAAAACCCCAGGTACTTATGTTTTATCAGGTGCTATCAATCGAGATTTTGCGCTTACGGTGCAAACCACTTCGCTTCCATCCGATTCGCGCTATGCAGCTATCGTAAAAGTGTTAGAAGAAGCAGAACAAAAGCGCCCCACCCTCAGACGGCTGGGCGATCAAATTGGCGCCATTTTTGCTCCTCTTGCTCTTTTTTTCGCTTTATTAGCTTGGTATATGACTGGGGATGCATTACGCTTTCTGGCTGTGATAGTCATTGCTACTCCTTGTCCTTTATTAATCGCAATTCCCATCGTCTTAATCAGTGCGGTTTCAAAAGCAGCTAAACAAGCCATTATTATTAAAGATCCAGCCATTTTAGAGCAATTACCCCTTTGTAAAACAGCTATTTTTGATAAAACAGGTACCCTTACTTATGGCAAACCCTCATTAACCGAAATAGTTGCAGTTGACGATTATCAAAAAGAAAAAATTTTACAGTACGTTGCAAGCCTAGAACAATACTCCAAGCACCCTCTTGCTTATGCGGTTCTTAATGAAGCAAAAAAACAGGGCATCAATCTGCTTCAGGTCACTAACCTATCGGAAAAACCTGGCTGCGGTTTACAAGGAACCATTAATAAGCATGCTATTTCCATCATCAGCAGAAAAAAACTTCTAGAGATGAGCCCTGCTGATAAAGCCTTGCTGCCACCTGTTTTACCTGGATTAGAATGTATTATTTTGATTGATCAGCGTTATGCTGCTGCACTCCATTTTAGAGATGCCCCTCGTTCTGATAGCAAACCGTTCATTAGCCATTTAGGTCCGTCTCATCAATTTAAAAAAGTGATGCTTGTATCAGGTGATCGCCAATCCGAGGTTGAATATTTAGCCACCTTACTCAATTTAACAGAAATTTATGCCTCTCAAAGCCCTGAGCAAAAACTTACTATTGTTCGCCAAGAGCGAAAAAAAGCACCCACTGTTTTTATGGGTGATGGAATAAATGATGCCCCCGCGTTAACAGCTGCAACTGTTGGCATAGCCTTTGGCCAACATAGTGCGATTACCTCAGAGGCAGCGGGAGCAATTATTATGGAAAGTACATTAAGCAAGGTAGATGAATTAATTCATTTAAGTATAAGTACCCGTCGAATTGCTGCACAAAGCGCTATTGGTGGGATGATTCTCAGTATTATTGGGATGGTTTTTGCTGCTGCCGGGTTTATTCCGCCAGTGGCCGGAGCCCTACTTCAGGAATTCATTGATATTATTGCAATTATTAATGCCTTAAGATTAGCAATAGGACAGAAAATTAAAATTGATTTACCTAAGTAGTTGATGGGAGTTCTGCGTTTGTGGAATTCAATACCAAAAATCCTTAAATGGATTAAACTTATATAAGAGCTTTTATTCATTTAATAGGAAGAGGTACCTCTAATACAAGGACTTTGATTATGTCTGAATATAATATTCGTCTTTTATGGGAACGCGAGTCAGATAATTTTAATTATCAAACCTATAATCGCAAGCACACAGTATTCTTCTATGGTGGACCCAAACTAGAAGTTAATACCTCGGCTCATTTTATACGCAACCCTCAATTTCATTGTCCTGAAGAATTACTCACGGCTTCTCTTTCAAGTTGTTTTCTACTTACTTTTCTCTCTTTGTGTGCAAAAAAAGGCTATGTGGTTGATAGCTATGCGGATCATGCCACTTGTTCCGTCGATGAAGTGCAACATGCCGTTTCACATATTTTTCTATCCCCAACAGTTTCGTTTAAAGACGAGAATAAACCAGACAAAAAAGCAGTAGAGCAACTTTTTGAAGCAACACATCATCGTTGCTTTATTGCTAATTCACTAAAGGCTAGTATTACAGTGACCTATAAAATTGTGGAAAAAAAATAATAAGAGCCCATCTTTGGATAAAAAATGCAAAAAGATCTGAGGGCATTATTATCACTTAAACCCTCTCAAGCTTTGCAAGAGTTAGGAAGCTCGCTTGAGGGACTTACTGCCACTGAGGCTTCAGAACGTCTTAAACTATATGGTGCAAACAAAATCATAATAGTGCCCTACCGCTCTCATTTTTGGCAAGCTATTTCGCATTCGACTAACCCTCTGGTGTTTATTTTAATCCTTGCCGCCCTTATTTCATTTTTTACGGGCAGTTCAATTAATGCCATGATTATCCTTGTTATTGTCGGTATTAGTATCGGTCTCGATTTTTTGCAAACTCATCGCTCTTTAGTTGCCGCTGAAAAATTGCAACAACATGTATCAATAAAAACAACCGTATTGCGAAACGGTAGCGAGCAAGATGTACCATGCAGTGAATTGGTACCTGGCGATGTTATTTATTTATCTTCTGGCGATATAGTTCCGGCTGATTGTTTATTGCTTCACACCAAAGACTTACATGTACAGCAAGCTGCCCTAACAGGGGAATCATTGCCGATAGAAAAGGAAGCCGCCGCCACCTTGAATGTTCCTAGCAGCCCTATAGAAGCAATCAATGCGATATTTTCAGGATCTTCTATTGTTAGCGGCTATGCAACAGCCTTAGTTTTAGTGACGGGGAAAGATACTTTTTTTGGACAAATTGCAGCTAGCATCTCTGTTTCTGCTCCACAAACCGAATTTGAAAAAGGGATTTTGCGCTTCAGTTTTTTTATTATGAAAACCGTTTTTTTCCTTATTTTCTTCGTATTTCTAGTTAATCTTTATCTAAAACATCCTCCACTGGAATCACTGTTGTTCTCAATTGCCCTAGCTGTGGGGCTTACTCCTGAATTTTTACCCATGATTACTACAGTGACTTTAACCGCAGGGGCTTTAAAAATGGCAAAGCAGAAAGTTATTGTTAAAAACTTAGCAGCCATTCAAAATTTTGGCAGTATGGACATCTTATGCTCTGACAAGACGGGAACCTTAACTCAAGGTGAAATGACTTTAGAAAAATACAGCGATATTTTTGGAAAAAAATCTGACTACGTTTTACTGCTAGCCTATTTGAGCAGCTTATTTAGTACTAACATAAAAAATCCCCTTGATACTGCCTTATTAAAAAAATCAGGCATTAATCCTCTCGATAGCGCAATTTTGCAACATGCTCATCCTGCTCAGCAGGGTTATATAAAAATTGATGAAATTCCCTTTGATTTTGAGCGAAAACGCTCCAGTATTGTCGTTGAGAAACAAGGATTGCATTTAATAATAACGAAAGGGGCGCCTGAAAATATTATTAAAATCTCTAAGAAATACAAAACGGATACCGAAGAAAAATTGCTTAGTGATGAGATAACAAAACATTATTTACAGCAGTTTCACAGCCTAAGTCGAAAAGGATATCGTGTATTAGCCATCGCTTATCGTTCAACAGCAATTAAACAAACCTATGGGGTAGATGACGAAAAAGATTTAACTTTGGCTGGTTTCTTAGCTTTTCTTGATCCACCATTAGAAGATGCCCGAGAAACAATAGACGAATTAAATCAGGCGGGCGTAAAAATTAAAATTTTAACGGGAGATAATGAATTAGTTACTCGCCATATTTGTGCAAAAGTTGGTCTCAAAACAAAAGGGCTTTTACTGGGCGGGCAAATAGAACAGATGTCTGATCTCGCTTTAGCAAAAGCGGCTGAAGAAACGGTCATTTTTGCACGGCTTTCACCGCATCAAAAGCAGCGTGTTGTGCATGTTCTTCGCACAAATGGCCATGTTGTAGGGTATTTAGGTGATGGGATTAATGATGCACCCTCGCTTTATAGTGCAGATATCGGAATTTCGGTTTCGGGAGCAGTTGATGTTGCCCGTGAAACGGCGAGTATTATTTTATTGGAGCATAACTTAAAAGTTTTGTTAAATGGGATTATGGAAGGGCGTAAATCGTTTGGTAATATCATGAAATACTTAATGATGGGCACAAGCTCCAATTTTGGGAACATGTTAAGCATGGCCTTGGCCTCTCCATTTCTTCCTTTTTTACCCATGAAACCGACTCAAATCCTGCTTAATAATCTTCTTTATGATATTTCTCAAATATCCATCCCTACCGATGAGGTCGATCCTAGTTTTATCAATAAACCCAAACATTGGAACATCGAAGTCATACGCAAATTTATGTTTTATATTGGCCCGATTAGCTCTATTTTTGACTTTATTACTTTTTCAGTTTTGCTGTATTATTTTAAAGCTTCTGAATCTTTCTTTCAGACAGGTTGGTTTGTAGAGTCTTTGGCAACACAAACTCTCGTCATTTTTATCATTCGCACAGTGGGATCACCGTTTAAAAATAAACCCAGTCTTCCCTTAATGATCACTGTATTTTCAGTATTAACTTTTAGCATACTATTGCCATTTAGCCCGCTCGCCAGTTATTTAAGATTTGTTCCCCTACCCTTTTCCTTTTTTATTTTCTTAATTGTTGCAACAACCTGCTATCTTTATCTTGTCGAAGTGATTAAAAATAAATTGATGAGTCAATGGTTGCAAGTGAAAAAAACTTAAGCGCAATTTCTTGCTTAATTAATCTCGCCTAAGCGTGACAATATGAGGCATAGCTCGTGCATAGGAAACTGCATAGGCCAAGGCTCCTTTTGATTCCGCATGAATGCGATAAAGAACGTCCCCTGGTTTAACCCAGGTTCCCAAAACAGCAAAAAACTCTATTCCTGAAGCAGCATCATGAGGCGCCCCAGCTAATTTAGCAACTTGTGCTAACTGCCTATTATGAATGTCAGAAACCTGTCCTTCATGAGTTGCAACGATATCATAAGTTAAAATGGCGCTTGGCGGTTCTTTAAATCCGCCCTGCTCTTCACAGATCGCTAAAAATTTTTTAAGTGCGGCCCCACTTTCCAAAAGTTGTTTTGCCAGATACTCACCTTTTCCTAATTGCGCTTTTTTCCCCATTTCCAAAATGGTACCTGCCAAGAGAATCGCCTTATTTTTTAACTCGGATAAACATACGTTTTGGTTATTTTGCAACACAGCCAAAATGTCTTTTGCTTCCAAGGCGGGCCCTATTCCCTTTCCTATTGGCTGCGTACCATTCGATTTTATGACAGTAAGCTCTATACCCATTGCTTTACCTACAATAGCAAAATATTCTTTAAGTTTTAAAAACGCTTGCTCCGAACGGATTTTTACTGTTGGACCAACTGGGACATCCAGCACTGCGTGAGTGATTCCCATTGCCACTTTCTTAGATAAAACGGAAGCGATCATTTGTCCTTCAGGATCAAGATCTAAAACCCGTTCGACGCGGATAAGCAAATCATCCGCAGGACTAATTCCTAGTGCCCCACCCCAAATTAAGCAGCCACCTTCCTTTTCAATAACCAGTCGTATCTTTTTTGGACTTAAGCTTATAGAGGTCATTGTTTCCATTGTATCAGCAGTACCAGAAGGTGAGGTTATAGCTCGTGATGAGGTTTTTGGGATAATTAAACCTGCTGCCGCAACAATAGATACGACAATCGGAGTTGTTCTATTGCCGGGGAGCCCACCTATACTGTGTTTGTCCACCACAATAGGATAACTCCAGGAAATTTGTTTTCCTGATTTGGCCATTGCTCGGGTTAAGTCAATTATCTCCTGTACCTTTAAATTATTCGCACAGGCAGTAACAAAGCTCGATAAATGAATATTTGAATATTTTCCAGCAACTATATCTTGAATAATTGCAAAAAATTCAGCGGCAGATAGTGAGTTGCCATGAATTTTTGAGCGTAAATATTGTAGGGAAGTGACTGGATATAGATGAGTCAAATTAACCGAATCACCAACTTTCACGCCTAATTCTTTCCAGGCACTTTCTGATAAACTGACTTCATCCTTTCTGAGAATATTGGAATTGATTACATTTAGGGTTGCAATAATGGAATGATGATTCGCAGTAACAATAATTTGAGTTAAAGATTCAAAGCCTTCCGATTTACAGATAAAGCAATCAGAATGCATAAATACCGTAAACTCCTGTTGCGTATCAATCCCTAATCTAACCAATCTTAAACCATAATTATTCGGCATTTTTAGCTCTGCTAAAGATTAAACAAGAAAATTTTTTGGCGATTAAAAGAGCCGGATCTCCTTTTGTTGCACTAAGAGAAAAACCCAACATATTTTTGTATATCTTGTCTCCTGCTTTGATAACAAGGAATGCTATAAGCATTCCGTAGCTTTATTTTGAACTCTTTAATATTGAAATTTCTTACCCTTTTCACTCCCTGTTGATAGGAGGTATACAAAGTGTACGGCTATTCGAGGCAGATCATCAAATTATTAGCAAAACTTGTTTTATTGGCTTGTTTTTCGTTTTTTTATTGTTCAACTATAATTATAAGTTAATAATCAAATTTACTATTGATGATAATTGGAGTTAAAGGATTAGCTCTCTTTCTTCCTTGCATAGATTGCATCGCTTAAAAAAGAACTAAATCCGTTCAATAATCTATGTGATTCACCAGGTACCTAGGTTTTCAAAAATAATTTTAGAATTTAAAAGGATGATTCTTAGTATGAAAACCCGTCATAGTGCCCAAAAGGCTGCTAAATCAGTATCAGAATTAGAAAGAGATAGGCAAGATGATTTGAAATCACTACCACTGCCAGAAGTAGAGAAAAAACTGGGGGTATCAAGAGAAGGTCTGAGCCAAGCAGAAGCAAAAAATCGGCTGCTCCAATATGGACCCAATGCAATTGAAGAAAAGACAATCAATCCAATCCTGAAATTGCTCGCTTATTTTTGGGGTCCTATTCCTTGGATGATCGAAGTAGCGATGATTCTATCCGGTGTAATCCAACATTGGGCGGACTTTTTCATCATTATGGTTTTGCTTGTTTCAAATGCTTTGGTTGGATTTTGGGAGGAACATGCAGCAGGGAACGCTATTGCTGCATTGAAGGCAAAATTAGCGAATAAAGCAAGGATAAAACGTGATGGAAAATGGATTAATTTACCAGCCAGTGAATTAGTTCCGGGGGATATCATTCTTATGCGCCTCGGCGATATTGTGCCAGCGGACGCGCGGCTGCTCGAGGGCGATCCCATCGAGGTGGATCAATCGACCTTGACCGGAGAGTCCTTGCCTATAGTGCGCAAATCTGGCGAAGCAGTATTTTCTGGCTCGATTATTCGACAAGGAGAAATCGAGGCATTAGTTTATGAGACCGGTGAGAATACTTATTTTGGTAAAACCGCGCAGTTGGTAGAAGAAGCACATACGGTCAGTCACTTTCAACAGGCAGTATTAAAGATCGGTAATTACTTAATTATTTTCGCATTGATTCTGGTAGGTATAATCATCGCTGTCGCAATGTATCGTGGCGATCGAGTTCTAACCACATTACAGTTTGCTTTAGTACTCACTGTTGCAGCAATTCCTGTAGCGATGCCGACCGTATTGTCAGTGACGATGGCAGTTGGTGCCCGACTTCTTGCTAAAAAAGAAGCCGTTGTGACTCGGCTAGCCGCGGTGGAGGAGTTAGCCGGAGTCGATGTGTTATGTGCTGATAAGACAGGAACCCTTACCCAAAACAAGCTTAGTTTAGGTGAACCATTTAGCGTAAATAATATAACTGCCGAATATTTAATACTAAATGCCGCACTGGCCTCGCGTGCGGATGATAGCGACACGATTGACCAAGCTGTTCTTGGAGGGTTGAAAAATACTGGAGAATTGAAGAATTACGAGATCGTTCATTTTAAACCGTTCGATCCGATAAGCAAACGCACTGAAGCGACCATTAACTCACTGAATGGAAAAGAATTTAAGGTTACTAAAGGAGCCCCTCAAGTCATCATGGCATTATCAGTTAATGCCGAACAAATCAAATCTGAAGTAGAGAAGGCAGTTAATGAGTTTGCTGCTCGCGGCTTTAGATCATTAGGTGTCGCTCGAGCTGAAAAAGAAGGACAATGGCAATTTCTTGGCGTGTTACCGCTGTTTGATCCCCCAAGAGAAGATGCTAAGGCGACTATTGCCACTGCAAACCAGATGGGGGTTAAAGTGAAGATGGTGACGGGTGATCAGTTAGCTATTGCTCAGGAAACAGCCAAAAAATTAGGGATGGGCACGAATATCTTCGATGCCAGTAGCTTAGGAGATTCGAAGACTCAAGAAACAACAGCGCTCATAGATTCTATTGAGAATGCCGATGGTTTCGCTCAGGTATTCCCCGAACATAAATTTCGTACCGTGACTATTTTGCAGAAGATAGGCCACATTGTCGGAATGACTGGTGATGGTGTAAATGATGCTCCAGCCCTGAAAAAAGCTGACTGTGGTATTGCTGTTTCAGATGCTACAGATGCAGCACGGGCAGCGGCATCGATTGTGTTGATGTCACCTGGTCTATCGGTCATCATTGACGCGATTAAAGAAAGCAGAAAAATTTTTCAGCGAATGAACAGCTATGCAATCTATCGTATTGCTGAGACGTTACGAGTTCTGTTGTTTATGGCGCTGGCTATCCTAATTTTTAATTTTTATCCAATAACAGCAGTGATGATTGTGATGCTGGCCTTGCTTAATGATGGCGCCATTCTATCCATTGCTTATGATAATGTTCGTTATAAAAATGAACCTGAGGCATGGAATATGCAACTGGTTCTCCGAATTGCCACGGTGCTCGGCATTATTGGACCTATCGCATCATTTGGTCTTTTTTTCCTAGGCGACCGTGTTTTTCACCTTGACAATGGCCATCTTCAATCCATGATGTATTTATTGCTCTCCGTAGCCGGACACTTGACCATTTTTCTTACACGTACGCGAGGCCCTTTCTGGTCTATACGACCTGCAAACATTTTGCTGTTTGCAGTAATCGGTACCCAAATCCTAGCAACGCTCATTGCAGTTTACGGATTTCTTATGCCAGCCCTTGGTTGGGGTTGGGCTGGATTCGTATGGGTATATGCGCTGACATGGGCACTGATAAGCGACCGAGTGAAACTGCTTGCCTATCGGATTATTGACCCCGCAAAAGCTTGAATATTGAAATTTGAATGAATAAAAGGATTACTATGATAATCAATCTGAAAAATAAACAGGGATTAGTAACTGGAATTGCAAATGAACACAGTATTGCCTACGGTTGTGCGGAGCAATTTGGTCTATCCAATGCTGAATTAGCAATAACTTTTCTTAATGCTAAAGCAGAACCTTATGTTCGTCCTTTAGCCCTGCAATTAAAATCTCCTATTATTCTTCCTTGTGATGTACGCAAAGAAGAGGAAATTATTGCATTATTCACTGCTATTGAAAAAACATGGGGAAAACTGGATTTCCTTCTACATTCCATGGCTTTCGCCCCTAAAACCGCCTTAGATGATAGACTGGTTGATTGTACAAAAGAGGGATTTTTGGAGGCAATGGATATATCCTGCCATTCCTTAATTCGACTGACACAATACGCCGCACCCTTGATGAAAAACGGCGGCAGCATCTTGACTATGAGTTATTATGGCAGCCAAAAAGTCGTACTCAATTACAATTTAATGGGTGTGGTCAAAGCAGCATTAGAAGCATCGGTTAGGTATCTAGCCTATGATTTAGGGCCCAGTAATATAAGAGTCAATGCGATTTCCCCAGGCCCTATCCAAACACGTGCCGCATCAGGTATTCCTAATTTTTATGAGTATATTAAAGCGGGGGTTGAGCGCTCCCCATTGCACCGCTTAGTTGATATTAAAAATGTCGGCAATTTAGCAGCATTTCTGGTAAGTGATGCTGCTATGGATATGACAGGACAGGTCTTTTATGTTGACTCAGGTTACTCCATTATGGGTTAAGGAGCATTAACATGTCTTTTATCGAAAATAAAACATTTGAAGAACTTAAAATAGCTGATTCAGCGCAGCTCAAACGCACACTCACCTCAAAAGACATTGAGCTTTTTTCCATCATGTCAGGTGATGTAAACCCTGCCCATGTGGATGCTGAATATGCCAAAGATGATATGTTTCACAAGATCATCGCCCAAGGCATGTGGGGTGCAGCGCTCATCTCAACAGTGCTCGGCACAGAACTTCCGGGTCCTGGGACCATTTATTTGGATCAAACGCTTCAATTTACTGCCCCTGTGGTACCAGGTGATACGGTCACTGTGACTGTCACTGTGACTGATAAGAATCCTAAAAATCATATCGTTAATTTGGAGTGCAGCTGTGTGAATCAACACGATAAAACAGTAATCAGAGGTATTGCCACTGTTATTGCCCCAACAATAAAAGTAAAAAGAGAACGCGTTGAATTACCGAAAGTTCTATTCAAGGAACCCAAGGGGGCATGGTACAACCATTTAATTCGATTAACAGAAGACTTTGCCCCTCTTAAAACGGCTATTGTTCATCCCGTCGATAAACTGGCCTTACAGGGGGCGATCGATGCGGCCAAAGAAAACATAATTATCCCTATTCTTGTGGGTCCAAAAGATAAAATTGTCGCTGCTGCGATTGCAGCCAATCTGGATATTTCTGCCTACGAAATTATTCCAACCAAACATAGTAATGAAGCGGCGGAGGCTGCGGTGCAACTTGCAAGAGAATGTAAAGTAGAAGCCCTAATGAAAGGAAAAATCCACACTGATGAATTGATGGGACCCATTATTGCTAAAGAAACAGGGTTGCTAACAGGACGCAGAATGAGTCATGTCTTTTATGTAGAAACTCCAAATTATTCCAAACCCTTATTTATCTCTGATGCCGCACTCAATATTCAGCCTAATTTACAAGAGAAAAAAGACATTACGCAGAATGCAATTGATTTGTTTCGGACTTTAGGTTTTGGCACTCCCAAAGTTGCCATCGTTTGCGCCATTGAAACGGTCAGTGAAAAAATGCAATCGACCCTTGATGCCGCCGCATTAAGCAAAATGGCTGAGCGGGACGAGATAAGGGGTGCTATTGTGGATGGTCCACTTGCATTTGATAACGCCATTTCTATTGAAGCAGCTCGTGAAAAAGGCATTAAATCGGATGTCGCAGGCGATGCAGACATTATCATTGTACCTGATATGGAATCAGGCAATATGCTCTATAAAGAAATGACTTACATGTCGGGTATGGAAGCAGCTGGCATAGTAATGGGAGCGAGAGTCCCCATTATTTTAACCAGCCGAGGAAGTGATGATATCTCGCGCAAAGCCTCTTGTGCACTGGCTTTAGCTTATGTACGCCATAAGGAAAAATTAATTGAACAAAGTTATCTTAGTGATTAATTCAGGCTCTTCAAGCATCAAATTTTCATTGTTTGCTTGTCAGCAAAAACTCAATTTACTTTACCATGGTGAAATTGAAGGTCTTTTTGCATCGCCTCATTTAACGATATTTAATACAAGCCATGCTCAAATTTTCAAAAAAAAGATTGCATCCCAAGGGCATGAGGCAGGTTTACGAACCTTTTTCGACTGGTTTGAACAACTATCCGATTCTATTAGTTTAACAGCAGCAGGGCATCGAGTAGTCCATGGAGGTAAGTATTTCTTTCACCCCACTTTAGTGACCGATGATACCATGAAAGCTATGGCTAGTTTGAATCCATTAGCGCCTTTGCATCAACCTCATAATCTGGAAGCCATCCGGATCATCAAAACGATTTACCCTAAATTACCCCAAATCGCATGCTTTGATACCACCTTCCATCGTTCTCAAGAAAAATTGGCGACCCTTTTTGCTATTCCAAGAAAGTTAACTGAGGAAGGAGTACTGCGTTATGGATTTCATGGAATTTCTTATGAATATATTACCTCAGTTATTACACAGCATATTGGCGAAACAGGAAATAAACGCGTCATAGTGGCTCATTTAGGTAATGGCGCGAGCATGTGTGCGATGTATCAACGTAAAAGTGTTGCCTCGTCGATGGGATTTACCGCCTTGGATGGATTGATGATGGGGACTCGTTGCGGACGTATTGATCCTGGGGTTCTTTTATATCTCATTCAAGAAAAGAATTATACCGTCAAAGAAATTGAACATTTACTTTATAAAGAGTCCGGTTTACTAGGCGTCTCAGGCATCAGCCATGATGTGCGTGAGCTGTTAGCAAACTCTGGTATCAATGCACAAGAAGCCATTGATTTATTTTGTTATCGAGCCGCACTCGAAGTAGGCTCTTTATCCGCCGCACTCAAAGGATGTGATGCCTTAGTATTTACTGCAGGGATTGGTGAAAATGCTGCAATTATCCGTAAAAAAATCTGCGAACATCTCATTTGGTTGGGCATTAAAATAAATGATAAGGCCAATGAAACGAATTCAGTAATTATTAGTGACAAGGATAGTAAAATTATGGTTAGCGTCATACCAACGAATGAAGAATATATGATTGCTCAACATACTTTGAGCATAATTGAAGCAAATTAAGGCGTTAGAGGAAATCCTGCAAAGCGGGTGTTGTTAGCTTTGGCAATATTTTTCTTAGCTCTAATGTTTGGAACACCCTTAGCAATACTTGTAAGCGTTCCTGGTGGGTATAGGTTGAATCATTGCTATTCAATCTGCTTTTAATTTTAATGATTCTGAGCCAACCCTTGCTAATTCTTCAACAAGAGCTAATTGATCTCGTTTTTTTGCTCATCTCAACCGTGAATCGGGCTCAATTCAAAAGGATTAATTTTTTTTTCAAATTTGTAAAATCAATTTCCTAGCCTAGATAATTGTTTATTTTTTGTGCTAATTGGTTATATAGCGTGCCATAGTGTCAAAGAATAAAGGAAGGTTGTCATGTGGAATCTATTAAAAGGCTTAAGAGGTAGAGTGAATGAACTGGAACAAACTCGAATCATAGTCCTGTCAAAATTCAATCAATAAAGAAATCACCAGCGTTATATCAAGCACTTGATCGGAGTTGGTTTCAACTTTTGCAATTTTCTGTAGCTTGTATTTCTTATCCGCTTTTGGGAGAAGACAAATGCCAAATGTAGCAGATTATATAGTAGATACCTTAGTTGAATTAGGCGTGGAGTACGTTTTTGGTATTCCTGGAGGAGCTATTGAACCCATGTTTAATGCATTGGGTCGTGCGCAAAATAAGTTAACCTTAGTAACAAGTATGCATGAATGTGCCGCAGGATATATGGCTCAGGGGTACCATTTAAGAACGGGCAAATTAGGGGTTTGTTGTGTTACAACGGGTCCGGGAGTCACCAATTTGGTGACCAGTGTTGCCAGTGCCAACGAGGACAATGTTCCCTTATTAATTATTTCACCGCAAATCCCTTTACCTTATTTTGAGCGTGGCGGATTGCAAGAGTCCTATACAAGGACCAATACTGTTGATTTGTTAAAATCGATTACTGCTTACAGTAATATAGTGATGCATCCCGAGCAAATTTTCCTTGTTTTACGTTCAGCTATATTACGGGCTTTTATCTCAAGAAAACCTGTTCACTTGAGTATCCCTTCTGATATTTTCAATGCAGAGTTGGTCTATGAATCTACTTCATTAGAGGAATTTTTACTGCCACAATATTCTATAGAACATCAATATCTATTACGCTTTAAAAAATTACTCTTAGAAGCAGAAAAAATAGTATTTCTTGTCGGTAGAGATTGTGCAGAAGCAGCAGAATACATTGACAAACTAGCGACTTATTTAGGCGCATATATTATCTCAACCCCCCAAGGAAAACTCTGTGTTAATGCACAAAATCCTAAATATTGTGGTGTTTTTGGTTTGGCAGGCCATGAGTCTGCTGTTGAATTATTAAAAGATACTACTATTGATTTATTAGTTTCTATTGGCACTAATCACGATGTTTTCTCTACAAATAATTGGTCAACCCACTTACTCCACCATAAGGCATTGATCAATATATCAGAACCTAGCGAAGTAGAATCTATCATTCGCTCTAAAAAAGCACGGTTACAATTACAAGGAAATATAAAGCTTATATTCCAAACGTTTTGCGAAGAATTTGCCGTAGAAGAATACAATGCAAATGGAAAAGCTGACTTACCGGTTACCAATGAATACCCTCTAACATACATGGATACAAAACATTTAAATGACGACTATCCCATCAAACCACAGCGGCTTTTTTACTTGGCAAATCAATTATTTTCCAAGGGGACTGTTTTTTTGAGTGATATAGGTAATAGCTTTGTCTGGGGAAGTCATTATATACAAACTCCACTACATTGTTATTATTCTTCTTATACTTTCGCACCAATGACTTGGGCAATTGGTACCTCAATTGGTATGGCGCTCGCTTCTCCTCAAAATGTTTATGTCGCATTCGTAGGCGATGGAGCTTTTTTAATGGATGGTTTCGAGATAGGCGTTGCTCAACGATATCATCTAAAAATTATTTTTATTATTTTGAATGATGGTGCGTACGGCATGGTCGCTCACGGCCAAAGATTGAACGAGGCTGAAAGGTTGGGCTGGGAGTTACCGCAGGTTAACTTTAAGACTATAGCAGAAAGTTTAGCAATAAAAGCCTATGAAATTTATTCAGCAGATGATTTAAAAAATCTTCCTATTTATTCAGCGGAAGAGTTAGATGGGCCGGTGTTACTAGATGTTCATATTGATAAAGAAGAAATCCCTCCCATGGGGGTGCGATTAATTAACTTAAATCAAAAAAAATAAATCACCGCTGCCTGCCAGGGAGCAGCAGGCAGCTTAATCCTTGCAAAAAAGAGTGAATAACCAGCAAAGTGCAGAGCAAATCAAAAAGCCGACGGCCAAAAAGGCAACGTTACGCAGAACAAGGATACTAATAAGGACTGCAAATACCGTAGCAACAATTGTTCTTATCGTATTAATTAACGCCGTTGCCGTTCCAGCGTCTTCTCTATAATCAGTCAAGGCGTACGATAACGCTGGAGGGCTTACTAAATTAAGTCCAAAACTGATAAAGAAGGTTAACGATAGTGTAAATAAGGTTAAGCCTCTCAAATAGAATAAATACAACATAGCTACAGAGCCAAAAATCATTAGAAAACTGCCTAAATTAAAATTCCAGGCTATAGAGTATTTTTTACGCAATTGAATTCCTGCTAAATTACTCGCAATTAAAACAAACCCATTTATTGCAAAAAGTAAGGAAAAAACAACGGGGGAGAAACTCATTTTTTCAATCATCAGATATGGGGCATTCAAAACCATTAATAGCATGCAGGTAAAAGTCGCAGTAATGATAATCGTTCCAATCCAAATGCGGCGGTGACTTACTACTTCCCCATATTTATCAAGAGCTGAGGAAGATACAGAATTACCCTTCTGTTGAACCCAATAAGGCGATTCATACAAAAAATAATTAGCGAGCAGCAGCAATAGGAAACCTATCAGCCCCATAAGTACAAATACAGCCCGCCAGCCATACTGGACATGAACTATAGAGCCCAAAAGAGGGGCAAAAATAGGTGAAATAGCAATGATAGTTAATAAATAAGATAGAAGTTTGGTGCGCTCGTTCTCATCCTCCAAATCTCGAGCAGAAGAAAAAGCAACGACGTTAGCGCAGCAAACACTAAAACCCTGTATTATTCGCCCTAACAGCAAAAGCTCAATATTTATAGAAAAAATGCATATAAGAGTGGCCAGCAAAAAAATCCAAAAACTTAGTGCCAAGCTTTTTTTTCGCCCATAGTAATCAATTAGCGGCCCCCAAATCAGTTGCGCTAAGCCGAAAGAAAAACAATATAGACTCAAGGTTAACTGGCTTATTGCATACCACGTATGAAAGTAGGTTGTGATGGTTGGCAATGAGGGTTGGAACAGATCAAAGGTTAAAAGAGAGAACGCGGCCAAAGCGCCGAGATAGAAAACAGAGGTCGTTTTATTGTGCATAGGCTACAGCAAAAATATATTCATTATTAAATGGTTAGCATAAAACCTGGCAGTTTTCAAATCTAAGATATTTTCGTCTCGCAGCAAGGCATATCAAAGCTACTTGATAAATGAGTGTAAGTTCCCCTCCCAAAGTAATTGCTAACTACCGTGAATCATGGAGTGCCAGTGAGGTTGATGGCAGCTTAATATTTGCAAGAGACTGTTTATGGTTCTTGCTTTATCAATAGCTTGTATGGCCAACAAATTAATTACACCGTACTTTTTTATCCTGTTCCTTTAAAGTATACAAAAACTATACCATTCGTCCAATTTGCAACTATAAACTTGAATACATAGGGGGAAGCTGATCGTTAAATTCTCTTTTCCGCATTAGCCACTTGCTCTATCAATGAGCCAATATTGCCCAATAACTGATCTATAATTAAACAGATTAATGGAGATTTTTCATGAAAATACCTTTTATTAGAGCCTTTATTTCCTGTCTGGTAATAACTGTTAGTACATTTAGCATTGCTTATGCAGCTAACATTTCACCACCTCAGGGGGTTAACCCTTCAGGATTGCAATTGGCAGGTTCTTGGGAATGTTTTGGCGGACAAAAAGTATGTACGAATATTCCAAATGTCACTGGAGGGACAGTTCCCTATTGCCATTGTGAAACTTTATTTGAAAAAGCTCCTCCTAATACCAAAGCTAAATAACTGCATGAGAAGGGCCCTGGGGAAGGAATCTGAACAATAGGCGATGTTCTCGCGGGCGGTCTCTTTGCAAAGAATGTTAGTCAGCCTTGCCCCGACAAATTATTTATCATAAAACTGAAGCTCTCTTGAGGGGAATGTTGGGACAAAGCCCAACCTTCGATTGAGAGTTGATTTCAATATAACCATCATTCTTTTCAAATATTGACTATTATATCTTGCAGTGCCACAGAAGCTTCAGCAGCTTTAGAGATTTCTTGTAGTAAACTTTCAGTTGTACTATGGCTTTGAAAACCTGATTTAAAGAAGTAAAACCCAGTACCTCTATTTAACATAAGGCTGTGATTTTTATTGGCAAGAATGCCATCCACCCGCTCTTTTAAATCTTCAGTTGGCAAAGATTTCAATTCGGCAACTAAATATTGCAGTTCATTCGCTTTGATCATCCCTTTTCCTGCACCTTGCTCTCTTAATACTTGTATATACGAGTTTAAAGCACTAATCGCATCCTGTAATTTTTCGGAATGTTTAGGCTCAATTTCTGGCACCTCTTCCTTTTGAAGGGCAGCTATTGGTAAATCAGCAAACATATCTTGAGTAGGATCATTCGCATAAGGGAGTTTATAAACGGTTATAAACTTGACCTCCCCATCAACCACCATAGCTTCGTTCAACAAATGACCCGCTAAAAAATTAACTGCCGCTTCTCTGGTGTTGAACTTTACTACACCGTAATTGCTTTCATAATATTCTAGCCCGCTACCTACCATTCTCAAACTGGTTGAATGGAATCCTCTATTCGTAATAAGGAAATTAAAATTAAAGGTAGCTTGGGTATCCATATTTTTTAGAACATCCCAAATCATTGCTCGAATTTTTTGTTCTTGGCTAACCCTAAAATACCAGCCTACACGTCTGAATAGAATGTCCGAGAAAGTCCAATTTTGGTGATTAGTTTTGTATAATTCTTCATTAGATGCATCTGACAACGTCCTCAGCTGCCCTTCTGATATAAGCTTGCCATATTGGTGCGTATGTCCCCAGCAATAGCCAGTAAAATCTGTGCCTTTAAAAGGATCATTTTCTTGGTTAAAGGGAACATAATGCGTTGCATAGGTTTTAGCTAATTCATAAAAACTGCGACGCTCATTATAGAAATCGTAAAATTGTTTTTGTTGATGAGCAGCACTGAGAATATCTTGCAGTATGTTTTCAATAGCATCGAGGTGATTATCGCTAATATTCTTCCGAGCGTTTTCCTTAGAGGCCTTAAGGTCTTCCAGTATTTCATCAATACCCTTGATTATTTTATCGAATTGCATGAAGTCATAGTCTTTGCGCAAAGCAAAAATATCCTGGCTGGATTCGACTGGGTTATTTGTTAAAAACTCAATGAAATTTGGGGTATTGGCGTTTTTTTCTAATGCCTTTAGCTTTTCCACTAAACTTGAGACAAAATCTGTTTTAGGCATTTTTTTTATGATTTGATAAACATCTGAGAAGTGCATATATTTGACCATATTGTCTAAAATGTGTAATTATAGCAGTATTTCTTATGCACAACAAATTCTTTATCGTGCATAAGCTCAACCTCCCTTTGTAAAAGAAAGCAAAAAAGAGCAGGGTGTGCTTAAAAATTAAGTGCTGATTTGTGGTATCCTATGCTTTGTTTACAATCGAAGCATCCGTAAAATGAATAGCACTTTAAAAAGTATTTTCTAACTCGAGAGAAGAAATTCGTCCTAGCAATATATCAGGCGGGTTAACAAAGAATGCCGGATTAAAACCCAATGCAATTGATTTTAACCTCGCGCTCTTAAAATCTTATTGGGGAAAGCCTATGAACAATTCCAAAAAGGCAAAATAAAAAGGAACAAAGTTGGTGTTCAATGTCTGTCATAAATAATTAAGGTAAACAATGAAGCAAACAGGTACAGTACAACGTTTTAATAAAATCAAAGGCTATGGCTTTCTCCTCTCCGATGAAAATAATCGAGAGGTGTTTGTACATTTCTCTGAAGTACAAGAAACTGGGTATAAACAATTAACCGTTGGTCAGCGCGTTTCCTATCTCTTAAAGAAAGGTGAAAAAGGCGAGTTTGCCACTCAAGTGCAAGCAATTGATTAACTCCTAAAGAGTTTTGTTTTATGTTAGATGTACGAAATTTAAGCATGGTGTTTGGCAAAAAATCCTTATTCCAAGATGTGGATTTAATTTTATTGCCTTCTCAACGATACGGTGTCGTGGGCGCCAATGGCACCGGCAAATCAACCTTTTTAAAAATTCTTGCAGGCGAAGAATCGCCTAGCCAAGGCACTGTTGAAAAAGCAAAATCTTTAAATCTTGGCATTTTAAAGCAAGATCATTTTCGCTATGAAGAAGATAAACTCATTGATGTGGTGATTCAAGGTAACACCCATTTATGGGATGCGCTAATTGAAAAGAATAAATTGTATACTAAAGAAGAATTCACTGAAGAAGATGGATATCGCCTCAGCGAACTGGAAGAAATTGTTATGCATCATAACGGCTATGATGCGGAGCATTCGGCAAAAAATTTATTATTAGGTCTAGGGATAGCAGAAAAATACCACGACAAACCGCTGAGTGCTCTGTCTGGTGGTTACAAATTAAGAGTTTTGCTAGCGCAAGTCCTTTATCAACAACCTGATATTATGTTATTGGATGAACCCACCAACCATTTGGATATTGTCTCAATTGCTTGGCTACAACAATTTTTAAAAACCTTTCCTGGACTACTTATTTTTATCTCCCATGATCGTAGTTTTTTGAATGCAGTATCGACCAATATCCTCGATATTGATTACGATACTATTTCAAATTATCCAGGTAGTTATGATCAATTTGTCGCTGCCAAAGAAGAGCGGTTGCTATTGAAACAAAGCGAACTAAAGAATCAAGAAAAGAAAATTAACGCTATGCAAACCTTTGTCGATCGCTTTGGTGCTAAAGCATCTAAAGCCACCCAAGCAGCTTCTCGTCAAAAAATGATTGACCGCATTCAATTGGTTGAAATAAAAGAGTCCAACATTCAGAAACCTTACTTTAATTTCCAGCAACGCAAAGCTTCTGGTAAATCAATTATTAATGTAGAAAAGATCCACAAAAACTTTGGTGAAAAAAGAGTATTAAATGAAGTCGGCTTTGCACTTTATCGTAGTGATAAATGCGCCATTATCGGCCCTAATGGCATTGGAAAATCGACTCTTTTAAAAATCTTATTAAATGAGCTTCCTGCGGATAATGGCAGTTTTGAATGGAGTGAAACCGTATCTCTAGGGTATTTTTCTCAAGACTACCGTACATTATTAGACCCAGAACTGACTATATTACAATGGATGGAAGATAATGTGGTCGCCACTTCCCAGGAAATACGCAACACCTTAGGGCAAGTTTTATTTCGTGGTACGGACGTTGAGAAAAAAATTGCGATGCTAAGCGGCGGTGAATCAGCACGGCTAGTTATGGCAAAAATCATCTTAGAAAAACCGAATGTCCTTATCCTTGATGAACCAACCAACCACCTGGATTTGGAATCTATTGATGCCTTAATTGATGCCTTGCGAGTTTATTCAGGCACCGTTTTATTCGTCAGTCATAATCGCTACTTTATTGATAAAATCTCCACAAGGGTTCTTGTATTAACCGAGCGCTATGGCGCACAAAATTACTTAGGGAACTATCAAGAATACTTAGATCAATTTGGTCAAGATTATTTAGGAACGGCATAAGCGCAATGGTAAGCAAGCCTTGCGGATACATACGGCATTTCGATGAAGACCTTCAATTACAAAACCATTTTTTTCATAGAGCCTAATTGCAGGTTTATCATTTTCACGCACCATGAGTTCTAGGAGTTAACCCTTTTCTCCTAGCTTCCCCTATAGCATTTTTGATTAATGCTTGCCCTATACCTTTCCCTCGGTAGGAAGCTAAAACAGCCATTCCCATTATGGCTTTGTACTAGCGTAAAGTAATTCAATATTTTTAGACTTTATGGCTTGTATATACAAGCAGATGAAAACAATAAACACCAGTAGGAGCACTATTAATGATGGTGAGAAAGTAACTCCTGTTTTCTCAACTAAAATCAGAGATATTAATGGTGTTAATCCCGCTGATAAACTTGCAGCAACAGAATATAAAACAGATAAAACTGTACAGCGCAAATTAATCGGAAACATTTCTGCTAACATCACAGGTACAGTGGCATAATATGCGCCCGCAGGTATCGCAATTAATGCCTGACTGATGGCTAATTGATAAAAATCACCACTAGATAAAAAATAGAAAAAAGGTTGTGACAGAAATAGAAAACCTATGCTTGCTACAATGACAATTTTCTCACGATTAATTTTATCTGATAATCTCCCAACTATAGGAAATACCCATAACAAAACTATCAATGAAATAATGTTGGACATCATAATCTCATGTTCACTAAAAGTACCATAAATGTGGGCTTGTATTGGAGCATAAAGAAAAATTTGAGAGGTTGTTGTAACGCCTAAGCAGCTTAAGATAAAAACAAATAATGCTTGTAATTTATTTGTTTTGGCGTACTGAACAGATTGTGTAAACGCCATGTCAAAGGACTCAATCAAATTACCCATCATACCGGCTAATATGATTCGGGTTTGATGTCTCATCATATCTGAGCCTTGTTTTGTAATTCTGATTTTGTTGTTAATGTTTTTTTATCCTGAATACGATCTAAAAACAAATAGCCATTGAGGTGATCAATTTCATGTTGTAGGACTCTTGCCTCTAATCCATATGCCTTTTTGGAAATGAAATTACCATCAACATCAAAACCGAAATATTCAATATCCATTGCTCTTGGTACCTGCCCCATAATGTCACCGCAATTTAGACAGCCTTCATAACCTGTTTGAATGCCTTCAGATAAGATTTTTAATGATGGATTAATAAGAGCTGTGTCCGGTATTGGGTATTCTAGATTTCGTCGTTTAGTGTATGCCGAGCTAAATACAATAACCCTTTTACTGACACCTATTTGAGGCGCAGCAACTCCTACA
Organism: Legionella nautarum; assembly: GCF_001467895.1. Lineage (GTDB taxonomy): Bacteria > Pseudomonadota > Gammaproteobacteria > Legionellales > Legionellaceae > Tatlockia > Tatlockia nautarum. The sequence goes on from NZ_LNYO01000017.1 coordinate 109,945, forward strand.
GCAGATCTTTCTTTCATTATGTTAAATAAATCTTGAATTAATTCTTTTAGCCATATACTGCCAAATTCCGACTCCAAGATTGACTCAGCAACTTGCCTCAAAACAGGATCATTTTTACTTAGTAGTGCCTTCATAATTCACCAGGTTATTATTAATAATTAATTCTAAATGGGGTTTGAATTTAATAATTTCATTTTGTTTAGGAAGAGGAATAGCTCTAATAATTTCCCGTAAACAATATTTTCCTATCGCTACTAGTTTCTCGCTTTGGTTAAGAAGCTGCCTTTCTAGTATTTTTATAATGTGAAAAATTAATACGATTTGACTTCATTTACCCTAGACTTCACTCAGCCGTCGGTAATTCATCAAATCGTTTTAAATCTATTAGGCTATCTTCCCAAGATGAGCGACTTTTATAGAAAATATGTGCCGTTGGTTCAAGAGAAATGTCTTTATCTAAGCTGCCTGCTGGCAAAATTACCTGGCTGTTTTCTTGTCTAGGAAGTGGGCTGCCGCAAGTTTTGCAAAAGGCTCGTTGTTTTCTTGTATTCTCTAACTTGAAGGAGGTGAGATTATCCTTACCTTTCTCCCATATTAATTGAGCCTCTTCAAAAAACACGTTAGCACCATGAGCCGAGCCAGTTTCTTTTCTACATCGACTACAATGACAGAAATACATCGCTTGTGGTTTTTGTTCTGCTGTGATGATATAACGACAGGCACCACATAAACATTCACCTTGATATTGCTTCATTTTTGAAATACTCCTAACTGGGTGCCCTCGCTGGGGCTTAACAACCTCGATCATTCATATTGTTATCAGGCCTAATTGTACCTTCGATTGATTCTATCTGTTTTTGCGTACCGACAGGAGTCTAAATCATAAAGGACTTATGTCACAGTTCACAATCACATAATTTATACGGCTTAAGTTAATTAGAAGTGTCAAGCCACAGAATGACGAATGAAGTACTTAGTAATAGCCCACCCAGACTGGTTGGTTCTTAACGAAATAAACCCAAAATTTACAAATAGTGACAAAATCGTTTGCATTTTACACAAGTTTTAGATTAATCTGGAAGTGCTCACAAGTATAAGGAGATCATGATGGGTAAAAAAAAGGCAGACACTCAGGCAGTCACTGACGATAAAAAAACAAATCAAACTTGTTCCGGTCAGGGCCCACGTTTTTTTAATCCGAAACAAAAAAGAGCAGCACGAACAGAAACATCTGGGCAAACTCTCAACGTGCAAGATAGAGTGGAGGCTAGTACTCATGCTTTATTGGCTGGAATTTTAGCGGAATTACAAGCTAAAAATAAGCGTAAAAGCGAGAAAGATGAGAAGAAAAAAGAAAAAGAAGAAAAAAAATTGAAACTTGACCAAGAAGCACAAGCAGAAGATGCAGCCCGATTCGAAGAAGTCCGACATTCTATCTACAGTTAGTTTTTTTGGATATTATGTTAAACCTAGCATTCTTAACTTCACACATTAAAAACTCAATGCGTGCAGCCTTGATGAAGCGAAAGCCTAATCAAGGCTACTTAGAACACCTCTATAAAACACCAATAGTATTAATTTCTTATACCTAAAGTCTAAGCAAAATAGTAACTGTTCATCATCCTAGAACAAATTATTTTCTTTGTTTAAATTCTAAGAACTTTACAAATTTAACCATTTAAAAAGTCTTAGCTTTTTTAAGCAATCAAGAAGTTCTTGGAGTACAAAATGACATTAACAAAAATTAAAGGTTTCTTTTCTTATATGATGCTTGTTTTCTTTAATACTTTTATTGATTTAGGTCATAAAATATTAATTCAGGATACCCTTTATCAAACACTTACAGGATCAGCTTACACCATTTTTTCATCGATAATTAATGCACTAATTCTTTTGCCTTATATTTTGTTATTTACCCCTTCTGGATTTATTGCCGATAAATACCCGAAAACAAAGGTATTGCAAGTGACTGCGGCAGCAGCGATTCCTTTAACCATTTTGATCACTTACTGTTATTTTCAAGGATTTTTTTGGGGAGCATTTTCCTTAACTTTTTTATTGGCGATTCAAAGCGCTCTGAATTCACCAGCAAAATATGGTTATATTAAAGAATTATTTGGTAAAGAACATCTCTCCCAAGTCAATGCGATTATTCAAACTTTAACCATTATCGCTATCCTTGCTGGAACCATTGTTTTTACTTGTATTTTTAGCTACTGCATTAAGCTTGAAAATTTACAAAGTAGTAATGATAAAATTTTATTACTAAAATCCTTTGCTCCAGCAGGATTTTTGCTGATTGCTTTTTCAATTTTTGAAACGTTGATGACCTTTAATTTAGTGAAAAACAAAGCGGCTGATCCACAATCACACTATGAATTTTCCCAATATTTTAAAGGCAACTATTTAAAATCTTATTTCAACAAAACTCGCCAATCGCCTATCATTTTTTCGTGCATGATCGGCTTATCCCTGTTTTGGGCTATCAATCAAGTCCTCTTGGCAAGTTATGGGGCTTATTTAAAAGATCATGTCGGTCCGGTCAGTGTTTTCTTTGCCCAAGGGTCGCTTGCGGTAGCGGGAATAGGCATTTTACTAGGCGCTTTGTATGCGGGTAAAGTATCGAAAGGATTTGTAGAAACTGGTTTAATCCCGGTCGCCGCTGTCGGCATTGCTTTTGGACTTTTTATTCTTTCTTTTCTCTCCAATACAACAGCAATTGTCCTGCTATTTTTAGCCTATGGCTTCTTTGGTGGCATGTTAATTGTTCCACTGAATGCCTTAATCCAGTTTAATGCACCTCGACAAGAAGCTGGTAAGGTCCAATCGGCCAACAACTTTCTACAAAATTGCTTTATGCTCGTTTTTTTAGGATTGACCGTGCTTCTCAGCATAGTCGGTGTAGACAGCCAACTCCTGCTTTATGGCTTATTCATTATCGCCTTAATGGGTTCGGTTTATACCATCACTACTTTGCCACAATCTTTAATCCGTTATGTGCTGTATTTTATCGCCTCACGATTTTATCGGCTTAGTGTCCATCAATTAGATAACCTACCCTCATCCGGCGGCGTGTTATTACTAGGAAATCACGTCAGCTTTATCGACTGGGCGGTATTGCAAATTGCTTGTCCTCGACCCATTCGCTTTGTTATGGAGCGATCCATTTATGAAATTTGGTATTTAAACTGGTTATTCAAAAAATTTAAAGTCATTCCTATTGCTCGAGGTGCTAGTCAAAAAGCACTCGTAGAAATTAATACGGCCTTGAATAATGGTGAAGTAGTCGCTCTGTTCCCAGAAGGACGGCTCACTCGAAATGGCCAAATGGGGACCTTTCGCACAGGTTTTGAGCGTGCTGCTGTTGATGCAAATGCAGTAATTATTCCTTTCTATATTCACGGTCTCTGGGGCTCTAAAACATCTTACAAAAAAGAAATAAAAACGGGTAATCCTCGTCAAGTGTCTGTGATTTATGGATCTAAAATGGAGATCTCAAGTTCTGCCCGGGAAGTCAAACAAAAGGTGGCGGAGCTTTCCATTAAAGCTTGGAAATATTCAATTGGTGAACTTAAAAATATCCAATCAGAATGGCTTTCCCAAGTCAAAAAAAGAAAGCGTTCACCAGCTATTATTGAGGAAAATGGCAAAGCAATATCCATGCAAGCTTTGCTAGGTCTTGTTCTTTTCTTACGTCGAAAAATAAAAAAACAAGTGCATCAACAACAAAATATCGGCCTGGTTTTACCGACCAGTACTGCCGCTGTTATTGCTAATTTAACGGTTCTCATTTCGGGTAAAACAATCGTTAATTTAAACTATACTTCGGGCAATTTATCGTTTGAATCAGCAATGAAACAGGCGTCCATTCGTACCCTCATTACCTCGCGCCAATTTTTAACTCAATTAGAAAAGCGAGGTATCCTACTTAATGAGTTATTAGACTCCGTCCAAGTCATTTATCTCGAAGATCTAAAATTCCAGAAAAACAAAGCTGCCATCTTTGCTTATAATCTACTCACTCAATGGATGCCAGCCAGTTTAATCAAACTTTTTTTCTTCAAAAAAAGCGAGATTCACTCAACAGCAGCCATTTTATTTAGTAGCGGCTCTGAGGGTGAACCTAAGGGGGTGAAGCTGACGCATGCGAATTTATTAGGCAACATCAATCAAGTCTCAACGGTATTTGGTATCGAAAATCACGACCTCATGCTCAATTCCTTACCTCTATTTCATGCTTTTGGCTTAACTGTCACCACCTTAATGCCTCTTTTAAAAGGCATACCTATGCTTTGCTATCCTGATCCCACCAAAGCCCTAGTTATCGCTAAATTGATTTATAAACATAGGCTAACCCTTGTCTGTTCAACTTCTAGTTTATTGAGGTTGTATACGCAAAATGCTGCTATTCACCCGCAAATGTTGCAATCCTTGCGCATGGTAGTTGCTGGCGCAGAAAAGTTATCCCCGGTTGTTTATAAAGAATTTAAAGAAAAATTTAATCGAGAAATTTATGAGGGCTATGGGGCCACTGAGGTAGCACCCGTAGCGAGTTGTAATTTGCCAGATGCAGTTTCTATCGATGATTGGCATATTCACAAAGCGGGAAAGACAGGTTCTGTGGGGTTGCCCTTGCCGGGTTGTGCGTTCAGAGTGGTTGATCCTCTCAGTTTAGAAGACCTACCTATCGGGCAAGACGGGCTCGTGTTGATAGGTGGTACGCAGGTGATGGAGGGTTATTTGAATTTACCTGAAAAAACGCAGGAAGTGCTCATTCATGATGATAACTATAGCTGGTACAAAACGGGCGATAAAGGCCATCTGGATAAGGACGGCTTTCTTACGATTGTTGACAGGTACTCACGTTTTGCTAAAGTTGCCGGCGAAATGCTTAGCTTAAGCCAGCTTGAACAAGAATGGCAGCAGCATGCTCGAGAGGAAAATATCGAACTCATGGCTCTGGCAATTCCTGATGAAAAAAAGGGAGAAAAGCTAGTTCTTCTTTATTCTGCAAGTATCGCTGAAAATGAATTATGGCAACGCTTGATGGCAGCCAATCTTCCAAAACTTCGCCTGCCAGGGCAAATTAAACAACTCGCTGCACTACCAAAACTTGGTAATGGTAAGCGGGATTATCAGCTCGCTAAGCAATTGTTAACTTCTTTTTAAACGATCAAAAATAGGAGGAACCCATGGCCGCATTGCAATAACCAATGCGGTTCCATGGCGTTTTTCAATCGGTATATCCACTGTATCCCGACAAAGTTTGACGAATTCATTCGCTGCTTTATTAAGAAGTTGCTGAAATAACAGATTATCTTGTTCACTGAGCATCCCACTTCTAACCAAATATAATTCGCTGGGATTTTCAAAATTAGAGCTAAAAAAATCATTTTGAATTTTTTCCTGAAAAAACCGCTGAATCGGACCATCAGGAATCCAATGGAAATCAGGATCAATCAGACGCTTAAAACGATTCCCAGGCTGTAATTCGATAAATTTCATACGATCTAGGCGCGCAGCATGTTGAATCAAAGCATGTTCCGAAATGCTGTAATATTGCAGAATATCAGTGAACGTCCAATGATTAAGAATGCAAATGGCAACCAGTAGTAATTCCAATTCACTAACTAGCTCCTTTTCCTGGCTTTTTGATAAATGCAAAATACGCTTTTTCCCCTTCTCTAAAATCGCAAACACTTCCGATAATGACAGACTAAGGCAAGAGCAAATCGCTTCTAAACGGCTTAAATTAATGTCTTGTTGTGTAAACATGCGCTTTACACTGGCTTCCGATAAATTCAGTTTTTCAGCAAGCAATTTATAAGTGAAACCTTGCGCGCGAAGTTGTTTTTTTAGAATTTCAAATAGATCATCAAGTTGTGTCATAATTATTGAGTTCCGCTATAGTCTAGTTGTTAAAATATAATCTCGTGTAAAATGAGTAAAGTACTTAAAATATTGACTAACCCGTCGCGGCCTGTCCAATATTGTAAATCCGGCCTTGGCCTATGGCCGTCAGACTGAGGGATTTATCTGGTTTCGTTCCGGTTGAGTCCTTCGAGAGCCTCAGGATGCGCGGAGCCGTTAGGCCGTCTCGAAGTCTTGCTAGTCCTGATGTGGGACTTCGAGACTGCGCAAGCGCCTCCTCAGTCTGAACGGTTGATTGTTAGCCTAAAAAATCGAATTATAAGCTAAACAAGGCTTAGCTTGACGAACATGGGCCAAGACCCAACCTACCGCTAGCTGTGAGAACTTACTACGATGACCCAATTTCTATGGAATTTATCCAGCCGTATTCATAAACTCAATAATTTTCCTAGTAATGAGGTTGTTTGCTATGTCAAACGAGATGATGAATTAGGCTGTGGCATTAGTGGTTCGAAACTGCGTAAGTATGCGGGTTTAATGCCTGATTTAATGAAAAAAGGGATTAAACAGCTCATTATTATTGCCGGTCCTCAATCCAATAATTTGCTTGCCGCCCTGCAAATGGCCAGAGAATTTAAGTTACAACCCACTGCATTTTTGCTCAAACCGCGAAATTCAGCGATCCAAGGCAATTTTAAATTGAGCAGTCTTTTTTTGACTGAACAAGAAATCGTTTGGGTCGAGCGCCAAGATTGGCCAAACGTTGAGGAACTGGCCCAGCAGTATTTGAATGAGCTTAAAGAGCCAGGATTTGTCCTCAGTGAGGGCGCCAGTGTAGCAGAAGCAATGGTTGGGGCAAGTAGTATTGCGGTGGATATCTTAACTAATGAAAAAACATTCGGACTGAGGTTTCAGCATATTTTTGTCGATGCCGGTACCGGTTTTTCTGCTGCAGCTTTGATAAAAGGTTTAAAGGAATTCAATCATCCAGCATTTATCCATGTGCTTTTATTGGCCGATGACGAAAAAACATTTCGCTACAAACTAAAGAATTGGATTGGGCAAATCCCCGCACAGGTTCGTTGTTTTTATCCAGATACTGCAAAAGCCTTTGGGTCTGTGAATCAAACGATTAAAAATGAAATTAGGCGTCTAGCGCGAGAAGAAGGGATTTTGGCTGATCCTATCTACGCTGCCAAATTATTTTATTCAGCAAGAAAACAGATAGAAACAGGGCACGTTAAGGGCAAGGTATTAATTATTCATTCTGGTGGTACTTTAACGATGGCTGGATTTGAGTTATCAACCAGAATTGCTTAAAAACTGGTAAGAAAAATAGATTGTACTAACCCTATGCGAGATAGTGTTGTTGTCTGGTAAAATTTCACCGAAAGGTAGGTTAGGGATCGGCCTAACGATGTAATCATACAATGCGAGAATATCAGCGGTACTATTTGGGTTCAAAAACAAATATCTCATCATCATCTTCAGGATTCGCAGTTAGATCATCATCATTTTGATCGTCATTAGTTTCTGCAAATTCATTCTCTTCACTTTCATTTTGGGGTAATAGAATATTAATAGCGGCTTTTAAATCATTGACAGTTTTTCCCAGGGAGGTTTTGCTTTCCTGTAATAAACTCAAGCCATCCGCAAGCTTTTTTTCTGACACAATTTGACATTCATAATTGTACACATCCCCTGCCAACCTTTCTTTTTTTTCCTCTAGCGTTCGAATTTCTTTTTCTAATACACGCAATTTTTCATCAAACTTATTACAGCTCTCTTTGGCGTCATCAATGAACGATTGCGGTATAAAAAAGAGAATAATACTTTTAAAAAATCCGGGATTATTATCTGCCAAATAAGAAGGCCAAAACGTTGGTTGCTCATTTTGGGAAATATAGTTACATCGAGTTCTTATATCAGTAATGGCTCTGTCATTTGTTTCTTTTTCTTTTATTACATTTGCTCTTTTTTTCTCTAACTCTGCCTCTTGCAATACTACTAAGTCTTTTTTCATTTTTGTTACTTTAGTAGAAATTTGGGAAAGTGATTCCTCTAATTGGTTACCAAGAGCTAATAGCTCCTCCTCTTCAAGAATTTTTAAATAGTCTTCTGCCTTTGCTCCTGACAATAAGCTAGATAACTGATCTAATGCTGTCTTACAATATTTCTTAATGTCCAAATCGTCAACAGTTAAACACCATTTAGCAACCTTTACTATTTTAGCACCAGCACTTTTTGTATCTTCATCTACCATTTTATCTTCAATAGGCATTTTGCAATCCTTGGATATAGGAAAACTTAATCTTTTGCTTAATTTTAGGGCATTGGCATTAAGAAATTATTATGTTGAGCTAAGTAGCTCTGCTTTAATGCAAATAGAGAATCCCTAGCAGCGGGAACTTCCCGTTAATTTGTAACAAAATAGTTAAATTTACTTATAGTCAACAAAGGTTTCTTGTTTTTAATATTTTCATAATATTTTGTATTTATTCTAATCACAATTAACAAATTGTGAGATCAAGCGATGCAAACAAAATTTGAACAAGAGCCGAGTCTAAGATCTGCTCATTCAACTGAATATCTAAAACTAATAGCGCAGTTAATTACTTCTGTTTTTTTATTTTATGACCAAACGGCCACGTCTAAAATCAGCCCTATTGTTCAAGGAAGCATGGGACTTTTGCTACATGGGGTTGATTTTCCAAAGAGCGAAAATCCTGCCGATATCGATATTGTTGTTGCTCAGCAAGAGATGGCACAGAGGATGATGTTCGTTCTAGCCGATAAACTAAAAACTGAAGGGTCGATTTATCAGATACAAGCCTGTGAGTCAATCGGGCCAAAGGTTGTTTATGATTTCGATATTATTGATACTAGCGGCAAGCATCCTGATCTTAAAATCCAACTCCTCAATAAAGAAGACTTTGGTTTAAGTCATGTTAGCGCTGTAGAGAAAGAAGGGATTCCCGTTTTACCTGCAAGAGAAGCCTTCATAAGTTTAGAAGCTCGAATAGAGCAAGCTGGCTCAAGAAAGAAAGATAAATATGCTTATTTTACGCTGCTTGATATCTACGGTGAGGAGTACATTAAAGATAGTTATTTTATAACAACAGGAAAAAGCAGAGAGCTTAAAGACTATTTAGAACTTTCTATGGTAGAGCGACACCGTTTAAGAGATACTGAGGAAGCGCCAACAAGAAGAAGAGCAGGCCGCAGGCACCCTCCTATCCAGAATGATCTGGTTACTGTTCCTACTATTAGGACACAACAAACCACTAGTTATTCTCATCCTAATCCAATGAAGGTGAGTCAGCAGAGTATGTTTAAATCAACATCACCTCATAAACAAGAAGACGGTACCAAAGAACAGTCACAACTATCTGTTTCAAGCCCTAAGGCGAGTTAAATACTATTTCCAAACCAAACAGACTTTGATTGCTTGATTTTAAACAGACCCGTTTCTGCATTTAACCCGCTAAACTTGGTACTGCCGTTTAACGATATGATGATAACCTAATTTAGTCGGGAGTTGCGCAACATGCGAACTTTGATGAAAAATCTGGATCTCATCCTTCCTTCAAGTTTTTCCAAATATGTAGCACAGCATAACTACGCCAAGGACGCCAAAGTTGGGACATTTCCTCAGCCTGTTTGATTGAAACACCACCTAGATTATTGCGTACAGCGATATCTTCTTTGGGGAAAGCATCAGGCCAATGTAGCGCACGCATAGCGATATAATGGGCCGTCCATTGGCCAATCCCTGGAAGTTCTGTCAATTTTTTTATTGCTGTTTCAGGGCTCATTCCAATATCAAGGCGAATCGTTTCTGCTACGAATGCCTGTGCTAATGCAATCATCGATTTCGCACGGGCACTCACTATGCCTAATCCAGCGATATCATTGATAGTTGCCCTAGCGATGCGCTCGGGTTGAGGCGAGAGCAGCCTTAGCTCTGGAAATGGCGTAGTAAACTCCTCGCCAAATGCCGCAGCAAAACGGCAGGCTATGGTTGTCGCCGCTTTAACCGTGATCTGCTGGCCTAAAATAGCTCGAATTGCCATTTCAAACCCATCAAAAGCACCTGGAACACGCAAACCAGGATTTTTGCTTAGGCTGTTTTTTAAACGTTCATCCTTCATCAATTGAGCAATAATAAGATCTGCCCTAGTGTTTAAATCAAACATATTACGCAAGCGCCCTAGTAAGGCGGGCAATACCGGCGTTAAGGAATAAGATAACTCCACCATCAGCGCATTTTTTTGTGGCGCATTCATCACTTTGATCCAACCACTATGGTTACCCAAACGGATGGTACGCAAATAATGTTCATCGATGATCTGCTCAACCCCCTTAATCAGCCTCGCACTGAGAAATTCGAGCAAACTAGGCCAGTCATAAGGCGGACGATAGCTGAGTTGAAGTGTTATCGTATCCATACGATCAAGGTCCTTTTTATGGTTAGCCACTTCTTTACGCAGACGGGTGGGAGGCATTTTATAATGCAGATTGAAAGCATCGTTGAAACGCCTCAGGCTAGAAAAGCCACTAGCAAAAGCAACTTTAATAATGGGTAAACTGGTTTCAGTGAGCAACTGTTTGGCTAGCAATAAACGCCGCGTCTGAATGAGTTCGATGGGCGAAACGCCAAATTCTTTCTGCACAATGCGGCGCAATTGCCGAGAACTAATTGCGAATTGCTGGGCAATATCTTCAAGGTTTGCGCCATCGCTAATCAGCTTTTCTTCCATTTGTCGGGCTATCAAATACGCCATACGTTTTGTATTATCGACAGGCGCATTACCAGGCGCCAACTCTGGACGGCAGCGCAAACAAGGACGGAAAGATGCTTTTTCTGCAGCTTCACGGCTTTCAAAAAAAAGACAATTTTCGAGTTTTGGTGTTTTAGCAGGACAGATTGGTCGACAATAGATACCCGTCGAAGTGACCCCCACAAAAAATACACCATCAAAGCGAGGGTCGTGTGACTTCAGTGCGTTGTAGGCCACATTCCCATCAATCATAAGAGAAACCCTTGATCATTCATTGATTTGTTTCAAGTATAGATAAGTTAACCCCGATTTTCTCGCCATTTTCGGACATTAATATTTTTTATATTGATGTCCGAAAATGGCGAGAATTATCCTCCAATCTAATTATAGTTAGAGAAAAGAGCTGGGAGAAAGAAAATGAATTATGTTTATAAAATGATGAAATCACCAGTGGGTGAGCTCAAATTAATAGCGAGCGAAAAAGGCTTAGCAGCAATCCTTTGGGAAAGAGATAATCCAAAACGAGTTCAGGTGGGTTCACCGCAAGAATCTAACCACGATCCCATTCTTGTTGAAACAGAAAATCAATTAAAGTCTTATTTTGCCGGAAAACTTGAACAATTTTCCCTGCAGCTTGATTTTGTCGGCACCGAATTTCAAAAAAAGGTTTGGCATGCTCTGATAACGATTCCTTTTGGCGAAACACGCAGTTATGGGCAAATAGCTCAGCAAATAGGCAATCCTAAAGCGGTACGTGCTGTTGGCGCAGCGAATGGCAAAAATCCTATCTCCATCGTTGCACCCTGTCATCGAGTAATTGGCTCTAATGGCAAATTAACCGGATTTGCCGGTGGTTTAGAGACAAAAGCTTATCTATTGCAGCTAGAATCTCAAGACCGGCATAACAGGACGATAAGATAGATAGCAAGAATCCTTTTAATTTGATATAAGCCTAGGTATTGATTTTTAGGGACAGCAACGATGAAAGAAATTATTTTAGCAACTTCAAATAGGGGTAAGATTGCTGAATTAGAAGCAATTCTCTCTTCTTGGCGTTGCATTCCGCAACGCAGTTTGGGCATCTCTGATGCTGAAGAAACTGGTTTGAGTTTTATTGAAAATGCCATTATTAAAGCGCGTCATGCCAGTCAACATGCTAATAAACCTGCCTTGGCCGACGATTCGGGGTTGGTTGTGCACGCCCTTAACGGCGCGCCGGGCATTTATTCAGCACGGTTTGCAGGGACAAACGCGAGTGATGAAGCTAATATCAATTTACTTTTAGATAAGCTTGCCCATACCCCAGATTCACAACGTCAAGCTTTTTACTACTGTGCCATTGCTTTTGTGCAACATGCTGAGGATCCCACCCCGATAATTGCCACAGGAAAATTTTCCGGCACCATTAGCAAAACGCGAAGGGGTGAAGAAGGATTTGGCTATGACCCTATTTTTTATCTCGCTAACCACCACTGCACAGTCGCGCAATTGCCTGCTAAGCTTAAAAATACAATTAGCCACCGTGCACAAGCTTTAAATCAGCTACGCAAACAACTAGACATTTAATGATGGCAGAAGAGGACTTATTTAAACAGGCTTTTGAATTGCATCGTCAAGGTCAATTTTCCGAAGCAATTAAACGCTATGAACAACTATTAACTACGAATCCCAATCATAGTAAAACCTTGCATTTTCTTGGTCTTGCCCATGCCCAGCAAGGAGAAATGGCGCAAGCGATCGGCTTAATGGAGCAAGCATTGAGCTTAGATCCCAAGGATGCTAGCCTGCATAACAATTTGGCCAATGCTTATAAAAATTCTCAACAGTTTGAAAAAGCCATTCAACACTATCAAACCGCCATTCAACTTGTACCGAATTATGCACAGGCCCATCATAATCTAGCAGCCGTATACGCTGCTCACAATCATTACAAACAAGCCCTGCATCATTATCGTGAAGCAGTACATGCTGAGCCCGCTTTTGTGGCTGCTCATTTTAATTTAGGGCTTTTATTATTGAAAAATAATCAATTAGCGGCGGCGAAACTGCAATTCAACAATGTGCTAACGCTTAATCCTGGAAATTTGGATGCCGAATTTTATCTCGGCTTACTTGATTTAGAGGCAAACGAATTAGACGAAGCGAAAACACATTTTCAAAATGTGGTAGCACAAGATAATAACCAAGTTGAAGCATTAACCAATCTGGGTGTTATTGCCCTCAAACAAGAAGAAGCTCAACTCGCAATCGATTATTTTACTAAAGCCTTGGCCCTTAATAATGAGCACATCGAGGCAAGAAATAATCTTGCAGCGACCTTTATGCATCATGATCGCTTTGAAAATGCGCTTATGCATTATGATGTTTTACTGCAGAAAGAACCGAACAATATTGAATATCTCTACAATTCCGGTGTTGCCCAAATGGCTTTAGGTCATTTAAGTGAAGCAATGCTTCATTTTGAACAGCTCTTAAATCAAAATGAACATCATTTTGCAGCGCTTAATAATTTAGCAGCGATTTATATCCGTCTTGAAGATAAAGAAAAAGCCCGACATCTGCTGACTCGTGCGGTTGCCGCTAATCCCAAAGATGCGGCCAGCCGTCACATGCTCGATGCACTGACTGGTAACTCAGTTAAAACCCAAACCAGTCCTGATTATGCCATGAATTTGTTCAATAATTATGCGCTTTATTATGATCAGCACATGCAAAACCTTTTGCACTACAGTTTGCCGCAACATATTGCTCAATTAATTCATCAGCTCAATCTTTTCCAAATTGAACAGGCCATCGATTTGGGTTGTGGCACAGGTTTAACCGGGGTAGTACTGCGAGAAATTTGTCAGCATTTAACTGGTGTTGATATTGCTACAAAAATGCTAGCTCAGGCTAAGAACAAAGACATTTACGACCAATTAGTTGAAGCTGATCTTCTTAGTTTTTTAAAAAAGGATAAGCAGCATTATGAACTCATGGTTGCTGCCGATGTGTTACCTTATATCGGCGATTTAGAGCCTTTATTTGCAACAATAGCAGAACGATTAAAGGCAAAGGGATCTTTCATTTTTACGACCGAAATTAGCACTAAAGACCCTTGGCACTTGCAAGCAACCGCTCGCTTCAGTCATCATCCCGATTATGTTAATCGGCTATGTAAGAGCCATGGTTTGCAACTTATTCATCAAGAAAAAGTGACTGCGCGGACCCAAGATCAACAAGCGCTTTCCGTCATGCTTTTCGCGGCTCAACCGGCCCGTACCTAGCCAAACTAGCCGCCGCAATCTGTTTTTATTAGAGGACGACGACTTGATTACGTCCTTTTTTCTTAGCTTGATACATTGCTTCATCCGCTCTTGAAAAAAAGGTCTCTAAGCTGTCTTCATGCTGAAAAGCAGTGAGGCCAAAGGAGGCAGTAATTAATACTCTGGTATCTCGATAGCAAAATTCACATTCTTCGATTGCAATACGCAAGTTTTCAAGCACTTTTCCACCATCATGAGCTGAGGTTCTTTCAAAAATAAAGATAAATTCTTCGCCACCATAACGGGCAATAAAATCAACCGCGCGAATAGATGATTTAAAAATTGAGGCTACTTTTTTGAGTACTCTATCCCCAGCTAAATGACCGTATTTATCATTGATCGCTTTAAAATGATCGATATCAGCGATGCCAAGAGATAACTCACCAAATCCTCTCTGCCAACGATGATATGCCGCTAAGATATATTCATCGTAGGCTGTTCTATTGGGTAATCCTGTTAAGGAATCTTGATTAATTCTGACTTTATGGAAGGACAATTGATTTCGTATTTTTTCAGCACCACATTCGGCCTCTTCCAATTTACTTTGCAGCATCATTATCTTTTCATCATACTCTTTTATTCGTTGCTGTTCTTTTTCGCGATGTAATCTGATTTGTTGGCCAATTTCTTCTAAACTATTTTCTACCTTACCAGCCAATTCTTCGATTGTTTTTGCTTCACCAATATGATGATGGATTTGTTTAATATTATTTTCTAACTCCGTTTCAAATTTCTCGGATTCTTGATGACTTTCCACATTATTTAAATCCGTCAACTCTAAATATTTGCTAAAATCATGAAGGTAATCAACAAAGCGGTTTAAAAATCCTTTAAATTGGTTATGCTCGAGATTAAACGATTCGATGACTAAATCGGTTATCGCATCCACTACTTTTGTGAGTAATTCAACCGTTAATTGCTGCTTTAAATTTTCTTTAACTGCTTGAAATTTATTAGAAAGATCGTCTGAAATCAACAAATGCTCTAACAACTGATTAAATCGACTATTGATTTGATTATTTAGTAAGAGTTCAGTTGTTGTTTCGTTTAGCGGCTCTTTTTCTTCTTTCTTCAGATCGGACATCGCATTAACGAGCGATTCAACGCTTTTCTTAATTTTTTTGCTGTCTTTATTTTCTTTTAAATTAGCTTGCAAATTATGCATTTGCTGAGCAAGCCCGATATGAATACTGTTAGGCAAAAGACTTAATTGATAAATGGCACTTTTTAACACATTAATTTCGTCTTCTAGCTGATCACATTTTAGTTTGTATCGGCTTATTGTATTAGCAATTTTTGTTTTCAGTTCCCGTTCAAGCATGGCAATATCCATTTCTAGTTTTAGAATTCACCCTATTCGAGCTCTGCTAAATGGTTAAACTTTATTTAAAGTATATACTATCAAGCACTAAGAAAGAGTTGTATTAATGGTATCTGACCCTCAGAACTTAAATTTCTGAGGGTTTATTAGATGGGTAACTCAATTATGGACATGGACGCTCGATATAGGTCAAATAATGTAAAGAATCACTATTTTTCCCATGTACAAGGTCCATATAAGCCTTTTTAATCGTTGAGGTGATTTTTCCCTCATCGGCTTGAGCTAATTTTTGGTCATTAATGGAGCGGATTGCGGTGACTTCCGCAGCAGTACCGGTAAAAAATGCCTCATCCGCCTGATAAGCGTCTTCAAGCGTCAGATCTTGCTCAATAACATTGAATCCCAAGTTTCTCGCTAGCTTAATAATCGTGTCGCGAGTAATTCCGCAAAGTATCCCGCCTAATTTGGGAGTGTAGATAACCCCTTTTTTTATGAGGAAAAAATTCTCGCCCACCCCCTCAGTGATATAGCCTTTACTGTCTAGAAACAAAGCCTCATGATAATGGGTTCCTTCCAACTCGAGAGCTGCTAATATGCCATTAATATAGTGGCCGCATAATTTAGCATCAACAACAGTGGAATCAGGGTGGATTCGAATGTAACTACTTATTTTCACATCAATACTATCATGCGGAAGATAGGCTCCCCAGGGCCAACAGGCAATGATAACCTCGACTGGATTACCAGTAGGATTAACACCCATTTTACCGTAACCATAAAAAGCAATAGGGCGAATATAACCTTCATCAATATTGTTATTTCTAACGACCTCTTTAATGGCAGAAATTATTTCTTCTTTAGAATAAGCTAATTTCATCTTCAAAGTAGCTGCAGAATAAAATAGACGATCGACATGATCCTGCAAACGAAATATCGCAGGCCCCTTTGCTGTATTATAAAAGCGAATTCCCTCAAAAGCGCCGCCGCCATAGTGCAGTGTGTGAGATAAAACATGAATTTTAGCATCTGCCCACGGTACGAATTTTCCGTTTTGCCATATTGTTTCGGTTGTTTGCATTATTTTTCTCCCGCCCAGCTATTAGCCAAAGAAAAGATCTTTCTTAATTGATATAAAATTTGAAGCAAAAACGACCATAGGTAAGTAAAACCGTGTAAACTGTATTCTATTTAAACATAGCACTACTTCATAACGAATAAATCAGTATAGCGATTTTTATTTTAATTTGTATATAGGTTGTTTAAAATCAAAGGGTTATTTGGGAAGTGTTGATTGCCTTAAGAATTTTACCCTATCCCTAGATCCCGCGGCATCCAGGCGATTTTTTTTTCATACTCAAACCCTAGATTCCGCGGACAAGCCGCGGAATCTAGGCGGAAAGGGTTTTTATCCTTAAACAACTTACATATTTTAGAAAGAAACAACTAAATCCTTATCAATACCTTGAAGCTCTGATTTAAATAAAATCTGGATTTGTTTCAAGCTTTCTTGATCTTTTGCCTCAAAACGAGCCACTAGGCAAGGCGTTGTATTTGACGCGCGTAATAGCCCCCAACCGTGCGGGAATTCCACTCTCAAACCATCGATAGTAATAATATTCGCATTTGGAAATTTAGCCTGTTCACTAAAGCGCTGCATGAAAATAAATTTATCTTCTTCAGCGATTGGAATCTTAATTTCTGGTGTATTAACACTGTTCGGAATGGTTTCAAACTGTTCGCTTACTGGCTTAGAGCTCGAACTAACAATTTCTAATAACCGACAGGCACTATAAAGTGCATCATCAAAACCATACCAACGATCCTTGAAGAAAAGATGACCACTCATTTCTCCCGCCAAAGCAGCATGCTCTTCTTTCATCACCCCTTTCACAATAGAATGCCCGGTGGGGCACATTCTAGCAACCCCTTCGGCTTCCTCAATGACAGAGGCTAAATGACTTGAACATTTCACATCATAAACGATAGTTGAACCTTTATTGTGTTTCAAAACATCCCGTGCGTAATACATTAGTAAGCGATCTGGCCAAATCACTTCGCCTTGGTTAGTGATGACACCTAGACGATCGGCATCCCCATCAAAGGCAAGACCAATATCAGCTTGATGTTGAGCAACCGCTTTCTTTAAATCAACCAGATTTGCTTCTATAGTGGGATCAGGATGATGATTAGGAAAACGGCCATCCACTTCACAATATAAGGGGATCACGTCACAACCCAAAGCGGTCAGGACTTGAGGCGTGATAGGTCCAACAATACCATTGCCGCAATCGACTACGACTTTAAGCCGCCGATGCAATTTAATATCACCAACAATGCGGTTGATGTAGTCTGGAATAATGTCACACGAGAGCGCCTCACCTCGACCATCTTGAAAACGTCCAGCAACCGTTAATTCATAAAGTTGATCAATGTCAGTTTGCACCAAAGTTTTGCCAGCTAGCACCATCTTAATGCCATTGTAATCGGCAGGATTATGACTACCGGTTACCATTAATCCAGAATCGACGCCCTGTGTATGGGTTGCGTAATACATAACCGGCGTTGCCACAGCCCCTAAATCGATGATTGTGATACCACTATCCAGCAAACCTTGCTTTAAAGCAGCGGCTAAACTATCACTGGTTAGCCGACCATCACGAGCGATAAATATTTTGTCGCGCTTTAAATCGTGAAGTCGGCAACTAATAGCTCTGCCTATGGTGTAAAAATCATCTTCATTCAACTGCTTACCAATCACACCACGGATATCATAGGCTCTAAATACTGAGCGCTCTACTTGTTTTTCTCGATAAATCATCATTCTCTCCCTGAACTACCAAAGCCACCATCACCACGATTAGTTTCTATAAAGTTGTCAACGACCTCGAAAGCCGCCCTCACGACAGGTAAAAAAACTAATTGCGCGATACGCTCACCTGGATTAATCGTAAAATGTTCTTGATTACGATTCCAACAGGAGATTTTTAATTCGCCTTGATAATCCGAATCGATTAAACCCACCAAATTCCCCAAAACAATTCCATGCTTATGACCTAAACCAGAGCGAGGCAAAATCACAGCAGCCAAATTAGGATCCGCAATGTAAATCGCCAGACCTGTCGGCAATAAAACGGTTTCCTGGGGAGCAATTTGCAGTGGATTGTCTATACATACGCGTAAATCAAGACCTGCTGAGCCAGAGGTTGCATAACTCGGTAAAGCAATTGTGTCTCCAACACGTGGATCTAATATTTTTAATTGAATGGCTTGTTCCATACTATTCCCCAGATTTTCGATGGGCAGTATTTTGAATACTTGCTGCAAGGATTGCAATAATTTGACCTGCAAGCCTTGTTTTATGGGTCAAAGGAAGTTCGGTTTGCTCATTTTTAGTCAAGATAGTCACTTGATTGTTATCAACCTCAAAACCAACTCCCTCACCGACTTGGTTAGCAATAACCATGTCTAATTTTTTAGTTACCAGCTTTTCTTTGGCCTGTTGAAGGACTTGCGACGTTTCTGCCGCGAAACCAACCACATAGGCCGCTTTGCCACTACTGACCACTTCACTCAGGATATCTGGATTACGGTTAAGCTTCAGGGTTAACTCGGCATTAGCTTGTTTTTTTATTTTATCTTTCGCAGGTTCTGGCACAGCGTAATCGGCCACTGCAGCCGTTCCAATAAAAATACTTCCTGGTTGTAGCTGTTGTAGAACAGTTTCATGCATAGCTTTCGCCGAATCAACCTGATAAAACTCAACACCAATAGGTGGAGGAAGACTAGTAGGTCCGCTAATTAAAATCACTTTCGCACCTGCTAAATGGGCAGCCTCAGCAAGAGCATAACCCATTTTTCCCGAACTGTTATTACTTATAAAACGCACTGGATCGATGGATTCACGAGTCGGTCCGGCAGTAATGATGAGTCTTTGTCCAAGCAAAAGCTGATTCACCTTATATAATCTTAACGCATTCACAATCGAGTAAACCTCAGCCATACGTCCAAAACCTTCTTCACCGCAAGCTTGCGAGCCTTCTCCAGGTCCAAACAAGATAACGCCTCGTTGAGTTAGAAGCTGACAATTAGCCTGCGTCGCAGGATGGGCCCACATCGATCGATTCATTGCAGGACAAGCAATCACAGGCGTTTCAGCCACTAAATAGAGTGTTGTTAAGAGATCATCGGCTAAGCCATTGGCCATTTTTGCCAAACAATTCGCTGTAGCAGGCGCAATCACTAGATAATCAGCCCAACGCGCTAATTCAATATGCCCCATTGCCCGTTCTGCTTGTTGATCGAATAAACTAGAACGAATATCTTCAGCACCTAAGGCTTGGAGGGTTAAGGGGGAAATAAATTGCTGTGCCGACTCTGTCATCACTACCCTTACCCGGGCACCCAATCGTGACAGTTCCCGCACCAGATAAGCTGATTTATAAGCTGCTATCCCTCCACAAATCCCAAGTAGAATTTTTTTGTTAATAAAATCTTGCATGGTTTTCTATTTTTAATAAGAATACCTGCGATCAAACCACAAACCTCGTCATAAAGGAATAACAAATGACTTGTTTGCAACCAACACAACCTTTGCGCATCCGTGAAAAATTGCTCATCCAAGGCGTACAAAGCCTCTCCGATGCTGAACTACTGGCTGTTTTTATCAGCTCTGGTAGTGCTAAAAAATCTTGCTTTCAACTAGCTATTGATTTACTTAAATATTTAGGTGATTTACGCTCTATTTTGAATGCCGATCAGCAGACTTTTAACAAAGTACCGGGATTAGGGCTAGTACGGTATTTACAGTTACAGGCCGTGCGTGAGATTTGTCGCCGCAGTGATTTTATTAGTCTACAAAAAGATATCCAATTAACTAACTCGCAACAAACCCATACTTATTTGAAGCGGCAATTACGGGACAAAAAAAATGAGACCGTTGTCGCGTTATTTCTTGATAGCCAGCATCGTGTATTAGCTTATGAGGAATTATTTACCGGCACCATTAATGCAGCGAGTGTCTATCTGCGGCCGATCATTGAGCGAGTTCTTAAACTAAATGCAGGCGCGCTCATTCTTGCTCACAATCACCCTTCAGGTTTAGCAGAAGCCAGCGGACAAGATATCGCACTTACCGAACGGCTTCAGCAGGCTTTGGAATTAGTAGATGTCCGTTTACTTGATCATTTAATCATTGGCGATAATGAAGTTTATTCTATTGGAAGTGGAACGAAATGGCATTGTAACTAGCAGGTCGGGTCGAAAGTATTATAGATAAATTTTCTTGAAGGAAGTCATTAGGCCTGGAGTCTTGGTTCGATTCACCCAAACTAAATACCCTGTTGCGTATTAAGAAACATCGTAAGATAATTTAGCCCAATTTGACTTGCTCACTATGGTTCACAAGAACATGGAGTATCCCTATGCTCAAACGTTTAATTTTTATCGTATTCGCTTATCTAGTTAGCTTAGAACTTCATGCTGCCACTGAAACCGTGCATATTGCACATCAAAGCAATTATCCTCCTTTTATTTACGTGAAAAATGGCCGCTCGGTGGGTCTTATAGTCGATATTCTAAACACAGCGGCAGCAAAGCAAAAAATCAATATCAAATTTATCCCCGTTCCTTTTGCTCAAGTACAAAAAGCCTTAAATGATGGTCGCGCCGAAGCCATTGTGCCTCTAGCAGTCACAACAGAACGACAAAAATCCTATGATTTTAGTCTGCCTCTCGTTAAAACTGGCGGCGCTTTTTTTGTAAGAAAATCTGAATCCACTCCTCTGAATCTTGCAGCACTTGCAGGAAAAATTGTCGTTACACCGAAAACCGGCCCCTATGCGGCTTATATTGAAGAAACTGCCCCAGCAATCAATTTAGTGATTACCGAAAATTATGAGACAAGTTTTAACTACATTGTGAGTGGAAAAGCAGACGCTGCAGCACTTAATTTTCAAGTCGGAAAAGCCATGATTAATCAATCCTATGCGAGCAAAATAACTGTACCGAAAAAAATGTTCGCAGAATTTCCTTTAGCACTTGCGTTTAAAAAGGGGCAAAACACAAAGCTTTTGCACCGTTTAAATGCAGGTCTGGCTACTATTCGCGCTGATGGCACTTTGAAATGGCTCTATAAAAAATGGAAACTTAACCCGATAGGTTAAGTTCAACCTAGGTTGCGCTTTGGTCTGATGGCGCTGCCTTAAACAGTTTTTACATCCCTAGATCCCGCCGACAAGCCCGACAAGGCCCGGGAAATAGGCAGAAAAGGGGACTTATACTGAAAGCAGCACCTTAGGCGCTCGTAAAAAATGTCTCAGAATCACCAAGATAATCCGCAAACCAACTATAATTTGAATAACTGAGCCACTCACTACAAAAGGATCTTGCCACCATGTGCCGATTCATCGCTTACATAGGTACCGGTGTTTTACTGGACCATATCTTAGTAAAACCTACTAATTCTATTATCATGCAGAGCTTACATGCACGAGAAAGCAGCGTCCCTACCAATGGTGACGGCTTTGGCCTGGGTTGGTATGCACCTGAGATAAGCCCCGAACCTGCATTATTTACTTCGGTCTCTCCAGCCTGGAATGACAGAAATTTACTTCATCTAACTGCTAAAATTAAATCGCCTTGTTTCTTCGCCCATGTCCGCGCAGCGGGAGCTGGGGGAGTCACCAAGTATAATTGCCATCCTTTTATTAATGGTAAATGGATGTTGATGCATAACGGCGATATTAGTAATTTTCTTCTGGTCAAGCGTCATCTTCGTCATTTATTAGATGATGATATTTATGATTGGATTCAAGGTGAAACGGATTCAGAACATCTATTCGCCTTATTTTTACAACTATCCAAAGGAAGAGATTTGAGTCAACTCTCAGTGGTTGCAGATACTCTAAAAGAAACCATTTTTCAGATTAATGACTTGGTTGCCTATTACAGCAAAGAGAATGCCTCTTATTATAATCTTTGCCTTACGGATGGCGAACAAATCATCGCTACTCGTTACTGCACCGAAGTAAACTCATTACCTGAAACCTTGCATTTTTTCTCAGGTCAATGCATTTATGATCACCACCATGAAGAAAATCATGATGCGATAGTGATTAGCTCCGAAATACTAACTGATCTCAAAACTGACTGGAATGATGTGCCTCCTAACCATATTTTGCTCATCGATAAAAATCGAAACATCGATACCCAGCCTATTGTATAAGCGGTCGATGTTATAAAGAGTAAAGCCCTGGGAGAAATAAAATGCCAAACCGTCGCAACAACTTAACTAAATAAAAAAGCTACAGTTTTGCTGCACAAGTCATTGAAAGAATATAGCCGTTTACTATCAGCTATGTTAGATTTCTCAATAGGTTATAGATAATCAGAGAAGCGCATGAAGCCAGCAACCCTCTTTCTTAGTTTAATGCTCGCATGGAGCTCAATTTGTGTTGCACAAAACTCATTAACGATTAATATCGATGGTCAAGAAACGTCCTATACTCCAGAAGCCTTATTAGCCAATCCTCACTTAGTGACCATTAAAGGAGCACACTTACCGACTTACCCTAACCAGTCTTTTGATTTAAAAGCAATTCCTTTATGCAGTTTGCTTAATATAGCCAATAAAAAAGTGGGGGCTATCCTGAAAGTTCAGGCTTTTGATAAATATGTCTCTTATTTCAACCTACACCGCATCTATCCTTGCGACAAAACCAGAGCAGCAACTGCTTATCTCGCAATTGAAGAACCGAATAAACCTTGGCCTATTTTTGCTAAATTACATCGCTCCGTCGGCCCTTTTTATCTAATTTGGCAGGGCGAAAAAGTCCCGCAGACCGATTGGGTTTTCGGTCCCGAATACATCAGCACGACTGATCAGAATCCCTTTTCAAGCTTACTGCCTGCAAACAGCTCAGGCCAAGAAGCGCAAGGGCTCGAGCAGTTTGCTAATAAATGCGGTGTTTGCCATTCAATCAATTTGGTTGGCAACTTAGAGCTGGGCCCAGATCTCAATTTTCCTAGCAATGTCTTAGAGTATCTTTCAGAAGCGCAGGTCAAAAAATTTATTCGTAACCCTCAGTCGGTACGTTTCATGAAAAACGATAAAATGTTTGCTTTCTCAAAAAAGTTACTATCGGAAGAAGAATTGAATGCAATCATTGCTTTTTTAAAATTAATGAAGTCGCATAAAATAAAAGCGGCGCCCCCTAATATACGAGCTGTAGAAGAATCGGTTGAGTAATTGTCTATACTTTGAACGATCATTTTCAAAACTCACGTAAAAGGGACTATTTATGAATCGTGATTCTCAAATTTTATTTAGCCCATTTGACCTAGCCGGTCTTCATTTAAGAAATAGAATTGTTATGGCGCCCCTCTCACGTAATCGCGCAACCCATGAAAATGATGCACCACGAGAACTGAATGTTGAATACTACACCCAGCGAGCTAGCGCCGGGCTTATTATTTCCGAAGCGACACAAATTTCACCAACGGGAAAAGGATATGCTTGGACCCCAGGAATTTATTCTCAAGAACAGATAGCCGGTTGGAAACGTATCACCGAAGCAGTTCATGCACAAGGAGGAACTATTTTTGCTCAGCTCTGGCATGTAGGCAGAATTTCGCATCCTAGTTTGCAACCGAAGGGGGGCCTACCCGTAGCCCCTTCAGCAATTACCCCCAATCAACAGCGCACTTTTATCGAGACGGGTAATTTTGTTGCAGTAGGCAGGCCGCGAGCACTCGAATTACATGAAATTTCTACCATTATCGATGATTATCGTATTGCAACCCAAAATGCGATGATTGCAGGGTTTGATGGCGTAGAAATTCATGCAGCGAATGGCTACCTTATCCAGCAATTTCTGAGTGATAGTACCAATCATCGCAACGACCGCTATGGCGGCTCGGTACCTAACCGCCTACGTTTTGCAATGGAAGTGGTCGAAGCGGTTATAGGCGAAATTGGCGCAGCTCGTACTGGAATTCGTTTTTCACCAGTGACTCCAGTCAATGATGCGCTAGACAGCTCGCCTAGCACAATATTTTTCCCACTGGTTCGAGAAATGAACCGATTACAGCTTGCTTATATTCATGTGATTGAAGGCGCAACAGGAGGAGATCGAGAATTTAAAGGCTTCGATTTTCATGCCCTACGTCGTGAATTCAAAGGAGCCTGGATGGTCAATAATGGCTACACCCGCAACATGGCTATTGAAGCAATTGAAAGCGGCTATGCTGACTTAGTGGCTTTTGGCAAACCTTATATTGCAAACCCAGATTTGGTGGAGCGTTTCAAACAAAATACAGCCTTGAATCAAGCGGATGTAACCACGTTTTATGGCGGTGATGCGAAAGGGTATACGGATTATCCTGCTCTTTCATAATCCTCCTGCCTGCCACCGCTTGTCCGCAGTACATTGGCAGGAAGATTAAAATACGCAACAACCCAGGATAAACGGCAGGAGCTAGGTGCGAACCGTAGGTAGAAAATTTGCCCTGCCCTCACTGTCCAACGGCAAAAAAAATGTGAATAAAAACAATGTCATTTGATTTTTTTATGAAATAGGGCTATAATATTTCACGTTTTGCTAAGCTAGTATTGGACATGCAAGAAGCGCCGGATTTTTTTGATTTTTCTCAGTTATCCTCAGCTGAGATTGCCAA
The DNA here is from genome assembly GCF_001467895.1 of Legionella nautarum. GTDB lineage: Bacteria > Pseudomonadota > Gammaproteobacteria > Legionellales > Legionellaceae > Tatlockia > Tatlockia nautarum. Next base: position 134,895 of record NZ_LNYO01000017.1, read on the forward strand.
CCTGCTCAAGACATTCAACTTTCGACTTACTGTCGATGAAGCCCTGACGATCCAAAATTCTTTATTAAAGCGCCCCCCCACTTACGCGGAATGCGTGCTGTGGTCCATCCAGGGTTCAGAGCATTGTTCCTATAAAAGTAGCCGCAAACACCTTAATCATTTCATTACTAATGCCCCTCACGTCATCTTAGGTCCTAAAGAAGATGCCGGTATTGTTGCCGTTGCTACCGATAAACAAAATCGACGCTATGGCATTGTGGTCAGCCATGAATCTCACAATCATCCCTCGCAACTCGTTCCCTATGAAGGCGCTGCAACCGGTGTGGGCGGGAATGTTCGTGACGTCTGCTGTATGGGTGCTGAAGTCATTGCCGTGGCTGATAGTTTAAGGTTCGGTGATATCAATCGCCCTAAAACAAAATGGATACAGCAAGGCGTTGTCCGCGGTATTGCAGGTTATGCCAATCCATTAGGAATTCCTAACTTAGCGGGCGATGTTTATTATGACGGGGCTTACAATGAAAATTGTCTAGTCACGGTCGTGACTCTCGGTGTGGTGAGAGAAGACCAGATTATCCATTCTTACGCTCCAGCCAATGCCAAAGATTATCAATTTATTTTAGTGGGCAAACCCACCGATAATAGCGGTTTCGGTGGCGCTGCTTTTGCTTCAGCAACACTGAGTGAAGAAGAACAAGAAGAAAATAAAGGTGCCGTACAAGAACCCAATGCTTTTTTACAGCGGCATATCCTGAAAGCCAATTATGCAATGTTTGAATGGCTGCGTGAGAACAATTTAATCGATCGCGTAGGTTTTAAAGATTTAGGCGCAGGTGGCGTTGCCTGTGCAAGTGTGGAATTAGCAGAAGCCGGCGGTTATGGCGCCGAAATCAATCTTGATCTTGTTCCTACGAGCATGAAAAACTTATTACCTGCCGTTATCTTATGCTCAGAAACCCAAGAGCGGTTTATGTGGGTCGTTCCTCAATATTTAGTGGAACCGTTTTTAACCCATTATAATAAACGCTTTGCCTTGCCAGACATTTGTGATGGCGCACAAGCGACAGTCATTGGTCAATTAAGACATGACGGCTTATATGTGGTCAGATCAAAAGGCAAAGAAATTGTATCAGCCAAAGCAGGGGACATTACTCAAGGTATCCTTTATAACCGCCCTTATTGTGCTAAAAAACAATCATATAGCGAACCCTCCACTTTCGCTATCAATGATTACAATGCCTTATTACTTAAGCTCTTAGCCCATGAAAATATTGCTTCACGCTCCCCTATTTACGAAACTTATGATAAACAAGTTCAAGGTCGCTCAGTCATCGAACCCGGTTGGGCCGATGCCGGTGTCATCGCGCCCTTTAACGAAGATAAATACCCTGAAGAAATTCGCAAAACAGGCGTTGCTTTATCAGTTGATCACAATCCTCGTTACAATAAGATCGATGCTTATTGGGGTGCGGTAAATGCAGTCATTGAATCCGTCCGTAACATTGTGGCAGTGGGTGCTTGGCCGCTTGCCTTAACAGATTGCCTCTGTTTTGGTAATCCTGAAAACCCAGAGCAAATGGGTGAATTTGTTGATGCGGTACAGGGTATAGTGGACGCCTCTAAAGCAGTCAAAATGCTGGATAATGCTGAGATTAGTTTACCGATTATCTCAGGAAATGTGTCTCTTTATAACGAATCACTACAAGGCGCTATTCCTCCAAGCCCGATTATTAGCTGTGTTGGAGCTATGAATGATTATGAAAAATCAATTCGCTACGATTTAAAACAGCCTAATTCCGTGTTACTGATGATTGGCGAACGTAAAGATGAATGCGGCGGCAGCGTTTATTACCAGCTTCATAACCAACTTGGCTCCCAGTTACCTAAACCTAATCTTGCTAGCTTTGCCAATGAGATAGCAGCCGTCCATTTGGCTATTCAGGACGGTTTGATTTTAGCCGCTCATGATATTTCAGAAGGCGGTATTGCAGTTACCCTAGCTGAGATGAGTTTTAAAAATAAAATTGGCGTTAATGTCAGCATTCCTGGCGAGCTTCCTACTGACAAAAAACTATTCTCCGAAAGCGGAGGATTTGTCCTTGAGGTTTCGCCACAACAAGTCAGCGCAGTCGAACTCTTACTTAAAAAGTATTCTGTTTCCTTTAAAACAATCGGCGAAACAACTGTAGAACCTGTTTTGGTATTAAATTCCGTCATCAATTTACCCATCAGTGCGGCAAGCATTGCTTGGGAAAAAGGTTTAATGGAGAGGCTAATCTAATGGCAACTATTGATTACAAAGCGGCAGGCGTAGACGTTGAAGCGGGTAACGAGGCGGTTCGTCGAATTAAAAAATCGGTTGAAACAACTTTCTCACCGCAAGTACTTACCGGAATCGGTAGTTTTGGCGCGATGTACGATCTCAAAAGCGTTGTCAACGATTATGAGCACCCTGTTCTAGTACAAAGTATCGATGGGGTCGGGACGAAAATGATGGTTGCGAAAATGATGCAGAAATTCGACACCATTGGCATGGATTTGGTTAGCGCAACAACCAATGACATTATTGTCCTCGGAGCAAAACCGCTTACTCTGCTTGATTATATTGCTAATGACAAACTAAATCCTGAAATCGTCGAAGAAATAATCAAAGGTATGGTCGCGGCTTGCAGAGAAAATAATATTTCTCTAGTCGGCGGTGAAACTGCTGAGATGCCTGGCACTTATCTTCCTGGTGAAATTGATTTAGTCGGTATCGTCACCGGTGTGGTGGAAAAAGCAAAAGCCATTGAAGGGAAAACGATTGCCGAAGGTGATATCGTCGCCACTTTCCCATCCAGTGGCTTGCATACCAACGGCTATTCCCTAGCTAGAAAGCTACTGTTTGACATTGCAGGATATCGCGTCGAATCGCAATTTCAAGATTTCACCCATAGCATCGGCGAAGAACTGTTAACGCCTCATCTTAACTACACCAATCCAGTTTTAAGTATTTTAGAAAAAAATATCCCTATTAAAGGCATGGCCCATATTACAGGCGGTGGTTTATTAGAAAATATACCTCGCATCTTACCTAAAAATTGCGCCGTGGAAATCCATAAACAACAAATTCCAGAACTGCCGATTTTTAGTCTTTTACGTAAGTTGGGTAATTTAGACGATGAGCAAATGTATCGTACTTTTAACATGGGTGCAGGCTTAGTTCTTTTCTTGTCCCCAGAAACACTAGCGCCTATTCGTGAAGTTTTAGCTCAATTTCCTGCTTTCCCGCTTTACGAAATTGGTCAAGTAGTCAATAGTGAGCAAGGTGAGCAAAAGGTAAAATTACTATGAAACGCATCGGATTAATTCAATTTCCAGGTTCAAATTGCGAACGCGAAACCGCATTAGCCGTTAAACGCGCAGGCATGGAGCCTATTGAATTTTTATGGAATGAATCCTTAGATAAACTGCGAAGTCTGGATGGCTACATTATCGTGGGTGGTTTTTCCTATGAAGATCGTTCCCGCGCAGGAATTATCGCCGCCCTTGATCCAGTTATCCAAGAAATAAAAGTACAAAGTGGGCAGGGTAAACCTATTTTAGGGATTTGTAATGGTGCGCAAATACTGGTTGAATCCGGTTTAGTACCAGGGCTTGAGCATAATCATGAAAGTATGGCGCTCACAGAAAATAAACGTATTGTCGATGGTAAAATAGTAGGCACAGGCTTTTACAATGCCTGGACACATATGCGTTTAGCCACCCAGCACCAGCATAATGCCTTCACAAAACATCTTTCTCCACGAAATATCATTGAGCTCCCCATTGCCCATGCAGAGGGACGTTTTCTCATGTCGGATGCTTTATTGAAAAAGCTTGAGGACAAAGGCTTAAACCTTTTTCAATATTGTGATGCCGAAGGCGAGATTGTTGATAATTTTCCGATTAATCCGAATGGTTCCGCAGGCAATATCGCTGCCATTTGCAATCAAGCGGGTAATGTCATGGCGATGATGCCGCATCCTGAGCGTACTGTGAATGGCGATCCTATTTTCCAGTCTATGCGTGATTACATTATCGAACAGCATAAAGAAGTCAATCAAGTATTAGAAGCGCCTAAAAATCAACCGAGCCTCAAGTTTTTTTCTAAAATTCCTAGCAGCCATCTCTGCCTAGTTAAATTAATTATTACTGATAATCAAGCGCTGACGGTACAAAAAACTCTGAGACGCCTAGGTTTTCCGGTGACAGTCACTCGCTTTGAACATTGGGAAATTGACTGTGACACGCAAGAAAGCCTAGAACTTCTCAAAAAATCGGGTCTTTTATATTCTGATCGAAAAGAGCGCGAAGTTAACTTTGATGAGGTCTGCTCTGACGAAACCCTAACTTATTTAGTGCGCGCGAAAGAAGATCTCAAGGGACAGCAAACGCTACAAACACTGCAAACAGATTATTCAATCCAGCAACAGGTCAAACAAATTAAACATGGTGTAGTATGGCAATTTAAATCCGAGGAGACTGACCTCTCTGTGTTAATAGACGGTATTTTATTAACAAATATTATTGGGAATCCTTATGCTCACGAACACTACCTCTACAAACTCTGATTATCGAGAAAAAATTAAAAACGCGCTTCCTTTTTGTCTCGACCAAACCAACTTGCCAATTGGGAATCAATATCGCGGCAAGGTAAGAGACTCCTATGATTTGGGCGAGCATATTTTGTTGATTACGACAGACCGCCTTACTGCTTTTGATCGACCTTTAGCCCTTATTCCTTTCAAAGGCGCCGTGCTTAATTTAATCAGCGCTTGGTGGTTTGACCAAACGGCCAATTTAATCCCGAACCATATTATTGAGGTTCCGGATCCCAATGCCGTTATCGCTAAAAAATGTAACGTTTTTCCGATTGAATTCGTTGTCAGAGGTTATATCAGCGGTACAACCAGTACCTCTTTATGGACTCAATATCAAAATGGAGTTCGCGAATACTGTGGTATTTCTTTTCCCGAGGGCTTGAAGAAAAATCAAAAACTCGAACAAGCTGTTTTAACACCGACGACCAAAGAAAAAATTCACGATCGCCCTATTTCACCCGCAGAGATTGTCTCCGAAGGTTGGATGAATGAGGATGATTGGTTAGAAACCAGTGCTCTTGCTCTCAAATTATATCAACGTGGTGTTGAACTAGCTGAACAACATGGTTTCATTTTAGTGGATACCAAATATGAATTTGGCCGTGATGCCAATGGCAAGATCATTATTGTTGATGAAATTCATACTCCTGATTCCACTCGTTATTGGTTAGCAGAAAGTTACCAAGCGCGTATTGCTGAAGGTTTAGAACCTGAAAATATCGATAAGGAATTTCTGCGTCTATGGTTTGCTAAAAATTCCGATCCCTACAACGATAAAAATCTGCCCCAAGCACCGCAGGAATTAGTTGAAGAATTATCCTCTCGTTATATCCAGCTCTATGAAAAAATAACAGGCAAGCAATTTAATTTTACTGCCCATGAAGAACCTGTAGAGCAACGGATTATGAGAAATATTGCAAATTTTTTAAGGTAAGTTAGATATGTGTGGGATAGTTGGTATTTACAGTCAAGAGCCAGTGGCTTGCGAGCTCTACGAGAGTCTCATTCACCTACAGCATCGAGGTCAAGATGCTGGAGGCATACTGACCTGCGATGAGCGATTCTATACCAAACATGGTCTCGGCTTAGTGCGCGAAATTTTTACCCCAGAAAATGTTTTAGCACTCAAAGGAAACATTGGTATTGGCCATGTGCGCTATCCCACTGCTGGAGGTTACACTGAATCCGATGTGCAACCTTTATGGATTGGCAGTCCACGCGGTATTGCGCTTGCTCATAACGGTAATATCTCGAACTATCCAGAATTAGCCGATGAAATTCGCTTAAAGCAGTATCGCCACCTCAACTCTTCGCTAGACTCAGAAGCCATTTTAGTCATGCTCGCCGATCAATTATCGAACGCTTCTCCTGACGATAACGAAGATAGATTCTTTGATTTGCTATGTAAAGGGGTTGGCCATATTTTTAAACGCCTGGAGGGAGCCTACTCTGTCATCTCCGTCATTATCGGCAAAGGGCTTGTTGCTTTTCGTGATCCCCATGGCATACGCCCACTCGTGTGGGGAACACGAGAAAACACGGATGGCACCGTCGATACTATTTTTGCATCTGAGACAACTCCTTTTTATACCTTAGGCTTTACACCTCAAGGAGATGTTCAACCCGGTGAAGTCGCTTATGTGGATTTATCCGGTAAACTCCATCGCCGCATTATTCAAACGGCCGAGTTCAGACCTTGCGTTTTTGAATATGTCTACTTTGCCCGCCCTGATGCCACGCTCAATAATGTCAGCGTATATCGTGCTCGCTTACGAATGGGACAAAACTTAGCGCAACAGTGGAAGAAAAAACATCCAGACCTCATTCCTGATGTGGTGATTCCCGCTCCTTCGACTGCGAATACCGCCGCTCTCTCATTTGCACATGCATTAGGAGTTAGATATTCTGAAGGCTTATATAAAAATCCCTTCATAGGTCGAACCTTTATTATGCCTAACCAAAAGGCGCGTATTCGTAGCGTCCGCTATAAATTAACGCCTCAGCGTACTGAAATTAAAAATAAAATCGTCATGATAGTCGATGATAGTATCGTTCGTGGCACCACTTCCCGCGAAATTGTCAAAATGGTAAGAGAATATGGCGCCAAGAAGATCTATTTTGCCTCCACTTCTCCGGCGTTGAAAAATCCCTGCTTTAGCGGCATTGATATCCCTTCGCGTAAGGAACTGATTGCAGCGAATAAAACAGAAGAGGAAATTGCCAAATACCTTGGTGTCGATGCGTTAATGTATCAATCAAAAGACAATTTAATTGAAGCGGTGACCCGACGTGGTGAACAAATTAAAAAACCCTGTATGGCTTGTATGGACGGAGATTATTTTTGCAATAAAATAACTTCAACAAGAATGCAGCAATTAGAAAAAGAGCGTGAAGCAACTCGACTTACTAACCCTGAAAAGGAAGAGGATTTCCCCGAATGAAAATTCTTGTAATTGGTTCTGGTGCCCGTGAACATGCAATCATTAAAGCCCTTGTTCGCTCTCCCCAGAAACCTTCTTTGTATTGCTATGGCACAACAATTAATCCAGGGATCAAACAGTTCACTCAACAATATCAAGTAGGCGATATTACTGATTGCGCAGCCGTATTAGACCAAGCTCAATCCTGGGGTATTGAGTTGGCTATTATTGGCCCGGAAGCGCCGCTTGAAAAAGGTCTGGTAGACGAATTGTGGCAAGCTGGCATACCGACTGTCGGCCCTAAAAAATCATTGGCACAAATCGAAACCTCCAAAGAGTTTGCTCGTGATTTAATGCAGAAATATAAAATTGCAGGCCTCCCCCGCTATCAAAAATTTTCTAGTCTCAACAAGCTCGAATCTTTTCTTTACGAATTGGGTGATGGTAATTATGTCATCAAAGCAAATGGTTTGATGGGAGGAAAAGGCGTTAAAGTCGCGGGTGAACATCTTCATTCCTTCGTCGACGCGATCGCTTTTTGTGAAGAAATTCTTACAAAAAACCAAACTTTTATCGTTGAAGAAAAATTAATAGGCCAGGAATTTTCTTTCATGTGTTTTGCCGATGGACAAAAATTAGTTCCTATGCCTTTAGTTCAAGATCATAAGCGAGCTTATAGCGGCGATTTAGGACCGAACACCGGAGGTATGGGTAGTTATTCAGATGCCAATCATCGCCTACCTTTTCTCCAAGTACTTGAAGTAGAAGAAGCATTAGCCATTAACAATGCGGTTTTTAACGCCTTAATGAAAGAGTGCAACGAAAAATACCTTGGTATTTTATATGGCAGCTTTATTGCCACTAAAAATGGTATTTACGTAATTGAATTCAATGCTCGCTTTGGCGATCCGGAAGCCTTGAATGTTTTATCTATTTTAGACTCTGATTTTCTGGCGCTTTGCCAAGACTTAGTAGAGGGAAATTTAGTTAAACATGAAATTAGCTTTTCTAACCAAGCAACGGTTTGTAAATACGCTGTTCCAGAAGGTTACCCTGATTCACCAAAAAAAGATTTTCCTATCGACTTTTCAAAAGTAGAGGCTCAAGACCATTTATATCTCGCTTCAGTCCATGAAACGAATCAAGAACTCTTGGCTACAGGTTCGCGCACAGCCGCTTATGTTGGGATTGCCGACAATATCTTTGAAGCCGAAGCGCTCGCTGAAAAAGAAATTTCTTTAGTACAAGGCCCCTTGTTTCATCGCGCAGATATTGGCACCAAACAATTAGTCCAACGTCGTATCGACGACATGGCGAGGATACGCACCTCATGATTCGTTTAGCAGTACTGGGCTCTACCCGCGGAACAATTCTTAATGCGCTGGTCGAAGCAATTAACCAACATGAGCTTGCAGCCTCAATAGAACTCGTTGTAAGCAATAAATCTAATGCGCTGATTTTAGAGCGGGCAACTGGTTTGGGCATTAAATCCCTATTTGCAAATCCTCAGGGTTTAAGCCGCGAAGCGTTTGATCGTCATTTATCCCAACTCCTCAAACAACATAAAATTGAGCTTATTGTTTTGATAGGCTACATGCGAATTTTGTCCGCAGAATTTGTTGCGGAATGGCAAAACAAAATCATTAATATTCACCCCTCTCTCTTGCCTGCGCATGCGGGATTAATGAATTTAGAGGTTCACAAGGCCGTTTTGGCAGCAGCGGAAACTGAAACCGGATGCACTGTGCATTTTGTGACCGAAGAAGTTGACTCAGGTCCAATTATTTTACAAAAGAAAACTGCGGTTTTGAGCCATGATACGCCTGAAACCTTGCGAGATCGTGTACAACAATTGGAAGGAAAAACCTTAGTTGCGGCTATTAAAAAAGTTTCATCTGGGGTTTATGCCAAAGGAAGCAACCTTAACATTACATAGACATCACTTAGCGAGATTATTATGGTAAATGTATTAGCATCCATATTAATGGGTTCAAAATCAGATCGGACCATTATGGAGAAGCCAGTCGCACGCTGGATATCCTAAATATTCCCTACTAAGTACGAGCTCTTTCTGCTCATCGTACTCCAAATGCTTTATTTGAATATCTCAAATCGGCTGAACAACGCGGCGTTGAAATTTTTATTGCCGCTAGCTTCACTTCTTTCGCAATAATTGTTTCAGTTTTAAACCAAAACCGAGTTAGACTTATTCTGAATAAGGATTTATTCAACACCATGAATTAGGGAAATCATTATGTCTGAGAATTTATTAGATGTACTCGTTGTTGGTGCTGGTCCGGTTGGTTTATTCTGTGCGAATGAATTACTTCGCCAAGGTTTGCGTTGTCGCATTATAGATAAAAAAAGCGAAATCACTAGCCACTCTAAAGCACTGGGTATTCATATTCGCAGCCTAGACTTACTTGAAGATTGCGGTTTTCTCGATGAGATATTCACTCAAGGTCTTAAAGTGGATGGGGTGATGATAAAATCACATGGTAAAGAACTAATCAACGCAAGTTTTGCAGATCTTGAAAACAACCGTCATTTTCTCATTGATCTCCCTCAAAATAAAACCGAGCGAATTTTCTACAATGGTCTTCTGAGCAAAGGACTTGAAGTTGAATGGAATACAGAGTTAACCGAACTTGAGCAAACGGCCAATAAGGTCATTGCAACTTTACAACGGACAGATGGCAGTCAAGAAAAAATAAATGCGAGCTGGTTAATAGCCTGTGATGGTTCACACAGTACTGTCAGGCAACTTCTCTACGCAAAATTTGTTGGCTCAAGCTACCAACAAACCTTCTGGCTTGCCGATATCCACATGGACTGGGATTTACCCGAAAATAAAATCATCGTTTATGCGAGTGATAAGGGGCCACTGGCTTGTTTTCCCATGGGTGAGCAACGATATCGTTTGGTCATGACTGCCCCTGAAAAAATTACTCATCAGCAACCAACCATGGAAGATATCAAAGAATTATTTAATTTGCGTAGCACTGACAAAGCCACTTTATCGGATGGCATTTGGATCAGCCCATTTGGCATCGATCATCGACAAATCGAAAAATATCGCTACGATCGTGTTTTTTTTGCTGGCGACGCAGCCCATGTACACAGTCCTATGGGCGGACAAGGCATGAATACCGGCCTGCAAGATATCTATAATTTAGCATGGAAATTAGCGCTCGTTCATAAAGGCTTTGCCCATGAAAAACTATTGGACAGCTATCAAAGTGAACGTCGCCCTGTCGCCAAAAAAGTTTTAAAGAAAACTGGAGCAATGACACGCATGCTCATGTTATCTCATCCTTTCCTTATAGGCTTACGCAATAAATTCTTAAAATCGGTGATTTCTATCAAACCCATAAGACGTATTATCCTTAAAGATCTGGCTGAGTTGGATATTAGTTATGCCGACAGCCCTATCGTTAAGATTTTGGGCAAAAAGACTGGTTTTAAAATCGGTGAATTTATCGATAATTTTTCCTTGAGGGATAGCCACGGGAAGAAAAAACAATTTCACCAAATTACTCAAGGAACTCAGCATCATTTATTTTTATTTTCGGGCTTAGGCAATAATCAATTATCAACCTTGCTGGATACGGCTCTTAGCATAGGGCAGCAATATCAAGGCTTAATCCAGACTCATTTAGTACTTCTTAATCCAACTAAAGATGCCTTTCAATCGCATTTAGTTTGGATTGATACTGACCAAACTATCCATAAAAAATTTGGTCTTATGCAGTCAACTGCAATATTAATTCGACCTGATAAATACCTAGGCTTAAGCCAAACACCGGTCAATCAGGAAGAGCTGTTGCGACATTTGAAAAATGGCTATATAAATAAAGCGGGTTAACATGGCTCGCCTGATGGTTTATCTCTTTATAGCTGGTCTGCGATTAGTTTTGAGATTATCATAGGTTTTGCTGCTTTTTTGTTTGAACGATGATTAGGAATCGATGATGCGCTCCTTAATATTCTCAGTTATATGGTTATTCTCCTTTTACGCTCAAGCGGATACGATCGATAATTACATGAATATCTCTAACAATATTCCCCAGATGGAAATGAAAGCGGATCAGCAATCTCAAGCCTGGGCAAGATCAGCTCGTAATGTGTTAATTATTACCTGTGAAAGCATTGCTGAAACGCTCATACAATCCAATGAATTAGCAAAGAACCAGGGCAAGCCCTTATTTTGTCTGCCAGCGAATGTTAATTTAGATGCAGCAACGTTAAACACACTGATTGTACAAACCTATAAAGATATACCAAGTCAGCAAAGTGATAAGGATAAAATGACAGTCTCCCAAGTCGCTTGGCTTGGCGTTACTAAGAATTATCCCTGTCAACAAAATAAACCAAACCCGCAGATGCAACATATGAGTGAGTTGTTAACCCATTAAAAGTGGTTTGCAATACAATCAAAATGTAACATTTTTTGACAATTGCGGCTTTTTTCGTTAAACTAAGCTATCGGTCGTTCATTCCAGTTATCCATGACCACTTTATTGAATTTCATGCAATATCCATCAGCCTTAGGTTTAGATGACCAATTTAAGGATGACGACCAAAGAAAAATCTCAGCTGAAGAAGCATTAAGAATAGAATTTACTGCACTTTGTAAAGCTATAAGCCCATCCGACATTCAAGGGCCGATCTTTTTTAGTGCGGATTCATTTGATGAATTTGATTTACAACTTGACCTGCCCCAAGAAGATAAGTTTGCTCAGCAAGTCAAACAAGCGACACCAAACGCAACAATTTGCCATATGCGGCACTATAGTACCCAAGTAGGAGCACACTGGCATGCATTATTTGCGCAACTTGATGAGCAGGGGAAACTGAAAGAAATTGTTATGACTGACTCTAGTCGAGGTATAACTGCCAATCTGGACAGGGAACTCAATCCTTTTTTAAGTCAGAATGCGGATAAATTTCGTTCTAAGCAGACCCTGGGTTTACAACAACCTTCCGGCCAACCAATATGCTGGATGTATGCCTTAGCAAATCTTGCTTCTCTTGCTACGACGGGAAAGGTATATACTCGTCAACAAGTAGGGTTCCTAGGAAAGGAATTAGCTGAACGTATACAGGAAAAGTCCAAGGAAAAAATAAAGCGGGCTAGCAGCGAAGTAACCACCGAAGTTACCTCTATAACACATTCACCCTCTTTTTTTAGTTCTTCCCTTTCTAGCCCAACAACTCCTTTGCTCCCCTCCCCAGAAGTAGAGAAAGAGAGAGGCTCTTCTGTTACCGAAGAGCCAATCGAAGACCAAAACGAGCAGACCGCTTCAAACTCTACAGCAGGCAGAAATTTGTTGCTATTAGGCATCGGAGGCATCGCCGCTGGCGGGATTGCTTTAGCTATTCCCTCACCAGTTAGTCTACCATTGGGTATTGTTTTACTAACAATTGGCATCATTATGGCAATAGCAGGATTATTCATGCTGATTGGCAACTGCCTGAACTGCGATGAGCCGGAAGCGAGCCCCCCCAGCCCAAGCCTTTAAAAATGAAAAACTTGATTACGCTTTTGCTGGAGCGTTCCCAAGATGACGAAAATTAAGAACTAAACTCTTCAAAGGCTTCCAACGCTTCGGCAGCATACATCAGTGAAGGTCCGCCGCCCATATAAATTGCCATACCTAAAGTTTCCATTAATTCTTCACGGCTGGTTTGTAGTTTTACTAAAGCCTGGGAATGAAAACCAATGCAACCAGGACAATGATTCGCAACAGCCAAAGCCATAGCAATCAGCTCCTTAGTCTTTTTATCCAAAGCCCCATCCTTAGTCGCAGCCTGAGAAAGCGCGGAAAATCCTGCCATCACTTCAGGCATTTCTTTGCGCATCTTCGCCAATTGTGTACTGATATCTTTCGTCACTTGATTGAATTTATTCGACATGAACTTAGCTCCTTGAATTGATGTTCGTTGAATTTTATATCATGCCTGAGAAAGAGGAACAATGTTAATCATCCTTTATCTAGAGCGAAAATCCTACCATGGAGGGTAAATGATCGGGATGCCGGCTGTCATGTAGATGAAATAGAGTCTCTCTAACCTTAGCGACTCCCGGTGTCTTGACCCCTGTTAAACGCCAATCTCTTGGCCCTGTAGAAACTTCATGAGTCGAAGCTTTCTGATTCTGTTTACTCTCTTGCGTATCACCTAAAGTCATTTCTGCTGCAAAATCAGCATTAAAGGTTTTGAAATTTTTATAAATTTGGGTTTTCTTATTTTTTTCGATATGTGAATGAATCGACACTAGGGCACCACAAACTGCCAACAAAATTGCTGTTGTAAGAACAATGGTTGCTAAAACGGGAATAACACCGAAACCACCGAACAATCCTACGCCCGCAAGAACACCTATCACTCCTGAACTACAACCTGCCGCAGCGCCAAATACGCCAACAAAACTAAGAAAGGCACCATCTAGGAGCTCATCGTTTGAAAGCGGTTTAATAGTTTCTTCAAAATCAGATGAATTAAGAAAAGCACTAATGATTTCTTTGAGTTTTGCTTCCCTTTTTCCTGGAGAGAATTGCTCGTATTTACGGAAAAATTGGGGGGTATTTTTCTTTATAAACTCAAGAAATTGTACTTGGAGATTAAGCTGACGCTCCGATTGGCGATCCAATTGGTTTAGATAAGAATAAAAATCGAGTTGCTCAGCCTGGTTTAAATAACAGTCATGTAACTGATCAATAAAACGAGACAAATGGATAGCTAATTTTTCATTTAATCGGGACTCTTCTAATCTGCTTTTTTTATAAGTAAGATAAAAAACAGGCACGCTCACTAGAAGAAATAATCCACAGCAAACCGAACCAAGCGCAGCCATTGCCGCACCACCAATCCCTAAACTCAAAGCAGAAGAAAGAATACCAAAAGAGGGCCAAGCAACGCCTGAACCTGTACCAATTGCATCAAACGTAGATTTAAATATAGACATAAACTCTTCTATTCATTTCAGACAGCCTGCAGATCATCCAAGCAGTTCAGGGATTAATTCTTTACAATGCTTCATCACCCGTTGATCTTCAGGAGGTAATGACATGTAATCCCCATAGAGATCTTTTAGCATGACTTCATAGTGATTTGGAATATTAAACTCAGCGCTTTCAAAACGGCTGCGTTTGAGTGGATAAATATCTGTATGAGCCACGAAATTCGTATTGACGCACTCGTACCCCGTACCTAGATAAGGACTCTCACTCGCATTCGTTTTGCGAATAATACGCTGCAGTTGCTTTTCTAACATTTGTTTAGAAAATAAGCAACCTAAAGTTTGATATAAATTTGCACCATGACCCGCAGCGACCATACTGTATTTGGGTCGCAATAGCCGCAAAATTTTCTTGGCCATCAGTTTATAAAGTTTACGCTGGAAAGCGGATACCGGCATCTTGTCGTAGACAAAGACATCAATAAAGATACCTTGTTGATAAGGCTCGTCACCTTGCTCATGCATCTCTATAAAGCGACTATTGCGATCTCTTATTTTTAATGGCACCGATAAATTAAAAAAACCCGGATCAGTTTGTGCTGTTTGCAACCAAATATTAGCTGGAATTTCAGTAGGCGCCACACGAAGGAAATGTTCATAGCTGGCCCGTGGCATGGAGATATCTAAATCATCATCCCAGGGGATAAAACCCTGATGGCGAATAGCGCCCAACAAAGTTCCCCCATCAAGCCAATAATCGATTTTATGTTTTAAACAAATCTGATCAATGACTTGCAGCATGGCAACCATTTTTAATTGCGCCTGCCTTAGCCTACCATCATATTGCGCCTGGCTTGCATGCCCAAGACAATTAGCTTGTTTTTGAGTCACGATAATCCTTAATATCTATTAAATCCAATTCAGTTTACCCCGCTCCATTCGCCTTGAAGAGCGGTAAAGCAGCATCTCGAAGCGATAAGCCCTGTGCTTATGCCCCGGCCCAAAGCCCTTGGGACGAACGGTTCTCTACTTAGCTTAACTGCCCTTATCCAGTACTCACGTTAAAATAATGGCCATAAACTTAGCATCAAATTTTATTTTTTTGTACCCTATATCCCAGCTCAAACCAAATATTCTAATAACGGGACAGATTGTCTAGTTAATACTCCATCGCTAAATGGACCTTCATATCAAACAGAAAATGGTTCCTCTAGAAATGACTTCATGATATAAAATGCGAACTTTTAATCGTATCGAAGTGTAGGCTTAGTGTGTGGGCGGGATCTATTCTAAGCCAACTGAATCGACGATCAAGACTTTCTAGTTCTTAATTAATTGGCAGAATTTAGGAAAAGATTTTTCGGTAAATAACGACGTAATTATGGAGGAAACGAAATGCCAAGCTATCTGAAAGCTACCTATCACGTTAAGTCAGCGAAAATTAAAGAAGCTGCAGACGCATTGGTTATAGGTCAATCAATAGGAAATCCCTATCTTCGTTCAAAGTACGAAACCCCTGAAATGCTGGAGAGATACTCTGCCCGCGTTACTAATATTAGTGATCTAGCCAATGGCTTATTCGCCGTCGAAACTATTTTCCCACTTGATATTTTTACTCCTGGCTCGTTTACTCATCTATTGACAGTCGTCATGGGCGGTCAAATGGATATCGATTTGCTTAAAGGTTGTCGCTTGGTCGATTTAGATATACCCGAAAAACTCATTAAATCTTTCCAAGGCCCCAAGTTAGGTATTCAAGGCATTCGTGACAAAATTTCTGTCTATAATCGCCCTCTCATTGGCGGTATCGTTAAACCTAAAACAGGCTTATCTCTCGATATGCTTTGCCGCATGGTAGAAGCCATGGTTGAAGGGGGCATTGATTTTATTAAAGAAGATGAAATTTTGGGCGAAGTTGAAGGCGCTCACCTACTCGACCGCATTGAAGCCGTAAATAAGGTTTTAGATGGCGCAAAAGTCATTTATGCTCCGGCAGTTAATCTTCCTATTACTCAATACGGTGAAGTCGCTGCTGCCCTCAATGAAAGTAAAAACATTTTCGGCTATCATCTCAATGTCTGGGCAGGTCTAGATGCCTTCGCTTATTTGTCTTCTCTAGCCAATAAAGTGTCTTTCTACCAAAAATCCGGCGATGGTGTTATCACAAAAGAAACTAATAACTATTCGATCGCCTTTAATGTTTGGTGCTTACTGGCCCGGCTTGCTGGTGCCGACATGATTCACATCGGCATGATGGGTGGTTATTTGGATGAAAGCAAAGAGGTTCTACAAAAACGCTTAGACGCGTTGCAGAACCCCTGTTACGGCCACAAAGGAACGATTCCTAGCTTTAGTTGCGGTGCGACTCCAGCTCATGTTCCTATGTTACAAGCAGCTTTTGGCAATGACATCATGATTTCCGCGGGGGGCTCTATCCATTCTCATAAAGATGGAACCATCGCTGGCGTCAAAGAGTTCCGCCGTATGGCAGATCACTGTGCATCTAGCGAATTAAGTGTGGAAATCTAAGAATGCGGATAGTGGTTATTCCGATGGCCGGATTTGGCACACGTTTTCTAGAAGTATTTTCTGATAAAAAATTGACACCGGTTCCTCCTAATGGGGAACCGATGTTCATCCATGCGATTCGAAAATTGGGATTTTCTTACGATAAAATTATTTTAATTCCTCGAGAAGTCGATTCCATCCAACCAGCTCTTAATGACTATCCTGATATTTCACGCTACGCAACCGTAGTTGCGACGCATCAAGAAACCAAAGGCCCCTTAGATACAGTCATGTATGCCAAAGCAATTTTGCTTGAAAATTTGGCTGCAGAATTGGTTATTTGTAACTGTGATCAAGTCCTTGTTTGGCCAGGGGAGTGGGCCTTAGCTTGGTTAAAAGAGCGCGGCGCCATGGGTGGCATACCTACCATCGAACGAAAAAGCCAGCGGCATTCCTATGCAGAAATTGATGCAAAATATCCTTGCAAAATAACCCGGGTCAGAGAAAAAGAAAGAATTTCAAATCGCGCAACCATTGGTGTTTATTGGTTTGGTACTATTGGCGACTTTTTACCTGCAGCCGATCAAGTGTTTAGTCATAACGATGTGGCGCCTAATGGTGAGTTCTATGTGTCGCATGTCTACAACTATCTTGATGGACTTATTCTTGAATACCCTTTATGCGAGTTTTGGTCCTTAGGCGAACCTGAAAATTTCAATAAATACATCCATAAAAACTATTTACTTGGCGATGACAGCTAATGTTTTTTTTCTGTAATACAGTCAACTAACCATCAACTCAGGGACAAGAATCAAATTAGATAAAATTTTGCAGATTTATTTCTTTGTAGCAGAGGTTTCGATAGCATGCATGATTGAAGCATTAAAAATTTTATTTCCATGGAATGCGATTTTAAGATGTGGGTTATTTTTTTTTAGTCTGTAAATTGCCTTAGCGCCTACCTCATCTATCTGATTAAATTGAAGATCAAGAGAATGTAAATGCTTTAAGGATTCAAATTCTCGACCTATGATTTTCGCGCCTTCATCACCAATTTTATTATTATTTAAGAATAGATCATTGAGGTTAGGTTTTAGTTTGATTATTTCGCGAACGATCGCTTGCAGTTCATTATCTTCAATTTGCATCCCGCCTAAATCAATTTGATCTTGTAAAGAAGTTTGAATTTTTAGCTTAACTTCATTGCGCATAGAAATCTCTAAAATAGATAAGCATCTATAATATATTATAAATTAAAGTAATTAATTGATTTTTATGTTCTCGCTCAATGAAAATAATCAATTAGACAACCCTTTGATTATCAAAGACATTGTTGTGGTTTCCCCTAAAACAGAAAAAGATAAGGTACCGCCAACAGGTGAGTTTGGCACCATTCCAGATTTAGCTAATTTAATGTCACCTAAAAATCATAGAAAATTAGCTCAATTTAAATGGGCTCAAGAAGATAGATTATATTCAACCATTAAAAGCTTAGTGCATTACGCTACCGATAGACATCAAGAACAAAATTGTGGAGATACAAATCAGATTTTACCTAGCAAAGAAAATGCGGTCACTCGACTTGTGACGAATGAATTTGCCTTTTACACGGCAATTCCTTTTTCAATCGAAGAGTTTGCACATCTTCAGGAGCGAATTGCTGCATTAGCTGAGAGAAGTCCTGAAAATCTTCATTTAATATTATCATCATTTGCGCTGCTTACCCCTGATAAAAAGGTGATGGATGTTGTTGTCCATGTGCAATGCGGAAAAAATCCTAAATTTAATTTTATTGTAAAAAATAATACAGCCGATTCAGACCCCCAATATTCTGATTATTCAGTAAGCGCCGATGAAAAAATAAAACGGAAAAAATTATTTCCGAATGTCGACATCAATGATCAAGAAACCAAACTTGATTCCTATGAAATCAGGGTTAACGGTGTTAAACATCAATTTTCATACAATAATATCGTTGAATGTATGACCGCAGGTGGTGTTCCATTTTTTACTGCAATCGATATTTGTCTTGATCATGAATTTGAAGTGGCAAAAAATAATGCTAATAAATTAATCGATGACCTACATGAAAGCTATTTACGTGGAGAGTATCGTGGATACATTTCATTATTAGTTTCGTATCTTGTGACATCTAATTACATCAATGTTAAAAGAAAATACGGACTTGGCGTGATAACGCAAGCTGATCCTATCCAATCATTAAAGGAGTGCAAAGAGCAAACCGAAAAATCTTCGTTTAAAGAAATAAAACTTCCTTTTGGGCCCCCGCTCATCATTATTGAAACAAGTCCCTTAGAATGCGGTGAATGGCCTGAGCAACAACGTGCGCGTGTTATTGCACATAATAATGATGTGCTAGGTATAGAGAATCCAAAAGGAGAAACAAAAAAAATTAAAAAAGCATTAAGTCACGACATGATGGACGAGCTTTCTAGTGACGAGAGTGATGAGGAAGGGAAACCTAGAGATAATGATATTTTAGAAGACATCATTACTAGCTTAAAGCAATGTGAAAAAGGATATGCAGGCCACAGCGCCCCATTATTGTCATGGATGACAACTCAAAGCATTGATCCTTTAGCTACAAAACACAAGGTTTTTTTAAAAAATGAACTTAAACAGCTGAGAGAACAAATAAAGAAAATTCTGAAAAGCTCAAGGATAATCAATAAAGCGGAGCAAGCTCATAAACTGTTATCGGCTACCTTGCAAAGTATTACGGACAAAGATGATAATCTTCGTCACACACGAGTTTTTCAATTATGTGAAATGAACATGAAAAGTATAGAAGCAGAATACCCAGATCTTAGAAGAAATCTTCCTACTCAGTCTTTTTAGTGGGGACATTTACCGCCTAACAATTGAATATCCCATCACCATTACAACTTTGTTGAACTCTAGAAAATCATATTATTTTCATTATAACTCTTTTAACACATTAACTAAGGTATCAACCGAATTAGCGAGATTTATTTGCTCAATTTCCGATAAATCTTGAAGATTATCGTTGAGACGATTGTGCAGTAGATAGGGCGAGGAACAAACAAACTCTGTGCCTTTATCTGTTATATCAATAAAAATAATACGCCTATCTTTAATATCCCGCATACGTTGAACAAATCCCTTTACTTCCAGCCGATCAATGACTCCAACTAGAGTACTCATTGATAAATGAACACTCTTAGATAAAAGAGAGAGGGTCATGACGCCTTTTTCATAAATTTCATATAAACATATAAGTTGCGGTATGGTGAGTCCATAGCATTTATTTAAGCGCCTTGAGTGATTATCCATATGCTGCATTATTTTCCGTAGAGCAAGAATAATCTTCTTAGCTTGTTTTTCAGATTGTATATCACCGGTTACTTTTTCTTCAAACTGGCTTTGATCAAGAGAGTTCATGAATAGAGTCTTACAATAATCTAGGGTTGAAATTGACTGCTATTGCTATTAACATGGCAAAAGTAGTTCGCGTACAAATTATATCAGTAGACATTAATTTGTTATAGATAATTTTTATTGTACTCAACTATTAAATATAACTGTAGAAGCCTTATTAAATATAGTTTGAGATGGCTATTTCTAATAGAGAGGGGCATTTTTGAGATCACATTTATAGCAATGTGGACTGCCAATAAAACAATAAAATAGAAGGTTTAAGTAATGCAGAATCAACTCGATGAATCCCCATTAACATCCGACAATTATCCTACCCCACCATTATTAACCACCTTAACCGATGAAGAAGAAATTTCTTTTAAAAGCAATGGTGTTCTTACTCTAGGAGTAGAAATTGAACTGCAATTAATTGACGCTTCAACTTATAATCTATGTTCTCGAGCAGAAGAAATATTAAAAAAAACGGCTCATCTAAGAAAAATTAAACCGGAATTTTATTTAAGTACGATAGAAATTAATACTGATAAATGTAGCACAGCACACCATGCCGAGGAGGATCTCTATCAAACAATAAGCTCGTTACAGCTCGCTACAAAGAATATGGGCATCCAGTTTGCAACTACGGGCTCCCACCCTTTTTCCAGATACTCCGATTGGCTGATTTCCCCTACTGAACGCTATCAGGAGCTCATCGATCGCAATCAATGGCTCACTCGCCGAATGAGTGTCTATGGGTTACATGTTCATTTGGGAATGTCTAGTGGTGAAGAATGCATTCGTTATAATAATTTTTTCATGTATTTTTTACCGCATTTATTAGCCCTGTCGTCGAGCTCACCTTTTTGGCAAGGGATAGATACAGGTCTGTCCTCCTGGCGCCCGACTACTTATGAATCATTACCCACTGCTGGTCAGCCTTATCATGTGCGCAAATGGCAAGATTTTGAGCATTTATATAGAACATTAAAATTATGCGGCTCGATTACATCCCTTAAAGACTTATGGTGGGATCTGCGGCCAAGTCCTGGTTATGGCACTTTGGAAATTCGAGTTTGCGATGGAGCAGCCACATTATCAGAAACCGTAGCCATTGTTGCTCTTATCCATACACTTGCCCATTGGTTTAGCGACAATGGCAGTTGGCTTGAATCGGTAGCCTGCCCGCCTTATTGGCTTTCTCGAGAAAACAAATGGAGAGCCATGCGTTATGGTTTAAATGCTGAATTAGTCATGAATACAGATGGTAAAATAAAACTAATGCGTGATGATCTTCAAGAATGGTTTGAAAAATTACAACCATATATCAAGAAACTTAATTATCAAACCTACTTTTCTACTCTCCAAACCATTATTGACTGTGGTACCAGTTCTGAGCGGCAACAAAAAGTATTTGAACGTACTGGTTGTTTCAAAGATGTAGTGAAACATAATGTCAGTGAGTTTTTACTACAAGTACCTCTTTATAGACAGGAACAAATTGTTAAATGAACCAATAAAAAGCCGGATAAGATTGAGAAACCGTAAATCGAATGTTTGAAAATAAATTAAGAAATTTTTATGAAAACAGTACGTTAGATGTTTTCAATTTCATGATGCTAAAACCAGTAATTTTATCGGTAGTTTACATCTTATTGATGCCAAAGATCATACCAACATAGGAAGCAGTCACGCCTAACCATTAAAACCTACAAGTAATCCAAATGCCCCTTTAAATACTGGAGATGTTCTATAATGCAAATAAGCGCAATGAGACAAACTATTAAAACTATAGCAAACACTGTTTGGATTGAATTTAGTAATGAAGCAATTTTATAACCACTTTGGTTAATTCAGTCCTCAATGAATAACAATAAAGAAGGTGAAGCAATATGTGTGGAATCGCGGGAGAATATCAGTTTAATAAGAAAAATATCCCCTTATTTAGTTTAGAAAAAGCCATTCTAAAACAGCTCAACCGCGGGCCTGATGATGGACAAATTTACCAAGTTGATGGTCTGGCTCTAGGGCATAGAAGACTGAAGATATTTGATCTTACCAATCGTGGTGCGCAACCGATGGTTGACTCTGAGCTTGGATTAGCATTGGTATTCAATGGCGCTATTTATAATTTTTTGGAATTGCGAAAAGAACTGGAAGCGAAAGGTTACTCCTTCATTTCCGATAGCGATACTGAAGTACTGCTTAAAGCCTATCACGCATGGGGGACACAGTGTATCCCTAAGCTTCAAGGGATGTTTGCTTTTGCAATTTGGGAACAAAATACAGGTAAATTAATACTGGCTCGTGACCGTTTAGGTATCAAACCACTCTATTATAATACTAACTATTCCAAGGGCTTTAAATTTGCATCTACGTTACCAGCACTTATTGAATTTGAAGGCATTAATACTTCGATTGATAAAATTGCATTGCAATTTTATCTGACCTTTCATGCGGTTCCTGATCCATATACCATTCTCTCCGGCGTAAAGAAATTACTCCCCGGCTCAATTATGACGGTATATCCCAGCGGTGAGATTAAGCAAGAAATATACTGGCAACTCAAAATAGATGACACAAAAACCAATCACTCGCATAGCGAGAATGACTGGCTTAAAAGCACCCATGATGCATTACTGTTGGCAACTAAACGTCAATTAGCTGCCGATGTTCCAGTTGGAATACTGCTTTCCGGCGGGTTGGATTCTTCTTTACTTGTAGCACTTGCCTCGCAACTGGAAAAGGAAGAAATACAAACGTTCTCTATTGGCTTTGAGAGCTCCCATGGAGAACCAGGCAATGAATTTGTATATTCTGATCTTGTTGCCTCACAATTCGGTACAAAACATCAACAGATGTTTATTTCAAATAAACAACTCGCCTACTCTCTGGGGCAATGTGTTTCTGCAATGTCTGAACCCATGCTTAGCCATGATAATATCGGATTTTATTTGCTTTCTCATGAGGTTGCAAAGCATGTAAAGGTAGTTCTGTCAGGGCAAGGTGCGGACGAGATTTTTGCGGGGTACCATTGGTTTCAAAATGTTCCCACCATGGCTTCCTCACCTAGACAATCCGCACAGTTTATTTTTGATAAAGTAGCCGATCGTAATTTTGTAGAATATCAGCAACTTGTAACCCCAGCTTTTTACACGAGCACACATACAGATTCATTCTTAGCCGAGTTATGCGAGCAAAATGGCTCTCCTAATACTGTGGATAGTTTACTTTTGTATGAAAGTACCTTTGCATTAGCTAATGGTCCTTTGAGTCGTGTAGATAACATGACCATGGCGGCAAGCCTTGAAGCACGGGTGCCATTCTTGGATGAGGCGGTTGTTAATCTCTCTGCTTCTATGCCCCTCAATTATAAACTTCCAAATGGAGGTAAATACATTTTAAAACAACTTGGTAAAAAAATGCTTCCTGAGAAAATTATTAATCGCTCAAAGGGATATTTTCCTGTTCCTGCCTTGAAATACCTGGAAGGAAGTACGCTTGAGCTGATGCACGAAGTACTTTCATCAAGTAATGTAAAACAACGCGGCATCTTTAATATAGACGCCGTTCAAACGCTGCTTACACATCCAGAAAAACATTTTACTCCTTCGGGTATTTCCAAACTCTGGCAAATAGGTCTGCTTGAATATTGGCTTCAGTTACATGGCTTATAAAAATAAAATTTTTTGAGCAAGCTGGTCACTTATCGGGCCAAATAAAACCTTTTCACGACTCCACCCATTGAAATTACAAGCGACAAAAACGATGTTATATCAGAGGGGTAAATTCATATCACTCTGATATAACATGATTTATCTGTTCCTATTTTTATTTAGATGCTGGGCTGCGCGCTAACAACTTCATGTACACGCTGTAATGATTTGGATTGGTTCCAGCCAAAAACACCTAAAAAACTTAGCGCGCTAATCCTATGAATATTTAAAGCTAGGTAGATCGAACTTTCTGGATGGTTAACCGCTAATGCTAGGCTCTCTTCTCCTTCAAACTCCGCATTATCCACTGCTTCAATAATAGCCTCAGCCTTTTCCTTACAATTGATCCAATAAGGATTCATACTGTTTTGATGGGCTTGCAATCTCAATATTTGCTCTAAAATTTTTGTACCGAGCTCACCGCAACTATTAAGTTTTTCAATATAATTTTGTGCAATACAAGGTACATTTGAAATTTCTTCCTGAGAAATAAGAGCTTCTAATTTAGATTCAATATGGCCGCCCTGTGATAACTGTGGATACTCAACAGTTTCCCATGCTGTAGAAACGGTCTTAATACAAAGTAAAGGATGGATTTCCTTTGCTTTACAAAAATCAATCCAACCACTACTCCCTAGCTTCACAAAATTATTAGCAGCTCTAATTAATAACCGAGCAAGGGTAGAAGGATCAGGCTTATCTCTACTTGTACTACTTGGAGATACATCGTCAAGAGTTACCCTAAAATCATTTAATGACAGTTTATTTTGCCTTAACTTATCTACCGCTTTATACACCGAACGACAGCATAGGGCTTCATATAAGATAGTGTTAATGTTTAGTTCGGAATGAAGCGTACAGTCCCCATTATGGTTAACCTTTACGTTTGAACTGGCTGTACAGTTAATTTTATATTTTTTAATAAACTGATTGGTAACCCTATGTATATGAGAAGTAGTACCCCAAGAATTAGTTGCTACTATTACTTCTATTCGATCCTTATTTTTGATAAAAAATAACGGCTCAGTAAAGGTACCATCATAAACTGTAAATAGAACAGTAGCTCTGCTGGAAGTATTCAATTCCAATTGTTTAATTGTACCTTCAAATTGCTGTATCTCATTTTTTTTTCGCAAATCAACACTAAAAGTTCCTAAAAAAAGTTCATCTTGAGAATCGGTAACTAACCGGTCGCTTAAGTAGTAATCTAGACCGAAATCGGCGCCACACCAAACTTTTTCTGGGCAAGAAAATTGACTAAGTCTGGAAAAATTTTCCATTATTTTCGTGTCTTCTGATTTATAGGGAAAACCTAATATAGCGGTCATTGCATCAAGCAAAGGGACAATAGGAGAGGCGAAATTCCAAGTATTACCATCGCCAGCATCCTTTATTTTTTTAAACCCTTCATTTAAAAAAATCTCAAAAAATAAAGGCTCTTGTAATAATTGGTGCAAAGAAGCAAAAAGCTTCATCAATTCTTTATTTTGTTGGATTCTTTTTACTTTTCCAACTAAAGAATATCGATGTCTTCTATATGCATTACTTAAGCGCTCAATTTCACTTTTTATTTCATGATGTTTCATTGATAAGTTTAATTTTAAATGGAGTTGTTATGCGTCGAAATGACCGTATCGCTATACTTGGCTGGTACTTCCATCTCTTTTGGCTGATAAAAACGATGGTTACTCGTAAGGACATAATCAGCCATCACAGGATATCGGCAATCAAACCTTCTTGCAATTCCCTCTTCATCAGCTTCTTTTTCCTCAGGTTTTCGGGAGGTTTGTTGTTCTTGATAAACTATAACCTCTTTAAATTTCTCATCAATAATTCCAGCTTTTCTAATGGCTTCAAGTGCCATAGTAAGAGTAAAATTCTCCTCCCCAAAAATGATCACATAATTTTCAAACACACTAGAAGGCATTTTATCAATCCCTAATTGGTGAAGTGCGCAAACCCTGAATAGTTCTTCTTCATTTTCTTGTTTATAACTGAGAAAAGCACAATCCTCAGAGCCATGTCGTTGTATTATTACTGATTCGATAAGAGATTCTTCAGAATCTGGGCATTCGTAGATGCGTCTGTTAGCAAATTTTTGCATCTGTTTTTGAAATAAATTTTTTTCATTCAATAAAATAGATTCTCTAAAAGCGTCGTCAATCAATCCATGCTGCTCAAGAGATGCCAATGTCGTGATAAGATTGCCAAAACAATCTTTATTGTTTCTCACCACATAGAGTTCGCTATGCGCTTGGAGAGGTTCAAATGCTAGCTCATCAAGCTGCAACTTCTCTGCAGGTTGACGTAATTTGATATGAGGACAAAAATATCCTGAATCGTCAGAGACTATTATTTCTTCAATAATTGAATCAAGTTTCGTATTTTTGTAATGCCTAGACATATTATATCCTCTTTGCGCTATTGATAAATTTTGCAAAGCATATTCTTTTTTTAACATTTTTGTCAAATGATTGCGCAGTATCAAACTAAATCGGCTTCATGATTAGTTTAGGTGAATCTACCAGACAATATGTTCTTGGAGTACATTTGCGAGGAAACAGATCAATAGACCTGATTCCGCTGCTGCATCAAAGCTAGATTTAGATAAACGCTTTATTACGATGCAAACGATGTACGCGGTGAATTAATCGGCGATTCACTTCACGATGCTTTACAAATTTCTTGTTGGCATTTAGTTTCAGTGGTCTTTGCTTGGTTGCAGTTTCACTCTCGTTTGCAGAGGTTTCTTCATTACCAGTTATAGTTTGAGGATTGGTTGCTGATACGGTATCCGGAGTTATTTTTGATACACAACCCGTGAAACTATAGCTCAAAAATAAAACAATAAGGCAGCTCTTATATTTTTTCATAGCATTCCTTTGATTGACTAAAAATAGGCATTAACGGCTAATAAAACAGTATAACTCTTTCGTCCCAAGTTCAATCGATCCAGCGGACGATAAACGGGTAAGCGTTGCCCTGTCGCTCTACTAAACACATTGTAATTGACATCGTGCTGCAATCCTAAACTTTGGGTTGTATTACGCCACAGAGAGGTTGTAAAGGTAATCGAGTATTCACGCGTAGGTAAGAGTAAGGCAAGCGCTTGTTTGGTAAAACCGTAATCGAATGCAAGGCTGCTAGGCTTGTCTAAAAATCTAAATGCATAAGCAGCTTCGAAATCAAAGGCTTTGGGTTTTGCTCCTCTGTTATCAAAAGTCATATCAATGGGTGAAAAGCGGCGAGTTGCTGTTAAATATTCAGCAAGGATGCTAAAGCGCCCCATCGTCAAATTACCATAAATATCAAATCCAGGTACTCGATGAACAAGTACATTTCCTTGGAAACAAGGAAATGCAAAACCGCCGAACAAAGTACAGGCTCGTGACAGTTGTCCATTCAATTGAATACCACCTGCGTCAGCAATATTGGAAATATACCCAAGACCAAATTGCGCAGTCCAGTCGCTTTTTTTAATCAAATAATCAAGGCTAAGTCCCCATTCATTAACCGCAGAGGAGTGAAATGAGGTAACCGTATCGCCACGATAGCCATAGACTGTCGCATCAAGTTCTGTATTATCGGTACTATGACTATATCCCAATAAAAACGGACGCTCGGTGGTAGTAAACAGCGATGCAGTTAAAGGACTATTAATTGTAAAACTATTATATTGACCAAAAGGTAGATACATTTGTCCCATGGAGGCATAGAAGTCGAATTTATCAAGATTGCCAACCGTCACAAATCCCTGATCAAGAAAGATACGTGAATTATTTACTCGCGGTCCGAACTGAGCAGGCGCCAATCCCTCTAAAGGACGGTTGTCATAGTCAAAGCTAAAGAAGCCAGTCACCCATTTACCAATACTTGCAAGCCCTGTAATGTTTGCGACGGTTAAATCAATGTCGCTATTTGAGCGGCCAACGAAGGGGGTGAACCAAGCTATTTGCCCAGACAAAGTGCCGCTTAAAATAAGATAGTAGTTAGACATTCCATTTTTGGAAAATGCAGCCGCAATTTCTTGCCGGTATTGTAAGGCTAAAAGATCCGTGTTCTGCTGTGATAAATTGGTTATTAAATCAGAACCATCATAAGCTGATTCCTGGCCTAAATAGGGGTTAATAATTGGAAAATATCCTCCCAAGCGGCGTACGTAATCTCTTTTCTCCATCTTAGCAGCCTGCGGGGCAGCTTTATTTTTAGGACTATGTTGATGATTCGCAGTTTTAGCTTTCGTTTTAGTTGGAAAGTTAGTTTTAGCTGCCGTAGAAACTGGCCTAGAAGGCTTCGCTGCCACTGCTGCTTTTGGTTGAGCCTGAATCTTTTGCATTATCGGTTGCGGCTGTGGTTTAGCTGGAATTTGTTGTTCTGCTTTTTTCGATGTTATTTCAGGCGGATGCTCCCGAGTATGCTCGGCTAATTCTTTTTTTAATTGGGCGACTTCTTTTCTTAAAGCACGTGTTTCATCAAGAAGTTCTTTTATTTCCTTTGCACTTAAGGTATCGCTAAAGCCATTGTTGATAAGACAGAGAAAAAAAATTGTTACCCCAAACAGCCGTTGCAAAATTTGTTGCAGGATATCCCTCGTTCTTTTAACCATTTTGCAATAACTATTCATTTGAAAAAATCAAGAGGCTGAGTCAAATACCTCAGCCTCATCCTGGTCTACCACTCGGAATTAGGTAAGTACTTCCTGAAGAAAATTTCTCATCGATTGTAGGGCGCGTCGTTCAGCTTTAGCGTTATAAATAATACCTGATGGGCTATCATGAGCATGAGGATTCGTAAAACCGTGCTGTGTATGCCCATAGACATGAACTTGCCAATCGACTTTAGCCATCGTCATTTCCAGGCAAAATTCGTTCACTTGCTCAGGCTGAACCATAGGATCATCATAGCCATGTAAGGCTAAAACTTTGGCATGAATCGTATCATTAGCCAACTCTTTAGGTTTATTCAGTAAACCATGAAAACTGACCACGCCTTTTAATTCTGCTCCACTTCGAGCCAAATCAAGCGCGCATAAACCGCCAAAACAAAATCCGATGGCCGCTATTCGGTTTATATCCACCTCAGACATAGCGATTAGAGCATCAAAAGCGGCGCGAATACGGTCTCGAAGCATCCGACGATCATGGATCAATGGCTCCATCAGCGCGTTTTTTTCATGAGTCGATGCCCCCAAACGCCCATTACCATACATATCCACTGCAAAACCAAGATAACCCATTTCGGCTAGCATTTGCGCCTTTTCACAGGCGAAATCATTACGGCCTGACCAATCATGGACGACTAAAACGGCTGGTCTTGGTTTATCGGTGCTATCATCGTAAGCTAAAAAACCATGTAATTCCTGTTCACCATGATGATATAAGTAATTCGATGTGTGCATGAAAAGTCCTTGTTCAGCAATAATCTGAGGAATTAAATTTTCGGTAAGACAAATTCTGCCAGACACGTTTGAAAAATGCGAGTCATAGCTCATTTAATTGCATTATTTTTTTTTATATAACTCTAGAGCATTCGCGCGCGGTAAGCGTAAGTGCACAAAATTAGCTAAACTGAAAATTATTATCCTTCATTCTTAGCTATGAAAACGATCCGCGCCTTTTTCGCTGTTTCCCTCCCAGAATCACTGCAAAGCCCTCTAAAAAAAACACAGGCATTACTGCGCTCCAAGCAACGACCAATGCGAGCAATATATTGGACAAACTTACAAAATTTGCATGTCACTTTACAATTTTTGCGTGAACTTCAATCTGATCGTCTAAGTCAACTGATTGAAAAGGTTGAAAGCGCATTGAAAAATACCCCTGGATTCCAATTAGAATTAGGAAATCCTCAATTATTTCCCTCCTTGAAACATCCACGAGTTATTGCCCTTCAAGCAGGACCACATGAGGACTTGGCAAACATTGCTAAGAAAATAGGCTTAGCCATTTCTGCTATCCACTACCCACTTGCTCGAGATGAATTTCGCGGTCATTTAACACTAGGACGGATTCATAGAAACACTCAGTTTAATGATCTTGAGCCTATAGAATTACCCCCAATCCCCCGCGTTAAAATCTCTGAGATTTGTTTATTTGAAAGCAAAACGGGTTATAAAAAACAAATCTACATCCCTTTGGCATATTTTAAGCTTGTTTCTTAATATTTTGGGTAAATCGAACGAGCATTATTTTTTGAACTATGATCAAATTATAAATTCCAGGAAGGATCTAATTATGCATGCTAATACATTGACTGAATTTTG
Source organism: Legionella nautarum (assembly GCF_001467895.1). GTDB lineage: Bacteria > Pseudomonadota > Gammaproteobacteria > Legionellales > Legionellaceae > Tatlockia > Tatlockia nautarum. Next base: position 164,780 of record NZ_LNYO01000017.1, read on the forward strand.
GGATTTAATTCATGCACAGTTGTGTTATCAAGTATTTATTACGCCTATTCATTTTCCCATCGAAAAAGAATATCGAGAATTTGCCCGTCGCGCCTGTGAGTTTTTTGTCGAAAATCGCAGCTCTTCTATTCATCTTAGCAGCCCTCGACATCATGTTATTCATTGTTTTGAGCAAGCTAACAATCCTCAAGCTAAGAAGGTACTCATTGCTCACGGATGGATCTCAAGAGCCGCTTATATGGCTCGCCTCATTCGTGCGCTTCATCAACAAGGTTACCATGTTTATGCGATTGATTTTCCCGCCCATGGAGAAGCAAAGGGCCTACAACTTACCTGGATGGATGCAGTCCTGATCTTACAACAAACTATCAATAATTTAGGACCCTTTCATGGAGTGATCGGTCATTCATTCGGCGGCTCGATGATTTTAAATACTTTAAATTTAGCTAACCAATTTGCTGAGTGGAAAATCAATGAAGGACCTGAACGAGTGGTGCTAATGTCATCACCAACCCGTATGCGCACGCCCGTGAGTAAATTGGCAAGACGACTTAAACTTAGCGGCAAAGGTTTTATTTTTCTTCGCGAACTTTTTCGTCAACATGCTATCACTGATATAAAACACCTTGATTTTCGCCATTTTATTAATCGCTCACAAACACCTGTACTCTGTATTCACGGCGAGGATGATGATTCGATCATGCCCTACGAATCCACTATTTTCTGTGAACAATATCCCCATGCTTCTCTTGCTTTATTGCCTGGCGCTGATCATGTTTCTGTGCTGCTCGATGAACGAGTAGAAGCCAAAGTTTGTGAGTTTTTAAATTAATCCAGTGTTTGACGATATCGTTTAACACCAATAAACATCGTTACAAAAGTAAAAACAAGAATAGGAATTAACTCAGGCCAAACCTCTAAAAACCCATTTCCTTTTAATAAAATACCGCGTGCGATAACCAAAAAATGCGTTAGCGGAAGAATATTACCAATCCATTGAGCCCATTCAGGCATTCCCCGAAAAGGAAACATAAAACCAGACAATAACATGGACGGTAAAAAGAAAAATAGTGCCGCCTGGACTGCTTGTAATTGACTCGTCGCAATTGTGGAAAAAGTTAAGCCCATAGCTAAATTTGCCGCAATAAACGGTAAGCAAAGCAATAACAAAAGGCTAACACTACCTTGAATAGGAATTTCGAATAAAAACTTGGAAATCATTAGAATGAGTAATACTTGAATATAGCCAACAATAATATAGGGTAAAATTTTAGCAACCATAACCTCTATTGGCCTAAGCGGAGTGGCCAGTAAATTCTCCATGGTTCCTCGCTCATATTCTTTTGTAATAGCCAGTGTCGTAATCACCACCATCGTCATAGTTAAAACAACCCCAAGTAATCCGGGCACGATATTATAGGCGGTAATTGCCAGTGGATTGTAAACCGTATGTACAATCGGTTGATAAGCATCTGAATTACTGGCTAAATTTTTTAAAGGCCCAACTAACTCTTCTTTTAAACTTAAAGAAGCCAGATCGTTAAACACAGAAATAGCACGACTGGTCGCAGCCGGATCAGTGGCATCCGCCTCCAATAGCAAGTTCGGCTTTAATCCTTTAACCAGATCATGAGAAAAATTAGGAGGAAAATTCAAAACAAATTGCACTTTTCCTCTTTGTAATAAATCATGGGCTTCTTTTTCACTGGATGCAGGGCTAACGAATTCAAAATAAGTTGAATTTTCCATGCTTACCAGAATCCTACGGCCAAAAACGCTGTGATCTGGATTGACAATCGCTGTAGGTAAATGGCGAGGATTTGTGTTAATTGCATAACCAAACAACATCAGTTGCATTAAAGGGATACCAATAATCATGGCGAAGGTTCCCTTATCGCGACGCATTTGCACAAATTCTTTAGCCATAATGGCGAACATCCGAGTGGTTGACCAGAATTTCAATCGAACTCTCCCTGCGATTGATTGACTAAACTTATAAATGCATCCTCTAAAGTAGTATCTATTGCTTGCCAAGTTACTGCGTGGTGTTTGGCTAAATCGTTTAAATTGGGCTCTATAATTGCTGGATCGAAACCACAAATATGAATTTTATTACCAAAAAGAGCCGCTTGCGTTACCCCTTTAACCGTTTTGGCTTGTTGCAACAAAGTAGTCGTCACCTCACCCATAATTTCCCAGGTTTTAAGCTTAGTTTTGTCAATGACGTCTTTGATAGTACCGGTAACTAATAAATCACCGCTAGCAAAATAAGCCAAACGAGTACAACGCTCTGCCTCATCCATGTAATGAGTCGAAACTAAAATGGTGACGCCTTGCTCACTTAAGGTATGAATCTTGTCCCAAAACTCACGTCGAGCAAGAGGGTCGACCCCAGCAGTAGGTTCATCAAGCAATAATAATTCTGGCTCATGTAATAAGCAGGCTGCTAGCGCAAGTCGTTGTTTCCATCCACCAGATAATTTTTCTGTGAGTTGTTTTTTGCGTGTAGTCAAATTAAACTCTTCGAGAATTTTAGCCACTCTGGCCTTACTATTGCTAATATTATAAATTCGTGCCATTAGGGTTAAATTTTCCTGCACGGTTAGCTCATTGTAAAAACTAAAGCGCTGTGTCATGTAGCCCACATGCGGTTTAATTTTTTTAGATTCACTAACAATGTCAAAACCTAAGCAAGTCCCTTGACCAGCGTCTGGGGTTAAAAGCCCGCATAACATACGAATCGTTGTTGTTTTGCCGCTGCCATTCGGGCCTAAAAATCCAAATACTTCGCCTTTTTTGATATGTAAATCAATATTATTGACCACTAACTTGTCATCAAACGACTTACATAAATTGACCACATCGATAGCATGTTCACTCATGGTAAAGTCACCAACACAGGTTGACCGGGTTTAAACCGCTCCGGATGCTCAGTCACGGCTTTGATGCGAAAAACTAGCTTATCATTATTCGAGCGACTATAGACAAGCGGAGGGATATATTGAGCTTCCGGGGATATATAGTTAATTGTCGCTTCATTGGGATTCGTACAGCCATCGCAACTAAACTGAATTTTTTGACCTCTGTGAACCGCAGTTAATTTTTCAACGGGGATAAAAAACTCAATACGCACATTACTAGGCGGCAGTAAAGATAAGACTGCTTGCTGACTTGGAACAAATTCACCCACACGAAAATAAGTATCGAAAATAAAACCATCGATCGGAGCAACGATGGTTTTTTGGGCCAATTGCCATTTGGCTTCACCCAATTTTTCTGTTACAGAAATAATTTGCGCCTCTTGCGCTTTAATTTGCTCATTACGACTACCAAGGCGTGCTAATTGTAAATTAGATTCATACTGCGCCTTTAAATTTTTCTGCTCATTGTATTTGGCAATTGCTGCATCCACGGAGTCTTTGTCAATTGCATGTTTTGCATAAAGTGTCGTCATTCGACTGACTCTAATTTCAGCAAGTTTTAGCTCAGCGTCAGTTTGTGCAATCTGAGCTTTAATTGCCTCAATTTCTGGATCACGCCTTGGTTTTTCAAGATCTAATAAAACTTTTTGCGCTTGTAATAAATCAGCTTCATTTTGCTTAATAATCAAGGCTTGTGGGTTATCATCAAGAACAAATAATAATTGCCCTCGCCGCACTTGGTCGCCGCGACTTACCGCTAATTTTTTTAAGATACCCGAATTAGGAGAAGCTAAATAAATATTCTCTCCTTCAACATAACCCTGATAAGTTTTCCCATTATCAGACTTGTTACAACTCACAATCATTGCTACAAGTAAGATAATCAATAGAAATTTAGTCGGCATTCGATTAATTTTTATTATTTTTATTTAGTATAGTTAATGGAAGATTAGTCCGCATACTATTCTCAGAATGAAAATATATTTGTTGCTATTATTAACTCAATCATTGGATTCTGGATAAAATTATGAAATATGATCTGATTGTACTAGGTGGTGGAAGTGGCGGGATTGCCAGTGCAGTTCGTGCCGCCCAATACGGCGCTAAGGTTGCGGTTGTAGAGCAAAAACATTTAGGCGGCACCTGCGTAAACCTTGGTTGCGTACCGAAAAAAATTATGTTTAACGCATCGATGGTTGCAGAAACTTTAAGAAAGTCACGTGATTATGGCTTTAGTCCTGTGCAAATCAAATTGGATTGGCACGCATTAGTGAGCAAACGCAACGCTTATATCGAAAAACTACGCGAAAACTATGCCAAACGCTTTACTCAATACGATATGACTTATTTGCATGGGAAGGGAGTGTTTGTAAACCGTAACACGATCGATGTTGGTGGAGTACAATATCAAGCTGAGAATATTATTATTGCCACTGGTGGAGAACCTATTATTCCGAATGATATGGAAGGGGTGCAATATGCTATTGATTCCGATGGTTTTTTCTCTTTAGCGGAGAGACCTAACAAAGTTGCGATTATTGGTAGTGGGTACATTGGTGTCGAACTATCAGGTGTATTGCAGGGCTTAGGAGCAGAAACTCATTTGTTAATTAAGGGCCAACGTCCCTTACGTCGCTTTGACGCTATCCTGGGTAAAACCTTGCTAGAAATCATGGAACAACAAAAAATTCATCTCCATCTTGATCATCATGCCCATGCAATTACCCTGCAAGAAGATGGGCGTAAAACGATCCATTGCCGCAGCGGCTCGATTATTGAGGATTTAGATACCGTTATTGTTGCTGTTGGTCGTTCTCCTCGTACTTTCGGCTTAAATCTTGAGTCACTGAAAATGAAAAAAGATGAGCGCGGACTTATCACAGTTGATCGTTATCAGAATACCTCTATTCCTGGAATTTACGCTATTGGTGACGTCACCGATGCTCCGGCCTTAACTCCGGTTGCGATAGCAGCGGGTCGAAAACTTGCCGATCGACTTTTTGGTAAGCAAAAAGAAGCTTACCTAAATTATGACAATATTTGTTCTGCTATTTTTACTCATCCACCTATTGGAAGTGTCGGTTTGAGTGAAGAAGACGCCGTAGCAAAATATGGGCAAGAAAAAATTAAAATTTATCAAACACGCTTTAACCCCATGTACGATGCCTTAAGTGAAGATAAAACACCTACAGTTATGAAATTAGTAACTCTTGGTGAAAAAGAAAAGATCATTGGCATACATATTATTGGCTACGGAGCCGATGAAATGCTGCAAGGATTTGGTGTTGCTGTTAAAATGGGGGCTTGTAAGAAGGATTTTGACAACACAGTTGCCATCCATCCAACCAGCGCAGAAGAATTAGTAACTATGGTGTAGAATGAATAAGACTCGTCCTTTTAATAATAAATTTCCTTCTCTCGGCGAAAGAGTTTATATCGATCCACAATCGTCAGTTATTGGTGACGTGAGTTTAGGAAATGATGTTTCCGTATGGCCCATGGCAGTCATTCGCGGCGATGTTAATTCCATTAGAATCGGGGATCTTTCAAATGTTCAAGATGCTGCTATTCTACACGTCACTCATGATGGTCCCTATACTCCCGGTGGACAGCCTCTCATTATTGGCAAAGGAGTAACTATCGGCCATCAGGCTGTTCTACATGGATGCCGTATTGATGATTACTGCTTAATTGGTATGGGAGCGAAAATTCTTGATGATGTTCAAATTGAACATCATGTGATGATTGCTGCGGGTAGTTTAGTACCACCGGGAAAGCGGTTAGAAACTGGGTATTTGTATCTTGGCAATCCAGCCAAAGCGCTAAGAAAGTTGACTGAAAAAGAGCTAGAGCATCTTGAATACTCTGCCAATCACTATGTCAGACTTAAAGATAGGTATTTACAGGGTTAAGTTTGCGCACTTCTCTTGAGAACCTAAAAGGGATTAAATTCCGTAACAAAAGCTCCCGTTTTAAAGATAAGTATTTACAGAATTAAGTTTGGTCACTTCTCTTAATTTCTCTATATACTTACGAAGAGATTAAATTCTGTAACAAAAGATCCCGTTCGGCCTGAGGAAGCGCGCAGCGCTGTCTCGAAGGCTACTACAAGGAATAAAGTTGCTAAAGAAAGGTTTATAAAATAAGACAAAAAAAGCAAATAAAAAAAGCGGCATAAAAGCCGCTTTCTATAATAAAGCCCTGGCGATGACCTACT
>NZ_LNYO01000018.1 GCF_001467895.1 Legionella nautarum
CTTCTTCGCCTCTTACTGCCAAGGCATCCACCGTTTGCGCTTCTCTTCTTGACCATATAACCTCAACCACCTCTTTGCTGTGTCTTTTTTCGCTACTCTTCGTTATCGATACTCGCTCGCTCGGTCACATACTTGTGTATGCTCTCTCGCTTGCTCCTATCGATGCCTCGATTAGCAAAAAAATGCTTGCAAAGACCTTCCTTTTAATAAGTATAAACTTATTGAAGAAAGTCTTGGGCTCGGTTACACGACAAGGACAATACTAATTCGCTTGTGTTACCTCTTTCTTTA
>NZ_LNYO01000019.1:0-62596 GCF_001467895.1 Legionella nautarum
CCCAAATCAATTTGAAAAACAAAATGATTTTTTAATGAAAGTTGCTTAACTGGGGTGTAACAATTTGGTTGACCACGTCACCTTCGAGGACGGGCCAGATAAATATGGAAAAATATCTTAGCCTGATGACTATGAGTGAGTGAAAGCCCAACCTTGGCGAATACCTGCGACCATTATAATAGGATTTACAGACCAATCAGTGTATAATGTCGAATCCATGAACAAATATTCTGCTTTTGCTTCACTGCTTAAAAGATAGATAGCCCGCTTTATCGCCCAAAATAGGTCAATTATGATTGAACAAATTCGAAATATCGCCATTATCGCGCACGTCGATCATGGTAAAACTACCTTAGTAGATAAATTATTGCAACAAACTGGTACCTTGAACGAACGCGCCCCCAAGGTCGAACGTATGATGGATTCTAACGCTTTAGAAAAAGAACGCGGAATTACCATTCTGGCTAAAAATACCTGCGTACACTGGCACGGTCATCAGATTAATATCGTGGATACCCCTGGACATGCTGATTTCGGCGGAGAGGTCGAGCGTATTTTATCGATGGTTGATAGTGTTTTGCTCTTGGTTGATGCAGTCGATGGCCCTATGCCACAAACACGTTTTGTTACTCAAAAAGCCTTTGCACGCGGCTTAAAGCCAATTGTCGTTATTAATAAAATCGACCGCCCAGGCGCTAGACCACATTGGGTTATGGACCAAGTTTTTGATTTATTTGATAACCTTGGCGCCACCGATGAACAATTGGATTTCCCAGTCGTTTATACTTCTGCTTTAAATGGTTATGCCAAATTAGATTTGGAAGATAACTCCAGCGATATGGCTCCCCTTTTGCAAACGATCATTGATCGCGTCGCACCACCCGATGTGGATGAAGAAGGTCCATTCCAGATGCAAATCAGTTCCTTGGATTATTCTTCTTATGTAGGCACCATTGGTATTGGCCGGATTCGTCGAGGCCAGATTAAAGCCAAGTCTCCAGTGAAAATTATTGATAAAGATGGAAACATCCGCAGCGGCCGTTTATTACAACTTCTTGGTTTTAAAGGACTTGAACGAGTCGAGGTAGAAGAAGCTAATGCCGGCGATATTATTGCGATAACAGGGATAGAACAACTTAATATTTCTGACACCATCTGTGATCCAAATGTTGTTGAAGCGCTACCAGCCTTAACTGTGGATGAGCCAACAATTAGCATGACCTTCGTCGTTAACGATTCCCCTTTTGCTGGACAGGAAGGAAAATTTGTTACTAGCCGCAAAATTCGTGAGCGCTTACAAACTGAATTACTTCATAATGTGGCCTTGCGCGTAGAAGATACTGACGATCCTGATAAGTTTAGAGTATCAGGGCGCGGTGAATTACATTTATCAATTCTTATTGAAACCATGCGCCGAGAAGGTTTTGAATTAGCCATTTCTAAACCTGAAGTGATCATGCGTGAAGAAAATGAAGAGCTGTTGGAACCTTATGAACGCTTAACAGTTGATGTCGAAGAGGCGCATCAGGGCAGCATTATGGAAAAATTGGGTGAGCGACGCGGTGAACTCCAAAACATGCTGCCTGATGGTAAAGGCCGTGTGCGTTTAGATTATATTATCCCAACCCGCGGTTTAATTGGCTTCCATACGGAATTTTTATCAAGTACCTCGGGTACGGGGTTAAATTACCACGTCTATGATCATTATGGCCCTGCGGTACGTGGTCGTATCGGCAAACGAAACAATGGCGTGCTCATCGCGAATTGTCAAGGTACTGCTCGTGCCTTTGCCTTGTTCAACTTACAAGATCGCGGTCGCTTATTTATCGAGCCACAAGTAGCTTGCTATGAAGGAATGATTGTCGGTATCCATGCTCGTGATAATGACTTAGTGGTTAATGTCACCAAAGAAAAGCAATTAACTAATATTCGTGCCTCAGGAAGTGATGAAAATATCATTCTTACTCCGGCAATTAAGCTTTCTTTGGAGCAAGCATTAGAGTTTATTGATGATGATGAATTAGTGGAAGTCACTCCGCAATCGATCCGTTTGCGTAAAAAAGCGTTGAAGGAAACTGATCGCAAGCGTGCCTCTCGTGCTGCAAGTGAAGACTAAGGCATGCTAGACTAACATAATAGCGCTGCCTTAGAATAAAACCTCTTCCACCTACGTCCCGTGGCTTGTCCGCGAGATCTAGATATCGAGCAAGATCGCCTGGATACCGCGTACAAGCCGCGGTAAGTAGGCAAGAGGGCTAAAATTTGCAACAACTCAGGCATGGTGCGGGACTTAAAATTTGCAGCAACACAGGCCTGTCCGCGGGACTTAGAGATGGGTTAGCTATGACGGAATAAATTAGTTTTGTAACATCATTTACAAGGATTGCAAATATGTTAATGACAGCCATTTTTTTATTCATTATTGCCCTATGTTTTGGCCTGGGCCTATTGGTGACCGTTCTAAGCGATCGCCCCACTTCTAAGCCTGTCATTTTGATTCACGGAGGCGCGGCACTAGTCGGTTTACTCATCATCATTGTCTATATGCTAAAGGGGCATTTCCAGCCGCTGCTCATCGCTAGTATTATTTTATTCGTTATCGCAGCACTGGGAGGTTTAACTTTGTTTAGTTTTGATTGGCGCGCTAAACCCATTCCCAAAGCCTTGGCGGTTCTTCATCCTTTATTAGCTTTTACTGCTTTTCTACTCTTAGTTATCTATATTTTGCCGTAAAAGTTGCAGGACAGCTTATATTGTTTTTTGGATAAACCGCATCAAAAAAAGCATGCTCAAATTCGACCGCATTGAGAAAGGCTAAGGAAATTTTTGCCTGTTTTTCAGGACATTGGATTGGGGCAATTAATTCCTCAAAAATGCTTAGCATTTGCTGAGTTGACAATCTAAAATTCGCACTGGAATAAGAGCGAATCCATTCCCAATAACGATTATCGCGTAAACAATGCACCGCCTTAATTTCTTCCCCTAATTTCATGTAGACATAAAAGCAAGAGAGATGGCTAGCAACCGCTTCTTCGACGGGCTCCTTTTCAGCCTGGCCAAATAGATAAGAGGTATATGAACCCACCACAGGAAGCTCTTCTATTGTGGTTGTTTTCGAACGATTAAAAAGAGAGTGAGGCAGTAACTTTTTTAAATATTTCTCATGTAATTCCTGCTCCGTTTCAATTATTTCTTCTGAAAATGTCTTAAAGCGCTGTTGATGATTTTGCTCATGCAAGCGTTCGGAAATAATATGCAGCGACTTGGCAAATTTTTGCAAATAGTGCTTGTCTTGCTCAAGGTATTTTTTGAAAACTAAGATCGGCAAATTACCCTTCTTAACTCCGAGATTAAAAGGATGATGAACTACCTCAGAAATAAGCGGAACACTGGGCTTAAGAACGTCAGCCAGCTTGAAATGGACTGGCGATTGACTATGAGGCAAAAATTTGGATGTTGAAAAAAAACGAACGTCGCGAGCTCTCACTACCTAACTCCTTACTTTCAATAAAAATAGAAAAATAGGAGGCAAGCAGCAATGACTCTGGCTAATCAAGCTCACTCTCCCTCCGCAGGCATTACCCAGTGCAGGTTCTAAGGGTGTTTCTCAGCTTTGAGGAACAAAGCACCCCTGGTGAATTTGATGACAGTCTAGCTAGCTCCTCGCTCCACTGTCAAAGAATTTTTGAGCAAAAAAAATAATAATGTAGAATAGGGTTTATTTCATTTCGAATGACTACCTACTCAAACTAACAATCATGAAACAAAAATTCAAACGAGTTATCCTCTATGCACGTCAATATCGTGCAAATGAAGGAGTTACTGAAAGCTTGCATCGTTTAGTTGATTTTTTGCAAGCTCGAAAGGTAGATACCTTTTTAGATATCGATACCGCAACCAGTTTTGATATTAATTTACCCATCCTAGAGCGAAATCAGATGGGGCACAAGCAAGATTTGATTGTGGTCGTTGGGGGAGACGGCAGCCTGCTTTCTGCTGCGCGAATGGCCATTAAGGTCAATGTCCCTGTTATCGGAATTAACCGCGGCCGACTAGGATTTTTGACCGATATTACACCCAATAATATAGAAGGCCAATTAGCCTCCGTGCTCGCTGGAGAATACGAAGAAGAACAACGTTTTTTACTCTATACCCGTATTCACGATGGCGAAACGATTTATTTCGAAGGCGATGCGCTGAATGATGTGGTTTTGGGGCGGGGCAATGAAACACATTTAATCGAATTTGATATCATCATCAATCAACAATTTGTCTGTCGCTACCGTTCCGACGGCCTTATTCTTTCCACACCAACCGGCTCTACCGCCTACGCTTTATCTGCCGGTGGGCCGATTATGCACCCGCAATTGAATGCCATGGTCCTAGTGCCTATGTTTTCACACAGTTTAAGTTCTCGTCCTTTAGTGGTTGATGGGGAAGTAAAAATTGACCTAAAGATAAGTACCCGCAATGAAAGTGATTTACGTGTGAGCTGCGATGGACACGAATCACGCATGGTTAGACCCGGACAATTAGTTTCGGTTGAAAAGAATGCACAGAAACTTCGCTTATTACATCCATGTGATTATCATTATTATGATACATTAAGAATCAAATTAGGATGGGAATCCAAACACCAGGGATAAAACGATGCTTACCAGCTTGCGCATTGAAAATTTTGCAATTGTAAAACAATTAGATCTCGATTTTACCAGTGGCATGACAGCCTTCACCGGTGAAACAGGCGCAGGTAAATCCATTATGATTGATGCGCTGATGCTGGCCTTAGGCGGCCGGGCTGATGCCTCGGTCATTCGTGTAGGTGAGGAAAAATGTGACATTAGCGCCTGCTTTCATTTTGATGCACAATCCGAGCCTGCCCAATGGTTGCTCGAGCATGATATTCAATGCGAAGAAGGCGAAATCCTTCTACGTCGAGTACTTTATGCGGAAGGTCGCTCTAAATCTTATATCAATGGCCAACCCTTTCCCTTGCAAAAAGTCAAAGAATTAAGTGAAATGCTGGTTCATATTCATGGCCAACATCAACATCAAACCCTGATGCTACATCAAACCCATAGACAACAACTTGATAATTATGCCGGTCATATTGAACAGCTCAATGAAGTCGGCCAGCTTTATAAAGAATGTCAAAAAACAAAACAACAATTAGACCTTTTACAAAATCTCGACAAACAAAATGACAGACTAGATCTCTTACATTTTCAAATTGAGGAATTACTCACCCTGGATTTAAAAGAGGGTGAAATGCAAGCCCTGCATGAAGAGCACCAACTTCTTCATCATGCACGCGATTATTTACAACATGCACAGCAGATTCATCATCTATTAAATGCCGACGATGAACCGAATATCTGTCAGGGCTTGAACCAAGTTTTGCAAGCACTACATGCTTTACCGCAAGAACAACCGCAAATAAAAAATGCCTGTGAACTGATTAATTCAGCCTTAATTCAATGCGAAGAAGCACTGGATGAAATGCAGCAATTTTCCGAACAGGTTCAATTGGATCCCGAGCGCTTGCATGAGGTAGAGTCACGCATTAGTGTTTTGCACCAGGCGGCACGTAAATACCATGTTGAGGCAACTCAGTTAGCGGCCCATGCTGCAAACCTGCAGCATGAATTGGAGAGTTTACAAAACTCTGAACGGCAGCTTGGCCAATTACAGCAGCAATACCATCAGCAAACACAAGCGTTTGAAGTTGCCGCGCTAAAACTGAGAAAATCACGGCAAATTCATGCTGAAAAACTAGCTGCTGAAATTACGCAAAGCATCCGCCAACTAGGGATGCCGAAAGGCCAAGTACTAATTGAGATTAGTCCCTTAGAAAAAATGCAGCCACAAGGTTTGGATAAAATCGAGTATAAGGTCTGCACTAACCCTGGAACTATACCCGATTCTTTAGCAAAAATTGCTTCCGGTGGTGAGCTTTCGCGGATTAGCCTGGCGATTCAAATGATTACCGCAGAACGAGGCTCCACACCAACCTTGCTTTTTGATGAAGTGGATGTCGGAATTGGCGGAGCAACTGCTGCACTCGTGGGGCAATTATTACGTAAATTAGGTGAGCGCTTGCAAGTTTTTTGTGTTACTCATCAACCGCAAGTCGCCTCCTGCGCTCATCATCATTTCATTGTCGAAAAGCACTCGGACAGTAAGCAAACTTTTTCACGAATTGTGCAATTATCGCAAACGGAAAAGGTGGACGAAATCGCTCGCATGTTAGGCGGATTGACGATTACAGAGCAAACGCGCTCTCACGCTAAAGAATTGCTTTTGGAACATACAGATTAAACCGCTACGATACTCCGCAACCCCTCGTGGGTAATGCTTCCCACCCCATGCAGCCACCCGAATAGGCAGGAATGTTTATAGCGCTTCTTGGCCGAAGGGATCGTGATGATAAATTCTAATTGCCAGACATATCATTGCTATATTGTAAACAATATTTATCCCTACAAAACAGATCACAGCGCCGGTTAAATCGTATAAAGGAATTAAAATGAGACAGGCCAAAAATTGCAAAGCTAACATGGAAATAGTTAATCTAGCCCCTATTTTATTACCCTGTTTTGAAAACTGAATCACTCTGGATAAAGGCATAGAAATAGAGAAAGTAACAATATTAATTAAGCAAAAATAAGTATAAGGTAAAGCCCTGATAAAGCCTGATTTATAAAATAAAAGAATATCCTTAGCACAAAAAGCCATAAGCACCACAACAATAAATGACATTGAAAAACTAATTAATAGATACTTAGTCACTGTTTTCTTTAAAACCTCACGTGTTTCTGCAAATGCAGCAGAAATCTCCGGCCCTATCAAAATACCAATTGGATACATAGCGATAAATGCCAAAGAAATAATAGAAACTACCGCTGAAAACAAACCAACGGATTCTTCATTGGAACCTAGTAATTCAATCATCAATAATGGAATGGTAGCAAAGATATATCGATTCAAATTCTGCAAAGTGTAGCCATACATTTTTTCTTTCCAATCTAAATTACTAGCAATCACCTTCTTTTTTTTATAAAGCTGCTGTAATTCTGTTCTTTGTTCGATAGTGAAAGACAGGGGTAGAATAAGTACATAACTGACAATAAAACCAATCAACATCACGTGCGGAAAATAATGTCGGTTATCGTGAAACAGCACCGGGTAGAGAAAAAAATAAGTGATTAAGCTTAACAGGAAATAAAATACGGTTTGCATTAAGCTTAAAACAATCGCTGTACGCATGTAATCAATGGCACGAAGAAGCTGAATACATATCGAATAAAGAGAGATGCCCACAGCGCCCCAAAGGAATAGAAAAAAGGGATGGGTGATCTCGAAAAGACTAATATCCCCCATAGCACGGCTCAATGCGATAATCGCAAGACTTAAGAGGACTCCGCCAAAGAAAAGTTTCGTATAGATTGGTTGCAGAAATTCTCTCAACGAACTGGTTAAATCAGTAATTTCATCGAATCTTTGTCGCAGATAGTATTTCGGTACATAATAGGCAATAATGGTGTCAATACCGAAGGTAATAATAGTCGCTAATAGCAACAACGCTCTCGTCGCTACAGAAAAGTCACCAAACAATTCTTCACCTGCATGCCGGGCTACCAGCATGTTGATAATAAACAACATGAATTGATCAGCGACGATAATAAATAAATTAAAAGAAAAATTCATATAGTTACAGAGCCTATTTCAGGTTGATTTTTACAGTATGTCGCGCAAACATACTAGGTTCTAAGCAATTGAGTTTTGTACAAATAAAATACCTATCCTTAACTGTAGCAAAAATTTGCTACTTCGATAAATTAATAAATATTCGCGCGATTGACCTTTTCTTGTTTGAATACTGTCTATACTAGAAAGAGTTGAGTTTTAAAAAGGGGATTATATGGCAATTAAAACCCTCGAAAACCAAGCCAATCTAGACGGTACCGTGATGTTTCTGAATGCAGCAATCAAAACCTATCTTAACCGTCCGACTAACCAGCAAAGAACTGATGGGTCCTTTTTACAACTCAAAACAATGATGGCGCAAGACTTATATATCTGCGAGCTTAGATGTGCTGATAAAGAGGGCGAAGAATATAATCAAGTTGATTTGCTTGGTTTCAAAAATGAGGAAGCTATTTGTTTCACTCTGTATACCAATTCAAGGCTTACCGTTGTTGATTTTAAAGAGGTCAATTTGCGTGACATGTCAGATTCTGCACAAAAATTGGCAACACGTTTAAAAGAGGAATTCGGGGTAACTGTTAAAACGCCTGATGCAAATCCATAAGTAGCTACTCTAAAGCCGTTTCTTTTTTATTCGGCTAATAAAGCCCGTCGCACAAAAGTTGACACAGGGCACAATGAAACCAACCAATAACCATTGTAATTCATAAATAGCTACATCTTGATTATTGATTAGATAATAAAAAAACAGTTGAACTAGCAATAGAGCAGCCAAACAGAGTACAGTGGCTAATAATTTATGTGATCGAAAAGCAGATATCACTTTTTTACTAGCAATTTGCTCAGCAAGAGTAACTCCCCAAAGGCCATAATAGCTTGTCCAAACATAGCTTAATATTTCACCAGCGCGCCAATAAATATAAATCATTAAAAGGGTTGCCGCGCTTAAAATATACCAAGGCGTATTTTTAGGCCATTTTAAAAAAGCAAAATAATAACTGACAAGCAAGAGCAATGCAAAAAAAGCCCCAGCAAGAACTTGGTAGTAAGTATGATAACCAAAATGCACCAGACTTAAGCCTATACCAATCAGTAAAAATGCTATAGCTAAGCTAAGCCACCAATTTTTTACTCTAAAAGCTAACCAAGTATACAAAGTAGTCACTAGCTGCATATGACCACTCGGAAAGGCATAACCTTTTTTATGCAAAGCAGGGGAGAGAGGAACTTGAAAGCTTATTTTTAAGGCGACATTCAACAAAATCGTTAAAAAAATTAAACAAACTGCATGGTAAAAAGTGATCCTATTAAGCCAGATAAAACCCAAGATAAGTAAAGGAATAACGACAAAGTCATTACTGAAAAAAAGAAAAGCTTGGGAGACTTGATCAAGCATAGGCGGTTTGGCAAATGAGTTTTCGATGGGAAATCATATAAGAAAGCGTGTTAATAAGGCAATGATTTAGTTTAGTGAGGACTTAGCTCACAACATCAGCTAAGATATTTTTCCCCATTTATCGGACTCCGTTCAGGCTCTGAGCCATCCTCAGGAAATGAGTATTTAAGGCATTTGTATTAATTATCCCGTTCGCATGGCTTGTGTCTCGAAGGGTCTGTCCTGAGTGCGGCACTTCGAGACAGCGCTGCGCGCTTCCTCAGTGCGAACGGGATAAACATAGCTTTGTCCTAAAGGCTATGGGCTTTGCTCCAACCGCTAATTACAGTGCTCCAGAGTCAGTGAATATTGGTATAAATTCAGAGCATCCAGCTAAGCTTAAGTTTTTTCACGAATTCAAAAACAAACCCACAGAGTTATCCACAGAATTTGTGGATTAACTGCTAAGAAGCATCACGGTTAAAATACATCTAAAATCAATAAATTAGCTATTTTTATGCATTTTTTTTTCGCTATCAATCCATTTTTATGCAAACTTATCCACAGCCCCTTATTTTATAAAGCTTTTCTCAAAAAAAATCATTCAATAAGTGCCCTTATTGCATCAAGGTTAGCCTCGACAGATTGAATTTGATTTGGTTTAGCCAATAATCGTTGTAACTGCTCTGCCATGGGAACCTTGGTTTTGATAATAGGCTCAATCACTGTGTCAAACTTACAGGGATCCGCCGTTGCAACGACGATCCAGGGCTGTTCTTTTAAATGCTGACGAGCGTAAAATGCAGTGGCTGTATGAGGACAGCAAATATAACCATCATCCTTATAGATCTGCTTTATCGTATTTTGGATTTCCTTGTCTTCTACAGAAAACGCTTTTACCTGTTGTTTAAAATCATTAAACGTACCCAGCAAAGATTCCAAGCGCTCGAGATTAGAGGGATTACCCACATCCATTGCATTAGCCAGTGTGGTAATGCTGGGCCGGGATTGATAGTTTTCAGTCTCTAAATAATCCACTAAAACCCGGTTCGCATTCGTCGCCAAAACGAGCTCTCTAATTGGGAAACCCATTGCTTTTGCCCAAAAGGCCGCTGTCGCATTTCCTAAATTTCCACTCGGGATAATAAACCCAGGTTTCTCTTGATATTGTCTAAAAAACGCCATTGAACTATAGGCATAATAAACAATTTGCGGTAAAAGCCTGCCGATGTTAATGCTATTGGCACTACTCAAACCTGGCCCTTGCCACTGAGGATCTTTAAAAGCCGATTTAACTAATTGCTGGCATTGATCAAAACTACCATTCACCGCGAAAGCAAAAATATTTTCACCCCAGCAAGTCATTTGATGTTCTTGTTTAGCCGATATTTGCCCTTCAGGATAAAGAATAACAGCCCGATAATTCAATTTTCGATAAAACGCACTAGCGACTGCTGAGCCAGTATCCCCCGAAGTGGCAACCAAGATCGTCTTACGACAATCCGCAATCGCCGATAAACATTCAGCTAAAAAATGTGCACCAAAATCTTTAAACGACGAGGTTGGACCGTGGAACAACTCAAGCACGAAGGTATGAGAATTGAGCTGCTTCATTAGCACAGGAAAATTAAAGGCCCGAGAACAGAAATGAATTAACGAAGAGGCCAGTGCATCGTCTTGAAAGAAATAACTGAGCAGGCGATTCGCGAATTCAGGATAAGATAATTCCGCAGGAAAAGAAGAATGAGAAACAGTAGGCATTTGCTGCGGAATAAACAAGCCACCATCATCGGCTAAACCTTCAGCAAGAGCTGCAGACAAGCCTCTTGGAGTTATTTGGTTACGTGTGCTGAGATAATACATAAGAGTCTCCAATAACACTTAGATCAGACGGGCAGCTCTGTCACTAATCGGTGAAATCCACCAATCAGACTTGATGTTTTTCGCTTGCAAGGGCAAACGCATTGCCTCTTTGATTCGTTCAGCAGCTTTTATTGTACGCGCAAAAGCAAATAAAGCGGGGCCCGAACCTGAAAAGGACATACCTAAAGCGCCGGCTTGCAAAGCAGCCTCTTTGATTTTATAAAAATCCGGGACAAATTGAGCTCTTTGCGGCTCAATAATGACATCTTCCATGGACTGCCCTAATCGTTGATAGTCGTTTTCGTACAAAGCAGAAATAAAAGATGCGAGCTGAGCCGACTGTTGGACCTGTTTTTTTAAACTAATTTCCTTTGCCAGCAGGTTTCGTGCATCACGAGTAGAGACCTTTAAATGAGGATAAATGAGTACACAATAGAGTTTCGGTGTAGGTAATTGAATGACTTTTAAAGGCTCTTGACATTGAATGAGAGTAAGACCGCCAAAAAGACAAGGAATGATATTATCCGCATGCGCTGCCCCACTCGCTAATTGCTCGCCTAAACGCGCGAATTCCGCCAATTCATAAAGCGACAAAGGCGATTGTAAAAAAGCATTGCAAGCGACCAAAGCAGCAACAGCGGAAGCTGCTGAGCCGCCCATTCCCGAGCATAAAGGGATCCCTTTTTGAATATGAATTGAAAAACCAAGATCTAAATTCAAGCTTGAACAAAGTTTTTCAATAACCAAGGAAGCCGTATTTTTATCCTTAGCCATCGGTAAATTTTCAGGCGAATCGATGGATTCGATTACAATCTTGCGGTCGTCACGCTTAATCAGCGTGACTTCATCTCCAACCGTTTCAAGAGCAAAACCCAAAATATCAAAGCCAACGCCCACATTCGCACAAGTGGCCGGAGCAAATGCTTTGGCATGCTGTATTTTTGAATTAATCATCTTTCCTCCTCAGGCCAAAAAAGAAACTAGACGTAATAAATCAGCAAAAATACCTGCAGCAGTGACTTCTGCACCAGCACCAGGGCCTTGAATAATCAAAGGTCTCTCATGATAGCGTTTAGTGCGAAAAATAATCATATTATCGGTTCCTTCAAGCCTGGAAAAAGGATGTTCTGCCGGCAAGGCTTTGATGGCGACTTGCAATTTGCCTTCGCGATCGATGGAGCCAACATAGTGCAATTGCTGATCTTTAGCGTTTGCTTGCCTTAGCCATTCGCTCATTGCATGGTCATAGTCGGATAAATTGACAAAAAAGGCTGCAAGATCACAAGATTTTAATTCCGCAGGAACTAAGTCACAAATCGCCACCTCATCCAAGCTCACATCATGGCCAATTTCGCGGGCTAAACAAACCAATTTTCTGGCAACATCCATTCCCGATAAATCTTCGCGGGGATCTGGCTCAGTAAAACCACGATTTTTCGCATCAATGACTACCGAAGAAAATGAACGTCCTTTAGCCATTTCATTAAAAATATAACTTAAAGTTCCTGAGAGAACGCCCTCAATTTCTTCGATCACATCGCCTGTTTTGATGAGATCTTGCAACGTCGAAATCACTGGTAACCCTGCACAAACAGTCGCTTCATAGAGATAATGATTATTTAAATTTCTCAGTGATTTTAATTGCTTGTAGTAGGCTAGATCATCGGCGTTAGCATGTTTATTAGGTGTAATAACATGAATCCCTTCTTGCAAAATAGATTGATATTTATGAGCAACCTCTTGACTTGCAGTGCAATCAATAATCACATTATGCGGAATCGTTCCATGAGCGAAATGAGCCATAAAACCGGCTTGATCGGCTTTGACTGCTTGCTGGGCAAAACCTTCTTGCCAATGCTCAAGAGGAATGGGTTTATCACTTAACCACATTTGCTGACTATCCATAATCCCTAACACTTGAAGATTCACCTGATAGGCAGCGCTTAGTTGATGCATTGTTTCTTGCAGTTGCTGCAGTAATTTTTTTCCTACTGCCCCCGGCCCAATTAATCCTATGGCCAGCGTTTTAGGTGATAGATAAAAGCCAGCATGCACGGCTTGCATTGCCTTTTTTATCTCTGAATTGTTGATAACCGCCGAGATATTCCGCTCCGATGAACCCTGAGAAATAGCACAGATATTGATATTCGCTTTTGCCAAGGCCATGAAAAATTGGCCAGCCACACCAATACTTCCCACCATTTCATCCCCCACGGCGGATAGAATTGCGCAATCCCGCTGTGCATAAATTCCTGCGACATGCTTGCGTTCGATCTCTGCATGAAGACGATCAAACAGCGCTTCGAGTGCTTTATTCAGCAATAAATTAGGAACCGCAAGGCAAATCGAATGTTCAGAACTTGCTTGGGAAATCAGCAAAACACTAATCTGGGCTCGATATAAGATATCTGAAACACGCGCAGTCAGCCCAGAAACACTAATAAGACCACTCCCTTCGATATTGATCAAGGCCACATTTTCAATGCAAGAAATGCCTTTAATGAGCTGTACCGATTTTTCCGGCTCAGCGGAAATAAGCGTTCCTTTTGCCTGGGGATTGAAACTATTCTTGATGATTAAAGGGATTTGCTTTTCGACAAGTGGGGCGATGGTCATCGGATGTAAAACTTTTGCGCCAAAATAAGCAAGTTCGAGCGCCTCTTTGTAAGACAAAGACTCAATCCTAAACGCAGAGCGCACTAAATTTGGATCTGCGCTATAAATTCCATCGACATCAGTCCAGATCGTTAGTAATTTTGCAGCAAATAAATTAGCAAAAACAGCCGCAGAAAAATCACTGCCATTTCTTCCTAAAATAGTTCTTTTTCCCTCTATTGTTGAAGCAATAAATCCAGTAATAACAAGTTGATTAAAATCGGCAGATTCCATATAAGACAATAAGGCCGCTCTGCTTTTCTCCCAATCGATACAAATCACAGCTTCTTTTTCATAAACAAACAAGACTTTTGAGGCATCTAAAAAGGCAACTTTATTATTCTTACCGAGATATTCTTTTAAAATATTAGCCGACCATAATTCACCATAACCTAAAATGAGATTTTGCACCTCTTTTGAATAAATTCCAGTTAAATAAACTGCATATAAGATATCTTTTATTTTAAAAAAATCATCTTGAATAGTAGTAAAAAGATTGGTTTTATCAATCGCTAATTCATTGATTAGAGTTAAATGCTTTTCTTCTATTTTCTCTAAAATGTCTATATAGGCCATGCTGCACCTGGCCTCGTCAAGAGCAGATTGTAGCGCGGAAGTTGTACCCTGAATTGCCGAAACGACAATGATTTCTTGAGTACCAACCAGTAGAGAGCCTATTTCTTTGAATTTTTTTGCATTGGCAAGACTAGAACCACCAAATTTATGAATAGAATAAAAATGATTAGATATCATGATTGACCACCTAAATTTAATAAAATTTATGCGCGATAAATGTTTAAAAAAACATGAGCGTTTTAATTTTTTTGTTTATAAAAATATGAAATAAAATCGCTTGATTAAGCGGTGGTGGTTGTGGTGGTGGTAGCAGTGGAGAAAGAAGAAGATTTGCTTAGTAAAGTAGAAGGAAATTGTTGGAAAGCTGCGAAAGAAAGTCGCCGACATTGATTCGGTATCATCATTAATTCTCCGAAGTTAAAAGATGTTTTCAGACTAACATTTGTATTCTTATAATGTCAATATTTTGTCTAGTCTATTCAAGGTTATTTACTGCTGGACATCGCCAGTTTTTTTGAGCATTTGAGTTCCTATTCCCATTTGGCCTAAATTGTCATCCCTGCGATCGCAGGGATGACAACAAATTCGTAGGTATCAGAGAGCTCAATCCATAAAATCCGGAGCTTCCGCTAGAATATCTTGCCACAATGGTTCAAAATTGAACCATCCTACTAAAGGAAAGCCAACGGCTTCATCCCTCGTTTGCTCTGCTACTTCCGGTTTAATCAACTTAAGGGGATTTCCTGTAGACTCAGCGAGTATCTGCATTTGGCAGCAACGCTCCATTGATATAAGCCACCAAGCCGCAGCCTCCACCGTCTCACCAACAGTCAATAGACCATGATTTTTTAGTATCACTGCTTTCCTATCCCCAAGGGTCGCAGCGATACGTTCGCCTTCAGACAAGTCCACAACTACCCCGGAGTAATCATCAAATAAAGCATGATCCTTATAGAACGCACAAGCAGTTTGAGTGATTGGATCCAGCAATCGACCCAATACCGACCAAGTGGATCCGTAAAGGGAATGGGCATGAGCTGCCGCTATGATATCGGGTCTTGCTTTATGAATATTGGAATGAATGGCAAAAGCCGCTCGATTGAGACGAGTATGCTTTCCTTCAATAATTTCCCCTTCACTATTACATAAAATTAAATCGGATACTTTAATTTGGTTGAACGATAGACCGAAAGGGTTAACCCAAAAACAATCGGTGAATTCAGGATCGCGCACTGTGATATGTCCTGTTATTCCCTCGCATAGTCCTAGTTTGCCAAAAATACGAAATGCGGCTGCTAATTTTTGCTTTCTGTGCAGACGCTCCTCGGGGATTGTTTCTTTTTGTAATTCAACATGACTGAATCGTTCTGGATTTTTTATAGGCATGGTAGGACAAGGGGTTGGTTCTTTTACAAACTTTAGCAAACAATTTAGGGGAGATCATCTTGGCTTTATCCAAAACCTGTAGGTTGGGCTCCAACCTAGGGCCGTTAGATGATTTTTCCATATTTACCCGGCTCTGTTCGGGCTCTGAGGTATCCCCACGGCATTAAATAGACTGTTTAGTTCATTGATCGTTTTGTTTATCCCGTTCGCACTGAGGAAGCGCGCAGCGCTGTCTCGAAGTGCCCGTGAAAGGGCTACCCCCCTTCGAGAGCCTCAGGACATGCCTTTGAGAACCTCAAGCCTTCGAGACGCACGCCATGCGTGCTCCTCAGGCTGAACGGAATGGAATAAAATGAATACAAATTCCTTAGATCCTCATTCCTGAGGTTACCTCAGTTCGGGCTGAGTCCCTTCGAGAGACTCAGCTCGAACGCTTAATGGTTAGACTACGGCTTAACCGCTTAACTAGCTAAAAAACTCAACAATAAAACCAGCGCAATCACTGTTATTATTTTGAGATAAATCGCTCCCCTTCCTTTCGCACAAAGATGATAAAAATAGGAAAAGGGATGGCGATAAATCAAATTTTTAAGCAGTTTTCTCGTAACATTGACGGGCTCACCATGAGGGGGTACTTCGTGGAGAGTAATATCAGGGTTAAAATTAGCCTCGAGAATTAACCATTTTGTGTTGGCAAAGGATTGGTTAAGGTCTTCGCATAAAATATCCAAGCCGACATAATTTAATCCAGCTTTCTTCGCGACTTGACAGAGAATTTTTGCATTTTGGGGATGTATTTTTTTACCATGTGAAATAATATCGCCACCTCGGCCTGTATTGACTGTGTAGCAAAGTTGAATTGTTTTTCCCTCTGGCACCACTGTATTAAGCTCTAATCCCTGATCGCGAAGACAATTTTTATATTCCTCATCGATGATCATGGGCCGCTGAGTGAGGAACTTTTCATTTTCATTCATCCTAGCCCTTTCATCATTCGCTAACTCAATTAATTCCGCAATACTGTGCTGTCCATCACCGACAACTTTAGCCGCAAAACGCTCTACAACGCCAATGACTTTAGATTTAAAAATTAAGACCCTGTATTCTTTTAAACCGCCATGATACTCCTCAATTTGCAGAATTCGATGCTCATTAAAAGATTGATTGAGCGTCTTAGTGAGCGTGCTGAGCTCTTTAATATTCGATACAACCCCTCTCCCTCGACCTAAATTCAGAGGTTTTACCACTAAAGGAAACTTAAGCTCAGCGATCAATTCTTCTAAGGGATAGTCACGAAACTCTTCTTTGCTGAGCGCTATGGCATGAGGCACAGGAAAACCGGCTTGCTCCAGCGTTTTATTCAATAAATATTTATTTTTTGATAAGAAAGAACTCGCGCCATCATTAAATGGAGTGATAGTTGCCAGGAAATAATAGTTTTTTTTCCCCAGCTGGATATTAATTAGGTCCAAATCTTCAAAATAGGCCGCTGGCAAATGCAAGGCAAGCGCATTTTCATAATATAAACACAGGTTTTGCTTAGCAACCATGCCTTCCCCCCCTCGCCAGCTCTTAAAAATTTATTCTTTATTTAGATAGGTGCGGCGATCCTGCATTGTTTCGATGCTATTTAATACTGTTTGATGACAAATTTCATGCATAATCGGTATGTCGACCAAAGGCTGGCCGCTATAAATTGCATAAGCGATGAAAAAACTATCTTGCCAGATTTTTTCATTTTTACGGATTTTTGAGCGTGCCCATAAAGCCGTCCATAAAAAATGAAAAAGCCATTTATCCCGCTGCGGCTCCAACTCATGTTCAAACACCTCTACTCTAGCATCTGCTAGAGTACAGACTTTCACACCCTCAACAAACGTACAACAACGATTAACTAATTTATCAACATGGGCATTCTCGATATACCAAGACTCGGCGAAACGCTTATTTTTCATCCAGGTTTTGGAACGTTTGAAAGAAGCTTGCATCTCTTCCGATGTAAAAGGCATGATTTGTATACTCAAATCCTCAACCGTATGGGGAATATTGATCGAGTTTGGTTGAAAATGAATACCAATCAATTCTTGAATTTCTAATAAATGTAAATCGGGCATTAAATGTTGACTGACCGTCAACTCTAAAAAATGTCCAACGATCATCATTAGAAAGGAGAGATCAACTTCACGAAGAGTCACACTGTCATCAAAGGCTTCATCGTAATATTTACGGACTTCTTTGGTGCCAATTTCGGGGGTTATCCAAGCATCTTTAATGCCGAGATCTTGTTTCAGTAATAAGCCAGCAAGCCGGTTTTTTTTATTTTTTTTGATATGAATAAAAATTCCCTGAGCCCCGCTGCCATCTATTTCAGATGCTTTAATCCGTATTGTTGGTTTCTCAGTTTCAGTATTGAATACAACCCCTTTTTTGCGTTGAATTTTAATCCATTGATTAAATTGTTCATGATAACTGGTGGGGTACCAGGTTTTAATAATTTGTAAGCGCGAGAGCGAAGTAGAGCTTAGAGTAATTTTGTCTATCAGATGTTCGAAAGTCGCTACAACAATTTCACGCACTTCTTGCTTAGGATGTAGCAAGGTTAATAGCGCAATATCCTGGCCCTCGTCAATGGAGTAGAGATCAAGAATGAGATCGGTGAAGAAATCGGCAGGCATCGCATAGCTCTGGGCGAAGAAATTTTCCGCAATATCATAAACGGATAAATCCGATAATTCTTCAATCATGTCACGAATAGAATTTAAATGATCAGTCTCGTTCTCAGATATTAAATCTTCTTCCTGGCCCGCTAAATCGAGATATGCATTTTTCAGTGCGGGAGACAGTTCCACATGAACTTCGTAAAAGGCGTTCAAAATAGGTAACCAAAAACTCAAACTGTGCTTACCTTTATTAATTGCTTGGGTAATTTTGGACATTAATTCATCTAAGGTCTTAGCCGCAGGCTTAGACCCATTTTCTTGCGCGGATTGCAATTGAGCGACGCAAATATCTAATGCGAACACACAGGCAGAATAATAAGCCTGTTCTTGCTCGACTTCATCATCTAGAGTTTCAATTAACTCAACGAGGCGTAAAGACAGATTAGGCTCTTGTAAAAAAGGCGTGTAATGTTGTGGATCTGGTTCGGCATTCTGTTCGATCAAAATAGCCATCGCTTTGATCCACTGTTTCAAGCTCTGCAAATCAGCGGTCATTTTTTATCATATACCTGTCTTGGCTTGCCTTTTTCATCAATAGCAACAAAAACAAATGAGCCCTGAGTGACTTGAAGATGTTCTCTGCTATCCGAGCGCATAGTCCAAACTTCAACATCTATGGTCATCGAGGTTTTACCGCATTTACTTAATTCCACATGGCAACTGACTACATCCCCAACATGGACTGGTCTAAGAAAACTCATCGAGTTGATCGCTACGGTTACCGCACGGCCACGTGATATTCTTTTAGCCAACACACCTGCTGCTAAGTCCATCTGGGACACTAGCCAACCACCAAAAATATCGCCATTGGCATTAGTATCCGCTGGCATTGCTAGCGTTTGAATAGTCACTTCGCCGCGTGGAATAGTTGACATTAGGAACCACGCTTTAATTTAGCTAGTGCATCGGCCATGGCAGTGTTAAATACGGTTTTCTTTGCAGCGGCTGGTTTCTTAGCGTCTTCCACTTTTTTACCCTGTTCTTTTTTCTTCACTGCTTGTGGTTTTTTCATTGGCTGGGACTGTTTTGCTATCTTTTTCTGTACTACAGACGCTTTTTCTTCAGTCAATCTCATGCTCAGCCCAATTCGGCGTCGTTCCTTATCCACCTCAACGACTTTAACCGTGACAATATCTCCGGCTTTCACCACCGCATGAGGATCGGTGATAAAACGATTCGTCATTGCTGAAATATGCACTAAACCATCTTGATGAACGCCAATATCCACAAATGCACCAAAATTGGTGACATTGGATACGACCCCTTCCAAAATCATTCCTTCATGTAAATGGCTAATATCTTCAACACCTTCTTTGAAATTAGCCGTTTTAAATTCCGGTCTTGGATCGCGGCCTGGCTTTTCTAATTCACGCAATACATCGCGTATTGTCGGGAGGCCATAATCATCAGTCACATAGCGCTCTGCATTGATAGATTGTAATAAGTCACGATTACCAATGACTTGGCGAATGTCCATTTGTTGATCAGCTAATATTTTTTCTACCAAAGGATAGGCTTCAGGATGCACTGCGGAGGAATCCAGAAGATTATCACCCTGCATAATTCGTAAGAAACCAGCCGCTTGCTGGAACGTTTTTTCGCCCATTCGTGCAACCTTTTTCAATTGCTCACGATTGGCAAAAACGCCATGCTCATCACGATATTGGACTAGATTCTTAGCAAGCGTTTCATTTAAACCAGAAACACGGGTTAATAGTGCTACCGAAGCGGTATTCACATCAACACCGACGGCATTCACACAATCTTCTACAACACCATCAAGACTACGCGCTAAGCGATTTTGATTCACATCATGTTGATATTGACCCACACCAATCGCTTTCGGTTCAATTTTCACCAATTCGGCTAAAGGATCTTGGAGGCGTCTAGCAATAGAAACAGCACCACGCAAAGTGACATCCAAATCTGGAAATTCCTTCGCCGCTAATTCTGAAGCAGAATAAACGGAAGCGCCTGCTTCACTGACTATTACTTTGGATAACTTAAGATCGGGGTACATTTTTATTAAATCGGACACTAAACGCTCAGTTTCTCGTGAACCAGTGCCGTTACCAACACTGAATAAATTAACCTGATATTTAGCTGCTAACTTGGCAAGTTCGGCAATAGCTTGATGCCATTCGTTTTGAGGAGGCAGAGGAAATACCGTAGTGTAGTCTAACAATTTGCCTGTAATATCCACTACCACGACTTTCACACCGGTACGAATGCCGGGATCAAGGCCGATTGTCACTTGCGGGCCTGCTGGAGCTGCCAATAACAAATCGCGTAAATTACGTGCAAATACATTAATCGCTTCTTCATCTGCGGATTCACGCAAACGCGCCAATAATTCCAATTCCAGTTTAGTAAATAATTTAACTTTCCAAGTCAGACGCACAGTCTCAAGCAACCAGGCATCTGCTGCTCGTTTTTCATCGCTAATTTTAAAATAGGAAGCAACTCGTTTTTCGCCGTATTCGGCATCATCAAGCGTTAAAGCTAATTGTAAAACACTCTCGCGTCGACCACGAAACAGAGCTAATGCACGGTGCGAAGGGATCTTTTTAATTGCTTCAGAGTATTCAAAATAATCTGCAAATTTGTTACCAGCCCCTTTTTTATCGGCGCTACCGGTAGATTTTAAAACAGCGTTTTGCCAGAGGTGCTCTCGCAGTTCATTGATAAGCTCAGCATCTTCAGCAAAAAGCTCCATCAAAATTTGTTGTGCACCGTCGAGCGCTGCTTTCGCGTCTTCAACAGTAGCTTCAGGATTAATAAATTGCTGCGCATAAGTTTCTGGATCTTGACTGGGGTCTTGCCATAGGGCTTGGGCCAAAGGCTCCAATCCCGCTTCTCTCGCGATCTGTGCTTTAGTGCGACGTTTTGGTTTATAGGGAAGATATAAATCCTCTAAGCGTGTTTTACTGTCAGCAGCCAGAATGGCTTTTTCGAGCTCTGGTGTTAATTTTTCCTGCTCACGAATAGATTGAAGCACAACCTCTCTGCGCTCATCCAATTCGCGTATATAGTGCAGCCGCTCAGCAAGTAATCGCAATTGGGTATCGTCAAGACCTTCTGTCGCCTCCTTGCGGTAACGGGCAATAAAGGGAACCGTCGCACCTTCATCCAATAAGTCTATTGCCGTTACTACTTGCGACACCTTGACTTTAAGCTCCTGCGCTATAATTGCTGCTGAGGCTTGTATCTTTTGAGCCATTCACATCCCCGTAAAACATGATAAAAAAACCCAGTCATTATATACCGATTAGATTTCATTTTGCGAATTTTAGCCAATCTGAAACCGCAAAAAACGCAATTAAGAAATACTCAAGCAAGTTAAATCAAAGGAGTTTAGGCCTTTAACTTAACGGCAGTGGCAATCATCCTTACTCAACAGTCACTGATTTAGCCAGATTCCTGGGTTGGTCAATATCAGTTCCTTTGGCAACGGCAACATGATAAGCCAATAATTGTAAGGGAATCGTATAAATAATTGGTGCTATCCAGTGACCGCAAGCGGGGACATGAACAAGATGTGCACCATTGGACGGCCATGCTTGTGAATCATCAACAAAAACAATTAATTGCCCTTCTCGGGCACTCACTTCGTGTAAATTTGATTTCAATTTGTCGAGAAGTTCATCATTGGGCGCTATCGCAATAACAGGCATTTTCTTATCAACTAAAGCAAGTGGTCCATGTTTCAGTTCACCCGCTGGATAGGCTTCTGCATGAATATAAGAAATTTCTTTTAATTTTAATGCACCTTCTAAAGCGACAGGATATTGTACCCCTCGACCTAAAAAAAGCGCATGTTCTTTATGCACAAAAGTCGCAGCCAAGGATTTTATTTCATCGCTCATTTTTAATACCCGTTCGCAAGAGGCGGGTAATTCTTGTAACTGAGCTAATACCTTGTTAGCACGCTCATCTCGACACAAGGCGGCCGATAACATTAGAAAAGCAACAAGCTGGGTAGTAAAAGCCTTCGTTGAAGCAACACCGATTTCAACGCCTGCCCGAGTCAGAAACACGCAATCGGCTTCACGCACTAAAGTACTGGTTGCCACATTACAAATCGCTAAAGTCGCTAAATAATTGATTTCCTTTGCTTTGCGCAGAGCAGCCAGGGTATCGGCTGTTTCGCCGGATTGCGACACAGCAATAAAAAGCGTTTTATCGCTAACAACCACATCGCGATAACGGTATTCACTAGCGACTTCCACAAAAGTAGGTAAGCCCGCTAAGGATTCAAGCCAATAACGAGCAACTAGACCCGCGTGATAACTCGTTCCACAAGCAACAATATGAATCTGTTTGACTTGATTAAAAATAGAGGAAGCTCGTTCACCAAAACTAGCACGCAGCACCTCTGGACTTGAAATTCTTCCTTCTAAAGTATCTGCCAATACTTTGCTTTGCTCATAAATTTCTTTCAGCATGAAGTGACGATAAGGACCTTTAGCGATTGCTTGGTTATCATTATTCAGTGGATAAGCTTTGCGCTCTACTCTTTGTCTTGCGGCATCGAATAATTGAACCTCGCTATTATAGAGACGTACGCTATCCCCTTCTTCAAGGTATAACACCGATTGCGCAAAGGATTGCAAAGCAAGCCCATCAGAGGCGATAAAGAGCTCATCAATCCCCAAACCAACCACCAAAGGACTCCCTTTTCGTATCGCAACAATTTCTTGATTTCGCTGCTGATGAATTACCCCTAACGCGAAAGCCCCATGCATTTCTTGGGCAGCGTCTTGTACAGCAAGCAATAAATCTTCATGTTGTTGGTAATAATAATGGATTAGGTGTACAGCCACTTCGGTATCCGTTTCCGAAGCAAATGCGTAACCTGCCTGCTCTAATTTCAGCCGTAAACTGTCATGGTTTTCAATAATACCATTATGCACGAGAGCAATTTCATTGTGCGACATATGAGGATGTGCATTGAGCTCGCAAGGTTTTCCATGCGTAGCCCAACGCGTGTGGGCAATACCAACCGTACCGGTAATAGCAGTCTCTTGCATTGCATCAGCTAAAGCCTGCACCTTACCTTGAATTCTCACACGTTTTAAATGACCCGTTGCATCAATCA
Organism: Legionella nautarum; assembly: GCF_001467895.1. Classification (GTDB taxonomy): domain Bacteria; phylum Pseudomonadota; class Gammaproteobacteria; order Legionellales; family Legionellaceae; genus Tatlockia; species Tatlockia nautarum. Next base: position 23,381 of record NZ_LNYO01000019.1, read on the forward strand.
CCGCAATGCCAGCAGAGTCATAACCGCGATATTCTAAGCGTTTTAAACCATCTATTAAGATTCTAGAGATATCACGCCGTGATACTGCTCCTATGATCCCACACATAAATACTCCTTTATATCAGCTTATACTCTCAGTTTAGAGTACAGGTGATAAGTTCGTAAAATTGGCGAATTATGCCACAATGAAAGCTAACTGACATTAAGACCGCCAGCCTAGCGCGTTAATTGTGTTTCTTCATTATACGCGCGCGATCGCGTTGCCAATCTCTGTCCTTAATGGTATCGCGTTTATCATGTGCTTTTTTACCTTTTGCTAAAGCAATCTTCACTTTTACCCGGTTATTTTTCCAATAAAGAGCTAGGGGAACTAGGGTATAACCCTGACGCTCAACACTCCCGATGAGTTGATTTAACTCCTTTCGATTGAGTAATAATTTGCGAGTTCGATTCGCCTCAGGAAAAAGATGGGCCGCCGCTGTCGGAAGGGGTTGAATTTGTGCGCCCAATAAAAAAGCTTCGCCATATTTTATAATGACGTGAGCATCGGATAGATTTATTTTGCCCGCACGCAAACTTTTTACCTCCCAACCTTGAAGAACTAGGCCAGCCTCATATTCATTTTCAATGAAATAGTCAAAATGCGCTTTTCTATTCAGTGCAATGCTTGTATTTTGTTTGGTGGTCATAAGACACCCGAAATCAATTTATAAAACCCAAAAAGGGTGATTATACATAGTCCCACGCGAGTGCGAAATGCTAGACGTTAAATGCCCTTCGGATTTGGCAGCCTGTTGCGTCAAGCCCCACTCTACAAAAATAGCCAAACCCTCTATTTTCCACTAGGATAGACCTATTCCATATTGAGGAGAAACTCATGAAACTTGGCGATAAATTACCCCCGCAAGCCTTTAGCGCAACCAGCGGTCTGCAATCAAATCTAAATGATTACAAAGGAAAATGGTTAATTTTATATTTCTATCCAAAAGACTCCACGCCAGGCTGCACTACCGAAGGTCAAGATTTTCGTGACGCCTATGCAAAGTTCAAAAAACTTAATGCTGAAATATTTGGTATTTCTCGTGATAGTTTAAAATCACATGAAAACTTTAAATCTAAACAAGAATTTCCCTTTGAATTAATTAGCGATAAAGAGGAAATTTTCTGTCAACTGTTTGACGTTATTAAAATGAAATCCATGTATGGAAAGCAAGTAAGAGGTATTGAACGCTCTACTTTTCTTATTGATCCACAAGGTGTTTTGCGACATGAATGGCGAAAACTAAGCGTTAAAGGGCATGTCGCTGAAGTGATGAAAACCTTGGAAAATTTACAAGCTTCTTAAAGAAAAATTGGAGTAAATTTTTTTATTTAACCCGTTCAATTTATTCGGATATTTGGCAAGATTAATGCTTGACTGAATTTGCAAGCGTCATCAAAATCAATAATTTAGCTTAAAGGTGAAGCATGGATAATGAAAAAAGAGAGGCCAAACTTTTCGTACTCGACACTAACATTTTAATGCATGACCCCTCGGCTATCTATCGCTTTGAAGAGCATGATATTTATTTGCCCATGGTCGTATTAGAAGAATTGGACACTCACAAAACGGGTATCTCTGAAGTAGCACGCAATGTGAGGCAAACCAACCGTATGTTAGTTGAGCTCATGACTAATGCCAGCCATAAAGAAATTGTTGCTGGTTTACCTATTCCCAGTTTCGCATTCTCTGACAAAGTAAAAAGTAGTGGGCGATTATTTTTTCAAACGGATGAATTTGAACAGCTTCGCCCTACTTCTTTGCCAGGTCACAAGGCTGATAATACCCTGCTTGCCACTGCCTTAGGATTACAAAAAAAGCATCCTGAGCGACAAGTTGTTATTATCTCTAAGGACATTAACTTACGAATCAAAGCAGGAATTCTCGGTATTCCCGCTGAAGATTACTACAATGATAAAGTGTTAGATGATGTTAACCTTCTTCACAGCGGTTTACATATTCTCGATGACGATTTCTGGACTAACCATGGCAAAGACATGGAGGCTTGGAAAGAGGAAGGGAAAACCTTTTACCGTATCAGTGGCCCACTGACAAATCAGTGGAACTACAACGATTGTATAAGTACCTGCGATAGTCAATTTCAAGCTATTGTGAAAGAAATTGCTGAAGGAAGTGTCGTCGTACAACTCGCTCGCGACTTTAATCAGGCTAAGCATTCAGTATGGGGTATCAATGCGCGTAACCGCGAACAAAATTTCGCTTTAAACCTGCTTCTTGACCCAGATATTGATTTCGTCACTCTACAAGGTTCCGCAGGAACAGGAAAAACCTTATTAACCATTGCTGCAGGTTTAACGCAAGTTTTGGATCAAAATCGTTATAGTGAAATTTTAATGACCAGGGTCACTATTCCTGTCGGCGAAGATATTGGTTTTCTCCCCGGTACAGAAGAAGAAAAAATGACACCCTGGATGGGCGCTTTAATGGATAATTTAGAAGTACTGCACAGTTCGCAAGAAGGAGGCAGTTTTGGGCGCGGTGCAACTCAGGATCTGCTGCAAAATAAAATCAAAATTCGCTCTCTCAATTTCATGCGAGGCCGAACTTTTTTAAACCGTTTTATTATTATTGATGAGGCACAAAATTTAACCTCAAAACAGATCAAAACGCTGGTTACTCGTGCGGGACCGGGATCTAAAATCGTTTGCCTTGGCGATATCAAACAAATCGATACGCCCTATTTAACAGAAACCACTTCCGGTCTTACTTTTGCTGTCGATCGGTTCAAACATTGGCAACATAGCGCCCACATGACTTTAACACGCGGTGAGCGTTCAAGACTCGCATACTATGCAGCAGAGCATTTATAGGAGATTGAGGCTAGCAATAAATTAGAATAGACCCTCTACCTGAAGATTCTTATTTTTTTGCTATCGGCAAAAAAACCAGCAACTTCGGGTAGAATGAGTATATACTACCTACCCAAATAACTGTGCTTTTAGAGAGGATACATCATGAACAATCAAGCCATCACTTTTGATGATGTTTTGTTAGTTCCTGCTTACAATCATCATGAGTCGAGACGTGTCGTTGATATCAGTATGTCTGACAGGCTCGGTAAGCTCAACATTCAATTACCTGTGATTAGTTCGAATATGGATACCATCACTGAAAGTAAAATGGCCAATTTCATGCACAGTAAAGGTGGTATTGGCGCTTTACACCGTTTTTTAAGCATTGAAGATAATATTGCGGAATTTAAGCGTTGCTCAGGACCAGTCTTTGTTTCAGTTGGCTGTACTGATTTAGAATTACAACGTGCAGAAGCATTGCGTGATGCCGGAGCAGAATATTTCTGTGTGGACGTTGCTCATGGTCACGCCAAATATGTTGGTAAGACACTAAAAAATCTAAGGAAATTACTTGGGACGCGCTGTATTATGGCAGGAAATGTTGCAACCTATGCAGGGGCCGATTATCTTGCTTCTTGCGGCGCTGATATTATTAAGGCAGGTATAGGCGGAGGCTCAGTGTGCAGCACTCGCATTAAAACCGGTTTTGGTATTCCTATGCTCACTTGCATTCAAGACTGTGCTCGAGCTGATCGATCAATTGTAGCTGATGGTGGTATTCGTACCTCTGGTGATATTGTTAAAGCACTCGCCTTTGGTGCGGATTTTGTGATGATTGGTGGAATGTTAGCGGGTACTGAACCGACGCCGGGAGAAGTCATCACTAAAGAAGACGGAAAACAAGTAAAGCGCTACCGTGGTATGGCATCACGTGAAGCACAAGAAGACTTTTTAGGCCAAATGCAAGAATGGAAAACTGCTGAAGGAGTCGCCACGGAAGTGCCTTATCGTAAAACTCAAGAGGCAATTATTGCAGATATTGTTGGCGGTTTACGTTCCGGTTTAACTTATGCTGGTTCGGATACCATTAGTGAACTTCAACGCAAACTCAATTATGTTCTCGTTACCCAAGCCGGTAGATTAGAAAGTTTGCCGCATAAACTGCTGGAAGCTTAAAACTCCTTAAACAAAAAAGAAGGGTTAAAAAAACCCTTCTTTTTTGTGAATATTGCGAGTCTTAGAGCGCAACTACGACTGCTTTAGCAGCTACCTCTTCGGTTGCACCACTAGTTGCTGCCGCGCCTCCACCATTAAATTGTTGAGCGGCGGCTTCATAATCATCATCATTATTTGAGGAAGCATCCGCTTCAAACGGCTCCATCTCTACCATGTCATCTTGATCCCCATCTAGCTCCGATAGTTCTTCGTCTTCCCATTCATCGTCTTCGGATTTTGCCATTGATTCTGGTTTGGGACCCTGTTGCGCTTCTTCTGCTAAATCGACCACGTCTTCTTCCCCTTCGTCTTCTTTTAGCTCTTGCCCTTCATCTTTCTTATCTAGCTTTTCTTCTTCCTTTACCTCTTCGCCTAGTACATCTTCTGCATCTGCCACATTAACCTCAGGGGTTGAATCATTTGATACTGTAGGCGTAGCATTGGTTGCATCGGCCGCCTGTGCTCCTTGCGGGGTGGTTTGTGGGCTTTGTTGAGCTAGTTGAACCGGTTGCGCAGCTTGGGCCTGTTGCTGCTGTTGTTGGCTATTATCCGCAGCAGGCGTGTCATTTTTAGGCTTCTTAGTGCCCAAAGAGTTCTTTATAAAATCATAAATACTGTTGGTTAGATTGGATTTGATATCTTTCATGAGTTGAGCCGTTTCTAGCAGCATTTTCATGTGAACTTTATATAAATCCTGATCTTCATCTTCATTTTTTTTCGTTGGAGGTACCGACCTTTGCGGAGCCCTTTGCTGAGGCCGCTGGTTGGTCGGTTTCGGCGAACCTTTTTTAGCTTGAGTTGGCTGCGCCCCTTGCTTGGTACTATCTTGCTGGCCCCCGGTACCACCTGCTGTATCTACCATATGATCACCTATACTTCTAAATTCGTTTAATCTATTAATTTAAAGATAGCATATAAGACAGCGCGCTATTTTTTAGCTAAAATTAATAGGATTAACAATTATAGTCCATATCGATTTTCTAAGCGCTAAGCGAAGTCATTTAATCACTCTTTTCACTGGCTTAGATTAACGTATTTTCAATCATAGCAAATTGCGAATGCTAAAAAATATCGTTATGCTCTATTTACTATTTTTTTGCAAAATTTTTAATCAAAGGGAATTTATGAATATCGATGCTTTTCGTTGCATGCGTCAAGGTAAACAACTGTTTACTTTAAATCAACAAGACTCTTTTCTTTTAGCGCCAATCGAACAGCGGACTAATAAAACTCATCGTGCTTTATTGTTACTACACGGTTTTTCATCATCACCGGCGGTTTTTCGTCTGCTACTCCCTTCGTTGACTCTTTACTATGATGCCGTTGTCTGCCCTGCTTTAATAGGCCACGCTGAAAATCTTGATTCATTTGCTCATGCAAAAGCTAGGGATTGGATTTCACAAACCGAACAAACCTGTGAGATTTTGACCAAGCAATTCACTCAAGTTGACCTGATGGGGCTATCTTTGGGTGGTCTATTAGCCTGCCATTTGAGTACTCGATTTAATCTACATCATCTTTATCTATTAGCACCTGCACTTGATTTACGCCTGGGATTAAGTCATTGGCTTAAAATAGCCAAAGCATTAAATTGGTTAGGTTTCAGAAAAATACGCTCAGCCGCTGGCAATTTATACACCGCTGAAAACTGTGAAATTGCTTATCGACAATTACCCCTTACAACAATCATTGAAATATTAACCTTGATTCAACAATTTCAATTCGAAACTCCCAAATGCCCCACCGATTTGTTTTTGGGCTGTCATGATGAAGTTGTATCCTCCTGGCGAGTTGCTGATCGTTTTACTGACAAAGAAAATATTAATATCCACTGGCTTCCAAATTCAGCCCATGTTTTACCTTTAGACGGCGATCAAAATACTATTCTTGCTTGTATCAAAAAAAATTTAGCCAGCAAACAAGAAAGTTGAATTAGCGCCATCACAAGCTGAGGTATCCCTACAAAGGGATTGTCAATCTCTGCGAAAGGCAGGGATGACAATTCTATCAAGTCTTACTTAGAAAGCCCATCAATTAAAGGTACTTCTCCTGGTGCCGAGCTTGGGCTATTGTAGCGCGTATAATCATGAAGCTCAGGGCGGTTCCAGTCACGCATATCCAGTACAGAGCCGGCATAAGCCATAAAATCAGCGGAGGTTTTCGATACTTTATAAAAATAGATGTCGCTAGCATCTGTCGCTAAGGTATGTTGATGCTTTATCGCCATGATATCGGCTACCGAGCGATCATGTGTTTTCACAAAAGCATTTTTGGCGCGTAGATAACGGCCATTAAAATGAGCTGTATCCCATAACTCAACATCGAGCTTATCCACAACGCCAGCTAGCCGAACCAGTGAACTGCCCCGTTGGCAAATCGATAACAAGGGCGATTTGACCCAATACATGCATAATACAGAACTATCGGCTAGATTGATTCGAGACAAATTGATGACACCGGATAACTGCACTTTAGTTTTTTCTGTAATATCCAGCTGTAAATGGGGTGTATTGACTCCACTGATCTGAATATTTCCACCGCCACTTGCTTTCAGTTTACGTAAGACAAGATAGCCGCCAAGAGTAGTGTCTCCAGAATTATCAATTGATAATTCAAGGAATCCTGAGTGGATATTATTTCCTACGATTGTGCCTTCTCCTTCATAATAAAAACCCTTTAAAACATTGGCACGAATTTCTGCCGTCACTTCACCGAAGTTAGGATGGCCTTTGGGCAATTTAATCAATAATCTGCCCCCTTTAGGATCAATAAGAACATTTCCTAAGTCTCGAGGATCGCCATGAAGAATGATGACTTGATTTTTGTAGCCGCTATGCAAACTGACATTAATGATCCCTTCAACCTTTACTTGGGTAAAAGGAGGGACGAAATGTTCTTGCTCTCTTCCTTTTAACGTTGGGGGTAGTACTTGTGGCTGATGAATGCAACTTGAAAGTAGTAACAGGCTAAACATCAAGAAAAAATACCGCATCAACATGATCCACGTTCTAATTATCGCATTTCCCTACATTAGAGGAAGTTATCATGATGCGCAAGATAGATACCCCGATTAAAACCAAGAATCGTTATTAAAATCTGAAATGACGATATTTCCGGGGCAACTTTCATAATGCTCAAAATCGGGGGCTTTTTGCACCAGAGTTTGTAAGGATTCATTGGCTGGGATTAAGGCCGGTAATTGAATATAAATATCGACTAACAGGCCTTTCTTGCAGCCCAAATAAACTTTTCGCGTTGTATTTTGACCGAAGGAGCGGCGAATCATTTCTCTTAATTGCCCACGTTGCACCGTATATCCTAAATGTTCATGCAAAAACTGACCTAAAGCAGTTTGATTCGCCTCCTTATTCAAGCGGATTGCCAGGGAGTAATAATCGTCTGCTGACAGGCTTTGACAACTGCCATGTTTATTCCATTCATAGCGCTCAAGACAGCTACCATGAGCATAACTCGGCATCATTTCTTTTAGGCTAGTAGCGACTGCCGCACTTAAAGAAAGGGGTGGGTAATCACAGTTACGACTACGGATTGAACCTAAACAGTAACTATAGTGTTGACCACAGTTTCTCTGGCTGGGCCATAAACCATGCAATACGAGATGACTAGCTTGAAATGAATTAGAACGTAGCTGCAAACATTCCGGTTTACCTTTTTCATACCCATAAGCTTGGCAAAAGGCAGGTTGCCAACTAAGCGCCAAGACGTAAGAATCAGCCCTACCAGGGCGCAGATTACAGCTAGTATGAGTGCTTAACTGATAAGTATACTCTCCACATTCAATACTGACCCACCGCAAAGCATTTATAGGAGGATGCAATTTTATTCTTAACCACTTTGGATTAAAAAGTCGATTAATTTCTTTGATTTCATATTGTTGGCCTGCTTGGATAATCAGTCGATCGGGATTATTTTTTTTATTTTTAGACAGGTATGCCGAGCATGATTTACTAACATTCAACCGACCATTGACTTGGATTGACGAGTGGGAAAAAAGAGGTATTACTGCAAAAAATAATGCAATTAATCTTATCATTCCGTATCCAATTAATCCGTATTAACTCATTGATTATTCTTTAGTTTAACTCAAATTCGGTCGTTGAATATATAACTAATACTCATTCTGAATGATAGGAAAAGAGAGTGGATCATCCCCCCTTGAATGACGCACAAAGTCCGTCTACAAAGGGGGAAAGATGGAGAAACAGCAAGATTATAAAGCGTTAACTTCTTCCGCTTGCAGACCTTTAGGTCCTTTAGTCACTAAAAACTCTACTCGTTGACCCTCGAGCAATGTCTTACGATTAGCAGTGCTGTTGATCGAACGAAAATGAACGAACACATCGTCCTGACCATTATCACGGCTAATAAAGCCATAACCTTTCTCATCATTAAACCACTTAACGTGGCCGGTTTCTTTTGTACCAGACATTTCAACTTTCCAAATTAAATTAAAAACAACTTGCACTAGTGAAACCCGGGGTAGAAGCATTTTTTTGCGACGCGATTTCGCTACTTTGAACTACAAAAGGAGGGATTTTCACGAAGAAAATGTTTCAACTAGGAATACAAAAAAGCACAAGTGGCATTATTATATCCTAGTGCTTATTAAATAGCGAGGCACTTGATAAATATTTAACAAGTGTTTATCGATTTATCAGTGGAAAATTAGGTTGGGCCAAGGCCCAATTTACATTGTTGGCGGTGTAAAATTAACAAATTCTTTTTGCAATTGACTAGCCAAATCGAAAAGCAATTTATCCTGCCCTTTCGCTGCCGCAAATTGCACCGCAAGAGGTAGACCTTCATAATACCTAACCGGCATAACCATAGCTGGCAAGCCAGCTTGATTAAATAAGGAAGTGAAAGGTGAAAACTCCGTGTTTTTTTGTAAATAATCTGCAAAATTATCATCGGTTGCCAGACTGCCAATCGGCAGCGGTAATTGCGCTAAAGCGGGAGTTAAAATGACATCGATTTCCATCAATAATTCATGAACGGGACGCATGCATTGATAAACATTATTTTTTGCCCTAATCAACTGTGAAGCGCTTATCGTCTTACCCTGTGCCATAAATTCCCAAGTAACTGGTTCAAGCTCATTTTTCTTCACTTTTCGCTTAATAATTAATTCTCCGCTTTCGATTTCTGCGCAAGTATTTGCTGCAATCATGGTGATAACCGATTCGCCAATAGCCGCTAAATTCAAATCCAATTTTCGCTCGACAACACGATGTCCAAGCGATTTCAATACGTGAATTGCTTGTTCTAATGCTTCAATACAAGCTTTATCGACAGATACCGGTGCAAATGCGCCATCTAAAAGGGCGATTGTGAGCGGGCCAGGGGGGTTGCGTCGTTTAGACAGCTGCAGAAGTGATTGCCCAAGATTTTTTAAATTCGCGGCAGTCAATAACTCAAATAAAACAGCAGAATCACGCACGCTGCGAGTTAAAACATGACTTGTAGCCAATCCAGACCAAGCCTCTCCCTCTAAGGGACCGGTGGGTATTAAACCAGGTGTCGGTTTAAAGCCAAATAAACCACAGCAGGACGCGGGAATACGAATCGAACCACCGCCATCATTCCCGGTAGCGACCGGGGCTATTCCCGCTGCAACAGCGGCTGCCGATCCTCCCGAAGATCCTCCCGGGGTACGTTTTAAGTCATAGGGATTTTTGCAAGGTCCATGTAAAACGGATTCGGTCACATAAGATAACCCCAGTTCCGGGACATTAGTCTTGGCAAAAGGCAACAGACCTAAGGCTAGTATACGCTTAATAAAATCACTGGTTATTGGGGAAATAAAGGAAGCACAAAAGCGAGAACCGGCAGTGTAAGGTACGCCTTCAATCATAAAACCTAAATCTTTTACTAGAATGGGAACCCCATAAAAGGGCTCGTCTCCTCGCATCGATTTCAGTTGTTCATAAGCCCAATCGCTACAATCTGCAACGATAGCATTGAGCACGGGATTAACTTCGTGCATGCGTGTGATTGCGCAATCCAAAGCTTCTTTAGCACTTATCTGTTTGGTCTTTATGAGCTTCGCTAAATCATGTGCGTCTTGTTTGTAATATTCACTAAACTGCATCTGTTCTTTCCTAAAAAATTGGCCTAACCGTACGGATAGTCGGTTGGGGCTTGGCCCAACATTGCACCCAGCAAGATTTGTTTGTGCTTTGTGAGCTACGAATCTGTCCGGGCCAAGGCCCGACCTACATTAGTGCGCTACTTCTCATTACTGCGCTACTTGCTAATTAAACAGTTCGGGCTGAGGAGGCCGTAGGCCGTCTCGAAGCCTACTATGGTTAGTGGTTATTCACCAAGGCTTCGAGACGGCCTACGGCCTCCTCAGCCCGAACGGTTTGCTGCACCAACAATACTAGTGAGAGCTGGGGAGAAAGCATCTCATAGCCGATGAATAGGTGGAAGCGGATTATTATTTTTTTTCTCGGAGGGGGAGGAAGCTTGGAAATTAGACACTACCTGCCAGAGCGCTTCCCCTCGCCATGCTTTTTGAGCGCCATTATTGTGATATAAAATTTGGGAAAGCAAGTTTATTTGTTGTTTTAAAGCGGGATCATCCACTAAGTTTTCTAAATCGATTAAATTTAACAAATTAGCCGCAGGCCATTGCATCCGTCCCCATCTAAGCATGGCATCTCTTGCCTGTCTTGGGTTATTGCTTAAACAGGCGTCTTGGACTTGCTTTAACACATGGCCTTTACTCGGTTTATGGGGATAACTCGAGCGTTGCCGGCGCCACGCGATAATCGTGATTAACCAAGCGAGGGCAAATCCGCCAGCAGCCCACCAAGCCATATTTGAATGAGATATCGCAACTGGTTTTTCTATCGGTTTAGATTCGTTTAATTGAGGGCTTAATTGCCGTGCCGGTGCCGGTTTAACTGTTGCAGCAGCAGGAGGTCTAGCAGTTTGCTTAGTTTGCCCTGCAGCAGGAACCACATTAATAGTAAACCCAGGCAATGAACTGATTTCTTCTTTGCCGGTCACTGTATTAAACCAAGGCAGGGTTAAGGGCTGAATAGTGACTTTACCCACTTTATTAAGCAAATAAGTGACTTTTACTGTGGAAGAACCGACAAGATCTTGCTGCTTAAAACTATTGTTCACTGTCGGTTTATCTGGATAAATACTGAATTGATCGGAGCTGCCAAAGTTCAAAGTAGGTAGTAATTGAGCCGGTACCGCCACCGCTTTTAAAGTCACCGTTCTCTCAAGCGTAGATCCCTCAGTTAAAGAGCTTGTATTTTTATCATAGCTTTCACTCAGAGTGACCTGTTTAGCAGGTAACCAGTTTTTTCCTCTATTTTGCGCAGGAATGGGCTGTACTTTAAGTACGATGGGCTGCGCTGCGACATTAACACGCCTGGGCCCATTCAAATCATAAACTAAAGCGCTAAAAGTTGGAGGATTAATTTTCAAATCTCCACTTTTTTGCGGAAATAAAGCAAATTGCTGTTCCTCAACGGCATAAAGTCGACCATTATTGGTGACTTGATAGCGTCGTCCATCACCAAAGGGAACGAACAGTGCGTCGTCAACTTTCGGGGGTAAATAATTGGCATCCAATAATCGGCTGCTGTTGAACAATTTAACGGTATAAATCACTTGTTGATTGACAAAAGGCTGACTGACATCAGCATCGGCTAACAACATCACATCTTGCTGCTGAGATTGCTGCATAGCACCCGGTTTATTTGTATTTGGTTGATTACTTGAAGGTGGATATTGGGTAATTTCAATACTAATTGGCTTGGTTTTTTCTTGGCCTATTGTCAAGGCAGGAATTGGTAAAACGCCACTTCGTTTGGGTGTTAATATGATGGTCCACTCGCTTACGGCGCGGACTTTACCGTTCATAATGCTGTAATTAATATTACTTTCTGTCCCGACAATCGTAAAATCTTTTTGCAGAGGAGTTAAATCAGGCACTGAATTAATTTGATTACCTTCAATCCTTAAATTTAAGGTGAAATTTTCCCCCATTTGCACCTGTGGTGCCTCGACCTGCAAAGTAACCAGGGCAAAAGCAATACTATTACAGCAAATTAACAATAAACTTAGTAATAATCGTTTCATTGATACCACCCACCCTCTCTACGTAGATGATCGCGCAAAAATTTTTCTCGCATCAATCCACCTGGATCATCTGGAATTAATCTTAACCACTGGTCTTTTGCTTGTTGTTTTTCAAGGTCTTCAGCTGATTGCGAATTATCTTTGCTTGTTTCACCATTTTTATTTGGTTTTGTCTTGGTTTGCTGATTTTTATCCTGCTGGTTTTGACCTTGCTGATTTTTATCCTGCTGGTTTTGGCCTTGTTGATTTTTATCCTGCTGGTTTTGGCCTTGCTGATTTTTATCCTGTTGGTTTTGGCCTTGTTGATTTTTATCCTGCTGGGTTTGGCCTTGCTGATTTTTATCCTGCTGGGTTTGGCCTTGTTGATTTTTATCCTGCTGGTTTTGGCCTTGTTGATTTTTATCCTGCTGGTTTTGGCCTTGTTGATTTTTATCCTGCTGGTTTTGACCTTGCTGATTTTTATCCTGCTGGTTTTGGCCTTGCTGATTTTTATTTTGCTGGTTCTTATCCTGCTGATTCTGGTTTTGCTGGTTTTTATTTTTCTTTAATAAATCTTCTAATAGTTTACGATTGAATAAGGCATCTTTATTATTGGGATTTAGCGCCAGCGCCTGATTATAAGCTTTAATAGCTTTCTCATACTGTCCCAAATGAGCTAGGGCATTTCCCTGATTATAATAACTTTGTTCATTTTGCAGCGCTTGATAGTGTTTTGCTGCCTGATCATAATCTCCGGCACGGTAGGCCGCGGCTGCTCGCCAATCTTGGTGCTGAAAGGTAGTCTCAGCCTGTTTATATTGGCCTTGTTTCATCAAATCTTGCGCCTGCTGATCCTTGGTTGACCACAAATCAGCCCAACTCCAGGCATAACTGTCACAAGTCAAAATAGATAATAATACCAGCCAGCAAACTCTCATGAGGTTATCCTCTGCAACCAGCCCCGTCTAAAAACCGGCAACAAAAAAAGCAGCGCAGGCAATAAAAACCAGCGTCCTTCATCTCGCCACAAGGGAATATCGTTCGATTCACTAAGCATAAATTTTTCTTGATTGACCGAATTCTTTAACCATTGATTGAGATCATCCGAAGTATCAGAGAACGGAATTAATTGCCCCTGACCCGCTGTCGCTAAATCTTGATACAAAGGGCTCAAGGTTTGATTAGCAATGACTGGCATGACCGAAGTATAGATTTGCTTTGCAGCAAGATCTTTCGCCACCATGGCGGCGGCAGAACTCGGTGTGTCCCCAGTCAGCACCAATATTTGGCCTTGTTTATAGCCGGCATTCGTAATCAATCGACCCGCCTCTTCCAAAGCAGTATCCAGTTGCTGCCCCTCAACGGGCATAATGTCTGGGCTGAGTGAGGACAATAGCGCATCTATTGTTTGGGCATCATCAGTGAGAGGGGAAACAACAAAGGGTTCGCTGGTATAAACCACTAAACCAAATTGACCCACATCACGACGTTTAAATAAATCATGTAATTTAAATTTTGCACGCGTTAAGCGATCCGGTGTTAAGTCACTGACTAACATTGAATTTGACATATCCAACACGATGACCCTAGGTTGAATTTGTTTAAATGAAGGCACAGGCAAACGCGACCAAGTCGGACCAGCTAAGCTAATGCATAGGCATAATCCGCTAATAAGCAGCGAAAATAGTGCTAAATTGCGTCGTCCCTGTCCTTTTGACTGCACTAAATGCTCAAGTAAATGCTTATCACAGACCGCTGACCAAGCATCTGCTTGCGGTCCTTTTCGCCACAGCATCCAAAATAATGCAAGCAAAGCTAAAATTGCCAACAGCCACCACGGGCGAAGAAAATGAAATTCAGTCATAGCTATGAACCTCCCTGCGAGAAAAGGGAGCGTCTAATCCTGCTTGTTTGCCAAGCCAATAGAGTAGCAGCAGGAGTGCCAAGCCGAGTGGCCAAGGGTAATAATCTTTTTGTGGTCGGATGGTTGCCTGATCCTGACTCACCGTCTCTAATTGGTTAATGCTTTCATAAATCTCTTGTAGAGATTGCATATCGGTCGCACGGAAATAGCGACCACCAGTGATTTTTGCCACTTCTTGCAAGGTTTCTTCATCTAAATCCGAAGAGGGATTTGGATTAAAAAAGAGGCCGCCGGTCGCGCGAGGATCAGATTCCGCTCCCAAACCAATCGTGTAAATTTTGATATTATCGAGTTTTGCCAATTCAGCAGCTTTTAACGGCAGTAGCATCCCTGAATTATTGGCACCATCGGTCAATAAGATAATCATACGCCCCTGCGCTGGCACATCTTGTAAACGTTTGACAGCCAAACCGATGGCATCACCAATAGAGGTCGTTTGTCCGGCCAAACCGACTGTCGCATCCTCTAAACGCAGTAGCACATTTTGACGATCATAAGTAAGCGGCGTTTGTAAATAAGCACGAGTACCAAACAAAATCAAACCAATGCGATCGCCCACCCGCGCTTTCACAAATTCTTCTGCAGCACGCTTGACTACGGCTAAGCGACTGACAGGGCGACCATTGAGCAGCATATCGGACAACTCCATACTCCCCGATAAATCTAAAGCTAACATGATATTACGACCTTCGCGGGTCAAAGCTTGAGGTTCACCGACCCAACGCGGTCCCGCCGCGGCAATCACTAATAAGCACCAAATAACAAAGAACAGACCAATCTGAGCCTGTCCTGCAAAAGCCGTTTTTTTGTTATCGACAATTGACAACATGGCTTTGTAGAAAGGCACCTTCAACGCACAAGGTAATTGCAGCACCGCACGCGGAACTAAAAACCATATCAAAAAAGGCAAGGGCAAACCCAATAAAACCCAAGGGGCAGCTAGCTCAAACATGGCGCACCTCGTTGCTTGATCCAAGCTTTTGCGCAGCGAAACAAGGGCTCTAAATCCACGTTACTCGCCGGTTGATAGGGTGTTTCTAACAGATAAGCCCGCAGCTTGTTAAAATCGATTTTCTTTGAAGTCTTAGTCAAAAAATTAAGCCAAGCGTCACCCTGAAGACTCGCTACTTCTTCCCTAGGAAAATAAACCAAGGCCACACGACGCAATAATTCAGATATTTTCATACTACAAACTTGGCTATTAGGCTCATGTTGATATTCCTGCTTATAAGTCTCAAGTAATTGCAAAGCTTGACGTTTTGGTCTGCCATTGAGATAGGCACGCCGCGCTAGATAACTTAAAGCAGCGATAAGAAGTAAAACTAACACGAGCAAGAGATACCATCCAGGTGCCAAAGGCCACCAACCAATGGGGCTAGGTAATTTAATATCATGTAACTTTGCCAAGATTGCTTGTGACTCAGCCACGCGACCTCCTAGGAAAAGTCTGACGTACAACCTGCGGTAAATTTGCCTCGGCGGTCAATTGCACATATTGAATTTGCAAGCGCTTAAATTGCGCCTCTAAAAGAGCAATACGCTCTTCACAATATTTTTTATAACCTTGAGTAACCTCATGAATAGTTGTATCAAGCAACAGTTCTTGCTGCCCATCAGTGATCGCATAATGTTGTGGTTTTGGGGGGGAAAGCTCCAAAGGATCGCAGATGTGATAAACCAAGACATCATTATGGTAGCGCAAGCGACTTAGATGTTGTTCGCTATCAGCATCCATATTATAAAAATCGCTAATCAACACTAAAATACTACCTGGACGCATCACGCGACGAACACGAATTAGGGCATCACTTAAGGGTTTTGATTGAGCGCCATTATTCGCCACTCCTCTCTGCGTGTACTGGCTTAAAGACGCTAATAAAGGTAAAACCCCTGTTTCTCGACTACGAGGAGTGAATTCATTATGTTCTTTTGCTGAAAAAAATAAACCGCCTACGCGATCGCCCTGTTTTATTGCAGTCCAAGCGAGCATTGCGGCTAAACGGGCAGCAATGACCGATTTAAACGCTAATCGGGTACCAAAAAACATTGAGGGATTAAAATCGCTGAGAATAACAACCGGACGTTCTCTTTCTTCTTGATAAAGCTTAACATGGGGGCGGCCCGTACGCGCTGTGACCCGCCATTCCATATGGCGAATTTCGTCACCGGCTTGATAATTGCGGGCCTCGGCAAAATCCATACCTCGGCCGCGTAATTTAGACAGATGATTACCCGCCCGTATCGCGCTCCCCGTGGGTTTATAATTCACTCGTTGAGCATAACGCCTTAGAGCGATTAATTCATCCAGTTGAACTGTAACCCCTTCAGTCATAGTGAATCCTAAGGCACTGCAACCAATCGCAGTAGGGAATCGATGAAATCATCGCTGGTTACTCCTTCTGCTTCTGCTTCAAAACTTAACAGAATACGATGGCGCAGCACATCATGAGCAATCACATGAATATCTTCTGGTGTGACATAATTGCGGCCGGCTAACCAGGCATGTGCTTTTGCACAACGATCAAGGGCAATCGTTGCTCGGGGGCTTGCTCCAAAACGCACCCAACGCGCCAACTCATCGCTATAAACTGCCGGATTTCGTGTGGCGACGACTAGTTGGACCAAATAATTTTCTAAAGCTTCACTCGTGTGGACTTGCAAGACTTGCTGCCTTGCATCAAATAAAGTCACTTGGCTCAAGGGCTGAATGGCTTGCGCTTGACTTCCTTCATCACCTGCCGCTTCTCGTCGAGCCAAGGTTAAAATGTCATATTCAATTTTTGCATCAGGATAACCAATGCGGACATACATTAAAAAACGGTCCAACTGGGCTTCTGGTAAGGGATAAGTTCCTTCTTGTTCGATAGGGTTCTGTGTTGCCATCACTAAAAATAATTCCGGCAAAGGATAAGTTTTTCCACCAATCGTCACCTGTCGCTCTGCCATTGCTTCTAACAACGCAGATTGTACTTTCGCAGGAGCGCGATTAATTTCATCAGCGAGAATGAGATGATGAAAAATAGGACCGGGTTGAAAAACAAAAGAGCCATTTTCCGGGTGATAAACATCCGTTCCAGTCAAATCACCCGGCAGTAAATCGGGAGTAAATTGAATGCGATGGAAATCACCTTCAACCACAGAGGACAATTCTTTCACAGCACGTGTTTTAGCAAGTCCTGGCGCCCCTTCTACCAATAAATGACCATCAGCAAGCAAAGCGATTAATAAACGCGATACTAATCCTTTTTGTCCAAGAATGCGCCCATTAAGATACTCACTCAATTGTAAGAGTTGCTGTTGCACTGCTTGCGTTGAACTAAGATCTAACTGCTCCATTAAGTTTAACCTTGTGTGCAAAAAAATATTATCCTAACGTGAAACTAAACCAATGCCAAGACGGTTCTGAGTATGATCCCCGATTAGATCTAAAAATTTGACCGTTCGGGAGAGTATGTAGAACACCTGGGCCCTGAATTAGCAGCCCTACCACTTAAATAGCTCCATAAACCTTAGGAGGCACCAGCGCATAAATTTCCCATTCATTTAGGCAGTGGTTATTCCCCACCCCATCGTTGAGCATAATAAGGCAGGGCAATTAGCCCTGAAAAGTATAAATCAATCAAATAACCAGCGGATTAAATATGATTTCTTAGCATTAACTCAGCAGGATAAGGAGATAAATAACTTTGATTCTCTAAATAGGGTTGCGGATAATGACTTAAATGATGGTTAATTAGGGTAATGGGTACAATGAGAGGCAATAATCCCTGCCGATAATTATTGATAATGGTAACTAATTCCTGTTTATCATTTTTACTGAGAACTGATTTAAAATAGCCCAGGCAATGTTGTAAAACATTCGCATGCTTACTAGGTGTTGCAATTAAAGACAAAATCTTCATAAAGTTATCAATATATTCTGCTGCCAAAGCGGACAAATTTTTTTGCTTTACCTGGCTTACTAATTGTCCCAGCTCTCGACTTCTACTAGGATGATGAGCCATCAGCGTTAATTTATAACGGGTGTGAAACTTAACGAGCGCACTCGCTGTAAAATCGTTTTCGCAAGTGGTTTGCCAATCATGATAAATAAAAATTCTTTCAATAAAATTTTCACGCAGCTTCGGATCGTTTAATCGCCCTTCTTCTTCAATAGGTAAGCAGGGGAATTTTTCTGCCAGTACCTTGGCAAATAGACCCTGCCCTAATTTGGGCGCCACTCCTTTTTCTTGATATATTTTAACCCGCTTCAGGCCGCAGGTTGGCGATTGGCTTTTTAGTATATAACCACTGATATGAGTGAGTTGTTTCATCGCTGAACTAGCAAACTCCATCATCGCCTGACTGTGGTCTTGTTGCGGATTATTGACCTCGACAAGACGCGGGAATTTAGGATCACCCACCAAACGGATAGCCGGTCTCGGTACGCCCAAACCAATTGCAACCTCAGGACAAATCGGTAGGAAATCAACATAATTGGCAAGAAGGTCGCATAAATAATTATTGCGCTTATCTCCTCCATTAAAGCGAACTTTTTCACCAATAAGGCAAGAAGAAACCCCAAGTAAAATACGTTTTTCCATCATCATTCCGCTTATAAATAAGTTAATGCAACAATTAGCATATTAGTCTAAAATTCGCTAATTCTGAAAGCTCAACACTGGTAAATTATTTTTGCATAAACCCTAATAAAGGGAAAACCATGAATATTATTATTGATGTTACTCGGGTAGTTCGCCGTCGTATGAAAGGAATGACGGTAACGGGTATCGATCGGGTTGCTATCGCTTATATGCAATATTATCAATCTACCTCCTACGCGCTGGTACGCTGGTGGGGTCGCAGCTGGATCTTATCTCATGAAAAATCCAAAGAATTATTTACTAAGCTAGCTGCACCTTGCTCAAAATCAGCTGTAATGAAAATTATTGGCAAAGGAATTCTTTCTTTTTCAAAGTTTAACAATAAAGGAAATACCTTTTTAATCAACACAGGGCATATTGGCCTTGGGCAATCCGATTATTTTCGGCTGACTCGCAAGTTAGATGTTAAACCTATTTTTTTTGTCCATGATTTAATTGCTATAGACTACCCTGAGTTTTGTGATCCAGGGGAAGACCTGAGGCATCGGCAAAAAATGGATTACATTTTAAAAATTGCATCGGGGGTAATTACTAATTCTGCTGCAACCCTCCAAGATTTACAGCGCTATGCTAAGTTAACCCACCAAATGATGCCTCCCGCTAAAGTTGCTTTATTAGCATCCGGGATTCCTTTAAGCCCTCCTGGAGAGCGGCCTATCGGGAAACCGTATTTTGTCATTTTAAGTACCATCGAACCTCGTAAAAATCATATGTTACTACTGCAAATATGGCGCAGCTTAGCACAACGCTTAGGAGAACAAACCCCTCATCTCTTCGTCATTGGCTACCGCGGATGGCAATGCGAAAATGTGTTGGATCTATTGGATCGCTGCCGTTTGCTTAAGGGAGTGGTTACAGAAATTTCGGGCTGTGCAGATTATCAATTATTAAATTTTATTCACCATAGTCAAGCTTTATTAACTCCCTCGTTTATAGAAGGCTATGGTTTACCCTTAGTCGAATCGCTTGCTCTAGGGGTCCCCGTGATTGCCAGTGATTTACCTGTTTACCGAGAAATCGCCGGAGATATTCCTGACTATGTCGACCCTTTAGATGGAAAACGCTGGGAAGAGCTCATTATCAATTATGCACAGCCTAATAGCGCAAACAGGGCTGCTCAAATGATACGGTTGCAGCATTTTAAAAAGCCGACTTGGGATGATCATTTCCAGAAAGTGGACGATTTTCTAGTAGAAAATGAGCTCGCGTCATCGCGAGCGTGAGTTCTCCATGACCGGGCATTGCATTACTCATGCAGAGATCCCGGGCTATGCTCGGGATGATTGGGAGAAGAGGCGGGACGACATGGAATCACTATTGATAATCTTTTTGCAACTCAAGTGGCATTAATTCTTGTATCCGCTCATAAAGTTCAATTATTTCAGCACAAAAAACTAATAATTGTTGTCGATCATCCCACAATTCGTAGTCAACCCCTTTACGAAAAGCATATTGCCGAGAAAGTTTTTTTAGTAACTGAATATCCTTATTGTCCAATCCCAGCTCGGAACTTAATTCAAGCAACTCGATGAGATTTTTGTGTTGATTGTTCGTTTTATAGTCATGAAGCAGATAGGCTTTCAACGTTAATTCAAACGCCGAATACATAAGGTTGACGGCAGGGGCCAATGTATCAATGACTCCTCGCCCAGAAAGGATTATTTCCGCATTATCTTGCAATAAATGCTCGGCGCAATAAGCATGCTGAGTCGCAATTTTAATCAATTCTAAAGGCGAATAATATTTTTTATCCATTCATTTACCCAAAAACAAAGACAGGCGGTATAATACTCGCAATCGCCGTTTATTTCATCCGTTCCTAGTTCAGTGATATGCATTCTTTCTTCAATAGTCCACTATCGATAGGCTCCTTAAATTTAGCACATCGTCTTATTCAAGGACCTTTGGCCGGGTTTAGTTGCGCTCCTTTCCGAACACTATTTGCGCAATTTATACCCCCGGCTTATTGTGTTTCGGAAATGATTTCGGCCCATGATGTCATTCATAAGCATGCCCTGCATTCACGCTACTTACATCGCGCTGCCGATGAAGGGTTGCTCTGTTATCAAATTGCGGGCACCAATCCGGTAATTATGGCGCAGGCAGCCGCTCGCCTTGAAACCATTGGTGCTGATTTGATCGACATTAATTGCGGCTGCCCTAAAACCAAAATTCGCAAAAAAGGGGCAGGTAGTGCTTTACTGGAAAAACCCGAGGAACTGCTGAGGATTGTTAGCGCAGTACGCAAAAGCATTAAAATTCCACTCACCGTTAAACTTCGTATTTTGGGTAGTGAGTCTGATTTTAAGCTCGCTAAAACGATTGAAGAAGCTGGCGCCGATGCATTAATCATCCATGGTAGACGCTGGACTGAGGATTATGATCAAGCTAATAACTGGGAGCAGATAGCACAAATAAAGCAGCAGGTAGTAACCATTCCTGTTATTGCCAACGGCGATATTTCTGAACACCAAAGTTTGCAAAAAGCCTTGAATCAAACTCACTGTGATGCCTTCATGATTTCTCGCGCAGGAACTGGTAAACCTTGGCTATATCAAGCTTTACTCAAGCAAGAAACTCTGCAAATCAGTACCAATGGATTAATTAGTCTTTTTATCCAACATCTACAAGGCTTGGCTGATTTAGAAAACGAATATAAGGCTTTATTACAAAGCAAATCGCTGGTTCGGTATTATTTCCGAAATCAACTCAACGCGAATCAATTACAGGTTTTTTATCGCTTGGACCAACTTGAGCAAATAGAACCCTGGCTTAGATCTACTCTTGACTAAGTGCGATGCCAGTGCATAATGCCTACACTGTGTAGCTTTATGAAACATAACAGGAAAAATAAATGTCTAAACTCAAAACAATTATCGGCCGGATTTTTTTTATGGGCCGATGGTTACAATTACCTCTTTACGTAGGTCTTTTAGTTATTTTAGCAGCCTATGTTTATCGTTATCTGATTGAATTATTTCATCTTGTCATGAACATCAATGGCTTTAATGATACTCATATCATGTTGGGTGTTTTGGATCTCATTGATGTGGTCATGATTGCCAATTTACTGATCATGGTGGTACTTGGTGGTTATGAAACCTTCATCTCACGACTTGATTTAGATACTCATCCAGATCAACCCGAGTGGTTGGATCATTTAGATGCAGGCGCAATGAAAATTAAACTTGCTCTGGCCTTAATTGGTATTTCATCCATTCATTTATTAAGAACTTTTATTGATCCAACGAAACAAACTAATTATACAGTGATGTGGCAGGTTGTTATTCATTTGACTTTGCTGCTGTCGGTACTTTCTATCGCGTTTGCAAATCGGTTATTGGTTAAAAGTCAGGAGGAGGCGTAACAACTATCTTGAGGCTTTCGAAGGGAGGGGGCCTTTAACGACACTTCGAGATAGCGCTGCGCGCTTCCTCAGTGCGAACGGTATTAACAAAGCGATCAATGAACTAAATACTCCGCCCGCCATCGACAGCAAGAATCTGCCCAGTAATGAAAGAATTTTCCACCAACGCCAAGACCGCTTGCGCAATAAAATCCGGGTCGCCGTGGCGTTTTAATGGTGTTTTGGCAATAATTTCCTTCTGTAACTCCAAAGAAATTGCATTTGCTTGCTCGGGCCAAGCAATCGCCCCGGGTGCAACCGCATTAACACGTACTTGTGGAGCAAATTCTCGCGCCAAGGCTTTTGTTTGCATGACCAGTGCCGCTTTCGTTTGACAATAGACGGCGTAGTCTTTGAGGGGCCTCTCTGCATGAATATCAGTCAGATTAATAATCGCCCCCTGCTGTTTTGCAAGATGTGGATAAGCCTCAAGACTAACTAGAAATGGCGCTTTTACATTAGTCGTGAATAGCGCATCCCAAACACTCCCCTCAAAATGAGTTAACTCAGTACGGGTAAAAATTGAAGCATTATTTACCAAAAGATCCAACTGCCCCGCCCAGGCGATGGCCTCGGCAATCAAACGCTTCGCTGTCTCCTCCGCGCAAAGATCATATTGTAAAACAAGTGCTGTACAGGGACGTTGTTGATTGAGCAGGGCTGCTAAATTCTTCGCTTCGTCCGAGGAATGGTGACAATGAATGAGCACTTTAAAACCGGCCTGATGCAGTCGTTTAGCGATCGCAGCACCTATTCGTCGGCTTGCTCCAGTCACTAATGCGACTCTGACCGCTTGTTTATTGGCTTGATTCAAGGTAATGTTCCTCGTTTTATAAATTTTAATCAGTTTATGAGTTTATTAAAATCGATTCACACTCAATTAGAGCAGAGCGATCTGCCTTTTGCTGAGTTTATGCAGCAAGCGCTCTATGCACCGTATTTTGGTTATTATAGTGCAGGATTACAAAAATTCGGTATAAATGGCGATTTCATCACAGCCCCCGAATTAACGCCATTATTTGGACAAACGCTTGCCCATCAATGCAAAGAATTACTAGTAACGCTGTCCTCACCGGTTTTGTTTGAATTCGGCGCTGGTTCAGGACGTTTATGCGTTGATCTCTTAACCTCATTAGAGCGCATGGGCTGCTTGCCGCAAACTTATTATATCCTTGAAGTCAGTGCTAATTTACGTCAACGGCAGGCTGAGCTAATTCAACAAGAAATTCCGCATTTGTTTGATCGCCTAACCTGGCTAGAACGCTGGCCTGAACAAGCATTCAACGGCGTGATCATTGCCAATGAGGTACTTGATGCCATGCCTGTTCATCGCTTTTTACAAACGCCAGAAGGGATTCAGGAAAGTTTTATTCGCCTTAATGATCAAGGCGAGTTAATCGAAATTTTTAAACCTTGTACTAATCCACGGTTACTCGCTTATCTCGAAACTAATTTTCCCAAAGAGCAAGTCCCTTATCTTTCTGAAGTGAATTTATTTATCGATGATTGGATCCTGCAGTGTTCTAAGATGCTCAATCAAGGCGCGATGTTTATCATTGATTATGGCTTCCCCAGGCATGAATATTATCACCCGGATCGCAATACCGGCACATTAATGTGCCACTATCACCATCAGGCACATACGAATCCACTCATTCATGTCGGCGAACAAGATATTACTGCGCATGTGGATTTTACCCATCTCGCTGAAGCCGCTTATGCCGCCGGTTTTCATATTGCAGGCTACTGCAATCAAGCCTCTTTTTTGCTGGCTAACGGTTTGCTAAGCTTATTGGAAAATCTGGCTGATGGGCCTGAACGATTGAAAACTCAGCAAGCGGTTAAACAACTCATTCAACCCAGTGAAATGGGCGAATTGTTCAAGGTGATTGCCCTCACTAAACAAATAGAATTGACCTTAACTGGTTTTCAATTACAAGATAAACGAGCGAGTTTATGATAAAAAAATACTTAACTACTGTGGAATTACAAAAAGAGTCGATGAAATTTTCAGCCGGCCACACCACTATTTTCTCAGCAACAGAGCGCGAACCGTTGCATGGCCACATGTATGCTGTTTATTTAGCCCTCACCACTTGGGTAGAAGAAAATGGGATGACCTTTGATTATCGCTATTATAAAGAACGTGTTCATAAATTATGTCGTTATTTAAATCAAACTTTTTTAATGCCGCAATTTTCCCCTTTTTTGGAATATGCTGAAGATGAGGCTTATTATTATTTCACCTTTAACCATAAGAAAATTCCATTTCTCAAAGAAGATGTCACACTCATGCCAGTAACCAATATCACTGTCGAAGAATTGTCGCGCTGGTTTGTCGAGGAGTTAATTAAAGACAAGGGGGAATTAGATCGCCATCGCATTGAAAAAGTCCTAATCAAAGTGTTTTCAGCGCCTGGCCAATCGGCAAGCCACGAATGGCAACGCAGTTGAACACGCGATATAAAATCTGCATTCCGCATACCAATCGCGATTATTTTTACTATCAAGCTGGAAATTTAAATCCCTCTATCGGCGCTCGTGTTTGGGTACCTTTTCGCAATAAAACTCGTTTAGGTCTAGTAATTGGTCAACACGCATCTGAAGACGGCAAGATTCAACTCAAATCAATTTCTAGCCTGATTGATGAGCAACCGCTATTTAGTGAAACGCTACTCGAATTGTGTCAATGGGTCAGTACTTATTATCAATCGCCTTTATCGGAGGTAATTCCTCTTGCCTTGCCTAAAAAATATCGTTTAGGAGCCCCTAGAGAATTACCTAGCTGCGATTATTATGAATTGCTTGTGCCGCTAGAGACAGCAGAAAAAAGCCTTAGTCCTCGGGCAAAAAAACAATTGGCACTGCTTGATTATCTAAATCAGCAAGGTCCTCTAAGTAAAGCGGCTTTGGTGAAAGAAGGGTTTGGTCCATCGCAATTAAACGCCTTGTTAGCGCTTAATCTTATTTCAAGCACTCAGAAAATTGCCCTCCCAGAACAACCCAGCCCACCATCAGACAGACCCTTAGCCTTGAATGAAGAACAAGCTTTTGCGCTCCATAAATTGACAGAACACCTAGAAACTTATCACTGTTTTTTATTACAAGGCGTCACAGGGAGTGGGAAAACGGAAGTTTATTTACAACTCATTACTAAGCTGTTAAAGCAAGGACGGCAGGTGCTGATCTTGGTTCCCGAAATTGGTCTCACGCCGCAATTATTAGCCCGCTTTAGGGCACGATTCAGCGAACCTATGGTCGTCATCCACTCCAACTTAAACGAAACAGAACGGCAAGTGGCTTGGCAATTAGCTAACGATAATTTAGCCAAATTAGTGATCGGCACCCGCACAGCAGTTTTTACTCCCATGCCATCCTTGGGCTTAATCATTATCGATGAAGAACATGATGCTTCTTTAAAACAGATGGACGGTGTACGTTATTCTGCCCGCGACACGGCGTTAATGCGTGCTTATTTAGCTAAAATTCCCATAGTCTTAGGTTCCGCGACCCCTAGTCTAGAGAGTATGCATAATTGCGTTTTGAACAAATACACGCTTTTACGGCTTAATCAAAAGGCACTGGCAACTTCTCCGCTGCACTATCAACTTCTTGATATTCGCAATGTTAATTTGCAACAGGGTTTAGCTGCTAAAAGTTTGACTCTCATTGCTGAACATTTAGCTCAGGGAAATCAGGTTTTAGTATTCATCAATCGCCGCGGTTTTGCTCCTGTATTACTTTGCCATCATTGCGGTTGGATGGCTGATTGCGATGCCTGCGATAGCCACCTTACTTTACATCGCAAATTAGGCCGGCTTGTTTGTCATCATTGTGGAATAATAAAAAAAATTCCTAGCCAATGCCGTTCTTGTCACAATACGGAATTGCTTCCTATCGGCGCTGGTACTCAACGCGTACATGAGTTTTTACAAACTTATTTTCCTAACACGAATCTTTTGCGTATTGATCGCGACGAAGTTAGAAAAAAGAATGAACTCGACCAGCAACTCGAACGAATTAATAATGGGGAAGCCCAATTAATTGTCGGTACGCAAATGCTGGCCAAAGGCCATCATTTTCCACGCTTAACCTTAGTGGTCGTGCTGGATACCGACGCTGGTTTTTATAATCAAGATTTTCGTGCGCTGGAGCGCCTAGGACAACTTTTAACCCAAGTTTCCGGACGCGCAGGGCGGGCACAACATGCTGGACAAGTGCTGATTCAAACTCATATCCCTAATCATCCCTTACTGAATTTGCTCATTCAACAAGGTTATGATGCGTTTGCTAAAGCTTTATTGGCGATGCGTCAGCATGCCGAATTACCGCCCTATCATTTTTTAGCAGTCATTCGTGCGCAAGACAAACTCCCCGCTAAAGTGCTGCATTTTCTTCATAGCAGCAAAGAGCAATTGGAAACAGAAGGAATCCGAGTACTTGGACCAGCACCCGCTCCCTTGGCTCGTAAAGCCGACCAATATCGCATGCAGTTATTAGTGAAATCTTCTTCACGGAAAGTACTGCATAACGCGCTGACGAGGCTCAGACTCTGGTTGACAAGGAACAAATTAAGCAATAATGTTCGCTGGAATGTGGATATCGACCCGATGGATTTATCATGACAACAACTAAGAAAATTGCCGTTCATCAAAAAATCTTTTCGATTGAATGGGGTGATATGGATGCTTTAGGCCATGTGAACAATGGCCGTTATTTCGACTATTTCCAACAAGCGCGCATTGAATGGTTGGAAAGTATCAATTTGGATATGAAGCAAGGTACAGGTCCGGTTGTCATTCACGTGGGTTGCACTTTTTTAAAACCTATTGTTTACCCGGCTACGCTTAGATTGACAAGTTCTTTGCACAGCCCCGGCCGCTCTAGCCTGGTTATTGATCATGATATATATCAAGGTGAGGAATTGATGACACAGGGGACTAGTAAAATCGTATGGGTAGATTATAACAAGGGTCAATCCGTTCCTTTGCCTGAGGGGCTTAAAAAATTGGTTGAGCCGTTAGTGTAGCTGCTCAACCCGTAACCTAGCAAAAGATCTTCCTAACTAGCTCCGTTCGGGCTCCGAAATATCCCCACGAAATTAAATAGACTGGTTTAGTTCATCAAGCGTTATGTTTACACCGTTCGCACTGAGGAGGCGCATAGCGCCGTCTCGAAGTGTCGGAAAGCCTCAGGACAGGCCCTTCGAGAGCCTCAGGACAGGCCTTCGAGACGCACGCTATGCGTGCTTCTCAGGCTGAACGGGAGAAAATGAACCCAAATTTCTTGGATACTCATCTCGTGGGGATATCCCAGAGTCCGAACGGTTATAGTTAATCCATAACTATAGGTCTTCTTATTCGATATTTTCCTTCTCAATTTCCGTTTTACGAGAAATACCCAATTTTTCTTTTAATCGAGCGACCGCATCGGGATCAAATTGACGGGTGCTTTTGTGCTTCACAACCACAGAAGCAACTCTTGCTTGTGGAGCTACGTTTTGCGCACTGTAGGCTGGTGCCCGCTCTGGATAAGAAAAGCTCATTTCCGCACTCGTTTGAGGGTTATTCGCCGAATTTGCTATTCTCGGGCTATGGCCTGGCATTTTACTAGCTAGATTTTTACGCGCATTACGTGCACTTTTTTCAACGCGTTTTTTTATTTTGAGCGCAGCTTTCTCAGCCTCTTCTTCAGTAACCATCTCAACTGGATTACCTTGTAAATCGATGCGCATTTCTCTCGCTTTGAGGCAAGTTAAATAATCGATACGGCGAGTAAATAGCACTACCGCTTCGCGGAGTTTACTCTTCGATATTCCTGCCTCTAATGCTTGTTCAGAATAAGCGAGGATATCTTGCATAATTCCTGTTTTAAGGGGTCGAATTCGTAAACTATTATCAAATATTTGTGGAAAAGCACTTGCTAACCATGATAAAGCTTCATTACGAGCTTTTTTAGATTTATTTTTTTGTGCTTTATTAATTACAGCTGTACGCGGATGAAGCTCTTGTCTTCTCATGCTACTACCCTTGTGTGATAACTTTTACCTGTAGCAAGAACAACACCGCTTAAAAGGATTATTCAGAACTAGTGCGGGGATGTGGTTGCTAAATTTCCGGCTACAAAATGCGCATACAATGTACAGCGTTTACCGTTGATTTGCAAGCCCTGTATTTAATAATTGCAACGCAAAGAAAAGGTTAAGAATATTTTCGGGTTCGCTATTTTAAAATTAATGAGTGTATACTTTATTTAGGTCAATCCTAGGTAACTTGCCGATGATTAAACTTTTTTTTATGGCATTATTAGCAATTTTTTTCCCCTGGTTAGCCTTGTTAATCGAAGATAATCCTGGCGGTGCCCTTGTTGCTTTAATCATGCAAGCGACCGTTATTGGTTGGCTTCCAGCAAGCATTTGGGCTTGGCGAACTGTTCGTGATGCTAATAAAATTCAATTCGCAGAAAAAAGAAGAATAAAAGCAGCTAAAAAGGCCGCTAAAAAAGCAGCGAGAGAAGCCGCTCAAGCAGCAGAGAAAGAAGCCCTCGCAAAATCAGAAGAAACTAAAAAAGACATCGAATAAATTTCTGTCTCTTTCTAATTTGGAGCTACTATGCAAACGCGAGTAATCGTTAATGGCGCGCAAGGAAAAATGGGAGCACTTGCTTGCAAAACAATTCAAAATCATCCCGACTTTCAACTGGTAGGCGCCTTAGGTAGAGAAGACAATTTACGCCAAACTATTACCGCCTCTAGAGCAGATGTGGTTGTTGACCTAACTCGTGCCGATTGCGTTTTTGACAATAGCTTAGCCATCATTGAGAGTGGGGCTCGTCCCGTTATTGGAGCCAGTGGCTTAGTTGATGAGCAAATTCGAGTGCTTCAAGATCAATGTGAGACACGACATTTGGGCGGAATTATCGCACCCAATTTCTCAATTGCTGCTGTCTTAATGATGCGTTTTGCTGCCGAAGCGGCCAAATTTTTACCTGAGGTTGAAATTATAGAAACTCATCATGAACAAAAATTAGACGCCCCTTCCGGCACCGCCATGAAAACCGCAGAAATGATTGCCAAGGCAAGAATCGCTCCCAACAAGGAGCCGGCTTTGCATGAACTAACCCCAGGAGTACGAGGCGGAACCCATCAGGGAGTGAAAATCCATTCGCTGCGTTTACCCGGCTTCCTCGCCAATCAACAAGTTATTTTTGGTACTCTTGGAGAAACCTTGACGATAACTCACAATAGCATCGATAGAGCCTCTTTTATGCCCGGTATTATTCTTGCCTGCCAGCGGGTACTTGGGCTGAATAAGCTCTACTATGGTTTGGAAAGTTTGCTGGGCGATTAGTGAAACTTCTAGGGATTGATCACCCTGTACGTCATCTTTGTAGATGACGTACAGGGCTCAGAATAGAGGTACGAAAGAAATAAGCTATTAATATCGGCTGATTCTTCAGGATCTTGGCCCCAACATAGATCCTAAACCCCCACCTTCATAATACCGGAATTGTATTCATAAGCTTCAATTTTAATTTGCTCCAACCTTTTGAGAATATCCGGCACGATAGCATTAGGATCGGGCGCTGCATTGAGTTCTAAAATACAATCATAAATTCTTTGTGTCGGGTCAAACCTATCGGATCTCTCTTTGGGAAGTAGCTGAGTATCTGAATAAATATCCGCTAAAATAAAGACCCTATTTGCCCTTTCCTTACGCGTATTCATACGATCTTGCATTTGTCCAATTCCATTGGGTCCTGACTTGAAAAAGCTCGCCATATAGGAAATATTAGCTTGCCAATATTTCTTTTCTTGCAGTACAACACTTAGACGGCTGAGTGTCTCTAGTTGATTTTCATCCGATAACTTTAAGGCTTGCATGATAAATTTTGAAAAGCCGGGTTTGATTAAGTCAAGGGCATTACCAATCTCCGCAACCTCGTTATTCGATGCCAACGTATTGTAGATTTCTATTGCACTCGGATTTTTTACTCGTTCCTTAATTGCCGTAACGATGTCGCTGGGCAGATAAGAATCGATATGTTTTGTGCCGAAACAACCTTCAGCATTTTTATCGGCGCCCGCAAAACCATGCCCCCAGGCAAAAATATCTGCAACAATATTAACAAAGTTTTCTCGCTTCTTGCCGAGATCAGATAAGCTTGGACATTCGCCATATTTTCTTTGATAGACAAGCGCCGCCATCGTGTGGCAACGCACAATCCATTCTCTATCCTTACAACTAACACAACCTCCACAAATTTTTGCACCGATTTTAGGAGCCAATAAACGCTCATAAGTACTCAAGAACAGTTCTCTGCCATTGTAATCCCGAAAAGTTGCCGTACCCGGACCCGAATTGAGAATACTTTTATACTCGCGTGCGAGCTCAGCCAAATCCTTTTGTTCTTGCCTGTAAGCTGCATAACCTTCTACATCTGACTCTCGACGATATAGGGTAGATAAATGTTTAACGAATACTGGTTGCCAATTTGACGAGGGTTGAAACTTTTCAATATTAGCTTTAATAAACCCAATTAATTTATCTTTGATTTTGCTTTCATCAAGCGGTGATTTCTTCAAATCAGAAAACGCTTCTGCCACCAACTCTTTTATCCCTGATTCATCCCAACTACCTTCTAATTCAGGGAGTTGGTTCAATAAAAGAAAGGATTCTGCCCTTTTCAAAATAAGAAGACAGTTTGGGTTATCCGAAGTCGTGTAATCAAAGTGTTTTGCAAAGTTAAGGGCATGGTTTGTGGGAATAATCGTTACCTCTTTTTTCGTTTCAGCCACCCACCTCAAGACTCCTTGACGTTGCTGTTCAAGCTCATAATCTGGATAGTTTCCTCGAACAGGGCTAATTAGAGTCTGAAATATAAAGAAATCACCATATTGGAGAACAGTCTTCATATTGCGACGAGTATGAACATCCAAAACATGCTGAGGTTTTTTTAGCTCATCTCGAGGAACTAGGTGGGCAAAACCGTAGCTTGGCTCGTGTTGTTCTAGAGTATTACCCTGGATGTCAAGAATAGACGAGTGCAATCTGCGAAAATTAGCCAATCCAGGTACGCGGCGTTGCCGGCTAGGAACAAATGCCACTGCGTCAGCAAGCTTACCGGTTTCTTTACTGACTTGATGTATACCTGTTTTTAGAAAACGTTGTTCATAATTTTCTAAGGTTAAAAACCAGTAGGGTAATTTTCTCAAATTCTCCACGTCTTTAACAAACTTTTCAGAATTTTTCGAAGCAATATCAGCAAAGGTTTCTTCCAATTTTTTAATGCAGAGTTCGAAATCAGTAATCGTGCTATTTTGTGAAGAAAATAAAGCCCCAATAAAATTTTGCTGATCAGAATTTATAAATGAATACCAAGCGGGCATTCGCTGCTCTTTTATACCTGCCAAATCTTGCAAAAGCGTCGTGTTAGAACCCAGCTCTTCTGATTTGGCAGTGATTAATTGCTTAAGAAATCGTTGTTGCTCAAAAGATAAGGCAGTGAACCAGGCAGGTAACCTCACATTATCTCTAATCGATTTAAGTGATTGTTGAAAAACCGCGGAGTGAGTTTTTTTGGCTTCGTATAAGGCTTTGATAGCAGGCCAAGTTGTTAATTGAAAATTGTTTAATTGAAATTTTAAATCGCGAATTGAAATATCGAGATTTTTGATAGAATGAAAATAAATTTGCTGCTCACTGGGTAGCTGACGGAACCACTGGGGGGTAGTTTGGATAGGACTTTTATCGATTCTTTCTAAGTCAGCAAGCGTTTCTTCAGAACAAGGAGGAAGTTGCTCATCCCACAACATAACAAGATCTTTAGGATTGTAGATATCCATTTGCACGAGAGTTACGATGTCATAACCTCCTTTTTTCATGATGACATACTCTTCGGCTGCATTTAATAATTCGGCTGCTATCTCCTCTGCTCCTTTTGCTGTGTCACTATGGGTTACATCACAATAATCGAGTAAACCACCAATTAAAAGAGCTGTATATTGCGAGAGAAGATTTTGATAGATTTTAATATCCGCCTCATCAGGCAAGGCACATTGGGCCTTACACCATACAAGATATTTCTTAAGTAGCTTCAGATCTGAGCCAGGTTTCAGCGGCGTTGTTTCCAAAACAAAATTAAACGCTTGGTATAAGATCTCAATGCGTTTCTTATATATCTTCTGCAGCTTGGGTGAATCACTAGGGCGTTCTATTGTGATTTTTTCTACATCCAAAATGCGTTTCAGATTAGCGAGTAACTCTTCAGTAAGCTCAATCCCCTCAGCGACACGAACTATTTTATTTATTGGCATGACGACAATCCTTTGGTTGCATAGGGTATTTATTATTCAATAAATTCTTTCACGATACAATTTTTATATTCACTATACTTTTCGAATAAAATCAAAACCCAAGCTTCTTCTTGAATGGATAGTTCATTCTGACAAAAGGTTCGTGCTACACTGGTGTCCCCCTAATCTCTACGGATGGTAAAAAAATGATAACAGTGAAAAAAGGAGATTACATAGGATACTCTGAGTCTGGCATTGATGAAGCGATCGAAAATGCATTGCTGCAAGCCGGCGAACATGCTTACTTTGAGGTCATTGAAACTCGAGGTTCGCAAATCGGAGAAAACAAGCGGCACTACCAAGCCACGATTACCGCGTTCTTAGATTAAAAAATTTTCTTCATCTTCCGGCTTGGGGAGATAATGAAAATCCAGCTAGTACAATGACCAATAACCACTGCTACAGGGAGTCGATAATGGGTTATACAGTTCCGCATTATATTAATGGTGAAAAATTAGACGTAGCCTGCGCAAATTCTCATACGATTTACAATCCAGCACTCGGAGAAGCCATTGGCAAAGTCAACTTTGCCGATAAAGACGTGTGTGACAAAGCAATCGCTGCAGCCAAAGCCGCTTTCCCCGCATGGGCAGAAACAGCGCCTATCAAACGCGCAAGGATTTTATTTAAATTTAGGGATCTCTTAGAAAAATATCAGGGCGACCTAGCCCAGCTAGTCACTAAAGAACATGGAAAGACACTGGAAGATGCCAAAGGCTCTGTTGCCCGCGCGATTGAAGTCGTTGAATTTCATTGCGGCTTGGTTAATCAATTGCAAGGTAGTTTTTCTGCCGACGTGACAACGCATATCGACTGCCATACCATTCGCCAACCTTTGGGTATCTGTGCGGGAGTTTCTCCGTTTAATTTTCCTGTCATGGTTCCTGTGTGGATGATCATCCCTGCTATCGCCTGCGGTAATACCTTTATATTGAAACCCTCAGAACAAGATCCTTCTGCGCCAGTTCGTCTGCTGGAATTATTAACCGAAGCGGGTTTGCCTGCTGGCGTAGCTAATTGCTTACAAGGTGATAAGACAGCAGTCGACTATTTATTAGCGCATCCCGATATTAGCGCCTTCACCGCCGTTGCCTCTACCCCCGTGGCTAAAGCCATTTATACCAGCGCAACAACACATGGCAAACGCGCCCATACTTTTGGCGGTGCTAAAATCATTCTATCATTATGCCCGATGCGGATTTGGATCAAGCGGCTAATGCCATTGTCGGTGCTGCTTTTGGTTCAGCTGGAGAACGTTGTATGGCTATCTCTGCCGTCGTGGCGGTAGGAAACGAAACAGCCGACCGTTTTATCGAAAAATTAGTTCCGCTGATCAAAACTATTCGTATTGATGCAGGTGATGTTGCCGGATCTGATATGGGTCCACTCATTAGTGCTGCTCACCGGGAACGTGTGCTTGCTGCTATCGATCAAGGTGAAACAGAGGGTGCAAAGTTAGTCGTTGATGGCCGCTCATTTAAGCACGCTAAACATCCGCAAGGTTATTTTGTTGGCCCCACTTTATTCGATCAAGTCAATGAATCCATGTCGATTTATCAAAATGAAATTTTTGGTCCCGTCCTCGTCGTGCTTCGCGTGGATAATTTTGACCAAGCCTTATCTTTAGTCAATCGACATCAATACGGCAATGGTACTGCGATTTTCACCCGTGATGGTTACAGTGCCCGTGAATACACCCAGCGTGTACAAGTAGGCATGGTCGGTGTGAATATTCCAATTCCTGTACCCATTGCTAACCATCCTTTTGGTGGTTGGAAAAATTCAGCCTTTGGCGATACTAATATGCATGGTTTAGAAAGTATTAATTTTTATACACGCCGCAAAACAGTAACCAGTAAATGGCCCGTCACTGAATTAACTCAGAGTGCTTTTGTTATGCCAACGAATGATTAAGGAGAACCAGGATGGCACGCATAGGATTCGTAGGCCTGGGACACATGGGCTTGCCAATGGCAATTAATTTAGTTAAAGCCGGGCATCAAGTAACCGGCTTTGATTTACAAGCCGAAGCCCTAAAAACGCTGGCGGATGCCGGTGGTTTCGCTGCCAACAGCCTAGCTGATGCGGCAAAAAACCAAGATGCTTTTATAACGATGTTGCAAACTGGGGAGCAGGTGCGCCAAGTTTGTTTGGGTGAAAAAGGGCTTTTTGCCAACGCTGCGGCCAATACTTTATATATTGATTGTTCTTCGATTGATGTCCAAACAAGCAGGGAACTCCATCAGCAAGCCACAGAGAAACAACTTTCTGTTGTTGATGCGCCAGTCTCTGGCGGAGTCACAGGCGCTGCGGCAGCAACCTTGACAATGATGGTCGGCGGCGATGAAAAATCTTTCGAACAAGCTAAACCCCTGCTCAGCGTCATGGGGAAAACCATTATTCATACCGGTTCAGCAGGCAGCGGACAAGCAGCAAAAATTTGCAATAATATGATTTTAGGAATCTCGATGATTGCTATTTCAGAAGCTTTCGTCTTGGCAGAACATCTTGGTTTATCCGCAGAAAATTTATTTGAAGTAGTTAGCAATTCCTCCGGCCAATGCTGGGCGATGACCCGCTATGCACCGGTGCCAGGAATTCTTCCCAACGTTCCGGCCAACAATCACTATCAACCAGGTTTTACAGCGGCAATGATGTTGAAAGATCTGCGCCTAAGCCAAAATTCGGCAGCGACGGTTGGTGTTGAAACACCGATGGGCGCTCTGGCAACCGCGCTTTATCAGCAATTCAATGAAGCCGGCCAAGCACAATTAGATTTTTCAGCGATTATCAAAGCAATTGCTAATGAATAGGTATTTTATGAATCAGCAGTTAGATCCCCAACAAATTAACGAGCAGGAAATTGAGCAATTTTGGTCCGAAATTGCTCTAAAATATGTCGCTTGGCTAAAACCTTGGAAAACGGTTTTACAAGGGAGCTTTGCCACGGCGGATGTGCAATGGTTTAGTGAAGGAAAATTAAATGTCAGTGCAAACTGTATCGATAAACATCTTCCTCACAGGGCGAATCATCCCGCAATCATTTGGGAAGGCGACGACGAGGATGAGCAGGGGACATTAACCTTTGCCGAGCTACACCAGGAAGTTTGCCGTATTGCCAATGTATTAAAAACCTTAGGCATTCGCAAGGGCGATAAGGTAGGTATTTACCTACCAATGATTCCCGAAGCCGCGATTGCCATGCTTGCCTGCGCCCGTATCGGCGCGGTACACACGGTTGTTTTTGCCGGTTTTTCAGCCATCGCATTACGACAACGTTTACAAGCAGCGGCCTGTAAACTATTAATTACTGCCGATGGCTATCAGCGCGGCGGTCATTTTTTTCCATTAAAACGACAAGCCGATGAAGCGGAAAAAAGTTTAGCTATACCCATGTTGGTTGTCAAACACAGCGATAGCTCCATTGCCTTTGATCCCCAATCCAATTATTGGTGGCATGAATTAAAGCAAGAGGCCAGTAGAGATTGTCCACCAGAACCAATGGATGCGGAAGATCCCCTTTTTATTTTATATACTTCCGGCAGTACCGGGCTACCTAAAGGCGTGGTGCATACAACCGGAGGGTATTTAGTGCAAGTTGCCTATACCCAGGATCATATATTTCACTGCGATAAAGACGAAATCTTTTGGTGCACAGCCGATGTAGGCTGGATAACCGGGCATAGCTACGTGGTTTATGGTCCTTTATGTAATGGAACCACCACGCTCATGTTTGCCGGTGTTCCTAATTGGCCCGATCCTTCACGCTGCTGGAAGATCATTGATAAATACAAGGTCAATGTTTTCTACACAGCGCCTACCGCTATTCGTTCCTTGAAACGCGAAGGCAATGCATGGTTGACAACGACTTCTCGCAAATCCCTTCGTTTACTGGGCAGTGTAGGTGAGCCCATTAATCCCGAAGTATGGCAATGGTATCGGGAGCAAATCGGCCTAAATCGTAGCCCTATCGTTGATACCTGGTGGCAAACTGAAACCGGAGCCGTTATGATCTGCCCGCAAAATGATCTAAATTTGGCTAAGCCAGGCGCCGCTTGCAAGCCTTTGCCGGGAATTTATCCCGTTCTTCTTGATGATCAGGGACGGGAAATAAGCGGTGCAGCAGAGGGAAAATTAGCTATTAAATACCCTTGGCCTTCGATCACAAGAACAATAGCCGGCGATCACCAACGCTTCCGCGAAACTTATCTGGTGAATGATTATTATATGACCGGCGATGGCGCTCGTCGTGATGAAGACGGTGATTATTGGATTACTGGCCGCATTGATGATGTCATCAATGTTTCGGGACATCGACTAGGCACTGCCGAAATTGAAAGCGCATTAATTCTACATCCAAAAGTCGCCGAGGCTGCTGTAGTTGGAGTACCTCATGCCATAAAAGGACAAGGGATTTATGCTTACATCTGTTTAAAAAAAGATAGCCACCCAAGCCCAACATTACGGGAAGAATTATTAGAGACGGTAAAAAACAATATTGGCAGCATCGCCAAACCGGATATCATTCAATGGGCGACTGAGCTACCCAAAACCCGCTCAGGTAAAATCATGCGCCGGATTTTGCGAAAAATCGCAGAGCAGGACGATATAGAGCTTCATGAGCTTGGTGATTTATCAACACTGGCTAATCCACAGACGGTTGAGACACTTATGAGGGAAAAGAAACATTGATTGAATGAGGATTGGGAACAACTCTCATAGCCGCAAGGCTGAGATGATTTTTCCAACCTGACTGCGTTTGGGCTCTGAGATATCCCCATGAAATTAAATAGACTATTTAGTTCATCGATCGTTTGGTTTATCCCGTTCGCACTCCGGGGTATCCCCACAAAATTCAATAGACTATTTAGTTCATCGATCGCTTTGTTTTACCCGTTCGCACTGAGGAAGCGCGCAGCGCTGTCTCGAAGTGTCGCAAAAGCCCCCCGCTTCGAGAGCCTCAGGACAGGCTTCGAGACGTACGCCACGCGTGCTCCTTAGCCTGAACGGAAAAATGAATACCAAATTCCTTGGATCCCCATTTCGTAAAGATACCTCAGAGTCCGAATGGGTATTGTAAAAAAATCAATCAAAAATCGGAAATTTGCTGACTCTTTGTGCATAACCCGATACAATTTGACACCATAACGAACAAAGACTTGTTAAAACAACAGATGACAATTCAGAGAAAATCTCGACTCATCATTGGTATAAGCGGCGCCTCGGGTATCATCTATGGGGTTCGTTTATTGGAATGTCTTAAAGAGTATGAGGTTGAAACACATCTCATTGTATCCAAAGCAGCCCAGCAAACTCGCGCTTTAGAAACTCAGTTATCGGCAAGGCAACTCAATAACTTGGCGGATAAACATTACAATATAAATGATATTGCCGCCTGTCTATCCAGTGGCTCTTATAAAACCTTAGGGATGATTATCGCCCCTTGTTCCATGCGGACTCTAGCGGATATCGCTTCAGGCAGTACTGATACGCTATTAACCCGTGCAGCCGATGTGGTGCTAAAAGAAAGACGTCGTCTTATTTTGATGGTCAGAGAATCTCCATTTCATCTCGGGCATTTAAAAAACATGGTAGCAGCCACTGAAATGGGGGCAATCATCGCGCCTCCTGTTCCTGCCTTTTACAATAACCCGCAATCTATCGATGATCTAGTCAATCATAGCGTGGGTAGAACTTTAGATTTATTGGATATTGATCTTGGATTTGTCCGTCGCTGGGGCGAAGCCCCTGAGATTGCCCCATAAGTTAATTATTCCCACTCTCTGAGTTTTTCGAGGAACCTATGAATCTTATCAACCCACCTAATCTCGTTATTGATAATCAATTGAATACCAAACAGGCAATCCATTATCAAAAAGAATGGGCTGGTTTAATTTATCCACAAACAATTAAAGGAACGATAAAAACGATTGCTGGGCTCGATATTGCTTATGATTTGGAAAGCAATCAAGCTTTTGCCATTGCGGTAATTATTGATGCCGAATCACTAGCCGTTCTGGAAGTCAAAAAAGCAATGAGCTCTGTCGAAGTACCTTATCGCTCCGGTTTTCTTTCTTTTCGCGAACTTCCGGCTCTCGCTAAAGCCTTTGAGCAATTAACTATTAAACCGGATTTAATCGTTTGTGATGGTCAAGGCATAGCCCACCCAAGACGCTTTGGCTTAGCTTGCCATTTAGGCTTAGCCTACGATATTCCAACTCTAGGATGCGGAAAAACTAGGCTCTATGGAACCCATGGGCAACCCGGTCAAAACCGCGGTGACTTTTCTTATCTTCATGATAATAAAGATAATATTATCGGTTGCGTATTAAGAACTCGCGCTCGTGTTAATCCTGTTTATATTTCCATCGGCCATAAAATTACCTTAGAAGCAGCCTGTGAGTGGATCTTAAAATTAACACCCAAATACCGTGTGCCAGAAACAACACGCATGGCAGATCGTTTAGCAGACGAATTCAAAATGAGCATCAAAGCGCAGTCAGCGCCAAATCACTCAGCTATTGATTGCGTTAGGGAAGAAAATTAAAGCGCGAATTCCATTTAGGAATCTCGAAAAGCAAATAATTATTGCAATAAATTTAACCAAATTGTATAATTAACATCCTCTGCAACTAGAGATCATTATGAAAGAATTACGCGAAGTTAGTACAATGAATATAATCCCAGAGTTACCAGAAGAGCTTTGGTCCCTCATTTT
>NZ_LNYO01000019.1:62606-63772 GCF_001467895.1 Legionella nautarum
GCGAAAACCTCTTTCTCAAAGGAAAAAATTGCAAAGCTCAGTGAAAACTTAGAAAGAGCAAAAACCAAATTTGAACATGCAATGGCAAGCGCTATGTATTCGGCTGCCAGGAATGGCCACACTGACCTGATAAAGCAAGCCTTAGAAAAAAAATTTATTCACGTTAACCAAAGCTTAATACTGAATACAACTCTATTATCTTCAGCAGCTGAACGTGAGCAACACAATCTGATGCAGTTTTTATTAGATAACGAGGCGGAGCCTGAACCAGCACTTTCTGTTGTACTAGGCCAACTCAAGTTCATTACTCGTGGAAGCGAAAGAGAAAACAGACTCGAGAAATCGGCTTTTATCCTTTTAAATGCAATTGAGAAACGAGGAGAACTAAAAAGCACTGATTCGCTAACACAAGCTCTGCACGGCGGCAAATTAGATATACTCAAACGGTTATTTGATTTAGACCAAGGAAGGCTTATTAAAATAGATACCATTGCAACACTGCTTCAGCAAGCTCGAGGTGATTGTAAAGAGTTCCTGCAAGAAAAATTAGCACAAGCGCAATCAGCAACAGTGCTAGAAGCATCTGCCGAAGAACAGAGCTTTACGTCAAAGGTAGAGGCTGAAGAGCCCTTTCATTTTTTTGAATCCTCAAGTGCGGTGTCTCAACTTAATGCTGTGGATCAAGATGAAGAATGCAGCTCTAATAATTCAAGCGCAGAGGCTGAGAATCCCTTTCGTTTTTTTGAATCCTCAGGTGCAACTTCTCAAGCAACTGCTGCAGATCAAGATGAAGAGTCCTCCAAACATAACGGGGTTTTTGCTGCGAAATAGATAACAAATCATCCCCCAGAATAATCCCTGCGAAGGCAGGGATTCCATTTATCAAAGCGGCATCGAAGCGCAGTCCAGTCTGCATTAAATAACTTCGTTGCTCCTTAACTTGCTGAAGAGAATTAAAGCGCTCATTCCACTTAGGAGTCTCGAAAAGCAAACTATTTTTGCAAGTTATTTGACCACCATGTATAATTATCCTCCTTTTAAGTTGGAAATCATTATGAAAGAATTACGCGAAGTTAGTACAATGAATATAATCCCAGAGTTACCAGAAGAGCTTTGGTCCCTCATTTTGTCATTTCTTGATCCTGAATCACTCATTAATAGCGTGG
>NZ_LNYO01000020.1 GCF_001467895.1 Legionella nautarum
ATGAGAAGGGTGGTTTACCGCTGATAATGCCAACTAAAAATTGAAATCCCGCGCCATATAGAGATTTAAAACTGTATGAGAAATAAGTAGCCCATCACCGCCAGCGGTATAGAATAAGTCTGATTAATTTAATAATCAGACCTCATATATGTCATTGTCGTTTTGCCTTAAAACACGGTCGTTATATAATAGGTAAAAGATAAAGAGGTTTAATCATGGGTGTTTACGTATTTAATGCTGAAGCGATACAGGGCTTACCATCAGTAATTTGTTTTCTAAAAGCTAAAACGCGAAAATCACCATTTGTATTAGAAATTACCTTCCGTAATTTTTTTATACCAGACTATGAGGCTTGGGACAAACAAACTGAGGGCGAGGTTTCAATTGAAAAAATTGTAGAAATTTCGACTCAACATTCTTTGAACTATTCCAAATTACCATTCATTGCTCAATTAGATATCCGTTGTCGTTGTTATAACTATCTAAGAATAAATAATTTATTGCATTATCCGAATGTTATACCCTTTCAATCTTTGCCTTACCGCATGCCGTCTTTAAACGATTGGCCTAAAAAGTCAGCAGAAATAATTCCCTTTTCTCAAACAGAATAAATTGATGCTAATACGCCTTGCGGGCTCCAGACCTTGCGTCCTAACGCAAAAATTTCCACAGTAGCCTGAAGCTTTTTTAGTGCCTTGTCTTTTAAAACATATGCAATTTGATCAAAACCATGAGCGTTAACCTGCAATGCCAGATCTCGCCCAGCTTTTCTCGAAGAGAGTTCCCTTTCTGTTTCGTTGGTTTGATAAATTACGTAGACCCTGTTTTCGGGCAAGAGTATAGATTTTATTACACTCAAAGTATTTAAATATTGAGGAACGAAGATAAGTGAAGTTCAAAATTCCTCATATGATTAGAGGCGGAACTATTTATTGATGATAAGGCGGTTTTAGGCCTTGAATTGATAGTGATATTAAATGAAAAGCCCATTAATGACAACTACATTATTGAAGTGGGAACTAATGTTGACCGAAAACAGGGTCTACGTACACACTAGGCCCACAGGAAAATGGTTTTGATCACTTTGCCCAATTCGGCAAGCGCCTTGTACGTGGGATGCTGGACGTTATTTCGGGTAAAACGGCGCAGTATAGCTTCTGGATCAGCGGTACCTTGCTTGAGCGCGGCCGTATATTTGATCATCTCATCATATTGGGTTTTACCGCATATCCAGACTAAACTGGCAATGTCGAAAAAAACTTTAAAAATCAACACAAATTATAAATGCTAAGGATTAAATTTGTAGATCGATAACCTGATTCGTTATACTTAGAGCCATTGCTGACGCCTCGAAACAACTAAATTATAAACATTCATTACAAATGATGAATCAAATTATTGTTCCATTGCCAGTTTAGTCTGGATATGCAGTAAAACCCGTTTTTTCATTAATTACATAATAAAAACAGCAAGCCAATGCATAGAGCAACTAAATATAGTTGCTAATATCGTAAAATCTTACTATAATATATGCAACTAAATATGGTTGCATATAAATGACAAAAATTGATAAATTACGTCAGCGTTTTCTTAGCAAACCTAAAAATTTCACTTGGGACGAGTTGAGGGTTTTGCTAATGAGTATGGGATTTGAAGAATACAATTCAGGAAAAACAAGTGGTTCAAGAGTTAGGTTCATCCATACTCAGTATGGAGATATTATGCTACACAAACCGCATCCAAATCCCGAACTAAAGGGCTATCAAATTAAGCAAATTTTAGTTCAGCTAAAGAAGGAGGGCTTGTTATGAAAAATATGTTAAAGCATAAAGGCTACTATGGATCTATTGAGTTTGACTCAGAAGACTTAATTTTTTATGGAAAATTGGAATTTATAAATTCATTGATTAGCTATGAAGGCGAAACAGCAAAAGAAATTGATAAAGCTTTTAAAGAGGCAGTTGAGGACTATCTTATAAGTTGTAAAGAAAGGGGGGTAGAACCAGAAAAACCTTTTAAAGGTTCTCTTAATGTAAGAATTGGTCCGGAACGACATGAAAAAGCAATGCTTATTGCAAAGGAAATGGGATGCTCAAGTTTAAATGACTTTTTTAAATTAGCTTTAGATCATG
This sequence comes from Legionella nautarum, assembly GCF_001467895.1. Taxonomy (GTDB): domain Bacteria; phylum Pseudomonadota; class Gammaproteobacteria; order Legionellales; family Legionellaceae; genus Tatlockia; species Tatlockia nautarum. Next base: position 2,133 of record NZ_LNYO01000020.1, read on the forward strand.
AATTTGAAAGGCACCTCGATACGGCATCTTAAATGAAAGAGAAGTGCTATGGAATTTAAAGAGCGTAGAGAACAATTTTTTAACCGCTTTGGGATTGAGTATTCAATTTCAAAAGATGAAGCTATTGTGTTTTTAAAAAATGGTATAAAAAATTCTTTAGAAAATATCGATATGGAGTTATCCGAAGAACAGATAAGAAATTATTGTAACCAATTTGGTTATTCTGTAGCTTTTGATTATGGCCCTGAGGGTAAATATGGGCATAATATTTTTAAATGCATAACAGAAGAAGGAAATTTCCATGTTTATCTTTTTAAATTGGAATCTTTATTTAATTGTAATTTTAGTCATAACTTTCATGGAAACAAAAGAAGTTTTGTTAAAGAAGAACTATATAAAGAAATTAAGAATGTTTTCATAAATTCTACACTTGATTTACTTTTTATTAATTCAAATCAAGATTATCTTATAATGCCATCTGGTTCTAAATTTTTGGATGAAGAAATTGTTACTAAGACATTAAAATTTCTAAATAAAAGTGCCCACTCACACTTGACGTGGTCTAATAGATCTGTACACGCCAGTTAAGAGATAATGTACTTAACTGGAGAAAGTAATGATGATAAGAAAGAAATACCCCAAAGAATTTAAACTTGATGC
>NZ_LNYO01000021.1 GCF_001467895.1 Legionella nautarum
GAATTATATGAAATTATTTTAAAATCAGTGAGTTATTTCTTATTTATTCATCTTCTTCATAAAAATTGTCCTGTGCAGAGCGTTGATTGTTTTATTTATGCAAGCTTAATTTTCCCTTAAGGTTCGCTCGATATACTGCCTGCAATGTCGAAAGGAGTTCATCATGCGTATATTAATTGTTGAAGACAATGCATTTAATGCTTTTTGCTTGTCACGTTTGTTGGAAACGATTAATAAGCAAATCAAGTTAAAGCTTGTTAACGATAGTTTGAGCGCGTTGTGCTACTTAGCTCAATATGAGGTTGCCCTCATTATTCTTGATGGTGATCTTGGTGCTAGCGATGGCGTAAAATGCAATGGTCCCGCCTTAGCCGATGTTATCTGGTTAAATCATCCCTCCATACCTATTATTGCTTGGTCTGACTCCGAAGAGATGCGGACTGCTTTTTCGGCTGTGTTTAGAAAGCACAATAAAGAATTTAATGACTATAGTTGCTGGAAAAAAGAAGTGAAGGTGGATTTAATCCAACAATCTTTACCTTTTTTAATGATTCAGAATAGCTTTAATCATCTTACTAAGGCAGAAAACACTGACAGCATGGATAATTTTGTCATGGCTAGTGCGTTCGCAAGCTGAGGTTTAGAAATTTTTTATTGTGAAATAGGCGCATGCTAGAGCATGCGCAAAGATTTTTAACCAGCTTCAGCTTCTTCAATACCCGTGAGCGGTGATGAGGGCTCGGCTCTTTTTCCACCCAAGAAAGCAGGTAGTTTGAGCTGCGAGAACTTCTTATGTAGCTTGGTAAACATGATAGGAAATACGCCGTTTCCTGTGACATTTGCGGTTGTACCAAAAGGATCGCAAATGAGATAAACAGCGGTTATTAAGCCCACCATATCGCTGGAAAAACCCAGATGAGCTTCCAAAATAGGTGCAACGACAATAATCACACCACCAGGTACTGCTGCAACAGCATACTTAGCTAGGGCAGTGTAGAGAGCAAAAATAACAAAGGTTGAAATAGAAGGAAGCGGTAATCCAAAGGTGGATATAGTAGCAAGACTCAGGATAGGAATACCGATCGCAGAGCCCACAGTATGGATGTTAATGATAGCAGGAACAAGCATCTTTGCTTTATCAGCATCATTAAGATTCTTTTCTGTCGATAGAAGAAGCACGGGCATTGCTGCTGCGCTTGAGATCGTACTAAAGCCCACTAAACTGGCGGGTAATACATTTTTAATGTAGGAAAGAAATTTCTTTAAGCTAAATTGGCTAGCAAGAAAATACCAAAAAGTCAGATATAGCCACTGGCTGAGAATAATTAAAACCAGTACTGGACCATACAAAGTTAATGCAGTTTGTAAAAGATGTTCATGCTCAAGTTTGAATATAAATCCTAGAATAAACAAAGGTAATAAAGGAATGAATATCTTTTTTAGAAAGCCATTTGCTAACTTATTTAATTTAGCGGCGATATTTTTAGCTGCTGCATTTGGCCAAAAAGAAAAGAAAATACCGGTAGCAAATCCGATTAATAAAGCTACGTCATTCGTAATGAGCTTAGTCAGGTGAAATTGCCAAGTTGGCGTTAACTGTAGTGAGTTAGTAATTGGTGTGGCAGTAAAATGCAGAAGGTTAAGTCCTATATAACCTGAGGTATAGCCATACATGAGTGCGGTGAAATTAGAGGTAAATACGCACACAATGAGTAGTAAGACAAAAAAAAGTGCTCCCTTTTGTAGGTTAGAAAGACAAGAGAAAATGAAACTAAAAATAATAAAAGGTAGTAAAAACTCAAGAATGCTTTTCATACTTAAGCTTAAAGCATAGCTAAACGATTTTAGAGCGACAGGAATTTGGTGGCCAAAAATCATAGGTAAAATCAGTATTGCGAGCAATAAAATAGGAAGTTTTAATTTTTTAAGTAATTCTGTAGACATATAAATCCTTATATGAAACTAAAAGTCTTGCTTATTAGCCTCATAAGTTAAACGCTTGTGAGCCAAAATGACAATAGGATATACCATTTAAAGCTTAAAAGGGCAAAAAACCTAGGTTGTATATTACAATCATGCGGATAGATTTTGCAAAGAATGTGTTTCAATTACAAGATGTAAATATTAAATACATATAAACTCCACCCCGCTTATTGCTTTTTTTATACAAAAAACTGACAAGCTGAACATGGACAATACTGGTTGAGATCCCTTAAAATGCGCCTTCATGAGCACATAAAAAATTAGACAGGATAAATTGTGTCCACAGATAAGATATTGGTTGTTTGGTCAAATTACTACAAAGAGTTAGCAAAAAAACAATTGGATAGTTGTTTGAATCTATTAAATCAATCGAAATATGAATATGCCGTGGAGACGGTGGAAGCGGGAACCTATGAGATTCCTGTTGTTATCCAATATTATCATCAACGTAATCCACACGCTGGCTATTTACCCCTTAGCCTACTTCTTAAAGGAAGTACGGATCATTATGAGTTCATCTGGGAGCATGTAAAAGAGTGCTTTATCCAATTTGCGAAAGATGGAATATTGCTTGGAAACGGTATCATTGCTGCGCCTAGTATGGATATTTTGACAAATAGAGTTGAGAATTGCGAGCGAGTGACAGAGGCTTTCGATGCGCTTGATTACTTAATCAAATTTAAGAATAAATTTTAGATAATCGCTGAGCACTCTGTCATCTACAATCCCTCGCTACGTTTGGGATGAGGGCCTAAGCTAAGGTCTACTTAGAAACAACTAGCCTTATGGCCTGAAGATTTACTGCAGAAAGATCAATAAAACTCTCGCAATCTTCAAGTTGTTTTTGGAAAAATAGAATTTCTTCTTTGCGAATAGAGGGGTTAACTTGCTGTAAAGCTTGCAGCCTCTGAATCTCTGGTCTAATGGTTTCATGCATTAACTTTTTTGCATTCGCAAGAATTTCTGGTGCTTGCTCTTCGGCAATTTGACCGCTGTGAGCTAACATTTTCTCAATTTCATTGTGAACTTGTTTAATAATAGCTTGCCCCGTATGAAGCTTCAGCGGCTCACAGAGTTTGTTAAGTTGCTCATAGTTTAATATTTTTGACAAATTCTTACCTGTCAGGTCAACTAATACTCTAATGGGAGAAACGGGTAAAAAGCGCTCAATTTGCAGTTGTTTAGGGGCAGCACAGTTCATTGTATAAAATGTTTCTAACAAGAGTGTCCCGGGTATCACACCTTTGAGGGATATTGAGCAGATCGTTGCATTACCCATCTCAGTGCCTACAATCATCTCCATGGATTCAGACACCATGGGATGTTCCCAGCTTAAAAATTCCATCTCTTCACGGATTAAGGCTTTTGAACGCGAGTAAGTGACGGTCACTCCATCTTCTTTCAAACCTGGAAAATGAGTGGTTTTCATGTGATCGGTGGGGCGCAATATTTCGCAAGATTCTGAGTGATATTCATGCTCGATACCATATTCCTGAAAAACGGCAGCCATGTAATTTTCAAGTTCTAAGCCGGTTTCCTCAGCTTCAAGGTCGGCGATTAATTCTCTTGCGACAGGTTGTTTACAGGAGTTTAATTCTAATAAACGATCACGGCCCTCGTGCAGAGCCTCTGTAATTTGTTTTGTACGAGTTTTTGTATCAACGATGAGCTGGTTGAGAGTTTCTGGCTCTCCATCGGCTTGGACAAGAAGGGGCAGCAGTCGGTTTTCAAATTCTTCAAAAAGGGAAAAACCAACGGAGCAACTTTTCTCAAACAGGTTTATCCCTTCATGATACCAGCGAAAAAGCTTCTCTTGGGCGCTATTAAGCAGATAAGGGACATGAATTTCAATGTCATAGTATTGACCAATGCGGTCCAATCGACCAATTCGTTGTTCAAGTAAATCGGGATTGAGCGGTAAATCAAATAAAACCAGGTGATGGGCGAACTGAAAATTTCTTCCCTCGCTGCCTATCTCCGAGCAAATGAGCGTTTGTGCACCCTGTTCTTGTTCTGAAAAATACGCTGCTGCACGGTCGCGCTCTATAATGGATAAACCCTCATGAAAAGAGGCACTTCGTATACCGGCATTTAATTTTAAATGATTTTCTAAGCCAATTGCCGTTTCCGCTTTGGCGCAAATAACTAATACTTTGTGAGGACGAAGTTCTACTAGTTTATCAACGAGCCAAGCCACGCGCGGATCGTTTTTTAGCCATTCTACCTGATCAACCCTTGTTTCAGGATAGAGGTTAGATTCTAGTTCTGTTGTTGCAGAATAAATAGCTGTTTTTGGTAAAGCATAGGCTTGCAGTTTTCGTTGGGGGAAGCCATAAATTGCCGCTCGCGTATTGCGAAATAGAACACGACCAGTTCCATGTTGATCAATTAATTGATTAATAATCGTAGGGATGCTTAAAGAGTTATGATCCCCAAGATATTTTTTAACCTCCGCTGCTAATTCACTACTTAATTGATCAGTTTGATTTGTTTCCTGATAGCTCATTAGCCGCTGTACTAATTTATTGAGCAACTGATAATTGCTTTCTTCTTTTTTGAATTCTCTAAAACTATAAAATCTTGCAGGATCAAGCAGACGCAAGCGTGCAAAATGACTTTGAATGCCGACTTGCTCAGGAGTCGCTGTGAGTAGCAACAAGCCTTTGCTTTGCGCCGCTAATTGTTCAATAAGCTTGTATTCAGGACTTACTGCTTCTTCTGACCAATGGAGATGATGGGCTTCATCGACGATTAAGAGATCCCAATTGGCGTCAATCGCATGCTGCTGTGCCTGTTCGTTTTCGAGCAGAAAATTTAAGCTACAGAGAACAAGCTGCTCGCTTTCAAAAAGATTGTCTTTGACCGTTTCTGTAATAATATCAAAATCTTCTTCAATCCTACTATCCTCATCCTCTTGTCGTTCGTAACGACTTTGATCCAAGATGGCAAAGCTTAAATTGAAACGCCGCAGCATCTCGACCAACCATTGGTGAATGAGGGTATTGGGAACCACAATAAGTATCCGAGTTGCGCGGCCAATTTGTTGTTGATAATGAATAATCATGCCTGCTTCGATTGTTTTACCCAGCCCCACCTCATCGGCAAGTAATACACGTGGTGCGTAGCGTTGGGCAACTTCATGAGCGATGTATACTTGGTGTGGTAAATGATTAGTGCGCGAACCTAATAGACCTCGTGCTTTCGATTGTTGCAGTCGGCTTAAGTGTGCTAAGGTATCTACGCGCAATTTGAATGAACTTAATTTATCGAATTGACCGCTAAAAAGCCGCTGCTCTGGTGTGGTTAATTTGATAAAACAATCTAAATCGAGCTCTTCAATATCTATTTCTTGTCCAGTATCGTCAATGCCGGTATAGACCATAATCCCTTGATCTTCTGTCACTTTCGTGATTTTGATTTGTTGTTGGTCTAAGGTAAAAATAGTATCGCCTTCGCGGTAAATAATTCGACTTAAAGGCGCGTTATCTGCTGCATAAATTCGTTCTTCAGCGGCAGCAGGGAAACTAAGGCAAATATGCCGGCCATTAACAGCTGTAATAATACCTAAGCCGAGTTGTGATTCGGCATTACTGATCCAACGTTGGCCAATAACGAATATCATCAATAAAAATCCTAAGTCGATTAATTAAAAAGAAGAGCTAAGAACACTAAAAAGGCGGTGGATTCTAGCACGATTTTAGTTTTTGCATCTATGTGTTCTAAGAACAAACGAATTTGTTGGGCTAGTACTCAACCTATCTTATAATAAAAAGAACGATGCTAACTTAATGGATTAACAATGAGAATTTATCGTTTCGCGCTATTTTTGTTGTGTATTCTAATGTCTGTTCAAGCTCAAGCCAGAATATTGAAAGTGGGCGTCTCATTTTACGATCCTCCTTTTGTCATCTTGGGGGCAAATAACCAAGTCTATGGCTTCGATATCTCATTGATGGAACATGTGTGTAAGACCATGGGCTATGAATGCCAATTTAATCCGATGCCCTTTAATGAACTACTTGATTCCGTAGAGTTGAATAAAATAGATTTTGCTATTAGCTCAATTATCATTACGCCAGAGCGAACAGCAAGAGTTAATTTTTCAGTACCTTATTTAGTCAGTAAAACTCGTTTTCTTGCAGTAAAACAGCCTGACGAAAAACCATTCACGCTGCAATCGTTGGCCAACAAAAAAATTGGTTTAGCGGATAAAGCTTTTGCTGAACAACTTAGGTTGCTGGGGCTTGGTGATTCACAATTTGTTGCTTTTACTCGCGATGATGCCCTAATACAAGCTTTGAATGACGGTAAGGTTGATGTGGGTTTAATTGATAATCCTAGCGCAATTTATTGGCAAGAGCATTCATCCGGTGTTTTAGAAGCGAGAGGTAAGCCAATGGTTTATGGTCTTGGTTTGGGCATCGCCGTGAGCCCCGCTGACCAAAATCTCCTCCCCGCGCTGAATATGGCTATATTGGAATATCAAAATAGCGATGATTTTATTAATGATTATCACAAATACCTATCTCATTTGTCTCATGCAAAGGAAAATAATGTGGATTCGCCTTAAGATTCCTGCAAATTTGATTGTTTTTTTGACGTTTGTAATGAATGCGTTATTAACGCAGTTATCACTCTATTTATATCTTCCCTCGATGCCGGCAATGAGAATTGCAATGCATACTAATAATGCTCACATTCAATTAACTTATTCTTATTTTATGTTGGGTATGGGGTTAGCAATTATTTTTTCGGGATATTTGATTAGAAAAAGCAGCTATCGGCAATTACTACTGATCAATAATTTCATTTTTATCTTAGCGACGGCTTTAATTTTTTTCATTAATAATATATCAATTTTTTTAATTTTACGGGTGCTTCAAGGGATAGGTTGCTCTTTAGGATCCGTGTTTATAATTATGGTTATTATCAGAGAGCAATATGAAAAGGAGGCGTCGATAAGAGTCTTTTCTTTTTTATTGTCGGCTTTGGCATTAGTACCAATTGTGGCTCCATTTATTGGCGGTTATATCCAAGATACTTATGGTTGGAAAGGTAATTTTCTCATTTTATTGTTTCTTTCTCTTGGACTCATGCTAACAACCTTTTTAATTTTTCCAAAAATCAAAAATAAAAGCAAAGAGCTGCAAAAATCCTATATTTTTTACATTAAAGAATACTTAAATGATAAGCATTTTTTTTCTCATACTGTCTATTCAATTCTGATAGTCAATATTATTGTTAGCTATAATGTGGCTAGTCCTTTTTTGTTGCAAAATCGTTTGGCAATTTCGGCATCTTTTTTTGGTTGGCTTGCAGCTTTTATTGGATGTATGTTCAGCTTAGGAGCGTTTTTTAACAGTAGCTTGATAAGAAAATATAATATCAATTTTGTAGTAAAATTTGGGTTAGTGATCAGTTCGATTGGAGTAGCTTTATTTTTAATTTGTAGTTATCTAACGCCCTATTCTGTAACTGCTATTGTAGTTCCTTTTGCTATTGTTACTTTTGGTTTAGCTATTTTGTACCCTAATTTAACGTCATATTCCTATGAAAATATAAAAGAACAGGCACATATTGCTGCTAGTTTATTTGCGACTTTAAATATTATTTCTAATTTTATTACCGTTTATATTGTTGCTTTAATCCCTGAAGAATCGCCAATTTTTTTCGCCTGGGTAATTACCTCGATGCAACTGTTGCTATTAAGTTATTTTTATAAAAGAATAAAATTTTAGGCTAAGTTGCTTTCTTTAAAATAACTTGCAACCAACCGGGCTCACATAAAGGTTTATTTTTAAATTTTGCTTTTAAATTTTCTAACTCCCACAGCAAAACATGATTTTCAGGCAATTGCTCAAGATAGGTTTTTTGGTCGTTCAGCCAATAATCGATCGTTGTTTCCATTAAACTTAAGCCATAATGAACGTCAATGGATGCAATATTTATTTTTTGGATTAAAGCAATAATTTCTCCGGAATTGAGGTATCTTCGATGATAGAAACCCAGCGCTTGATGAAGTGATTTACACCAGCTGTCTAGCTCATGACCATACTGCTGAGATTTAATACTTCTGTCATACCAGAGTTCACTCGCAATCACGCCAAATTTAGCCACTCGCAGGCATTCATTTAATGCTTTATTGGCATTGGGGATATGATGCAAGACATTGGCAATAATAACCCAATCAAATTGTTCATTCGAAAAAGGAAGTTCCCTAGCATCACCAACTTTTGCCTTAATTCCCTTACCTATTAATTTCTCAACATTTTCTGCGTGTTGATCAACGCCTATCACATCGATTTTCAAGTTTTCTTGACAGTATTTGATGACTTTTCCTTCACCACATCCTACATCCAATAAGGAACGGGGTTGTGGGGAAAATTGGCGAATGGTCTGAATGATTTCTCTTTCTTGCTGATTTATAGTCATTTTGAATGTCATTCCAATTGAGTTTTAAAATTCTTTGACATGTTATTAAACAATTTCCATCCTTGATCTGTAAGCTGAGCATGCTTTTTAATAATCATTTCGCCTTCTTTGAATTTATGCTGATAGGCAGAAAGACGAAGATTGAAATTCCAGGGCAATTCTTTAATTCGTATGTTATCAAAACACTTGTCTTTTGATTCATGCTTTTTGTCAGTGGCATCAAAAAAAGCATAAGCTAATTTGTACATGAGTATCAGTCGATAAAACACAAAATGAGCATGAAAAATACCCTTCATTGGCCGAGGGACTTTTCGGGCGGGCGAAATAAACATTTGATCGGGTTTATTTAAGACAATTGGATCTAAACCCATTAAAATATTGAGATGCTGATGGGAGCCTTCATGGATAATTACATCAAAATAATAATAAACTGGATCAATGGATGGAGGGGGTATAGCAACGGGTAAGGCACCTAAGTATTTCACGCTGGATGCGGAATAAATATTGAAAATTCCGTCCACTAATTCTATTAAATTCAGATGATCTCTAATTTCGGAATCCATATCCTTAGATGATAGTTTAATATTTTCCAACGCCTGATAAATTTGGGATTTATTTAATTCAAAATCGGGCTCGCTAATACAATTGTAAACCCCCTGATGACCTTGATTTAAAATCTCATTGACAAAATTTAGATCCCATTCTTTATTTCGAAAATTAATAATATTAAGCTCTGATGCATAAAGATCATCATTCGCTAAGCTCGTAGTTAAATTCTCACATAATTTTCTGCAACTTTGTCTGTCGTTTTTGACCATAAAAGCCAATAATGAGTAGTAGTTAGAGTAAAGCCGAGATGAAAATTTTTTTGCAACCTTTAAATTAGTTATAAAATCGAGCTGCTGTTGAAAAGATTGATTTAAAACACGGGCACATTCTTGAATTAAAGTAATAAAACTAGCTTTGAGCTTCTCCCGAAAGAGCTGATGCAGTATTCCTGCACCAGCTTGATGCGGATTGGGTTCAACTAAATAGTTATCCATATTTTAATTTAATGCCTACCTTAAGCAGGTGCTTGCACTGTTGCAATCAGATCAATGCCATCTAAAACGATATCAGTTGGAATTGAAAATTGCTCTTGAGCAATTGCTGAGTCCTCCTGATCTGATCGCTGGCATTCAATGATTTCGTTAATAAAATTGTTCATATTTAACCTCCTAGATCCACTACCACTTTAGGCAGCTGTTTGCACGGTTGCCACCAGATCTATGCCATCTATAACAATATCGGTTGGAATCGAAAATTGTTCGTGAGCTATCGTTGAATCCTCCTGATCTAACTGTTGGCATTCAATGACTTCGTTAACAAAATTATTCATCTTTAAACTCCAAGAATGATCTTACTTGACCTTATTCTTAGAAATCCTTTGCTTAATTATAATACAATTTTCCTGTTTTTGCGGGTTCTCATAGTTATCAACTGTAGTTTGAGCCCTTAGAAAATGACAGTTTTATCTGTCATTCCCATGGTAAAATACTAGGCAAAAATCACCACTGTCTAATTAAACAATGAAATCAGTAAAATTGGATGTTAGTAAACAGTTATCCCTATATCGAAGCAATCAAGGTATCAAATTAATTGGTGCAAAGCCTTACAAAAAAGAATCCTTTGATTTCGATATCCAGCATACGGTTGGAGATGTATTGCAATGGCCCTGCTCTGTTTATTTTGAAAATACAGAGGGAATCATTTATCAATTGAATGAATGCAATGCAGACTTCTGTGGTTTTGATTCTCCAAAACAGGCGATTGGTCAAAAGTATTTTGGGTTGCGGTTATCAAAAACAAGCGAAGCGATTCGTGATAATGATAAAGCAGTCATGCAATCTGCTAAGCGCAAAGTGTTTGACGAAGAAATTTGTGATGAGCATGAAGGGGTTTTGCGGACTCTTTCCATTAAATGCCCTTGGTTTAATCTAGAAAATAAACTGATAGGTCTATTTGGTTGTTCCATTGTAGTAGGAGAAAATCCACTTGCCGAAACACTTTCAATACTGATGAAAATTGGTTTGTTAGCCAATGAGGAGAATGCCTATTATTCAACCCATTTAAATCTAACTTATCGACAAAGGCAGTGTGCGCAGCTTTTAGTTCAGGGTCAAACGGCTAAAGAAATCGCCAAACAAATTAATTTATCTTATCGAACAATAGAGCATTACATCGAAAATCTTAAAACGAAATTGCATTGCCAGAATAAGACAGAATTAATTATTAAGCTAAACGATCTTCTAAGAAAAAAACCTTAATAATCATTGAAACATATAGGGTATTAATACGGTATTTATGGATTTTTTTTTACCCTATAGTGTCAGATATTTGATTCAATTAGGGTAATACTATGAAAGAGGAAAACGATTCTTTATTAGGCAAAAGTACAGTCTATGAACCTTATTATAATCCTGAACAATTATTTTCTATTTCAAGGAGAGCACAGCGCGAAGAACTTGGTATCTCATCGACCCCGCCTTTCTTTGGATGTGATAAGTGGAACCATTATGAACTGTCCTGGTTAAATGAAAAGGGAAAACCTATTTTTGCCCTAGCAGAAATTATTTATTCTTGTCACTCTCCTTTTCTCATTGAATCTAAGTCATTGAAACTTTATTTTAATTCTTTCAATAATACAAAATTTGCTAGTTCAGAGGCAGTGCAACGTCAAATAATAAATGATCTTGAGAAAAAAATAGCGGCTAAAGTTATTGTTAAAATTAATCCATTTCATGGAGAAGAAATTCAGCCTTTTGAAGGTATATGCCTCGACGAATTGGATGTGGCTTGCTCAATTTACACTGTTGATCCTTTGTTGTTAACGGTGGAGAAAGCGCTGGTTAAGGAGCAGCTCTATTCCAATTTACTCAAATCAAATTGCCTAGTTACCAACCAACCTGATTGGGCTAGTGTGCAGATTATTTATTCAGGAAAAAAGATAAATCATGCTGGATTGTTGCGCTATTTAGTTTCCTTTCGCAATCACAATGAATTTGCTGAGCATTGTATAGAAAGAATCTTCATGGATATTATGCGTTTTTGTAAACCCGAAGAATTGACTGTTTTCGGACGCTATTCGCGAAGAGGGGGCTTAGCCATCAATCCTTTACGCACGACAAAAAAGAGCTATTATTAGTGCGTATTCACAGCCTAAGCAAGTATCTCTTTATTAATTTCTGCAATGGAAGTAACTCCCGTCAAGGTCATGGTTATTTCCATTTCTTTAGCGAAAATAGCTAAGAGATTTTCAACACCTGCTTGGCCTGCTGTAGCCAATGCATAAGCCACTGAGCGCCCAAGCAGGACACCTTTTGCGCCAAGAGCGAGCATTCTTACAACATCAAGCCCGGAACGTATGCCTGAGTCAACGAGGAGCGGAAGCTCATTGCCTACGGCATCGGCGATGAGAGGCAGTGCTTTCGTTGTTGACATCACGCCATCCAATTGTCGCCCGCCGTGATTAGAGACAACAATGGCATCGGCACCAAATTGAATAGCATCTTTCGCATCTTGGGGGTCAAGAATTCCTTTAATAATCATTGGGCCTTGCCAAAAGTCACGTATCCATTCAAGATCTTTCCAGCTAATCGTTGGATCGAAGTTCGTGGTTAACCAATCAATATATTTTTCCAGGGTCATCGCGTGACCAAAGTATTTTGAAACATTACCCAGCGTATGCGGGCGCCCTCTAATACCCACGTTATAAGTCCAAGAAGGTTTAGTAAGAGCTTGTAAAATCCGTTTTCCTGCTGAGAAACGGCCTGACATTCCAGAATGAGCATCACGATATCGAGCTCCAGGCACTGCCATGTCTGCGGTGAAAACCAATGTTTGAGCGCCGGCTGCGCGAGCTCTCTCAAGCATATTTTTTAAAAAACCACGATCTTTGAGGATATAAAGTTGAAACCAAATAGGCTGCGGGCTTTGCGAAGCAACCTCTTCTATCGGACAAATCGATAGCGTAGATAGTGTATAGGGTATACCATATTTCGCAGCCGCTTTAGCGGCCTGCACTTCCCCGCGGCGAGCATACATTCCTGTTATCCCGACGGGAGCTAAAATAATGGGCATTGCTAATTTCTGCCCAAATAATTCAGTTTCAAAACTCAAATTTTCGATTGATTTTAGAACGCGTTGACGTAGGATTATTTGTTTGAGATCGGCAGTATTGGCCTGCAAAGTATGTTCATTGTAAGAGCCTCCATCGATATAATCGAAGAGGAAACGAGGTAATTTACGTTCTGCAGCTTTGCGATAATCTAAAGGAGAAGAGATAATCATTGGTGGGCTCAGTTTACATCAATTAAATTAATGTATAGGATCAAACAGATAAAGAAAAGCCTAGAAGTTAAATCGTTAATAGTTCTTCTCCTCGTACCTTATTCCGAGCGTAGAGCGGTCCAGGCTCGGAATAACATACGGAATGAGCTATTACTCAAATCGACCACAAGGACAGGAAATTATGGCGATGACATGGAAAGAAGCGCTTCAAAAAAAAATTATTGAGTTATACAAAGGTAAAAAAAGCTCTCCCCTTATTAAGAATTATGCAAACATCTTTCCGCATTGCTATATCGATGCCTATCCTGTTGAGGTTGCGATCAATGATCTGCCTTACATAGAAAAATTATCTGCAAAAAACCCTCTTGAAATTGATTTCTATTACACTGCTAAACAAACCTATCCACTGAGTGTTCGTCTTTTTTTATGGGATCAGCCCAAACCGCTTTCAATCATTTTGCCCATGCTCGAAAATTTGGGCTTAATTACTTATAGTGTAGGTACGCATGATTTAACTTTAAGCCGCAATCAGACAGTCTGGGTCTGCGATTTTTCAGTGTGTTATGTAAAAGATACACTTGAAATTGATAAATCTTCTACTTTATTTAAGAAAGCGTTCGCGCAGATTTATTTTGGTTTTGCAGAAAATGATGGCTTTAATAAGCTGGTTTTAGGCGCATCCTTAGCCTGGCATGAGGTGATGGTTTTGCGAGCCTATGCGCGCTATCTTCAGCAAATTCATTTTCGTTACACGCAGCCCTATATTGAAAAAACACTCGTTCATAACACGGATATAACCAAGGTTTTGATTGAGCTTTTCAAAAAAATGCACGATCCCAGTAAAAAAGTGAAAAACCATAAGGAAGAAATGGGACAAGAGGTTTTACAAAGGCTCGAAGCGGTTTCAAGCCTCGATGAAGACTTGATCATTCGCCAGTTTCTAGCCCTGATTAAAGCTACCTTACGCACCAATTATTTTCAGTTAGCAGATAATAAAAAATCCAAAGAATATTTATCATTAAAATTTTCTTTAACAGAGGTTCCGTATCTTCCCTTACCTATCCCTTTATATGGAATTTTTGTTTATTCGCCGCAATTTGAAGGGATTCATCTGCGCAGCGCGAAAGTTGCTCGTGGGGGAATTCGCTGGTCTGAGCGTTTAGAAGATTTTCGTACAGAAGTGTTGGGATTAATGAAAGCACAAAAAGTGAAAAATGCGATTATTGTTCCCTCGGGTGCGAAAGGTGGATTTATATTAAAAAAACAATTGAGCAATCCTACTCGCGAAGTTCTGCGAGCAGAAGTGATTCGTTGTTATAAATTATTTATTTCAGGTTTATTAGACTTAACCGACAATATTGTCGGACAAACTTTCCAGCATCCGAAGCATGTTATTTGTTATGATGATTTTGATCCTTATTTAGTAGTAGCAGCAGATAAGGGGACGGCTGCTTTTTCGGATATCGCGAATGAAATTTCCAAAAGTTATAATTTCTGGCTTGGCGATGCGTTTGCTTCGGGAGGTGCCACCGGCTACGATCATAAAAAGATTGGCATTACTGCCCGTGGCGCCTGGGAATCGGTAAAACGTCATTTTCGCGAATTAAATATTGATGCAACCAGCGCTAATATCACCGTCGTCGGTATTGGTGACATGAGTGGTGATGTGTTTGGCAATGCAATGATGTATTCCAAGCACCTTCAATTAATAGCTGCTTTTGATCATCGTCATATTTTTATTGATCCTAACCCCAATCCTGAGGTCTCTTATAAAGAACGTGTCCGTCTTTTTAATTTAGCTAACTCAAGCTGGGAGGATTACAATCCGAAATTAATTTCCAAAGGCGGTGGTGTTTTCAGCCGTAGTTTAAAATCGATTACGCTGAGCCCAGAAATAAAAACGGTATTGGGTACCACTGCAAAAGCACTCAATCCCAATGAACTCATCTGTGCCATCCTCAAAGCGCCAGTGCAACTCTTGTTTAACGGTGGTATAGGAACTTATGTAAAAGCAAGCACAGAAACTAATGTTGATGTAGGTGATCATAGCAACGACTACTGCCGCGTCAACGGTGAAGAGCTGCGCTGTAAAGTAGTCGCTGAAGGTGGAAATTTGGGTTTTACTCAGTTAGGTCGAGTGGAATATGCATTAACGGGAGGGTTAATTAATACTGATTTTATCGACAATTCAGCAGGTGTTGATACTTCCGATCATGAAGTCAATTTAAAGATTTTATTAGACCATCAGGTTGCCGCTGGAAAATTATCAGAAAAAAGCCGTAATAAATTATTAGCGAAAGTAGCCGATGAAGTGGCTGAATTGGTATTACAGGATAATTACGAACAGGCTTTACTAATGAGTTATTCAGCCCAACGCGCAAAAATCAATATTACTTTACATACCCACTATATTAAAGAATTAGAAAGCTTGGGTCTTTTAGATCGAAAATTAGAATTTTTACCTGACGATAAAAAATTGATAGAGCGCAAATCAATCGGTGAAGGATTAACTCGACCTGAGCTAGCTGTTTTAATAGCCTATAGTAAAATTTATATTAAAAATGAAATCTTAAATTCATCCTTGCCTGAGGAACCTATTTTTAAACAATTGGTAGAAACAGCATTTCCCAAATCGATTGTTGCAAAATATAAATCAGCAATGAAGGAGCATCGATTGCATCGCGAAATTATTGCCACGCAATTGAGTAATCAAGTTGTGAATGAAATGGGAATTACCTTTATTTATCGATTACAAATGGAAAATAGTGCGACAGTGAGTGAAATTGTTCGCGCTTATATGGTTACTGCCCTCATTTTTGAAACACGCGAAGTACAAAAACTTGTTCTCTCGCTAGATTTTAAACTGCAAATGAACGAGCAATACAACATGCTCTACAATATCCGTAATTTTCTTAATTTAGCGACTCGATGGTTTTTAAACTCTAATTATCTCCAAGAAGATTTGACTACGCTGGTGAAGTATTTTTCTAAGAAAATCAAAGCCATTGAAAAAGTAACACCAGACTTGATGGGCGGTGTAACCAAACAATATTACGAGACGCTTACTCAGCAATTTACAGTTGCCGGACTGCCGGCTGAAGCAGCTAAGCGCATTGCTACTTATCGAGCAATTTATACTGGTCTAAATATTATCGAAGTGGCAGCACAAAATCATTTTGATTTGCTCAGAACAACAGAAGTTTATTTTCTAGTTGGCGAACACTTTAATTTGCTCTGGTTCCGAGATCAGATCGCACGCGATTCTCGTGAAGGGCATTGGAATACTTTATCGCGCTTAACCATTCGTGATGAATTGGATTTTGCTCAAAGAGCACTTTCTGAATCAATATTAAAATCAGATAAAAACAAATCCGATGACGTTCCTACCCTCATCCAAAAATGGATGGATCGTAATGAGCGAATGATAAGACGCTGGAATAGGTTATTGGAGCAACTGCATGGCAGTGGTACTGTTGATTACCCTATGTTTTTTGTTGCCATGCGGGAATTAATTAGTTTAATTGGAGTAAGGCCAAATAGTTTAATAGAAATAAAATAATCAGTTCGATCAAACTTTACTTAATCTTTTCTTAATATATAGGCAGTATTATAGCGTATTTTGCATAATATAGATAAAGTATGGGTTATTATTGCACTGATCCCAAATTTAGATCCTTGGAGTTTCTCCATTTTCCGGATGAAGAATTATTGTCTTTCATAAGGCGAAATTTTTTTAATCCTAATGCATTATGGGCTAAAGATAATCCTTTTTTGCATCTTATTTTGGCGAATGAATTCTATTCATCATTTGAGAGGCTAATAGATTTAATTCCTGAACGTATTAATCCTAATCTCTGTGATGGGGAGGCTTTTGGCAGAAAATCATTATTAATTTTACTCTGTTTATTGCCTCCAAGTGATTCTGTCGCTCTTAAATTTATTGAGCTTTATAAACATCGGCTTGATTTAAATTATCAAGATAAAACAGGAAAAACTGCCTTACATTATGCAATTATTCTTGGGCGCTATAAGTTAGCCTCCTGTCTTGTAGAACTCGGCGCTTCATTAGATATTATCGATGAAAACGGTTACATTCCAGAAGAGTATGTACAATGCCCTGTAGCAGTTGTTGCATCGACTCTAAAATCGATAGATATTGATCCCGCACGCGATATCAACGCTTCGCGGAATAAGCTTTCTGATCATTTCAATCGGCCCCTGCAATTGCAAGGCATTCAATTACCACAGGTAAAAAGTATGATTCAGCACGTTTTTGCTGATAAAGATCTCGTATTAGTCAAATATATTGAAGGTCAAGAGGGTATTTGTAATACCTTCGTGGGTGATAACTGCGTCGAGACCTATAGAAATATGCAAAAATTTGCCGTAGAGATTGCTAGTAATTACAACATTTCATTAAAGAAAATTTTTGTTTGCGAACCATTAAAGGAAGATGAGCTCTTTAAATTTAAAGAGGTGTTAGTTAATTTGAATCAGACGCTTTCTGGAATATCCATTTATGAGCAATGCGTAGAGGGCCATAAAAAATTGCAAAAGCTATTTGAAATGATAGCGTCAGAAAGATCGTTGTATTCCAATAACAATTAAGTTTTTAAGAATTAACCCCCTCTGTCCCGCAGCTTGTCCATGGTATCCAAGCTTTCTCATTTGAGATCCAAATCTCTGGAGCTCGTGAATAAGGCGTGAGAGGTCGGATGGAGTTCAGTAAGACACAACGCAGGGCATCTTTAATTGGCTTGATTCCTTCGCTTTCACAGCAGGTTTCATATCAAGCGATTTGCGAAAAATTAATGGGCTTGTTTGCCCAATATAATTCGCGAATTAATTCTGATTTAATAGGAATAAAAACCGAATTGGGCTCGCCTTTTTTCGCGAGTAGCTTGATTATTCTAAGGGGTGAATCATTTTTTTAGGATCCATCGCTTTGTCAAAATCCTGGCTGCTGATGAATTTAAGTTTCAAAGCGGCTTCTTTAAGCGAAAGATCATGATCCAAGGCATAATGAGCGATTTGTGATGCCTTATCATAGCCAATAATCGGGGATAATGCAGTCACTAGCATTAATGAGCGCTCCACATAATGGGCAATTTTCTTTTCATTAAGCCGCATTCCTTCAACTAAAAATTCACGGAAATTTTTCATGCTATCGGCAAGGATGCGAATCGATTTAGAGATATTAAAAATCATTAAGGGTTTGTAAACATTCATTTCCAAATAACCACCTGCGCCGCCAAAGGTTACCGCCACATCGTTAGCCATGACTTGCACTGCTGCCATGGTCATAGCCTCACACTGTGTCGGATTGACTTTACCTGGCATAATAGAAGAACCAGGTTCATTAGATGGAATAAGCAGTTCATAAAAACCTGCTCGTGGTCCACAGGATAATAAACGAATATCATTCGCTATTTTATAAAGGGATACGGCTAAGGTTTTTAGTGTTCCAGATAGTTCAACCAAGGCATCATGGGCGCCTTGGACCGTAAATTTATTAGGTGCTGAAATAAAAGGAAGCTGTGTCAGTTTAGCAATTTCTTCAGCTACTGCATCAGCAAAACCAGGAGCTGCGTTAATCCCAGTTCCAACTGCAGTGCCCCCCAAGGCCAAACAATAAACGTCGTTTAAAGCGTATTGAAGCCGGTTTAGATCATCATCTAGCATGCCCACATAGCCAGAAAATTCTTGCCCAACAGTCAGAGGCGTCGCATCTTGCAGGTGAGTGCGACCGATTTTCACAACATCCATCCAGGCTTTAGATTTTTTATCTAAGGCATTGCGTAAATCTTTTAATGCCGGAATTAATTGATCGACCACAGCGATCGCTGCTGCCATGTACATGGCTGAAGGAAAGGAATCATTAGACGATTGAGACATATTGACGTCGTCATTAGGGTGGACGGGTTTTTTGCTGCCTAAAGGAAAACCTTTTAGTTGCGCACAGCGATTGGAAATGACCTCGTTCATATTCATATTAAATTGTGTACCACTACCTGTCATCCAAACATGCAAGGGAAACATTTCCTGATGTTGTTCAGAAAGAATTTCATCGCAGACTTTTACGATCAATTGGCATTTTTCATCGGATAATCGTCCACCTTTATGGTTGGCAAGAGCAGCCGCTTTTTTTAATATGGCGTAAGCCTTGATCATTTCTTTAGGAATGAGATCGTCACCGATACTAAAATGAAGGAGTGAGCGCTGTGTTTGTGCTCCCCATAATTTGTCGTTAGGTACTTGTACTTCACCCAAGCTATCTGTTTCTATACGGAATGAGGAGTTTGTCATATCCTATGACCTTTTTGGGACCGATGTTTGGAGTATAGCATAGCGAAATAAATAGCATGACTGAGAGAATTAACAAAGCATCAATCGTAGGTTTGCAAATGGGGTTAAGTGGCTTAATTTGCCTCCTTCTTTTGCAATATTATCATTTGCACGAAGGCTTTTGGGCGGTAGTGACCGTATCTTCGATCACGCGTCCGAATCTTTCAGCAACGGTTATCAAGTCAGCACTAAGATTGGTAGGCACTTTAGTGGGCGCCATAGTCGGTTTTATCCTTGCTAAGCATATCGGCTATTCACCCTTTGAACTTTTTTTTACTATTTTAATCTTTTCTTTCACCACAACGTACATTGGTTTGCAAACGAGACCTTACAACTATTTATCCGTCGTTGCTGGTTTTAGTGCCGTTATTGTAATCGCTTCATTTGTTTTGGGTGATATTCAAGCCGTCGCAATTGATCGTACTCTCGAAGTCTGTATAGGGATCATTGTGGTGGCCCTTGTGGGTTGGAGTATATCG
Organism: Legionella nautarum; assembly: GCF_001467895.1. Lineage (GTDB taxonomy): Bacteria > Pseudomonadota > Gammaproteobacteria > Legionellales > Legionellaceae > Tatlockia > Tatlockia nautarum. The sequence continues at coordinate 19,569 of NZ_LNYO01000021.1, forward strand.
AATTTTTTAACCAGTAAATCACCGCTTATTGACCGTGAGGCGAATAAAAAAATTATCCAATCGTTTAAGGATATTAGTTGGTCGAAGCCTGATTTAATCAATGCAGCAATTATCAGCCTCGCTGCATCCTTAACTTTTCTCTCCTGGATAATTTTTCGTTATCCTGAAGGTGTGTGGGTAACCATTACTCTGTTTGTTGTGATGGAAGACACCACAAAAGGAACAAAAGAAAAAGCACTGGCACGTTTTCTGGGGCAATGTTTTGCTGCTGTTTTAGGCGGCGCTGTCGCGATTTTGTTTCCCACTGACATGATGGTTATTGGTTTGGTATTAGTTTGTGGATTTTTCCTCTGCGGGTTCTTGATTGGTTATGAAACCAAATTTTCAGCGACCGGTAATCATGCCGGCAGTGCGCTGGCTATAATGCTTTTAGCCGGACTGCCTGATACCGCTTTACATGTTGTTATCGGTCGGTTTTTAAATGTAATGGTCGGTCTGGTGATTGCCATGATAGTCAGTTACCTATTGTTAAAAGAAGATCCTAAATATCAGGGCATAGAGTAATCCACACATCAGCACCTTTTGCTGGAATATACACTTTTTGGGTAGGGCAAGCAGTTCTGGGTGGAGGCATCGTAGGAGTATGTGAGGGACAGATAGTGCCACAAGGGTTGTCTAGATCGTAGCCCGGTTCGCATAAACGTCGATCCAGGAGGTCGCAAGTGCAGGCACAGGAGGCTTGTAAAGAAAAAGGGAAGCAGAGAATAACGAGGGTTAGGATGAGTTTCATAGGACAAGTCCTTTTGTGACTGGTTGCCAATTAAAAATCCGTTATGGCTAGAATTATAGCAAAAATAAGCGAAACTATTTTGCGCTACAATTTAAACCTACAGGCTCTACAATAAGTGAAAGCATGAAAAAACACCTTGCAAGTCTATTGATGCTCGTTTCAGCGTTTTTTACAGCCCCTGCCTGGTCTGCAATTAATGCTAACCCTGGAAATACTAAGAATTTACGTTTTCTTTTTGTCGTATTGGCGAAAGAAGGAACCATCGAAATAGCTAATAGGGAAAAACGAGAGTTTATCCTTAATTTAAACAAGGTGAATCCCCAGGTTGTTTATTTCGCTGATCGGCCAGCCCGTTTTAGTGGGCAACTCGAATTGAAACGTTTTTTAAACCAGTGGAGCCAAGGTTCCTACAAAAAAGAACCTCCGAGGGCTTTATTGGAGGTTGTTCGTTTAAATACGATTAATCAATCGGGACAATCTGCGAGTTACTCGATCGTTTTGGGTGAGCCAAGCTATAAGAGTGAGACTAATCAATTGAGCATGAAAATCTATTCCCTACCAGGTAACGCTATGGAATTACCCGACTTGGCGCATTCTGATTATGTTGCTTTGTTTGTGGATGGTTAGCGTCGACGCATCCTTACTGACGTGGCTGTGGAGATCGCCCGATTATTTTAAAGATTTGCTTATTTATGATAAAATCTTCACAATTATTATACGGAAGTCAAAAAAGTCACTCGAGTAGCCTATGGTAAAAATTAATAAGGATGGTAAATATACGCCATATCCAGGCGTTACAGTTATTGCTGGAATCGGAGATAATGATAACGAGTTTTGGCAAACGCTTTATCAGAAATTGAATAGCTCCCCGCTCATCTGTAAATATTTTAAACCACTACCTTACCAAAGTTATCATATGACAACCTGTAATCTTTATGTAAAAGAATGGTACTTTAGTCGTTGGTCATCGTTTATTAATCAGAAACTTCATTTCTTGCAACAGCTTCATGTGGAATTAAGTAAAACCCCGATTATTCCTGAAATTACTATCGAAGATTTGAATGTTTCTGATGTTTTGCAATTAAATGTCTCATTACCTCCAGATCAAGAAGAGGAAATTAAAGCTGTAGCCAAACAGTTTGGTTTAGAAAAAAAGGTTCCAGAATATTTTCATATCACTTTAGGCTATCTGTATAATTTTTCGATTAATGAAGAGGATTTTGCTGCTATTAAAAACGAGTGCACTGAAATTTTAGCGACTTGTCTGAAAAAAGAAAAATTATACTTAGATTCACCCCAGCTAACCTTTTTCCATAGTATGAAAAAATTTATTCCTTGGGATGGTAAACAAAACCCTTTTCTTGAAAGTAGTAGCAATCAATCTACCTTTTTTAACTCTCGGCAATCAGCTTTATCTAATATAGTGAGTTCGTTCACGTCTTATGTGTCACAATTATTAAATTAATCGTATAACATATAAGACAATTTGCTCCTTAAAAGTTAAGTCAGAAATAAATGCTTCATGCTCAATAAAGTAATGCAAAATGATTTAAATTAATACTCACTTAATAAAATTGTTCCATAATTTAGATGTATTGTTGATCTGTATGGGGCATTTTGAGTGTCAAAAATTTCTGTCGGCCAAGCTTTATTAATTCTGATCGATCATAAATTAAAGTTGATAAGCAAATCAAAACAACAAGAAGAATCAGAATTAATTGAAAAGTTAAATTTAGAATTAGCCGAGCTAAAAAAACTATATTTAGTAGGTGCAAAAGATGAAGAAAGTCGTCTTGTCATTGCTAATTATTTAGAAGACCCCATTTTATTAAAGTATGAAGTTTCTGCCGATCCCGAAGTGGTTAATAATGATAGTTCTCGTAGGTATTTTGAAACTCATCTTGCATATGAAACTTTAGTGGTTAAGCTGGGTCTATTAAGTGTGAACGAGCTTAAGAATTACCTGCAATCAGTGAAAAAATTAGCGCCACGTAAATACAGAGACCTTTATGATTATGTCTTAAATACCAAAACAGCAAATTTTAACGATAAATTTGATAAAGAATATGGCGATTATTTTAAAAAAATAAGAAACGGAGAGATTTATGCAGAGCTACCTAAAAGTGCGCGAAGAAAATTAATCGCTATAGTCTCTGCTTCATTTGTAGCACTTGTAATTGGCGATACTAATTCGGAATTGTTACCTTTAAATATTTATGAAGAAGGTTTTTATCTTGAAGAAAATCGTGGAAAAAAAAGTAAACCTGGGCAACAAACAACGCATACAAGGGCATTAGGAATTTTAAAGGGTCATATGCCAATAGCGAAAGATGATGTGGCTCTTATGCAAAAAACGCAAAATTTTGCTAAACCCTCCGATCAATCTCATTATGTACTCGGTACTGCTTGGACCGATGATAGTTTTTCGAGACTCGTTCATCCATTTTCAAATTCGATATCAGGAACAATGCTCTTACAGTTACGCGCATTACTTAAGATAAAAGACCAACGGATTTCGCAGCTATCTCAAATTAGCAAAAAAGAGAAAGGAAGCAATCCAGGTTTAGATAAATATTTTCCCTTTTCAAAAGAAAAAATGGAGACTTTTTTAACTGTTTTTATCGCTGCACTTCTATTTAATTCAGGTGGACATAGCTTGCATGAGTTTGTTGCGCCAATCGGGCTAGATAAGATTAAAAATGCTTTTTCAGATATTGACGGGTTTGATACTTTCAATCTGCAAGAACTTTTTCTAACAAATAACCCAGTAGCATTTGATAAAGCTTTAAAAAAAGCGATTAGCTATAATAATCAAATTCTCAAAATAGTTAGCGTTAATCAAGAAATAAAATTACAAAAAAAAGAATTCGACAAAGAAAATTTACAAGCATCGATTGCTCATTCGAATTTGCCTACAGAAGTGCAAGAAAATTTTATAAAATTAATAAAGGATATTGACAATGCTCAATCCTGCTTTAATTTAGCAATCCAATTACAAAATTTAATTGTTACAAATCAAACTCGAATCAGTGGGGAGTATTTCTCTTATTATCGAGAAGGATCTACGAGACATAAGATACTTGAAAATAATCTTAATGAAATAATCGAACAGCTTAGCTTAGGAAATTTATCGGCTGCAGTGGACAGAATTGAAACGACTAAAAAAGAATTGGGAGAATTTAAATCGCTGTTATTTCATAGCCCTGTAATACCTGAATTGGATAGCCTTATTGCAATACAAGAATCCATAAACAAAGTCATTGATACTAATAAGCAAATGAAATTAGGAGCAGAACCCAATTCAGATTCAAAAGTTAAAATTTCTTAATTAAAGCAAGTAGATTTTGAAGCTTCTATCAGGTTCACCCTAAGCAAGGAGGCATTTTGTATATTACACCTTTTTCAATGGATCTCTTTATTGGCCCAGAGTGACAGACACTAGAGATAGATTCCCTCAGCTTGAACGGGTAATGATGAGCTGATTTCTCCTGAAAAAAGGCTTATCTCAATTTTTATCCACAGGCTCAGGAACACTCTGTGTATTATTTATCGTATAAGGTAATATAGTCGGCAATAGGCAAAAATTTTAGGATTTTTCTTTGGAAAAGAAATTAGTTACTTGCTATTTGATCGGGGAAGATCGTCTGTTACTGGAGTGTGCAGAAATTCTTTTATCCTATAATCATTCGATCTTGGGTATTATCTCTCCTCTTCCAGCCGCAGAAGAGTTTTCGATTCAAAAAAAAATACCCTATTTTTTAAAAGTTAGCGATGCAGTACCGATTTTATCAGTGACTGCGTTTGACTATTTATTTAGCATTATCAATGGAACGGTTTTACCGCTTTCTCTACTAGAGCAAGCCAAATGCATGGCTATCAATTATCATAATGGCCCTCTGCCCCGATACGCCGGTTTGCATGCTCCTTCGTGGGCTATTTTGCATAATGAACGAGTACATGGCGTGACTTGGCACCAAATGGTTAAAGATATTGATGCCGGAGCTATTTTAAAACAAGCACCTATTGAAATTGAGGCTGATGAAACAGGGTTAAGTTTAAGTGTCAAATGTTATCAAGAGGCGCTTAATACCTTCAAAGAATTAGTTTATGAAATTAGTTTCCAACAACTGCGCCCAATTCCACAAAATTTAGAGAATCGCAGCTATTTTGATTATTGCCAGAAACCGATGAATGGAGGTTGGATTAGTTGGCATGATTCGGCGGAAACCATTGATCGAATGTGCCGCGCGCTGAATTTAGGCCAACATCATCGTAATCGCTTCAGTTTGCCGAAATTTAATATCGGGAAGAATTTTTTCCTCATTCTTCAATTGCATATTTTGGATGAGGAAAATTCTCATGCACCTGGTACTCTTGTAGAGATAACAGCGCAGTATTGGCAAATTGCAACCAAAACTCGAGTTGTGCAATTAGAGCAAATTCTTTCCTTTCATAATGAAACAGTGGATTTTATAGAGCTGGCTGAGCGTTTTCATTTGAAGAAAGGGTCAGTTCTACCGCCTATTTCGGAAAAATCACGGCTTGAATATAAATATTTTTGCGAGGTTTATGCCATTCATGAGCTCTTTTGGGTGCGGCAAGAGAAATCATTTATCCCTGCGACCTTGCCTTTTCAAACGTTATCGCTAAGCCCCGAAAAGAATTATCCTCTGAAACAGGTTGCTATGTTTAATGCGTCAACCTTATTCTCATTTCCTACGAATGAATACCCTAATAATCCCTGTAATATTTTATTTGCCGCTTTATATATTTATCTTTATCGTTTGGGAAATAAAGAAAAATTTGGTGTTGGTTTTTCGCATCCTCTCTTGCAGCAATTACCTGAAGCGATCAAACCCTTATTTGCCCAAATTATCCCTTTTTCTTTTCAACTAAATGAAGATCTCACTGTTGAAGAAACCTTGAAGGAATTTTTTGATAGGCTATTAAAATTTGATAAACATTTAAGTTTTTCGCGCGATATTTTTGTTCGTTATCCTGAATTATCCTCAAATTTGCAGTCGTTTTATCCTATTACCGTAATGATTGGCCACGAGAAAGGGTTTTTGAAACGAATTCATCATATTAATTCCTCGGTGGTGGTGACCATTTCTAATACCTACAAAATACAATGGTTTAGCCGTGAAAAAAATGATGATTTAGACACGATCCTACGCAATAGCATCCAACATTTGCCTATTCTGATTGCTAGTATGCTTGAACATCCGACGATGTTGATTTCACAACTTCCTCTCTTATCAGCCAAAGAAAGCAGCCAATTATTAATGACCTGGAATAAAACGCAAATTTCTCCTTCCCAGAATAAATCTGTGGTGCAACTTTTCGTTGAGCAAGTACAGAAAACACCGGAGCAAATTGCTTTATCTTATGAAGGGCAAGTACTGTCTTATCAAGCACTCAATGATCAAAGCAATCAATTTGCCCGTCTTTTGCAAAAAAATGGTCTAAGCGCAGGTCAGCATGTAGTGATTTGTACTAATCAGGAAATTCATCTCATCGTTGGTTTATTAGCGATTTTAAAAATCGGCGCTGCCTACGTTCCCATAGATACTAATTATCCTTCATCTCATATTCAATTTATCTTAAGTGATAGTAGCGCGACCGTAGCGATCGCTTCGAAATCGCTAAAAGCTAAAATGCAGATTTGCTGCGATAATCAAAATGTACCTTTGATTATTTTCGAGAATTTTATCAAGAGCGCCTCTGCTGAAAGTTCGGAGAATCTTAATCTTGCCTCTGTGGATCCTGATAGTCTCGCTTATATTATCTACACATCGGGAACCACGGGAAAACCCAAAGGGGTGATGATCCCTCATCGAGGAATTGTCCGCTTAGTCAATTCAACGAATTATATTAAAATTACGAAAAACGATCGCATTGCTCAGGCTGCAAGTATTAGTTTTGATGCCGCAACTTTTGAAATTTGGGGAGCCTTATTAAATGGAGCAACACTAGTCGCAGTTCCCCATGCAACCTTAGTTAATGTCACGCAATTTAGTCAATTTCTAATTAAGAAGAAAATCACAGTGCTTTGGCTGACTTCAGCTTTATTTAATCAATACGCGTCAGTGAAGCCATCCATGTTCGCGACCTTATCCTATTTATTAATTGGGGGGGATATTTTAAATGCGGAGCAAGTAATGAGAGTACTTCGTTGTGAAAAAGGGGCCCCGCGACAGATCTTAAATGGCTATGGACCGACAGAAAATACCACCTTTACCACGACCTACCTAATTAAAGCGAGAAAAGAAGGTTATCAATCCATTCCGATCGGCAAACCAATCGCCAATTCCACGGTTTACATTCTTGATAAATACCTGCGTCCTACACCAATTGGCGCTCCTGGCGAATTATACACTGGAGGAGCTGGTGTCGCCTTGGGCTATCTGAATCGCCCTGAAATTACCACAGCTCGTTTTATTCCTAATTTATTCGACTCTAGTGCCGAAACCTTGCTTTATAAAACGGGAGATATTGTTCGATGGATGCCAGATGGCAATATTGAATACCTAAGTCGTCAAGATAACCAGATAAAAATACGTGGTTTTCGTGTCGAATTAGAAGCTGTTTGCACCGTGTTATTGCATCATGAAGCAGTCGATCAATGTGCTGTGAGGGTCTGCGAAAATGAGAAGCAGCAAAAATCAATAGTTGCTTATTTAGTGTTAAAACATGAATGCCCGATGATTAATATCAAACAGTACATGGCAAGTCAGTTGCCTAAATACATGATCCCCAGTTTTTTTATAAGAATAGATAAAATTCCTCTCACCTTAAACGGAAAAGTCGATTTTGAAAAATTACCCGCCCCCGATTCTTCAACGAATACGCTAACGAGCGAATATGTAGCACCACAGACACAAACAGAGAAAGAGATAGAAAAAATATGGAGTGAGTTATTTGAGCTGGATCAAATTGGTATTCATGATTCTTTTTTTGATCTCGGCGGGCATTCACTGATGGTGTCTCAATTGGTTTTAAAAGTTAAAGAGCAATTACTTTATGATTTATCATTGCAACAATTTTTGGAAAAACCGACTATCTTTCATTTAGCCCAACTGATTGAAATCAATGAAGAAATAAAGCCCTCCTCATTCATGGCCCATTGGAAATTTGATATTGAACTAAATTTGCCCCACTGTTTACGTGTAACCAAGCCAAATATTTTCTCTGATTTTCCCTCGAAAAGAGAAAGGGAGCCAAATTTTTTGCAGGAGCTGGAAGCGGCAAATGTTCAGCCGAAAGCTCTATTATTGACGGGTGCCAACGGATTCCTCGGTGCAAATCTCTTGAAGCAACTCTATCAGTTAACTTCAGCGACAATTTATTGTTTAGTAAGGGGAGCTAATCTTGAAGATGCCAAAAATAAATTACAAAAATCAATAGAACTCTATGATCTGCATTTTGAAGATAAGGAGCGCATCCAGTTATTAGTTGGCGATTTGGGAAAACCCTATCTCGGTTTGCCTATTGAAGAGTTTATGGTGTTAGCGGAAAAAATCGATATCATTTATCATAATGGTGCCGCTGTTCATCATCTCTATAGCTATGAAATGTTGCGAGCTGCCAATGTGCTAAGCGTTAAAGAAATATTGAAATTAGCAACTATTAAAAAACTAATTCCTATTCATTATATTTCGACCTTGTCCGCCGCTAGCAATTATTTGGATAATTTTAATAGTATTATTGAAGATTTTATCTATTCCCATCCCAACCCACCTCCAGAAGATGGTTATAGTCAAACTAAATGGATTGCGGAGCAAATTTTAGCGAAAGCCCATCAACAACAAATACCTATCAAAATTTATCGGCCAGCCTGGATTTTAGGTGATTCCATTTCGGGATTAATTGCTGCGGAGCAGAATCATTTACTGCGATTAATTAAGGGCTGTTGTCAATTGGGTTATGCACCTTCATGGGATATTGAGCTCGATATTCTTCCAGTAGATTATGTGGGTCAAATGATTGTTAAAACGTCACTAAATACAAAAATACCCTATAGCTTATTTAATTTGGTAAATACAAATAAATTATCTTGGAAGGAGTTAATAACTTATCTTAATCAACGAGGCTATAACATGCAGCTCATTTCTCCCAATGCATGGCAAAAGAAACTACTGACCGAAATGAGCCCGGAGAGTACTCTGTATTCGCTGCTCACTTTATATATTAATCAAAGTGATAATGTTTGGATGGAAAAACTTGATCGAATATCTAGTGCAAATAATCAGAATACGCATTATGCTTTTCAAGCAAATGGTATGAAATTTCCGTTTATTAATAAGCAGCTTCTGGATAATTATTTTAATTTTCTAGAAAAAAGGGGATTTTTAGCGATAAAAGTAGCTGACGTAATATGAGGGACGCCGAATGAGGCAGAGTGCTACCAATTGAATAGTTGGGGGTGATTATCATGGGAAAAGAAGCCACATTAAAATCTTCTCTGCATCCGCAATTGCAAGCCTTTCTGTTACTGTCTGAGGATTGCATTATTGTTTTAGATGCAGACTATTGTATTCTTGAGTTTAATGAAGCGATTACATCCTTTCTGGGCTGGAAAGACAAAGAAATGCGTGGGCAACCCTTTGCGTCAATCTACTTTCAGCAAGGAAAAAAAATTCCTTTTCCTTTTTTTCAGTACGAATTTATTTTGCAAAATGAGCAAGGTGAGTTTGAGTGCATGTTGTATAAAAATAACATTAAACGCTATCTTACATGGAAATTTAAACGTCAATCGAATCAACTCATTTTACTTGGAAAAGATAATACAGATACGAAACGTTTAGCTTTGCAACATGTCACTATTTTTGATCAAATAAAAAAAATTTCAGCCTGTGTGCCTGGTAATTTTTATTGGAAAAATAAAGACGAAGAATACCTCGGTTGCAACAAAATTCTTCTTAAAACACTTGGGCTAAACTCCATGAATGATTTTGTGGGAAAAACGGATCATGATCTTTGGCCAGAACATGCTGAGGAATTAAAGAAAAACGATCAACAAGTGATAAAGGGAAAAAAACCTATTTTTTTTGAAGAAACCGTTACCCTTAACGGTAAAAAAATGTATTTTACTGTGATTAAAATGCCTCTCATTGATGATGAGGGAAATATCATTGGTATTTTGGGGAACTCCTCAGATATTACTGAATTAAAAAGAACGCAGGCAGATTTAAAAATAGCTAAGGAAACCGCTGAAAAGGCCAGCCAAGCCAAAACAGAGTTTCTGGCTAACATGAGTCATGATATTCGCACTCCGTTAACAGGCATTATCGGTATGACAAAAATGCTAGAGGAAACAGCTAGATCTGAAGAAGAGAGGCAATATGCAAGCTGGGTTAATGAAAGTGGTGAGCAATTGTTAAAACTTTTAAATGGTGTTCTTGATGTGGTTTCTGCCGATGATATGAAAGAAGATGATCTCTATTTAGAATCATTTTACCTTAAAGATTGTTTGGATGATTTATATCAATTAGAACGACCTGCAATGATGCAAAAAAATATTAGTTTCCAATTAAAAATTGATCCCAATATTCCTGAATATATCCGCACAGATCGGTTTAAACTAAGCCGTGTTTTACTCAATTTACTGGGTAATGCAATTAAATTTACCGACGAAGGAATGATTCAACTTATGGTTGATTTAACAAGTTCTGATGCTCAGCAAAAATCCTTAATGTTTAAAGTAGTTGATACTGGAAAAGGCATTCCAAAAGAGGCACAGAAAAAAGTATTTGAACGCTTTTATCGCATTTCACCTTCCTATAAAAATAATCATCATGGACATGGCGTTGGTCTTCATATTGTCGAAAAATATGTTGAGTTATTGGGAGGTAAAATTGGTATCAACAGTGAAGAAGGAAAGGGAACTACTTTTTATTTTTCCATTCCTTTAGTCTCGGCTGTAGCCCCTGAAATTGATGAAAAGAAGAAAATTATTTCGCCTCCCCCTGTACAGAGGTCTTCGCATTCTCCTTATCTACTGCTGGTGGAAGACAGCATTGTTGCCCTAAAAGTTCTTGAAAGAATGGTGATGAAAGCGGGTTGCCGTTATTTATCGGCTACCTCGGGAGAGAAAGGCTTATTATTAGCAAAAACAGAACCCTTTGATCTAATTATCACCGATATCGGCTTGCCAGGCATCTCAGGTAATGAGATGACACGACAAATTCGCGATTGGGAGAAGCAAAAAGGTTCTGCTTCCCCCTTATTAATCTATGGTTTAACAGGCCATGCTGGACAAATTGCAGAAGCCGAGTCCTTAGATCTAGGTATGAATGGCCTATTTACCAAGCCAATGACAGCGATTAATTTGAGGATTTTGTTAGACTCGTTTCAACCTCGGGAAAATGAAGCCGACAAGACTATTTTGGTCTTAGGCTCCGACTTACCTAAAACAGAAGAGGAACTTTTTGCCTTAAATAGCTTCCCTCTGCTCGATATTGAGAAAGGGATCGCCACTTTAGGAAGCTTAACGGTGTTGAGCGAGCTTTTACTGACGTTAAGCTCTGAGGACTTGCCTCATGGGGAGCTCGCTATTCGTCGGGCTTATATCCAAAGTGATTGGTTAAAGATTGAAAGTTTAGTGCACAAATTAAAAAGTGGTGCAGTCTATTGTTGTACAACCAAACTACAATATGCCTGCCAATATCTTGAGCGCTATTGTAAAGCAGGTCAGAGCCGGTTGCTTGAGAAATTATATTATCAATTAATTCAAGTGATAGGGGAAACTAAACAAGCAATTAATCGCTGGTTAGAAGAGCGCTTGTTGTGCGTAAATTAGCTCATATCATCTTTGAAGTCTTAAAAAATGGAAGGACTTTTAATGAAAACTCCTTTTGCATTTTAAGGACAGTAGATACCAACTAATTTATGCTGATATAGCGATTTGAGAAGAAGTGAGCCTATCTTCTTCCAGTGCAGCAGAAATTGTTGAAGAAACCTCATTAAGTAGAGATCTTTTTTCCGGATCAGGGTGTAACATATTCTGAATTTGATTTTTTACTTGCTGGTTTTTTAAATAGATTAATTCACTATCAAATTGACCTCGCAGACTACGTTTGAAGATTAGATCAACTTTGTTGCAAGATTCTGGCGGTTCTTCACCCATAACTTGAGCAAGGATATGGCCTAAAGAAAAAATATCACTTGCAGTACTTGAACCTTTTCCTTCAAAACGTTCTGGTGCTATAAACAAAGCTGTCCCTTTTATTGGGAACACCATAGCATCATTAGTGCTTTGTTTTTTAGCAAAAGCGAAATCAATAAAAAAGCAACGAGGATTCAGTGGCTCACTAAGATCAACCATAATGTTTCTAGGAGAAATATCATTATGTACTAACTGTCTTGCTTGAACCTGTTGCTTATAGGCTTTTATGATAGCCAGACAAAGGGCTAAACGTGTTTTTTCATCAAAGTTTCCTTTTAAGGCTTGCTCTAAAGTTTGTCCTGGCATTTCGCGCATGAATAAATAGGCACGTAGATTACCATCATCTTGGAAAAAGACCGGTTTTCTAATACATAGATGACCGGCTTCTTTAGTACGCTTATATTCTTTTTTAATATCACGTCGCCATTGGGATTCACTCACATGTGGTTTTCGCGGTATTTCTTTTCTGATTCTAGCTTTATGAGGTTTTTGGCTCACTGGCATATAAACCAACTCATCGTTGCTAAAAAATAATTTTCCTTTTACCTTATCGATATACCCATAATTTCCGTTACCGACCCGTTTGCCAATGACTTCGAAGCATTGACTCCCTTTATCTTTGCCTGAGCGCCAGGAAATTTCTTTAGTCAGTTTAAGACCGTTGTCGAAAGGATAAATTTTATTCTTAAAAAAAACTTCAGGATCATCATCGCCATCTAAGAAGTCACCTAAAAGCTCACTTTCACTTTCAGACATTTTAGTGGGATTAATCACTGAAACCTTTTCGTTTTCGGTAAACTTAGTCATATAGGATCCTGGCTATCCACGCGGTTGGATATATATTGTACAATTAGTTTTGTTTTTGTGTCAACCGGTTTCAGTTGATGCGGTGGTTTATGGGTATGAAGGACTCTTGGCCTAAGTGCGGGAGCGCCTGGAATTGCTGGCGATTGTGGATAACCCAATTGCTCCATTAAAGGTAGAAGATGTTGATTAAATGCTGTCCGTAAAGATCCCAGATGTACTCGCCAGGCCTTCTAAGCTAAATTCCTATTTGCAAAATCAGCAATGATGCGTACAAAGTTATTGGGTTGCTCAAAATATGCTATAATTGCCCGCAAATTAATCTTGCCAATCGCTTTATAGTAAGAAACCGGTTTAACTAAATGTATGTACTACTAAAATACTTATCAAAATCTTTTTCATGGGGTAGCTAAACGATGTCAAAATTCTTAACTATAAAGCAAGAAATTTCATACGAGAGTCCTAAAAAGGAATTTCGCGTCCATGTTGATCCAACTTATTTGATGAATAGAGAAAATTTTGCTCTGGTGAGAAGGATCCTCGAAGAGGTTTTTGAAGGCGAAGAAGTAGATATCAAGATCATACAATTAGATGATCAACAAGCTTTAAAAGATTTTGATGGCACCACAAATAGTTTTGGTAATGATAGGGATCAGAGAGGTAAGGAAGTATGTATTTATCTACCTTCAATCCTGGAGGGAAACAAGCATAATATTGAGCACTTAAAGAAACTTATGCTCACTCTTTGGTATAAACTTCAGCAAGCCAATGTTCCTTTACACAGTTTTACCCCACCCGGCGACAAAGCTATACGGATGGAGAGTTTTTCGACTCCCTTTTCATTTACTTTTACAACGGCACCTAAGGAATGGCAAAAAAGGCATGGAATTTTGTTTAAGGATTGTGAACATAATAATGATTTTTATGATCCAAATCACCCGTTGCACCATATTCAATTCTCAGCAAAGAACATTCGTGCCTATGGATTGCAATTCGATAAGGCTAAGGCAAAAGCTGCCCATATAAAATATCTTAAAGACCATTTTAAATCCTCTTTAGAACAACTTTTAGAGTCAATTGATTTTATTCGAAGCCACGAAAGGAGTTTTGCTAAAAATGATGAAGATAAATTTAACTTCAACTTTGAGCTCCTTACAATTAAGGAGGGTATAGAGAAAATACAACAAGAATATAACGAAGAAATCGGACAAATTAATTTATTGATTGAAGAAGATGAAAAATGTGAACGTAGAGGAGCGGCTAGAACAAGAGCCATTGAAAAACTGCAGGAATTAGTAGGAATACTAAAAGCCTTTCCTCATCACGAAGATTCTGATTTTACAGCCTATGAAGAAATTAGTTTGTTACTAAATGATTCTCTTCTAAATCGAGAAGATTTGAGTTTTCTAAATGAAGAATTAGAAAAAAAGCTCAGCGAAAGATTAGATATACATATCAAAGGATTGATAGAGGATTTTCGTGGACTAGAAGGAATAATCAATCCAAGATTGCAGGACTCATATGAAAGAATAATAGAGGATATTGAAACCATTACAGCAAACAATCCCTGTGAGGCACAAAAAATATTTCGTCGGTTTGTTTTTCTTAATAGGGAGGCAAACTATATCGATGAAGAAACTAAAAATATTTCTCAACTTTGTCAGACAGCGGTAGGGAACTATACACAAGATAGACCCTTTACTTTAGGATATTTCTCACGTTTTTTTGATAATGAACGTGGCCGTATACGTGCTCAAACATTCAGAGACCTTTTTGCAGAATATAGTGAAGATCAGGCCGTTTTAGATTTGTTAATTTACAGTTTACTTGCCAGTAATAATGGTACCTATTTGAAATACAATATAGCTGCGTCTTTAGGATATGCTTCTACTAATGAAGCTAGAGCAATATATGAGATTAAAGTAAAAGAACATCTTGCTGAGAACAATAATCACTCCATTGGACAACTCAATAATGAAGTAATTGAGCCAATAGTTAATGCGACTAACAATAAAAAAGACTCTCAGGATAAAACAATAGTCAACGCGCTGGAAATCTATAAAAATAGGTTAATAGCCGATAAGACCATTGAAATTATCAACCCTTCCTTTAGTTGAAATGGATGAAAAACCTTATCCATCACACACGTATCCTGACTGACTCCGTACATTACCAAATCACACAACGCTTGGTATTAACCATCGCACTATTGGCAGGTATGGAAAAGGCCATTTGAAATTGTGGCATATTGGCGAGTGTGCCGTTCACGCGATAAATCATCGGTGGATGGGGATCAGTTGTTACTAAATTACGGGCTTGCTCAGGACGGATATTGGATGCCCATACATGCGCAGTTCCTAAGAAAAATTGTTGCTCCGGCGTGATTCCATTGATTGTCTTGGCATTTTTATAATACTTAGAATGCTGAAAAGCATGATAGGCTAAGGTGAGGCCGCCTAAATCAGCGGTTGCTTCACCGACGACTAATTTTCCTTGTACGGGTAAATCGCCATCCACTTTATATTTAGAAAATTGCTCTACGATGCAATTGGTTGCCGCTTGGAATTTTTTCAGATCAGCTTTAGTCCACCAATTCTTTAAATTTCCATAGCCATCGAATTGAGCCCCTTGATCATCAAAGCCATGTGTCATTTCATGACCCATCACAAAACCGATTGAGCCATAGTTGATGGCTGCAGGCGCATTGGGATCAAAGAATGGTGGTTGTAAGATTCCTGCCGGAATATTGAGGTTATTCATGGAGGGATCGTAATAAGCATTGATAGTTTGCGGAGGCATCGCCCATTCACTGCGATCAACTGGTTTACCAATTTTGTTGAGATCGCGATGGTTCAAAAATTGGTTAGCCCGAATAACATTCAGCACGTAGGGGCCGCGATCAACTTTCAAGGTTGAATAATCCCACCATTTATCGGGATAACCCACTCTCTCTTCCATTAGATCTAATTTTTTCAAGGCAGCTTGTCTTGTTTGTGGAGTCATCCAACTGAGGGTTTGTAAATCTTGTTTTAAAGCTTGGCGTATGTCACTCAAGATCTCCCGTGCTTCTTGTTTTGACTCGGGAGGAAAATATTTTTCTACGTACAATTTACCGATAGCAAAGCCTAAAGCCCCATTTTCAGTACTAACCACTCGTTTCCATCGTGGCAACAATTTTTTGGTGCCGGTTAAAGAAGAAACCATTTTGAAATTTTGGTCGACAAAAGGTTTGGATAAATAAGAAGCGAAGGCATCGATTAAATGCCAACGTAAATAGGTTTTCCAATCATCCAGAGGAATAGCCTGAAGTTGTTCATTCATCACTTTGAAGAACTCTGGTGTCGCTAAATTGATATGTTTAATTGACGATTGGCCAAGCTCACTTAAATATCGGGGCCAGGCAAAATTAGGCGTGACTTTTTCGAGTTGTTGCAAATCCATCATATGATATATAGCGTGAGGATCGCGCTGTTCAGTTTGCGACATGGAAGCTTTAGCTAAAATGGTTTCAATCTTCATGACCGTTGCTGCTTCTGCCGCCGCTTTATCAGGCGCATCGCCGAGTAGCTCAAACATTTTAGTCATATGCTCAACATAAGCGGCACGAATTTGTTGAAATTTTTTATCCTCTTTGAGGTAATAATCACGATCGGGTAAACCAAGCCCCCCTTGTTGAGCCGCGCCAATCATTTCTTGGCTATTTTTAAAATCTTGCATAGAGCCAAAATTAAAGAGAGCATCGACGCCAATCTGTTGTAAATGAGTAATGACTTGCTGTAAATCAGCTAAATTTTTGATCGCTGCAATCCGTTCGAACTCAGGCAATAGAGGGGTAATTCCGAGTTTATTGATGGAAGCTTCGTCCATGCCGCTGTAGTAAAAATCCCCGACCTTTTGTTCGATACTGCCGGGCGCTGCTTTTTTATCATCCGCTGCAGCAATGAGCATTTGATGAATGATATTTTGTACTTTTTCTTGCAAGATATTGAAACTACCCCAACTTGCATATTCAGGTGGAATGGGGTTCTTTTTTTGCCAGGTACCATTGGCATAGGCGAAGAAATCGGTTGTTGGCGATGCAGTGGTATCGCGCCAGTCTAAACGTAAGGCTTCTACTGCATTATTTTTATTATTAGTTGCTGTTGCAGGGAGCTCAACGGCGCTGCAAGAAAAACTTAAGCTGAGGGTAAAAATTGCAATCGTAAATCGCATAAAATTATCTCCTAATGAGCTTCATCCCAATCCTTTCCTAAACCAACTGATACAGACAAAGGTACAGATAATTGTGCTGCGTTTTCCATTAATTCTCGGATAGTTTCTTTTACGCTAACTATAGCAGTTTCATGCACTTCAAAAATTAACTCATCATGAACCTGCATAATCATTTTTGCCTGCGGCTTTTCTTGGGTAGCTAGCCAGTCGGCTAAAGCGAGCATTGCTTTTTTTATAATATCTGCGGCGGTTCCTTGCATCGGTGCATTGATGGCCGCTCGCTCGGCTGCTTTTTGTCGCATCATATTTTGGGTATTGATTTCAGGTAAATAAAGGCGTCGACCAAAAAGCGTTTCCACATAACCTTGTTGATGGGCTTGTTGGCGTGTTCGCTCCATGTATGCAAGAACCCCAGGGTAACGTTGGAAATAGCGATCCATATAGTATTGCGCATCTTGGCGTTCAATGCCAAGTCGCTTTGCTAAACCAAAGGAAGACATTCCATAAATCAAACCAAAATTGACTGCTTTAGCACGTCGTCGCTGTTCGCTACTAACCTCGGTCAGAGGAACTTGAAAAATTTCACTGGCTGTAGCGGCATGAATATCCCAATTATTAGTAAAAGCTTTTAGTAAATTCTCGTCTTGGGACAAATGCGCCATGATACGCAATTCAATTTGCGAATAATCAGCAGCTAATAACAGATGATTGGGCGGAGCAATAAAGGCTTTACGAATTAGACGTCCCTCTTCGCTGCGGATAGGAATATTTTGCAAATTAGGATCACTCGACGATAAACGCCCGGTTGCGGCAACTGCTTGATTATAAGAAGTATGCACACGATTTGTTTGCGGATTGATGCATTTTGGTAAGGCATCAATATAAGTTGAGATCAACTTGCTAAGGCTGCGGTATTCGAGAATCACCGCAGGAAGGCGATAATCGTAAGCGAGCTCTTGTAATACTGCTTCTGCGGTCGAAGGCTGTCCCGTCGGTGTTTTGCTTAGGACAGGGATTTTTAGCACATCAAATAAAATTTCCTGAAGTTGTTTGGGGGAGTTAAGATTAAAAGATTTTCCCGCTAAGCTTAAAGCCTCTTCTTCAAGGGCTATCATGCGCTCTTTTAGCCGTTCACCATGTTTTGCTAGGGTTTTCTGATCGATGAGAACCCCTTCATACTCCATATCAGCCAAAACAGTGAGTAAAGGCATTTCAATGGTATTGAGTACCGATTTCAACTTATCATCGAGCATGGGGTAGAGTTTTTGATGCAGTTTTAAAGAAAGATCGGCGAATTCCGCAGCATAGGGCGCAGCTTTTGCGACAGGTACTTCATCGAAGCCTAATTGTTTTACACCTTTACCGACAAGGGTCTCCAGGCTAATCGGTTGATGGCCGAGGTATTTTAACGAGAGTGAGTCTAAATCATGTTGACTAGCGTTTGAATTTAAAACGTAAGATTCCAGCATGGGATCGGAAACTAGCCCTTTAACATGAATACCATAGTGCTTAAACACGTTATAATCGTATTTTAAATTGAGACCTATTTTTCCTAGGTTTTCATTTTCAAGAATGGGTTTTAAGGCATTTAATACGCTATCTCGGGATAATTGCTGACTGCCATCTTTGTGAGTTAAGGGAATATAAATCAGATTTCCCGCTGCAATTGCCAAAGCAATACCGACAATTTCAGCTTCCATGACGTTAATATTCGTTGTCTCTACATTGATGCAGAACAGTTGGCAGGAGTTTAATTGGATTAGCAACTCATCGAGTTGGGCTGGGGTATTGATAATTGTGAGATGACTTTCTTCAATGACTGGTGTTTCAACGGAAGTTCCTGCTTCTTCAATCGATTTTTGCTCTAATTGCTCTTTTAACCAGGTTTTAAACTCTAACTCACGTAGTAGCGCAATTAGTTTTTCACGATTCGCGGCTTTATGTTTTAGATCAGCTAAGGTTAAGGGCAGTTCGACATCGGTTTTAATCGTCACTAATTTTTTTGATAAAGGGAGATGCGCTAGGCTAGCGCGTAAATATTCGCCAATTTTGCCGCTGATTGCAGAGGCATTGGCCATTATGTTGTCTAAATTTTGATATTCTTGCAACCATTTTGCCGCTGTTTTTGGTCCACACTTGGTGACCCCAGGGACATTGTCAACACTATCGCCAATCAGGGCGAGGTAATCAATAATTTGCTCGGGACCAACGCCAAATTTCTCAATAACACCAGGAATATCGAGGGTTTTATTCGTCATAGTGTTAATGAGGGTGACCTGCTCGTTGACTAATTGAGCCATGTCTTTATCACTGGTGGAAATGAGTACGGTCTGTCCTTGTGCTGTTGCTAAATGAGCCAGAGTACCAATAACATCATCCGCTTCCACACCGTCAACGATGAGTAAGGGTAAGCCCATGGCGGCTAATAACTCCATTAGCGGCTGAAATTGACAATGAAGATCGTTAGGCATTGGCGGGCGGTGGGCTTTATATTCGGGATACCATTCGTCTCTAAACGTTTTGCCCTTGCTATCAAAAACGACGGCAATTTCTTCGGGTTGAAAATCCTTGATTAATTTTCTCACCATATTGGCTACTCCGTAGACTGCCCCGGTTGGCAGCCCTTTGGAGTTGGTAAGCGGCGGCAAGGCATGAAAAGCCCGAAAAAAATAAGAGGAGCCATCAATCAGAATTAAAGGGCGAGACATTATTTTTCGGCCTCGTATTGCGCTAAACGTCGACTCAACTCATCTACTTTCTCGCTCAAGGCTTTTAAATTTTTGCGCATAATGGGTATTCGTGTGACGGACAGTTCGTGTTCAATCGCTTTATCTTTTGGGCGAGCTGGACTGCCTAGATAGATATTGCCTTGTTTAAGATGTTTCTTGGGTGGTACCCCCGCCCGTGCTCCTAAAATAACACCATCGTCAATGCGTACGTGATCACTAACGCCCACATTCGCTGCAAAAATAACATTGTCACCGCTAGTGCTGCTTCCTGCTACACCTGTAAAAGCGCAGAGAATATTATGTTTACCTAATTTTACTGAATGAGCAATTTGCACTAAATTGTCGATCTTGGTGCCGGCACCAATAATTGTTGCGCCTAAGGTCGCTCTATCGATTGTGGTATTAGCACCAATCTCTACATCATCCTCGATAACCACATGCCCTACGTGAGGGACTTTCATATGCTGGCCATCGATAAAGGTATAGCCGAAACCATCAGAGCCAATTACTGATGAAGCATGGATACAAACTCTGTTCCCTATTTGGCAACGGTCATAAATGGTCACATGAGGATGTAAAACGGTATCTGCACCGATAGAGACATCGGCACCAATACTTGCGTGGCCTTTGATAATACAGTTATCGCCAATGCTGACACCAGGTTCGATATTAGTGTAAGGACCGATAAAAACATTTTTTCCCAGACTTACATCCTCAGCGATAGACGCTGTGGGATGAATGCCGGGAACCGGTTTTCTACTCGGATAAAAATAACTAAGAAGTTGAATAAATGACTTAAACGGATTGGAGACCTGGATAACAGGTTTAAGTTCACTTTTTGTGCTGCTGCAAACCAAAATCGCTGCGGCTGGAGACTGCTCTGCTAACTGCAGATTTTCTGGCCCGTCGGCAAAAACAAGAGCGCCAGCCACGATGTTATCGATAGGTGATAGTGACGAAATAGTAACCTTCTCGTTACCTACAACCAGCCCTTGCACTAAATTGGCTATTTCATACAGCGAAGCATTCATTATTAACCTTATAAAATCATGCAAAATAGGGCGATTATAGCGCGATGTAGCTTCAGTTGCGAACTAAGTTTAGAAAGATTATGCAGAAATTTCACATTATTTTGAATTTAAGGATAAAACTTGCAGTTTTTCTTGTATTTCCATGGGGTTAAAGCCGTGTTTAATGCTTTTCGCTAGGGATTAAAATGTAGGCTGGGCCTTGCCCATTGCTGTCAGGCTATGCCTGGGGACGGCTAATAATTATCCGTTCAGGCTGAGGAGCCATAGTAAGATAGGGAAAAATCAGCTTAGCCTCTGACAGCTATAGGCCAAGCCCCTTGGAAATTAAAACCGACGTAACAAGATAGCGGCGTTGGCACCACCAAAAGCAAAATGATTTGATAAAGCGATATCGATTTTCTTGGGTCGAGCGTGATTTGCCACGTAATCTAAGTCGCATGCTGGATCAGGGTTATGCAGGTTAATTGTCGGGAGTAAAATATCATGTTGCAAGCTTAATGTTGTTGCAATAATCTCCATGGCTCCTGCTGCACCTATAGCATGACCAGTCATTGCCTTTTGCGCAGTAATTGGAATCTCGTAAGCACGCTGGCCGAAAACCGCTTTTATCGTTTCCGTTTCAGTGACATCATTTAACTGAGTTCCTGTACCATGAGCGTTGATATACTGAACATCGCCGATAGCAAGCTTAGCATCGTCTAAAGCAGAATGAATGGCACGCACTTGGCCTTGTACAGTCGGCGCAGTCACATGGTAGGAATCGCAGCTAGCGCCGAAGCCAATGATTTCAGCATAAATATTAGCCCCTCTTGCCTTAGCTTGTTGCAATTCTTCAAGGATTAAAATGCCAGCCCCATCAGCCATGACCATACCATCCCGATTTTGATCGAAAGGACGGCAAGACAAAGTAGGGTTTTCATTTTGAGTAGACATCACACGTAGCTTACACCAAGCGGCCATGAGGGTTTCCCATAGCAGTGATTCTGTCCCACCACATAAAGCAGTTGAGAGTTTGCCATTAGCAATCTGTTGATAGGCATTACCAATCGCTTCCGCAGAGGATACACAGGCATTGGAAGTCGTTGAATTAGGTCCGCCTAAACCAAAAGCGATTGCAATATGATTGGCGACCGAATTAGGCATACCACGAATCACAGATAAGGCAGGAATCTTTTTCCAACTTTCTTTAAAAAAGGATTCGTAGGCAGATTCAAGTTCAGGCGTTCCGCCTAAGCTTGTACCGATATAAGTTCCTGTTTTTGCTAAGTCTTCAGCAGACAAGCCTGAGCGCTCAATCGCATGGTGAGCACAGAAGAGTGCGTATTGCGCCACCCGGGGGAAGCGTTTACTTTTATCAAACTCGGGTAGGTGGGCGAGCGATAAATCAGTAATTTCGCCACCAATTTGAGTAGGATAAGGTGTTGGGTCATAGCTTTCAACCCGTTTAATACCACATTGACCCTTAATTGCGGCTTGCCAGAAAGTCTCAAGGCCATTGCCAATGGAAGAGACTATTTCCATACCAGTTATTACAACCCGTTTCTTCATTCCTTATCCCCGTAGCGCTTTCCTTCCGCAGTAAAACGCAATACTAAATGTGCAGTAGAAAAGCTGTCAAGCCGAATTCATTGTATTGAGATATTTTGTTTGAAATTAGCGTCTTAGCTGGTTTAAATGCAGGCAAAGATAATAGCAATTCATCAGGATAAATTGTCAACGCTATTCAACAAAGCGCTAATGATAACCTGATTATTGGGTATATAGAATAGATTGTACGAGATCCTAGAGTTTCAACATTCCATGCGACCTCTCAAACCATAACCGATTGAATTTAAATAAAAATTCAAATTTAAGCTATTGTGCTTCCAGTAGAGTATGTAATTTTTTAGTGGAAATTGCCCAATAGTCTGTTGCATTGATCGTTTTAAAGTCATGTCTCATGTAAAGATTAAGTGCATTGTGGTTAGAAGTTTCCACATCCAGTATCAATTTTGTTATACCTAATGATAAGGCATGATTGATACAAAAAGATAATAACTCGCTGCCTAAACCTTGGCCTTGGCTATGCGGGAGAATAGCAATATCCGATAGAATAGCATTGTCTGATTGCCAACGGATATGCGCTTTTCCAATAGCTCTTCCTTGATAAAACGCAAGCAGCACGGTGTAATTGTTTTCTTCGAGCAAACTATTAAATCGGGCAATCATGTCATCCTGTTCTTCAGGAAAACAAAGTTCATCGATGGTACAGAGGTCGAGCATGTCTTTTTCGCTCGCTTTGCGAATTTGAAGTCTTTGCTTGGTAATCAAAATGGGTTCGTAGCTATGGCGCTGCATTTGATATTCGCTATTATGATAGCTAAAGCCAAGTTGCGAAAGCCAACGCTTATTGACCTCTGTTGGTGTAGCGAAAAGCAGAGTATCCATTTGTTTTGCTAATAATAATGGCATGATTGTTTGCAGTAAGCGTTTAGCAATACCCTGCCGGCGGTGAGAGGGCGCTATGATAACAGTTACTTCACAAGCGTTTGCATAAAAGAAATAAACACTTAAAAAACCTATCAACTTGCTCTCTTCAAAAAAGAGTAGATTGCTGTCATTGGCTCTTTTTTGTTCAAGGATATGAGGATATAAAGGAGGGGAGCTGCTATCAACTTCTCGGCATAAAGTAGCTAGCTTATGCACTTCGCTTAATTGGTTGTGGTCTAGTTGGTTATTAAAAATAAGCATAATTTTATTCAAAATTGGTTTAAAATAAAAAATAGTATCTCACATTTTATCCACTTAGTGTCTAGAAAAGTGTTGGTAGCCCATTTAGGATTTCCTTTTGCTCTTTCCACTAGGTGCCTGTATTTCCAGATACTGGAACAGGTGCTTCTAAAGGCACATGATTATTTGGGGCCAAAGCCGTAACAGGACGATGAGTGGAGAAAAAATAGTAAAGGCCAATAGCTGCTAAAATGACAATAACAATGATTGCAATAATGCCAATGCCTTCATTCTGATTATCTTTATCATTCATGATGCACTCCAAAATTTCCTTGCTTATCCTCATTTATTATATACCCATTCGCAGAATAAATTGGTTTATTTTAAAGTATAATTTTCAGAAAAATCCAAGATAATATTTGCTTTTTTTAGAGATGAATGACAGGGATAAGAGTTGTGAAAAATTGATCAATTAAATCTGAAACTTTCAAATTCATCACTGTCGGGTTGATCCTGCTCAATAGATTCAGTATTTTTGGCGATACTAAAACCAGTCATTTGTTCAATAACTCTTTTTTTAGCCATCATAAGGATCTTATCAAACTCTCCTTTATTTAAATAATGATGCTCTCTAAAATGATTTTGATAATGCATGTGCAATTGGGTTTGACCAAGCGAAAGAATATCGGATATTTTCTTTAAATCATTACCTTCTCCTTGCGAATCCAAACTTTCCAATTTCTCATAAATTTCTTTTGAAATGGCAGATTTTTCGGGTGATACAAAGGGTAATTTAATAGGTGTGACCTTGGATAAAATTTTGTGGGCCATCTCCAAAAACAGATTGCGTTTGTTGTATGCAGCAAACAATTTAGCAGTCTCAAAAGCTAAGCTTGGTGTGTCAAAGCTTGGAACGGTAAGTTGATTGAGTTCGTTAATTAATTTTTTCAGGACTTTTTCTTCATCTTTTCCATATTGTTGTTCTAAATAGAGGACAGCTTGGTTTATTATTTTTTTTGCTTCTAGGGATTTTTGTAAATAAGTTAACTCAGATTGTTCTATCTGTTCCAGCGTTTTGCTTACTTCATCAAGATAATTTTTTTCCTGAGAAGGTTCTTCAGTATCAGAATCTTTAAAATATTTTTCAATAATTTTATCGAAATCAATTCTTCTAGGACCAAGCTCTAATTTTACTTTAGAGAGTTGATGATATAGGTATTGTTTATGACCCTCGCCTTTCAAATAGGCAAGTGAACTATTTATTGAGTTTCTTAAGATATGACAGGCTTGATCGGGAGGGAAAAGTTCTACTTTTTTCAAGGTATTTTTTAATACTCTTATTGCTACCTCATTATCAAAAGAATAGTATTTTCTATGATTATTTTCATAGTTGATAATAGAATTTATCGCATGCTTTAAATAAGATAATTCATCATTAACCAATGGGGTTCCTGATTTATGGTCGCTATATGCGGGCAAGAAACCAGGGCCCGGAAAAGAAGTATCTTTTATTTTATGGAATTCACAAAAGCGCTCATAAAAGAGAGGGGCTTTTTGAGTCGCATCTTTAAGCGCGTTTAGCTCTGAATTTACTTTTTCTTGGAGATCTTCCATTTGCCCCAAAGAGTTTTCAGCATTTCTATAAAACCACTTGTAAGTATTGGGGTACAGAGCTGCGAATAACTCAGCATGTTCTTGGTTAACGAATAAACGATGTAGAGGATTAAGTTCGTACTGCTGCAAAATGTTACGGGTATTAAGACGAACTCCTGCTGAATAATCTCCCCAATTTTCTAGTATTTCTGTATAAAGCCTAAAGCGTTCTTCGTCCTCAAGAGGATCAACTTGTTGAGGTTCATACACACGAAACTCAACTTCTTTATTGATGTCTGGAGGCGTCTGTCCTTCGTCAAGGCTGCCCGTTTTTTTAGCAAACCGAAAAAGATCATCATGGAGTAGCCTGGCTACTTGATTAGATTTGTCACTATTACCAAGATTCATCCCCTTCCCATGTCCACCTGGGTAAACTTTAAAAGTTGCTTCGGTGGTAGTTGGACTGGTAAAAACATACCTGGATTTATCTTGGGGATCAAAATAGGGCCTGTATTCATGCAACATCGTCACTG
This sequence comes from Legionella nautarum, assembly GCF_001467895.1. Lineage (GTDB taxonomy): Bacteria > Pseudomonadota > Gammaproteobacteria > Legionellales > Legionellaceae > Tatlockia > Tatlockia nautarum. The sequence goes on from NZ_LNYO01000021.1 coordinate 45,137, forward strand.
ATTCAAAATGTTGTACATTGGCAGGAATCGTATAAGCCTGAGGATCCGCACTATGTCCTGGACCGGAGACATGATCGATGAGAAAAAGGTTAACTTTGAGCTCGGGATAAAGGTCATTTAATAAATTAGCAAGTCTGACACAAGTATCTGCCCCGCGGCTAAAACCATGAAGATTGATGTGCTTGGGGAATTTCCCCTCTTCTTTTAGCTGCTCTAAACGCAAAATAGCTTCAAACAGTAATTCGTCGATACCTTCACCCGCTACAGTGCCACTTAGACGTTTCATTAAGTCTTTAATATTTTGAGGCAGCACAGTGGTTTCTATTAGTATTTTTTTGCGCGTTTCAACATTATATATATAGCGACCAGGCATAGGATTTGCTTTTCTTTTTTCCTGTGAATACTTGTGATCAGATAAATGCTTAGGATCAGAGCTTTTCCCCTGAGGATTAGAACCTACTCCATCGAAAAGGCAAACATGGCTGCTAAGCTCCGGATCACTGTCTTTATAATTCCTCTTAGTTGCCCTATACAAGGCAGTTATAGCATTCTTATTGGTCACTCTATGTTGGCTTGTACCAAGGAAGAAAAAGCTAGCAGTTTCTGAGGTTGGAGGGCACATATTCTAGTCAAAAAACAATTAGGAGTATTGTAAAGTATAGTAAACCATTTTATTGATCAAAATGCAACCAATAAGAGCACAAAGTTCAAAAAAAAGACATTCTAGCGGATAAGGAAAAATATAATAAAGACTAAACTTAAGGTCATCAATAGCGGATTAACGGTTTGACGAGTGAATAATTTAAGTAAGCTGTAAAGCAGAATTCCAGCCCCAATACCATCAGCAATGGATGAGGTAAAAGGAATGAGCATAATAGTGACCATGCAAGGTGCTGTTTCACTAATATCTTCTAATTTTAACTCCCCTAAATGTTTCATCATGCAACAAGCCACGTAAAGTAAAGCGGGGCCTACTGCATAGCTAGGAATCATTTGCGCAAGAGGAAAGAAAAACAACATCAAGATAAAGCCTGTTGCAATGATGTAAGCGGTTATGCCAGTGCGCCCTCCTGCTTGAATTCCTGCGGCTGATTCAATGTAAGGAGACGTACTTGCTGAACCTAAAAGGCCAGCTAAGGTGGATGCAGCTGCATCTGCAGTTAAACTTCTACTGAGACGTTGTTGATAATTGGGATGCTCTCTAAAGACTGATTGATTAAGAAGCCCAACAAGTGTTCCTGTTGCATCAAAAACTGCAATTAAGAAAAAAGTAAATATTGCTTTAAGCGAGGGAATGCTAGCAAGACCAGAAAAGTCAAGTTTTAAGAAGCTCGGCGCTATGGAGGGTGGTAAAGCCACTAAACCCTGCCAAGGGGTTAAGCCTAAGAGTAAACTTAAAACACTAACGCTCAGAATCCCTAAAATAATCGCAGCAGGAATATGATAGTAATCAAGTACCAAGATCGTCAAGAATCCCAAAAAAAACAAGCCACTCTGCGGCCGACTGAGATCGCCTAAGCGGATCATGGTGTGATTATCACTGACAATCAATTGATTGGATTGCAAAGCAATCAGGGCAATAAGTAAGCTGATTCCAATTAATATAGCTATTTGCAAATTATGAGGGATTGCTTCGATCAGCAAGCGTCGTAATCTTGTGAGGCTAATGAGAAAAAATAATAAGCCAGAAATGAATACCATTGCGAGAGCATGTTGCCAATCAATTCCCATGGTGAGAACAACGGAATAAGCAAAATAAATATTGAGGGCCATTCCGGGCGCGATCCCAATTGGAGTATTTGCTAAAAACCCAGTTAAAAAACAGCCAAATGCAGTGACTAGGCAGGTTGCTGTAAAAACTGCCCCTTGATCCATTCCGGCTTCATGCAAAATGCTAGGATTAACAAAGGCGATGTAGGCCATCGTTAAGAAAGAAGTAATCCCTGCTAAGACTTCTGTTTTAAAAGAAGAATCCTTAGACAACCTAGATTTGAGGTTATTCATGTTAACTGGCTAAAAAATAAAGTTAAGGACGTCAAATACAATTTCGACTGCAATCAAGGCGATAATAATGATTTCCAAGCTATGAGAATGACGAGTTTCAAGATAACCATTAAACATATCGAAGATTTCATTGAGCGTATCTAAGCGGTGATTGATGGCATTTACTCGTCGTTGAATGTGTAAATAGCGCTCAAGCATCGTGTAATATTCTTCTAAGCTTGGGTGTTGCCAAAAATATTTTGGATGATAAAGGAAATTAGAAATCAAGTTCATTTCGCTTTTAGAGCCAAGAATTTCACCGATAACTTGACGAATTTGATTGCGGCTAATAGGCATATGGCCTTTATTCGAAAGGCTTTGAATCATTGGATTATATTTATCGATGAGGGTTTCAATGATCGTTTCAAAGTACTGTAACTTTACTGATTGCGAAAAGCCATAAGAGAAGCTTAGCTTCAAGTCTTCCCCAGGTTCATCCATTGTTAAACAGTCCACATCAAAAAAACCATGAGGTTCTATAGCGGTTTTATCGCCCAGTTTATAGCTGAATTCATCACGGACTAAAAATGAGATGGGTTTATCTGCAAATTGTTTAATAATATCAAGATAGTGTTTAATTTGATAACGTTTAACACCCCAGGACACCACAGTACCATTTTTAAAAACAAAGATAAGAGTATTATTTATATCAGAGCGGTTTAATCTCAAGACGTCTCGAGAGCGGATAGAACTGTAGCCAGGTAGGCTGGTCTTGAAGTAAGTATCTAGGCGTGACAAATCAATCGCGTTGGCAATGCAATAACTTAAGCATTCCATGATAAAAATAATCCTTGCACAATATTAGAACTCGCAATACTCTTTTTGGAGTATTACGAGCAGCTCAATTAGGATGATTATAACCTAATTAGCAGTCAACTTATACGCTATCAGCGGTTTCTTGGCCGGGATAAGCTTTTTTCCTGTCTGTCGCGCCACTCAGCCATTGAGGACAGACCTCCAATACTTTTGCTATCTTGTCTAGTTGTTCTGGAGAGGGCAACATGTGGCCGAAGATCATTGCGTTAGCCAAATGACGTGTAACGCCAAAGACTTTAGAAACTGCCTTAATCTTGTCAGACAACTCTTCGGGGAATCCTAATAATGACAATTCACGATTGAATCGTTGAGAAAATACTTTACTGTTCATTTTTTCACTCCATGAAAAAAATAATTTGGTCAGTATAGACTGACAGCTTATTGGGTAATAGCCTAAGATCCCTAAAACAAAAAATTTCTGTAAACGGTTCGATTGGAGGACTGAATCAATTACCATTTTTTGGTTCAGTTGCTCAATACTATCGCAGGTCAGACACAAGTTTTCTGCAGATCTGCTCGCATTTGCCTATATCCATCTAACTGAATAGGTATCTTACTCCGTTGCGGCACTGAAAATGAATGGTTAACCTGGCTAGTATTTGAACTTGAAGCTATACCTATCTATCCTTGATACAGGTATGTCTGTTATAACTTATTTTCTTTCTGTAGCAAAGTATTTTTCTATTTATTTTAAAAACAACTAGTTATCCCGCTAACCTTAACGAATTAAAGCAATGATATTGTTAGCATAAGAAATGCCTTTTAAGTAAGCATTTGTATAATCTTCTGCGCTAAATTTCGAATACCCTAGCTTATTAAAATAGGCTTGCTCATAAGCTTGAGTCATATCTAATAAATAACCAAGAGTACCTCGACGTGTCAGTAAAGCGGCGTTAATTTCATTTTCCAATTGCAGTTTAGTTAATAAAAAAGGCATTGGTTGATTCAGTACAGCATCTAAAGTAGAAAACAGGCCCACTGTAAATGCTTGATGAGAGTCTTTTTCATCGAAATGAGTTGCAAGAATTTGACACATTTTGGCTCTAATGAGCGTTCTTTCGAGTAAATCATCGGTTACATTATCGAGTTCTGCTATTAAAAGTAGACTCATCCAATTTCGTATTTCTGAAAGTCCTAGGCGTTGAATGGCATCGACTAAAGAATTAATCATCTTACCTTGATACATTGAGGCTGAGTTGGACAGTTTAAGTATGCGCTCCCCCAACTTGGGTATTTGCAAAATCATTTCCTCAACTCGGGCAATCTGGGTGTCAGGGTTATAAAGCTCAGCAAATAACTGCAGTAGAAGAATTTTATCTTCTGCAAGCGTTTGGTTTTGCACTAAGTTAGGGTGATTTAAAAAGAACCCTTGAAAAAAATCAAACCCTAAATCGCGGCATACAATTAATTGTTCGCGATTTTCAATTTTTTCAGCTAATAGTTTGCCTTTAAATCCAGATTCGCGAACTAAGGTCAGTTGTTTGTTAATTTCTTGCTTGGTTAAGCCTAACACTTCAATCTTTATGATGTCAGCAAGATTAATCATTGGAATTAAGTCTTCATGAAAAATAAAATCATCCAGAGCGATTTTATAACCCTCTTTAGAAAATGTTTTTATATTTTCTAATAAGAGCTCGTCGACCAAAATATTTTCTAATAATTCAATCACAATTCGATGTTTAGGGAGCGACGCGGGTAATTTTTGCAACAAATGATTACGGGTAAAATTAATGAAAGCGGGGTGATGTCCGAGGATCAAATTGAGATCGAGATGTCTAAACAGATAGGACAGTACCTGGGCAGTTGCTTTGTCTCCTGCCTTCTCATCAGTGGTATCAATATTTGCACTATTCAGATCACCTGCTCGATAGAGAAGTTCATAAGCGCATACAGAAGCATGAGTATCATAAATTGCCTGTCTGGCGAATATCGCAGGTATCAATTGTTTGTTCAATTTAATCGGATCATAAATAGAAGAAGTAAGTTAAGTATAACGCAAACAACCTCAGCAATCCCACTTAGCTATTATACGCTAATTGCCATCCCTGTGCAGGGATGGCAATTAGCCGTGAGGATAAATCAGTTCGAGACAGCAAATGTCTGAGTCTGACTAATCATGATGACTAAAATAATTTAAGTCTAATTCCCTTGCCGCTCTTACATCATCTAAACGTTTCACTGGCAAAGTATGTGGCGCATCCCGCAAAAGATTCGCATTGGTCTCGGCCTCATGAAGAATGGCTTGCATGGCGCTAATAAAACCATCCAATTCTTCTTTGCTTTCTGTTTCTGTCGGTTCAATAAGTAAACACTCGGGAACCAGTAAGGGGAAATAGGTGGTTGGTGCATGAAAGCCATAATCCAGTAAACGTTTTGCTAAATCCATCGCATTAATGCCATACCTTTTTTTCTCTTGGTTTAAAGTGAGAATAAATTCATGCGTTGCACGTCGTCCAGGATAAGCTGGATTAAAGCCCGCATTCTCAAGTTTAGCCAGTAGATAATTCGCATTAAGCGTAGCAAACTCAGAAACACGTAGCATCCCTTCTTTGCCTAAAACACGAATATAAAAATAAGCACGAAGTAAAATAGCTGCATTACCCATAAAGCAAGATAAACGGCCAATACTTTGGGGGAAATCATTGCTAGTAGCCCAACGATAGGCATTATTTTCTTTGATAACGGTGGGTAAAGGGATGTACGGTAATAGGCGTTTGCCCACGGCTACTGGCCCGGCTCCTGGTCCACCACCGCCATGAGGCGTTGCAAAGGTTTTATGCAAATTTAAATGCATAACATCAAAACCCATGTCACCTGGTCTTACCTTACCTAAAATAGCATTTAAATTGGCACCATCATAATAAAGAAGGCCGCCAGCCTGATGTACCATCTGCGCTATTTCTTTTATTTGACGCATAAACAACCCTAGTGTAGAGGGGTTGGTGAGCATAATTCCTGCTGTTTTAGGACCGACTTTACGGCGTAGTTCTTCTAAATCAATATCCCCGTCCTTGGCTGTGGCAATTTCAACAACCTTAAAACCACACATCACCGCGGATGCCGGATTCGTACCATGAGCGGCATCAGGAATGAGTATTTCATCACGTAGGGTATCACCACGTGATTGATGATAAGCCTTAATCATAGCAACGCCGGCAAATTCACCCTGAGAACCTGCCATAGGTGTTAATGACACCGCCTGCATGCCAGTAATTTCAGCCAAGTTAGTTTGCAGTTCATGAAGAATCTGCAAAAAGCCTTGACTTGCTTCTTCTGGAGCCAAAGGATGGCGATTACTAAAACCGGCAATAGAGGCTGCTTTATGCACTCCACGCGGATTGTATTTCATTGTGCAGGAGCCTAAAGGGTAAAAATTGGTATCAATAGCAAAATTCTTTTGCGAAAGCTTAGTATAATGGCGGACTACTTGTAATTCAGAGCAAGCCGGCAAACGCGGTGGTTTGGAGCGCAAGAATTGCTCAGGAATTGCTGATTTCACTGCTGTATTATACGGAGCCTGTGCCGTCGCTTGGCGGGTAGGTTTGGAGCGTTCAAAGATTAGCATAATTCCCCCTCCGTTCTATGAATCAGATCTTTGAGTTCTTTACAAGATTTAACGGGTGTAAATTCGATAATTTGATAATCAGCAATTTCAGCGAGGTAGTAAGGATCTTGCTTAAATATTTCTTCCAGCTTCACTCTATCGTTGGTTGCTGCAATAATAATTCCACCTGTTCGAGGTTTCATTGGTCCTGAAGCGATAAGTAAGCCCTGTTTGTAATAGTATTCAAGAAACTCACGATGGGCTTGTAAGTACTTATCTACCTCATTAATCGGTTCTTTATAAGTTAACTGTATGATAAACATCAGCTACCTCGCTTCGCTAAAATTTGCTTCAATGCATTTGCATAATGAGCAATATCCTCATCCGTGCGCATTTCAGTTGCACAAACAAGGAGGGTATTTGCTAATTGTGGATAATGAGCTTCGACCGAGTATCCCCCGATGACCCCTTCATCACGTAAGCGTCGGAGTACTTCATCGACTGGTTGAGCAAGGCGAAGAAGTGACTCATGGAAACCAGGTGCTGAAAAAACAGCCTCTACCCCTTCAATTTGAGTGAGTGCAGAAACAAGGGCTTGAGTATTATGATGGCATTGACGGGCAACTTGTAGTAGTCCTTCAGCGCCTAATAAACTCATGTGGATGGTTGCTGCTGTGACCAATAAGCCTTGATTCGTGCAAATATTGGAAGTGGCTTTACCGCGGCGAATATGTTGTTCTCGAGCCTGTAGTGTGAGGCTGTAGCCAGTTTTATCGTCTTTATCTAAAGTACGTCCAATCAAACGCCCTGGCATTTGTCGTACATATTCCATGCGGGTACTAAAGAAACCAAAATACGGTCCGCCAGAGGCCATGGGTGAGCCGAGGGGTTGTCCCTCTCCACAGACAATATCAACTCCATGCTCACCCCACTGTCCTGGTGGTGTTAAAAGCGCCAGTGAGATGGGGTTCACGCTGGCGATACTAATGGTTTGATTCGCACGCGCCCAATGGGTTAGTTCATCAACCGATTCTAAACAGCCAAAGAAATTAGGTTGCGCAATAACTAGGGCAGTAATATCTTCGCCTTGGTATTTCTCCAATGCAGAAAGGGCAGTAATTCCCTGCTTTTCATCAAAGGGCAGTGTTATGACCTCTATATGTTGGGTGCGAACAATCGTTTCTAAGGTTTCTCGATAAAAAGGATGAATAGTACCTGCTACTAAAACACGATTGGTTTTGCTGCGTTTATTAATACGTACAGCCATCAAGACCGCTTCAGCCAAGGCGGTGGCGCCATCGTACATTGACGCATTCGCTACCTCCATGCCGGTTAATTCAGCAATCATGGTTTGAAATTCATAAAGCAGCTGTAAGGTGCCCTGACTTGCTTCCGCTTGATAGGGTGTATAGGCTGTTAAAAATTCGCCACGAGAGGCAATATCCCACACTGCAGCCGGAATATGATGCTCATAGCTACCGGCACCCATAAAGCAAAGGCCATTTTGATTTTTATTCGCGAGCTGTTGAGCTTCCTTAAGCATCGCCATTTCACTCAAGCCTGCAGGGATGTTTTTAAGTTCCCCATAGAGTAATGAGTAGGGGATTTCATCAAATAAATCTTGGGTTTTGCTGACTCCAATTTGAGCCAACATAGTTTCTATGTCTTCGGCTGTGTGTGGAATATAAGGCATATTAATGTTCCTCAGCTATCTCGTGTTGATATTGATCCGCATTTAATAAATCGTTTAATTCAGCGAGGTTCTGCGCTTTAATTTTAACTAACCAACCTGCTCCATAAGGTTCTCTATTAACAAGGGCAGGATCTGCGCTCACGTTTTGATTGACAGCGACAACTACTCCGCTAATCGGTGCATAAAAATCAGAGGCAGCTTTAACAGACTCAACAACGCCTAATTCCTGTCCAACCTTTACCTCATCACCTTCTTCAGGTAACTCGACAAACACCATATCCCCTAATAATTGTTGAGCATGCTCAGTGATACCAATTGTCATGATGCCATCAGCACTGCTTTCCAACCATTCGTGGGTTCGAGTAAATTTTAAATCTGCCATTATTCTTGTCCTCTTCTTATAATTATAAGTTGTTAAAATCCAAATTTCGTTTTTAGGCGTTATAATATTTGTCCTCGTTTAACAAATCTTGGTTTTCCAACTTGAGCCGGAAAAAGTTTTCCACGAATCTCAACCATCACTTGTTCACCGACTTTCGTAGGTACTCGCGCTAAAGCAATTGATTTGCCCAAGGTTGGCGAATAAGTTCCGCTAGTGATAATGCCATCGGCTTGGCCTTCTACAATAACGCGTTGACCAGAGCGCATGACGCCTTTATCTTGCAAAATTAAACCGACTAATTTGCGCTGAACCGCTTGTTGTTTTTGCGATAAAAGAGCCCCCATGCCGATAAAATCTCGTTCTTCAGGCTGCCATTTTACGGTCCATTCAAGACCTGATTCCAAAGGAGTGGTCGACTCATCCATATCTTGGCCATACAACAACATTCCGGCTTCAAGGCGAAGCGTATCGCGGGCTGCTAAACCACAAGGTTTAATGCCAGCAGCTAATAAAGAGGACCATAATTGGGTAATTGCTTCTTTAGGTAAAATGATTTCTAAACCGTCTTCTCCGGTATAGCCTGTCCGCGCAAAAAACCAGTTTTCAACGTCAACACACTCAAAATTGGTGAGAGTTGATACGGCATCATTTTGAGCAGGGGTAAGGACAGACATTGTTTTTGCAACGGCTTCGGGGCCTTGAACTGCCAACATAGCAAGCTCGTTTCTTTCCTGTAATCCCACTGAAAAGCCTTCGCTTTTGCTGCGAATCCACGCCAGATCGCGGGTGCGAGTTGCAGAGTTTAAAACAAGACGGTAATTATCTGATGCGCGTTGATAAGCAATCAAATCATCGATAATCCCTCCATGCTCATTACACATACAGCTATAAAGCGCGCGCCCTGTATGCTCAAGAAGATCGACATCGTTAGTAAGTAATTTGCGTAAAAATTGTCTGCCGCCAGCACCTAGTATATCCACGACAGTCATATGCGAGACGTCAAACATTCCTGCGTGCTGACGAACACTGTGGTGTTCATCCAATTGTGAACCATAGTGTAGGGGCATTTCCCAGCCATGAAAATCTACCATTTTTCCACCAATTGCCAAGTGATTGGCATGGAGTGGGGTTTTTGCGATCATTGCGATTCCCTCTTTTCGCGCGTTGGTGCTGAAGATTATACCGAGATGAGTCATTACGACAAGAGTGATGTCACATCTTTATCTAAACTTTAGTTCAGTTTATCAATTTTCACATTTTGACAGGTAGATTGGGCCTTGACCCAACAAAGTCATCTAAAAAGATCTCTCTATCCAATTGGGACCCAAAGGCCAACCTATCTCCGAATAACCCTTTGCAAAAGACTATAATTATAGAAGGGGCAAATGGTCTAAATAGGAGATTGTTATGAACGTCAATGTTAAAGGCCATAAAATACTCGGCGCCATGCTTTTGGGTTTGTGTTTATTCGCCTCTGCCCCTAGTGATGCCCATAGGGGTGGATACTGGGGTGGTGGTCATGGTCATTGGGGTGGCCATTGGGGTGGCTGGAGAGGTGGTGGTTGGGGGCCAGGAATTGGTTGGGGCCCTGGTTGGGGTTACGGTGGTTTCTATCGAGGGGGTGGTATCTACATAGGACCGAGCCCTGTCTATTATAATTGTGGATGGTCCGGAGGATACTGGCGAAATGGCTATTGGATACCTCGGCATAGAGCTTGCTGGTAATCTTTGACCGCATTATTTTAGTAGAATTTAGGATAGCCCTTTGGAAACAAGGGCTATTTGCTTTAGGATAAGAGCTTAACTGGCAAAAGGATCCCTTGGTGTTAAATCGATTATTATCTGGGCAAAGTCTGCTTGATTTAGCATGGCTATTATTTTTATTGTTCATGCTAAGACATTTTTGGCGTGATAGATCAGCACTTGCCCAAGCTCGCTCTTGGTTAATCACGAAAGGTCGTATTACTTCATTTGAATGGACTCGAGAGGGGCCGCGCTTATGGCCTAGAATTGAATACAGTTATCAAGTCTTTGATAAGGATTTTCAGGGTGAATATCTTTTTTTAGATACCGCCCATAATAATCCTAATAGCAAATATGCTCGTAAAGTCGCTTATAAAGCTGCAATTGCTTATGAAAACAATGCAGAAATCGATGTCTTTTATAATCCGAATAACCCTCATCAAGCGGTTCTGGATATCACCATTCCCCAGAAATTAAACCTAATTGTTGCTTTATTGATCGCCTTAATCATTTTGCATCTTGTGGTAGTGTTTATCCGTTTATTATAAAAAACTTATTACTGTGCCGCCGCCGGGCTAGTGGTATTGGCCTCACTAGGGTCATTGGAACACTGACAGGGAGGGGTGCTGACTTTAGATTGTAACCCCATGATCGCAAAACCGCGAACTCCTTGTCCATCAGGAGCTTGTGTGAAATGAATTGTAACGTCCAAATTTTGTTTTTGTTGATATTGAGGATTTTTATAAATCACTAAGATCGGCATTTTGGCTTGCCACTGATTAGGCGCGATGGTCGTAATTTCCGGGGGTAAAGTGGCTACAGCACTCACATAATAAGAATTGGCCTTTACCGCATCAGGAAGTTTAGAGGTAGTCATTGCTGTGCTATAGGCAGTCCACCCGCCAGCGGTAAAATATTTAGCAATTTCTTTTTGGCGTTCAAGGAAATTTTTATAATCAAAAGTATAAGTAGCGATAATGGCTTCATTGGCCCAAACTGCAAGTTGAGTATTATCAGGAGGAAGGGCTTTTGCTGATAAAGATAAAGCAAATAGCATGAAAGCAGCACCAACATTGATTTTCCTCATGGGGTTATCCTCAAAATCATCGTAGCAAAATATATTCTAATTGTAGTCGTTTTCAAGGTGAAAAAAACCCCGGCTAAACCGGGGAAGTTAGTGTGTCCTACTTTAATTAGTAATGACACTACTCCGCGTAAAGAGGGGAGCGCGGAGCAGAGCATTATAAATTATGCTCATATCATTAGACACTGATGGTCAAAAAAAGTTCAATTTTATTGGTTAATTTTATTCCCTCTCGGTTAAAACGGATTGATGCGATGAAAACTCAGATTCAATCGGCGACAGGCCAAATAATTTATGTTATTTTAGGCGATCTTGGGTTTAGCGGTCTAAATACTTATTTAAGCAGAGGCCCATCCAAATTTTCCATCGACGTAACCAGTTAAAAAATAGGGGGGCATTGTGCGCAACAGTCGTTTTTACTTTGCCAACCGTGAAAATGTAAGTCGTTATATCAATCGTTGGGATATTTTATTACTGATACTGATTTTTTTTGTTTTGTTTTTTCTAGGTTGGGCGGGAAAACAAATGGCGAGTCCTTATCAATTAGGAGAGCCGTTAGTTATTTCTTTAGACCCCAGTAAACTGCCTTTCTATGCCCTGCGCACTGTATTAAGGATGTTCATTGCCCTGGGTATATCCTTGCTGTTTACCTTTGCTGTAGGCGCGCTGGCTGCGAAGAATCGCCGTGCTGAGCAGGTCATTATTCCTGCGATTGATATTTTACAATCCGTCCCCGTTCTGAGTTTTTTATCGATTACCGTAACCGGATTCATCCGCTTATTCCCTGGTAGTTTATTGGGGCCTGAATGCGCCTCTATTTTTGCTATTTTTACTGCTCAGGTATGGAATATTACCTTTGGATTCTATCAAGCTTTAAAAACCTTGCCCGAGGATTTAAAAGAAGCATCGGCAATGTTTCAATTGTCTGCTTGGCAGCGATTTTGGAAGGTTGAAGTTCCCTTTTCAATGTCGAGTTTACTGTGGAATTTGATGATGTCGATGTCAGCCAGTTGGTTTTTCGTCGTCTTATCCGAGGCTATCTCCGTTTCTCACCAGGACATTCTCTTGCCGGGAGTAGGTTCTTATATTGCCCTAGCGATTGAGCAGCGAGATTTGCATGCAGTGGGCTATGCCATTTTGACCATGGTTATCGTTATTTTTCTATACGATCAGATTTTGTTTCGGCCACTGATTGCCTGGTCAGAAAAATTTAAAATGGAACCTTCGCCGGACGAGGAAGAATATCAATCCTGGCTAATTGATTTAATTCGCGGGAGTCGATTAACCAAACGTTTTGGCAGAGTAGCGGCAGTTGTTAAAGATAATTTTGTGAATGCTCGTTGGTTATCTCATCGAGGAATTAAAGTCGCGAAAGAAATGGATTTACGCCGCCAAAAACATCTCGATTGGATTTGGAATACGATTGTGCTTCTCGCCATTTTTGGCGGTGGCTGGCTGCTCATGAATTTTATTTTGACTGAACTGAAGTTGAAGGAAGTGTTACATGTTTTTCTTCTTGGCGCAGCGACAGGTACACGGGTTATTGTCTTAATTATTTTTAGTTCTTTGCTTTGGATTCCTGTCGGTGTTTGGATTGGATTAAGACCCCGATTGGCACAGAAAATTCAACCGATTATTCAATTCGTTGCCGCTTTCCCTGCTAATTTATTCTATCCTTTGTTTGTAATAGCTATTGTACAATTTCATCTCAGTGTTGAGATCTGGGTTACTCCACTGATGATTTTGGGAACCCAGTGGTATATTTTATTTAATGTGATTGCCGGAGCTTCAACCATCCCTCGCGACCTTTATTTGGCAGCGGATAATTTCGGTGTCAAAGGCTGGCAATGGTGGAAGCGCTTAGCTTTGCCGGGAATCTTCCCTTTTTATATTACAGGAGCCATTACTGCTGCCGGTGGAGCATGGAACGCTAGTATTGTGGCTGAGTGGGTTAGTTGGGGAAACACTACTTTGGAAGCGACGGGCTTGGGTGAGTATATTCATGCGAGCACCATAGCAGGTGATTTTCCAAAAATAGCCTTAGGTACTGCGATGATGTGTACTTATGTACTGGCATTTAATCATTTAATTTGGCGTCCGCTTTATCGACTGGCGGAAGAGCGATTCCATTTCAATTGAGGATGCTATGTCAGAAACTATTATTGCCATCGAAAATTGCCGCAAATCCTTTAAAAAAGCATCCGCTCAAGATTTGTTAGTGCTCGAAGATGTTAATTTTCGCTTACAAGAAGGTGAAATCGTTGCCTTACTGGGTAAGTCCGGTTCGGGCAAATCCACTCTTTTACGGATTATTGCAGGGCTTGTTCCGCCCACTGCAGGAAAAGTGACTTATCGTGGACAACCCGTGACGGGACCCGTACCGGGTATAGCAATGGTATTTCAATCCTTCGCACTAATGCCCTGGTTGACCGTACTCGAAAATGTGGAGTTAGGTTTAGAAGCTCAAGGTGTCGGACGCGAAGAAAGACGGCACCGTGCAATTGAAGCAATTGATACTATTGGTCTTGATGGCTTTGAGTCCGCTTTTCCCAAAGAGTTATCCGGTGGAATGCGCCAACGGGTAGGATTTGCTCGGGCTTTGGTGATTAATCCAGATGTGTTGCTCATGGATGAACCTTTTTCTGCTCTCGACGTATTAACAGCTGAAAACTTAAAATCAGATATGCTGAAATTATGGCAAGAAAAGAAAACCAACACGAATGGTATCTTATTAGTTACTCATAATATTGAGGAAGCAGCGACCCTTGCCGATCGTATCATTATTTTTGGCTCTGATCCCGGCTATATTCGTGCGGAATTACAAGTTGGCCTAGAACAACCTCGCGACCCAGAAACACCGGAATTTCGTGCCCTAGTTGATAAAATTTATACCCTAATGACGACTGGGCCTAAGGAAAAAGCGAAAGGTGCGCAACGTGAGCGCCAAATTGGCTTAGGTTATCGTTTACCTGATGTAGAACCTTCGGAGTTATCGGGCTTGATTGAGACAATGAAATCATTCAAAGAGCGGATTGATCTTCCAGAACTTGCTGATGAATTGATGATGAATATCGATGATTTATTCCCCATCTTAGAAACCCTGGAGATTTTAGGGTTTGCAAAAGTATCCGACGGGGATATTCAACTCAGTGAATTAGGAAAACAATTCTCAGAGGCCGATTTACAAGCACGTAAGCAATTATTCGCCAGGCGACTTTTGGAAAAAGTGCCGTTGGCACGTTATATTCGCCGCGTCTTGGATGAGAAGGTGGGGCATCGTGTTTCTGAAGAACGATTTTTATCTAAACTCGAAGATTATTTAAGTGAAAAAGAAGCGGAGCGAGTGCTGCGTACGATGATTGACTGGGGACGTTATGCCGAATTGTTTGCTTATGATTTTAATACTGGAATCTTAAGCTTAGAGAACCCGGGTATTTCGGACGCGGTTGTGGAATAATATCCTGGCTGCGGTAAGAAAAAATAAACTGGATGTCAATATTACTGTGCAACATTTATAATGAAAAATCATTGACTTATTAGATTAAGGTTTTAAATGAGACTACGTTATAAAAAGAAAAAGACTAGGACTTCTAAAGCACAGGTTGAAGATGAGCTTATTCTTATTTGTCCAATGACATATGGTGAGGAAAATCCTAGCGACAACTCTTTAAGTTTACTAAATGATACGTCGCCACCAAAATTTGACATTAGACTTACTTCGTCCCCCGCCTATCTTGCACGGAAATTTGAACACATCAAACAATACCGAACAAAACCACATGAAGCAGATGCCATACAGACCACCATAGGTTATATCTATTTTGGAGATATGGAAAAGGCAACTGAGCTTTATCAAGGGATAAAAGATAGAATGGATAGGCAAGAGTCTATTGCCCATCATGATTCAACCAAATTAATGCAGCTTTATAAGCTTATCCATAAAGCAACATTATTTGTAATAAAAAAAAATTTACTACAGAGCATGGGTAGCCAATCTCCCCAACATACATTGGCTTTAGAAATAATGAAATATTTTTGGATAAGAGTTCAAATGCAATATGTCGTTTCTATAAATAGAATGGATGCAAGAGGACAATATGATAAAACTAATTGGGAAAAATGTGAGATTGATGTCAATAGTAAAATTAAAATGCAGGAATCTTTAAGCGACAATGATCGTGTAGCATGTATATGTATCCTACAGAATATTTCGGAGACAACGAGGCTGTTAAAAATGGTTCGTGCTGATATAACCTCATTGAATGATGTCAGCCAAGAATCTGTCCTTATATTTGATAGAGGTATTGATGAGCTATCCAAATGCTGCGAAGCGCTATCAACCTTATCTGATAAATTATTATATTCCACTTTTATACATGCTCTTAATCATGAAAAGCAGCTAATTGAATCAAAAAAAAATCAATTAATTGCGGAGGATAAATTTCAAAGCTCACTACGTGAACTTGAAAAGAGGAAAAATAATTTAAATAGGATAATTAAAACTGTAAAACTTGCTAAGCCAATTTGTTCAGACAAACCTACTAAGCCAGTTCAAACTAAGCCTCGAAAAAAAAGCACCTCACAGCCTAAAGTTGAAGTGCAAACGGAGGTTGTAGAGCCGCGTCAACTTCTGAGTCATGCTTATCAATTATTACAGTCAGCGAAATTTACTGAAGCGCTAGCGCTTTATAAACAAGCATTACAAATTTCTAAGAAAAATGGCGACATCCTGGATGAAGTACAGTCATTATCAAGCATGGCTGAATGCTATGAGGTTTGGTTCAAATATCAACCCGAGTTAAGTGATAATAAAGAGCAAGCTATCACAATCTATGAACAAATGATTCGTTATGGTGATACTTTTCGAGACTCTGAAGTTTATGATTCCCTCTCTCCCTATTTGGCATTTGCAAACCTTGCACTTGATAAATTATTAGAAAAAAATATTTCATCAGAAAAAGAAATCAAAGTTATAACTAATACGAAGTATGATGATGGGGCAGTGGTGAAAGAGGACATGGCTGGCAAACCCGCAGCAACTCAGCTATCTCCTCAAGCATACGATATACAACCGTGCTATAAAATTAAAATAAAATTACCCATTGATGAGAAAATATTAGCTTTGATGCGTGACATTCCAGATAGTTATATTGTTGGTGGTGCTGTCAGAAATTTATTATTGCAGCATCAACCACGAGAATATGATATCGTGACAGCGTTAACCCCTGATGAACTGGTTTCCCAACTCACACAGAAAAATTATACTTGTAAAATTGTGGGCAACATTTATCCCATCGTTTTAGTTACACTTACAACCGGTGAAGTGATTGAAGTTGCTACTTTTCGTGATCAAAAGCCGAGAGAATCGACTGACACTTTTAAATATCATCCTGATAATCCTACTGTAATCCTTAATAAAAATTACGCGCGTCATCCTTATCCCGATACCTTTAATCGTGATGTGACGATTAATTGTATTTATTATGATCCGCGTATGGAGGAGGTTTTTAGTTATATTGCTGAGACAGAGTTAGACCTTAAATCAAAAATTATCCGCATTATAGGTGACCCAGTAGAACGATTTAGCCACGATCCGATTATTATTTTACGCGTTCTTGAGCTTAGTTATCGCCTCGGGTTTCAATTAGATGAAAATATTTTGCCAGCTATTGAACAATGTAAAGCTCATTTACTTTTTGTCTCTCCAGGTCGCTTATTACATCAATGTCATAAAGTTTTTTATAACGGACATTCACAACAACTATTTAATGACCTGATAAAATTTGGCCTCGTTGATATTATGTTTCCTGATCTCACCTTATACCTAAGTCATGAAACTTTAAGTTATTATCCGGTATTAAAGAATTTATTTTTAGAGGCAACTGTTCTTTTTTATCAAACTGAACCCATTAGCTACCCCTTATTATTTGCAACCTTATTATGGCCTATCGTATTTGATAGATTATGCAGGGGGGAAATTTTTACTAAGATTGCCAATGATGTACTGCAACAGCAAAGCCAAATTATCAAAATCTTACCTTTTATGTATATTAGCATCAAAAATATTTGGCTTAATTATTTAACCAATAAAAATTATTTTTCCACTCAACTACCCTCCGAAGCCCCCTTCAGCAGTTCACAACAAACCTGCCTACTCAATCGATTTACGCACTATGTTGATCATTACACCATCGCAGTCAACATGAAAAAGCTTGAGTTAAATACAGGCAACTCTCATCTCAACGAACAGGGCGAGCCCTCAGGTTTGTCATCATTATCGCTGTTGAATGACAAGAATTCACATGCTTTTCGGAAGAAAGGAGACGGTGAGATATCAAGGGAGCGGGCGCTCCGACCTGATACCACTTTATTTCTTTAAATTATCGATTAATCTTTGATTAGGTATAACTAGGAGTTAATTTATCCATAATAAAGAGTTCCAGAAAACGCTATACAAAGATAATGAATTTAGATATAAACACCATTTTTGTCTAAAAACAAACGATTTTAGGAAAGGAGTACGAGGGATGTTGAGGTTGAATAAATCAAGAATGGTGCAAAAATTTACGTTAGTCGTTATCCTCTCAGCCAGCGTAATGCAGCTAGCCGGATGTGGTAACTGTAAATCTTCCAGCTCCCCGCCTGCCGTATCTCTTATAACGGTAAATGGGCAATGCATATTAAGTAGTAATATTACCTGCAGGTGCTCAGGTGGCGGCATTCTCGCTACCTGTTCTCAAGGCTCCCAAACCTTCAATCAAGGCACAGTTGCACCTGGAGTCTTTCTACCCTGCCCTGCTACCTTTAGCTGTAGTAGTAGCACGACAAGTTGCGGCAGTAACGGTTGAAATCGGTTAAAGAAACAATTCCACACTGGCAGCCAGCATCTCTCGAAGCGTTGCTGGCTGCCTGCAGGCGGTGCCCTAGTGCTGCAATTATTTTAGTGTGCCGACGCATTGGCAGCACGCTCTTCCAAAATCGCTACAGCAGGTAAGGTTTTACCTTCTAGAAATTCGAGAAAAGCGCCTCCTCCTGTGGATATATAAGAAATTTGCTGGTTTAGATCATAGAGGTCTACCGCAGCAAGTGTATCTCCACCGCCAGCAATAGAAAAGGCATCACTATCAGCTATGGCTATCGCTAATGCTCTGGTGCCATAAGCAAATTGTGGGAATTCAAAAACACCGACGGGGCCATTCCAAATAATTGTATTGGCTTCGTTAACCAAATCGACATAGCGACTTACTGTTTCTGGCCCTATGTCCATAATCATGTCGTCACTAGCTACATTGCTGAGTGTTTTATTGAATGCAGGGCAACTGTCTGAAAAAGTTTTTCCAACAACGACATCAGAAGGTAGCGGGATTTGACAACCACTTTCTTTAGCTAAAGCTAAGATTTCGCGAGCGTCATCCAGTAAGTTTTCTTCACAAAGTGATACGCCAATTTCATAGCCTTGAGCGCGAAGAAAAGTATTAGCAATACCGCCGCCAGGGATTAAATAATCAACTCGTCCTACTAATTGCTTCAGTAAAGTCAATTTGGATGAGACTTTCGCGCCGCCTACAATAGCCACAATCGGTTTTGCAGGTTCTTTAAGCACATGTTGTAAGGCTTCTAACTCGCGAACTAAGAGTGGGCCTGCTGCAGCGACCGGTGCATATTTTGCCACGCCACAGGTAGAAGCTTGGGCGCGATGTGCTGTGCCAAAGGCATCCATGACAAAAATATCGCAGAGACTTGCAAGTTTTTTTGCCAGGTCGTCATCATTCTCTTTCTCACCAGGATTGAATCTTACATTTTCACAAATGACTAATTCACCTGGATTGACCTCGATACCATTCAAATAATTAGTCTCAAAGCGGACGGGGTACTCCAAATGAGCTTCCAAATAATCAGCGATTGGTTTTAAAGAAAAACGTTTTTCAAATTTACCTTCTTCTGGTCGACCCAAATGTGACAACACCATTACTGCTGCTCCTTCATCAAGCGCAGCTTGTAAAGTGGGTAAAGCGGCTTGTAGGCGTTGGTCGCTGGTGATAATGCCATCTTTTATCGGAACATTTAGATCTTCACGAATCAACATTCGTTTACCACGAAGGCTGAGTTCGCTCATGTGAATTAAATTCATTTACACGGTCCTTAACGATTCATCATACAGTTTGCGGTATCTAACATACGATTAGAGAAGCCCCACTCATTGTCATACCAAGCCACTACCTTCACTAAATTGCCCTTCACTTTGGTTAGTGCCGTATCAAAAATAGCTGAAGCAGGGTAATGATTGAAATCACAAGAGACTAAGGGCTCTTCATTAATATGTAGAACCTCGGATTTTGCTTTACGCATGATGTCATTAACTTCGGCTGCCGTGGTTTCACGTTGGGCAATAAAGGTGAGATCAATCACAGAAACATTCAGTGTGGGAACTCGCATAGCAAAACCATCAAGCTTGCCAGCCAATTCCGGAAGTACTAGAGCAACCGCTTGTGCAGCCCCTGTTTTAGTTGGAATAATGGATTGTGTTGCTGAGCGTGCGCGGCGCAGATCGATATGACTAGCATCTAATAGCATTTGATCTTTGGTGTAGGCATGCACGGTATTTAATAAGCCGGAAGTAATTCCCAATGCGTCGTGCAGTGGTTTTACTACTGGTGCTAAGCAATTGGTAGTACAAGAGGCATTAGATACAATAACATCTGTTGCTTGCAGTATTTGATGGTTCACACCATACACAATGGTTGCATCAGCATCTTTACCAGGAGCAGAGATTAACACTTTTTTAGCTCCAGCCTGAATATGCTTCATGGCTCCTTCTCGATGAGTGAAATGTCCTGTGCACTCAAAAACAATATCAACATCTAAGCTAGACCAAGGGAGTAAAGAAGGATCACGCTCAGAAGTGACACGAATCGGGTGTCCGTCGATAATTAAATTGTTTCCCTCAACGCCGACCTCACTGCCAAATCGACCATGTGTTGAATCGTAGCGAGTTAAATGGGCAGTGGTTTCTATACCTGATACATCATTGATGGCAACCACGTTAAATTGATTTTGGCGCTTGTATTCAAAAATGGATCGTAAGACACAGCGGCCAATGCGACCGTAACCATTTATTGCGACTCGTATCGTCATACTACTTCTCCGAAAATTACAGGACTCTTCTTGAGTCAGTTTTTAAAATTGCGTTTAAGAGGCTCTTTAACAATTCAAGAGGCGCTTTAACGTCATGACTATATTCTCAACAGTAATGCCTAAATAATCATAGGCTTGAGCTGCAGGTGCAGAAACACCAAAGCGATCAATGCCAATCACTGCACCGTCTAAACCAACAAAACGGTACCAATAAGCGGTAGTCGCCGCTTCGACAGCGACGCGTTTACGCACAGCCTTTGGTAAAACTTGCTCTTGGTAGGCATTATCTTGAGCTAGGAAACGCTCACAACATGGCATGGAAACGACGCGAATCTTTTTCCCCGCTGCTTGCAACTGCGTTGCCGCAGCAAGAGCTAATTGAACTTCTGAACCGGTTGCTAGGAGAATGGCTTCGGGTTGTCCTTGACAATCACTGAGGATATATCCCCCTTTTTTAATCGATTCTGCACTATCAGCAGCGTGAGTGAGGGCAGGTAAATTTTGTCTTGATAATAACAAAGAAGAAGGCCCTGTATGATGTTCGAGGACTTGTTGCCAGGCAATCGCTGTTTCAAATAAATCAGCGGGTCGCCATACTTGCATATTGGGAGTCATGCGCAACATTGCCGCATGCTCTATCGGTTGATGAGTCGGACCATCTTCACCTAAACCGATGGAATCATGAGTGAAGACATAAATAACTCGCTGTTTCATGAGCGCAGACAAACGAATAGCATTTCTGGCGTAATCTGCGAATACTAGGAAAGTGCCGCCATAGGGGATGAATCCACCGTGGAGGGCTAAGCCGTTCATGATAGCTGCCATACCAAATTCACGTACGCCGTAGAAAAGATAATTACCCGAAAAATCCGTTGCTTTTATGGCCTTTGTGCCCGACCAGTCTGTGTTGTTCGAGCCTGTTAAATCAGCTGAGCCGCCTAACATTTCGGGGAGCAGGTTAGCAAATTGTTGTAAGCAAAGCTGCGAACTTTTACGAGTTGCTAAGGCTTTGTCATTGTGGCGACATTGTTCGATAAATTGCTCGGAAGACGAGTTCCAGTTATCGGGTAAGTCATGGTTAATACGGCGTAAAAACTCATGATAATCGCTTTGATAGAGTTGTTGGTAATTATCACAGAGAGCTAGCCACTGATCTTCATCCTGTTGCCCCTGCTCAATATGATTCCATTCGGCATAAATCGCATCAGGAATGACAAAAGGCTCATGGGGCCAATGAAAGGTTTCCCGTACTTTTGCGATACCCTCTGCACCAAGAGGAGCGCCATGCGCTTTTTCACTGCCGGCGACTGGTGAACCAAAACCAATCACTGTTTTGCAGATAATCAAACTAGGTTTGGTGCTTTCTTGCCGCGCTTGTACAATGGCTTTTTCAATGGATTGCGGATCATGGCCGTCAATTGGGCCGATCACCTGCCAATTATAAGCTTTAAAACGTAAAGCGGTATTGTCTGTAAACCAAGACTCTACCTTACCATCGATCGAAATTCCATTATCGTCGTAAAAAACAACGAGCTTGCCGAGGCCTAATGTGCCGGCTAAAGAACTTACTTCATGGGAAATACCTTCCATGAGGCAACCATCTCCAGCAAAGACATAAGTAAAATGGTTAATGAGTTCTAAATTAGGACGGTTAAAATGGGTAGCTAATTGTTTTTCCGCAATCGCCATACCTACGGCATTGGCTAAGCCTTGTCCTAGAGGCCCTGTTGTCGTTTCAACGCCAGGCGTGTCTGTACATTCTGGATGGCCGGGTGTTTTGGAGTGAAGTTGACGAAAATGTTTTAGCTCATCGATGTTGAGATTGTAACCTGTTAAATGCAATAAAGAATAAAGTAGCATTGAACCATGACCATTAGACAACACAAAACGATCCCGATTAAACCAGTTGGGATTTTTAGGGCTGTGCTTTAGAAATTTTTTCCAAAGTACAGCCGCAATTTCCGCCATGCCCAGGGGCATGCCCGGATGTCCAGATTGTGCTTGCTCTACGGCATCAATACTTAAAAAGCGGATAGCATTGGCTAAATCATTGGAAAGGCTCATCGTTCTCTTCTGCTGTCATCAGGGGCACTATTGTCGCTCAGAAGCCATTAATCAGCAAGTTAGCTCTCTATTTATTGTAGCAATAATGCTCAAATAATTTTTTTTTAGATAAATTAGTCTTGAAAAATTTACTTCTTGACTATTTTTTGGCATGATTGCTCTGTTTCAACTAACTTAAGGTTGTATGTCAGCAGTTTTACAGCGATTACAGTCCCTTACAGGTGGTCTCGAACAATGTCAAGAAGGGACAAAGACGTGGGATTTTCGAGAGAGATTAGAGGAAAAAGCTGTTGACTTTTTCTTACCATTGGTGCGTATTCATCAATTATTGCAGATCGAATACAATGTGCACTGCGTCCATCTTGCGCATAGCTTTGCGGATAAATCCCAGCAACCAAATCTTACTGAGGACGAGCTAAATATTCTTACCGAGCAATTGGTTGCTGCTTTAGCAATGGCAGAACTTTTAGCTCATATTTATCATTATTATTTAGATGTACCTTACGAAGTATTAACCCTCCAGAATGAGCAAAAACATTATCGAAATTTATTGAGACTACGTGGTTATGATTTTCCTAATACCGAGAAATTGGAAAATGATCCTACGGAGTCTTTTGTTCGATCTGTGAGGGAGACTACAGCAAAATATAACTGGCTTCGCTTATTTACTATCCGCATACGGCGGGTTTTTATCACACTACTTCCTTTTATTAAAGACTGGAAGTATCTGACTGGTATGATAAATGGTATAGATATCGTCCTTGGACCGACCTTAAATTATGTGGCTTGGGTGTTTTATGTACCTAGGTTAATGTTCAATCTGCTCGTATTACTAAAGCATTTTTATCCTACTGAATGGGTAGGGATGGGGGCAAAGGAAAAGGATTTAGATTGGTTGTTTCGTGTCGAAATCCATTTTCAACGTCGATGGTTTTTCTTAGGTAACGATACAGCTTGGTTTATTGGTGGTATCTTGGGTTGCTTCGTATTAACTGGCATCC
Source organism: Legionella nautarum (assembly GCF_001467895.1). Classification (GTDB taxonomy): domain Bacteria; phylum Pseudomonadota; class Gammaproteobacteria; order Legionellales; family Legionellaceae; genus Tatlockia; species Tatlockia nautarum. The sequence goes on from NZ_LNYO01000021.1 coordinate 68,642, forward strand.
TAGCACCGGTTGCTATGTATGTCAGTATCTCCATCTTTTTCTTTGATATAATAATGGCGAGTCTTCGTGCTTCCATTGAAATGCGCCGGATGAATGAAATCCGTGAACAATATATTAATATTGCAGACAATTTACGTAGCTCTGGTGCTTCACAAGCAGAAATTGAAGAAATAGAAGAATACCAACGACAGTTGGAAGAGAGTTTCAGTACCGAGCAACAAAGGCTAATATTAGCGATTATTTGCACGAGCACCTTGTTTTTAGCAATGTGCCTCACTGTGCCAGCTCTAGCCAGTATGCCAATTATTCCGCTGATTAGTGCAATCATGGTTATTACTATTACTCTAATCTCCTTTATTGCTACTAATTGGATAAACGAGTTTGCCCCCAAAAAGAATGTAGAAAAAATTGATGCACCAGGTCAGTCGTTATTTACGAAGGGTTTGACTTTTTTTCAACCTTCGAATGAAAGTGCTGAAAAGCAGCGAAAAAAACTACTACATGTCTCCAGTACCGCAGGCCCACTTTGGGATCTTCCTACGATAGAAAGTCAAACAACAAATCCACTATAGAGTAGACATCAATTCAATGATATTCTTTAGAGTTTGTTATGACTGAGAGGATTTATGTCAGCAGTTAGCCTACCGCAGTTTACTTCTATTAATACGGATCATGTGGTCGAACATCTCGATAAACTTTTACAAGATAACTTAGCGCAAATAGAAGTAATTATTAGAGAGAATAAGCAGTTTACTTGGAATAATCTCATGCGACCTTTAGAAGATATGGATGACGTGCTTGAACGCTTTTGGTCTCCATTTTCGCATATGCATGCGGTAGTTAATTCTAAAAAATTACGAGATTGTTATCAGGCTTGCCTACCCAAATTATCGGCATATGATTCTGCAATTGGACATAATCAAGCGCTCTACAATGCGATTAAATCCTTAGATAAAACAGTTTTGAACGAAACCCAATGCAAGATTATTGATGACAGTATTCGAGATTTTGAATTGTCTGGCGTTGCCTTATCGCCTGAGAAGAAACACCGTTTTGAAGAAATTCAAACTCAGTTATCTCAGTTGTCGAATCAATTTGAAAATAATGTTTTAGACGCAAGCCAAGCCTTTAGTTTGCATATCACCGATGAAAAACGCATAGCCGGGTTACCCGAGCATGCTATTCATACTGCACGTGAATTAGCGGCAGAAAAAGAGTTGCCAGGTTGGATGTTAAATCTTGAGTTCCCTTGCTATCTCGCTGTAATCACTTATGCAGAAGATAGAGCCCTGCGTGAAGAAATGTATAAGGCCTATGTCACACGTGCCTCCGATCAGGGGCCCAGTGCAGGAAAATACGATAATACAACCTTAATCGATGAGTTGTTAACACTGCGGCAAGAAAAAGCAGCATTGCTTGGTTTTGCTAATTATGCCGAACTATCCTTAGCGACTAAAATGGCGGAATCACCAACGCAAGTTATTGGTTTTTTGCAAGACTTAGCTAAGCGGGGGCATCATCAAGCAGAAACTGAATTTAAATCTTTGCAGGAATTCGCAGCTAAAGAATACGATCTACAGGAATTAGCCCCTTGGGATTTAGCCTTTGTTTCTGAGAAAAAAAGCCAAAAAGAATATGCTATTTCTCAAGAAGAATTACGCCCTTATTTTTCGCTCAATAAAGTCATGGAAGGATTATTTACCATAGTCAACAAACTCTATGGCATGAATATGGAAGAAACCAAAGATATTGATACCTGGCATCCCGATGTAAAATGCTATCGTATTTTGGACGAGAATAAACAATTACGAGGCTATATTTATGCTGATTTGTTTGCTCGCCAACACAAACGAGGCGGGGCTTGGATGGATTCTTTGCAGGGGCGACGAATCTTAGCTAATGGTGATACCCAGTTACCCATCGCGACCTTAACTTGCAATTTTGCGAAGCCGTCAGCAAAAAAAATGGCTGCTTTATCCCATGATGAAGTTTTAACCTTATTTCATGAACTTGGTCATTGCCTGCATCATGTGTTGACTAAGGTCGATTATTTGAATGCTTCTGGGATCAATGGCGTTGAATGGGATGCCGTTGAGTTACCAAGTCAATTTTTCGAAAATTGGTGCTGGGAACAGAATGCGCTCCAATTGCTTACCCAACATATTGATAGTGGAGAAATCTTACCTGAGGAGCTTTTTAAAAAGTTGCTTGCCGCTAAAAATTTCCAATCTGCTATGGCAATGATGCGTCAATTGGAATTTTCCCTCTTTGATTTCCGCATCCATCAAGAGTTTAAATCGCAAAGCTCAAGTTTAGTGACAACGATACTTAATGAGGTAAGAAAACAAACTACGGTTGTTCCAATCGCCCCATATAATCGTTTTCAACATAGCTTTTCACATATTTTTGCGGGCGGCTATGCGGCAGGTTATTACAGCTATAAATGGGCAGAAGTGCTTTCTAGCGATGCTTTTTCCCGGTTTGAAGAAGAAGGAATTTTTAACGCACAAACCGGACACGATTTCTTACATTCGATTTTAGAGGTTGGCGGTTCAAAGAAAGCGGCGGACGCTTACTTGCAGTTCAGAGGCCGCCCAGCGAAGGTTGATGCTTTGTTGAGACATAACGGGATTAAATAAAGTTTTTTTCTACCCCTTCGATTTTTAACGGAGGGGCTAAGAATGATGAAATTTTCAGAAAATTAATCCCAACAAATACCGCAAACCACAATTTTGTTCAGTATAAAGATGTGTTATAATAAAAATGTACAACAAAGGGGGCGACCTGGCTTCGACGTGGGTTGCGAAACCTGAAGTGCATGCCGAGAATGAGAACTCTCGTAAATCAGACTCACTAAATATAAATGCAAACGAAGAAAACTTTGCAGGTGAAGGAGAAGTTTCTATCGCTGCGTAAGCTGTGATAGATTTTTTTCTGAACCGCACCGTGCGCTGCTATAAAACCAGCGCCCCGTTGACCGAGCTCGCTTATCGGTATCGAATCAACGGTCATAAGAGATAAGCTCGCATCTTGATACGTCCCGCATCAAGCTGTTAAATCCAGGGAATCGCCGTAAACCATCCTGCCTGTCGGAGGGGCTACGGTTAACTTAAAAGACAAGGCTACGCATGTAGAGCTGAAGGCAGAGGATTTGCGGACGCGGGTTCAATTCCCGCCGCCTCCACCATTTATTCAAACTATCAAAGACCACCAAAGACCATTATAAACCCTTGTAAATCAATGAGTTAAAGCCTGATTCTTCATAAGTTAGGTTGTCTTTTGTGGTTTCTCGTTGGCTCAAAAATCACCCAAAATATGCCCAAAATTTTTGAGAAAGTACCCAATACCTGCCCAAAAAAATTAAAATATATGGGAGCTGTAATAATGGAATTTGCTTAGGTTAAATACTGGTAGGAGGGGTTGCTATTTTTAATACTGGATGAAAAGAGTTGCCACCAATTTTCTAAGCAATTCAAAAATCGTCATTGCCTCTATTTCTAGTGCTTTTTTATGCTTAACACTTTTATGGCCTAGTTCGGCATTATAAATTTCTGTGCTGCTGCTTTTTATAGGGTGATGAATTAACTTGTCAATTAATGAGCAATAATTTATTTGATCCAAATGCAAACAAAATATGAGATAAATAAGCAATTTGTGGTTTTATAGGGATCATAGTGTAAAAAAATATGCCTTAATAGGATTGTTTTGGTGAAATAACGAAATTATAATCCGACCTGTTATTCAAGGAAATTAATAAGGAGATGTTATGAACGAATATTATTCTAATAGAATTGATGCTGAGGAAGATAAAGACGAATATATGCCTTGGTAATCCAAGTTATATAAAAAGTTTCTATTTGTATTATTGATATGAAATTAGTTTTAAACAATGATGTATTTGCTGTAATCGATGACTTCTTAGAGCCATCAGACTTTGAAAAAATTTGGAATTTTATTCAAACTGAAAATTTTAAATTTGTTCATACTTCTAAATGGATAAATGCATTTAGTCTCGAGGACGGTGCCCCTTTATGGGGCAATGTTACTATTTCTCATCCTAGGCACGAACCTTGTACTACAGAGCAAATATACCCTACTACTTCAACAATCGATTTATTCATACAAGCACTAATCGCAAATTCTCCAGAGTTTTCTCATTTAATCGGTCTTAAAGATCAAGATTGGGATTTTTTCTATGCGAGACCTTATCTTTACCCAAGAGGCTCAGGGCTTTCTTGGCATACCGATGGAAAATACAAAATTTCAGGTGCCTATGTTTTTTACTGCCATCCTGTTTGGGATATGAATTGGGGCGCCGAACTATTAATTAATCCTATACCTCAGCAAGATTTTGAATATCCTGAAGTAACTTTAATTAATGATAAGAAGAAATCAGTAGGGTTTCACCTATCTAATAAAGCGTTGAATAACTATATTGGCGATGGAATAGGTCATTATATTGTACCAAAACCTAATAGATTGGTTGTTTTTAGGAATAATATATTGCATTGCATAAAGAAAGTAGAAAATGCTGCAGGAAATCACGTAAGAGCATCGATAACTGGCTTTTTTATGAGTAATGAAAGAATACACGCAGCTAAAGACGCTGAAAAAGATTGTTCAATTTGATGCCCCTTTTAGGCGGGGCTGAATCCAACCAATTCTAAATAACTTACAAACTTAACGTAGCTTGGAAGCAAAAAAATGAATTTAGAGCACGAGATATCACCCATACAAGCTCAAGAAAAAGTAAATTTTGTTATTTTGGTACCTCATACTGATGAAGTTACTTTAGATAATTTTATCCTCAGGGCAGAAGATGCTCCGTATAATGAACAACCAAGTAGATACCAATTTCAAAAATGGTCTTCTTGGTGTTCGGCACATTTTTCTTCTTATTATTTCTTTGTTAGATACAAAGGCACTCTTTTAAGATGTAAGCAATTTTTATATGATTTTGGGCCTTTATCAAATTTAGATCATGCTGCTTTATACGATCATTGGGTTTGGGAAATAAGACCTCATGTACTCGATCAAGAAAATGTTTGTTGGATTGGTTATGATTATTCAAAATCAAAAACGTTAACTTTTCTATCATATGGGACAAATGTTGAACTTCGCCTCCTCGAAGGCAATCTGCAGGATGAAGACCTCTTAGAACTTTGTAAATCCTTTTCTCCTATTTCGTTATCAACGGAAATCTTAAAAAAGAATTTTTTTGAACTGTCCTATTGGTCACGGTATAGCAACTGCATGAAAAATGCCTGCATTAATAGTGAATATAAACCACCTTCAAGTATATGGAATATAAGATGGCCAATGCACAATATCCTTAGAGGAAACAAACCAGATCATACTCTAAAGTTTTTAAAACATTTTAACTTGGATCTTATTCCTGACAGTGAAATTATTTATGGAAATAAAGATAAAATAGAAGAAATTCAGCTTGTAATGTTTCCTTTAAATGGAAAGAAAAACCAAATTGCATGGTTTCGAGTTTTCAATAAGTCCTCTTTTCCAATAAAGAAACCAGCACTCTCTCGATTGCCAACTATGAATTCATTTAGTGGCTATAGCAATTTTAATTTAACTGTACTAAATCCGAAGAGTAGTAAGGTGTCTAGTAATATATACATTGCAAGTTTTAATGATTGTTATGGACCACATGATGCTCTTTGGTGGGATGATGAAAATGCTTATTTATTACAGTTAAGTGCTAGTGCAAATAATTCAATAGAATATTTTAAAGGAATTTTTAGCCAACTTACTAGAAAAATTAGTTAAGTGAATGGTTCTGCAATTTCTTGAGTAAATTTCAAAGGTCCTCATGACGGTAAAAGTTTGTTATACATAGTACGGCAAATATCTCCTACCTCGGCTCTGGCCTCGTGCTCTTTGATTGCCAATCTGCTCTTCAATAGAACGTCTTTTTATTTTGAGCTCACCATTCTATTAATTTTAATCGATTTCTCATCTTTGTCATGGGCTTATTTTGGGGGGATAGTCAACCATTTCCTAAAAGAAAATTGTTTATGTAATTTAAATTTCATTTATACGAACATTTATTAAATGTAATCATAGAGTTAAAAGGCTTAAATTTTTATTGAAACTTTTTTAAAAATTTATTACTGTCCATTGATTAATTTAGAGAATTAAAGGTAAGAATGTTTCTACAGTCTTATGTTATACCAATATGTCAATTTGAACTCAGCAAAAGTGAAGCACGTATAAAGAAAACAATAGGCACTGCATTTTTTATTAATGACACTGGTTTTTTTATGACAGCTAAGCACGTTATTAAAGACGCAATAGATAATCTTAAAGGAGATGGTGGATTTATAGGACTAATTGTAAAAGGTAATGAAGGAAAGTCGCCTGATAATTTTGCAGTTCCTATTATTTCGTATAGCTTAGCCGAAAATCCATATGATATCGCAGTCGGTATAACTAACTATAAATGTGAAACGCCTTTAAGAATTAAAGATGCCGAAGCCGGATTGTGGAGGGAAGTAATTACTTTAGGTTATCCAGTAACAGCTCTAGTGCAAAAACCTAACGACTTTAGGGTAAATATAAGAGGACATAAAGGTTATATCCAGCGATTAATATCTCTCGATGATCAAGCCATGTCTTTAGAGGGGCAAGAGCATCCGAACTCATTTGAACTTAATTTTACAATTGGTTATGGGCTAAGTGGTTCTCCTTTAATTGTATATAATGCTCAGGAGCAAATAGTAGTTGGAGTATGTGTTGGATCGAAAAAAACAGAATATCGTGATTCAATCGAAGAGTATGGTATTGCTCAAGATATTCGTCCTTTATTGGATTGGAAGCCAGATTGTTTTTTTGGTAAAAGTTTAAAAGAGGTAAGTAACTTGTATTTCGATAAGCCGTAAAAAACTATCAATTTTCAGTCTTTCAAAAAATATTTTATAAAAATTGTTTCAATTACTTCAAGTATCTAAAAAAGGATTAAAAGCTATTTAATTTTTTTTAGTATTTCAAATTCGATTCTGGAAATAGGTTTTTCACACTTCCTCGAAAAAGTTACTGTATATAGCGCTATAACTCCGCTGGAAGACGTCCATAAGGCATTTGATAATGCAATGAGGCACTCATTTTATGTTCATCAGTAAACTATATTCAATCGACAAGTTTTTATGTTTTGTGCGACGCCGCTGTGAGAAAAATAACCAAGAGTGTGTAAAGTAAAGCAACTAATCCATAGGCTATTAGAAACCATAAAATTCGGACTAACCAGCGTGGTGGCTGTACCGTTGGTAATACTCTTATGACTTTAATTGGGCCCTCGTCTGACTCTAAATGTGTATTTATTTGATTCCACGTATTAGGCGGGAAGTATAGATATGTTATTGTAATTTCTTTTTTCGGTACTAATTTTGGAATTACTATTTCTTTTTGGCCTCCTGGCAAAGTATTAACCTGATATTCGATATCGGGCTGTATTTGGAAATCTGGTAAAATATAGTGACCAAGATGAATATCGTTTGCAGTTTTTCTACCATTATTTCTAAGTACGATGGAATGCGTATTAATTATCAGCGGACCTGTGGGAGTTGATAATTGAATTCCTGATACATGCCCTATATAGGTAATTAGTTTAGCTCGTTTTTCAAAAAAACTATTTAATCCTGCTCCAATAAAAAGTGATATCACAGGCATAGCGATAGCGGTAACTAGTGACCAATCAACAGTAAACATAAATTCTCCTTGTAAAACTTCACTTATTGAGCTTCTGAGCGGATCTGTCTTTTTTTAATATAAGTATTCAGGCTAATATGGTTGCTGTACCCCAAAAAAATAGATATTTTTCTTACTTGGTAAACCTAATGACAATAGCTCTTTAATTTTGTCTAAGTCCTTATCAAATTTACTCTTTTGAAGAGCTCCTCTTGTTTTGCCTAATTGAATGCCTGTAATTTCTTACTCGCGAGAGCTTCTTTAGTCCCAAGGCTAATTAGATCGCGAGTTCTAAAAAATAATTGCACATTTATTAAAATGAGGGCAGATTATTATCTGCTAGTTAGCTCTATTGTTTTTTTTCTATTTCAACCAAAAATGAAGGAGAAAGGCAACATAAACAAACCTGATGCGATCAGCATTGCCGTTGACAATAATAATGTAAATCGACTGAATTTTCGTGTTTGCAGGGTCAAATCACGGGTCTCGGTCAGTGCTGCCAATATTACCTTTTTCATAGCTTGAACAGATTCACTGGTAGATTCTTGCAATAATCTCGCCATAGCCTCCTTACTCCCTGTTAATGCAACATTAAGGATTTTCTCAGCCTTTTCTTTGGCATCATCCTTCCATTGAGAGGAAATTTTCTCCATTTCCTCTCGAAACTGAGTCAACATCAAAGCTTGAGCTTGTCGGGTTTCTGCAAGCAGATTTTCGTTCATTGTATGAAGGATGAGAATTGGATCGTCCTTGCTTAAAACCACCCCATGCTTGATGGCGATCTCCTGAATAGTTTTATCAAATTCATTAGTCATTAGATTACTCTGGCGTTATCTAATTGACCAAATAATTGATCACGAACGATTTTTAAGCGTTGGCGAGTCATGATACTTTTCTCTGGCGTACTCAGCACTTTATCGAAGGTCAGTTTTTGTTGCAACATCTCGGTTAGATCCCGTCCGTAGGTTTCTTTTTTCAGATCGGGGATTTGAATTAAGGCTGATATTTTGTCTTTATTATCTCGGTAGGCTTTCAGTTGTTCAAACGTTTTGCCTTCATGCTCTATGGCTCCCCAATAGGGATTGAGCCAGACGATAAATTGTGCTTCATTTGCAAACTGGTTAATCAGCTGAGCAAAGCCATTAATGGTGTCGAAGAAGGCTTGGCCGCCGGTAATGATAGTATGAATGACCATCTCATGGCCTAATTCCTTTAACAAAGTTGGAACTTGGTTACTGATGAGGTAATGAGATAGTGGTACAAAAGAGCTGGCACCATTATCAATGACTACATCATGAGTTGTTGAGGCAATTTTTTCGATGAGGACATCAAAAAGACGGGGGTTGATTTCATCACCGCTCATGACTTGAATATGATCGACGTTGAGGGCTTTAAAGCCATGAAAAGTTAAATTGATGGGGTCGGTGTCAATGCACAGTGGGGATTGGCCTTTGTGCTGTTTATATTGTGCAGTTGTTGCTGAAATAAATGACTTGCCAACACCACCTTTTCCCTGAAGAGTAATATGTATTTTTGCCATTACAAGAGTTCCTCCAAATTAGGTTTCGGATTAAAAGTAAAACCGCGAATTTCGGTTTTTGCTTTACTTTTAGCCTGTTCATCTTCCTTGGTGTATTCCTGCTGAGATGGCTTTTTTTCAGAAGCAATCAAACGTGCTACATAGCCACAAAAAGTTTTATATGAAAATGAGATTTTACCTTCCTCAACTAAGGTTTCCCACACAAGCTTTATGGACCAGCCGTCAGCCAGCGCGGAAGCGATATCATTTTTTAATGCGAGAAAAGCGGCTTTATTTACAGATTTATCAGAGGCTTTTCTTCCCATCTGCTTAGCTGCTATTCGTTCGCTGAGGGAGTTTCCCATGTCATAGCGTGAATTGGTTATTGTTCTGTCTGATGGTATGAAATATTGCGCAGTTCTGCAATAGCTTATATTACTTTCTTTCCTTTTGGCGTAATTTAATATTCCAATAAAGGGAAATATATGTAATTTAGTGTAATAATTGGTAATTATCAGTAATTAATTTGGTTTTTCACAAAATAACCTTGAAATTACATAAAATTACCTGATGATATGCCAGTAAATGAACTCCAAAAGCAGGGCAAGATAGGTGAAGTTAGCTAACCAGTAAACTGTTTATCTAACTTCACTTTGCCTTATTCGCACCTTCGGCGCTCAACGGAAAATCTTGACTCAACAAAGCTTTTAGCTAACACTTATCTAGTTCCTAAAGGATTGCTAACAAAACCCCTTTCATTAATTAAAAGGTGTGGGCAACCCCTATGAGCGATTCAGACAAAAAAATAACACGAAAAAACGGGCGACATCTCAGAGTGCCTGTCCTTCCCGATGAAGAAATCGAAATCAAAAATAATGCAGCAACATCTGGATTAACCACAGCAGAATACCTGCGTCGCTTAGGACTTGGGCTTAAGATTCATGGGATCATTGATAAACAACATATCCTCGAATTATCCAAAATAAATGCTGACCTAGGCCGATTAGGTGGCCTACTAAAGTTATGGCTGACTAATGATGAGCGTTTGGCACATTTTAATTTTAGAACTATAACTAGCCTTTTAAATCGCATACGAAGTACACAGGATGCGCTGCTTGAAGTGGTGAAAAAGCTATGATTATTCGCCATATTCCAATGAAATCAATTAGGAAAAGCAGTTTTTTGGGGCTTGTTAACTACATTACCAACACACAAGGGAAACAGGAACGAGTAGGACAGATTAGGGTTACAAATTGTCAAAACACAGAGAAAGAGTGGGTAATTCATGAGGTGATGGCAACTCAGGCTCTTAATCAACGAGCCAAAGGGGATAAAACTTACCACCTATTAATTTCATTTGCACCAAATGAGAATCCTTCTACCAAAACACTTAAAGAAATAGAAGAACAGGCTGTTGCTTCTCTTGGTTTTTCTGAGCATCAAAGAATCAGTGCCGTTCACTATGATACGGATAATCTTCATATTCATATAGCGATCAATAAAATTCATCCCAAGCGTCATACCTTGTATGAGCCTTTTCGCGCTTATAAAACTTTAGGCGATATGGCTCAAAAGTTAGAAATGGAATATGGATTACAGCAGACTAACCATTCTGCTAAGAAAGTAAGAGCAGAGAATCTTTCAGATGATATGGAGTATCATGCTGGCATTGAAAGTTTCTTAGGTTGGATAAAGCGAAACTGTTTATCACAATTAGAGGAAACTCAAAACTGGTCAGCCTTTCATAATCTATTAAAAGAGAATGGTCTTCAGATTCGTGAACGAGGCAATGGCTTTATTATCTTAAATAGTAATGGTCTTGCAGTTAAAGCCAGTTCTATTTCGCGGACTCTGTCAAAATCCAACCTTGAAAAGCGGCTGGGCGAATTTGAACCGCTAAAAAGGAAGGAGAGCCCTAGTTTCATACAACACCATTATGAACAACGACCTATTAATCGTAGAGTTAATACCACTGAACTCTTTGCAAGGTATCAAATCGAACAAAAAAATAATAAAACATCTCTATCAGAAGCTTTAACTTCTGCAAAAATACGTAAAAATAGATTAATAGAGCAAGCTAAACAACAAGGTCGGTTAAAGCGTGCTGCCATTAAATTTATGAGAGGACAGAGAGCAAATAAAAAAATCCTTTATACTTTGGTCAGCAAAACTCTTCAATCAGACATTAAAAAAATCAGAAAACAATACAGTAAAGAACGTCAATTATTAGTTGATAATTATCAGCAAAGCGCTTGGATGGATTGGCTGCAAAAGCAAGCATTATTAGGTAATGAGGAAGCCTTATCAGTCTTACGCTTTCGAGGAGCTCGTTCTTCAACAATTAATATCATTAATGGAGCAAGGGAGGCTGATAAAAACCCAATTCCTAACTCCCGAATCGATAATATTACCAAAGAAGGGACTGTAATTTATCGTGTTGGTCCTTGTTCTATTCGAGATAATGGAAAGGTATTTAAAATCTCAAAAGCTTTATCAAAAGAAGACCTGAAAGTAGCAATTCAAATGGCTCAAGAACGATTTGGAAGATGTATCCGAATTGAAGGCAGTGCATTATTTAAAAAAGTAATTGTACAAACAGCTGCCTTTTTTAAACTGAACATTACCTTTGAAGATATCAATCTAGAACTACATCATCAGAATTTAATCACCCGTCTAAATAGTAAGGAAAATAATAATGAGCAAAACAGACAATTACCATTTAACAATAGGACAAGAACTAGAAGAGGCAATGAAATTACTGGAACAAGACTCCTCAATGTTAATGCATTCAATGGAGGAGGGACAGGAGCATCAACTAGACTTATCGAGCAACACAATAAGTCCCACATTGACAGCTTTGGAGGAGGCCCGTCGCCCGAAAGTAAAAACTGCCTGCGAAACCTGTCCCAACTCAGTATGGTTCAGTTCACCCAGCGAAGTGAAATGTTACTGTCGGGTAATGTACATGGTCAGTTGGAGCGTCAAAGAACCGAATTTAATCACAAGCTGCGACGGAAAGTTTCTAGGTCAGAGCCAAAAAATTTTAAACTCGATTGATTAATCTGAAGCGTCAGCGAATCCAATTTTATTGCAATTCTTATCCCTTCAAAACTTACTCCTATCGAAGCAAAAGGGCCTATAAGTTTTGATAGTACTGCTTTTTAATTGGACTCGGGGCAAAGGGAGTAATGGAACCACTAACCCACTTAGAGAAAAAAAATCATAATAACAATAGGTTAAATTGAATTAGTTTTGACTTAATCTGACACAACCTATTGAAAAGGTGAGAGTTTCCGGTTTTGATAGAAGTGCGAACTTTTAATCAAACCAAGAGGAAAACTCTCATGATAGATAATAGCGTTAAAATTATTAAACATAAAGTTGGATTGCTGAACCTGGCAGAAGAATTAGGTAATGGTATCAAAAGCATGTAAAGTAATAGGTTTATCCCGTGATACTTTTTATCGCTACAAATCCGCAGTAGAGTCTGGCGGAGTTGAGGCATTATTCGATCAAACCCGCAGAAAACCTAATCACAAGAATCGAGTTGAATCTATTGAAATAGCGGTAAAGGAATATGCTATAGAGTATCCTGCGCATGGCCAGCAACGCACCAGTAATGAACTGAGAAAGAAAGGAGTATTTGTTTCTGGCAGTGGCGTACGGAGCGTCTAACCGAGAAATTCATAACTCTAAAGAATTTAATAGAAAGAAATTTTTTAAAGATGTAATTTATGTATGTATTCTAGTAAAAACCAATTTACTACAATTTTTTGGGTAATTTTTTACAACTACCATAATATGAAGTACTTCCAAATTTTGCAATTAAGTAACCAGTATATCTGTCTATTAAAAAATTAATCCCCCCTGATTTCCCCACTATGCATGCATAAGTGTCGTTATCATAACTAGCTTTTGCATACTTTTTTACACCCCATTGATTTTTTTCAACTAAAATTCTAAATTCACATCCACCTTCAGAACCTAATAAGTATTTATAACCCTGAAAATTAAACTTAACAAAAAAATTCATCTTTTCAGTAGGATTAGTATAGGGCATATCAATATTACATATAAAAGCAGATTCCTCTGGCAATTCTATGCACCCAGTAATTTGAAGACAAAATGTAAGTAAAAACCACTTATATTTACGCATGTATCCTTACTTTCTCCGAAAATATTGTAGAGTATGTGGTTCAGCTATAGATCATAGCTAATTAATTGTTTAGTTTCTATTAGATGTTGGGTCCCTGAAATAGTTTAGATTTAGCACATCCTTTTAAGATCTTCTGTTGTCTATACTGTAAAAATAACTCTACACCAATTTCTCTATCATGTGCTAGCTGAACTACGCCCTGAGTTTGTGTTTTTGTAGCTTTTATGTTTTTTGCAACGAAGCCGAATTTACAATAGCCAACCAATTTTCCAGATTAGGCTTGGTTATCGAAGAGGACAATTTTACAGATCAGGAAGCTGTAGCTGCCGTCATTAGAATGACCAACGGAAATTTCAATTTAATTAACAGGTTGCTGAAACAAGCCTGTCGGATTATACAGAGAATTTCCATGACAATCTTGACTGCCGAGATTTTTGAGGCTGCCAGAAAATGTTTGTTAATTGGGGAGCGGTAGGCAATTTAATGTGGCTGAAAGCGGCAATTTAATTTGTCCTTTTACACACGAAACGTATACAATAATCTGAGATTTAATTTAGTACAAATCACCTTTAAGGTTAGATGAAATAACAAATTTTTTCATATATGGTTTACTACGCACTTTATTCATCAACTCCCAATAGCAAACTCTAGCATAATCTGACCTTATATAATCTGGAATGCGGTACCTGTAGGCTAATCCATCTTCACATTTATAGTAACTTCGATCGAATTGTGGTAGTAAATAACTATATATTGCCAAACGGATATTATTCAGAAATTCACATATGTGACTAGATAAAAAAATCAATATATCATTATGAAATCTTTCATAAAAATCTGGAAGTAAAAGAAGACCTTTTGTTTCGTTAATTTCAAAGCCTGAATTTTGCAAAATTTTTTGTAGACCTTTCACCAATCCATCTGCTCGTAAATTATTATGTTTAGATATACTGCCACTCAATTTAATCATATCGAATCTAGAAATAGACAATGATTCGCTCCGATCAATTGATGGCATCCAAACATCTATTATTTTTTCCTTTTTGAGCCATTCTTGAAACTCTATGACTATGATTTTTAATTCTTTTTCAGAATCATCTACTGAAAATTGTGGGGTTATGCTTATATCTGCTAGACCATTCAGAAAAGTAGTTGTTTTTATTGGCCCTTTTTTATCTGTCATTGAGAGGAAATCTACTAGAAGAATAAAAAACAATTTCATTTGGTTACTATCATGAAACAGAATATTGCATTCTGTATATATTCCTTGAATCTTAAACAATGAGAAATTCACCATTTCGTCAATATGATCATAAATATTCCTAAGTAATATTACTTCATTTTCCATCGCAATAGTTTCCTGGCTTATATCGCTCACTATTTACTCACACATATAACAATGCACTGATTCTACATATAGCCTCTCTCTCGATCAATTAAGAATTCTGTTTGTGCCGGGTTAAATACTAATCCATTATTATCGGCAGCGACTACATTCTACTCCGGGATATCAGACACCAGTTGAATTTCAGTTGCAGCATAAAGTTGGTGTCCGAAATATCGAGGCAAGATCAGATTAGCAAGCATAAAACGTTTTCCCTGATTTATCCCAAATCATGAAGTATTAGACGATTCGCTAGAATATAGATATGGCAGACACCTTAACTAAAAAGTAATTATGGAGCTTTGTCCCAATAATTAATATTAGCTGTAATAATATGATTTTAAATTTAAATAAACACTTTCTAAAAAAAGATATTCTTGCTCTGTATTTTTATAAAATTTAGCCTTAATTTTTCTTCCAGGATGTATTAGATTTCTAACAAATTTAGTGATTTCAAGTAAGCATATATATACATCATGATTATGATTAAATGGATAAATTTTGGCCTCCATATATAATGATATTAACTGCGACAAGGTTAACGATAAAATCTCTATTTTTGTTTGGTAATCCCCCCGCACCAACCATTTTATAAATGGATTGAATAGAATTCTTCTTAGTAGGTCTGGGACTAAAAGTCATTTTAAATTAAAATTGAGACTAATCTGCAATAAGTGAAACCTACTTCTCATTTTCTACTTTTAGAAAAATATCCTTTTTATGTTTAAACAAGAAGTTTTGCCATTCTTTATGAACAGCTTGGCATATCTGATCTTTTACCAAAAACTCTTCTTCACTTATGCCCTGATTAAGATCATTTTGTAACTCATCCTCTAATTTCATCCATTTTTTACGTAAGCGGTCTAATTCATGTATGCTATCCATGTCAGTTCCTAGTTCAATTAAATTATCACATTAGAAAGTATAGAAGATTCAGGAAAAAATTTAGCTCGAAATAAGCGTACGATTACTCTGAGCATCACTACTTATCCAAACTGCTGCAGTCGATTGAATAAAAATCTCACTATGGGGTAGTGAGCCCATTCATGTCAAAATTTACGGTTTAAAAAGCAAGGACTAGGGCAAGGGGAGTAATGGAACCACTAAACCACTTAAGCATTAAATTAGAAATTAACTTATTCGACTTGGTTGATTATATAGCATATTGATATATCAGTTTTGGCTCTAGCTAAGAAATCACTGTATTTTAGACCTATTTAACTTATTGTTATTATAATGGTTTTTCTCTAAGTGGGTTAGTGGTTCCATTACTCCCTTTGCCCCAACCTTATGTAAAGTAGAGCTTTTTTATTGTAGTTAAATTCATATTGCTTCAATAGAAATCACTATTAGATATTTTGTCATTATTTGAGCATGATGATAGAATTATATCTATTTGATTATCTTTTGTCATGAACAAAGTTGAATTGATCATGTTGCTACCCTTATCACCAAGGATTTTTGTTACAAAATTTCACCCTCAAGGAATTACAACAGAAATATATAGATTGTTTAATGAAAAGATAGAGTTAAAAAAGGAAGATAGTCGAATACTTTTTGCATCTGTACATGGTGAATTATAAGTGCGACCAACCACAGTTAATTATCGGAATTTTAATGAAAAGACTACTAATTATTTTATTATTTATGACTAGCATACATGCATTTGCCAAGAATGTGGCAGAAGCAAAAAAGAATATGGATAATTTCAATGAAGCATATGAGATATTTCATAAGAATGGAATGAATATTTTTGATGATAAAATTGGAAACTATAAACTTCGTGATGATTTAGGAGAATGCTCCAATCGTGGTAATGCTTGGTGCGCAGGTCTCCTTGGTGAGCAATATTATTATAAGGAATGGTATTCATTGGCCTACCCTCTATTAATAAGGGCTTCTAAATTGGAAGAGAATGGCTGGCCATCATTTGATTTTGAACTTGGCTACATGTTTAAAAATGGTCTGGATGTACTACAAAATGATGAGAAGGCGCTTTCATTTTTCAAAAAATCAGCTTCAAATGGCTACACTGACGCTGCAATTAATATTGGGGATATTTATTATAGGAAGTCAAAATTATTGAGTAGTAGTTCTAATAAGTTAAAAGCAACTCATATTACCTCCAACTTAATCAAAGCTTATGCATGGTACAAAATAGCACAAGCGCTACATAGTTCTCAACTTAAAGATAAACAAGTAATACATATAAGGGACTCAATTAAGGAATTAAAGCAACTTTTAGTTAGGCGATCCTCCCTAAAAGAAGCAAATAATCTAGCAAGTCAAATTTGTTCAACGATTTCTACATGTATTCAATAGAATGGCAGATTCGACGTGAATGGATCTGAATTAGGTGCAACGCGGCACTTGTGATCTATTATAATATCAATGTATCACAATTCTCTTTAAACCCCTACAACCTCAGCACATTCAGCGCTTATTTTGCGCTTAAACTAACGACCAACGATTCTTTCACAGCGTGAGAGGATGTAAAAATGATGTCCAATAGAAACCAAATAACTACCTACTCTTGGACATAAAATAAGGACAATCATAATCAATTCTTCGCAGAATCTACTTATCTCAATTATAATCCTGGCTTTTATTTCTTCGACAAGTTCAATAGGGATATTAGCCACATGAAATTACAAATAAAACAACCTGTTATTCGCGCTATATCGCTTCTGGCAACCCTATTCTTATCAAACACCATCCATGCAGAATCAGCACTAAAATTGAACAAATTCATCAAAGCCTTTTTTGGGAACTTACGCCACTTGTTACTGCGACAGTTAACACTGACTTTAAATTTGATATCTCACCTTTTCTCTCAATGCCTAAACCGGAGATAACCTTTAAAATATCATCGAAGGATACCATTTTAAAGCATGTTGTTATAAGCGACTTACCCCACGGACTAGTTCAGAACACAGAGTCTAGCGACGCCTGCTTTAAACATTTTAAGCTTGGAGTTAAAGATGCTTGTTATCTTCATCTAGAAGTCAATAAACGCGAATATGATGCGTCGGCAGAAAATAATCTTTCGGTGTGTTGGAATGACAATAACGACTGTATCTCTATTTCAAAAGAACAATTGAACGAAGCAGTCGAAAATACTGATGATTTCATTCATGTTGAAGTCTCCCCTATGTCAATCGATGGATTACAGTGGGATCCCACTGAATTTGCTATAGTAGGTAAACCAACTAAAATGGAAGGCGACTACTTATTTCAGTTAAAAGTCATTGCCCATGATGGAACTACAGATTCTACGACTCTTCCTGTCTATATAAACGATTTTTCTAAAAATGTTTTTCGTTTCAATGACAACATTAATCTCCCTGTTGCAACACCTGGCAAAGAATACAAAATTAATTTGCTAGAATTGATTGGAAGAAGTCCGCCTGGAAAAAGCTCATTTCAAGTTCATTTTAAAATCAACCGAGATCCTGAGTGCCCAGAATGGTTAAAACTAGAAAAAAAACTACCTTAAAAGCAATATACCTTTATCGGAAGCCGGAAATAATATCACGTTTACCCTGATGGCATTCTCCAATTATGATGAAATAGCCTCGACTCGAATTACCATACCAGTGGCCAGTGACCCAACTAGAAACCCATTCTAAAAGAGGCAAATTGGGAAGTTTTAGTTGAAAAGAGCTTTGGAATAAATCTCAATGATTTGATTATCGATAATGGTGGCGACGAAAAAGTATCTTTTTTAATCGACGAAATTAGTCCAAAAGATCTGTCTTATAACCTATTTGATAACGGATTTTTTAGAGTTCATACCGGCTATAGATCCTATGGAAAAATTTACTATATTACCCTGCATGCCAATACAAGATTAGGAGGCAATTCCGAACCTATCACCATTCCAATAGAAATAACTAAAAACCCTGAATTGGCACCCAGCTTTATTCGCACTAATCTAGTGATCCCAATCTATTCTGGCCAAAGTTTAATTCACGATTTCGTAGCCAACCAAGATATTGTTCCGGTTTACGAACAGATCCATTATTCAGTACCCTTTGCAAATGCGACACATCCTTCTTGGATGAAAATTGAAAACAACAAATTAATGATTGATGAAGTGCCTAAAAATTGTGATTCATTGTATACAATCAATCTGACTTTAACCAATGAGCCTGGGGGATCAAGACAAACGGAACTTTCATTAATGTGTTCGAAATAATAATCGAGATCAATTCTAAAATCATGATTACTAGCTTAACCCTGGAAATTAACGAATGAATCTCAATGCGGTTCATTCGCTGCTAAAAAAATCTTTACCACCAACTCGATGCTGCAGTAAAGGTCGTATTCGGATACGTCCCTTGATAAGTGCAAACCGTTTCTTAGTTTTGATAAGAGGGATAAACGGGTGAAAAATTATAATCATGGATAAGGCGAGCTGACTTTAAATTAAAAAAGTGCAAGTTTCTCCACTCACATAGATTTTGGTCTGAGCTCTTTGAAACGAATAGTAAAATCAGAGAGTCTTAAATCTTATTAACTGAAGGACAGGGCATACTGGCAATCGCTGTCGTACAGGGTGGAAATAAGAGTGCTGTTACAAACCATGTTCCATTTAATTTCCTTTTGCCGGCCTAAACAACGCGGATCATTTTTTGGAGGTGTAATGCTGTTGCTTTTTTAAACGATGAATTTCTTCCCTGTTTACGGAAATAATCTTTGGCGCCGAAATGCCAAATGAAATATCGCCTTGCAACTGCTGACCCCTTTTAGGAAGAATGGTCACAAGTTGGTTGTTGATTTCAATGACAAGCGTTTCTTCAAACGAGAGATTAATAATTTCCATTTTTAAATCCTTTCTATTCCACTAGGCACTAATTGACGGTGGCGATAATAGCCTAGAATACCTCCCCTGTCATTTAAATGTTTTTTAAATGACAATCACCCTCCGGTTTAAACTATTTCGGGAATAATGATCTCACCTTGGATGTGATGATTAGTTTTTTTTCTTCCAAATAATCCCAATAAATTCGCCTAAGCGTTATCATCTCATCTAACTGTAAATCAATCATAAGTTCTTTATTAAAGGCCTAGTGTGTACGTAGACCCTAGGCCTTAAACCAAAAGTTTAATCTAAACTTGCAGCATCAAATTACTCATGGCTTGGTTGCTTGAGTCGGGATAGGAAACAAGTTTAATGAGCTAAATCAAGCTAAAAAGTCAGTTGGCTTGCCTTTAAGTGATCAAAATAAATAACCATTGCTCAATATTTGACTACATTAAGATTTGGTGATATCTTGGTCAACATCTTTTTTCCAGAAGGGATGTCTGTCTAATGTATGAGTCTTCCGAGTTAGCACCTACACATTTTAATTTTTTCTCACCCGCTAAACATCTACCACCGATCGCAGAAGGAATTTTTGATTATAAGGATGCCTTTGAAGCATTCCTCAAAGCAACCGATCAAAAAAACCATACCGCAAAAATAGTAGGTGCATTTGCAAGTAACTTGAAAAAAAGAGAAGTGTTATTTAATGACGATAGGATAAAAGTGGCTGATCTGGGGTGTGCAGATAGTACGACTTGCATGGGTTACTTAACTAAGATGGAATGCCCTGGAGGATTTGATTATCTCGGTTTTGATATTAATGATAAGTTTCTCGAAGAGGCCGAAGCAATCTTATCTCGTAGTGCAGTAATTAAAAAACATGTCTTGATTAAAAAAGATGTGCTGGTAGGCGAGTTAAGCGCGTCTCACTTGGTATCGCCCAAATCGATTGATTTGGTTTTTGTGTCTCATTTAGCCTATTATCTAAAAGACGAAGAATATGGTAAACAATTTGTTAAAAATATTCTTAACCTGCTCAATGACAAAGGGATTGCCATTTTTTTGCATGAAGACAGCACGTATTATTTTCGCTCCACCTATAATTGCAACTACAAAAATAGCAGTGCTCCTTCGCTGCTTAAAAGCTCTGTAACTGGTTTATTGAAAATGCCTGAACAATTTAATGACATTTCATTTACCTCAAAACTTCATTTTGCAGAAATGAGTGAGGAATTATGGCAGGCGGCAAAAGATCCTTCCCTGTATAAAAAATTTGCCTACATTCCATCCTTTTTGGATAATTTAAATAAATTGTCATTTATTGTTCAGTGTGATTTATCAAAATTGGCCCACGAAGGAAGTTTGGAAAGCTTTGTCAATGAAATGCGCCATACACTAGAAACTAACAATTACACATTTAATCTAGTGACAAGAATGCAAATTCTTGTCACTGCAGAGAATTCCCATATTGAACAAATTAACCTGGCTTTAAAAGAAACGGAAAATGATGTGGATTTGATACCTTCAATATCAAAACCTGCTTCGCTAGTTAACTGATAACTCCTGATTTTACTCCACATGCTATAGTTAGAAGACAAAGAAAGTATCTCAGCTTGGCTGCATTGTGGAGTAATCTGGCAAATGAAAAAGAGTGAGATAACATCAGCTTGCATTCATCAGGATGTTATTTTGAATGCTATTCTTGATTATGGAAGTGATATTGCTATTGTTATCGCAAATGATTTTAGTATTGAAATCCTAAACTCGACCAGTGAAAAATTTTACAAGTGGCCACTTGAGAGGGTTCGTGGGTATAATTTTTTAGAACTATGTCAAGAACAACGTATTATCTGTCCCATTCCCGCTCATTTTTTTAAAAATCCCCAATTATTAAACTTTAATCTTGATTGCAAAAATGCCTCAGGCAATGTATGCAACATTAATTGGATTATCTGTCCTCTGACGTTGGCCGATCATGATATTAAAGGCGCGCTTATTATTGGAAAAGATGTCGAACTTAAAAAAAATAACATCGCTTATTTTTTAAATGGGATCATCGATGCAATCCCCGGTTGTTTGTATTGGAAAGACTGCAATGGATATTACTTAGGCTGCAATAATCTTACGGCAAAACTGGCAGGATTATCATCGCCTTATGAGGTGATTGGTAAAACCGATCAAGAATTATGGGGTGAGCAGGCAATCAGTTTAATTGCTAATGACACAGAGGTTATGACGCAAGGAAATGCCATCATTGTGTCAGAAAGCCTAAAGACAGCCTCAGGTCAATTGATGCATTTCACCGGTGTTAAAATGCCGCTCCGTGATGAAAATAACCAAGTAATTGGTATTATTGGAAATTCGCTTGATATAACTGAACTGAAAGAAGCTCAGACTGAGTTAAAAAAATCAATGGAGTTGGTCAAAGCCGCAAACCTTGCCAAAACTGAATTTCTTGAGAACATGCGCCATGATATACGCACCCCTCTTTCCGGTATAGTAGGGTTTTCTGAAATTTTAAAGCTAGAATCCCAAGAGCCTCGCATCAAAGAATATGCAGATAATTTAGCGGCCTCAAGCCATGCATTGCTCGATTTAATGGATGAGGTGCTAGAAGCCGTTCGCGTCAGCTCCGGCGAAATTCCTAAACTTAAGAAAAAATTTGATCTTAATCTCATGCTCAATCAGGTGATTAACCTACATAAAGCGAAAGCAGGTGAAAAAAAGCTACAGCTCAATTATATCTATGATGACAATCTACCTCGATACGTGATTGGCGATAAAATCAGGCTTCATCGCATTATCCTTGAATTAATCGGCAATGCACTCAATTTTACCCATTCAGGGCATGTTACTCTGACCGCTGAGCTTGCTAAACAAAAAAAACGCCAATTAATCATTAAATTTCAAGTCACTGATTCAGGAATTGGTATTGATAAGGATAAGCAGCAAGATATTTATCTGCAATTTAAACGCCTTACTCCCTCTTATAAAGGACTTTATAAGGGTGCAGGATTAGGGCTTTATATCATTAAACAATTCATAGATGAGTTGGATGGTGAAATTTATGTTAAAAGTGCCCTAGATTGTGGTACAACATTTACCTGTATCATTCCACTTAAAGCACCTCTGTTGGATGATAACTCAGGAATTGAAGAGGTAATGCCCGAAGAAGAACAGCGTTTTTTAAATCCTGTACGAACTCTCGCAGCCAATCCCAATCAACCCAATTCAGTCTTAGTCGTTGAAGACAGCGAAATTGCTCAAAAAGTGGCGTTAACCATACTGACATCGATGGACTGCGTTGTTGATTTAGCCAGCTCAGGTCAAGAAGCGCTGCAACATATTAAAACAAAACGCTAC
>NZ_LNYO01000022.1:0-26923 GCF_001467895.1 Legionella nautarum
GCTCGGATTACGAGGAGATACTAACCACCACGCAGTTCATTTCCGCTCGGATTACGAGGAGATATTACCCCGCAGCATCATTTCCGTTCGGGCTGAGGAGGCGCTTTAGCGCCGTCTCGAAGCCTAACCACAATATTAACCGTTAGCACTCTCTTTCTTCACAAGCTCTTGCAAAGCTTCTTCGCTTGCAGCGCCTGGAATAAAGGTAGGTGTACTACCCTCTTTCAGTTTGCCATCTGTAGTTGCCGCAATAATAAAGGCCGGTGTACCCATTAAATGCAATTTTTCTGCGAGCTCACGATTCGCATCAAGTACATTGCTCACAGTTTGGCTACTCATATCTGTCTTGAATTTGTTCATATCAAGACCGATTGCTTTTGCTGTGTCCATGATGATTTGATCATTCAAACGGTTTTCTTGTTTGAGTAATGCATCATGCATCGCCATATACTTACCTTGCATTGCAGCAGCAAGTGCGGCTCTTGAAGCAGCGTCAGAGCTCTTACCAAAAATTGGGAACTCTTTATAAATCACACGTAAATTAGGATTTTGCTTAACTAGAGCAGCAATGACGGGTGCCATTTTCTTGCAGTGAATACATTGATAATCAAAGAACTCTACTAAAGTCACATTTCCTTTAGGATTGCCTACAACGGTGAGGTTGTCATTAAATAATTGTCCTGCATTATCTTTGATAGCTGCTTGCGCTTGAACTTGCATGGTTTGTTGTTGTTTTTGCTGCAGAGCTTGAGAGGCTTCTAGCAATATTTCAGGATTACTAACCAAATAATCATGGATAACTTGCTCAATTTGTTTTTTCTCTGCAGGAGACATGGTTCCACCATTAGCGCCATTTGCATCTGCTGCTACAACCGGTGACACGATTGCCGACGCTAATGCGCCTGCTGTTAATAGACTTGTCAATTTCACGCCTTATCCCCTTATGATAATAATCAAAATTATTTTGCCCCCAAACCGTAGCACCAGCTTAGGTGAAATTCAATATTCTACGCACTGAAACCCCGGTTTTCTAGGACTAAATTAATAGGAAGTACAATTGTCTTCTAAAATGGTCAAATTCGCATAAGCAAGAACCAACCATTTAGACCCTTCTTCAGCAAATTTCACTTGGACGCGAGTATGTGCCCCAGAGCCCTCTACTGCCAAAATGACCCCTTGGCCAAACTTCGCATGACTTACGCTTTGCCCTAATCTTAAACCAGCCTCTTTTGCATCCGAAGGGAGTGCTTTTTGGGATAGCGCTTGAGGTGTTTGGAATCTTGCTTTGACGCGTATTTCTTCAACTAACTCTGCGGGTAATTCGCGCAAAAAACGTGAAGGTCGATGATATTCTTCGCGTCCGTATTGTCGTCGCACTTCGGCATAAGAGAGAATTAATTTTTCCATCGCACGCGTCATACCTACATAACAAAGACGACGCTCTTCTTCCAAGCGTCCTGGCTCGTCTGCAATTTGTTTACCCGGAAAAACACCCTCTTCCATACCCACTAAAAATACCAAAGGAAATTCCAAACCTTTTGCAGCATGCAACGTCATGAGGTGAACATAGCGCTCGTGTTCTGCTGCTTGCATCTCACCCGCTTCCAAGGAAGCATGGGCTAAGAAAGCAACCAATAAAGGCAGCTCGCTCTCTTCTGTTTGCTCATAACGAAATTGTTTTGCTGCATTAATCAATTCTTGTAAGTTATCTAAGCGAGACTCCGATTTATCGCCTTTAATTTTAGCGAAATGAGCATATAAGCCACTTTGCTCAATGACGGTGCTTATTTGTTCATCCAATTCAAGATTGGCCGTTATTTTTTGGAGATTCTCAATCAATAAGATAAATTTTTCTAAAGCGGATGCAGCACGCTGAGGTAATAATCCAGCTTGCAAAATTGCCTTTGCCGCTTTCCACAGCGGTATCTCCTCGCTTCTAGCAAAATGGCGTGTTTCTTCCAAGGTTTTTTCGCCAATACCGCGAGTCGGGAAATTCACCACACGCTCAAAAGCAGTGTCGTCATCTGGATTGGCTACGAGCCGCAAGTAAGCCAAAGTATCTTTAACTTCCGCTCGTTCAAAAAAGCGTACCCCACCATAAATACGATAAGCAATTCCCGCCCTTAACAAGGCTTCCTCCAACACGCGCGATTGGGCATTGGAGCGATATAAAATAGCCATCTCTTCAGCGCTGCGTCCACGACTTATTTCCATGGCGATCCGCTCGCTGACAAAACGTGCTTCTTCTAATTCATTAAACGCAGAGTAAACAACGATTTTTTCGCCTGAAGCACCCGCTGTCCATAAGTCTTTTCCCATTCGGGAATCATTATTAGTAATTAACGCGTTGGCTGCTTCTAAAATAGTCGAGGTTGAGCGGTAATTTTGTTCTAATCGAACAACTAAGGTGTTTTTAAAATCCTGAGAAAATTGCTGAATATTCTCCACTTTAGCACCACGCCAGCCATAAATGGATTGATCATCATCACCCACTACCATGACTGCAGCCTGTTCACCTGCTAATAAACGAATCCATGCGTATTGAATTGTATTGGTGTCCTGGAACTCATCCACTAAAATGGCTTGGAATCGTTGACGATAATGGGCCAAGATCTCAGGATTATCTCGCAACAATTCATGAGTGCGTAGTAATAATTCGGCAAAATCGATGACACCGGCAGTCCGACAAGCTTGCTCATAGGCATGATAAATTTTCACTAAAGTCCGGCCTGGACCGTATTCAAGGGTATGAACATGCTGGGGTCGTAAACCTTCATCTTTTTTGCCATTAATAAAGGACTGCGCCTGCTTGACTGGCCATTGATCTTCATCAAGATTTAAGGCAGCGAGCACGCGTTTAATCACTCTCGCCTGATCTTCGCTATCTAAAATATGAAATTGCTCGGGTAAATTGGCTTCTTTATAATGACGACGCAATAAGCGATGGCATAGACCATGAAAAGTCCCTACCCACAGCCCAAATAAAGGGACCTCAAGTAAATTCTGCAAGCGCGATTTCATCTCACCTGCTGCTTTATTAGTAAAGGTAACGGCTAAAATAGCATGAGGCGACATTTGTTCTTTTTCTATGAGCCAAGCAATGCGACTAACCAGCACTCGAGTTTTACCGCTACCGGCTCCCGCTAAAACCAACGTATTTCCTAAAGGCGCGGTCACCGCTTCACGTTGTCTATCATTTAATCCATCAAGCAGTGCTATCGTCATAACTCAATCCATCTCAAAAAATGTGGGTGCATTATCTTAAATTTAGCAGGCAAAAATAAAGTCTCTGATGAAACTTTTCATTTTAACATTGATTTTAGGGGTTATTGACAAGATTTTAATTTAATTACACAATTTTTTTTTAAAAACTATTGTGGCCTAACCCTATTATACGTTATGTTGAGCTTACTCCATTTAAAAATGGGGTTTCTACAATTGTCATTTAAGGACGAATGCAATTGCTCAACCAATTGTGGTTGACGATTGATACGCTTTAGCAAAAGGAGGAGTCATGGCTACAGGCGAAGTCAAGTGGTTTAATAATGCCAAGGGCTGGGGATTTATTATGCCCGCTGGTGGTGGCGAAGATATTTTCGTTCATTTTTCTGCCATTCAAGGAACCGGTTATAAAACTTTAGTTCCAGGGCAACAAGTGAGCTACGATCTTGAAAAAGGTGAGCGTGGTTTGCATGCTTCAAATGTCATTGCGATAAGCGAACCCATTGATGCCTAGAAAGCCGAAGCTTTCCTATTAGGAAAATCGGGCTTTCTACATGATTGGATAATTTCTTATTGACTGCGTCTTGACTGCGTTTCAGTTCTCGGGAAGACCTCAAAGTGCTGATTCTTAGTTATTTGTGCGTGGAGAATTTTGTATTTGAGGTTCTACCAATTGAATATCACCCTAATTTTCTGTCATTGTGATATGATTGCAAATTGGTTCTTATTCTTAATTTATCATGAAAAACGGTCTACTTCTTATTAATCTTGGCACTCCGAGCAGTCCAAAAAAATCAGCGGTTAGAAAATTTTTGCGCGAATTTCTAACTGATAAACGAGTTATCGATCTGCCGGCACTAATAAGATACCCTCTCGTTTATGGAACAATTCTACCCTTTCGACCTAAACAAACTGCAAAAGCTTATCAAGCGATTTGGACTAATGAAGGCTCTCCGCTATTCATTCATAGCCGTAACCTTGCGGATAAATTGCAAACTCGACTAGGGCCTGAATGGAAAATAGCATTGGGGATGCGTTATGGGGAACCATCGATCGCACAAGGATTACAGCAATTAGAGGATTGTGAACAACTCACTGTAGTTCCGCTGTATCCACAATATTCTTCTGCTGCGACGGGCTCATCCCTCGATAAACTAATGCAATTAGTTGAACGCAGGAATCCTCAACCTAAGTTAACGATCATTCGTGATTTTTATCAGCATCCAGGTTTTATCGATGCCCAAGCGGCATTGATTCAACCACTACTTAGCGAACATGATTATTTATTATTTAGTTTTCACGGCATCCCTGAACGACACCTAATTCGCATTGGCTGCTCGCAAATTTGCGCGCCAACTTGCGGACCTAGCGATCAAATCAATCCAATTTGCTATAAAGGGCAATGTCATAACACTACTCGTGAATTAGCAAAAAAACTTGATTTATCTGAGGGTAAATACGGCATGGCGTTTCAATCCCGCTTAGGAAAAACGCCTTGGATAAAACCCTACACCGATGAAATATTACCCGAATTAATTAAAAAAGGGGTCAAACGCCTGGCAATTGCTTTTCCTTCGTTTGTAGCCGATTGTTTAGAAACACTGGAAGAAGTCGGTATTCGCGCTAAAGAACAATGGATAGCATTAGGCGGCGAACGCTTAACACTGATCCCCTGCGTTAATGATAGTGACTTCTGGGTTAATGGCCTTATCCGCATCATCAGTAAACCTCATTGCACCGTTGAATTGTAGCTTAGGCCAAGGCTAAAGCTACGAATTGACAGGCTGTCAGTCAAAAGAATTTTTTTCAATCCAATTGCAAAACCTTTTTTTTATGCTATAGAACATATATAAAATTTTCACATTGAGGTGAATATGCCCAATAAACAATTTGCCGATCGTCTAAATAAAGAACTTGATAGTATCGGTGTCCCGCTCCGTAGCGACGAGCGCATTGAGGTTTTTTCTAAATTAGTGAAAATTCCCAAATTTAAAGCCGAAGCCTTTATTAATGGCATCTCTCTTCCTGATCAAAGTTTATTGACGCGTATGGCTGAAGAGTTTGAAGTCAACCCAGAGTGGTTAGTTGGCAGAAGCGAAGATCGCCAAAAGAAAAATCGCTAATCATAAAGCAAAGGCTCCACTGAGAGATCCCTCAAAATTTTCCCCCTTTCTGCATATACGCAAGGCCTGTCTACTAGAAGGTCTTTGTAAGCCTTCGAGACGCACGCCATGCGTGCTCCTCAGGCTGAACGGGATAAAATGAATACAAATTTCTTAGATCCCCCCATTTCGTGGGGAATACCTCAGAGCCCGAACGTTTAATTACAAGGACCGGTACGGTGGTTCGCACGTTTTCAGCCCGAACGGTTAATCACAGACCGGTACGGTGCTCCGCACGTTTTCAGCTCGAACGGTTAATCCCATTCATCAGGACCGGTTACTGGCGGCAGCTTTAATTCATCTAGATCTTCAAACAAGGCAACGTGAAACAAAGCATCACCGTCATTCACCAAAGGGATATTTGATTTGCCAATGATGATTCCCTCATAAGGACAGCAAACACTTTCTCTGTTATCCCCCAAGGGATCAACAATATGGCAGAGCAACTCATTGCGATTCACTCTATGGCCCAGGGGTTTACTATCAACCATCATGCCGCTGGTTGATGCGCGAATCCAATAAGTTGATTTTGCTACAGCAGATGCTCCTTTTTTCTTGGCAATGTGCTTGCCTTGCGAGGGAGACAGCATGCCTAAGTATTTCATCACCCTTAAGATTCCCTGCTCCCCTAATTTGATTGAAAATGCATCAAAACGTAAGGCTTCGCCTGCTTCGTAAACAATCATGGGAATATTTAAATTTTCAGTGGCATGGCGCAAAGAACCATCACGTATACTCGATGGCACACAAATAGGGGTTGCAAATGCTTCAGCCATCTTACGTGATTCTACACTTGAATGGCTAAAACGCACTTGAGGATAATTACTACGATGAATGGCACCGGTATGTAAATCAATGCCATGCGTGGAATGTTCCACAATTTCAGTCATTATCAGTTTAGCCAATTTCGAAGCCATTGAACCTTGCTCCGATCCAGGAAATTGACGATTTAAATCACGTCGATCCGGTAAATAACGCGAATGAAGCATCAAGCCATAAACATTGACGATCGGTATCGTAATTAACGTTCCGCGAAGGCGCTTGATATGAGAAGAATGATGCAGCCTACGCATAATTTCGACCCCATTAATTTCATCGCCGTGGATAGCAGCAGTGATGAAAAGAATAGGGCCATCCTTTTTGCCATGAAATACATAAACGGGTACCTCAAGAGGCGTTGAGGTATACAACATCGCTAGAGCTAACTTAACACAACGCGATTCACCCGCTTTAATTGTTTCTTTAGCAATAGTAATCGAGTTTCGTTTAGTCATTTCATCCTTGGAATCGTCTATTTACGTTTTTCGGCTTCGCATTTTTCTCTATATATTGAATAATTTTAGCAGCAATGTTGACGTGCGTAGCCTTTTCAATTCCCTCTAATCCTGGCGAGGAATTAATTTCTAAGACTAGAGGCCCATGATTTGAACGGATTAAATCCACTCCCGCTACTTTCAACCCCATCGTTTTCGCAGAATTAACCGCAATCGCACGCTCTTGCGGTGATAATTTCACTTTGATTGCCTTACCGCCTTGATGCACATTCGCTCTAAAATCACCTTCTTTGGCTTGTCTTTTTACAGCGGCGACGACTTTATCGCCAATCACAAAGCAGCGAATGTCTGTGCCTCTTGATTCTTCGATGAATTCTTGGACTAAAATATTAGCTGACATCTCTTTAAACGCATTAATAATGCTGACTGCAGACTGATGGCTTTCTGCCAAAATGACACCCTTCCCCTGGGTTCCTTCCAAAAGCTTAATGACTAAAGGCGCACCGCCGACCATGCGAATTAAATCCTCAGTATCATCGGGAGATTGTGCAAAACTGGTTAAAGGCATCGGTATGCCTTTACGGGCTAACAACTGCAATGAGCGAAATTTATCGCGAGAACGAGAAATGGCAATCGACTCATTCAGTGTGTAAATACCCATTGTTTCAAGATGTCTTAATAAAGCAGTACCGTAATAAGTGATTGAAGCCCCGATGCGAGGAATAACCGCATCAAATTTCGGCAAAGGCTCCCCACCTCGATAATGGACTTTAGGATTAGAAGCCGCAACATTCATATAACAATAGAGAGGGTTTATGATGTTCACCTCGTGACCCGCTTGTTCGCCGGCAGCTTTTAATCGTTGATGCGAATACAATTGCGGATTAGTCGCCAATATAGCAATTTTCATGAATCTGTGTTTCCTTGTTTTATTTTTATTCTTTATATTTAAAGACTAGCACGTAATTTAAAAATAAATTTTAAATTACGCACCTCTCCTGCTTGAGGAGAGGATAGTTATTTGATTTTTTATGCAATGAATTATGAAACTAATAATTGATAATCTTTAGCAAGCAAATCAGCTCGATGTGGGGTAGTAAAGAACGCCATTAACTCACCTTGGGGATTAAATAACATGAGCGCCGCACTGTGCTGCATATCGTAACTCTCCGAATCTTGGGCATTCGGCGCCGTTACTTTTGCATAGGCAATTCCCATTTCTCTGGTCATTTGTTTAATCATTTCATCATCACCCCTAGCTCCATAAAAATCAGGATTAAAGGCTTTAACATAATGATTCAATTTATCCAAATTGTCTCTTTCGGGATCAATAGAAATCATGACTATCTTCGGCAAAGGTTTAACCTGTTTCTCTTCAAGCAAGCGATACATTTTATTTAATTTGGTCATCGTCGTTGGGCATACATAACCACAATTTGTAAAGCCAAAGAAAATGATAGTCCATTGCCCTTGTAAACTTGCATTATTAAACACTTGATTATCGATACCTGTCAGACTGAATTGATTAACTTCCCTTGGTTTCTCAAGCAAGGTGCCATGAAAGTTGTTGGGATCAATTTTCTTTTTAAAAGGCAGATGTTGTGAGACAAATAGGCCGGCAATCAATGCAACGAAGCCAAGTAAAACAATCACAGTCAGAGTAATGCGATTCTTTTGAGCAGCCATTTTATCCCCCTTAGATATGCCCATTCTCTCTTCAGATACCATGGGTATAATGATCAATCAACAAAAATACAAACAACATCATTAAATAAACAATAGAAAACCGAAAAGTACGCATAGCGACTGCGGGTTGTTCCGAACGATATAATATAATCGCCCAATATAAAAAACGTATACCGAGTAAACTAGCCCCCGCCAGATAGAGCCAACCACTCATTCCGACAACAAAAGGCAGTGCAGTAACTACTAAGAGCAGAATGGTATATAAAAGGACGTTTAATTTAGTAAACGGGACGCCATGAGTCACCGGTAGCATCGGAATTTCGGCATTTTTATATTCTTCTATGCGATAAATTGCTAAAGCCCAAAAATGTGGCGGTGTCCAAGTAAAAATAATTAACACTAAAAGCAAGGCTTGTGGGTCAAGTTGGTTCGTCACGGCAGTCCATCCCAACATCGGCGGCGCGGCTCCCGCCAGCCCCCCAATTACAATATTTTGGGGTGTTGCCCGCTTTAAATAACCGGTATAAATTCCAGCATAGCCGATGAGCGAAATAAAGGTTAGGGTCGCGGTTAATGGATTCACAAATAGAATTAAAATTGCAAGCCCTAGGGCAGCTAATATTGTTGCAAAATACAGAGCTTGTTTGACAGATACTCTACCACCGGCAATTGGTCTTTGTTTAGTACGTGCCATAATCGCATCAATGCGTTTATCTACCAGGTGGTTAATGGTTGCGGCAGAACCTGCGCAAAAACCAATACCCACTAAAGACGCGAAAAGAGTGGTCAAGGCTATCCAACCAGGCGCCGCTAAATACATGCCAACAACAACTGTCAAGAGCATGAGAGCCACAACTCTAGGTTTGCAGAGCTCTAAATAATCCCGCCAATTAACTTTGTTTAAGCCTGATTCCGCATTAGCAACCATCGTCAACTCTCCTTTGCTCCGGTTTAGGGCCGTTTTGCGTGAGATAGTGCATCATCAACAATGTTGCCATCAGGAC
The DNA here is from genome assembly GCF_001467895.1 of Legionella nautarum. Taxonomy (GTDB): domain Bacteria; phylum Pseudomonadota; class Gammaproteobacteria; order Legionellales; family Legionellaceae; genus Tatlockia; species Tatlockia nautarum. The sequence goes on from NZ_LNYO01000022.1 coordinate 9,349, forward strand.
AGCAGCAACACCATTATGGGCCACAGCGATCCATAAAGGCAGTAAATAAACAACATTCATTATTCCAAGAATGAATTGTATACACACTAACAAGATGGTCACTACAGCTAAAGCTTTTAAGTAACAATTACGGACCTTCATTAATAATAAGATTGATAAAGTTAAGAGATAGACTGCAGTGATCAACGCGCCTAATCGGTGGATGTATTGAATAGTCATTCTAATATCATTATCCAGTACGCCGCCTTGATAATTGGCACCGACCGGTGAGAACAAGTTAAATCCCTGAGAGAAATGTAATTCCGGTAACCATTGCCCATTGCATTGTGGAAAACCAATACAGGCAATACCGGCATAATTTGAACTTACCCATCCGCCTAATGCAATTTGGAAAAAGACTATCAAAGTGCCTAATAAAACCCAAAAACGCCATTGAGGCAGACTGATGGGCTTGGCAGCACTCAATTGCAAACGCAAACGGCTAAGGCAGGCAAAAATGAGGATACCTCCCAATAAATGCCCCATCACGACAACAGGGAGTAATTTTAAAGTCACTGTCCACATACCCAAGGCCGCTTGAAATAACAGCAACAGAATTAAGGTTAAGGCTAATTGCCAGGGCAATTGAGCACCTTGAAAACGTCGCCAGAGCACTGAGCCGGCGATGAATAAGATCAAAAGTCCCAAAGTGCCTGCCGCATAGCGATGCGCCATTTCTGTCCAAGCTTTGCGGGACTCAATCGGTATTTGTGGATACTGCTCCTGGGCCGATTGCAGCTTAGTTTTTGCACTAGGAAGAACCATATGCCCATAACAGCCCGGCCAATCAGGACAGCCCAAACCAGCATCTGTTAAACGGGTGTAAGCACCGAGCATGACCACAAATAAGGCCAAAATCACTGCTATCGTTGTCGCATATTTTATCGCTTTAAATTGCATTCGCTATCCACTCTTCTTTTCTGTACCCAACAAGCGTTTAATATCCTGATAAATATCTTTCGGATTGACGTCTTCTTCATAAGCCAAAACTAAAAAACCCTTAGGATTCGCAATAAGCACTCGAGGTTTATCAGTGAGAATAGGCAATTGTTTTAGAGTAGCTTCGGATAAACGGGAGACATGAATATCGTGTTCACGCAACATTTGTGTGTCGGCATTTTGCATAGCTGGACTCGTTTCACTCACTAACAGCCATTGATCCACTTCATACAAATGGCGTCCTAAAGCGAGCCGAATACGCGCAAGCTTGTCGGCGGCTTGTAAGCACTGGATTTCACAATGACGTGGATACCAAAGTACAAAGCGCCATTTTTGTTTTCCATCTTCGACATTACTTAACAAGACGGGAGGATTTAATAACTGGCCTTTATTAGTTGTAGCCGCACTCAACCATTGTGGATTACGATAATACAAATAAGCAGTGAGGCCCGGAGCTGTAAAGATCAAAGCCAATAACACTAAAGTCAAATAATTACGTTTAGTCATATTTTTTCTTCAAATTTAATGCAATAAAAAGGATTAAGATCACTAACGCCATCGCAAACCATTGGAGAGCATAGGCATAATGCCGTTCTGCGGGCATAGCGACGATAGACCATTCGCGCACATACCCTTGGGCATTGTCCTTATCGAGGCGAATGATAAACGGATATACCGATTTATGCAAAAACTGGCCGATTAATTTTGTATCAATACGCTCAATGATCGTTACATTATTCTTTTTTTCTTCGTAGGCCGGTCCCAAAACCCAATTATCAGAGGGATAATAAGCATAACCTGTTAAAGTTTGCGTTTCTGTTGGCACTGTAATTTCGGGTAATAATTGTCGGTTGATATCCCCTGCAACCCAGCCTCGATCAATGAGGAGGACCTGATTATCATTTAATTGTAAAGGATTAAGCACATGATAACCGAATTGGTGCTGGTAATGCTGATTATCAAAAAGCAATATTTGCGGTAAATAGTTCCCTACCACTTGCAATTGCTGATATTGCTCAGGCTTTGCCTCACCAGCTTTCCAGACAATAGGTGCTTTCTGTGCAAAATTCGCCTGTACTGCCAACATTTGCTTTTTTTCTTCGGCGCGCCCTAATTGCCAAAATCCTAAACGCAGGAAAACTGCAATAAATAAACAACTAAGAATTACCATCCACCATTTGGGCGTGAAACGACGATTAAAACAAGTTAAACTGACCATCTTTACTAATACTCAACTTTTCAGTTTCAGGAGTATAACAAATGTTAACCAAAGCAATCATCATTATAACTATGTTGATTATTTTATTTTCTTTAGGAAGTGGTTTGGTGTTCCTCGTACGCGATGAAGGCAAAACGAAACGAACCGTCAAAGCCTTAACCTGGCGAATTGCTTTGTCCCTAATATTATTTCTGTTTCTCTTCATTGCCTTCAGTTTAGGCTGGATTAAACCCCATGCTGTTTAACCTCTGTATCTAGTTCCTATTGAGAGGATTCTGAATTATAGTAGAGTTTCAATGGCTCACTAACTCCAATCACGGATGATAACGATGTATAAACTTTATTCACTCGGCACTCCAAATGGAATAAAACCAACTATTATGCTTGAAGAATTAGCAGCCCCCTATGAAATTGAACTGATTAATATTCGCGAAGGTGAACAATTTACCCCAGAGTTTTTAGCTATCTCACCCAATAACAAAATTCCAGTGATCTATGACCCTGAAATGGATTTTTATCTCTTTGAAAGTGTGGCAATCCTTCAGTATCTTGCTGAAAGACATCAACGCTTTTTACCAAAAGATTTAAAAGGCCGTTTCAATGTATTGAAATGGTGTTATTTTCAAGTAGGACATATTGGACCTATGTTTGGCCAATACGGTCATTTTTATCGCTATGCTCCAGAAGACCTTCCTTATGCAAAAAAACGTTATGGCGATGAGGTCTTGCGTTTAATGGGTGTCATGGATAAACAGCTTAAACAACATCCTTATATCAGTGGGACTGATTATACGATAGCGGATATGGCCATTTGGCCTTGGCTATATTGCTATGAAAATTTCTATGAAACACCGATTAATGAAACTGAATTTCCCCATTTAATGAAATGGTATAAAACGATTGGAAAACGGCCACAAGTCAAGGCGGCTATTGCAGCTTATGAAATTTAAAATAACACTGGTATTACAAGGAGTTATGCTTAATTTATTTGCACACTGCTTATATGCTTTTCTTTACCTCGCTGAGGTTTAAAATTTCAATGCAAACTACCTTGACATCATCGATTTATCCTATCTACACTGATTAAGGCTATAGGTCGAAACTCATAGCTCATTCTTAATTTTCGGCAATCTAAAAAGGAACTTTTATGAACAAGGTTAAAGCGACTGGTACAGTATTAGCTTTAGGTGCAGCAGCAATGTTTGCAATGGCGCCTGTCTATGCATCTTCCTCTGATGCTTCTTCTACTATGGTTAACTGCAAAGGCGTTAACGCTTGTAAAGGACAAGGCAGCTGCAAAACTGCTACTAACTCTTGCAAAGGTCAAAACTCTTGCAAAGGTCAAGGCATAAGCTCTATGACTAAAGACCAATGTGAGAAAGCAGGCGGCACTGTAGAAGCTTCTGCTACTGGCACAACTGGCGGCGATTCAAGCACTGGCACTTCCCAGTAACAAAAGGATACCAGGTATGCATTGGCATACCTGGACTTTAATCCATGGCTCATGAAAAATTACCTTATTTAGGCTTCGGTTTAGGTCTACGGCCTGAGCATTATGAAGATATTTTGCTAAACAAACCCGATGTAGATTGGTTTGAAATTATTACCGAAAATTATTTAATTCCCGGCGGTAAACCGCTTTATTTTTTAGATAAAATCCGAGAGAACTACCCGGTGGTTATGCATGGTGTTTCCCTATCGATTGGCAGTGCAGACCCGCTCGATCGAGCTTATCTTAAAGAATTAAAATCATTAGCCGAACGCATAAACCCTGTTTGGATTTCCGACCATTTATGTTGGACTGGTGTCCAAGGGTTAAATATGCATGATTTACTACCAATACCCTATACTGAAGAAGCGATTACGCACATTGTTTCCCGAATTGAAGAAATACAGGATTATTTGGGACAGCGCATTCTGATTGAAAATGTATCTAGTTATCTTACTTTTATTCAATCTGAAATGACAGAATGGGAATTTATTTGCGAAATTACTCAACGAGCCGACTGCTATATTCTTCTGGATGTTAACAACATCTATGTCAGTTCAGTCAATCACGATTTCGATGCGCTTGACTACATTAATGCAATACCGGCTGAACGCGTAGTTCAAATTCATCTTGCCGGCCATTCAGACCATGGTACCTACATTATCGATACTCATGACGCACCAATTATCCAGCCTGTGTGGGATTTGTATGCGAAAACGATTGCTAAGTTAGGACCTAAGTCCACGATGATCGAGCGCGATGATAATATTCCCCCCTTAGCCGAGCTATTGGTGGAGTTAAATCAGGCGAGGACAATCATGGGACATTCGCACCGCCAAGAGTTATTAGCATGACGGCTCTACTTCATCTACAAAATCAGTTTCAAAATTTCTTATTAAAAAATCAGGTGGATATTGAGAAATCAATCGTGTCTACTGCAAATGTGTCAGTCAACCAAAGATTAGGTATTTATCTCGATGCTTATCGTTATCGATTACTTGACTCCTTGGTGAGTAATTTTCCTATTCTGAGTACTTATTTAGGCCCAGAAAAATTTCATCAACTAGGTGGAAATTATATTGATAAATTTCCTTCTCCCTATCGCTCAATCCGCTGGTACGGAGACTCTTTTAGTGCTTATCTAAAACAGCTTAACGAGTCTTTCTTAGCTGAATTAGCGGAGTTTGAATGGAAAATGACGCTAAGCTTTGATGCAGCGGACGATGAAGTGTTAACAATTGAACAAATGGCTGCCATCCCCTCTGATGCCTGGCCTGAGCTACAGTTTAAACCCCATGCTTCTCTTCAACGTATGGATTTTGTTTGGAATGCAGTAAAAATATGGGAGGCAATCTCTAACGAGCAGCCACCAGAAAAACCAACTCAAAATACTGAGCTTACACGTTGGGCTTTGTGGCGCCATGATTATCTGAATCGTTTTTACACCCTAGGCGAAGAGGAAGCCTGGGCTCTGGATGCCTTAATAAAAGGCTCAACTTTTAGTGAGTTGTGTGAGGGTCTCTGTCAATGGTATGAAGAAGAGGAAGTAGGCATGCAGGCCGCCTCTCTGTTGAAGGGATGGATTCAATCAGGGTTGTTAGCAGAAGTTATTTAAAGGAAGGTACAGTCGATGCGTATAAGAAACAGTGACACCCATTTTGGTTTAATTGCTATCCTTCTCCATTGGATTATTGCCATTTTAATTATCGGATTACTCGCTTTAGGCTTATACATGGTTGAACTACCAATAAGCTTAGAAAAGCTTAAGTTTTATGGGTGGCACAAAGAATACGGTTTATTAGTACTTGCATTAGTGATTGTGAGACTCGGATGGCGGCTCATCAACATCACACCTAACTTGTCCATTCCCTTCCTCGAGAAAATCGCTGCCCGTGCTGTGCATTGGGCGTTCTACGGTTTTATGTTTGCTATGCCAATTACAGGATGGCTGGTCACCTCATCAGCGGGGCTTCCCGCGTCATTTTTTGGTTTATTTACCTTACCCAACCTAGTCGCAGCTAGCCAGGAGAATCTACTATTTTATAGCGACCTCCATAAATGGCTAGGGTATGGATTAATTGCAACGATCATTCTTCATACACTTGCCGCGTTAAAGCATCATTTTATTAATAAAGATGATATTTTACGGCGCATGCTCTCTTAATTTATCCACCCGCTGCTTTCAAAATGATTTTAAATACTTTTCCAGACTAGCTTCTTGCGATTTCGTTTTGAAGCTAAAAGCCCTTACCACTTAATCGAGAAAGCAGCCATTTAGCTATTTTAGATTGTCCAGATTCCTTTTTTCCTCTGGAGATTCATCTTTGCGTTTTTTATCTCAAGATCTGGCTATATAGAACTAAACCGACTGGCCTCTCGGTGCTATTCTTATAGTAAATAATCAAGGAGAACATGCGTGCAGTCGAATCTTATCAGCATTATTTTAGGCTTCATCGAAGGATTTGCCCTTATCACCTCACCTTGTATTCTGCCGATCTTACCGATTGTACTTGCAGGCTCTCTTGCCGGATCTAAAAAACGTCCTTTGGGAATTATTATCGGTTTTGCCCTTAGCTTTGCCTTAGTTGCCTTTTTTTCACGTCAATTTGTTCAATATACTGGTATTGATTTAAATACAATTCGCCATCTCTCCTATATTATTTTGCTCATTTTAGGTCTAATTATGATTTCTTCTTATTTGACCGAAAAATTTAGTCAGCTCACACAAAAACTCGCTGACCTCGGCTCGTCTTTTTCCTCAGTAAATAATCCACAGGGTGGATTTTACAGCGGGCTTTTTGTTGGTGCTTTGATTGCCATTGTTTGGACTCCCTGCGCTGGTCCTATTTTAGCTGCCGTAATTGTCCAGACAGTTATTCAGAAAACAACCATTATTAGTTTTTTTACCCTGCTCGCTTTTGCATTGGGGGCAGCCATTCCGATGTTTATTATTGCTCTTTATGGAAGAAAAATTATTGAAACCTTTGGCTTTTTTAAACAAAAGGCTGGGCTTTTTCGTAAAATTCTAGGCGTGATTATCATCGCCAGTGTGGGCTATATGATTTATCAAGATGAGGGATACGCTGTCCCTACTGCGGCACCTGAAACCACTATCCGCACCGCAACTGATTTAGAAGACGGCTTATGGGTTCCCTACAAAGCGCCAGAAATTGAGGGCATTTCAGCCTGGATTAATTCACCTCCATTAAAAATCGCTGGGCTGAGAGGTAAGGTAGTACTGATTGATTTCTGGACCTATTCCTGCATCAATTGTGTTAGAACTCTGCCCTATTTAAAAGATTGGTATAACAAATATCACGATAAAGGTTTGGTTATTATTGGCATCCATACGCCCGAGTTTGCTTTTGAAAAAAATTTAGCGAATGTGGAAGCCGCAGTGAAACGTGATGGCATCCTTTATCCGGTCGCGCTTGATAACAATTTTGAAACTTGGCGCAATTTCAATAATCATTATTGGCCGGCTCATTATTTGATCAATAAAAAGGGAGAAGTGGTTTATCAGCATTTTGGTGAAGGCTTTTACGATGTCACTGAAAATAATATTCGCTTTTTATTGGGCATTGATAATTTAAGCTTAGTAAAGGCAAGTTCCAGTGAGCCTTATTCTTATTTTGAAACCCCAGAAACTTATTTAGGCTATGCACGTGCGGATCGGAGTTTTAGCCCTTATCTCACTTATGACAAAATTGCTCAATATAATTTTCCTGCCGAATTACCCAAAAACGCCTGGGCTTTGCAAGGTGCTTGGCAGGTGAATGAGGATAAAATTACTTCTGGTGCACCTAATGCGGCGCTTAAAATTCATTTTAATGCACGTAAAGTTTTTATTGTTATGGGTAATAACACTAAAAAACCGATCAAAGTTCAGTTACTCTTAAATAACAAACCCTTAACAACCAATAAGGGAAAAGACGTTACTAACAGCAGCATTTTGGTAGATAAAGATTCAATTTACGAAGCGGTTGTTGAAAAAGAATTTACTAGTGGGATTTTAGAAGTTATTGCTACTGAACCAGGGGTGGATATCTATACCTTTACCTTTGGGAATTAAAACTGCAAACCAGGCGGTTACAAAACAGGGATAAGGTATTCACAAGGATAAAATAAATGAATTTTGATCGATTATATCAACAGAAACAATGCTCAGCGGAAGAGGCAGTTCAGTTAATTCCTAAAAACGCGGTCATTTCGATGGGAATGAGAGTCTCCACACCACCAGCCCTATGCCAAGCTTTGGCCGAGCGGGCAAAAGCGGGCGATTTAAACGAAGTCAAAGTCTATTATCTTCGCTGTGGGGAAGTTGCCCTACAAACTATCTTTCAAGAGGATTTGCTCCATATCATCAAACCCTATTCATCAATGATGTCCAAAGGGGAAGTTTTGCTCGCTGAGCGAGGTTTTGCACTTGGCAAAAAATATATCAATTTTGTCCCAACTAATTTCAGCCGTTACCCTAGCACAATAAAAGGAATCACCAAACTTGATGCCTTTATTACGACTGTCGCGCCCATGGATGAATACGGTTTTTTTAATTTGGGAACGAATGGGGACTATGCCATTGAATTGGCCCGTTATGCCGACAAATTAATTGTCGAAGTCAATGCAAACATGCCAAGAACCGCTGGCTCAACTTTAATCCACATTAGTGAAATTGACGCACTGGTGGAAAATACCATCGCTTTATTGGAAGAACCCTCAAAACCTGCAAGCGAGCTTGATAAACAAATCGGCCAACACATCACGCCCCTCATCCCTGATGGTGCAACGATTCAAATGGGAATTGGTGGTGTCCCGAATGCCGTTTGTAAACAATTAAGGGCTCATAAAAACTTAGGTATCCATACAGAAGTCATTACCGCCGGGATGATTGATCTCATTCAAAGAGGAGTAGTCACTAACACTCATAAAACGATTAACCCCTATGTCAATGTATTTACCTTCGCGATTGGCGATAAATCACTTTATGAATTTTTGAATAATAATCCTTCGATGGTTTGTCTACCGGTATCTTATGTGAATGAGCCCAATATCATTGGCCAAAATAAGCATATGATTTCTGTTAATGCCTTTATTGAGATTGACTTTAGTGGTCAAGTAAATGCAGAATTTCTCGAGCATCAATTTTCGGGCGTCGGCGGGCAATTGGATTTTGTTCGCGGGGTTCATTATTCTGAAGGGGGTAAAACTATTATCGCCAGCAGCTCCACAGCTAAAAATGGCAGTCTATCACGCATTGTCCCCAGACTCTCCTCTATCGCTACCGATACTCGACTAGACATTGATTATGTCGTGACCGAATACGGCGTAGCTCAATTAAAGGGACGCTCGACCACTGAAAGAACCAATCAACTGATTAAAATTGCTCACCCCTCATTTCGAGAACAATTACAACAACTGGCTAAACAACAAGGCTTTATTTAAGGATCATAAATGAATTTATTAACCTCACCGGTATTGTTATTTATCCCGGGCAATAAACCCAAGCGTTTCGAAGAAGCACTTAGCTCAGGGGCGAATGGTATTATTTTGGAACTTGAGGATGCGGTGCCGGCGGAGGAAAAAAATCTGGCAAGAGAAAACGTCTTGCATTTTTTGGCTAAGACTCGTCATCTGAATCTACCCGTTGTTGTGCGGATCAATCATATCACTAGTGACGCCGGTTTAGCCGATTTACTGGCTTTTCAACAGGCTGACATTCACCTGAATGCGATTTTATATCCTAAAACTGAAAGTGCAGAAGAAGTAAAGATGATTCATAAAGTGCTTCGTCTAGAGGCTAGAAAAATTCAATTATTTGCACTCATCGAAACTGCCAAAGGCTTAACTCAGCTTAATAACATCGTGACTCAGTCCCCTGTTGCAGGCATTTTTTTTGGCGCCGCAGACTTTAGTGTCGATATCGGCTGCCATTTAAATTGGAACGGTTTATTAGCTGCGCGCTCGCAAATAGTACAAGCCGCAGCCTTAACTCAGATCCCTGCCGTTGATTCACCTTATTTTGATTTTGCTGATGAACAAGGGCTGATTGCCGAAACCATAAAAGTCAAAGAATTGGGGTTTAAAGGAAAATTGGCGATTCACCCAAAGCAAGTCGCAGCCATAAAACAACATTTTGCACCGACTAAAGCACAAATTGATAAAGCCAAGGAAATTATTTCTCTTTTTGAACAAGCCGGGGGGAAAGTCTGTCAATACAAGGGGGAAATGATTGATATACCGGTTTATACCCATGCGCAACAAATTCTTCAATTAGCAGAAAATTTAGGATGAAAAAATGACTAATCAAAGTTATCTCCCTTTGGGAGAAAATCGATTTAGGGAAGATTTTGGTTTTTATTTTGAGGACTTTATTATTGGTCAGATTATCGAACATCGCCCAGGAAGGACCATTACACAAAATGATAATATTTGGTTCACTCTCTTGACTATGAATACTGCACAATTGCATTTCGATGTGCATTATGCGGAACAAACCGAATGGAAAAAACCACTAGTCGATAGCACCTTCACCTTAGCCATTATTACCGGCATGACCGTCAATACTATTTCCAAAAAAGTAGTGGCTAATCTTGCCTGGGATAATATCCGATTATTAAAACCAGTGTTTGAAGGGGATACCATTTACGCCGAGACCGAAGTTAAGGCGAAACGGGAGTCGCAGTCAAGACCTGATCAAGGTATCGTCACGGTTGAGACCAAAGGCATTAACCAGCATGGAGAAATCTTTATGTCTTTTGAGCGCACCGTGCTAGTGTATAAAAAAGGAGGCGCCCCTGATTATCTTATTTAAATTTTCTTTTGGAGTCTCACTATCAAAAATCCTCTCTGTATGAAAAAAATACCTGTTATATTATTCACTCTTTTTTCACCGGTGAACTATAATGAAAGAGTTTTTTGAAGCAATTAATAAGGGTGATTTGACCACAATTTTTCACATGAGAAATGATATTGATATCAATCAAATAGATGCAGAAAAACAGGTAAGTCCTTTAGGGTTAGCTGTTATAAAGGGGGAGCAAGCGGTTGTTCGCTTATTGCTTGCATTTAAAAATATCGATGTCAATCAAGCAACCCTCTATTTTGATAGAACAACTGTTCAGACCTCTATTATAACCCCCCTCGGACTTGCTGTAATAAAGAATAAACCCGATATATTGCGAATCCTACTAGCACAACCCAATATTAATCCCGATCAGCCAATTTTGCACACGCATGTGACTCCGCTAATGCAAGCAATAGCACAAAATTGCAAAGAATGCGTCAATGAATTGTATACAATAACCAATCCGGAACATAAAGATGTTATGGGACGGAAGGCTAGCGATTATATACAATTAGCTGAAATTGCAGAAAAGCGAGGTTATGCTAGTATGCTTGCCTTTGAAAGACAGCATTATTCAACACAGTATAATCCAACACAGACTTATCCGACACAGACTTACTTAAGACAGCCTTACTTAAGACAGCCTTATCTAACGCAGTCTTATCCAACGCAATCTTACCTAAGACAACCTTCAGTACAACAACCTTCTACCCGTACAGCACTGCTATCTGGGCGAACAAATTCTCAAGCTACTAGAAATCATTCAGGCTTAAGTGTTAGCAGCACTTCCACTAGGACAGTTCACCGCTCAGAGCTAACCAGTTTGCAAAGCCGAATAGAAGAACTAGAAGCAAAATGTCAATCACAGGAAGAAGTAATTGCACAGCTTCAACATGATTTCACAAGAATTAAAGAAGAACAGCAAATATATAGAACTCGAATGCAAAACTTTCAAGCAACAAACAGTTTTCGAAAGCCCTCAACAACTAACCCGATCTTGCCAACTGATGATCATGAAACCCTAGCTAGTGACGCTTCATCTGAGACTATTACCCGCACACCATCTCCATCCAATCATCCTTTTTTTGATCAGAAGAAAGCAAGCCTTTCTTTTATTTTGAATCAAGACGAACCACCTAAACTTAATTAACTTTGAGCGAATCCCTGCAATGTGGGTCATCCCTGCGTAGGCAGGGATTCTCTCAAGCCTGGTTAATAACCTAAAACGCTTTAACCACCTCCGCTAAATCCTCTAACGTGGAAAAACTTGCTGAACTACAGGCTTTGATTTGAGGTAGCGAAGCCAATGCCATATTCTTTAAGCCTTCACGCGGACCCAACTCAAGAAAATTTGAAATCCCATATTCTTGTTGTGCAATATGCATCGTTTTGCCCCATTGCAAAGGTTGTGAAAGTTCTTGTGCCAAAATAGTTATCATGGATTGGGCATCAACAATAAGCTCTTGGGTCAGGGCATTGAGGATTGGATACTTCATCACAGAGGATTGAAAGGGTTGCAAATAAGCAGCAAAAGTCTTAGTTGCTTCGCTGAGGAAAGGGGTGTGCGAAGGTAAATCCACTGCAAGCTTTCTTGCTTTTAATACACCCATTGTTTTTGCTTCTTCAATTAAAGCAGATAAATCGGTTAACAAGCCCCCGATAATATAATGATCGTCGGCATTAATAATAGCCACATAACAAGCATGGTTTTCAGTTAATTGTTTAACTTGTTCCGCATTAACTCTTCCTTTTAAAAGGATTAATCCATTGGGTTGATTATTGCTGTATTCGTCAGCGGCTTTTTGCATCATGAATGCGCGATTTTTGACTAGTTCACATACTTCTTTGGCGCTTAAATCCACACTCACACAAAAGGCCGATACTTCTCCTAAACTATAGCCACAAAGAAAATCAAACTCTAAATTAATTTTGTTCTTCAAGGAATAGAAAGTGCCAACTGACAAACTAGTTATCAAACACTGAACTTGAATAACATCTGCGCAAGCATGGCTAACGATAAGCTCGTCAAATAAATCAAGGTTCATTGCCGCACTTGTCTCTTTAAGCCATCCTTTTCCGAAGGAATCTGCACTTAATTGGGCAAACATTTTATCATGTTGCGTACCTTGCCCTGGAAAAGCAATTAATAATGACATCGTCCTGAGCCCCTATTATTCTTAGCGACCCGGTGGCTCGCAACCGGGCCTTAGCAATAACAATTATTTTCGAACAATCAGCCCATTCTGTACTGATTTAACGCCAGGAATTTTTCCAGCAATATCGCCTGCAGTATCACTTTGACGAATCGTCTTCACATAACCGCTTAAAACAACAGTTCCTTTTTGCGTTTCGACATGAATCCGCTGTGTAGAAAGATCTTGATGACTCGCAAAAGCAGAATTGACTGAAGCAGTGATGCTTGCGTCGGAATGCCCTATTCTAAAAAAATTCTCATTCGTCAGTGATTGGCAGCCCACTAATAGTACAAAAAAGAACCCAATTATGCCTTTTAGATAATAATTTTTCATAGATTTTTCCTCAATTTGTCAATTCAATGCGCAACCTTAACACGTATTGCTTAGAATTTCTAATTGAAACGCATTTTCCAGAACAAAGTTAGCCTTTATCACGCAATAAAGCATGTAAACGGTCAATCTCCTTTAATAACTCAAGCGCAAGTCCAGCACCGGCTAAGTTGACTCCTAAATCATTATGTAAGCGCAATACTGTTCGGATACAACGCAGCGCTTCGTCATCGAATTGCCATTCATCCTTCTCATCTTTTTGCGCAGAAATAATCCCTTCATCAATAATTTCAATGACAGTCTCACGAGAAATGCCAAAAGAAGTAGTGACCTCAGTCAAGGATAAGTGAAACCACTCCTCACTTTCTGCTGTGACAGGCTCTTTTTTACGCTCAGTCATTTGCTCACTCCTAGTTTTTCTCGTGGGTTAAAATGAATCGTTTTCGCCAATTGCTCATACAGTTTTGACGCTTCTGTATTCTCAACTTGAGGAATGACAATTTCGAGTGTCACGTATTGATCGCCTGCGGGATTACCGGGCAATCCTCGACCTTTCAAGCGCATTTGCTTCCCGGTTTGCGAAAGTTTAGGAATTTTCAAATTCACAGCCCCTGCCAGTGTCGGTGCCTGAATGGTGGCGCCGAGTGCTGCTTCCCAGGGGGCAATCGGCAGAGTCAGGTGGATATCTCTATCTTGTAAACTATATAAATGATGAGGGTTAATATTAATTTCAATGTACAAATCACCAGCATGTTGATGAGGCCCCTTGCCTCCCTGCCCTTTTAAGCGAATTTGTTTTTTGTCACCAATCCCTTTGGGTATCTTCACCTTTACCGAACGTTCGTGATACTGAACATGCCCTAATTTATCAATAACGGGAGTCTGTAGCTGTAAGGTTTTCTCAGCACCGAAAAAACTATCCTCTAAACTTATCCCCAGCTTTGCATGGATATCCCGTCCCTGATCATAAAATGAACTGGATTGCTGTTGCCCATAACGCTCGCGAAAAATGCTGTTAAGAAAGTCTTGAAAATCAGCGGCTTGATCCTCATTAAAATGCTGATAATGTTGATAGGACTGTTGATCGGCTTGCGGATTATAACCAGCTTGGCCTTGCTCCTTCCAATATTGGCCGTAGCGATCGTATTTACTGCGCTTCTCGGGATCGCGGAGTACATCATAAGCCTCACCTAATTCCTTGAACTTCGCTTCAGCATTTTCTTCCTTACTGACATCAGGATGGTATTTTCGCGCGAGTTTGCGATAAGCCCGTTTAATTTCCTCCTGACTCGCTCCCCGTTCAAGCCCCATTATTTTGTAGTAATCTTTATATTCCATGGTCCCTAATTGCTTTAAATTATTTTGATTCATTTTGAGTGACGGATAAGAGACTGTCAATTTATAAAAAGCGGGCTAGTCAACGGGGAGCGCTAAGTTTTGTTAGCTTATTTAAACCGTTCGGGCTTAGGAGGCCATAAGGCCGTCTCGAAGCCTTGCAAATCCTGATGTGAGACTTCGAGACGGCGCAAGCGCCTCCTCAGTCCGAACGGATTAGTAGAACTTGAGAGCCATAGGCAAACCTATCAAGGCACACGAGGAGGCTTACCTAAATCGCTTTCAATCTTCTCAATCGTCTGTTTTGACTCACGTTTTAAAAAGACCTGCTCGATTTTTTCCAATACCCCTTTTACCTTGCCTCTTGTTTCCTGATGACCATACTTATCAGTCATCGCTTCTTTGACGCCGTCAAGATAAATTTGCAGCGCTGGTTGACGTTTGAAATGACTGGCATAAAACGAGTTATCAGAAAAACTATAGCCACCAAAAAATCCTTTAACCAATTCAGTTTCAGGGTTAAAAACACTAGGATCAGAAACTGCAATCGCGTGATGATCAAATTTCATATAAGGTACTTGCTGACCAAGCAAAAGCAACGCCGTTCCTACATATTTTTGCTCCAATGGAGTACCGGACACTAAACCTATCAGATTCTTTCTTGAGGGTGGAGCATCATAGCGAGCTAACATCTCACTTGCCATACCAATAGCAAATTGCACACGAGCAGTTACCACGGCCGGATTACTCTCATCACCCTCTGGAAACTTAGTGACTGTAAATTTCACTTTTGGTGCACGTACAAAGGTACCTGGTTTTCTGTGGTCGCTCATCGCAAAACTAGCTTGTTGTTCCTCAATGTAACTACCAGCCACGTTTGGTTTATCGGGATTAATGGTGTGTATTCGCCCCTGACCAGGTTTTAATGAATGGACAGGCTGATACTTTAAGGTTCTATGTCCAATCAAGGAAAGACTTCTCTTTCCTACTCCTTTAGGCACATAGTCCTTCCTAAAGAAAGTACTTTTATCTTCCATACCAAAATTCTCAAAATCACTCGAGAAACCTAAGTAGTTAAGATTAAACCGTCCTGACCTAGCCTGTTTTATTGTCTTTACGAGGCCTTGCTGCAGCAGTGAATTGTTTGCATTTCGATCACCATGAAATAGCTTTTGCAGAGGTGCATGAAGCGCTAGCTCTGGCTCTATTTTCGCTAAGATTCTGCCAATGAGGTGTCGGCGTTGTCTGATAGCGATTTGGTGGCCCCTGTCAAGCTTGACAGTTGAGGCAGACATTTCTACATCGGTTGGCAAACTAGCCAATTGATCTCTTAAATCAGCGCGCAAGACTTTGAGGTATTCAACCATGGAAGTACAATTTTTTGCTAAATTATCGTATTTAACCCCTAGCTCATCAGCATGTTTTTTAGCTGCAGCCTGAAATCCGGGGTTGAAAATATGTATGGGGGACAAGCTTGCTAAGGTTCTTAACTCCTCTTGGATATTTTTATCAAGTCCAATAATTCCTAGGAGATTTGATTCAGCCTCTTTTAGTTTTCGCTCTTTATCCTTTTTAGTTAAAGCGTGCTGATATTGGTCAGGCGTTAAAAACTGTTCTTTACGTGTTTCTCGGCGTTCTTTTAATCTTTCCAGCCTTTCTTCTGCAGCAACAGTGAGTTCGAAAAATGCTTTCTCTTCAAACACACGTTTAACCAACTTTGGATCAAGCCCCGCATCTTCTAAAGCTTCACTACTGTCAGCCTCAGAAATGCTGATGAGCATTTCATCATCTTTACTTCGTGCAATCACCTCTTTCAAGGCAGCGACTGCTTTTGCTTGAGCTTCACGATAAGGATCGCTCACAACGACCGATTCTCTAATACGTCTTATTTCTTCCCTTTTTAGATCATGTAAGCGATCTTCAGCTAGATCAGCAAGATAGCTATAGGCATCTTCTACAACCAAAGCGTCAACTGCGCCTAAGTCTTCAGGTAGCAAACCTATCTTTAAATCGGCATTGCTTCGAGCACGACTAATGCTATGTAATAAACCATGATCGTCTGTGGTTTCAATGATCCTTTTTAGATATTCGTATGCTCGTTGACTACCATCTATACGTTTCCCAGCTATTCCGGCAAGTTCTTGATAAAAATAAGGATCTTGCAATGCACTCACGTAATAGCGATCTAGTCCAGCAATATCGATTAAACCTCTATTACTAATAATCTCTTCTGATGAAACATCACGCAAGAAATCTAAATCCACACGCGTTTCTACCTCTTTTCTAAGCGTATGGCGTGCTTCTTCATCTAAAATATCTAATTTCTCTTTAGCTACCTCAGCAATGACCAGATAATCATTGTTCCGTAAAGCAGCAACATTATTGTCATTTAAACCTAAATCCAATAAATCATCATTACTTGCTTCATCAGCTTCTCTAAGACTAGCGACCTGATTTAACAAACGAAGATCTTTTGAATTCCAAACTTCGTCTTTCAAAGCTTCAAGCGCTATCTCGCTCAAAATAGCCAAACGTTGATTGGCTGCCTTGACAATTTTCTTAAAAGCATGCTCTGATTTTAAAGCGTTTACATGTTTTGCTTTTAAACCTATACCTTGCAGATCAACATTCGATTCAGCTTGAGCGATATTCTTTAACAATTCTAAGTTGCTGTTATCTTTAATTTTAAATTTTAGAACTTTAATTGCCTTTTCTTCTTTAGCTATTGCTAGCTCTTTTCTTAGCTCTGCTAATTCGTTCTGTAAACCCTTTGATTCTTCTTTTAACTTTTTATTTGAATCTTTATGGGCACTTTCTTTTTCTTTAAATTCTTTGTCTAACTGTTTGAATTCAGCATCATGCTTTTCTACCGCTGCAGCTAAGGTGGCTGCTGAATCCTCTGTTTGTTTTTTCAATGACTCTTGTAGCCCAGATAACGCCGCTTCATACTTCGCTGTGAGTTTTTCGATCTCTTTCTCACCCGAGGCTTTCGTTTCTTCCAGCTGCTCTTCTAACTGCTTAACTTCCTTCGTTAATTCACTCTTTTCGCCTTGCTCAGCGACAAGTTCTTTTTTCTTCTCATCCAATTCTTTGTGTAATTGATTAAGTTCAGAGCCATGCTTTTCTACCGCTGCAGCTAAGGTGGCTGCTGAATCCTCCGTTTGTTTTTTCAATGACTCTTGTAG
>NZ_LNYO01000022.1:27119-27189 GCF_001467895.1 Legionella nautarum
TTGCTTAACTTCCTTCGTTAATTCACCCTTTTCGCCTTGCTCAGCGACAAGTTCTTTTTTCTTCTCATCC
>NZ_LNYO01000022.1:27199-108510 GCF_001467895.1 Legionella nautarum
CTGCTTAACAAACTCTGTTAACCCACCCTTTTCGCCTTGCTCAGCGACAAGTTCTTTTTTCTTCTCATCCAATTCTTTGTGTAATTGATTGAGTTCAGAGCCATGCTTTTCTACCGCTGCAGCTAAGGTGGCTGCTGAATCCTCAGTTTGTTTTTTCAATGACTCTTGTTGCTCAGATAACGCCGCTTCATACTTCGCTGTGAGTTTTTCGATCTCTTTCTCACCCGAGGCTTTCGTTTCTTGCAGCTGCTGTTCTAACTGCTTAACTTCCTTCGTTAATTCACTCTTTTCGCCTTGCTCAGCGACAAGTTCTTTTTTCTTCTCATCCAATTCTTTGTGTAATTGATTGAGTTCAGAGCCATGCTTTTCTACCGCTGCAGCTAAGGTGGCTGCTGAATCCTCCGTTTGTTTTTTCAATGACTCTTGTTGCCCAGATAACGCTGCTTCATACTTCGCTGTGAGTTTTTCGATCTCTTTCTCACCCGAGGCTTTCGTTTCTTCCAGCTGCTCTTCTAACTGCTTAACAAACTCTGTTAACCCACCCTTTTCGCCTTGCTCAGCGACAAGTTCTTTTTTCTTCTCATCCAATTCTTTGTGTAATTGATTAAGTTCAGAGCCATGCTTTTCTTTTGCCTTAATTAACTTTTCTTCCGCTTCCCGAACTCGGTTTTCTAACAGCTCTTGCTGCTCGTTAAACCTGTAGTTGTCTTCTTTTAGAAGACTTAATTCTTTCTCAAGGGCTTCTTTCGCTTTTTCATGTTCTTTAATCCGATCTTCATGCCTATGATCATCAAGCAACGCCCTGATCAGCGCGCTCACATCGCTTGTTTGTTTTGCCAGGTCTACCATTACTTGTGAAAAATCGACGCGAATCGTCTCTATCGCTTCTTCTTGCGCTTGTAAATAAACTTCACCGAGTAATTTCTCATAAAATTGTTGTGCAGCGGAATCGCTTGGGGCGGCATCTTTTAGTTTCTCGAAAAGAAATTTCTTAGACGAGAAGGATAGGGCTGAATTTTGGAGTAAATCACGCAGTTGAACCTGATAGATTGGGCTTTCAGCTTGAAGAATAAACCAATTTCGATTGACTAGGAGCGCGACTATTCTTGCACGCTCCTGTTCTTCGGTAGCGTTTTTGTAATTATCACAAATGGCATTCAACAACCGCTTAACAGTCTTAAATTGCTGTGCGGGATCGGTTTTAGTATCCAAATAATTTTTTAGTGGATTAACAGGATCTGGGTTACTCAGTAAATGAACTAAAATGGTCGCGCTGTCTTGGGGACATATTTCTTTAATCGTTGCAATATAGTCTTTCAGATACTTAAGCTGCCCTTTTTCTAAAATATAATTGAGTACAGTTTTTCCCTGTTCATCGCTTTGAGTAAAAAATTGCACCCATTCCGTATTGAATAAATTAAGCGGTCTAGCCAGCTCAATTAATTTGGTAACCGCTGAAAAATTGCCATTCTCTGCTGCAATTGTCGTAGGGATTGGACTAAGCAATTCTGCTGAAATAGCGAGAAATTCTTTAGCAAGTTGAGGTTCCTCAGTTAATTCATCAATGACATAAGAAGTCGTCTCATCCCGTAAAAAGAGATGATAGGGGGATAGATCATCTGGCGGAAATTGCATTCCAATTATTTCTTTAGTACCTAATTTTTTAGCTGGATTTGTTTCATTGTATCGATTAACAATTTGATCAAAAAATGTTTTATTTCCTAATACGGCACACAGGTGGAGCGCGCGGTGGATCGCTTTCTCTTCCACGTCGGCTGGCATTATCTTTAACATCGCTTCTAATTGGGGCCAATTATCATTACGTATAGCAATATCTATGCAATTGGTCGCCCACTTAATATAGGGAGCACCCTTTTTACGACCTGCTCCAGGTCCATATTCGTTGAGTAATAATTCAAATATTCTGTCTTCAGATGCACCGGCATTTTTTAGAGCGTCAATGAGTTTGGTAAATACTGAATTAAGTCCTTGCTCAGCAGCGTAATGCAATAGCGCATTTTGCTCGACATATTCAATAAACAAGGGATTCGCTTCAGTAACCTTAGATAATAAAGCAATGAGAATTTCATCTTGTTTGCCTGCTATAGCTTCTTTTAATAAAGCGCTTCCCGGAGCCCCTTCTTTCAAAAAACAATCAGTAAAATCGCTTCTATCGATGACTTTGCTTAAGATTTCAACGGCTGCTTTTTTCTGTTTATCGCTGTTGGGAGCAGTGCATAATATTTCCAAAAAACTCTTGCTTTCAGATGTGGGTCGGACTAATAGATCATAAAAAGAAATGGCAGCTCCTTTCTCATACTCATTAATCAATCGATTGAGAACATCGATATCTTGTTGAGATTTTTGATAGGACTCATCCTTTAATCTTTCGTAATCTAGTAAGCATCGTTGCGCTAAACTGAACTGCTCTTTTAGCTGATTTTTTTTGAGACCATTACCGCTAGCAACTGCCTCATGGACGGTGAAGAGAATTCCCTCAATGTTCTTAACCAATTCTCCTTCGGGACTACTGGCCTCCTTCATTTCTTTCTTTAACTGTTCTCGCAACGCTATTAATCGGCGATACAAATGCATAGGCTCTCCCTCTCTCTGATTCGAGGGAATATACATGACTGCATTTGGATTAGTATAAAACGCCTGATTACTTAGATTTTCATCACTCGCAGTATCATCATCGCAGGCGAAAAATTGATTAAAGTCTTTAATACTAGCTACTTTTAGCCCCTGAGGTTGTTGATCATCAGTCTCTAAAATACCAGGAACGATGTAATCGTTGACTGCACGTCCTTTCACTAAAGCAAAATAGGCTTGGCGATTACAAATACCAAAGGTCATTGCCGTTAAAGCCCAATCATCCATGTAGGTTTCACCGGCATTTAAAGAAGTATTGTATTCTGAATCTCTTCCTTTAATCGATCGAAGTTCTCTAGCAGTTCCTAGGACTCTTGGGCTAATAAAAGGAAGGGTACCATTACGCTCCCCATGTAAAATTTCTAATAGGGGATTAATACCAAACTTAATCTGGCCTTTATCATCAATCGCAACAAAACGTCCGGATTCATCAGTACATTTTTCATCATTGCCCCTGCACTGTAAATCCCCAAA
Source organism: Legionella nautarum (assembly GCF_001467895.1). Lineage (GTDB taxonomy): Bacteria > Pseudomonadota > Gammaproteobacteria > Legionellales > Legionellaceae > Tatlockia > Tatlockia nautarum. The sequence goes on from NZ_LNYO01000022.1 coordinate 30,326, forward strand.
CACTTCCGCAAAGACTTCAGGAGCGGTCTTTTTCTCACCTTTATAATCGCGGGAAAATCCACCAGTCGCCCAGTCAATATATTTAACTTGATAACTACCATCTGCATTTCTTTTGAAGAGAAAGTTCTCTGGTTTGATGTCATTATGCGTAAAATTTATACTTTCCAATCGCATTGACTCATCTAATACAGCCTGCGATAGGGCAAGCATCTCCCTTAAATCAGCCAATCCCTCCCCAGGGCGCGCTAAAGGATTATGGTAACGAATGTTGTTTTTAGTGTAGTTGTTTAATTTTTTATTGACGATAGCTTCTGCAAAGCTTTCCCCTTTTGCCCGAGCTGTTAGCGTACGATATTGAACAGGTTTCCCTTCTTCTGAATAGAGAGCCCCTTTGGGTCTAAGTTTATCGGTAACTAGCCAAGATCGCGGCTTTTCAGTTTCAGCCAAGCGATCTTGTTTTTCTGCTTGCAACAGATTTTCCAGTACATGATATTCAACCAGATAATGCGAATCATTTCTTGAAGCAAGGGGTCTGGTTCGCGGATTGAGAAAGCTGGATTCTTCAAAGGTAGGTTTTTCGCTGGTGGCAATAAAACCTTTCTTCATAGCCTTATTTAGACCAGTCAAGAGATCTTCAACTTCCTTAACAGCTGCATATTGCCCTACACCCAGCAGGCGAAGATGAGTGAACAAGCGTTTTTTCTTAGTTCCAGCGCTATAAGCACTATCAAACCCTTCAAAGGGAGCTACCACTCCACGGCTGCCGCCATAAGAAAGTATAAACTCTTCTTTTCCAGGTGGTTTGGTAAGAGAATAGGGTAACGTCACATTTTCTAAATCAATGACTACCTCGATTTCGTCTGAATTATGTAGAACCTTGATCGTCAGAGGTGATTGAGAGGTATAAGGTATTTTAAATTGAACCTCTTCTAACTTTAAAGGGGCAATCTGTTTTGCAATTTGTTTAATGGCTGAAAAATAAGCAGCTTGTTCCTCATCTTTTAAGGCCGGCTCACCTCTGCTAGTACGCTCCATCAGATTAACGAGCTCTTGAGCCATAAGCTTAAGATCGTCCTTTATTCTCTTATGCTCTTCTTTGGAAAGTTTAAGTGTTTCAGCCATTTCAAGATATTCTTTATAGAAAATCTTGGTTATGCCTTTGATTTTGACTGCTGGGGCGTCTTCCGAAGTAAAAATAGCCTCTAACGCTGCTATTTTTTCTTTTCGTTGTTTTTCAGATAAAGAAAGCGTTGTTGCTTTAGTAACGATAGAATTAGTGTATTTAGGCGCATCTTTTTCTTTGAGAGAGGCAATTTGCATATAGCAGTTATCAACCTCAGTTTCCAATTCAAAAATCTTTAAAGCAGAAGAGTATTCACCCGCAGCAACATAGCTAAACGCTTTTTGAAGATTTTCAGTCTCAAAAGCCTTTATTATTTGTTTCGAAAAACCTTTTTTAGATTTAGCTTGCGTATAAAAAAACCTTAATTCTACTAACTTACACAATAATATTTGATCATTATTGTTTAGCTCTAATTGGCTAATTTTAGTGACTACCTTAGCTTCAACTTCGTTCTTGACTTTTACAAAACCGGTAAGCGGTTTTATTTGTGAAAAAACATCAATTACTGCTGTATTCAACCCTGGAATATTTAAAGCAGCGGCGTAATTTTTTTGGGATATTTCAGAAAAAGCTTGTTTTAGTGGTTCGGGAAAAACAATTTTCGGCTCAAGGTGTGTATAGCTTAGGTTTAATTCTAATAATTTTGCTAATAATTGGATTTGTCTAGAATTAGTTAACTCTAATTCCTCAACGATTGCTTGTTTCTGCCTTTCAGTTTCTTGTTTGATCTCAGAATAATTGGCTAGGTATTCCTTAGCTTTATCTTTGTATGGATGAAATAAAGAAATAACCTGCTTTTCGATATCTAAAAGCGTTTTTCCAGTAAAAGTATGACAAGCAATGTCACTACAATCTGCAGCGAGAACCATCGAATAAGCACCGAGGCCAAAACCGGCGGGCATAATATTATTCAGCAGTGACTCAGCAATAGTTTGTGACGACTTTTTAAAACTAAAGACACTGACTGTTATTTCTCTCTCTGAAATATCTACTACAGGCTGTGCAAAGTGCTGGTCCAAATAACGGCGGATTGTTGAAACAGCCTTATCCTTATCACTTGGAATCCCTTTTGAGCCTTTTTTAAACGGATCTGCTTTATCACCTTTTGCAAACAGTTTTTTATCCTTTCTCTCTTTTTTTATCGCTTCAAAGGTCACTTCTAATTTTTGTTTTTTTAAAGTATCCTCCGCCACTGCTTTAGCCAATTTTTTAGCTGCTACTTTCCTTGAATCTTCTACCTGAGATTTAGCTTTTGCTTGAGGTTTTTTAATTTTTTTACTGCTATCTTCTTGGGGTTTCTTAATTATTTGAGCACTATTTTCAGATTTGTATTCAATTTCATACTTAGATGCTTTAGGGAGAAGTTTAAATTTCTCATCATCTTTTAGGTATCTTATTTCAGCTAAATTAGCAAATACACGATTAACTAAAGTGCTTTCTGTAAACAGCTCAATATCTCTGATTTCACCTCTTGCCCAAAATAAATCTATCTCTGCATTTTTCTGTACTTTTTCCGCGTATTCTCGGCGATCTTCTTGGCCAAATCTTAATTTATTAAAAAGATATTTTTTCTCAATGAACGCGTTAACTTTCTCATCTTTATCCCAATCTTCTGATTGTGATATTTTTAATTTTTTTTCAACCTCAGCTAACAGATCAGAAATTGATTTTCCTGCTGCACCTCTATAATCACTGATATTATCCAGTACCGCTGATTTACCAACCTCCGGTATTTGCGCAGTTAACACATTTAGAAAACCTTGATATTGCGAGTATTTATTTTCACTGCTTGAGGCCGTTATTTTTTCACATTCGCGTCGTACTAATTCATAGATAGCCATTTGCACAAGTTTATGGCTTTGTTTACGGAGCTGTTCATCCTTCGTGGTCTCATAGAAACTCATCGCCTTTTTTATCATTTCATCAAGATTAAGAAATGGAGTTTGCAACTGAGATTCTTGTTCTGCTTGATCAAGTTTAAAAAGCACTTCGATATACAATCGAGTTTGTAAATTTTTAATGTCAGATGGAGCATCGGATAAAGTATCCGATAGATGTTGGAGATTACGGAAGTAAACAGCAAAATTAGAGATAAATTTATCACTATCAATTTTGAGCTCTTCCTCCAAATCAAAATCAACACCAAGAGCAGTAATAAGACCTAATTGTTCATCAAGGTTCCTTAATTGAGCTTCTTGTTTTTTCTTTAAAATTATTAGTTGTTCATCGGCCGATTTATTCTCGGAGGTTGAAGGTGGGAATTCCTTCAAATCTTCTTTAATTTTTTCAGATTTATTTCTTAATTCTTTAATCGCGTGATGAATTAAAATTTTACGAATTAATTCGGCAGATTCACCAGAAAAATTAATCAGATTAATTCCATCAATAAACTTTTTGCAATAAGCCATCCAGAAAGCTCCAAATGTGGCATTTTCATTTTATAATTTTATCTCTTAATACTTAAGATAAACTTAATAATTGTGAATTAGTTATGTCGTTTTAGTGAATTATTTTTTAGAATAATCCAAGAAATATAGAATCATTATTAGCTGTTCTAACTGCTTTTTTACCTCTTTTAACCTCACGACATCCCTATGCACCTATTAATCATTATAATATAATGAATGACCATTTTTTAACCCCAGTGCACTTATAAAAAACATTATGTTTATTATCAATGAGTTAACTTGTTAACCTTAAAAAAACTGGCGGAAAATAAAAAAGCTAAGGAATCCATTGCAAAAAGGACTACACTTTAAATTGAAGGTGAAGCTCACTCACCTGCGTTAAGACCAGCTTGGATGATGTATGTCGGATCAAATTGAACGTTTTTTTACTTCCAGTGCGTATGCGGTTATTGGTGCATCAACAAACAGAGAAAAATTTGGTAATAAAGTACTACGCTGTTATTTGCAACATTACAAAACAGTTTATCCTGTCAATCCCACAGAAGGGTTTATTGAAGGTTTAGCCTGCATAAATAATATTGCCGATTTACCTGAAACAGTCGCTAGTATTTCGATTATAACCCCTCCTATAATCACTGAAAAAGTGGTTGAACAAGCAATAAAAAAAGGCATCAAAAATATTTGGATCCAACCCGGCGCAGAAAGCGAAACTGCAATCGATAATTGTGTGAGAAATCATGTAAATGTGATTGCTAAAGGACCTTGTATTTTAGTTGAACTGGGCTTTGTTGAATAAATCATTCACTAAAAATCAAGCTCATACTGTTCATAAAAGCGGGCTACTCCACTTAGCCCTGCAATATACAATGATCCTTTTTATGGTTATGCTAGATACTGACTATAGACGGACTTACACACATGGATTTTTTTGAGCCTACTATTTTCCTCTTATTCCTGGCAGTTCTTTCTTTGCCAATTGCCAACCGATTTCACTTGCCATTAGAAATTTTTCTAGTTGCAGTGAGCGCCATTATCAGCTTTATACCTTGGCTCCCACATTTTCAAATAAATCCAGAGATCGTGTTTAAACTTTTCCTGCCCCCGATCTTGTTTTCAGCTGCTTATTTTGTTTCTTGGCAAGATTTTAAATTTAACTTAAGACCAATTACCCTGCACGCTTTTGGTCTAGTTATCTTTACTACAGCTGCTGTAGCGCCGATAGTGAGATATATTTTTCCAGAATTGTCCTGGGCAGAATGTTTTTTACTAGGCGCTATTGTATCCCCAACTGATGCTTCCGCAACCGTAGCAATTATAAAAAAATTAAACTCTCAGAGACGCTTACTTTCGATAATAGAGGGTGAGAGTTTAATTAATGATGCAACCGCTTTACTGTTGTTCCGTTTTAGTTTAGCAGCAATTGTGACAGGTACTTTTTCCATAACTGACGTGGCCATGAACTTTTTCACTATCCTTATTGGCGGGATCATTACAGGATTAGTTATTGGTTTTATAGCCATTCGTTTAATCCAATACATAAATAATGCCTTAGCTGAAACTACTTTCACATTTATTACTGCATTCGCAAGCTATCTGATAGCCGATCGATTTGGTTTTTCAGGAGTCATCTCTACGGTAGTTTGTGGTGTTTTTGTTGGTAGGGTTCTTCCAAAATACGCTTCCTCACAAATGATGTACCAGACCAGAGCTAGTTGGAGCATCTTCTTATTCATTATAAATTGTTTTGTATTTATTTTAATTGGGGTTGAATTGCCGTGGGTTAGCCAAGCATTATCATACTCTCTCTTAAGTGTAGTCTTGTATAGTGTTATAGTCGTCTTGATTATCATAGCAATTCGTATAGTTTGGGTTTATTCATCAGCTTATTTAAGCCGTAAATTAATTCCATCCATCGAGAAAAAAGATCCTATGCCAAGCTGGCAATTGATATTTGTGGTAGGCTGGTCAGGTATGAGAGGAGTCCTTTCATTAGCCGCAGCATTAGCCATTCCTATTCAATTAGCTCCAGGAATACCATTTCCACATCGGCATTTATTGATTTTTATTATTTATGTAGTCGTTGTGGCCACCTTAATAATTCCAGCTCTCACTTTACCAACCTTTATCAAAAGATTTCAATTAATAGAAGATCCACAGATACGCATGCGAGAAGAAGCACAAGCGCGCGTAAGCACTCTTAAATCCGCATTAGATGCAATTGTTGAATTAACCCAAAATGAACCAATTTCTGAGGAAGTCCTTTTGGAATTTAAAAAACCAATTCTGCGTCGACTCTCAGTTATAAAAACCCAACTTGATGAATCCCCTTGCTCAACTATCAATAAAGATTATCAAACTTTAAAAAAATTAACCTTGGCAGCTATAACTAGTGAAAGGCAGACCCTCTTAAATATGCGCAAAACCGGTCAAATTCGTGATGAAGTTTTTCATCTTTTAAATGAAGAGTTAAATTTAGAAGAAATACGTGCCAGAAGTTTGAGAATATAGGGTCAATACATGGATTTTTACGATCAACATCGCCTATTTTTTTTAATGGTGGGCCGTATAGGTCTCGAACCTATGACACAGAGGTTAAGAGCCTCCTGCTCTACCAACTGAGCTAACGGCCCAATCACTTTTTAGAATACTGTTTCAGGATAAAATTGCAAGGTCTTCCAAAACGCTTATTGCTTGAATTCCCTTAATCCTTTCACATCCACATCAACATGGCGAATAAAACGCTGTATCAGTTGTTTGGCTTGTTCAACTGTTAAAGGTTTGCGAAGTATGCCATCCATTTCTGCATCTTCACAATTAAAGCCGACTACTGTTGGATCATGACCAGTCAAGGCAATAATAGGGACTCTATAATTGCTCCCCTGCTCTCTTTTTCGTAGTGAAGCAGTCAATTGATAGCCATCACCCTCTTCCAAAGTGAGATCCATCAAAACAAGATCATATTTACCTGGTTTAAAAAGCTCATCGGCTTGGCTTGGTGTTGCTACCACATCAGTTAAGCATTTACAGCTCATTAGAACCGTTTTTTCAGCTTTTTGCGCCACTAAATTATCTTCAATAAGTAATATTTTTAGCGCATTGAATTGTGGGGCTATTTCGCTATCCATAGGAGAGCTGACAGCAAGTGGATTACTGTAACGAAGCTGTGATTTTATATTTCTTAACTGGGTATTTAATTGTTTTTGCTTCGTCAAATCACGTAAGGAAACCAACAAACCCAGCGCATTACCGGATTGATCCGCTAAAGGAAGCCGCGAAATTTCAAAATAAAGAACAGAGCCATTATTATTAATTATCGCTTGCTCTTCGACTCTCGCTCTGCCGGACAACATGACCTCGATATCTTGCTGCTGAAATTTTTGGATTTGTTCGGAAGTCCATAATCCCTGCTTGCGCATCATTTCATAAATTGCACCGATACTCTTGTCTTCAATACGGGAAAACCCTAAAAAACGTAATAATTTATGGTTGCAATCGACAAGAAATCCATTTTTATCAAGAAGGTAAAGGAAATCACCTGTTTTTGAAAAAGCACTAGCGTAAATCTGTGAAGTCATTAAGTCGTTCATAATACCCCAACCTCTATGGCAACATCGAATAACCTCGAGCTGGCTATCTCTCAAATCGTCCGAGAGAAAAATCAAACGCCAAATTTTCTTTAGTATAACATATTTAAAACGCATTGATTAATTTTTATCCATTCTTGGGATAAGCATTCATGGTATCTGACAAATACGAAAAATATCTCGCAAGTTTTTACCAACATCTCGCTCTTAAAGAGCTAATATTATTTTGATTTAAGCAGGACAAATAATGAAAGTTAGAGAGAGCTAACCTGCGTTAGGTGTGCAAAATAAATTGATGTTTTTTGCATGAGAAACCATGTCAATTTTCGTGGAAGATTGATAAACAGCTCGGCTGAAAGTTGAATTTTTCAGGCTCTCGGCGGCTTCGCGATAAGCCTCTTTATCGTCTGATAATTTTTTAGGGCGACTAACCTTTCGACCTCTTGCCCGCGCTTCGCAAATAGCGCAGGATACCCTGCGCTGCTGCACAGCCCTGCGCGACCGCTCTGACGACTAAATCAGCACCAAGAACCATATCGCCGCCAGCGAAAACGCGGGGATTAGAGGTCTGAAAGGCATAGGGCTTTTGTTCATTAGTTTGCACCAGCCCTTTTTCTGTTAAATTCACTGCGAGCTGCTCTGTTAACCAGTGAGGTGGATTAGCATCAAAACCATAGGCAATTATTACCTCATCAGCAGGCATAAGATGCTCACCTCCTTCGGCGAAGGAATAGAGCCCCTGCCCATCTTTAATCGTGTTTAGTAATTTGATAGCTTCAACCTGTCGCTTTCCCACTAATTCCACAGCTTGTTTCTGCCAGCTAAAATGTACCCCTTCTTCAATTGCATTTTTTATTTCCTTTTTTGAACCCGGCATATTGTGCATTTCTTGGCGGTAAACACAGGTAACCGAGGCGGCTCCTAGACGCAGTGCCGTGCGATTACAATCCATTGCCGTATCACCTGCTCCGAGAATGACCACGCGCTTATTCTGCATATTCAGCGGTTCATAACCAGGCAGCCCCAAGAAGTTATAGATATTACGCACCAAAAAGGGTAAGGCTGCATGAACTCCTGGTAATAATTCACCGCTAATATTAGCTTTTTTCCCAAGATCAGCGCCTAAGCCTAAAAAAAGACAATCATATTGACTAAGCAAGTCCTCAACAGAATGATCGCGACCAATCTCCGTATTCAAACAAAACCTGATCCCCATAGCCTCTAACACTTGTTTGCGGCGCTTGATGATTCTTTTCTCTAACTTAAATTCTGGAATACCAAAGGTCAGTAAGCCGCCAATTTCGGGGTATTTATCAAAGACGCAAACCTCCACACCCTCTTTAACCAAACTGTGCGCGCAGGCAAGACCCGCGGGGCCGGCCCCAACGATGGCGACCCGCTTGCCTAAGGGTTTAACTTTACTCATATCGGGAAGCCAGCCCTTTTCCAGGGCAGTATCTGCAATAAATTGCTCGATAGCACCGATCGTTACCGCCCCCAAACCATCATTCAGTGTACAAGCTCCTTCACATAAGCGTTCCTGCGGGCAGATACGTCCGCAAATCTCAGGTAAAGGATTGGTTTGGTGAGCCAAATCCGCCGCCTCTTCCAATTTGCCCTGAGCAACTAGCTGCAACCACTGCGGAATAAAATTATGTACAGGACACTTCCATTCGCAATAAGGATTGCCACAGTTAATGCAACGACCGGCCTGAGTTTGCGCTTGTTTTTGCGAATAAGACAGATAAATAGAGGCAAAATGGCGCACGCGCTCTTCAGAACTTAATTTCTCAGGTTCCTGCCTTTTATCTAACAAAAATTTAAATTCTACGGGTTTAATTTCTTTCATTATCTAAAACATCATCCCAGTTAATCGCCGAAGGCTTAATAAGCCAGAATAAGGGCAGGTAATCATTGAAAGAATCATAAAGATGTTGCCCCCAAGCACTTCTAGTTGCTTCGACATAGCGTTGCAAAATCTGTTTAAGATACTCGCTAAAGCGCGATAAATTTGCTTCAGATAGGCGATGTAAACTAATTAATTCGGTATTACAGTTTGTCGCAAAACTATTATTTAAGTCTAAAACGAAGGCGACTCCCCCTGTCATACCTGCGCCAAAATTCACACTCACTTCCCCTAGAACCACTACAACGCCACCAGTCATATATTCACAGCAATGCGCACCAGCCCCTTCAACCACCGCAATAGCGCCTGAATTACGTACAGCAAAACGTTCGCCAACCAATCCGGCCATGTAGCAATAGCCGCCAGTCGCACCATAAAGGCAGGTGTTCCCCGCGATAGTTGCTTCCTTAGAGGGGTAACCTCTGTTTTCTGATGGCCTAAGCACGAGTTTGCCACCGTTCATGCCTTTGCCAACATAATCATTCGCCTCACCAGTCAAATCCAAAGTTAAGCCCTGGCAATTCCAAGCACCAAAACTTTGCCCGGCACTACCAGTAAAGAACAATTGAATGGCATCATTTTCTAGTCCTTTTAGACCATGGTGTTTGGCAAGATAACCAGAAAGCTTAGCTCCCACCGCACGATCCTTATTAGAAATGGGAAAATGCAGTTTGATGGGCTGCCCTGTTTGTAACAAAGGCTCGATAGTCTTTTGAATCCTTTGGGCAAGTTCTCCTCTATCTATTGGGTGATTTTTTTTCGGCGTTGCCAACCAATTGCAAGGGTAGGAAGAGGCTGTTTTAGCCAGTATGGAAGACAAATCAAGCTTAGCGAGCAAGGGATCGCCTAGCTCTTTTTTCTGCAATAAATCGTTACGGCCAATGACCTCATCCAAGTTTGCAAAACCTAAAGAGGCTAAAATTTCTCTTACTTCTTCTGCAAGCCAGGTGAAATAGTTAATAACCCGCTGTGCGTTGCCTTGATAGTGATATTGCCTTAAAAAATCATCCTGCGTGGCTATCCCCGTAACGCAATTATTCAGATGGCAAATTCTTAGATATTTACAGCCTAAAGCCACCATCGGAGCCGTACCAAAACCAAAACATTCAGCACCTAGCATGGCTGCTTTCACCACATCTTGTCCTGTTTTTAGACCACCATCAACTTGGAGAATGACTCGATGACGCAGATGGTTGTCTAACAAGAGCTGATGAGTTTCCTGCAAGCCTAGCTCCCAAGGTAACCCCGTATATTTGATTGAGGTGATTGGGCTCGCCCCCGTGCCCCCATCATAGCCAGAAACGGTAATGATATCTGCATAGGCTTTGGCAACGCCTGCCGCGATAGTGCCTATTCCTGAGCCTGCAACTAATTTGACCGAAATTAGCGCTTCGGGATTGACCTCTTTGAGATCAAAGATTAATTGGCCTAAATCTTCAATGGAGTAAATATCATGGTGTGGCGGCGGTGAAATAAGCGTGATACCTTCACTACAATGACGCAGATGAGCAATCGTGGCATTGACCTTATTGCCTGGTAACTGTCCTCCTTCGCCTGGCTTAGCACCCTGCGCTATTTTGATTTGAATCACTTCAGCATTAGATAAATATTCAGCCGTAACACCAAAACGTCCCGACGCAATCTGTTTTATTTTTGAACTCATCAGGGTCTTATGGCGATAACTTGCCTCCCCTCCTTCACCAGAGTTAGAGCGACCGCCGAGGGTGTTCATTGCAACAGCTAAGGCCTCATGTGCTTCCGGAGATAAGGCACCTAGCGACATTGCCGCGGTTTCAAAACGGGGGTAAATGGTAGCGATGGGTTCAACCTCAGTAAGGGCTAGGGGAGGTTTGGGGGACTTGAAATCCAATAAGTCACGGACGGTGCTTAAGGGACGATTTTGCAGCAAGCTTGAAAACTGCTGATAAAGCTGGCGTTCGCCTTTCTTCGCTGCCTCAAGAAGAGTCATCACCACATCTGGATTAAAGTCGTGATATTCGCCTGCTGGCAAATATTTTAATAAGCCACCATGTCGCGGTGCACTATAAGGATTATGGGCATTATCAAAATGCGTTCTTGCTAAACTGTCTAGATCGGTGAAATCGAGCAAATTTAGGGTGGATGAACTTTGACTGAAGCAACGGTTGACTACCTCTTGACTTAAACCAATGATGTCGCAAAGCTGAGCACCACGATAACTGCTAATCGTAGAAACACCCATTTTAGCGCAAATTTTTAGGATACCATTTTCAATCGCTTTGACATAATTAACCAAACCCTTTTCGATCTTGCTTTGTTGGATGAGGGCATAGGCAAGATAGGGATAAATAGCAGCTGCACCATAAGTTAACAAGACAGCAAAATGATGCGAATCGCGTACCCATCCTGATTCAACCAGTAGATCACAATCGTAGCGTAACCCCTCTTCAATGAGTCGATGATAAATTGCACCAACGGCGAGAAGAGGATGAATGGGGATGTCGTGCCGCTTAATAATTTTATCGCTTAGCAACAAAATAACGGCACCATTCTTGACGGCGCTGACTGCCTTGTTGCAAAGGCTAGTAATCGCCCTGGCTAAGCTCTGGCCCGTTGAATGAGCTAAAGGCAAGGTCTCCAAACGATAATCGGGATTAGACAGGTTTTTTAGATGGTCTAGATCGCTTGATGATAAAACAGGGGAGCTAAGAATGACTCGCTTGGTATGATGCTCACTCTCGTCAAAAAGATTGTAGCGTCTGCCAAGGGTTGTCTCGAGAGACATAAACATGGATTCACGTAAAGAGTCCATGGGCGGATTGGTAACTTGAGCAAACTTTTGCCGGAAATAGTCAAACAAGACTCTAGGTTGTGTTGAAAGGACTGCGATTGGCGTATCATCCCCCATTGAGGACGTTGCCTCCTTGCCTGTTTCAGCCATAACAACCAAGACCTCATTACTTTCCTCATCACTTAGGTCATAGAGTTTGCGATAAAAAGTCAGCGCTTCACTATCAAAATCTTCCTTGTTAAAATTTAAATGCGTCTCACAAGGCACATAATGGGCATGGCGATGCAACCAAACAGGGTAGGGTCTTCTTGCGCTCAACTGACTATCGATCAATTCTGTGGTCAAAACTTGATGCGTCTTGGTATCAACGGCGATAAGCTCTCCTGGGCCAAGTTTGCCCTTGTAACCAATTGTTTCTTCGTCTAAATCAATAACCCCTACTTCCGAGCAAGCAATGACCAAACCATCCTTGGTTTGTAAATAACGGGCGGGGCGAAAACCATTCCTATCGAGGGCACAACAAACAATCTGACCATCGCTAAACACAACACTAGCCGGTCCATCCCAAGGCTCCATTTGCAAGGAATAATAACTAAAATAAGCTCGGCGTTCAGGACTAAGCTGTTTCAACTTTTGCCAGGCAGGTGGTATGAGCAAACGAATTGCCTGAAACAAATTCATGCCGCCTCTTATCAAAAATTCCAATATGTTATCTAAGCTAGCTGAATCAGAAACCTTAACATCAACAATCGGTCTAACCGAATCTAGATAGGGAAAGAGTTTGCTAGTGAGTAATTTGTCTCGTGCAAGGGCTGCATGACGATTGCCTTGAATGGTATTAATTTCGCCATTGTGCGCCAAAAATCGGAAGGGTTGAGCCAAACGCCAAGCAGACAAGGTGTTGGTAGAAAAGCGCTGATGAAAAATGCAAAAGGCAGATTTGAGTTTGGTATTGGCCAAATCTTTATAAAAAATGGCTAAATTCTTTGGTAAAACGAGCGCTTTATAAATAATAACCTGTGTTGAAAGCGAGCAAATATAAAAATGGGGGTCATCCAGCAATGAGGTTGACGCCCGATGGCGAGCAAGTAGCAGCCTCGCTTCAACCTCGCCTACCTCACTATTATCAGGAATATTAACCAGCACTTGAGCAATTTTAGGCAGGCTTTTATAAGCATGTTCACCACAAATACTGCTATCGATAGCTAGATCGCGCCAGGCTACAACGGAAAAACCTTGCTCACTTAAGGCTTCAGTGACAACTTGCTTATTCCTTCGCTTCTTTTTAGGATTGAGAAAACACATGCCAACAGCAAAAAGAGTATGCAGAGGCAAGTTATTTTGTTGAGCATAGTCTCTGAAAAAAGACCTTGGCATTTGTAGAAGCACACCGCAACCGTCTGCTGATAACCCGTCCTCTGCTACCGCACCGCGATGAATAAGTCGCTGTAAAGCAGTAAGCGCTTGTTTTATTACACGATGTGAAACTCTACCATTCACGTCTGCAATAAAACCACAGCCACAATTGTCTTTTTCTATGCTAACCATGCTGCAGTACCCTGCCTCTATAAACATTTCTTGCAAAAGGTTGGAACCATTTCCTTAGCTCGGGTTCAAATCTTAATTTCGAATTTGCCTGTATAAGCTATGCCTTTAGTAATTTATAGACTACATCTCGCATAGTTTCAGTGACTATAAACAAAATTCTCTTGCGAGCCAGCCCTCTCTCCCAAGGATTTTCTTCATTTATAAGCAGACTCTGCATGCTCAATAAGATCCATGCCCAGTTGCTCCTCTTCAGGCTTAGGCCGTATTTCCATAAATCTTTTTAAGAGATACAAAATAACTGCCGCGCCAATTGTGCTTGTCGCAATGACGGCAATGACGGCAACTAGTTGCATAAGAAAGAGGTGGAAATTTCCGTAAATTAAGCCATCAGCTCCCGTCTTATTGACTGCCTTAGTTGCCAAAATACCTGTCATTAGTGCGCCAGTAACTCCTGCTATCCCGTGACAAATGAAGACATCGAGCGTATCGTCAATTTTTCGTAGAATTTTTAAACGATGGACAACGAAGAAATAGCAAATTATTGCCCCGATCATACCGATTAATAAAGAGCTCATTGGTGTAACATAGCCTGCTGCCGGAGTAATAGACACCAAACCAACCACAGCAGAGGTCGCGGTTCCTACTGCTGAGGCAGGCACACCACGTATCCAATTTAACAAGGTCCAGGTAAAGATCGAGGCTGAGGCAGCAAGTGTCGTAGTGACAAAGGCGAGACAAGCTATTTCGTTGGCAGCTAGGGCCGAACCCGCATTAAAGCCATACCAACCAAACCACAGTAAGGAAGCACCTAAGATAACAAAAGGAATATTATGAGGTACCTCACCGCTTAGAAAATCGGAAGAATCTTTATGAGCCGGCAAGCGGGGGCCTAGGACTATTGCAGCGGTTAGTGCTGCAAAGCCAGCGTTAATATGCACAACGGTACCACCGGCAAAATCGATTGCTCCCAAGGCCGCAATCCAACCGTCAGGTCCCCAAACCCAATGAGCAACTGGCACATAGACAAAAAGACTCCAGAGGGCAATGAAGATAACAAAAGGTTTAAATTTTGCACGACCAACAATCGCCCCAGCAATAAGCGCGGGCGCAATAACAGCAAACATCATTTGAAACGCTATAAAGGCATAAGTAGGAATTGTATCGTGAGTCGCCTTCTCTAAGCCTGTTAAACCGGCCCAATGGAAACTACCAATGAAATGGTTTCCCGGCGAAAACACCAAACTAAAACCAATGAGGACCCATAAAATAGGGATAACTGCGCAGCAGATAAAGCACATGCTAATCGTATTAACAGCACTGCGGTTAGACACCAACCCCGAATAGAAGAAGGCAACGCCGGGGGTCATAAGAAGAACCAGGGCAGTAGAAATTAACACCCAAGCTGTATCACCAGAATTCACCATAATTATTCCCCGTTGAACTGTTACACAGAACTAATTCACAATAAGGTAAACAATTCCTTTATGACTCACTCTACAACTGTTGTTCTTCTTTTCAAAAAGCTCGCCCTTGCAGCACATTGCTATCGTATAACTTGATTATTAGCACATTGAAAGGCGAATTCAAATAACACAACAACCCGATATTTTGATTAATATTAACAAGTATAGATTGTCCAAAAGTCGGCGGTAAAAATAGCTGATTCGTTATTATTCTTAGGTTAACAGCAAGAGCTAAAGTATTGCTTTAGAGAACTCTGGTTTTCTTTATGCTATCATCTGCCGCGATTAGATTCTTACACTTAAAGCGAATCCCTTTATCTAACTAACTGCTAATGAGAACTATTTTGCTTAAGAACTATTTTTTACTGCTATTCTTTTTTCTTTTTATCAATAACAGTTTTGCGCAAAAACGAGAAATTGCAATTACCATCGATGATCTACCTTTCGTCGGAGAAAGTAAAAATTTTCATCTGGATATGATTATCAACGCCATTAAAACAAACGAAGTTCCTGCAACAGGCTTTGTGATTGCCGGCCAAGTTGCTGCAAACAATTGGCAAACTCTGCATAAATTTCGTGAAGCAGGTTTTGGATTAGGCAATCATACGCTTTCGCATACTAATTTGAATAGAGTAAATAGCGACGCCTACATTCATGAAATTGAAGCCGCGGATAAAATCTTAGCGCCAGTTCTTACCGAACCTAAGTATTTTCGTTATCCCTACTTGGCAATGAGTGACGGAGCGAAAAAATCTAAAGTTCTTGATTATCTTGCCACCAAAAACTATCAGGTCGCCCCGATTACTATTGACAGCCGCGATTTTGTTTTTAATCAACTATTATTAGGTGTACAGCAAAACGAGCGTCGTAATTTTCTCGCTGTTTTAAAGCCTTGCTACCTTAATTTTATCTGGCAACAGACTTTAAAAGCTGAGGAACACAATCGCCTAGCCCATAAACCAGAGCAAGCACAAATTTTGTTAATCCATGCCAATCTCTTAAATGCCTATGTTTTACCTGATCTTATTAATCTTTATAAACAAAATGGTTACAGCTTTGTGAGCTTAGGGGATGCCTTAAAATCGTTCGAGGAAAACGCTCCAAAACTTGCTAAAAAAGGAAGATCTTCCACAGATTCACTGATTGAGAAATTTTTAGTCTGGGATTAATTTTTTTGCTTAGATAGCCAATGCTCTAAATAAATTTTTGTTTTTTCTACAGTGCTGATGAGTTGTTGGTACAGTTCTTCCAACAAAATAAAATGTCCCGCTTTACGATATCGCTCAAGAAATTGACAAGCATATTGCATTTTAACGGTGCCACAATAGATTGCCCCGCTTTTCATTTTATGGGCCAAATTTTCAATTTGTTCCCAATTTTTCTCTTGGTAAGCGTTTTGTATACTCAGCAGATCTTCCGGTATTGCTTCAGTACACATGAGGGCTATTAAATCTTTCAAAATTTCCTTACTACCTAGACTTTTAATACCCTTGTCGATATCAAGTATAGGGTAGTCATCCAGGCTAAATAATTGCTCCTCATTATCGGGTAAATCAAGACCCAATTTCCCCTTATTTTGATCCTTAGCCTGCTCATCCCTTTTTATAAATTCGTTGATGAGCTTTTGTAAGGTATGTAAATAAAGAGGCTTCATGATTAGTTTATTCATACCAGCATCTAAACATTGCCGTTCTGTTTCTCCCAACGAGTGGGCAGTCAAACCCACAATAGGCACTGGTTTTTTGTGCAGAGAGGCTTCCCACTCACGAATAAATTGGGTCAATTCACTCCCTGAAATACCCGGCAAACCTAAGTCAGTAATAACTAAATCAAAATCCATTGATTTGATAAGCTGCAAAGCAAACTCACCATCAGGTGCTGAGGAATAAGAATAGCCCGCTTGTTTTGTGAGTGTCTCAGCAATCCTTAAAGCAATAAGATTATCTTCTACCAATAAAATATGAGGTAATTTTTTAGTAGCATCTAAAGAACTCGTCTCTGCCAGATCTTCAGTTCGAACGTTATCTAGATTAGAAACCGTTTCCTTGTCTGGAACAGTAAACGCTAAGCTAAATAAGAAAGTTGTCCCTCCACCAACAGTAGAGCTAAGTTGCAGCTCGCCCCCCAAGAGCTCTACATATCGTTGAGCGATATGTAAACCGACGCCATGTCCCTGGAGTTCATTTTTATAAGAAGGACTAATTCGATAAAATCGATCAAAAACCTTGTTTTGCAAATTTTCAGGAATGCCAATTCCGGTATCAATAATACGAAATTCAATACGACTCATCCCCTTTTCTTCGCCTAATTTTTTTAATTCAATGCTCACAGACCCTTTTTCGGTAAATTTAATCGCATTTCCCAAAATATTTAACAAAATTCGATGTAATTTAATGCGATCACCAACGAGAAACTCAGGTATTCTTTCATCAATTTGACTGTTAAAATCCAGTTTTTTTATCTTCAGCATGGGTAGTTCAAGATGGACAATGTCTTCTATGCTTTGGCGTATATTAAAAATATCTTTATGGACATCAGCTTCGGTGACATTTTCTGCGGAAACCACGTCTAAAACACCATTCAGTAAACTCAACAATTGTTGACCGCTTTCATTCACCCAACGAGCGTATTGTTTTTCCTCTGTTGTTTGCGCTCCCTCTTCAAGCAATTTTGACATCCCGATAATACCACTTAGAGGTGTTCTAATATCATGGCTCATATTAGCAATAAATTCAGTTTTAGCATGATTCGCTATTTCAGCTTTATCTTTGGATTTTTCTAAGGAAATCTCTATCTTTTTTCGCTCAGTAATGTCGTGATAGATACCTAATATTCCAACGACTTTACCATTTTTTGCAAACAGAGGAATTTTACTTGTTAACAAAATAATTTCCCGACCATCCGCTAATTTTTGTGGTTCTTCGATGCCCAATTTGGGTTGCTTGCTTTGTAAAACAGCCAGGTCATCTTCTCTATAAGTATCTCCCTGAGTTTCGCCCCAGGGGAGATCGTAATCGGTTTTACCAATAATATCCTGTGGGGAAGACATGCCCGCTAAATTAGCAAAAAATTTATTGCAGCCAAGAAAAACGGAGGCTGTATTTTTCCAAAAAACTGCAGCAGGTAATTGGTCTACCAGATCACGTAAAAATTTTCGCTCATTCCAATAAGCGTCTTCTTTCACTTTAGGGCTCACTTTTAGCAAATCAGTTGGTGAATATTATCCTTTTTAATTACCCTGAGCTAATCAAGGTTTAAATTGAGGAGCATTTTGTGAGCTTTCTGCCTTAGCTTCACTTTCTTTAAAATAGGATGCCTTCATTTTCTCAGAAAAGAAATACTTTTTTAACTGATCATTAAAAGAAGATTTTACTCCCATGGTTTCAACAATAGCTTGATCGACTTCTCTTGTTTCTAAAGCAGTTTGCAGTGTAGAGGAGGTATAGCGTTCAAGATAAGAAAGAATCGCTTTTTCTATGTCAGGACTAAAAGGGAGCTTATTTTTTTTAGCCTCTTCTGCAATAGAATGCATATATCTTTTTATCAGTTCAGTAGTTTCTGTTTGTGCATCTATAAAATCAGCTGTTAATTCACCATTTTTGACAAAATAAAATAATTTTATGGCTGGATTGGAAACAACGCCAATTTGTTCTTCTCGCACCCCATAGTAATTTCGTTTATGAAAGCTGCTGTGGGGATTATTTAAATCATCTAATGATAATATACCCGAAGTTTGTACAATCCCATATTTAACATCAACAATTTTTGCTTTAATCATGTCAGGAATATATTCAGCAATACCGACTAACATTTCCTCAGCAACGAGTTTTTTTTCCAAATTCGTCGCTCCGCCATTTAATAGACGCTGAGTTTCTTTATCGACTTCAAGACCATCAAAAACGCCCATGTTTGTCACTTTTGCATAAGTTATCATTCCATAGCCATTTCCTAAATTTGAAAACATACCATGTTGCCCCATGCAAAAAAACATGGAGTTCACTTCTTTTAATGAATCAGGCAACTTAACCACTAATAAGCATTTCAACCGGTTGGTACGTGAGCCAGGGACCATTCTTAAACCAAGCTGGTTGTTTAATTTTTCGATGTCTTGCCAGGTAGAATTAACAATATAATCGGTTTTGAAACTTTCACTAATGCCTGTCACATCGGTCGTTTTGGTTCGTATAATGAAACGAGACTCACCTAGTACACCCTGCTCAATCCCTACTACCTCAGTGTTTTCGTATAGGCTGATATTCGGATGTGCTAGCATTTTCTCTTTTATATCGATTGCAAAACGCTGCCAATCAAATAATCGCTCTGCTGTTTCGACACCTAGAGCCACTTTTTCCATGTTGACATTTTTTTCATATTCATGAGGTTCCAGGATGCGAAAAAACCTATCCGGTGGTCCAAATACTTCATTTGCCGGATCTTCCGCAACAAGCCTTTCATATTCTTTTTGGATAGCAGCATAGGTTTTAAGAATTTCCTCAGGAGATGCGTCTGAATCTATGGTAATAAAATAACGTCCGTGCATTAAAGGATGATTGGGAGCTAAGTTTTTTCCACCGATTAAATAATCGGGGTGTTCACGTTGTACTTGGATACTCGCTCTTAAATACATAAGGGCCGTTTCCACATCGACATAATGGAACCCATGTCCCATTCGTCCGGGATTTCTTCCACTTGAACCAGATCCTAGCGTAAATTTTTCAATTAATTTAACGTTGTAACCACGCTTCGCTAGGGAAAGTGCTGCACCAATCCCTGCTGCTCCGGCGCCAATCACAGTAACCTCGGTCTGGGATTGTTTAGCTCCATCTTCAGTTTTCTCTTTTGCCATTATTTAACTTTTTTACCTCTATGCAATTCATGAAATATCTAGCTATATTTTAGCCGACTAAAGATCAACAAACAAACACGATGGCCATTTAAATCTCATTCAGAGCATAAATTATGTCAGGTAAAGACAGAGGATGGCTAGTAAAACAAGGATTATTAATTAACAGAGACCTATTTACCTTTCGCTAGTTTGAGCTAAAATGGCTTGATTTTTGAGCACCGAAGCAGAAAGGCAAGAGCTAAAAGGTCCTATTCTTTCGAATAGATTCCACTTAACTCGCTTGTCTCAATAACATGATGTTTCATTGCTTTTAATACTTCGTACTTATCTGCCTTAGAACTCAAATTGAGCTTAGTATTAAGCGCATAAAGCCTGAAAAAATAATGATGTGTTCCACTGGGTGGGCAAGGCCCACGGTAGCTCCTTTCTCCCCAACTATTTTTTCCAACCACAGCTCCTGCTGGCGGGGTTGCTGCTTCAGAGAGTAACGAAGTATTAGCGGGGATATTAAAGACGAGCCAATGAATCCAATCGCCTGATGGCGCATCTGGATCATCGACAATTAACACAAAAGACCGGGTATTCGGGGGAGGAAATTGCCAAAACAACGGAGGTGAAACATCTGCGCCTTTACAAGTATAGTGCCGAGGTATCGAACCATTTGCACTAAATGCCGGACTATTCAAAGATAGACTAGCTGCGAAAGCCTCTAAGTTCAAACAGGCTAAAATGATAAAAAGCAACACACCATATTTTTTTTTCATTATTAATTCCCGTGATATATCAAACTAATAACTCCTAATAAGCATAGTATATCTTGAGACTGCTCAAGTACCATAATGAGTACTGTGGGTCGATACTGATCCTAGCTTGTCATCGACTAAGGGATTAAAGAAAAAACTGCTACCCTTTGTTTTACGGTTTACTTTATCCGCTATAGAATGAGTTTGCGCCGACAAAAAAATCTCTTCGTATTTGCAGAACTCGACGTGAAAACTATTAATACGTTCTTTTAGGGCATCAAAAAGAAAATGAATGGCAGAAACTTTATTGAGATCCCAGGGTTTTGCATTTTGTATTTCCTTTATTACCCGAAGAGTGACAACTATATCAAAACCTAGAGCAAGAATGGAGGCGATTTTCTTTAACTCCTTGGATTTATTAATGAAATCCTTAGAAGATTCGCCATCAGAAGCGCTGCAGGGAGTTGCATCGGCTTTTAAAATGAATATTCGCCGCAAAATAACAGCGGAGGCTTCTTGTTCTTCATCAGTTTGCTGGGACTCTGAGCCCTCAACTTGACTGGCTAAGTGGTTAACAAAGTCATTAAATTGTTGGGTCAAAATGGAAAATTCAATCGTATTAAAATTAAAACTGCTTTTTTCATTGGCTGCAGCCAAAATTCCTTGCCAAACTCTCAACTGTTCAGGGAAATTTATTGCAGCATTAGCTTGCAATTGAAGAAGAATTGGAGCCTTTTCACTAAATAAAAGTTGAGAATCATTAATTGGGTAAATTTCTTGCAATTCTGTAATTTTTTTTAGCCTTGTACTTAAAAGATCAACAAAATCTTCAACAAATTGCTGATAATTCTGCTCAGCAAAATTGACGGTATTGAATGAGTCTATACATAAATATTCGGCAAGCTCTTTTCTTATTTTGTCATCAATGAGATCAGCAGGAATTTTTTCAAATACTGCGGTTACAATATCGCTAAGCAAGGCTTTATTTAATCGGCTATCAAATAGTTTTGCCTGCTCAGCAATGGCTGAAAATAAACCTGGTATGAGTTTGTAATTGAGGAAATACCCTTTTGTATATCCTTTTGGATTAAACCATCCTTGATACTCAACCGGATGCAGCAAATCGGTAAGGTTATTCTTATGGCCAAAATAACGAAACGCCGCCCCCCAATCAATACGGGCAAATTGGGTAAAAATGATTTCTTCAATCGATGCAAGATCTAAACAGACCATATTACCGCTATGAACACTGTTATCACCTAAAAAAAATGAAATCATCAACGCGGTAGCCAGCCCAAAATACTGTCCTCCAGTCTGGGTCATTAAAAGATAATAACGGCTGGGGCCAAAAAACATTTCGAAGAGTGGATCACGATCGGAACCACTCCAATAAGACGTTCTGATAATTTTATGTAGCTCAGTGAAGGAAACTTTTGGCTGGATTAGACCATAAGTCTTATCTTCAAATTGAATTAAGTCAGCGCAAATTAGTGAATCATGGTAGATTTTATCAATCAAGCCTCTTGTTTTGAATTCCTCTATTAATCTACCCGCGAGTAATTCAGTAAATAGCTCTTTAATATCATTAGGTTTTTTAATAAAAAACTCTTCACCACTCTCATTGCGGTAAAAACCATCCATCGCATCATGATTTTTACCAGCTTCCTTATCCTTGGTTTTTCTTAGTTCTTTTCCTTCATAAGTAGGCATGGTTTGTTCTTATGCAAAAAGATTCATAATATATCATTTTTACCTTTTTATGATGAACTAATCAACAGGAAAATAAGCACCTTGCCAACAAATCAAACTTCCTATAACTTCTCTTGTTGCGACATAGCCTTGCATTTATTGACAGCATTAACTCTGCATTGTGTTGGACAATCTGTAGGCGTGGATGGAATACAAACGCCATTCATGCAATTTTTTATATTTTGCTCTACACAAGTTTTCATATCAAATTGATAAGGATCCCCCGGTAAATTTGCCAAAGCCATTGTCTGTAGGTTCACCAAGAAAATGAGCATCCCCAACTTAAGGAGCCTTGTAATCATCTGCAAATCCTTATTATTTGTAATCCGATTATAATTTTAGACCTAAACTGGAAGTCTTTTTTTGCGATAAATACTTGAAATTTAATTTCAACATCACCATCTTATTATTAAAGACAATTAATCAATAAGGAGAAACTGATGAGTTCGATAAGACGTGAGTATTTTCCCCTCCAAAAAGATTTTGGAAAAATGTTGGAGAATTTTTTTAGGGGTCAACTGGATGATTCCTCTTTCGTTGATACAGGAAACTGGGCTCCCGCAGTTGACATTAAAGAAGAAAAGGATCGCTTCTTGGTGATTGCTGACATTCCGGGGGTTAAAAAAGAAGATATCCATATTTCTTTGGAACATGATATTTTAACGATTCACGGTTCACGTAGTTTTGAAAAAACTGAAAAAAGAGAAGATTATTCTCGTATTGAGCGCTCTCAAGGCCAATTTTACCGCCGCTTCAGCTTACCTCAAACGGCAGATGACGCAAAAATAAGCGCTAAATACAAACAAGGTGTTCTTGAAATATCAATTCCTAAGAAGAAGGCCGCGCTAGAAAAAAAGATTGATGTAAAAATCGAAGAGTAAAGAGGTTGGGCTTTGCCCCATAGCCGTTAGGCTAAGAAGATTTACCTGGGTCCGTTCGGTATCCCCATGAAATGTGGATCGAAGGAATTATATTAATCTTATCCCGTTCAGTTGAGGAGCACGCATGGCGTGCGTATCGAAAGCTTGAGTTTCTCGAAGGCCTGTCCTGAGGTTCTCGAAGGGAGAGGCTTTTCGCGACACTTCGAGACAGCGCTGCGCGCTTCCTCAGTGCGAACGGAGTTAGATTAAGGAGGTTTTTCTCTATTTTATCTGAGTGCGAACCGAGTCAGATGAAGGAGATTTTTCTCTATTTTATCTGAGTGCGAACCGAGTCGGATGAAGGAGATTTTTCTTTATTTTATCTGACCCCGTTCAGACTGAGGAGGCGTTTACGCCGTCTCGAAGTCTCACATCAGGGTTTGCAAGGCTTCGAGACGGCCTAACGACTCCGCACATCCTGAGGCTCGAAGGACTCAGTGCGAACGCTAGATTATTAGCCAAGAGCTCGAATTAAACTAGATACAGATTAGTCTGACTACTACGGGACTTGACCCAACAAAATCATTTTCTGAAACCCTCTCAAAGCTTGAGCTAACCAAATCCCAACCTACATTTTTAATTATCAGTTGTAATCCCTAGAGCTACTCTCTTATAGTATATTGTTGTGAATACTGTGTTATAAACGCCTTTTGTCTTGATAATCAAGGAATTACTTATGCGGCTCATGATCAGGATATTTATTTGCTTAGGTACATGCATATTAATATCTTGTAATGTTTCGCTGCCTCCACAAGCCCAGCTTAAAAATCTGCAAGCAACACCGAATATGGAACGAGCAGTTAAACGACTTTTAGCAGAAACAAATACCTTTTCGCAGGGCAATTGGCCAGACAAAAGATGGTGGTTAATTTTTAACTCACCCGAATTAAATAAATTAATCGAAGAAGCCTTAGCCAATAACCCTTCTCTTCTCGAAATTAGAAGTCGCATTACCGTAGCAAAACAGGAAGCGATGGTCACCCGCTCTCTCCTGTTCCCACTTGTATTTTTTGATGCAAGTATGACTAGGCAATACTTAAGTAAAAATGGTTTGTATCGAGCGTTTAATCCCAAACTTCATCGCAATGCCACACTGATTGATCTCACTTTATCTTTTACTTATGAATTCGATTTTTGGCACAAAAATCGTAATCTCTTCTGTGCTGCAATTGGTGAAGCCTTAGCTGCTCAAGCAGAAGCAGCCCAAGTGGCGTTAATTACCACAACGTCAATGGCTCAAGCCTACATCGCTTACAGGACAAATTTACTAAGAAAACAGTTATACCAGCAATTATTTACAGTGCGTCAGCGACTTCTGCGGCTGCAAAATTTAGTATTTGCAAAAGGTCTTACTTCAGATTTACCAAGCTTTTCAGCAGAAGAAAATTTTTTCCAAGCCAGACAATTTCTTTCAAGTATTGATACAGAACTCGTTGTCACTAAACATCTGATCAATACTTTGGCGGGACGAAATCCTGATACCCCGCTGCAACTTGATTGCACACTACCGGCCTTACCCCGAGCGCTGATTATTCCTAAAACTCTATCAGTCGACCTGATTGCCCGTAGACCTGATTTAATGGCACAAATTTGGCACGCCAAAGCCCTAGCCTATGAAACAGGCGCAGCAATGGCTGAATTTTATCCTGATGTTAATATTACTGGCTTTATTGGTTTGGAATCGACTCGCTGGACTAAGCTTTTATATAGTTCTAGCGGTAAAACAGGCATTAAACCGGCTATCCATTTGCCAATTTTTACAGCGGGGGCCATTGCTGCTAACATCAATGCAACCAAAGCAAAATTTGATGCGGCCATCTTCGCTTATAACAATTTGTTATTACGCAGCACTCAAGAAGTTCTTGACGTATTAGCGTTTGCCCAAGATGTGTATAAACAGAAAAAGGAACAGACAGAGATTGTTAATTATTCTGAACGGCGTTATAACTTGACTAAATTGAGGCAACAAAAAGGCTTAGATAGCGACTTCGATATGTATTATTATCAGGAAGCAGTTATTGAAAATAAACTGGCCAATGTCAATTTGCTTTACAACCAATACTTAGCCTCAATTAAATTAATTAAGGCATTAGGAGGGGGCTACTGCCAAACAGAGGTTCCTCTGGTGAAGAAAATATGAAGAAAAAACACTCAGCCTCTTTCTTATTCGCCATCCTAGTCGTCTGTCTTTTGCTGTTCTTTTTTTTATATTGGTTATTTGTTTGGCGATTTCAAGCGTTTACCAACGACGCTTACGTGCAAGGCAACCAAGTCTATGTCAAATCCTTGCGTAAGGGCTTTGTCACCGGTGTATATACTGATGATAGTTTTTTGGTAAAAAAAGGACAACTCGTTGTTTCCCTCAATGAAACAGATTCAATTATTGCTTTGGAAAAAGCAAAAAAGAAACTGGCGCAAACAGTTCGGGAAGTCTCTCAAGCCTTTCACGATGTTTTTATTCTGGCTGCCGAAATCGAAGTGAAAGAAGCTGAACTGTTAAAAGCTCAACAAAATTTCAAACATCGCTATGATGTCATTGGTGCGAGAGGAGTTTCTTTAGAAGATTATCAACATGCAGTCGACGATTTAAGAGCCAGCGAAGCGGCATTAAAAAGAACTAAAAATAATTATCAAAAAATGCTGGCTTTTGTACAAGGGACTTCCGTCACTGAACATCCCTGGGTACAAGCTGCCGCTCAAAGCGTCCGCGATGCCTGGGTGCAACTTTACCGCTGTAGAATCTATGCGCCGGTGGAAGGGCTAGTTGCCCAGCGCACCATTCAAGTGGGAATGTGGGTTTCACCCAATGAACCACTGATGTCCATCATTCCTCTGGATCAAATCTGGGTCAATGCCAATTTTAAAGAAACCCAACTTAAAAAAATGCGCATTGGCCAAAGAGCAACCTTTACTTCCGATCTCTATGGTCGAGATGTTGTTTTTCATGGAAAAATTGTCGGTTTACCCGGCGGTGCTGGTAACGTTTTTTCGTTACTGCCGCCTGAAAACCTCTCAGGAAACTGGATTAAAATTGTCCAACGCTTACCTGTACGTATCGCCTTAGATCCCCAGGAGTTAAAGAAACATCCGTTGCGCCTGGGCTTATCGCTTGAAGTCACTGTTGATCTCACTGATCAAGGTGGACTCTTAGTACCAACCACCTTCAACAATTCACCCCGTTATTCCACTGATATTTTTCAATTGGAAGAGTTAGGAGATAAAGAGCTTATAGAAAGTATTATTAAAAATAACCTCGATCCCAATTTACAAGAATTTGCCAGAAATCCGCTTACTATCTCAGATATTAACCTGCGGCAAAAAGGAGTTAACAATAATAGCTCCCCTGAAGAGACGCAGAAAAATGGCATTAAGAAAAAAAAGCCTCAGCAAAATAACCCTAGGAAAAAAAATAATAAACATAAAATGACTAAGCAAAAAATGACTATGCAAGAATGCAAAATACGCACGCGTTAGGAACAAGAAAAAATGGTCCTTTACCTTTTAGTTTTAGCACTAACTGCGGTCGTATTTAATCTTACTTTACCCATCATGGCAGGTCTTTACATCGTCAGTGATTTGGGCGGTAGTTCTTATCTTACTTCTTATGCGGTTAGTTTTTTTTGTATTGGTAATATAATTGGCATTCCTCTTGGAAAACCAGA
Organism: Legionella nautarum; assembly: GCF_001467895.1. Taxonomy (GTDB): domain Bacteria; phylum Pseudomonadota; class Gammaproteobacteria; order Legionellales; family Legionellaceae; genus Tatlockia; species Tatlockia nautarum. The sequence continues at coordinate 57,048 of NZ_LNYO01000022.1, forward strand.
TCATTCAGGCTTAAGCGCCCTCCAACTTTTTGTAGTCTGCTTAACTTTCATGTGTTTTTTTTCATGGCAATGTGCGATAGCAACCGATTATTTTAATTTCGTTTTATTCCGGTTTTTAGAAGGTGTAGCATCTGGACCGTTATTTATTTTGATTACTTACACACTGATTCCTCTTCTAGCACCAAAAAAAAATAAGGCCTTTGTTTTGTCAGTTTTATTAGTTAGTTTTTCCTTAGCGCCTGTGCTTGCTGCTTCTTATGGAGGCTGGATAGCTTACTATCATAATTGGCGCCTTCTTTTCTATTCCAATATTCCTCTCTGTCTTTTTTTAATTATTTGTGTAGGCTACCGATATCGCAAATCTGATAATAAGCGACCAGAAAAACTCCATCTTGATGTGGTTGGTTATTTATTTTATTCCATCGCCATTGTTTTTTTCGGTACTGTGCTAACAACCGGTCAAGAATTAGATTGGTTCCGCTCTTCTCTCATTACCTTTCTAACCATTGCAGGCAGCATTAGTTTTGTCTTTTTTATACTGCGAAGTTGGTCAGCAACGCACCCCATTATTGATATTAAGTTGTTTAAAAACTTCTATTTTTCGCTGGCCATAGTGAACTTATTCCTACTTTTTTCAATTTATTTTGGCATGGTCATTTTACTAGGATTATGGCTGAAACTTTACGTTAACTATACTCCCAATTGGATTGCCTTAATCATGGGAACAATGGCATTCGGAGCCTGGATACCAATCTTGATAAATTACATGCGTTATGATCCACGCTTACCTCTTACAGTCGCTTTGGCTTTTCTTGCTATTTCTAGCTTTTACACCACTTATTTTAATGCAGAAATCAATTTTAATCGCATTGCCTTTTCGCGCATTCTCACTGGTGTAGGATTGGCTGTGTTTTTAGCTCCTCTTTTTCGTTTATGCACTCAAACCGTTCACCCAAAAAAAATTCCCGAAGCGATTTGTCTATTCCATACAGCAAGACTATTTGGCAGTGGAATAGGGGTTTCCTTATTTCTCATTTTATGGCATCGTCGACAAGTCTTTTATCATGAACGTTTGGGGAGCAGTTTAACTGCTTTTTCGCAAAATACGACGCAATTTTTTGAACGGGCAAAATTTTTCAATATCCAAGGAAAACAAGCTTTAGCCCAGTTAAATTTTTATCTACAACGACAAGCCACTGCTTTAGCTCTCGATGATTGCTTTTTTTTAATGGGCTGGATAGTCATAGCGTTGCTTATTTTAGTCGTATTTACTTTTTTCCTTCCGGATCCGGTTTTGTATGACGAGGTAAAACCTTCTGATGAGAACTCAAATTCTAATTCCTCTGCTCATAAGGCATAGAGGATGAATCTCAAGCGATTCGCGCGGCTTACCCGGCATTGTTGCAAATTCTAGTCTTCCTGCCTATGTACCGTGGCTTGTCAGCGGTATTCAGGCGATCTTTTTTCATAGCGAGATCTCTGGATCCCGCGAACAAGTCGAGGGACGTGGGAATATCGAATTAAATGAGTCAAGCCTTGCTTTTTTGCTTCTTAATCACTTAATAACGAACAGCAAGGCTTGACCCCCTAGGCTACATTAAAGTACTTTAAATTAACTAATCTCAGTGGAGCAAAAGATTCGCTGTGAAACAATCCAACTCACAACAAAAATGTAAAACTTCTTTACCCATCCTTATTTTTGTCACTCTCTGTATAGGGGTTGTCTCTGGGCTGGCTGGAATGTTTTTAGCGTTACTGCTGCACTATATTCAACATGTTGCTTATGGTTACACTCATACTTTACAGCACCCAGAAAACTTTCTAGAAGGGGTCTCTGCTGCATCCGGAGAGAGACGAATTTTAGTTCTTAGTTTCTGTGGTTTTCTTGCCGGTTTTGGATGGTGGGCGATTTACCGCTACGGTAAACCTTTAGTCAGTATTGCTCGGGCGATTAAATCAGACAAGCCAATGATGCCGATGTTAACAACAACTCTCAACGCCCTGCTGCAAATTATTACTGTTGCCCTTGGTTCACCGCTGGGACGAGAAGTAGCGCCACGAGAAATTGGTGCAGCATTTGCCTGCTGGCTGGCAGACAAAACCGGTTTAACTGTTAGAGAATCACAAATCATGGTGGCTTGTGGAGCCGGTGCTGGATTGGCCGCGGTTTATAATGTTCCTTTAGGGGGCACCGTCTTTACGCTTGAAGTGTTGCTATCTACACTTAGCTGGTCGGCAGTAATCCCTGCGCTTTGCACCTCTTCCATCGCTACAGCCATTTCCTGGATTGGTTTGGGCAATGAACCGCAATACCATGTACCGAATTACCCATTGAGCCTTTCTTTAATAACCTGGTCAATTATTGTAGGTCCTCTCTTTGGTATAGCAGCCTATTGGTTTCATCAAATTACTGCTGCAGCACGCAAAATTGCTCCTCGTGACGGACGGGTTTTAATTTTATGTATTCTGAATTTCATTATTATTGGGATCTTAGCTGTCTATTTCCCTCAGTTATTAGGCAATGGAAAAGGCCCCATTCAACTTGGGTTTACTGATAATTTGGGTCTGGAGCTCGCCCTAAGATTGTTCATTCTTAGAGTGATTATTGTGTGGAGCAGTTTGCAGGCAGGGGCACAGGGTGGATTACTGACACCGTCACTGGCGAATGGCGTATTAATGGCGATAGTTCTCGGCGGGCTTTGGTCAGTTATCTGGCCTGGGACTCATTCGGGCGCCTTTGCTGTAGTTGGCGCATCCGCCTTTCTTGCAGCAGCCCAGAAAATGCCAATTACCGCCATCGTCCTTACCGCAGAATTCACCGGCATCAATTTTAATTTCCTTGTACCGATTTTATTTGCGGTTACTGGTTCGGTGAGTACCTTTAGTTTTTATGCTAATCGCCAAACTCTCCCCACTTCGATACAAAAAAGCTAAGCTACTTTATTCACGGTCCAACCATTTTTTACCGTCAACTAAACGAGCAGTCATCATACCCGCTACACAATCACCCGTCACATTGAGCATAGTAGCCAGTGGATCAATAATGATACTAATCGCAGCGATGGCAATCAAAACGGAAGGCGGAAACCCATAGACCGTCAAAATTAATAACTCACCGAGCATACCTCCACTAGGAATGGCGCCCATGACAGTGCCCACCAGCAAAGAAACACCCAAAGCAATTAGTAAAACCGAGCTGCCACTAAAATCTAAATGAAAAATTCCGAATAAAAACGCGATCTTAAACATCCCTCCAATCACCGAGCCATCTTTATGAATAATCGCGCCAAGCGGAACCACAGTTTCCACAATTTCCGGAGAAACACGCATTTTCTTGGTTGCTAATAAATTAGCGGGTATGCTGGCTGCACCACTGCAAGTTGCAACCGAGGTAACCATCGGCAAAAATAAATTTTTCCAAAATAATTTTATACCTTCGATTTTACCTGCCAGGTAGGCATAAAAACTAAAGGCCGCAATAAAATAAAGCAAGGAAGAAACATAATAAATGCAAGCGATACGTAGGTAGCTTTCCATTAATTGAGGACCAAGTTCACTCACTAAAACTGCAAAATAAGCAAAAAAACCAATGGGTGCGTAATACATAATGAGCGAGAAAACACGCATAAAAACTTCTTCACCGGCTTGTAAAAAACCAATAAATTTTTTCCCTTTATCATTGGCTGTTGCTGCTGCTAGGCCAACTAGTAATGAAAATACGATTAAAGCCAACATATTTTTGTGTGACAACAAATTAATAAAATCAGGAACGGAAACAATGCCTACAATTTGACTTGATAAACTAGGAGGTGAAAAGGTTTCAGGTATAGTTAAATGCAAAAAAACGCCCTGCCCTGGCGGAAACAGTTTCACGATAAAAAGGGCATACACAGCGGCGACTATTCCGGTAAATAAAAAAACTGCTGTCATGGATAAAATGATCTTCCCTAATTTACCCAAAGATCCTGTGCGCGCAATTGCCGAAGAGACAGAGAAAAAAATGAGTGGCACAATGGCTGTAAAAATCAAATTGAGAAAGATTTCACCAAAAGGTTTTAAATATTGAGTATTTGGCCCTAATATATGACCCACTAAGCCACCTAAGACAATAGAAGAAATCAAAATTAGAGGAAAAGCATAGGATTTAATTGTTTTATATTGAGTCACTACTAAAAATTTCCCTGATAATATTTTATATAGATTTACATAACAGAGTTCAGTGAAAAAGTCACTTCGATTTAATTTTACAGGTCATAAATGCAAAAAATCGCCGCTATTTACGTTGTAAAACCCGAATTTCTCTCCGCACTCTGCGAAGAGCTAGGAGAATTTTCTGATATTCGCGAAGATCTCGTTTTTTCCTCCGTCAAAAAAACAGAACCCTGCTTCGCCCTTGATACTTGGTTGGAACCGCAAATTGTCAGCTTTCAATCCATTTCTGAGGCAGTAAAAATCCTACGCCAAGCTGGAAAATTTTGGTACCTGCACCCGATTAGTCAAATAAGACGCTCGCGCTTAATCGAAGAACAATTACGCAGCTACAGCAGTTTAGAACGTCATTTTCCTCTTCAAGAAGACATCCCAACGATAGGTAGCTTCAGCCTTCTTGATAAAAATACCCTTGTTTATAGCGCAAAACGCAGAAAAAAATGGCCGCAAGGAAAATGCTATTTTATTGAAGATAAAATAAACCCACCCAATCGCGCTTATTTAAAGCTGTGGGAAGCCTTAACGCTATTGGGAAAACAACCTAAGAGCGATGAAACGGTACTGGATTTAGGCGCCTCCCCGGGCGGTTGGACCTATGTGGCACAATCTTTAGGAGCTAAGGTCACCGCCGTTGATAAAGCCGAGCTAGCTCCTAAAATTGCAAAGCTTCCCCGTGTTCATTTTTTGCAGCAGAGCGCATTTGCTTTAGATCCCGCTCATTTAGACGAAAGCTATGATTGGGTTTTATCGGATGTCATTTGTTACCCTGCTAGGGCCTATGAACTTATTAAGAAATGGATTGCTTCGGGAAAAGCAAAGCAATTGATTTTCACTATAAAATTTCAGGGAGAGGTGGATATAGCAATCATTAAACAATTTCAAGCAATACCGAATTCTTGTATTACTAACCTGTACTATAACAAACACGAAGCCACGTTTTTTTATCCAGCGGCTTAAAAGGAACCTATCAATGAAAAAGCCAATCTGTCGCCAAACTTTGATCAATATGCTATGTTTTCAGGCTCATTTGATATCTAAGGATAAGTATGCGATTGGTCATTAAAACTATGCAATATGTTGTTATTACAGCCTTGTTATTTAGTTTAACCGCCTGTATGAAAACAAAGCCCCTAGGACATGAAATAGCTTCTTATAAAGTGAAGGGGAAGGTATATACACCTCTTAAGTCTGCAAAAGGGTATAAAGCACGAGGGCTAGCTTCGTTTTATAGTAAACGCTTCCATCATCATAAGACCTCTAATGGAGAGCAATACAATATGTATTCTATGACGGCTGCACATCCTACGCTTCCATTTAATACCCGGCTACGAGTTAAGAATGTAAAAAATGGACGAACAGTGGTAGTTCGTATTAATGATCGTGGGCCCTTTTATAATACGCGAATTATCGATCTTTCTTATGCAGCGGCAAGTCGCCTGGGAATCACAAGTTATGCTATGGTAGAAATACAGGCTCTTAATTAGAAATATAAATTTGAGCATGTCATTTCTATCTTTTTGAACTTCCTTATTAAGCATAGAATTAATTAGTTTATAGCCAATGATGAAAGGTATGTTATGTCATCTAAAGCGACTAATTCTGAGGTAATGTAAATTTTCATCCCGCTTTCACTTTACTTCCTGAGAGAACAAAAGTAATGAGGCCACTGTGGTTGGCATTGAGCAGAGCTAGAAATTGGGTAAGAATTTTCTTTGTAACTGATAAAATTGATTTAATATAGTCCTCTGAGTTAAAATATTGATCATTAATTAACGGCTGTGAAATTTAATGATGATCGTAAAAAATAAGATAAGACTCTTAATGTGTTTAGTTGAAACTTATGAGATTAATAAGAGCAGAGGCGCAGAGGTAACTAGCGAGCAGTTTTTTATTGTGTTATTTACTCATTTTTCCAAACAAGCGATGGATAAAGTTTGGTTTAACAGCGTATTTCAATCATTTAAACGAACAGTATTAACCAACAAATCCCTTCCTATTTGGATAGCTGCCCAACTCAGACCATTATCCCTTTTTGAAGCGAGCGACTCTTTCCAGAAGAGCCCTGAGAGCATTTCTGACCTACATTGTCTGAGCTTTGCTTATAGTTTTCTCGGAAATAAACCAGATAATTATTTTTGTAATTACAGTAATCGAATCAATGATCGCGTCGCCATCTACTTAGAGCAAAATGCTCAAATCATCTCAGAAGAAAATTTAAAACCCGGTGATATTATCGCTTATAAGAATAAAGACAAACAATGGACACATGTTGGCGTGTATATTGGACGAGTAAATGATGAAAATTATGTGATATCAAAATTCGGTAAAACATTTAATGTCTTTTTTCATCCACTAAATGGCGTACCAGAAGATGATGAAACCGCTTATTGCTACAGTTCATTGAACTTAAGTCACGTAGCATCCGCAAACCTTAACTTAGCGCGACGAGAATTACAAAACAGAATATTACCTTCGGTCCCTGTTTTACAAGGTATATTGAGTAATACCTCATCAACTCAAACAGAGGAATTTCAGCCAACTGATAAGTTTGAATTTTATGCCCCTGAATACAACTAATGGCAGTTGAATTCGGTACTCCTTATCGATATTTTGTTCGAACAAGAAGAGCAAGCCAGCCTATCCTATAAACCTTGAAACATTTAGGTTGGTAACAGAAGCGTACTACTAGGAACAGGTTCTATTTACCGTATCCGACATTATTTTTTACAGAGTTACCTCTCCATGAATATGGCGTCATTTAAACTCCAGATTCATGGAATGATTCTCCTGAATAAACTGACAAAATTTAATCCAGAATAGGTTTTGAAAGGAAGCCTTAAAGCTTAATTTGCTTGAGCAGTCTCAGTATTCTTCTCTTCTAAGCTAGATAACATGACGTCAATTTCTTTAATATGTTTTTCTGCCTTATTTATTAAGGCTTTTTGTTTGTGTAAGCTATTAAATAGCCCTACTGTGTTGCTAAAATGAGTTCTTGCCAATTGTAACTGACCTAACTGCTTTAATGATAACGCAAGGCTAAATAAGGAGATCCCTGAATTAGTACTTTTGTCGTTAATTTGCTTTTCTAACTCATAATTAATCTGAAAATATTCACTAGCCAAAAGATAATTTTTTTTGCTGTATTGCTGCTGAGCAAGTTTATAGATTAGGGCGCTAAACCTCTGTTTAAAGTCCCTTCCCATGGAGACGAATTTTCCGTCCTCTATTAATCCAATTTTACTATTATCATAATTAAAAATGGGGGTTTCTGGGGCTTGGATTCTACTCATAAATTGTTGTTGAGCATCTTTTAAGACACTAACCAGTTCTGTTGGGGTATGGAATTCAAATATATTAGGCTCAAAAAGTAAAACCGGACAAAGACCATTTTCTATCAACAATCGGTTGGCAAGACAATTTACGAAGGTCCTATTATTTCCATCACGGAAAGGATGAAGGCGTGTGCAGCGTTGGATCAGTTCCGCAATCAACAGAATTTTTTCATCGTCTGTGTTCGCTTGATTAATATTAGAATTATAAATGCGCAATATTATTGCTAATTGCTGTTCAAGTTTAGATGCCTCTGGAGGTTGATATACCAGTCTGGCATCTCCTTGAGCCAATTTTGCATGCAAGCTTTGAAGATCACTTTCACTGCAATTTTTCGCTAAAGCCTTGTCGGGATCAAATGCTAATTTCAAATTCGCCTTATCTTTAACCGAGGATAGGGGGACGTATCCATCATTCACAAAGGCTAATTCTGAAGGGATTAATTGAGCGGTATTTGGTTTATTACGAAGTAAATCTTCTAAGCCTTTAGGAGTACACCAATTGGAAAGAACTTCAAAAGCGACGTTATTTGTTCTGAATTGACCCGGAGTACAAGGATTTCGTGAAGGCACATCGGTCATGCAGCGTGTATGAATCCTTTGTATATCAGCTACAGAAAGCGGTTCACCTAATTTTTGAAGACTTTCTAGCAAAGCATTTAGGACGGCTTGAACGCTTCCTTTTTCACGATTTTCAAATCCTAAAGGCCCTTCTTTCTCATAGAACTTACCATCTACTGCGAGCATCCAAATATTTTCAATTGGAAATTGGGACAAAATTCTTAAACTTTCAATATACATCGGAATTTACTCTTTCTTTAAATTTTGCATATTATCATAAATTACCCAATAAGATAAAAAAAAATTCGATGTAGATATTAAATTAGCATTATAATTTTTTTGATACACAAACTTTAGTAGCGTGTAGACTACTTGGCGATATAAAGCAGTAGGCAGATCTGCAACAATGTAGACAAGTCTCGGAGATTTTTTATTCTTTTAAAGCCATTTCTTTGCTATCCTCTAGGAAAATCGCCTCCAGTTAGCCAACATGACCAATCAATTTATCGGATTAGCCAAATCTGAATTAGATACCCCCTGCTTAGTCATCGATCGCGAAAAACTTTTTTATAATTTGCAGCTCATGCAGCAACATGCAATTCATCATCAAGTGAATATCAGACCCCATTGTAAAACGCATAAATGTAGTCAGTTGGCCCAATTACAGCTTGAGTACGGAGCTATTGGCCTCAGTGTTGCCAAAGTTGCCGAAGCGGAAGTGCTGATTGCAAAAGGATTGCGGGGTATATTAATTACCTCTCCAGTGGTTAGCCAGTACAAAATTGCTCGACTCTTAAAATCCATCCTAAAAGCACCTGATACAATTATTGTTGTCGATAATGAACAAAATTTAGCAGAACTCAATGAGGCAGCAGCCTCTATCAAGCAAAAAATCAATGTGCTGGTCGACTTGGATTCAGGGATCGGGCGCACCGGAGTTAAACCGCAATTGGCTGTAGAATTCGGCAAACAAATTATGCGTTCACCCTGGCTAAATCTTCGCGGTATTCAATGTTATGCAGGCAATTTACAACATATAAACTCTTATCAAGAACGCAAAGAATGTTCATTAAAAATCATGCAACTGGCAAGTGATCTTGTAGACGACTTTCGCCGCAACAATCTTCCCTGTGAAATTCTTACTGGTACAGGGACAGGTACTTATGACATCGATGTCGAAGTGACCAATGTGACCGAGATTCAACCCGGTTCTTATACCGTCATGGATGTGGAATATGCCCTCATTGGCTCGAAAGAACAGGCGCAGAGCTTTAACCATTTTCAACCTGCAATGACTTTAATTACCACCGTCATTTCAAGTAATCGCAGTGAACATGTCACTGTCGATGCCGGAACTAAAGCAATCTATGTCGACCAGTACAATAAACCAAAAATCATTAGCCACACAAATCTTAGCTATGATTGGGGTGGTTTTGGGGATGAGCACGGAAAGATTAGTTCAGTGACTGCTGGACCTTTACCCACCAATAAAGAAGTCCTTGAGTTAATTGTTCCACATTGCGACCCAACCATTAACTTGTATAATCAATTTTTCATAGTCAGCAACGGGATTGTTGTGGATGTTTGGGACATTGATCTGCGCGGCGCCTGTCAGTAACACCATGGAAAAAAGTATCATAGATATCAATTCAATTTATTTTAAAGCGGTTCTTGAATCGACTCTAATCTTTAAAATAAGAGTGACTGCAAAACTGCTATTCAATGACTGGCTAACCCATGCCAAGCAACACTATCCTCATTATTTATACCAAGCGGACGAAAAAAATTTAATTAAGGACCTCACTTCGGCCTTCGCTAAAGGTCTAGAAATAGTATGGCGCAATGAAAACCAAGCTAAACGTCAATCATCGGAATGGTCTGTGGGTCTTGTTTTAGATGCAGTTTCTTCTCATCTCAATACCAACTGGTCTCAAGAATATATTTACAAGCAATCGAAGGGATACAAAGAGTTATGTTTTCTAAAAACTCTGGTTCAATATTTGAAAATCGATGACACTGCCATTAAAAAGCTCGAAATTCTTTATAACAATTTAATTAATAAGGAAATAAACCCTGCAGAGCAAGAAAGCAGAAATGAAAATATTATTTGTCTCGATCATTTTAAGAAAAATAAAAAACCGCAATCTATTTTTAAAAAAAATATAGTGAATTATATTGAGTCAATTTTTTTCGAAAAACATTTTCTTATCTTCGGTGAAATCCTTAAACATAAATTCACTTTTGCTTTGAGCGATTTTTTTAATTTTCATGAAATAATTGAGCTTATTGAAAGCGTCAAACGACCTAGTTAAAACTTAACTTTCCTTGAAAATTAAAATGCGCTCGGCAATCTCTTCGGCATGCGTTTCAAGTGCGAAATGACCTGTGTTTAAGAAACAAATTTCAGCTGTGGGTAGATCTCGCCGAAACGCTTCTGCCCCGACTGGCAGAAAAAAGGGATCATTCTTACCCCAAATTGCCAAAAAAGGTGGTTGTTCTTTAGCAAAATAGGCGTGAAATTGCGGATAAATTGCAACATTGTTTGCATAATCAAGAAAGAGATCTAATTGAATGTCATCATTCCCAGCCCTTGCCATTAAAGCGGCGTCAAGCGTGTAAGTTTCCGGGGCAATCTTAGTTTCGTCAACTACGCCATGAGTATATTGCCATTTGGTTACCTCAAGGCTGAGTAATTTACGCAAGGCTTTGCGATTAGCACCGCTTGGTTCCCGCCAATATTTTTGAATGGGATCCCAACCTTCTTTACTTAACCCTTCCTCATAAGCATTACCATTTTGTGAAATAATGCCGAGAACCTTCTCTGGCCTTGACATCGCTAAGCGAAAACCAACCGGCGCTCCGTAGTCAAAAACATACATATAATAGGAGTTTAGCTTTAATGCATCAGTAAAATCTTCAATCATTTTTGCGAGATTATCGAAAGTATAAAGAAACTCGGCTTTCTCCGACATTTTAGTGAAACCAAAGCCTGGGAGATCTGGCGCTACAAGATGGAAATGATCTTTAAGCAGCGGGATCAAATTACGAAACATATGGGAAGAGCTAGGGAAACCGTGAAGTAATAGCAGGGTCGGATGATTAGGATCGCCAGCTTCCCGGTAAAATATTTGGTGGTCATTGAGACTGAGATTACGATAATGAGTCATAAAACGTTCCTTGTTTAAATGCAATGATCTAAGTATAGAATGTAGATTGAACCTTAGCCCCACTTAAGCGTCGACTTAGGAATTTCCTTTACCAATCAATCGTTTTCCCCTCATAACTATACATCACCTCAGCATGGCTATCCGTTTTCTTAGCCTCAATGACTTTTAACATAGCAGTTACACTCGTAGGCGCATCAAGAGTAGCCCGAGGACCTCCTAGTTCGGTTTGTACCCAACCAGGATGAAGAAGTAAAACATTAACCCCTAACCCTGCGACATCGATTGCAAAAGCGCGCATCACACAATTCAAAGCGGCTTTACTTGCACGATAAGCGTAAGCACGACCCCATTGGCTATCAGAAATAGTGCCTAACTGAGAAGTTACATTAACAATTAATTTATCCTCGCTTTTAAGAAGATGAGGTAGTAAGGCTTCACTGACTTTAAGGGCCCCTAAGCAATTAACATTCATGACAGTCAAAAAATTTTCTCGGTCGATGTTGCCGATGGTGACGCCTTGTGTACCCGTAATACCGGCGTTATTGATGAGCCAATCAATGGGCCTATCGCCGAGCAACTCAACTAGTCGGGCGATACTTTGCTCATCGCTGACATCGAGAGTAATAATCGACAAATTACTTCGCTTCTCAGCTAATTCTTGGAGAACAGTCGCCCCCGCAGGATGACGACAAGTGGCAATAACGTTTTCTCCCAGAGCACTTAATTGTCTGGCAAACTCCAGCCCCAAACCACGACTTGCCCCAGTAATTAATATGGTTCTCACTGGCATTAATCCTTTCAGCTCATTTCCTCAAAGTTTAGCACAGGGCGCTGGAATTCATTTTTTTGCAACAACTCATTCTTTAATTAACGATTTAAGCTGTTTTTTCTCTATCACCACCGCTTCACAGTGCAAACCTTGACAAACATAAGCGCAGCTTTTTCCCTTTGCTTTTTTTAGGGCGAGCGATTTAGGGAGATTGGAAGCATCCGCAGGAATGGCAAACACATAATTATTGAGGGTTTGAGTCTCAGCCTGCCAAGAATTAATTTCCTTTTTATCACCACGAAGCACAATAATTTGCGAAGGATTAAGGTATTCTTTTAATCCTAATAACAAAGAACAATGTTCTGCAGGATATTGCATGAGAAATGGCCAAGCCGCTTGCAAGGTTTTTTCAGCCGCAACTAAATAACGAGGCTCGCCCAGTAGGTGGCCCAAAATTAAGAAAGTGCGGACAATAACAGCATTACCCGCTGGAATAGCATCATCCATCATCGTTTTAGGTCGATAGAGTAAACTTTCATGATTTTCTGGGGTAAAAAAGAATCCCCCCGAATGTTCATCTTCAAACGAAGCTAAAATTCGCTCTGCAATAGCGATAGCAAACTGCAATTGCTTACTATCCCAAGACAGTTGTAGTGAGGTCAGCAAGGCATCCAGTAAAAAAGCATAATCATCTAAATAAGCAGAAAGATAAGCCTTAGAGTCTTTATAACTTGCTAATAAATAATCCTTTTTCCAAAGTTTTTCTTGGATGAATTGCAGTGCTTTCTGCGCTGAAACTGTAAAGCGTTCCTCCTTCAAAACGGCTCCTGCTAACAATAAGCCTTTGATCGTTAGCCCATTCCAGGAGGTTAAAATTTTTTCATCACGAAAAGGAGGTCTACGCTGATTTCTTGCGTTTAATAGCTTTTTTTTTGCGGTTAATAAACTAGACTTCGCTACCGTTGGATTTAACTTTAATAGTTGCGCCGTTTCCTTTAAAGAACGAGCCACATAAAAATGCCAATGATTTTCAAAATTTGGATTTTGATCTAAGGCAAAATAAAGTCTTATTAGTTCATATTCTTCTGGAGTTAATAAGTCGCGAACTTCTTTGGGAGTCCAACGATAAAATTTACCTTCTTCACCCTCCGAATCGGCATCAAAACTTGAGAAATATCCACCTTCGGACGCCTGTAATTGCTCTAAAATCCAGAGCGCTGTTTCTTGAGCAATTTCGTAAAAATAAGGTTCTTGAAATTGTTGGCCAGCGAGCACATAAAGTGTTAACAATTGGCCATTATCGTAAAGCATTTTTTCAAAATGCGGGATATTCCATTGTTGATCAACAGAATAACGGTAAAAACCACCGGCTAGCTGATCATAAATTCCACCTTTAGCCATATGCATTAAGGTAGCTAAAGCCATCGGCAATTTATTGCGCAATAAATATTCCAATTTACTGGCTTGAGGAAATTTTGGCGCAGTACCAAAACCCCCATAATTTTCATCATAGTTTTGTTGTAACTGAGTTAAGGCCAGATACAGTGGTTTTTCATTTAAAACAGCCTCAGGAAACGCTTGTTGCTGCTGTTGTAAGATTTTTCTTAACTCTTGGTTTTGCTCCTTAATTTCAGGCGCTTTATTTTGATAAAGCTCAGCAATAAGTCGCAAAATCCGTTTAAAAGAAGGCAGTTGATGATGTTCTTCTCGAGGAAAATAAGTGCCGCTAAAAAAAGGAGTCAGATCCGGCGACAAAAAAATTGTTAAGGGCCAACCACCACTTTGCTGGCTCAGAAAATAATGCGCAGTTTGATAGATTTTATCTAAATCTGGACGCTCTTCTTTATCCACTTTGATGTTAACGAATAACTTATTCATTAACGCAGCCGTTTCTTCATCTTCAAAGGATTCATGGGCCATCACATGGCACCAATGACAAGCAGCATAGCCTATCGACAATAAAATCGGTTTATTCTCTTGCTCTGCCTTAGCCAACGCGTCTTTACCCCAGGGATACCAATCGACGGGATTATGGGCATGCTGCTGCAAATAAGGACTGGGTTCATTAATCAAATGATTGGATTGGGCCATGAGAACTCTTTATAACCAAAATAGATTTACATAAATATATAGCAAACTCATTCCAATAATGGGAATAATTAAAAAAGCCAGCAGCAAATGGAGTTGCCGCCTATTTTCAGCAGAGGCTTGATAAAATTTTTTCAATTTTTTAAAAATAAACATCTGACGCTCCTAGACTGCTTCATACGCTTTTTTGATTTGCCCATCTTGTGACAACATAATCGCCAAAGGTCTGGTTGGTTCAAAATGGGCAAAAATAATCATCATCATTACAGTAATAGGCACCGAAAGAAACATGCCTAAAATACCCCAAACCGCACCCCATAATGCTAAAGCTAAAAGAATGACGAGCGGGCTTAAATTTAAGGATTTGCCAAGAAAGCGTGGTTCGATGATATTACCAACGATAAATTGAATGATGACAAGTCCCGAAGTAATGATGATAAATGGCCACCAACTCTCGAACTGAACTAAAGCGAGCACTGCGGGAAAAGCCGTAGCAATAATGGCACCAATGTTAGGAATGAAATCAAGAAAAAAGATTAATAAGGCCCAAAATTCGGCAAAATCCAAGCCGACTAAGCGCATAATAATCCAGCTCATTGTTGCGGTAATGAGGCTTAATAAGGTTTTTAAACCTAGATAGATTTGCGTATCATTAACGATATGGATAATGATGTTATTCACTAAAGAACGATGTTCTTTTTGTGGAAAAAGAGCATTCAATTTTTGACTAATAAAATGTTGTTCAACGAATAAAAATGCGACATAAAGCGTGATTAATACAGCCGAGCTCATGATAGTACTAAAAACAGCATAGATATTCACTAAAATACCCTGCACGCTAAGGTTTTTCATAAACTGATCCATAGTCATCAAGGCTTTAACATGAAACCGTTGATCAACCAGGCTAAGAATTTTATTTAAATGGTCCTGATAACGCGGCGCCGCAGCTATGACTTCGTGGACATTATTGCTAATAATATTGACTAAAATTTTAATCAATATCGCAAAAATTAAGAGAGCCAACACCATACTCAACCAATAAGGAGGACGAACTCCCCTAAAATGGATTCGCTGTACACCCTCTCTTGCGGTATTGAGTAAATGCCAAATAAAAATGGCAATAACGAGGGGAATTAAGATATTCCGGCCAATAATAAGTAAATAACCAATAATCCATACCAAAATTAAACCTGCTGTGAAGATGATGGTACGATTATTCATGCCGTCGCTCCTGAATTTTTATCTCTAGCACATCAACTCTAACTTATTTTCCTGCTATTATCAGTTTTTTTATTCTTAATAAAGTATGCCGTGCTCCAACAATCATGTGAAACGCTCTCCGGCGTAGGCCCAACGCTTAGCGCCAAACTCAGCAAATGCGGGATAAATACCGTTGCTGATCTGCTGTTTCATCTTCCTTTTCGTTATCAAGACAGAACAAGAATAACGCCTATTTGTGATTTACGACCCAATGATTGGAGCGTCGTTGCTGGCAAAGTGTGTAAAACCGAAATTAAATACGGTAAACGCATGATGCTTTATTGTTATATAGAAGATAAAACTGCGGTATTAAAATTACGCTTTTTTCATTTCAATAAACAACAAATTAAAGCCTTAAATGAAAGCAAGTTGATAAGAGCTTTTGGTGAAGTCCGCGAATTTGCCAATACCCTAGAAATGATCCATCCTGAATATCAACTCCTTGCAAGCGAAGAGGACTTTGTTGTCGATGAAACACTCACCCCCATCTACCCGACAACGCAAGGCTTAACCCAAACTCGTTTGCGACAATTAGTCAAAATAGCTTTAACCAGCTATCGCGAACAGTTGAACCAGTTAGAATGGATGGATGAGGAGCTTTTAAGCAAATACCATTTTCAGCCACTAGCCGCTGCTTTGGAATTACTACACAATCCGCCGCCAGACATTTCTCTGCAGGCTTTAGAAGAAGGCTCTCATCCTGCTTTGCAAAGACTCGCATTTGATGAATTATTAGGACAGCGCTTAAGTATGCAATTTGCCAGACTGCATCGCAGCCATCGCT
Organism: Legionella nautarum; assembly: GCF_001467895.1. GTDB lineage: Bacteria > Pseudomonadota > Gammaproteobacteria > Legionellales > Legionellaceae > Tatlockia > Tatlockia nautarum. Next base: position 73,215 of record NZ_LNYO01000022.1, read on the forward strand.
TTGCTCCGAGTATTCCTGTTAATACCGTTCTATATAAGCGCTTTCTGGGACAATTAGCTTTTGACTTAACTGCTGCCCAACAGCGTGTGAATGATGAAATTGCGGCAGACTTAGCTCAAGCTAAGCCTATGCTGCGTCTAGTACAGGGGGATGTCGGCTCGGGGAAAACAGTAGTCGCTGCTATAGCTGCTTTACAAGCCATTGCTAATGGCTATCAAGTTGCCTTCATGGCTCCCACTGAATTACTCAGTGAACAGCATGCAACCAATCTACAAAAATGGCTAACTCCACTCGGCCTAAATTGTCGAAGGCTCACTGGCAAAATGAAGGTCAGTGAACGAAGAGAAACTTTAGCGCAACTTGCAAATCATGAATGCCAGTTACTTATCGGTACTCATGCGCTCTTTCAAGAAGAAGTGTCTTTTGCCAAACTTGGGTTGGTGATTATCGATGAGCAACATCGTTTTGGCGTTGAACAACGTTTGCTTCTGCAACAAAAGGGTCAGCAAGATGAACTAACCCCTCATCAATTGCTCATGACAGCAACGCCCATCCCGCGAACCTTGGCCATGACTCAATTTGCCCATCTGGATTTATCGATTATCGATGAATTACCGCCGGGTCGCACAGCAGTCACTACTGCGGTGGTGAATCAAGCCAAAAGAGAGCCGATTATTGGCCGACTGCAAGCAGCAATAGCGGGTGGACGTCAAGCCTATTGGGTCTGCACCTTGATTGAAGAATCAGAAAAATTACAATGCATGGCAGCCACAGCCACCGCCAGCAGTTTACAAGAACAATTGCCTGAAGTACGTGTGGGTTTGGTTCATGGACGCATGAAAACCTCCGAAAAAGAAGCCACGATGGCTGCGTTTAAACAAGGTGAAATTGATTTACTTGTCGCCACCACCGTGATTGAGGTGGGAGTCGATGTCCCCAATGCAAGTTTGATGATCATCGAGAACGCTGAGCGTTTGGGCTTATCACAACTCCACCAATTACGCGGCAGAGTAGGACGAGGTAGCGCACAATCCCATTGCCTTTTACTCTATCAAGCTCCCCTCTCACAATTGGGCGCAGAACGTTTGCGAGCCATGCGCGCGACCACCGATGGCTTCGTCATTGCCGAAAAGGATCTCCAATTAAGAGGCTCGGGTGAAATCTTAGGCACAAAACAAACTGGCTATCGTCAATTTAAAATTGCCAATCTACAACGCGACCAGCAGCTTCTTCCTGCAGTAGCCACTCTTGCTAAAGATTTGGTCTTACGAGATCCCGATTTAGCTCACACTATCGCTAAACGCTGGCTTGGTGAATTTGAACAATTCCTTCAAGGTTAGGGTGTGACAATCTCCAATCCAACCACGTCTGCGACTTGTCCGGCATAGAATCCGTTTGGGCTGAGGGGCCCCAGGAATGAATTATCAACACACCCTAGTTTTTTCAAGTCAAGTGCCATTAACGAAATAAATATATTAAAAAACTCCAGTCAAGACTGTTTTTTCATTTTTTCTTTAGCTAATATAGCTGTGCTAATTCTCCATGCTATTCAACGACCAACCTGTGGATAAGTTTTTTTCCCAAACTTGTAAAAATAACAGCCCACCCCCTTGACTATTTATCTAAGCCATACTGGCTATAGATTTTCTCATTTTTGCGCACCTTAATTTAAAATTCATTTATCCACAAAATCTGTGGATAATCCTGTGCACAGGGTGTAAGAGACCTTGAAAATAAAGCCCTGAGCCGATTTGCCCGAGAAGTTGCCAGTTCTATTTTTAACCAGATAAGAACTATAGATCCCTCCCCCTCATTAGGGTAGAATACTGGTCATTTTGTTATCAGGTCATTCCATGTCATTCAAACCTAAGGCCGTGGCGCTAATTTCTGGCGGACTCGACTCTATGCTTGCTGTAAAAGTAATTCAAGAACAAGGGATCCATGTTGAGGGAATCAACTTTTATACTGGTTTTTGCCATTCTGGTCATACTTCGGCTATTCGCAATCGCAAAAATGCAAAACCTCTACGCAATGATGCGCTGTGGGTTGCAGAACAACTGGGCGTGAAGCTTCATATCATTGATATTGTTGAACCTTACAAAGAGGTATTGCTGAATCCCAAATATGGTTATGGAAAAAATGCAAACCCTTGTTTAGATTGTAAAATTTTTATGGTTCAGCAAGCCTATCAATGGATGCTGGAGCATGAATTTGATTTTATAATTACCGGTGAAGTGATTGGTCAGCGAGCTAAATCACAACGATCTGCGACCATGCCAGTTATCGCTCATGAATCTGGCGCTGAAGATCGCCTATTGCGTCCTTTATGTGCCAAACTCTTACCCCCTACTTTGCCTGAGCGCGAGGGTTGGGTGAATCGTGAAGCCTTGCATGACTTCAAAGGGCGAAATCGTAAGCCTCAATTGCAGCTTGCAGCCTCCATGGATATTGAAGAATATGCACAGCCTGCAGGGGGTTGCTGCGTATTGACCGATGAAAATTATACTCGTCGCCTGAGCGATATGTGGGCTCATCGCGGTTCGCGCGATTATGAAATGGAAGATATTATTCTTTTAAAAGCGGGAAGACATTTACGGCTTATGCCCCATTACAAAATGATTATTGCCCGTGACGAGGCGGAAAGTAATTTTTTAACTGGTTATCGCAAGCAATTTATTCACATGCAAGTCATTGAGCATCGTGGGCCAATGATATTAATTGAAGGCCAACCCGATGACGAGGATTTGCTGACTTGCGCGCGAATTGCTGGACGATTTTGCTCCGGACGCGAAGAAGCAGAAATTAAAGTCGATTTACATTACCCAAATGGTGAATCGAAAACCTTAAACATACAGCCAATGCGTGCTGACGAGATTCAAGCTGATTGGTATTTGTGAGATTAGGATGGCACATTACGAAATAAATGCTCGGCGCTTACTATGCCCCATGCCGGTCATTAAAACACAAAACATGAGCAAAACTTTGCAACCTGGTGATACTCTAACGGTTATTGCAACGGATCCCGGCGCCCAACATGATTTACCCTGTTGGTGCCGTATCAACGGCCATCAGGTCATCGAATCAAAAGAGATGAATGGCGAATTCCACATTACTCTGCAATTAGCAAAGGAAGGAGAATGACACAAAAGGAGCGTTACCAACAGGCAAAAAAAACCACTCTTATCGGAGCGGCCATTACTGCCTCTTTAGGCATTATCAAGGCAGTGGGTGGGGTTTTCTTTCACTCGCATGCTTTGCTTGCCGATGGCGTACATTCTTTTTCTGATTTACTCACCGACCTCATGGTCGTTTTTGCTTCCAAATATGGTAGCCAAGATGCAGATGAATCTCACCCCTATGGCCATCAACGTATCGAAACAGCCGCTACCCTGCTTTTAGCCGTATTGCTTATTCTTGCAGGTGCTGGCATTGCATGGGATTCGCTCGATGAACTCATCCATAACGCGGTCGAAAAACCAGGCTGGTTTGCCTTCCCTATCGCCTTAGTTTCAATTGTTGCCAATGAAGGCTTATTTCATTATACCCATCAGATTGGTAAACGCATTCAATCGTCTTTAATTATCGCTAACGCTTGGCATCATCGTTCTGACGCTGCCTCCTCTATTGTCGTGGCAATCGGTTTATTAGGAAGTATTTTGGGGTTTTCCTACCTGGATGCCATTGCTGCAGTGATTGTCGGATTTATGATCATTAAAATGGGTATGAGCTATGGATGGAATAGCGTAAAGGAATTAGTCGATAGCGGGGTTGAGTTGCAGATGTTGGAAAAAATCATGCAAATCATTCAATCTGTTGATGGCGTAGAAAAAATCCACCAATTACGTAGCCGCTTGATGGGTGGTGATATTTATATTGATGTGCATATCTTAGTTAACCCCTACATTTCTGTATCAGAAGGCCATTATATTGCACAACATGTTGATAAAGCCTTGGTGGAACAACTGGATGCAGTGAAAGATGTCACCGTACATGTTGATCCAGAAGATGACGAACTCAACTGCCCTTCTCTGCATTTGCAAAATCGGACAACCCTGCAAGAAGGACTATTATCAGCCTGGAAAAACGATTTCCCTGAACTGCAAACTTGGACACTCCATTATCTCGATGGCAAAATGATTATCGACCTTGAATGTGCCAAGGGCTTTAAACAATGGCAGGCTCTACGTGAGCGGGTCACCCATGATCTACAGTCGTATAATGATATTCAACAAGTGCGTTTAATATGCCCGCAAGAGATCATTGTTCATGAAACCACCTAAGATCGCTGTTCTCGATGCTAAGCCCTTGATTAATGATCACCTTAACCTAGATAATTTATACCAATTAGGAGAGGTTGCTCTTTTTGAGCAAACCGTTTCTGACGAAGAAATTATTGAACGAGCACAGGCAGCCGAGATTATTTTGGTGAATAAAGTCAAATTAAATGACAGCCATTTTGCTCAATTACCTGATCTGAGATACATTGGCGTCACCGCAACAGGTACAGATAATATTGATCTCCTTGCCGCTGCCAAACGAGACCTTATTGTCACGAATGTACCCTGCTATGGCACTAACAGTGTCGCGCAGCATGTCATTGCCCTGTTGCTTAACCATACCAACCAGGTTGAACTGCATAATCAATCAGTTAAACGAAACGAATGGCAAGCACAGCCTTATTTTTCCTATTGGCTTAATTCAATTACGGAATTAACTGACTTAACTCTGGGCTTACTTGGCTTTGGACGCGTCGCCCAAAAAGTAGCCTTGATTGCCGCCGCTTTAGGAATGCAAGTGATTGCCCATAAACCCGGTGGCATTCAGGATTCGCAGGTTCGCTCCGTTTCCTTAACCGAATTGTTGCAACAAGCAGATGTTCTAAGTTTACACTGCCCTCTCAATCAGGCAACACAGAGAATAATTAATAGTACCACACTGCAACAAATGAAACCGACCAGTATTTTAATTAATACAAGTCGCGGTGGTTTGGTTGATGAAATTGCGCTAGCAGAAGCCTTGCAACAGCAAAAAATTGCAGCGGCTTATCTTGACGTGCTCTGCCTAGAACCACCTGCAGCAGACAATTCACTACTCCAGTTAAAAAATTGTACCATCACCCCGCATATGGCTTGGGCGTCTCTGACTGCAAGAAAACGCTTGCTAAATACAGTTTGTGAAAATATTATTCGTTTTCTTAATCGACAACCTATCAATGTCGTGCAAGCTTCATAGAGGATAACGCATATGACCGCGGGCTGTTTAAAATTAATTTTTGCCATTGTGACTTTTTTGGTTATCTTACTCGCTGGCTGGTATCCCTTCAGAAAACGAGTTAAAGATGATAAACACATTGATTTTCCCGTTGGTGAAACCCTGGCAACTGGCGTCTTTTTGGGTGCAGCACTGTTGCATATGCTTCCTGAATCGAACGCTTTATTTATGGAAATGGGTTACCGCTATCCCCTAGCCTTTATTATTACTGGTGCGGTATTTTTATTCTTTTTATGGTTTGAGCATTTAGGAAAAGAGCTTTATCACCATCACCATGCCGCACACCCTAGCTTTGCGATTCTTGCTTGGGCGATGTTATCCATTCATTCTATTATGTTAGGAGCAGCGCTAGGTTTAAACCACAGCAACTCCATGATTATTATGTTATTTTTAGCGATTATCACCCATAAATGGGCTGAAAGTTTTGCTATCGCTGTACAATTAAATAAAAGCGCCTTATCACTCTCAAACTCGATGTGGTTTTTCTTTAGTTTTAGCCTAATGACGCCACTTGGCATTTTCATCGGTTGGTATTTTGGTCATGGCGTAGAAACCCACTCTCTTTTTGATCCCATCCTGATTGCTGCTTCGGCCGGAACTTTCCTTTATTTAGGTACTTTACATGGCCTAGAGCGCTGCGTGATGGTTGAGCGCTGCTGTAACTTGGGTGACTTTAGTTTTGTTATTATTGGTTTTGGTTTAATGGCTACGGTCGCTGCTTATGTCTAATTTTATCAATCAACGACCTCTTATTTTAGCTTCGGCATCACTGGCCCGCTCTAAGCTCTTAAGTTCTCTGGGCCTTCATTTTGAAGTCATTCCCTCCCATTGTGATGAGGACAGCATTAAACAGAATTTTAAAACCTCCGGTTCGTTAATTGACATGGCCGCTTTACTGGCCGCTGCTAAAGCCCTAACCCTGAGTAAACATTATCCTGAGCATTTTGTGATTGCTGCCGATCAACTCTGTGTGATTGGTGATCACTATTTAGATAAGCCTTTAAGCCATGAGAACGCAGTTAAACATCTGCGCTTACTCAGTGGTAAAACTCATCAGCAAATCGCCGCAAGCTGTATTGCTAAAAATAATGTCATCCTGTGGCAGCATCATGATATCGCTAGGTTAACGATGCATGAACTCAGCGATGAAACCATTGAAGCTTATTTACAGCTTGCACAACCCTACCAAAGTTGTGGCGCTTATAATTATGAAGGCCCGGCAAAATGGTTGTTTAAAGAAATTCAAGGCTCTGAAAGTACCATCCTAGGTCTTCCTTTACTTCCGCTTACTCAAGCACTCATTGATTTAAAGGCGATTAGCCTTCCTTAGCATCATTCCTAATTCTGCGGCAATAATCTCTTTATTAGCCAAAGAGATGGGTAAATTTTTACTAAAATTTATTAGTAGGTATATACTTGTAAAATAGGGTATTGATGATGAAGGGAAAGTTACCATGGCAAAAGATACCAAAACGGCCAAGACACATAAGCATCAAAAAAAAGCACTTGGCCTCATTAACAAACCCGATAAAGCTACCTCAGGAAAGCAAACCTACCAACGAATTGCCTGCGTGTTTCAGGGAGGAGGAGCACTAGGAGCCTACCAAGTGGGTGCTTTTCGCGCTATTCATGAGCGAGGTTATAATCCTAACTTCCTTGCCGGTGTTTCAATCGGGTCAATCAATAGCGCTATCATCGCTGGAAATTCGCGTAACAAACAACTGGAGAAGTTGGCTGATTTTTGGGATACCATTGCGCCTAAAATCTGGTGCGATTTCGTCGATCATGATATTTTTGCCCCTATTCATCACCTCCATAATCGCATGGGTGCTTTGTATTCATTATTCTTTGGACTTGAAGGCTTTTTTAAACCACGTCCTTTTCCACCCAGCATTTTTTCGAAAAATACGCCGGATCAATTAAGCTATTACGATACTTCAGAACTCCGAAGGACACTGGAGCAATTAATTGATTTTGATCGGATTAATGCTAAAAAAGTGACTCTCTGCTTGGGCGCTGTGAATGTCGTCAACGGCGAGATGGTATTTTTTAACAACCAAAATATGGAAATAACTCCTGAGCATGTAATGGCCAGTGGCGCACTGCCACCCGGACTTCCAGCCGTCAAAATTGGTGAAGATTATTTCTGGGATGGCGGTATTTACGCCAATACTCCTTTAGTGACTGTTCTTGATGCTTTGCCAGAAGAGGATACACTTTGTTTCGTTGTCGACTGCTTTAGTTTACAAGGACGTTTACCAGAAACCATGGATGAACTAGAAGAACGGCAAAAGGACATTCGCTATGGAAGTCATTCCCGTCGCCTAACCAATGTGTATACGAGCCGACAAAATTTACAAGCTGCGATTAATTTTTTAGGGCAACATCTCACACCCAAAGCCAAAGCGGATCCAGAAATTCAAAAATTGCTTGCATTGGGTCATGAAAAACGATTCAGCGTGGTGCATATTATTTATCACGGCACTCCTTTTTCGCATTCCTTTAAAGATTTTAATTTTATTCGTTCGGCAATTAATTATCGTCTCGAAACAGGCTATAAAAATGCGATCGAGGTACTTGATAAGCCTGAATGGGAGAAAAAATCCAACAAGCGCTTAGCCTGTTCGATTTATGGGGTTCCTTCAGAATATTTTGATCAGCATTAATTTTTTGAAGCTAAACGATGGACTATAAATAGCAATTTGCAGTATCTTGGGTATATCTAACCCGGAGTACAGCTTATGAAACAACATTCACCCCAATTTTTAGCGCTAGTTACTGATGCTAAAAAACGTATTAAAGAAATAACGCCCGACATGCTCAACGAAAAAATAAAGCATCATGAGGTTTTTCGTCTCATTGATGTACGTGAAGACAATGAGTGGCCTGCCGGACACATTCCTACAGCAATTCATCTAGGAAAAGGCGTCATCGAACGGGATATCGAAAAAGAAGTCCCCGAGTTTCACACACCCATTGTAGTGTACTGCAGTGGCGGTTTCCGCTGTGCATTAGTAGCAGATAGCTTACAAAAAATGGGATATACGCATGTTTATTCTCTAAGTACAGGATCTCAAGGATGGATAGATGCGGGTTATCCGCTTGAAAAATAGCTATAAAATCATAGCAACTGTCTTGAAAGGACAGTTGCTATGATTTTTGCGGAGAATTGGGAATCGAAAATCCCCTCTCTCATTCCCCTCTCACCGCCCTAAACCAATTTAAAGCAACTAACGTTGCCCCATCCATGATTTTTAGCCCGTCCAATAATTGAAATACTTTTTTGCGAGGAATAATGTGAGTCATGATTTCCTCATCGTCTACACCATGTAAGCCACTTTCTGGAACCCCGTCGACCTCTGCATAATAAATATAAGTTTTTTCAGTCATCAATCCAGGACTTTTATAGATACAAGCAATCAGTTTGACAGCATCAATGGTAAGGCCAGCTTCTTCAAAAACCTCTTTTTTGGCCGTTTCTTCAGGTTTTTTACCTTCATCGATTGTTCCTGATACACATTCGAGAATAAAAGGATCATCCTGACCGGCATTAAAAAAAACACCTGGCCGAAACTCCTGGCACATCACAAGGCTATCCACCATAGGCGCATAAATAAGGACTAAAATAGAATCACGAGATTGGACCACCTCACGTTTCTTGGAAGGGAGGGAAGCTCTCTTAGTACTAAAACTTGGGATTTCTAATTCGAATTTATAAAGTTGTAAATAACCTTTATAAACAGTTTCTTTCCTAATCGTGTTTATTTTCTTTTTCATCTTATTTAATGATTAAGGGGTTCTATTTTTATAGCTTAGCTAAGTTTAGGCAAAAAATCAGATTCGATTTTTAAATAAATAATTTACTCGATGCCATTGTAGTAAATTTAGACTGCAAATTTCTGCGGTAGACTTTATCCTTCTGTGCCCTACTTTCTACTAGCAATATGAAAGCGAAATTGCTTAAAATAGCCGATAATTCTGTTCATCGCTTCCCTCATGATTACTAGCAAAATTTGTATTAGTATATAGGGTTTGCTGGACACAAACGACATATTTTGCACAGAGGGATAACATGAATAAAAAGGGTTTTGTAATGGCTTTAAGCCTCTTCTCTTCAATCGCATTCGGAGGTACAGTCGGAGAGGCTAAGCCAGCACGCTCGTGGTCCCCAATTGTCGATTTAAGTGTTGGTCCCCACTGGACCCATAATGGCGAAACTCAAACCCTCTTACTTGCTCCTGAAATCGAAAAAACCTACACTGCACGTCGAGGAAACCATTCCATAGTAGAAGGTGAAATTTTCCTTGGAATACAGCGCCCCCTCTATAATATCTTGCAAGCCCAATTTGGTATCGCTGCAGCTTTGGCAAGCTACACTAGACTCGAAGGACTCATTTGGGATGATGCTGATCCTGAATTTGCTAACCATTTTTATCATTATCAATTAAGACACTCACAAGTCACTTTAAAAGCCAAAATACTGGCAGACATGCATTTATGGGTAACACCTTGGATTAGTGGATCAGCCGGTATTGGTTTCAACAATGCGAATGAATTTGCAAATTCTCCACTTATCACTGAAGCCTTGCCTAATAATAATTTTTACGCTTATTCAAAAAATTCATTTACCTATTCTCTTGGGATAGGTATACAACGTCATGTGATGAACAACTGGCAAATCGGCATCGGCTATCAATTTGCTGATTGGGGTCAAAGCCAGTTAGGAACTGCCGTTGGACAATCGATAGGTAGTCGAGGGCCATCGCTTCGTCATCTTTATACCAATGGCATTATGTTTAATATGACTTATATTTCTTAGTTTAGGGGGGAAAGCCTTCGAGACAGCGCTGCGCGCTTCCTCAGGCCGAACGGAATAATGCTGCCCCGTTCGCGCTCTGATGCATTCTCTGGTTTTTTTGTTAGACCACGGCCCAACCTACAGTTCGTAAATGGATTGAGCTTATCCCGGAGATAGATGAGTCCAACCCGTAAATGGATTGAGGTTAACCCCGGAGATAGATGTTTAACCCGTAGATGGATTGAATTTAACCCCAGAGATAGATGTTTAACCCGTAGATGGATTGAATTTAACCCCGGAGATAGATGTTTAACCCGTTCGGGCTGAGGAGGTGCGAAGCACCGTCTCGAAGCCTTTTCTGAGCCATCCCCCTCATCACCATTCAATTATGTAATTTTGTGCCATAAAGACGATCACCCGCATCCCCCAAACCAGGTATGATGTAACCTTTATCATTGATCTTCTCATCGACAGCCGCAGTATAGACAATCACGTCCGGATGTTCCTCATGAAAAGCTATCAAGCCTTCGGGAGCTGCCAAAAGACAGAGAAATTTGATTGATTTTGGATTAGTCTCTTTCACTTCTTTTACTGCAGCAATGGCACTGTTACCCGTTGCTAACATGGGGTCGACAACGATCACATCGCGATCTTCCATATTTTCAGGTAATTTTGAATAGTATTCGATAGACCCTAAGGTTTTAGGATCACGGTATAAACCAATATGCCCTACTCGCGCTGAGGGGATTAGTTGCAACATACCATCTAAAATACCGTTGCCAGCTCTCAGAATAGAGACAAAAACCAGTTTTTTTCCTTTTAAAACAGGTGCTTGCATGCTAATTAAAGGGGTCTCGATTTCTTCATATTTGATTTCAAGATCACGCGTAATCTCATAAGCCAATAACATGCTTATTTCATGAACAAGAGTACGGAATTTTACGGTGCTTGTTTCTTTTTTCCTTAATATGGTTAGCTTATGTTGAACAAGCGGGTGTTTAATTTCAATAACTTGCTTCTCATTCATCTTGATTCCTTGATAAAGCTTAGAGTTTAGTCTTGAATTAGTGTTAGGCCAAGAACCAACACTTTCAATCCCATTTTTAAAAAACAGTACCATCGCTAATGATTTGAATTGGTGGACTGCCATCTTTGCGTTTTTGTTTGGCAATCCGACGCCCTGCCTCCCAGGTTCCGCCTTGCAAAATTTTAGCAAGAGGTAGATCAACAGCGGTCATTTGCAAGCGCCGACGAATCGCCTCAGCCAACTCATCAAGCAGAGCTACAGTTAGTGCACGCCATTCGACAATCATTTCCGAATCCGGTGCTTGTAACTGGTGAAAAATTTGTTCATCTTTCGCCTGGAGGACGCCCAAATCAATCAGTAGGCCACCGTTGCGATATTCTGGTAATCCGGTTAAATCGTCTAGATCCATTACTTTTATACCCAATTGCTCTAAAGGCTCAATCAAAGAATAGGTTAACCACTGAGATAACTTATGAAAAGGAACAAATTCAGACCCCTCTTGCTCCGTTTTAAGCCCAGGATGAATCCAAACGTCGCCTAAGGGAACCTTGTTATAACGCAGTCGTTCAGGCCATATTTCAGTAAAAGCATGAAGTACCGCTTGGAAAATTTGCGCCGCAGCAATACAGTGATTTTTTTGCAGGCTCGTTATATACGAATAAAAGTTTCCTAAACGTTGCTCATCATCAAAATACTGGGGGGATTTTTGCACTATCGCACCAAGACGATTTAATAAAGCAACACGTCCCTCGACGCCTTCAAGCGTATTTTTTACATTGACTTGAAACCCTTTTTTCAGCTCTTCCTGATTAAAAGCCAGTAGCTTTATGCCATCGACACGCAAGGGTTGCTGCGGTTTTGCACTAAAAATGCCGCTGAGATAAAGGTTTAGACTAGCGATAGCCAAACCTTCAGAGCGGCTATAATCCTGTCCAGTACTTAATTCTTGATAATGCCAATTTTTACCTGCACCAGCATCTAGCAGAACACTAATGATGACCAGCTCATAAAGAATTTTTCCCTGCTCTTCTGCTGTTAGCCGAGTGAGTTGCTTGCTTATTTTTTGAATGCGATCAATCCCGCCGACTTCAAAATGACGCCAGCGACTATGGTAAGGAATCGTTAATCTGGGGTATTGGTCATTCATCACGTCTAAAACATAATCGACCGCAACAGGCATTTTCTCATCAACAACTAAAAAATGCTTCAGCTTATTCTCGCGTGCTAAATTGAGAAGGCGTTTCGCTTGCTGGCGAATCGTTTGTAAATTTTGCAATGATTGTAATACGTTATTCATTAAGCCCACGTCCTTTGGGAACGGCTAATTCATTAATATCAATTAATCGATCGGGTGAATAATATCCTGCAGCTCGTTTTGCATCCATCTCCACTTGCGCATCAGGGGGAATCAGTTCGTCAGGAATTTTAACCCGTTCAATGATTTGAATGCCGGCCTTCGATAAAGCCTCAAATTTCATATTAGACATAGAAACAAAACGATGGATTTTTTTAATACCCAACCATTGCAAAACATCAGTACTTAATTCCTGAAAACGCAGGTCTTGAATACCGGCAACACATTCTGTACGTTCAAAATATTTCGCGGCTGTATCACCACCTGCTTGTCTTTTACGGGCATTGTAAACAAGAAACTTGGTCACCTCACCTAGAGCTCGACCTTCTTTGCGATTATAAACAATCAAACCCGCTCCCCCTCGTTGCGCCGATTCCACACCTAATTCAATACCATGAACAAGATAGGGTCGACAAGTGCAAATATCTGAGCCAAACACATCTGAACCATTACATTCATCATGAATTCGACAAGATAATTCAATTTTGGAATCATGAATCGTGGTCACATCACCAAAGAAGTAGGCGGTTAAGCCACCGATAGGAGGTAGAAAAACGTTTAGATCAGATCTCGTCACTAATTCTGGAAACATACCAGCTGTATGCTGAAAAAGAATCCGTCTTAGTTCAGTTTCTGAAATTTGAAACCGCTCGGCGATACCAGGCAAATACCAAACCGGATCAATGGCCGCCTTCGTCACCAGAACATCCCCAGATTGCATTAAAATTTTACCATCTGGTTTGAGCCTTCCTTGATGAATGGCAATTTGCAGCTCAGGCACATTGATGTGCGCCCTGGTCACAGCAATAGTAGGTCTGATGTCATAACCTGCCGCGATTTCTTCTGCAAACACTTCTGCAACCCTATGCCCCCAAGGATCGATTGACACAATTTTACTTGGGTCAAACCACTGCTCATGAGGGCCAATAGTGACCGGCGGTGTTGTATCGGTTAAATCAGGCTTATGCTCGGGATCAAGGACGCCGGCAGCAACGGCCAATGCGCGATAAACAGAGTAGGAACCCGCATGCGTACCAATCGCATTGCGATTTTTAAGATTGGTAAGCGAGGCAATAATAGGCCCACGCTCTTTTGGATCCCTTGCACCCCATTCAATCGGTAAGGGCACTGAGCGGTGTCCAGAGGGATGAGAAGTTAATACAATATGTCCCTTTGATTTATTTTTTGAATTATTACTTGTCGTTGCCATTGCAAATTCCTTCCATTAAGGAAAACTGAATATCCTCTAATTTTAGTTCATGGGCTAGCACATACTTAAATTATTGCTTGCATAAATCATGACAACCTAGAGGTGAAGTAGCCCGATTACATTTTCAAGAGTTACCTAGGCAGCAGAACTCCGCAGATTGGTTAAAGTGTAATTTTGCTGTATTCCCAAGAATTTTGATCTTCGTTGCTCGAAATGAGAAAGATCGAATTGTTGGTTATATTCAATGGTTATAGAAAAGTGGTTTCCGCAAGGAATCTGTCATTGAATTAGAACAAATAGCAGTGCTTCAAAATCAATAAGGCAAAGGTGTTGGAACACAGTTAATTCAAGAAAACTATCTTAGTGATAGTCCTTCAATATTGAAAGCTGTTCTAGTATCAACTCGAACGGATAATGCAGCTCAAATATTCTATAAAAAAGTATTAGGTTCTGAAGAGGCCGCGCTTATCAAAGACTTATATCGTAGATGGGGTATTACTTCATTTTTTTAAGCATTTTAAAACCACTTGTTTTCCAAAACCAATATAAGAAAATAATTGCAACCACTGCAAATAGAATGTTAAGTACGGTTGTATAATTGAATTTGATTGACATTTCTACAATTTCAGCGCTTCTCTGTTTAGGAATTAAATGAAATAACTGAAAGGAAAACTCTATAATTAACGATGCTAAAACCATCGCTGTATAAAAAATAACAAATATAATTGACATCATTTTGAAGCCGTAATATTTCCAATAAATATGCAAAATCGGGATAATTAGGAGATCAGCATAAATAAATGAAACAACTCCGCCGAAACTGATTCCACCATTCCAAAGAACAGCCGCAAGTGGAACGTTTCCTACTGAGCAAACGAAAGAAAAAATTGACACAAAAGGGCCTATTAAAGGACTCCAAAATTTTGTCAATAGGGGATGGGACTGAAGAAAAAAGGAATGCCAAAAATCTTTCGGTATCCATGCAGCTAAAGCGCCAGCAATAATTAAACCAAAAACTATATCTTTCCATATAGCAGCCCAATCCATAATAAAATAATGACTTATCGCTGTAATCCCTTTTTTGGAAAAAAGTTTTTGCAAAAAACTTCCTTCCTTAAGTGACATATCCATATGCGCATGAGCTTCCATTTTGCCGACTATATTGCTCTTTGCATTTTCCTTCGCTTCCTGTATAAACTTTTGAGGTATACAAAGATAAAAGATAAGAGCCATAATACCTACTACGAGTAGCCCACCAATTAATTCAGCAAGCATAAATTGCCATCCTAAAAGAAGGATCATGAGAATACTTAATTCAGCTACAAGATTAGTTGATGCAATTTGAAATCCCATTGCAGAAATAAAATTCGCGCCTTTACGGATAAGTGATCGAGTCAGGGCAATTGCTGCATAAGAGCATGATGAAGAGGCAGCTCCTAATCCACAAGCAATGCCTAAAGATTTAGGCGAAGAATCAGGGAGCAAGTCGCCCATTTTTCCTTTAGGCACAAAAGCTTGTACTATAGCTGATAAACTAAAACCCAGGACTAGAGCCCAAAATATCTCCCATGACATCAAAAATGACATTTCAAGTGCATGATAAATAGCCATGAACATTATTTTCTTCCATGAATATATTTATAACCATCTTAGATGGCATTTTCTAAATTGTCATTAAAATGCCGCGGCTACCAATTCCTGTCGATGGTTGCAACACGTGAAACTAAGCATACTATTTCAATTAAGCAGCCTACTCTGTTTAAAATAATCATTAATTTTGCAGATTTAGAGCACCATTTCTGTAGTTAACAGTATCTAAAATTTTACAGGCAGCAACATAGTGTGCCTGTAAAATTTAGTTTTTAAAGTCATTAATGACGATTATTCACAACGACTTCCTTGGTTTCGTTGGACTTAAACTTTTTAAGTAAATTATTTGCAACTAAATTATCATGGTCAGACCTTACGTATTTTCCATTGACATGATGAAAACCTGACACAACAATCTTTCCTGCTTTCATCAATCTGGCCAATTCCTGCGCACGGAACCTTCGTGTATCGTCAAGCTCAAAAATCACGAAACGGCGTAAATGTCGGCAATATTCAGCTGAACGCATACGTGCCATCATCGAGGTAATAATAACCTGGGCAAATAGAACCATATTACCCTCCACTACTAAAGCTGAATCTGGTGTACCATCAACGGTTAACTCTCCGGCAGGCGTTACATCATCAAGAGAATCAGCAAGCAAACTAAGTTGAGCGCCTAGCCCTGTACCTAAGCTTTCTCGGAGAATATTTGGCGCATTATCTAGCTCCGCCCCTGCGTTCCATACTTTCTGCACTAATGAGATCCACAGAAAAATACCGAGAGCAGTTAAGCTTCCCACTCCAGTGAAAAGGAGTGCTGAGGCCCCAACTGTTATTACCCACCTCAGTGCTCCATAGAAGATCTCATCGCTGTCATCAACATCTACAAAAATCCCAGATGTATCCATCGTCATACCAGTAGTACCACGGACTAGCTGTGGGATAGCCACACCATTGAAGTCGATATCAACATCGGGGGCTACGTCAATAACCGGCGTATCAATCTCCCGAACCACATGTCCTATTATTTGAATACCATTATCAGCCATCGACATTGCTAAAGATTTCACCTTAGCACTGTCAATTACTTGACCAATTTTAGAGGCAGCACCCCGCTCTAAAACCATATCCAGGAAATTCCTGTTATACGCAATAGCCAAGCCGGTTCGAGGTGCAACATAACTTTCTGTTATTATCAAGGTTGGGTCTACTCCTGGTGGGCTGGCTGAGATTGCGAAGGCATCAACACTGTCAGTTCCCGCCGGTGTTAAGGTAAGTGCAACATTCCATTCAGAATCATCAGGTCTGGTATCGGAATCGATGAACCTTGTGGTATTCAGACCTTGGACGAGGCTCTTGGGCAAAGGGAGGTGTGTATTTGAAAATACATCCTGAATTGCGGCGCTATTCATAAAATTATCAAGATCAGTCGCGATTTCTGCAGGTGAAGGTGTTCCGTCAACTCCATCATATCGAAAGCCGATCTCCACAACTGGATCAGCAGCCACCAAAATGACCGTTAACTTTACTGCTGCATCAAGAGGAATAGTCAAGGGAGTTGCATTTGGGTCGGATGCCGGTCGTATTTCAATCGTTCCCAAAATATGTAATATACTTCGAGGCGAATCCGATCCTTGAGTTATCATTTCAAACTCAAAAGGATCGAACAAAACAATAACATGAGAAGGCTGTCCCCCGAGATCTCGATCAAATTCCAAACGACTTGGAAGTCGACCAATCCGGGTTAATTCGCGAAGAAAATCGGTGATTACACTAAAAGCAACCCCCACCCCTGCATCTGCGTTTCCTAAATTAACATTCATAACAAATCTCCTTATTTGAAATGTTTATCAGGACGCCTAGCATTCATTTGCTGAGGTTATAGTTAATTATTGGTCCTTATTAATTTTAGCTCAAAAAATGAACTTACCGGGTAATTTAGTTATCGAAAATAAACCCTGTTTTTTTTGATTAGCTATCTATAAAGATGGTAAATTTTCATTTTAAAATTCTGTAGTTACAATATGGACCTCCGGGGTGGGTAGAACGGCCAGATCACTCCGACCGAACCCTCCTCAGAACCGGACATGCAGAGCTACCGCATCCGGCTCCCTATAGACCAGTGTCCCCACACATATACTGTACTAGGCCATTTTAACAAATTTATAATAAAAAACGAGCGAGCGATGACCATTTTTATCATAGTAATGAATAGGCTTTATAGAAGATAATGAAATGAGCTTTTGGTCTAATTGAGGATATGAAAAAGCAGTCATTTTTTGAGAGATTAAAATTATATTTTCATTTTGAATCCCACCAACGTCTTCCCAATATTTATACATTAAACTATTAAAGCCAAACACATGCCAACCAATAACCTTATAAAGAGTATTTATTTTTCCTTGATTTAAGTATTTTTGTTGATAAAAAGCGAGTTCACTTGCAATATTGTAAGTATCTAAAGGCAAGATAATAGGTGTTTGATGCGTTTTACTTTTCCATTTTTGGGCGATTGTATGAATTTTCCAGGTAAAATTATCCCAGGGAATGAGTTTTTCAAATAAAGTATGACGAATTTTTTCCGGCTTATCTAACAAAATACAATAAATTAAGCTGCTATAAATAACCAACAAAAAAAAACAGGTTATGACCCAACTTTTACGAAATGTGATACTCATAATTTTTTGGTTACTGACTATCAGAAGTGAGAGCCAAGGAACAATAGCAAGAAAGATAGGTCCAATCCAATTCACTCTAATGCTATGGAATAAACTAAACAACGAAAAAAATAAAAGCGGCACGAGCATATAAATTTGGAAAAAATGTTTGGTTTTAATCGTTATTAATTTTTTAGAGTATTCTTTTGAAAGTAAAGTCGATAGACCGAAAATGCCAGCAGGAGTTAAATATATGAGCACTAGACTAATCAATATATGAAAAGAAAAAGAAAAAGAGTCATGAAATCGTCGCGAACTTTGAAATAAAAAGGATGCCCATTGATGGGTAGCATTCCAGTAAATGACAGGAATAAATATAGTTAATGATATCATAGAACAACAATAAGGCTCTCGACGTAGAAACCACTTTCGAGAATCACTATCGAATATTAAATAGATTATCGTCGATAATCCTAGCATCACAATGGTATATTTTGAAAGAAGTCCTATACCAATCCATAGTCCTGCCCAATACCAACTTTTAGTTTTATCTAAAACAATGGCTTGATAAAGATAATAAAGAGTAGCTGACCAGCTAAGAGTGAGTGGAATATCAGGGGTAATAATTAAAGAATGAATAAAAAAAAAGGGTAATAACGATAGCAAGACTAGAGAATACCATCGTGCTTTTTTTTTTATTAATGAAGTCAATTTAAAACTAAAGTACCCCGTTAAAATAAAGCAAGGTAAAGTAGCAACACGTACACCCCATTCATTAACACCAAAAACTAGAGTACCTAGTTTAATCAAAAGAGCCACCATTGGCGGATGATCAAGAAAACTAAAATCAAGATGGTTAGAATAGTTCCAATAATAGGCTTCCTCAACCAATAAATTGGCCTTAAGCATAAACATTATTCGCAACAAAAAAATAAATAAAATTGATAAAACAAAAAAATAATCAGATCGTATTTTATTCATTTTTTTCAGATCCTTTTCAAGCAATATTCATAATAAGTCGAGCAGTATACTTTCATTTATTAATTACTGCATTACTATTTCTCCCTACAACATGTCTCTTGTTAAGATCCCCCAAAGAATATAATTTAGCTAAGATGTATTGATTTTCGCAAACCTTAAAAGGGATACAGTATCAAGGATGAAAAAATTGTAATTATTATTCCAACTTATTCTGTTTTTGATATCTTGCGCCGTAATTGCATATCAAATACTTCTTCCTGAAGAGAATAATGGATCTCACAAGTTCCGATACCTACTCTACAAAATCGCTGGCTCCTTCGACACCGCATTTGAACAGGTTTGTTACCAGTTTATCCTTACCATATTCTATTGCCTGCTGCGTCGCGGAACACATCGACTCATTCAACTACCATTTTTCGGGGCTTAGACAAGTTTAATTCTTTCTGATTTTTTTACTTCTATTTTGAAGGCTCATGGCCAGGGCTGGATATACCGGAAAACCCATCGTATTGTTCTGCAATCAGTTTCCAATCGATAACACAAGTGGAGATTTCTTTGATATTTTTAACTTGAAAATCATCGGAAGGAAGATAAAGTTTCTGATTACCAATTCTCTTATATCTAAGGAGTAAATCAAATTTTTCAAGATAGCCCTCAACTTATTTCAGGCAAGGGCCACGTGATCTATTACTAAAATTAGTAGCTACATGTTTAAGTAGGAATAACTCTGTACTGAGACTCTTGATCTTCTGATGAGGATTGCCAACAAGTGGAGATTAATTTTCGTGTAGCACGCCCCGCTTCGTAAAAGCATAAGCCAGCTAAGATACCTGACGAGATTCCTAAAATCGGTGCTCCTATATCAACCGCTAACACACTACCAGCATCTACATTTGGCGGCGATTCATTTTCAACACTATAAATTGCATTAGCTGCCGCGGCACCCGCTCCTGCTAAGCCTCCTATAGTACCACCAAAAAAGCCTGCTTTACAGCGTTGATAAGTAAGCCGAGACATTGTTAAGGGAGATAATCGAACTTCTACTGATTGGTTATCTTCTAGGGTTCTATTATTTCTTGGTCGTATCTCATCTTCCTCTTGTCCTTCTTCTGATACTATTTCATCTTTGCTTTCTACATCCACATTGTAAGCAGTTACTTCTCCTTCCGATACGTCAGAGCTTAGAGTGGGTTGTTCTTCCGTGTGTGGTTTCGCAACGGTGATGATACAATCTGTGTTTCCTTCTATATGCTCTATATGCTCGTTTTTTCCTGTTTTCATCATCTTTTCCTTTATTTATTTTTTAGCCAGACTGTTTGAAAATGTCAGGCAATAAGCTCAGTGTAATTTATTATAAATTCCGTTTTTAATAAACAAATTTTACTTCCATTTTGAATGGCTCATGGCCCAGTTTGGGCTGGATATACCGGAAAACCCTAAAATGCACACTAGCTCCTCTACTCAAATCTTGATGCTGACGAACTGGCCTGGCGTAAGGGATTTAATACTATTTACAATATCTTGCATGCAGAGGTGCTGGATAAAACTCTGGCACTATTTATAAACTGTCTTGAAAAATACATTAACAATCGCAATGCTGCCGATGCGCCTGACTATTTGACCAATTTTAGCGTTTTCAGCAAGAAAATAAACTTTTGTTGATTTAAACTAGTGTCCCGAAATGGCGCTATTTAAGACAGTTTTAACCAATACAAGCGAGGCAAACAATACGCGGGGTTATGTATAAAAATGAGTACCCTCAAGCCACTGCCGGTAAGTAAATCAGAAAGTGAGGCTTGCTTCCTTGATAAGTCACCGGTGAAATTTAGATAGGTGTAAATTTAATCCGGTTACAATAGGACAATTGCCAGGTAAAATAATGAATTACGCTTTTAAATCTGATTTGTCGAACACAAATCGGCGTTTTCATTTTCAGGCCACTTTCTTTTGCCAAATAAAGAAGCAGGATTCGGCGATGCTTTATTTAAAATAGATTGAATATCGCTATCCCAAGCCAACATTAATTTGTGCAAAATACATAGTAATAATTTTTGTTGTTTTCCTGCATTAAAACTGGCGGAACGAGAGTTGGATTTTTTTATTTCTTTTTTATTTTCCGCGTTTCTGGTTAACTCAATAGGTTTTGGTTGCCAGCTATCACGAATTGCTGCAGCTGAATTTAAATCTTTCGTTTCCAGAATGGCTAAAAAATGTCTGTAATTACTACCTGTAGTTTTTTGCTGAACCTGATATCTAGCGAGCATTTCTTCAATTTGCTGACAAATATTTACGGTATCTGCGTTAAGACGATTATGAGTGCCCCCGGTAGCCTCATGTAAATTTTCATAGATGCTTTGCAACAACGTTTTTAAAAGAACAAAAAAGTAATGTCTATTAAATTCGCAAACTCGTGAATCGGCAGCATGCTTTATTTTAACGCATTTGGGACCATCTTTTATTTGTTCTATCGAATCTTGATAACTTTTTTTTATTTGTTCTATCTGAGTCTCATAACTTTTTTTATCGGTTTCAGAAAGATGGTTATTTAGTGATTTAAGTTTTAACCACAAACATTCAAGGAAAGCTCTAGAGGCTGGGAACTGTTGTGATAAAAATACCCCAAAATCAATTGATGCCTTATTCGCAAAACCATTATTCAAGTTAGTATTATGGCTATAATCTCTTGAATTAACAAAAAATTTCAAATTACACAAGTCACTGATGTATTGCAAATAAACCCTGGTTTCCTTGAGCTTAATCTGCAGATACTTGGCTGGGTTTGTTTGTTCGTTGGTTAACTGAGTTCTAGTTTGTTCTTGCACAGTGGATAAGGTTTGCAGATTTGGTGAGCTATTTTTGGGTAAATTCCCTTTATCCTCACTTTCAGAATCTTCCAATTCTTCTTCTTCAAACTGCCCCGCCTCAGAGAGAGAATACCTGCTGGTTTTAGGTTGTGTTTCTGAATTTCCATGTTCAAAATCTTCCAGTTCCTCTTCTTCAAATGGACTAAGTTCAGAAGTAAAATAACCGTTAGGATTAGATACGCTTTCTGAGGCCGAACCAGGCAAACAGGAAAAAGTATTAACTGAATTGTTACTGTCTGTTTCTATTAATTGTTGTAACGCCATGGCCAATATTTGGCAATCTGATTCCTTGCTGTCAGGAACAGCTTGCGTACAATCGAATTGCATTACTTTACTTATATCACTTTCTCCTTTTTGTTGTTCTATTAAAGGAGAAGAAGGATTGTCTTGTAAAACGCAAATTTCATGATTAGCGTGGTCGGGGCGGATATCATTCGATGCCATTAAGGGTTGCTGGCTTAAAACTTCTAAATATTGCTGAAAATCTGACTCTGAATTTGATCGTGGCAATTGTGGAGACGTGACTAAAGTACCAATTCCTATGCCTAAGTTATTTTCAAGTACAATAGGCTGTTCGGAAACTTCGGTTTGCGTTGCTGATAACCTAAGTTCAGCGTTACCTTCACTAAAAGAAATTAAAGGGCCAAAGAATCGAGGTCCAGAAGAGTAAAGGTCAAGTATTTCAATAACTGGATCTATGTCAGCTTCTTCTGTCAGTAGAGGGCTTGGTAAAATAACAATGACCCCGTTCTCGTTTGCTGTGTATTTTTGTTCACACAACTCTTGATAAATTTGGTTAAAAATTGCTGCTAACCGTGGATATAACTCTTTTAACAATTGCTGTAAGGCAGGCACAGTAGGAGCAAAACCCAAGTTAGTTAAAATTTCTAATAACTGCTTAGCTTCCCCTGAAATATCATTTTGTGTAGCCCTTATTATTTTTTCACGCATTCAAGTACAGATTTATAAATTTGAACTATAATAATACATTTTTACATAAAAATAAATAAAATGACTTAAATTAGATCTACCAGCACATATAAGCCTGGGACTAAAGATCGTGCCCTGAGGTGTAAAATTTCCCACATTACACCGGAAAATCTTTAATTTTCTCTTCATAAGTGTCTTGAGCATTCGATAGTGACAATTGGAGTATACGCCGGTTTCATGGCCGAATAGAGTTGAATTAGTGGATCATCCACTACTTGAACTTTCAACCAAGTGAATGAAATGTCTTAATTTGTGAGGCGAGCTGGTATGGCTCATACCAGGTCTTAATATATTTCAAATTTAACAGAGACATTAAGAGGCGATGTGGTCAACCATCGTAAACACCTGTTGTTACGACAAGTGGCTTCTTATTATTCAACTTCAGATGTCAATTTAATTACGGATCAGCGAATCCAAGATCGCCATGCGCATAAACACACCATTACTTACTTGCTCTAAAATAAAAGATTGAGGCCCGTCGGCAACCTCACTATCGATTTCTACACCACGATTCATCGGACCAGGATGCATTACCATTGCATCAGGTTTAGCATAATGAAGCGTCTCTTGAGTTAAAGCAAATTCGCGCCGGTAAGTGGCTAAATCCATCTGCTCATGTTCCATTAAGCGCTCATGTTGGACACGTAAACAAATCACGACATCCGCATCAGTAAGCCCTTCTTTTAGGGAGTGGGTCACCCGTCCATAATGAATTATCTGCGGTTGCCAAATGGTAGGGGCTACCAAAGTTAATTCTCCAACCTTTAAACTGGAGCAAAGACATTGCAAGGAATTGGCTACCCGTGAATGGCGGATATTTCCAATAATAGCAATCTTTAGTTGACTCAAATCAGGTTTTTTTTCAGTAATAGTCATCAAATCTAGCATGGCTTGGCTAGGATGAGCATGTTGCCCGTCCCCTGCATTGATAATATGAATTGGATCCGCCATTTTGCTTGCTAGCTCATTTTGCAATCTATCTTGGCGGTGCCTTACTACAAATACCTTAATTCCCATTGCCGACAAAGTATGAATAGTGTCTTCTATCACCTCTCCTTTTGTTTCCGAGGAGTTTTGCAAATCAAGATTAATAACCGGCATCGACAATTTTTTTGCTGCTAGCTCAAAGCTTACACGCGTTCGAGTACTGTTCTCATAAAAAAGGTTTGCTACCATATGTTGAGAATAGTCAGGGAGTTGCCCACCTTTTTTAAAATAAAGAGCCTGTTCTAAAAGGGAGTTAATTTGCTGGGTTGAAAGTTGACTAATTTCCAAAAAATGCTTCATTATCTTCACTTGGATGCTGCAGCCACTGCTCAAGAATAATACAAGCAGCAAAACTGTCGACTTTAGATTGCTTAATTTTACGGTATCCGCCTTTAGCAAACAACTGAGCACGTGCCTCAATAGTCGACAAACGTTCATCCACCAAATGCACCGAAAGAGAGAAACGTTGATGTAACTGGCGTGCAAATTCCCGTGCTGCTTCAGTTGTGTATAATTCTGAATCATCAATACAGGTAGGCAAACCAACAATCAATGCGTGTGGACGCCATTCATTGATTATTTTTTGTACCTCAGACCAGTTAGGAACACCTTGCTTGGCCTCCAACGTTGTTAAGGGCCGGGCACTGCAAGTAATTTGTTGGCCTACAGCAACACCGATTCGTTTGTAGCCAAAATCAAATCCTACAAAAAAACCTTCTGGCATGAATTCCCCTTTTTACGATTGATCAACTTGATTTTATTTAACAGTGAATATTTTCTAATACGGAAAGAAAGACTAGGCTTTTCAAACACTCTTTAGGCGTGACCTGCATGACCAGTTAATTCGTTCATTTTAACGCCAATTGTCAAACCAGCATATTCCCATCGTTCAGAGAAGGGTACATCATAAAGAAGCTCGGGAGAGAAAGGACAGATTAACCAAACGTTCGCAAGCACTTCCTCCTCTAACTGACTTCCACTCCAACCCGCATAACCCAGGGTTACTAAAGCATCTTTTGGGCCTGCATCAGCAGCTATTGCCCGGATGATATCATTCGAAGTGGTCACCGTCACGTCATCACGTAACGACAGACTCGACCGCCACCCACCAGTAGGGCGATGAATAACAAAGCCACGCTCGGGTTGTACTGGGCCACCAAAAAGAAGTGGCATTTGATTGTGCTCAGTAGATGCCGGTTGAATTTGCATTTGTTCAAAAACCAAACTTAAAGGAAATTGCATTGGCCGGTTAATAATTAAACCTACCGTCCCCTGAACATGATGCTCACAGACATAGATTACTGAGCGCTCGAAATTAGGGTCAGTTAAAGAAGGCATGGCTATCAGAAGGTGGTTGGCCAATGAGGAATGATGTGCCATGTCTACCTCCCTATCAGATCTCTCTAGATTTAATTTAAGTATACACTAAATAAATTCACCCAACTGGTTTATTTTTGCTCACAAACAAAATTGTACCTTTTTGCGACTCATTCACAGATGCTATTTAATGCTTACTCAATAAAGTATTTAAAGACTTAAAACAAGTTCTCATTCAGGCCAAACACAGTGTATACTTCTTATTTTTCAGATAGGTTGTATAAGGATATTTACGTGGAATCTATTGATCTTAAGAAACGGGATGTGTTTTTTTTACGAGCATTAGAAACTGACGAGTTTCTAATCATCATATTGAGTATTGCTCTAATTGCTTTACTGGTTTCACTTTATCTCTGGGATAGAAATCAAAAAAAACATACAGTCTTACGTAATTTTCCCATTATCGGTCATTTTCGTTATTTCCTCGAATATATAGGCGTCTATTTGCGTCAATATCTTTTTGCCGATGATAGGCAAGAGCTCCCTTTCAATAGAGCAGAGCGCTCTTGGGTTTATCGAGCAGCCAAAAATATAGATACCACTGTTGGATTTGGCTCGACACGTCCTCTGCACAACATAGGCACAGTTTATTTTGTAAGCGCCCCTTTCCCTCCTTTAGGAACGAATAAAGCGGTCATTCGACCAGTCACCATCGGACCTTATAGTAGGCATCCTTATACCTCAACCCATATTTTTAATATTTCCGCGATGAGTTATGGAGCAATTTCAAAATCAGCCATTCGCGCTCTTGCCAAAGGGGCCAAAAAAGCGGGCTGCTGGTTTAATACCGGTGAGGGAGGTGTTTCACCCTACCATCTAGAAGAAGGTTGTGACATTGTGGCCCAAATTGGCACAGCAAAATATGGTTTCCGCGATGCAGAAGGTAACTTATCTGATGATCGTTTACGGGAATTAGCAGCACATGATTCTATTAAGATGTTTGAAATCAAATTAAGCCAGGGCGCCAAGCCAGGAAAAGGCGGCCTTCTACCTGCAGTCAAAGTGACTGAAGAAATTGCAGCTATTCGGGGAATCACGCCTTTTCAGGATTCTATTAGCCCTAATCGGCATCCTGATATCGCTAATGTGGATGATTTGTTAGACAAGATTGAACACGTTCGCCAAATTACAGGTAAACCAGTAGGCTGTAAATTTGTCTTAGGTAGCTATGAATGGGTTAATGATCTTTGTTATGCCATTCATCAACGAGGTAAAGAGTTTGCCCCCGACTTCATTTCCTTGGATAGCGCAGACGGTGGTACCGGAGCTTCTCCTCAAGGTCTTATGGATTATATGGGCATACCGATTCAAGAGTCCTTACCTAATCTCGTTGATATTCTTGTTCTTTATAATTTACGGGATCGTATTAAAGTCATCGTAAGTGGCAAACTGATCACCCCTTCTGGAGTAACCTGGGCACTTTGTGCCGGTGCCGATTTTATCAATTCAGCCAGAGGGTTTTTGTTCGCTTTAGGCTGTATTCAAGCGATGCAATGTCATAAAAATACCTGTCCGACAGGAATCACTACCCATGATGCCAGCTTGCAACGTGGTTTGGTCATTGAAGATAAAGCAGAGCGTGTTTACCATTATGCGACTAATATGGCACATGAGGTCGCTGTACTATGTCATTCCTGCGGTGTTAATGAGCCCAGAGAATTACAACGCAGCCATGCACGTATTGTTAGGGAGGATGGTTTTTCGGTTTCACTGGCGGAAATTTTCCCTGATCAGCAGCCTTTACCTGAATATTTATAATCGTTCTTTAATGGTCGCTACATTATCCCGAACTGAGTACAATTTAGGGATGATGTAGACTAGGCTCAAGATGACAATGAGACCATTCCTTTTAATGCTTTCACATGTTGGGCTAATATTTCTTCTCGATAAAAGCTTGCAGGTAAACTGGGCTGCCAAATACTGTGTGGCCAAGCGCTATCCTTTTTATACCGTGCAACCACGTGAATATGTAATTGGGAAACAATATTGCCTAAGGCGCCGACATTTAATTTTTCTGGTTGAAAATAGTCTTGCATGATCTGCGAAATCACTGCAATTTCCTCGATAAGAATTTGGCGCTGAGTGGGTGACAATTGATAAATTTCCTGAACATTTTCTTCTCTTGGCACTAAAATAATCCAAGGAAAATTAGCTTCGTTCTTAAAATAAACTCGCGATAATTCCCAATCGGTCAACCAAACCGAGTTTGTTTCAATACGATTATCTGTTGTAAAAACCATTCTCTTCTATCCGTTCAATTGAGAAGCATGAAAACGTAAATGATCAGCGATAAAACTAGCAATAAAATAATAGTTGTGCCCATAGCCTTCCTGCCAGCGCAGATTTAAACGAACCTTGGCACGTTCGCAAGCCGCGACAAATAACTTAGGATTTAACTCCTTTTCAAGAAAAGGATCCTTTGTTCCCTGATCAATTAAAATCATACCATGGGGCCAGCCCTTTTCTACTAGCAATTCACAGGCATCATAGTTTTTCCAGAGTGTTTTATCCTCGCCTAAATAACCTTTAAATGCTTTTTGTCCCCACGGTGAATGCATGGGAGCACAAATTGGAGCAAAAGCGGATAGAGAACGATATTGTTGCGGTCGTTTAAACGCTATTGTTAATGCACCATGACCACCCATTGAATGGCCAAAAATGCCGGTACGTTCTTCATCTACAGGAAAATGGGCATTGACGACCCTGGGTAATTCTTCGCTAATATATTGATACATTCGATAATGCTTAGACCAGGGCTCCTTCACTGCATCGAGATAGAAACCTGCCGAAACACCAAAATCCATAGAGACTCTGTCCCCAGGTAATTCGACACCCCGTGGACTAGTATCAGGGACAACGAGCGCTAAGCCCAATTCAGCAGCGACTCGTTGAGCCCCCGCTTTAGTAATAAAATTCTGCTCATTTGAGGTTAAGCCAGAAAGCCAATACAAGATCGGAACCTTATACTGCTCTGCTTGTGGAGGAAGGTATAAAGCAAAACGCATCCGGCAATTAGTTACTGAAGAGGGATGTGCATAAACATATTGCATTCCACCAAAACAACGATTCTCTTCAACCAACTCAAGCGACATGAATTTTGCTCCTTTTAAAATGTGACAACTGTCCGTATCGATTCTCCATTGTGCATTTGCTCAAACACGTCGTTAATTTGCTCTAGAGGTGAGACCTGAGTAATCAAATCATCAATGTTAATTTTGCCATCCATATACCAATCAACTATTTTGGGTACATCAGTTCGCCCACGCGCACCCCCAAAGGCACTGCCTTTCCAAACTCTGCCAGTGACTAATTGAAACGGTCTTGTAGAAATTTCCTGTCCCGCCCCCGCTACTCCAATAATGGTACAAACACCCCAACCTTTGTGGCAACATTCCAAGGCTTGGCGCATAAGATTTACCTTACCCACGCACTCAAAGCTATAGTCGGCACCACCTTTTGTTAATTCAACCAAGTAATTAACTAGATCCCCCTTCAACTCACTTGAGTTAACAAAATCAGTCATGCCCATTTTTTCTGCCAAAGCACGGCGCTTAGGATTGATATCAACACCAACAATTTGAGCGGCCCCAACCATACGTGCACCTTGAATGACGTTCAAGCCAATCCCCCCCAAACCGAAGACAACAACTCTTGAGCCAGGCTCTACTTTGGCAGTATAAATGACGGCACCAATCCCAGTAGTAACGCCACAACCGATGTAACATACTTTTTCAAAAGGCGCATCCTGGCGAATTTTAGCCACCGCGATTTCCGGCAATACAGTGTAATTAGCAAAGGTGGAAGTACCCATATAATGATATAAGCGTTCACCATTCAAGCTAAAACGACTGGTGCTGTCGGGCATCAATCCTTTACCTTGAGTCGCACGAATTGCTTGGCAAAGATTTGTTTTTTGTGAAAGACAATACTCACAGGTTCTACATTCAGGGGTATACAGAGGGATAACATGATCGCCTGGCTTTAAAGAAGTCACGCCTGAACCAACCTCAACAACTACCCCAGCCCCTTCGTGGCCTAAAATGGCCGGAAAGAGACCTTCGGGATCGTCGCCAGATAAAGTAAAGGCATCGGTATGGCAAACACCCGTTGCTTTTATTTCAACGAGAACTTCACCCTGCTTGGGTCCTTCTAAATCAACCATTTCAATTGTTAATGGCATCCCTGCTTTATGAGCAACCGCTGCTTTTACTCGCATTTAAAATCCTCTTTACAATAAATTCCTAAGATTATGAGCAACATTCAATAAAAAAGAAACCAATTAACCTAATGATTTAAAAACCATTATACAGAGAATAAAAAATCATCATTCCAAATAAGCACTGCTGGATTCCAAAAATTATCTGTAATCTAATTGGGCATTGTGCTGCAATATTTTGCCACTTACAATGGAATAATTCATGAGAGTAAAAGTTCTGAGCAGCAAATAAAAATGACCATCCTAAATTGGCAGGAGATTGTCTCCAAATGGGATTAGAGACTCCTTTTGTTGCTGAGTTTTTAGAGCTTGAAAACAGGATTACGATATCAGTAATCCTGATAATTTTGCTCCAGCAACACCAATATAAGGAGATTTACAAACTAAAATATTATCTATCTCAGTTCTAATTAGAAATTAGATCAGTGTAACAATAAGTTTTTTCTTTCATTGCTAACTCGATCTTATAAGATATACTTAAATTACAGCGAATCCCCTTATGCATAATATTAATATGGATCTCAATCAAATTCGCGCTTTTATTGCTGCCGCAGATTTTGGTTCTTTCACCTTAGCAGCTGATTTTCTTTACATTACACAATCGGCAATCAGTAAACGCGTTGCCTCGCTAGAATCTGAAATAAAAACACCACTATTCATTAGAGATCACAACCGTCTGATACTCACCGATGCGGGGAAAATTTTCTTACCCCATGCCATAGAAATGCTACAAACCGTACAAACAGGTATTTCATCAGTGAATCTGTTTCTTGAAAAACAAAAAAAGCCA
Organism: Legionella nautarum; assembly: GCF_001467895.1. Classification (GTDB taxonomy): domain Bacteria; phylum Pseudomonadota; class Gammaproteobacteria; order Legionellales; family Legionellaceae; genus Tatlockia; species Tatlockia nautarum. The sequence goes on from NZ_LNYO01000022.1 coordinate 103,327, forward strand.
TTGAAAGTGGGGTTGGATTTTTTTATGGGCAGCTTCATGCTTCCTGATTTACTTGCTTCATTTAACAAGGCGCATCCTGATATTGATTTTTCAGTTAATTACTTATCACCTTTGATGAGTATGCGTGCCTTACGAAATCGCGAAATAGAACTTTGTTTGAACTGCATTAGTAATAAAATCATCCACGAATTTGAGTTGATTCCACTATTTACTCTTCCATTCGTGATCAAAGTACATCATTCACATCCTCTAGTAAAAAAGAAAAAAATAGCACTTGACGATATACTCGACTACCCTGGCATAGTCATGCCCAAATACGCTCCACCTCGACAAGTTTTGGATAACCATCTTTTTCGGAAAAATTTATTTTTACATATCCAACACGAGGCTGAGCCTATTTTTGCTTTACTTAAATTGAGTAAATTAGGGTTTGGATGGAGTTTTCTCCCAAAAAATATCATTGATAAAGAGCTAGTAACCATTTATGAACACGAAGATTTATCAGTAAGGTATTTTATAATATATCGAAAAGGACATAAACTCAGCACAGATGCACAGCTGTTTATTGCGACCTTGAAAGAAACTCCAGTTTTTTGAATTGTAAGTTGGGTCTTGACCCAACAATTCTTTGCTAGACTCCCTTTCCAATTTCGTCGAGCTGGGTATAAGATTTAAGATTGAAAGCCCAAAATTGCAGAGACAATTATGCATACTCTTTATCCGACCATAAAGCCTTATAAATGCCATGAGTTGTTGGTTAGCGAACCCCATACTCTCTATATAGAAGAAACAGGAAATCCAAATGGAATACCAGTAATAGGCTTGCATTCAGGGCCTGGCGAAGGTGCTGATGCCCATTTGCGGCGTTTTTTTGACCCACATATCTATCGCATTATCCTTTTTGATCAACGCGGCTGCGGGCGCTCTACTCCGCATATTGAACACCAGGATAATAACACGCAAAATTTGCTAGAAGACATTGATAAGATACGTGAATATTTAGAACTTAGCCGATTTATTTTATTTGGGGGTGGTTGGGGTTCTTTGCTTGCTTTATTGTATGCTCAACTCTACCCTCAACAGATATCCACTTTGTTGTTACACCAAATTTTCTTAGGACGGACAAAAGATACCGAATGGTTGTATAAAAGAGGAGCAAACCTCGTTTTCCCCGATTATTGGCAGGAATTCATTGATTTTGCACCTCGCGAAAAGCAGGATAACCTTCCATTGTATTATGCTGAATGCTTACAAGGCGGTAATGAATTAGTACGAATGTCTGCTGCAAAAAACTGGGCTCTGTGGCAAGCGCACTGTAACAGCTTACAGGCTCATCTCAACATGATTGATCAATATAGCGATCCTCATTTTGCCTTGGCTCTTGCTTGCTTACAAACCCATTATATTCGCCACCATTATTTTATCGAAGAAAATCAAATTATCGCTAATGCGCATAAAATCAGGCACATACCTACTTACATCATTCATGGTCGTTACGATATGATCTGCCCTCTCGAAGGAGCCTGGGACTTATACCAAGCCTTACCGGCTTCTAATTTAAGCATAGTTAGAGACGCTGGCCATTCTGATCGGGAGATAGGAATTATTGATGCCATTATTGATGCCAGCAAAGAAATTTCACGACAGGGTTTAGATGCATGTTAACAGTAGTTCAGCGAGTTAATGAAGCAAAAGTGGTGGTTGACAAGCAAACTGTAGGAGAAATTTCTCAAGGATTAATGATTCTTTGTGGCTTTGAAAGACAGGATTCGGAGCCAACTCTTTTACGAATGTTAGAAAAATGTTTGAATTATCGTATTTTTAGTGATGCTCAGGGTAAGATGAATTTAAGTTTAAAAGAGGTTAAGGGCGGACTTTTGCTTGTACCCCAATTTACCTTAATGGCTGATACTAAAAAAGGCTTACGCCCCAGTTTTTCCCATGCCGCTGCACCCGAAACCGGCCGCAGCTTGTTTCAGCGTTTAATAGACCTTGCTCAGGAAAACTATCCTCATGTTGCGAGTGGTCAATTCGGCGCTGATATGAAGGTTCATTTATGCAATGACGGTCCAGTCACTTTTTTGCTCCAATTCTAGGTAATTACAGCGGGGGTTTTAGCTTGAGCGCTGAAGAATATTCCCAAGACTAAGAAAGTGGTGTAACATCAATTTTCGCACTTAAAAAAATAGAAGAATCATGCGATTAATTGCTACTCTTTCAGCTTTAATAGGATCCTTAATGCTTTCTGCCTGTATTCATAAAGGCAATAACCCCGTTGATCCTTACGAGTCAATTAACCGAAAGATTCACAATTTTAACATGGCCTTTGATGCAACCATGTTAAAACCGCCTGCTAAGTTTTATAAAAAAGTCGTTCCTTCTCCTGTCCGCAGAGGCATCAACAACATGTATAACAACGTCTATATGTTGCCCACTGTAGCCAGCGATGTTTTCCAGGGAGAGTTTAACTTTGCTATCAAAGACAGTTGGCGTTTTCTAATTAATTCAACGATTGGAATTGCTGGTTTCTTTGATGTAGCTGATAAAGGCTTTAGCTTGCCTCCTCACTTCAATGATTTTGGTTTAACTTTTGCTAAATGGGGAAATAAGAAATCTGCTTATATCGTTATCCCCTTCCTCGGTCCAAGCACGATCCGGGACGGGCTAGGGTTGCCCTTAGATTATCTGTTTACTCCTTACCCTTATCTACCTAGTGGAGCTGCTATCTATTCCATTGCCGCATTAAGGTACGTGGATCTACGCTCACAGCTGCTTGAAGCCGAACCGCTTATGGATCAAGCCATTGATAAATATGCATTTATCCGTGATGCCTACTTACAACATCGTAATTTCTTAATTACAGGTGAGCAGGCTGATGCTGATGCTTCCTTGTATGTTGATGGCGATGATGTGAATGGTTATGTGGATGAGGAAAAAACTACTCCCGTAAAAAAACCAGCTATTCAAGCCCAGGCGAGATAATGCTTCACAAACAAGATTTAGACGAATAGAAATGTTGCATATTGTCTTACACCAACCAGAAATCCCCCCTAATACAGGAAATATCATTCGCTTGTGCGCCAACAGTGGCGCACAATTACATCTAATCCACCCTTTAGGCTTCACTCTTGACGATAAACGGATGCGTCGTGCAGGACTAGATTATCACGAATGGGCTAAGGTTGTTCATTATGACAATGATCAAGATTTTATAGAAAAGAACCAACAAAGGCGGATTTTTGCTTGCTCGACAAAAGGACAAAAAAATTATCACGAAATTTCTTATCTCGACGAAGATATGCTGCTTTTTGGCGCCGAAACCCGCGGATTACCAACCGAATTAAGAGAAAACTACACAGCGATTCGTATTCCAATGTGCCCCAATAATCGCAGCCTAAACTTATCAAATTCAGTTGCCATTATACTTTTTGAGGCTTGGCGACAACTCGATTTTATTGGCAGTGCCTGATTGTAAGTTGGGGGCCTGGCTCATAGCTAAAATTAAGATGAAGGAGATTTTTCTCTATTTTATCTGACACCGTTCGGACTGAGGAGGCGTTTACGCCGTCTCGAAGTCTCACATCAGGATTTGCAAGGCTTTTGAGACGGCCTGAGCCCCCACGGGACAACCCTCATCTCAGTCACGCCCTAAAAAACAAATTCTGAGCTATTCCATCTATTTCCAGCTTATATGCAGCTTCTTTTGAAAAAAAAGTTCGATAAAGCGGCTTTAAACCACCGCTTAGAATATCAGTGACTTTCTGATTAAAATCTCTTTCGTACCAATCTGCCTCGTTCAGAGCACAAATTTCTAAAACTCCGAAGATCAGCTCCCTATCGTTGTGATCGAACAATTCTTTTTCTTGAAGTTCTTGCCACAATACATGAACTGCCTGATATCGATTAATTAATTTTTGTTGTTTGCAAGTAGGTTCTTCGGGTGAAACAACCTCTTCTTCCTTGGTAACTTTGATCCCTTCTTGAGCTAACTTACTTTGCAAACGCAATTTAAAATCCGCCACAGTTTCTTTTATGACTCTTACGTTTTCAACAGTTTGTACTAAAGAACAAGAAAAATTAACCGCTTGAGCCTGCAATCTCAGTTGGAATTGCTGCACCGACCTGTGGAAATTTTCAAAAACCCTACCACTCATAGCCGCTATGTACTCTAATAACTCAAGCTCAGTCATTGCTATTGTCATTACGAGCATCCATCCAGGCTGATTCATATTTCTTTCTACAAGCCTTGAAAAATCGGAAGTATCTTGAAGAAAGCTTGCAAATTGCGTTACATCACTAATGGAAGTTAAATCAAGAATCGTTTTAAAATCCGTATCCATTTTTATTGATAAAACAACACTGATAAGAGCAAGAAAAGTAGTAAGGCTATAGCCAATTTCTCCATAAGCCAACGATTGATGGTATTGGATGTAATTATATAAAAAATTAATCAGTAAGATATCCTTTTCATTAATATCAGTCTGGCTTAGCTCATAGGCGCCCAATTGAACCAGTTCATCTGCGCCAAGAACATTTTTCATCGGCTCGTATTTTTGATTAATAAACGTTGTTAACTCCAGAGCCTTACTATAATTTCCCTCCCTTAAAGCATCAACATAGACCTGTGCTTCGCTCATTTTTCGTCCTTGATTCCACTCAATTTAATCCAGTATATCGATAAATTCATCTTGATAGCAAAATAATTTAACTATTTGAACAATTATCAAGAAGTTTTTAGATTTAATCTCCTAAATAACCTATTCTTAATAGTGAATGAATTAAAAAATTATGTGAGAAAATAATCATGCCGGAATATAGTTATAAAGGATTCCAGATTTCCTATGAAATTAATTCGTCTAAAAATCATTTATACAAAGCGGATGGGAAAGTGATTAAGCAAGGAAAAGAACAATCTTCTACGCCACAAAAATTTCATACAGAACATTTTAGTGAAAAAGGTGCAAGGAGTGAAATAAAAAAATTAATTGAACAGTACGTCGATTTTGAATGGCAAGAGTTCCATGAAATGCATTGAGTAGGCTAAGCTAGCCTACATTTGCATCAGGATACCGGTCTCTTGGACTTAAGAAAAGTGTTCATTTAACTGTAGTAGTTCAAACTTGATCTGACAGTTGCCGGTTTTTCAGAAGTGTCTGTCAGGTCAAATTTAGTCTATAAATTTTT
>NZ_LNYO01000023.1:0-81413 GCF_001467895.1 Legionella nautarum
GCTATGGATGAAGGATTGCGTTTTGCAATTCGCGAAGGTGGCCGTACCGTTGGTGCTGGCGTTGTAGCTAAGATCATTGAATAAATGATCGGTGGTGTGAGGCTTGTAAGCTTCACACCTAAATATGTTTAGGCCAGTAGCTCAATTGGCAGAGCGGCGGTCTCCAAAACCGCAGGTTGGGGGTTCGATTCCCTCCTGGCCTGCCAACTACTAGATAACTATGAAAAATTCAAATAATTCCAAAATTAACTTTAAAGATATTTCGCTGTGGATTGGTGTGCTGCTGATCACAGGTTTAGCTTTTTTTGGGACTTACTATTATAATTTCTCAGGACCTGTAAAGGCTCTTATCTGGATTGGTTGGTTTGTATTAGTAGCAGCATTAGGATTTTTTACCACTCAAGGAAAACAAGTCTTTGGGTTCGCAAAAGAAGCAAAAATTGAATTGCAAAAAGTGGTTTGGCCAACACGCCAAGAAACCATTCAAACCACATCAATAGTTATGGCTATGGTTACAATTACTGGGTTTGTTCTCTGGGGAATCGATTCTGGTATGATGTGGATAATCGCTAAATTAACACGTTTAGGTTGATAATACGGTGGAAGAGCATAAAACTAAGCAATGGTACGTCGTTCACGCTTATTCTGGATATGAAAATTTTGTTATGCGTGAAATTAAATCCCGTGCAGAGCACCATCACTTAGAAGATAGAATTGGTGAGGTAGTAGTTCCATCTGAAGAAGTTGTAGAAATGCGCGCGGGGCAAAAACGGAAAAGTACTCGAAAATTTTTCCCGGGTTATGTGCTAGTAAATATGGTTATGGATGATGATACTTGGCATATGATACGTGCGATTCCTCGAGTGTTAGGTTTCATTGGTGGTACTAGTCAAACTCCAACACCAATATCCGATAAAGAAGCTCAAGCAATATTACAACGAGTTGAAGATGGGGTAACCAAACCAAAACCGAAAATCCTCTTCGAGCCAGGTGAAGTTGTCCGAGTTAAAGATGGTCCATTTGTGGACTTCAATGGTGTTGTTGAAGAAGTCAACTATGAGAAGAGTAGGCTTAGAGTAGCAGTACTTATTTTTGGCCGCTCAACACCTGTTGAACTTGAATTCAGTCAAGTTGAAAAGACTTAATAGTTTATGTGTAACCGGGGAGCTCCAGTAGTCCCTGGATTTATCTATTTGATAAATCCAATGACAAAAAAGCGATATAACCCATAAGGAGTAAATTATGGCTAAAAAAGTAGAAGCATATATAAAGCTACAAATTCCAGCTGGAAAAGCTAATCCAAGTCCACCTGTTGGGCCTGCATTGGGTCAGCGTGGTGTTAATATCATGGAATTCTGTAAAGCTTTTAATGCAGCGACACAAAATTTGGAACAAGGATTAGCTACACCAGTAGTTATTACTGTGTATTCTGATCGAAGTTTTACGTTTATTACTAAAACACCTCCAGCATCAGTTTTACTTAAGAAAGCTGCAGGCATTCAAAGTGGCAGTGGTACTCCCAATACGAAGAAAGTCGCTAAACTTACTCGTGCTCAACTTGAAGAAATCGCCAAAACTAAAGAACCTGATCTTACAGCAGGAAGTTTGGCGGCAGCAGTTCGCAGTATTGCAGGAACTGCAAGAAGTATGGGTATCGAGGTAGAAGATTTGGAATAAGGGGAGGTGTATCATGGCTAAGCTAAGTAAAAAGCAACAAAAAATTCGTGAGAAGGTTAAACCTAATCATTTATATAGCGCTACGGACGCTATAGCAATTTTGAAAGAATTTACTAGTTCAAAATTCAGAGAAAGTGTTGACATCGCTGTTAACCTTGGAGTTGATCCACGTAAATCAGACCAAGTGGTACGTACTTCCACCAATTTGCCAAAAGGAACTGGTAAAACCGTAAGGGTTGCAGTTTTTGCTCAAGGTGATAATGCAACTAAAGCTAAGAATGCTGGTGCGGATATAGTCGGCTTCGAAGACCTAGCTGAACAAATTAAAGCAGGGGAAATGAATTTTGACGTGGTGATTGCAACACCGGATGCTATGCGTATCGTTGGACAATTAGGTCAGATCTTAGGCCCACGTGGACTAATGCCTAACCCTAAAGTTGGTACAGTAACAACTAATGTTGAAGCAGCAGTATCTGATGCTAAATCAGGTCAAGTTCGTTATAGAACTGATAAAAATGGTATTATTCATTGTACTGTTGGTAAAGCAGATTTTGCTGCGGAAGATTTATTAGAAAATATTGCTGCTTTAATCGTTGATCTAAGAAAAGCAAAACCAGCATCATCAAAAGGTGTATATTTCAAGAAAATATCGTTATCAACAACTATGGGGCCTGGATTACCTATTGATATTGCTTCAATACCCGTGTAATATATATCGCCCTTTAAATCGCTTTCACGGCATAGACTTGGTTCGATGCCGTCGAAGACCGCAGGTGCTTTATGCTTAATACCCTGCGCAGACGGTGAACCGGCTCCGGGATCTCTCAGAGACGGCCACCATAACTGTCAAATCTTTATAGATTTGAACAACTTAGGAGGTCAGTAACGTGACGTTAACTTTAGCTGCAAAAAAAGCCGTTGTTGAAGAGGTAACAGCAGTTGCTTCTAAGGCTATTTCGGCAGTCGTTGCTGATTATCGTGGTTTAACTGTTAACCAAATGACTCAATTGAGAAGTGCTGCTCGTAAAGCTGGTGTTTATTTACGAGTTGTTCCTAACACATTGACTCGTAGAGCTTTTGAAGGCACTGATTTTGCCTGCTTGAGTGATAAGTTAGTAGGTCCTTTATTTATTGCGCTCTCTTTGGAAGCCCCCAGCGATGCCGCAAGAATGTTAAAAGACTTTACTAAGTCATTTGATAAGCTGGAAATCAAAGCGTTGTCTGTAAGTGGAAAGGCCTACGAAGCTGATCAACTTGAGGCAATTGCTAGCTTGCCAACACGTGATGAAGCATTAGCTAAGCTAATGTATGTGATGAAAGCGCCAGTTGAGAAATTTGTTCGTACTCTTGCAGAACCTCATGCCAAATTGGTAAGAACACTTGCTGCAATTAAGGACGCAAAAGAACAATAAACCACATAATCTTTATTTTAATTTTTAATCTAGGAGCTAGAAATGGCTGTATCTAAAAATGAGATCCTTGAGACAATTTCTAACATGACCGTTATGGAAGTGGTAGAACTTATCGAAGCAATGGAAGAAAAATTCAATGTATCAGCTGCCGCTGCTGCTGTTGCTGTTGCTGCACCTGCTGCTGGTGGAGCTGCTGCTGCAGAAGAAAAAACTGAATTTGACGTTGTAATGACAAGCTTTGGTGCCAACAAAGTTGGTGTTATTAAAGCAATTCGTGAAATTACTGGTTTAGGCTTAAAAGAAGCTAAAGACTTAGTAGAAGGTGCTCCTGCTTCTGTGAAAGAAGGTGTATCTAAAGACGAGGCTGCTGACATCAAGAAGAAACTTGAAGAAGCAGGCGCTGCTGTCGAAGTTAAGTAATACTGTTATTTGTATGTATAAAGACCCAGCCATGGCTACATGGCTGGGTTTATGTGTTTGATGTCATCAATAATTTTACAGAGGAATCACCATGGCAATTGCAGAAGCTAAACCTCATCAATACTCGCATGCTGAGAAAAAACGATTTCGCAAAAGCTTTGGTAGGCAAGCAGATAAAATGGAAATTCCAAATCTGCTTGAAATCCAGCTAAAATCATATCGAGATTTTTTACAAACAGATCCTAGAGGTAATGAACAGCAAAATACAGGTTTACATGCTGCGTTCTCATCTGTTTTCCCCATTGAAAGTTTTTCCGGTAACGCTAGACTCGAATATGTTAGCTATAAGCTAGGCGAACCAGCATTTGACGTCCGAGAGTGTAAATTACGCGGTTTAACATACTCTGCCCCTTTGCGCGTCAAAATTAGATTAGTTGTTTTTGATAAAGATGCTACTGGAGAACCTAAACCAATCAAAGATATCCGCGAACAAGATGTTTTCATGGGAGAAATTCCTCTGATGACTGATGTAGGTACCTTTGTTGTTAATGGTACGGAGCGCGTAGTTGTATCCCAGTTACACCGTTCTCCGGGTGTTATATTCGAACATGATCGGGGTAAAACACATTCTTCCGGTAAGCTGTTGTATTCGGCACGTATTATTCCTTACCGTGGTTCATGGTTAGATTTTGAATTTGATCCTAAAGATTGCGTATTTGTACGTATCGATCGCAGACGTAAACTTCCTGTGAGTATCCTATTAAGATCTTTAGGCTATGAGACTGAAGATATTCTTGCAGAATTTTTTGAATCGACAACTTGCCAATTAAGAAACGGTGAGTTTCATATTAATCTTGTTCCATCTCGTTTACGTGGTGAAATTGCTTCTTTTGACATTGTTGTTCCAGAAACAGGCGAATTAATCGTCGAACAAGGCCGTCGTATAACAGCTCGCCATATCAAGTTAATGGAAAAGAGCAATATGCAAGATCTCGTGGTGCCACATGATTATTTAATAGGTAAAATTTTAGCAAAACATATTATCAATACTGAAACGGGTGAAGTGCTTGCTCAAGCTAATGATGAAGTATCTGCAGAGTTGCTTGATCAGTTGGCTGCTAATGGCATCCTCAGTTTTGACATGATTTATACTAACGATTTAGATCATGGTTCTTATATTTCTGATACCTTAAAAATTGATCCTACAGCAAGCCAGCTCGAAGCTTTAGTTGAAATTTATCGGATGATGCGTCCTGGTGAACCGCCAACAAAAGAAGCCGCAGAAACTTTGTTTAAGAATCTTTTTTTTGCAGAAGACCGCTATGATTTATCTGCTGTCGGACGAATGAAATTTAATCGTCGAGTAGGCCGTAAAGAAGATACAGGTCCTGGTACATTGACTAAAGAAGATATTCTTGCCGTTATTAAAACACTTATCGATATCCGTAATGGTATCGGCATGGTTGATGATATCGATCACCTTGGTAACCGACGTGTTCGATCAGTAGGAGAAATGGCAGAAAACCAATTCCGAGTTGGTTTAGTAAGAGTGGAACGAGCTGTGAAAGAGCGTTTAAGTCTTGTCGAGTCAGAAAATTTGATGCCTCAAGATTTAATTAACGCTAAACCAGTTTCTGCAGCTGTAAAAGAATTTTTCGGCTCTAGCCAGTTATCACAGTTTATGGATCAGGTTAATCCACTCTCTGGAGTAACTCACAAACGCCGTGTTTCAGCACTTGGCCCCGGTGGTTTAACTCGCGAACGCGCTGGTTTTGAAGTGCGTGACGTTCATACTACCCACTACGGACGGGTTTGCCCAATTGAAACACCTGAAGGTCCAAACATCGGATTAATTAATTCCTTATCTGTTTATGCAAGAACAAACGATTATGGGTTTATTGAAACACCTTGTCGTAAAGTGATCGATGGAAGAGTAACCGACGAGATTGAATATCTTTCAGCCATTGAAGAAGTTGATCAATATATTGCGCAATCAAGTGTTGCTGTTGACGGAAAAGGCAAAATCCTTGCAGATCTAGTACCTTGCCGACATCAAAATGAGTTTTCGCTCACAACGCCGGATAAAATTAACTATATGGATGTGTCGCCAAAGCAAATCGTTTCGGTGGCAGCATCACTTATTCCATTCTTAGAGCATGATGATGCGAACCGTGCGTTAATGGGATCGAACATGCAGCGTCAGGCAGTGCCTACATTGCGTTCAGAAAAGCCCTTAGTAGGTACTGGAATGGAGCGCACTGTTGCTTCAGACTCAGCAGTTTCTGTTGTAGCAAAACGTGGAGGTATTATTGATTTAGTTGATGCTTCTCGTATCGTTGTACGTGTCAATGATGACGAAACGACTGCAGGAGAAACAGGGGTGGATATATATAACCTCACTAAATATTTCCGCTCAAACCAAGATACTTGTATTAATCAAAGACCAATTGTTTCCACTGGAGATCACATTCAACGTGGTGATGTTCTTGCGGATGGACCATGTACAGATATGGGAGAGCTGGCATTAGGGCAAAACTTGTTGGTTGCCTTCATGCCTTGGAACGGTTACAACTTTGAGGATTCCATTCTTATCTCAGAACGGATCGTACAAGAAGATAGATTTACTACAATTCATATTGAAGAATTAACTTGTATTGCTAGAGACACAAAATTAGGCACAGAAGAAATCACTGCGGATATTCCTAATGTCGGTGAATCAGCTTTGGCTAACTTGGATGAATCTGGCGTAGTTTATATTGGAGCCGAAGTATCTGCTGGTGATATTTTAGTTGGAAAAGTAACACCGAAAGGTGAAACTCAGCTTACTCCAGAAGAGAAATTGCTTAGAGCAATTTTTGGTGAAAAGGCCTCTGATGTTAAAGATTCTTCATTAAGAGTTCCGTCGGGAATGAATGGTACAGTTATCGATGTACAAGTATTTACCCGTGATGGCCTTGAAAAAGATGAGAGAGCTAAAAGTATTGAGGAAGAACATCTTGCTCGAGTAAGAAAAGATTTAATTGATGAACGTCGTATCCGTGAAGAAGATATCTATCATCGAGTACATAATCTTTTATTAAATAAAGCTGCTACTGGCGGCCCAAGCTCTATTAAACCAGGTACTAAAATATCGGATGCTTATCTAGAAAAAGTAGATAGAGAAAAATGGTTTGATATTCGTGTTGATGATGACGTAGTAAGTCAACAATTAGAGCAATTATCAAAGCAATTAGAATTGCTTGGTAAAGAAATGGAGAAGCGCTTTAACGATAGTCGCAAGAAGATTATTCAAGGTGATGATTTAGCACCTGGCGTGTTAAAGATTGTTAAAGTGTATCTTGCTGTTAAACGTAGAATTCAGCCTGGTGATAAAATGGCTGGACGTCACGGTAATAAAGGGGTTATTTCGATAGTTGTTCCAGTAGAAGATATGCCACACATGGAAGATGGTACGGCAGTAGACATCGTGCTGAATCCATTGGGTGTACCTTCGCGAATGAATATCGGACAGGTACTTGAAACTCATCTAGGCTTAGCAGCAAAAGGCTTAGGCCACAGAATAGCCGATCTTTTAGACAGCAAGCGTGAAATATCCGAAGTGAAAGCATTCCTTAAGAAAGTTTATAATCATGACGGACAAGAGCGCGTGAAACTAGAGAGTTTAGATGATAATGAGCTTATGATTTTGGCTAACAATCTACGTGCTGGTGTACCTATGGCTACGCCTGTTTTTGATGGTGCAAGTGAAGCTGAGATTAAGTCGATGCTGGAGTTGGCAGGTATGCGACCAGATGGGAAGACCATTCTGTATGATGGAAGAACTGGTAAGCAGTTTGATAATCCTGTAACTGTGGGGTACATGTATATGCTTAAACTGAATCACTTAGTTGATGATAAGATGCATGCCCGTTCCACCGGTTCTTACAGTTTAGTAACTCAACAACCGCTTGGTGGTAAAGCGCAGTTCGGTGGTCAGCGCTTCGGAGAGATGGAAGTGTGGGCTCTAGAAGCTTATGGTGCAGCCTATACGTTGCAGGAAATGTTAACGGTTAAATCAGATGATGTCGGAGGAAGAACAAAGATATACAAAAATATCGTTGATGGGGATCATCGTATGGATCCTGGTATGCCTGAATCTTTCAACGTATTGCTGAAAGAGATAAGAGCATTAGGTATTGATATCGAACTGGATCACGATTAACGTTCAGCGATTAATTTCTGACTAATTTTTTGGAGGCATAGACTTGGCTAATCTAAGCAACGACCCAATGAGAAAAGCGCCTATAATGAGTGATTTGCTGGGGATCCTCAAACAACAAGGTCAAAGTGAAGAATTTGATGCGATTAAAATCGCGCTCGCTTCACCTGATTTAATTCGTTCATGGTCTTATGGTGAAGTTAAAAAACCTGAAACTATTAACTATCGTACATTTAAACCAGAGCGTGATGGTTTATTCTGTGCTAAGACTTTTGGTCCTATCAAGGATTACGAGTGTTTGTGCGGAAAATATAAACGACTCAAACATCGCGGTGTAATTTGTGAAAAATGCGGTGTTGAACTCGCATTAGCAAAGGTACGTCGTGAACGTATGGGGCATATTGAGCTTGCAAGTCCTGTTGCTCATATTTGGTTTTTGAAATCCTTACCATCCCGTATCGGTTTACTACTCGATATGACTTTACGAGATATTGAGCGGGTGCTCTATTTCGAAGCTTTCGTAGTAGTTGATCCTGGCATGACTGAACTTGAGCGTGGACAACTGCTTAACGATGAAGTTTATCTAGACGCAATGGAACAATATGGAGATGAATTTGATGCGCGCATGGGTGCGGAAGCAATCCGTGATTTACTACGTCAAATAGATCTTGAAGAGGAAATCAAATCTTTACGTGAAGAATTACCGACAACTAATTCTGAAACCAAGATCAAGAAAATCACTAAGCGATTAAAGCTGCTTGAAGCGTTCTATGAGTCAGGTAACAAACCGGAATGGATGATTATGGATGTATTACCAGTTCTTCCACCGGATCTTCGCCCATTAGTACCACTTGATGGCGGACGATTTGCTACTTCAGACTTAAATGATCTTTATCGCCGTGTAATCAATCGGAATAACCGACTGAAAAGATTGCTTGATCTCAATGCGCCTGACATTATTGTGCGTAATGAGAAGCGCATGTTACAAGAGTCTGTTGATGCCTTACTCGATAACGGTCGTCGTGGTCGTGCAATTACGGGAACCAATAAGCGTCCGCTTAAATCACTTGCTGACATGATCAAAGGTAAGCAAGGTCGTTTTCGCCAAAACCTACTAGGTAAGCGCGTGGACTATTCAGGTCGTTCAGTTATTGTGGTCGGACCGACTCTCCGTTTACATCAATGTGGCTTGCCTAAGAAAATGGCTTTAGAGCTATTTAAGCCTTTTATTTTCAGTAAACTTGAATTTAGAGGTCTTGCAACTACAATTAAAGCTGCTAAAAAGATGGTGGAACGAGAAGAGCCTGTTGTTTGGGATATTCTTGATGATGTAATCCGTGAACATCCTATTCTACTTAACCGTGCTCCTACTCTTCATAGACTAGGTATCCAAGCGTTTGAACCAGTATTAATCGAAGGAAAGGCAATTCAGTTGCACCCCTTAGTTTGTACTGCTTACAATGCGGACTTCGACGGCGACCAAATGGCCGTACACGTTCCATTAACTTTAGAGGCGCAATTGGAAGCTCGCTCGCTGATGATGTCGACAAACAACATTTTGTCACCTGCAAGTGGGGAACCAATTATTGTGCCAAGCCAAGACGTAGTATTAGGTCTTTATTACCTAACACGAGAAAGAGTCAATGCACTTGGGGAAGGAAAAATATTTGCTAGCCCACAAGAGGCTCAAAATTTTTATGAAGCAGGTTATGTTGATATTCATGCTAAAGTAAAAATTAGAATGCCAGTTGAAAATACCGATACTAACCGAGAATTTAAACTGGTTGAAACAACGGTTGGACGAGCAATACTTTCTGATATTTTACCGAAAGGAATGCCCTTTGCGTTGATCAATAGGGCAATGACTAAAAAGGCGATCTCTAAGGTAGTTGATACTTGTTATCGTAAATTCGGTTTAAAAGAAACAGTTATTTTCGCTGACCAGCTCATGTATACCGGATTCAAATATGCTACCCGCGCTGGAGCGTCAATTGGTATTGAAGATATGGAAATACCAGACGATAAGGCATCAATCATTGAGCAAGCTGATAATGAAGTACGCGAGATTGAATCACAATTCCGTTCAGGGTTAGTAACTAACGGTGAGCGTTACAATAAAGTTATTGATATCTGGTCTCGTACCAACGAGATGGTTGCAAAATCAATGATGAGCAAGATAGCAACTGAAGAAGTAGTAGGTCGAGATGGTAAAGTTTCTCGCCAAGAATCATTTAACCCTATCTTTATGATGGCGGATTCTGGTGCTCGGGGTTCTGCAGCACAGATTCGACAGCTCGCAGGAATGCGGGGATTGATGGCTGCTCCAGACGGCTCCATTATTGAAACACCGATTACTGCAAACTTCCGAGAGGGACTTAACGTATTCCAATACTTTATTTCTACTCACGGTGCTCGTAAAGGTCTTGCTGATACTGCATTAAAGACAGCAAACTCAGGTTATTTGACACGTCGACTTGTTGATGTTGCTCAAGACGTGGTGATTACAGAAGATGATTGTGGTACTGAAAATGGTGTATTGATGCAACCTCTCATTGAGGGTGGAGACATCGTTGAGCCATTGCATGAACGCGTACTTGGGCGTGTGGTTGCCACTGATGTATATATTCCAAACCAAGAAGAGCCCGTCGTGACGGCAGGTACTTTATTGGATGAAGAATGGGTTGAAAAACTAGAGAAATATGGTGTCGATCAAGTATTAGTTCGCTCGCCAATTACCTGTGAAACTCGCTTCGGACTTTGTGCTGCTTGTTACGGCCGTGATTTAGCCCGTGGACATTTAGTCAATACTGGTGAGGCAGTTGGTATTATCGCTGCACAATCAATTGGCGAACCAGGTACACAGTTAACAATGCGTACCTTCCACATCGGTGGTGCGGCATCAAGAGCTACTGCTGCCAATAGCATCCAAATCAAAAATAAGGGTGTTATTCGCTTACATAACATCAAGACTGTAACTCATGAGAACAACAATCTAGTTGCAGTTTCTCGTTCAGGCGAAGTATCGATTGTTGATGATTTTGGCCGTGAGCGTGAGCGATACAAGCTGCCTTATGGTGCTGTATTGACCGTACATGATAATCAAGCTGCGGAAGCAGGCCAGGTTATCGCAACATGGGATCCACATACACATCCCGTTATTTCAGAAGTAAGCGGTAAATTAAAATTTGTTGACCTCATTGAAGGCTTAACAATGAATCGCCAAACGGATGAACTTACTGGATTAAGCAATATCGTTGTTACCGATGCTAAGCAGCGTAGTTCTGCAGGTAGAGATATGCGCCCAATGGTTAAATTAGTCTCTGATGAAGGTGATGATATTTACTTGGCTGGAACAAACGTCCCTGCACAATACTATTTGCCTGTGGATGCAATCATAAACTTTGAAGATGGTAGTGCAGTGGGTGTCGGTGACGTAATCGCTCGTATACCGCAGGAACGTTCTAAAACTCGTGATATTACCGGGGGTCTTCCAAGAGTTGCTGATTTATTTGAAGCGAGAAAACCAAAAGATGCTGCTGTTATGGCAGAAGTTTCAGGTTTGGTTAACTTTGGTAAAGAAACAAAAGGAAAGAGACGCTTAATCATTAGCGCTTCCGAGCATCAAGCACACGAAGAATTGATTCCAAAATGGCGTCATATTTCAGTCTTCGAAGGTGAGCATGTAGAACGGGGAGAAGTGATAGCTGATGGTCCGTTGAACCCGCATGACATTCTACGATTGCTTGGTGTTGGTGCACTAGCAAATTACATTGTGAACGAAGTACAGGACGTTTATCGATTACAGGGTGTGAAGATCAACGATAAGCACATCGAAACAATCGTACGTCAAATGCTCCGTAAACGTGTTATTACCTTTGCAGGTGATTCTAAGTTCCTCGTTGGAGAGCAAATCGAAGAAAGCGTGATGTTGCATGAAAATGACAAACTAATTGCGGAAGGTAAACAACCCGCAAACGGTACTCCTATTCTGCTTGGTATTACTAAAGCTTCGTTAGCTACTGAATCATTCATTTCTGCAGCATCGTTCCAGGAAACCACGCGTGTTCTTACGGAAGCGGCTGTAAGTGGCAAAATCGATGAATTACGTGGCTTAAAAGAAAATGTGATGGTTGGTCGATTAATTCCAGCGGGAACAGGATACGCTTATCATCAAAGTAGAAAAGCAAAACGTGCTAAAACAAGTGGTACTGAGCAAAATGCGCATACGGTTACAGCAAGTGATGTGGAGCATGCATTAAGTGAAGCACTTAATGCAGATAACCATGATCATTGATTGGATTCTAAGCTTCAGCAAGTTTGAACTTGACAAACTTGCTGGACCTATATAGAATCCGGCCTCCTTATGCATTCGAAAATAATACAAGTGAAAGTTCGGAGTTAAGAATAAATGGCTACTATTAATCAGTTAGTAAGAAAGCCTCGTGTGGACGCCAAGAAAAAATCTAACGTCCCCGCATTGGAATCCTGCCCACAAAGACGAGGTGTATGTACACGTGTGTACACAACAACCCCTAAAAAGCCTAACTCAGCTATGCGTAAGGTTGCCCGTGTGCGTCTAACAAATGGCTTCGAGGTATCATCATATATTGGTGGTGAAGGCCACAATCTGCAAGAGCACTCTGTAGTATTGATTCGTGGTGGTCGTGTTAAAGATTTACCTGGTGTGCGTTATCACACAGTAAGAGGAAGTTTAGATACTTCTGGAGTGAATGATCGTAAACAAGGTCGTTCTAAGTATGGTACTAAAAAACCTAAAGACAAGAAATAATCTGATTGTAGGAAATAGACATGCCAAGAAGAAGAGAAGTCCCCAAACGCGAGATTTTGCCTGATCCAAAACATCATAGCGAATTACTTGCTAAGTTTATTAACGTATTGATGGTCAGCGGAAAGAAATCCACAGCTGAAAAAATTATTTATGGCGCATTAGATGTATTAAACGATCGTGTCAAAAAATTAAAGAAAAATGAAGACGAATCTGGCGGCGAAGAAGGTGGTTCAGGAACCTCTAGTACTGTTCTACGCTATTTTGAACAAGCACTTGATAACGTCCGTCCTAGTGTGGAAGTACGCTCAAGAAGAGTTGGTGGTGCAACTTACCAAGTGCCAGTTGAAGTAAGAACCGACCGTAGTATTGCTTTAGGCATGCGTTGGATTGTTCAAGCGGCACGTTCACGTGGCGAGCAAGGTATGATGTTACGCCTAGCCGGCGAACTAATGGATGCCTTTGAAAGCAAAGGTTCAGCAGTTAAAAAGCGTGAAGATACCCATAAAATGGCAAAAGCTAACCAAGCATTTGCACATTTTAGATGGAATTAAAGAGCGAGGAACGTCGTGTCTACTCGATTAGAACTATACAGAAATATCGGCATTGCCGCACACGTTGATGCAGGAAAAACGACAACAACTGAGCGTGTTTTGTTCTATACGGGTGTGTCACACAAAATTGGTGAAGTACACGACGGTGCTGCAACAATGGATTGGATGGTTCAAGAGCAGGAACGCGGGATTACGATTACTTCAGCAGCGACAACCTGTTTTTGGCCAGGAATGGATAAAAACTTTGAGCTGCATCGTATCAATATTATTGATACGCCAGGTCACGTTGACTTTATGATCGAAGTAGAGCGTTCACTACGTGTACTAGATGGTGCAATCGTAGTTTTTGACTCTGTATCAGGTGTTGAGCCACAGTCAGAAACTGTCTGGAGGCAATCTGATAAATATGGTGTCCCACGAATTGTGTTCGTTAATAAAATGGATCGGATGGGTGCCAATTTCTTACGGGTAGTAACTCAAATTAAACAACGACTAGGATCAAATCCAGTTGTTCTTCAACTACCAATAGGTGCAGAAGAAACGTTTAAAGGTGTTATTGATCTCATCAAGATGAAAGCAATTCATTGGGATGAGGAATCCAAAGGAATGTCGTTCACTTATTCAGATGTTCCTGTAGACATGAAAGCTCAATGTGAAGAATATAGAGCACATATTATCGAAGCTGCAGCAGAAGCCTCTGAAGATCTGATGGAAAAATATCTAGAAGGCGAAGAATTTACTGAAGAAGAGATTAAGAAAGCTCTTCGAAAACGTACAATTAATAATGAGATTGTACCGGTATTTTGTGGTTCTGCATTTAAAAACAAAGGGGTACAAGCAGTTCTAGATGGTGTGATAGAATACCTGCCATCTCCTCTTGATATTCCTGCGATTCGTGGTATTGATGAAGATGGTGAGGAAATTCATCGTAAAACATCTTATGATGAGCCTTTCTCTGCTTTAGCATTTAAGATCGCAACTGATCCCTTTGTTGGTACACTGACCTATTTCCGAGTTTACTCAGGTGTGTTGAAGAGTGGAGATACAGTATACAACCCGGTTAAAGCAAAAAAAGAACGGATTGGTCGTTTACTGCAAATGCACGCCAATTCTCGAGAAGAGATTAAAGAAGTTAAAGCAGGTGATATCGCAGCGGCAGTTGGCTTAAAGACAGTCACTACTGGAGATACGCTTTGTGATGTTAATAAAATAGTAACACTAGAACGTATGGATTTCCCTGATCCTGTTATTGCAGTTGCAGTTGAGCCCAAGACTAAAGCAGATCAGGAAAAGATGGGAATAGCCTTAGGTAAACTAGCACAAGAGGATCCCTCATTCCGAGTTCATACTGATGAAGAATCAGGTCAAACAATTATTGAAGGTATGGGTGAATTACACCTGGAAATTATTGTTGACCGAATGAAGCGCGAATTTAACGTTGAAGCTAATGTCGGTAAACCACAAGTTGCTTATCGTGAAACGCTAAAACAGGCTGTCGAACAAGAAGGTAAATTTGTTCGTCAATCTGGCGGACGTGGTCAATACGGTCACGTTTGGCTCAAAATCGAACCTCAACAACCGGGTAGTGGTTATGAGTTCGTGAATGCGATTGTAGGAGGTGTTATTCCCAAAGAATATATCCCTGCAGTTGATAAAGGTGTACAAGAACAGATGCAAAATGGTGTTATCGCCGGTTATCCAGTAGTTGATGTCAAAGTGACGTTGTTTGATGGATCATTCCATGAGGTCGATTCCAGTGAAATGGCATTTAAGATAGCTGGTTCTCAATGCTTTAGGCAAGGTGCTCTAAAGGCAAAACCTGTATTGCTTGAACCAATTATGAGTGTTGAGGTTGTGACCCCAGAAGATTACATGGGTGATGTGATGGGTGATCTTAACCGTAGAAGAGGTTTGGTTCAGGGTATGGAAGATTCTCCTGCAGGTAAAATTGTGCGTGCAGAAGTTCCTCTTGCAGAAATGTTTGGCTATGCAACAGATCTTCGTTCAGCAACTCAAGGTCGTGCAACTTACTCTATGGAGTTTGCTAAATATGCAGAGGCACCAACAAACATCGCTGAAGCAATTATCAAGAAACAATAAATGTTAAAGAGGTTATAGAAATGGCGAAGGAAAAATTTGAGCGTAAGAAGCCACATGTGAACGTGGGTACGATTGGTCATGTGGATCATGGTAAGACGACGTTAACGGCAGCGATTACAACGATAATGGCGAAGAAATTCGGTGGAACAGCAAAGGCCTACGATCAGATTGATGCTGCCCCTGAGGAAAGAGAGCGCGGAATTACGATATCTACGGCCCACGTTGAGTATGAATCAGCGAACCGCCACTATGCTCATGTGGATTGCCCAGGCCATGCGGACTATGTAAAGAATATGATTACAGGTGCAGCGCAGATGGATGGAGCGATTTTAGTAGTATCGGCAGCCGATGGTCCGATGCCACAAACAAGGGAGCACATTCTTTTATCACGCCAAGTTGGTGTGCCCTACATTGTTGTGTTTTTGAACAAGGCGGACATGGTAGATGATGCAGAGCTATTAGAGCTAGTAGAAATGGAAGTAAGAGATCTGCTGAGCAGCTATGACTTTCCTGGTGATGATATACCAATTGTTGTTGGTTCAGCGTTAAAAGCATTGGAAGGCGAAGACAGTGATATCGGCGTAAAAGCGATAGAGAAGCTGGTAGAGACAATGGATTCCTACATTCCAGAACCAGTACGCAATATAGACAAGAGCTTCTTGTTACCGATCGAAGACGTATTCTCTATATCAGGGCGCGGAACAGTAGTAACAGGCCGTGTAGAAAGTGGAATAGTAAAAGTTGGAGAAGAAGTCGAGATAGTAGGAATACGGGATACACAGAAGACGACCTGCACAGGCGTTGAAATGTTCCGTAAATTGCTTGACGAAGGACGAGCTGGAGACAACGTAGGGGTATTATTACGTGGAACTAAGCGAGATGAAGTTGAGCGAGGACAAGTATTGGCTAAGCCTGGAACAATTAAGCCACATACTAAATTTGAAGCAGAAGTATACGTCTTGTCAAAAGATGAAGGTGGCCGTCATACCCCATTCTTTAATGGTTATAGACCCCAGTTTTACTTCAGAACGACAGATGTAACTGGTTCATGTGATTTACCAGAAGGCATAGAAATGGTAATGCCAGGTGATAACGTCAAGTTGATTGTTAACTTGCATTCACCTATTGCTATGGATGAAGGATTGCGTTTTGCAATTCGCGAAGGTGGCCGTACCGTTGGTGCTGGCGTTGTAGCTAAGATCATTGAGTAATAGAAATGAGTAACAATCAAAATATTAAAATACGTCTTAAATCGTTTGATCATCGTTTAATCGATTTATCAACTCGCGAGATTGTAGAGACAGCGAAACGTACAGGGGCTCAAATACGAGGTCCTATACCTTTGCCTATCCGAAAAGAGAAATTCACTGTGTTGATTTCCCCGCATGTTAATAAAGATGCGCGGGATCAATATGAATTACGTACCCATAAACGCCTAGTTGTTATAGTGCACCCTACCGAAAAAACAGTAGATGCGCTAATGAAGCTTGATTTGGCCGCTGGGGTAGATGTGCAGATTAGCCTTGATGACGAATAGTCCCATTTAGGCAGGGTTATTAACGAGGTGTTAAAAATGACGATTGGGTTATTAGGCCGAAAAATCGGTATGACACGCGTGTTTACAGAGGATGGAATTTCTATACCAGTATCTGTTGTAGAAGTTTTGCCTAATCGCGTGTCACAAATTAAAACTATTGATACAGATGGTTACGTTGCAGTGCAATTAACTGGCGGTAAAAAGAAATCGAGCCATGTAAATAAGCCTTTAACTGGCCATTTTGCAAAAGCACAAATCGACGCTGGTGATATGCTTTGCGAATTTCGTGTAGATTCAGTTGACGAGTTCAGTACAGGGCAAGTTATCTCTATAAATGATATATTTAATGAAGGACAATTTGTTGATGTTGCTGCAAACTCTAAAGGTAAGGGATTTGCTGGTACTGTAAAGCGATATAATTTTCGCACGCAAGACGCAACTCATGGTAATTCGAGATCACATCGAGTAGTTGGTTCTATCGGACAAAACCAAACTCCTGGCCGTGTATTTAAAGGTAAGAAAATGGCTGGCCATATGGGTAATGTTCGTTGCACTACCCAGACTCTTCAGCTAGTGCGCGTAGATAAAGAGCGAAATTTACTTTTAATTAAAGGTGCTATCCCAGGTCATCCTGGCGCAAGAGTTGAAGTAAGGCCCGCTGTTAAGAAAAGTCAAAGGGGCGAAGCATAATGGAACTTAAAACGATAGATACTAACGCTAAGTTAAAAGTAAATGAAGAAATCTTCGGATATAACTATAACGAAGGTTTGGTTCATCAAGCTGTAGTTGCATTCATGAATAATTCCCGTAGTGGAAACAGTGCGCAAAAAACACGTGCTGAAGTACGTGGTGGCGGAAGAAAACCTTGGCGTCAAAAAGGTACTGGTAGAGCTCGTGCAGGAACAATTCGTAGTCCGATTTGGCGTTCTGGTGGCGTAACTTTCGCATCAAAGAAAAGAGATTATAGCCAAAAACTTAATAAAAAAATGTACAAACGAGCATTGCGTAGTATAATCTCCGAGCTAAATCGTTCTGGTAACTTAATTGTTGTTAGTAATTTCCAATGTCAATCCCATAAGACAAAAGACTTTATCGCAAAAATGAAAGACCTGGATCTTCAAAACGCATTAATCGTTATGAACGAAGTTGGCGAACAAGAATATCTGGCTTCACGTAATTTAATCCAATTTGATATCTGCGATGTCAGTTGCTTAGATCCAGTTAGTTTACTTCGCTTTGAAAAGGTGCTTATGACTGAAGAAGCCATTAAAAACTTAGAGGAGCAGTTACAATGAATGCAGAACGTTTGTTAATGATACTGCGTGAACCCCATACCTCTGAAAAAACAACAGTTATGGCTGATAAGTTCAAACAGTTTACCTTTAAGGTATTAAAAACGGCTACTAAACAAGAGATTAAATTGGCTGTTGAACACATGTTTAATGTTAAAGTCAAAAACGTGTCAGTAATCAATGTCAAAGGGAAAACAAAACGTTTCAAACAAATGACTGGTAAAAGGTCTGATTGGAAAAAAGCTTTTGTTTCTTTACATGAGAATTATGACATCGACTTTACCGTGACTGAATAAGGCAGACTAAGATGGCATTATTAAAATCTAAACCAACATCACCAGGAAAACGTGGTGAAATAAGAGTTGTGCACCACAATATTCACAAAGGGCGCCCATACGGACCGCTAGTTGAAAAGTTGAATAAGACTGGTGGGAGAAATAATCAAGGAAGAATTACCGTTCGCCACATCGGTGGTGGTGTTCGAGCTAAATACCGCATAATTGATTTTAAAAGAAACAAGGACGGTATCGAAGCGAGAGTCGAGCGTTTGGAGTATGATCCAAATCGTTCTGCCTTAATTGCTTTAGTTGTTTACAAAGACGGCGAACGACGTTACATTATTGCACCTTCTGGCTTAGAAGCCGGCAACACAATAGTAAGCGGTGAAGATTCACCGATTAGTGTTGGAAATTGCCTTCCATTGCGAAATATTCCAGTTGGTACAACTATTCATTGCGTTGAAATGAAGCCGGGTAAAGGCGCTCAACTATTGAGAAGTGCGGGTTGCAGCGGTCAAATTGTAGCTAAAGAAGGCATGTATGCCACTCTAAAATTGCGCTCAGGTGAGATGCGTAAAGTTTTAGCTACATGTAGAGCAGTCATTGGTGAAGTAAGCAATAGCGAGCATAGCCTACGAGCTCTTGGAAAAGCAGGTGCCAAACGTTGGAGAGGTATAAGACCTACAGTGCGTGGTGTTGCTATGAACCCAGTTGACCACCCACATGGTGGTGGTGAAGGGCGAACTTCGGGCGGACGTCACCCCGTATCTCCGTGGGGTGTACCGACAAAAGGGTACAAAACGAGAAGTAATAAACGTACAGATCGTTTTATCGTCAGAAGACGTAAGAAGAAATAATTAGCTAAGAGGATATCAAAGTGGCACGTTCTATTAGAAAGGGTCCTTTTATCGATCATCACTTAATGAAAAAAATAGAAGTGGCGATTGAAACTAAGTCCAAAAAACCAATTAAAACCTGGTCCAGGCGTTCGACAATTGTTCCTGAGATGATCGATCTCACAATTGCGGTTCATAATGGCAAAGATCATGTTCCAGTTTATATTACTGATAACATGGTTGGTCATAAACTAGGTGAGTTCGCCATGACTCGTACATTCAAAGGCCATTCTGGAGACAGAAAAGCCAAAGGTAAGTAAGAGGCAATGATGGAAGTTACAGCAAAATTAAAAAATGCACCACTTTCTGCTCAAAAGGGTAGATTGGTTGCCGATATGATTCGCAAGATGGATGTTTCAAGAGCTATTGATGTTCTGAAATTTACCCCTAAAAAGGGTGCTCAACTAATGTTAAAATTATTAGAATCTGCTATTGCTAATGCAGAAAATAATAATGGCGCCGACATCGACGAATTAAAGGTAGGTGTGGTTCATGTGGATGAGGCAGCTACTTTGAAGCGAATTAGCCCTCGAGCTAAAGGTCGCGCAAACCGCATATGCAAGCGTACCTGCCACATCACAATTAAAGTGTCTGACGAGGAATAGCAATGGGACAGAAAGTAAACCCAATAGGTATACGATTAGGTATAACGCAAGATTGGAATTCTAAATGGTTTGCAAGTAAAAACTATGCGCAACTTCTGAACCAAGATATCAATCTTCGTAAAGCGCTAAAGAAAAAGCTTATGGCAGCTGCAGTATCTAAGATTAGGATAGAAAGACCAGCAAATAATGCTGTAGTTACAATCCATACTGCGCGTCCTGGTGTGATTATTGGTAAGAAGGGCGGTGGTATCGAAGCGCTAAGAGCTGAGATTGCAGAAAAACTTGGTGTACCTGTTCACTTAAATATAGAAGAAGTACGAAAACCAGAATTAGATTCTACCTTGGTCGCTGAAGGAATTGCACAGCAGTTAGAGCAACGTGTAATGTTTAGACGTGCCATGAAACGAGCAGTAACCTCAGCATTAAAAGCTGGTGCTAAAGGTATTAAAATCTGTGTAAGTGGACGTTTAGGCGGTGCAGAAATTGCGCGTAGTGAATGGTACCGAGAAGGAAGAGTTCCTTTGCATACTTTCCGGGCGGATGTCGATTATGGCACTGCTGAGGCGAAAACTACTTATGGAATCATAGGTGTTAAAGTCTGGATCTTCAAAGGTGAAGTGCTTCCGCAGAAAAACCGTAATACAGAAAGCGGTAAGTGAGTGAGGAATTAAATCATGTTACAGCCAAAACGAACGAAATATCGTAAGCAAATGAAGGGTAGAAACCGTGGTTTAGCTCACAAAGGTTCTTCAGTTAGCTTCGGTGAGTTTGGTCTTAAGGCGCTCGAAAGAGGCCGATTAACTGCCCGTCAAATTGAAGCAGCAAGAAGGGCAATGACAAGACACATTAAGCGTGGTGGTAAGATTTGGATTAGAGTGTTTCCCGATAAACCAATTACACAAAAACCTCTTGAAGTTCGACAAGGTAAAGGTAAGGGTAGCGTTGAATATTGGGTTGCTCAAATTCAACCGGGTAAAGTCTTGTTTGAAATGGAAGGTGTTAGTAAAGAATTAGCGATGGAAGCTTTTAATCTTGCTAAGGCGAAACTACCTTTCAAAGTAATATTTGAAGAACGCAAGGTGATGTGATGAAAGAATTTGTTAAAGAGCTAAGAGGCTTTACTGATAAACAATTAAATGAAGAGCTGCTGACTCTACGTAAAAAGCAATTTAGCCTACGGATGAAAAAAGCAAGTGGTACTCTGGATAAGACTCACGAAGTCACTCAAGTCAGAAAGGCTATTGCTCAAATTAAAACGATTATGTCAGAGAAGGTAGGTAAGAGCGATGACTAATAGCAGCGAAACAAAAGGCAGGACACTAGTCGGAAAAATAGTCAGTGATAAAATGCAAAAAACTATTGTAGTCATGGTTGAGCGCACTGTTAGACATCCAAAGTACGGTAAAATCTTGAGACGTAGAACTAAGCTCCACGCTCACGATGAAAATCAAGTTGGAAAAATTGGGAATACAGTAAAAATACGAGAATCTCGACCACTCTCAAAAATGAAAAGTTGGGTACTAGTTGAAGTAATTTCCTGATATTCATTTGTTTTACTTTTAAAAATCTGAGAGGGCTGATATAATCAGCAGCCTTTTTCTGGTCGAATTTAGAGCTGGAGAATAGTAATGATACAAATGCAGACTGTGCTCGAGGTTGCAGACAACAGTGGAGCACGCAAAGTGATGTGTATCAAGGTGCTTGGCGGGTCACATAGACGTTACGCCCGCGTTGGTGATGTTATTAAAGTAAGCATTAAAGATGCGATACCACGCAGTAAGGTGAAAAAAGGCGCAGTAATGAAGGCGGTTGTTGTTAGAACTAGCCAAGGTGTGCGCCGTGATGATGGATCACTCATTCGTTTTGATGGTAATGCTGCTGTGCTTTTAAATAACCAAAATGAGCCTATTGGTACACGTATATTTGGGCCAGTAACTCGTGAGCTAAGAGAGCGGTTTATGAAAATCATTTCTCTTGCAGCTGAAGTATTGTGAGAAGGATTAGTTATGAAGCGCATAAAATTAGGTGATACCGTTATTATTATCGCCGGTAAAAGCAAAGGCCATGTGGGTAAAATAACACGGGTTTTTGGTAGCAGTGTGATTGTTGAAGGTGCAAACCTTATCAAGAAACACGTGAAGCCTAATCCACAGTTAGAGCAAAGAGGAGGGATTATCTCTCGCGAAGCTCCATTGGATGCTTCGAACGTTGCTATTTATAATCCTGTATCTAAAAAAGCAGATAAA
This sequence comes from Legionella nautarum, assembly GCF_001467895.1. Taxonomy (GTDB): domain Bacteria; phylum Pseudomonadota; class Gammaproteobacteria; order Legionellales; family Legionellaceae; genus Tatlockia; species Tatlockia nautarum. Next base: position 22,002 of record NZ_LNYO01000023.1, read on the forward strand.
GTCGGATTCAAATATCTTGAGAAAGACGGCAAAAAGCACAAAGTTAGATACTTTAAATCAAACAACGAAATGATTGACTCTGTCTAATTAGGTGACTGAAATGGCAAGACTTAAACAGTTTTATAAGAAAGAAGTAGTCGAAATGATGATGAAGAAGTTCGGCTACAAAAGTGTTATGGAAGTACCCAAGATTCTAAAAATAACTTTGAATATGGGTGTTGGAGAAGCAGTTGGTGATAAGAAAGTCATGAATCATGCAGTGGAAGATATGACTTTAATATCTGGACAAAAGCCAGTAGTAACCAAAGCTAGAAAATCAATTGCAGGCTTTAAAATACGTGAGGGCTGGCCAATTGGGTGTAAAGTGACGCTAAGACGTGAACGCATGTATGAATTTTTAGATAGACTTATAACAATTACATTGCCGCGCGTACGTGATTTCCGTGGACTAAATCCTAAATCCTTTGATGGTACAGGAAACTATAGCATGGGTATTCATGAACAACTCGTCTTCCCAGAAATTGATTTTGATAAAACTGATGGGATTCGTGGATTAGATATTTGTATCACTACCAGTGCTAAGACAAACGAAGAAGCGAAGGCCTTGTTAGAAGCATTCAACCTGCCTTTGAAAGACAGAGATAAACACTAAGAAGGGTAATAATTGTGGCTAAAAAATCAATGCTCGCTCGCGAAAATAAGCGCTCAAAACTAGTCGCGAAATACAGAGAGCGAAGAAACAAATTAAAAGTTTTAATTAAGTCGTCCACGGACTTTGAAGAAATTATGGAAGCACAAGCAAAGCTAGCAAAGCTTCCTATAAACTCAAATCCTGTACGAAACAGCACGCGTTGCCAACAATGTGGTAGACCGCATGCTGTATATCGCAAGTTTGGACTTTGCAGGATTTGTTTAAGACAGCAACTAATGACAGGTAATGTCACTGGTGGTCGTAAATCCAGCTGGTAAATTTTATTCTATGGAGAATAATTGTGAGTATGCATGATCCTGTTGCTGACATGTTGACTAGAATTAGAAATGGTCAGCAGGCAAAACACCAGAGTGTGACCCTTAATTCATCTAAGCTAAAAGAAGAAATAGCAAGGGTCTTAAAAGAAGAGGGTTATATATTAGATTATAATGTAGAGCCTTTAGAAAATAATCTTAAATCATTAACGATACGATTAAAGTATTACCATGGCAAACCCGTGATTGATAAAATTTTGCGAATTAGCCGTCCTGGTTTAAGAGTATATAAATCGTCTAAAGAATTAACTCCAATCCCAGGCTTTGGAGTAGCTATATTATCTACCTCAAAAGGGGTAATGACGCACATAGCTGCAAAAAATAATGGCCTTGGCGGCGAAGTTCTTTGTGAAGTGGCCTAATACTTGAGAGGAATGAAATGTCTAGAGTAGCAAAAGCCCCAATACTATTGCCAGCTAATGTTGAGCTGACTGTGGGCAAAGACACTTTAACAGTCAAAGGACCTAAAGGGTCTCTAGTTCAGCATTATAATAAGCATGTAGATGTTAGTAAGTGCAAAGAAGATAAGAATAAAGTTATTTTTAAACCAGCGTCTAATGATCCTAATGCTTGGGCACAAGCGGGTACTGTGCGTGCTTTAGTAAATAATATGGTTAAAGGGGTAACCAATGGTTTTGACCTTACCCTTGAATTAGTTGGTGTCGGTTATAGGGCTCAATCCAACAATAAAGCAGTGACCTTATCATTGGGTTATTCTCATCCTATTGAGTATAAACTGCCTGAAGGTGTGACTGTTGAGACACCAAACAATACCACTATTATTATTCGCGGAATCGATAAACAGCTTTTGGGTCAAGTTGCTTCTGAAATTCGTGGTTTTAGGCCACCAGAGCCCTATAAAGGTAAAGGTGTTAAATACGCAGGCGAAGTAATTATTCGTAAAGAAGCCAAAAAGAAATAAGGTGTAAATCATGAATAAAGAGAAAGCACGAATAAGACGCGGATTAAAAACAAAAGCGATCCTGCGTCATTCAACCAGACCAAGATTAGTAGTTCACAGAAGTGGCTCACATATCTACGCTCAGATTATCGTTCGCGGAGAAAAGGGTAGTATTGTTGTTGTCGCATCGTCAACTCTTGATAAAGAGCTAAAATCTTCTCTTGCAAAGACAAAGGTTGAACAAGCTGAACAAGTTGGCAAATTACTCGGAGAGAGAGCGAAAGCCAAGAATATTATTGACGTCTCTTTTGATCGTGCAGGATACAGATACCATGGCCGCGTAAAAGCTTTAGCCAATGGGGCACGTGAAGCTGGGTTGAATTTTTAAGGAACGGTTATGGCATTTGATGAATCTACAAAAACCGAAGGATATCAAGAAAAGCTCGTATCGGTTACTCGTACTGCTAAGGTAGTTAAAGGTGGTCGTGTTTTTGGTTTTGCGGTATTAGTCGTGATTGGTGATGGCAAAGGAAAAGTTGGTTACGGACGTGGTAAAGCACGTGAAGTTCCAATCGCTATCCAGAAAGCGATGGAGCAAGCTAGAAAGAATATGACTTACATACCTTTGGCAGGCAAAACCATACATCATGAAATTACTTGGAACTATGGTGCTTCAAAGGTATTTATGAAACCAGCTAGTGAAGGTACAGGAATTATTGCAGGCGGAGCAATGCGTGCAGTATTAGAGGTTCTTGGTGTACAAAATATCCTAGCTAAAAGCATTGGATCTACCAATCCAAGTAATATTGTTCGTGCGACTATAGGCGCACTTACTAATATAGGAACACCTGATTATGTAGCTGCAAAACGCGGTAAATCAGTTGAAGAAATAATGGCGGGCGAATAATGAGTAAGAAACTTAAAATCACCTTAGTGAAAAGTACTATTGGTCGAAAGCCAAAACATATAGAAATTGCAAAACAGCTGGGCTTAGGAAAGTTGAATTCAAGTGTAATCCATCAGGACATTCCTGCGATTCGCGGTTTAATCAATTCTATTTATTACATGATCCAAGTTGAGGAGTGTGCAAAATGAATTTGAATACGATATCTCCCGATCCAGGTTCAAAGCCATGCAGAAGACGAGTTGGTAGAGGAATAGGTTCTGGTTTAGGTAAAACGTGTGGTAAAGGCCATAAAGGGCAAAAAGCTCGTGCAGGCGGATACCATAAAATTAACTTCGAAGGCGGTCAGATGCCAATCCAGCGTCGTTTGCCTAAGATGGGTTTTAAATCTCGTGTAGCTAAAATGATTGACCAAATTACATTAGGTGAATTAGCTGGATTAAAAGCTGAATCAGTTGATCTGGAAGTGTTAAAGGCAGCGGGTTTAGTGAATAAATCTATACGCGAAGTTAAAGTTATTCACTCTGGTGAAATAAACGTTCCAGTAAAGCTTAAAGGCTTACGTGTCACTAAAGGTGCGCGAGCTGCAATTGAGCAAGCTGGTGGTAGCATTGAAGAGTGACTATGAATAACCAGAGGCAACTATCTGGCCAATCTAAAAGTGGGTTGGCTGAGCTTAAATCCAGATTGTTTTTTGTTGCTATAGCAATATTAGTTTATCGCTTAGGCGCTCATATTCCTGTGCCAGGACTTGACCCTCAGAAGTTAGCTAATTTTTTTGGTGAACAACAAAACACAATTTTTGGATTGTTTAATATGTTTTCGGGAGGTGCATTATCACGTGTAACCGTGTTTGCCATTGGAATAATGCCCTATATTTCTGCATCCATTATTATACAGTTGTTTTCTGTAGTATCGCCGAAACTTGAGCAGCTTAAAAAGGAAGGTGAGTCAGGCCGGAGAAAAATAAATCAGTACACACGGTATTTGACTTTGCTTCTTGCCATATTCCAATCTTTAGGTATGGCTAGATGGTTAGCTGGTCAACAAATTGCAATGCATGCTGATGTCTTTTTTTACTTCACGGCAGTTGTAACTTTAGTAACTGGAACAATGTTTCTGATGTGGCTAGGGGAGCAAATAACGGAGAAAGGTGTTGGAAATGGGATATCCTTAATTATCTTCTCTGGAATTGTATCTAGCATGCCCGGTGCAATTGCATCGATTTTCCAACAGGTAAGAGAAGGCCAGATGCAAGCCTTGACTTTAATCTTAGTTGCAGCAATCGTAGTAATTGTTACTGGATTTGTTGTCTTTATGGAGAGAGCACAGCGACGTATAAGAGTTAATTACGCACAGCGGACTCATGGAAGAAAGGTTTATGCAGCTCAAACAAGTCACTTGCCTTTAAAAATAAATATGTCTGGAGTAATACCACCAATTTTTGCTTCCAGCATTATACTTTTACCAGCCACTCTTGCTCAGTTTTTCGGTAAAGGTAAAGGTATGGATTGGTTAGCTGATATTGGAATGGCTTTATCGCCTGGTCAACCTCTGTATTTAATCGTATATGCAGCTGCTATTTTATTCTTTGCATTCTTTTACGCAGCGCTCGTATTTAATCCAAAGGATACTGCGGACAATTTGAAAAAGTCTGGTGCTTACATACCTGGGATCCGTCCTGGCGAGCAAACGACCAGATATATCGATTCGGTTATGACGCGTTTGACTTTAGTTGGAGCAATCTATCTTGTATTAGTTTGCTTACTACCACAAATTTTGATGTATACCTGGCATGTACCTTTTTATTTTGGCGGTACATCATTGTTAATCATTGTGGTTGTAATTATGGACTTTGTAGCTCAGGTTCAAGCCCATCTTATGACTCAGCAATATGATTCGTTGATGAAGAAAGCCAACTTTAAGGGAACTAAATTGCCTGGTCTTTTATGATTATTATCGGAGTTATTAATGAAAGTTAGAGCATCAGTAAAACGACTTTGTCGGAACTGCAAAATCATTAAACGGAATGGCGTTATCCGTGTTATATGTAAAGATGCACGACATAAGCAAAGGCAAGGTTAAATCCTGCTTGATTTTGGATCATTATAATAGTATTCTTCTGTCCCTTTCTGACAGAACAAAAAACGTTCGGAGAAATTAATGGCTCGTATTGCAGGTGTTAACATACCAGATCACAAACACATCGTGATTGCATTAACGTCAATTTATGGAATTGGTAAAACAACTTCTATTAATTTATGTAAAACAGTTGGGATTGAACCGTCAACTAAAGTATCCCAGTTATCTGAAGAACAACTGGAAGCTCTACGTACGGAAATTGCTAAGATGACTGTTGAAGGGGATCTACGACGTGTAGTAACAATGAATATAAAACGTCTCATGGATCTGGGTTGTTACCGCGGTCTTAGACATCGTCGAGGCTTACCTTTAAGAGGACAGCGTACAAAAACAAATGCGCGTACTCGTAAAGGCCGACGTAAAGGCAGTAACTAATTTATATGTAGGAAAGAGAGATGGCTATAACTAAGGCAAAGCAGCAAAAAGCAAGAAAAAAGGTAAAGCGTGTTGTATCGGATGGTATCGTGCACGTTCATGCCTCATTTAACAATACCATAGTGACTTTTACTGACCGTCAAGGCAATGCATTATGTTGGGCAACGGCCGGAGGCTCCGGATTCCGTGGTTCCAGAAAAAGTACTCCCTATGCCGCGCAAATTGCGACTGAAAGAGCGTCAGTAGTGGCAAAAGAATATGGTATGAAATCTGTAGCTGTATTTGTACATGGCCCTGGTCCAGGTCGCGAATCAACTATTCGTGAATTGATATCGCAGGATTTTAAGATTGTAGAGATAACCGATGTGACTGGCATACCTCATAATGGTTGTAAGCCACCCAAAAAACGTCGTGTATAAGTTCAGGAGTAATTAATGGCTAGATACCTTGGTCCAAAATGTAAATTATCACGTAGAGAAGGTACTGACCTATATCTAAAAAGTGGTGTACGTGATCATAAATCTAAATGTAAAGCTGAAAAGCAACCTGGTCAGCATGGTGATAAGAGACCACGTTTAAGCGATTATGGTGTGCAGTTACGTGAAAAGCAAAAAATTAGACGACTTTATGGCGTCTTAGAAAAGCAATTTAGTAACTATTATAAAAAAGCTGCTAGACAAAAAGGTTCAACTGGTGAGAACCTAATGGTATTGCTCGAAAGACGTTTAGATAATGTTGTTTATCGATTAGGTTTTGCAAGCACAAGAGCCGAAGCGAGACAGTTGGTTGCTCATAAAGCTATTTTAGTTAATGATGAAGTAGTTAATATTCCATCGTTTCTCGTTAACCCTGGTGATGTAATTTCTATTCGCCAAAAGGCAAAAGGCCAAGGAAGAGTTCAAGCCGCTGTAGCTCTTTCTGAGCAACGTGCTCCTTGTGACTGGTTAACTGTTGATTCAGGTGCGTTGAAGGGTACATTTACAACCGTACCAACGCTAAATGACTTATCATCTTTGTATAACGTTAATTTAGTCGTAGAACTTTACTCTAAGTAAGCTCGGAGAAATAGCCGAATGTATACTGAAATAAATGAAATGCTGACGCCGTCTGTACTCAAAGTACAGTCTGAGACGCCAAATCACTCGCGCATTGTTCTGGAACCTTTGGAGCGTGGTTACGGACATACCCTTGGAAATGCATTGAGACGAATCCTATTATCGTCAATGCCTGGTTGTGCTATTACAGAAGTATCTATCGATGGTGTATTGCATGAGTACAGCACAATTGAAGGTGTACAGGAGGATGTGGTTGATATTCTCTTAAACCTGAAGCAAGTAGCCATTAAGATTACTGCAGGACAAGAAGCCATATTAACGTTGAGTAAAGAAGGACCTTGTCAAGTAACTGCCGGCGATATTCAATTGACGCATGGTCAAGAGATTATCAACCCGGAGCTAGTCATTGCGACACTGAATGAAAACGGAAAGCTAAACATGACCTTGAAAGTCGAAAAAGGAGTAGGCTTCCATTCAACAGATTCATTTGTTCGGTCATTTGACGACGAACTGCAACATAAATCTGTTGGTAAATTAAAAATCGATAATACTTTCTCACCTGTGAAGAAAGTAGCTTATTTCGTGGATAGTGCCCGTGTTGAAAACCGTACTGACTTAGATAAGCTTACTATTGATTTACAAACGAATGGGACTTTGGATCCAGAAGAAGCTATCCGTATATCAGCATCGATTCTTCAGCGTCAACTTCATGCTTTTGTTGATATGAAGTTTGAAGAATCTCGTACTGATAATAAAGAAAGAAATGATTTTGATCCAGTCTTGCTAAGACCAGTTGATGATTTAGAACTCACTGTTCGCTCAGCAAACTGCTTAAAAGCTGAGAACATCTATTATATTGGTGACTTGGTACAAAAATCAGAAAATGAATTATTAAAGACACCCAATTTAGGTAAGAAATCCCTGACTGAGATTAAAGATGTATTAGCATCACGCTCATTATCATTGGGAATGAAGCTAGAGAATTGGCCGCCAGCTAACCTTGGCGAGTAATATTAGGAGTTTTAGTCATGCGTCATCGTAATACTGGCCGTAAATTAAGCCGGACAAGTAGCCATCGAAAAGCGATGTTTTCTAATATGTGTACTTCGCTTATCGAGCACGAGTTAATTAAAACAACTCTGCCTAAAGCAAAAGAATTACGTCGTTATATAGAGCCGTTAATCACTGTTAGTAAATCAGATTCTTTGGCTTCACGTCGTTATGTTTTCGACAGACTGCGTTCTAAGTCAGCTGTAGGAAAATTATTTACTACTCTTGGCCCTCGTTATGTTGAGCGTCCAGGTGGATATGTAAGAGTTTTAAAATGCGGTTATCGTGCTGGTGATAATGCGCCTATGGCAATTGTTGAGCTGGTTGATAGACCAGTTGCTGATGACAGTTCATCAGAAGAATAAAATATCATTAGACCCGCTTCGGCGGGTTTTTTATTTAGTGCTTGAGCCCTAATTATCAATTCGTTGCGAATGTTTAAATTACCAGTTTTATCTCGTCTTAGAATTACATTAATACTTATTTTTTTATTTCTTTGTTCTGTTGCCTTTAGCTATTCATCGATTGAGTTTTTTCTTTCTAATAACAAGGACGTGATTCAGCTCGACGAAGCCTATTCTAGGCTAATGAACGTATCTCAAGAAAAATTGTATGAGCTAGTTATAGAGATTTTGCAAAACAATCATATTGAACAGGGTACCTTTAATAATGCGCTTGGGATGTACCAAATGACGGCTAGCGATATTGTTTCTGCAGACAATAGTGCGCGTTATATCAGTTCTTCACGACAATCACTCAGTAGAAAAGAGATTTTCAGCTTGTCTAGAGAGTTAGTCACTAAATTAGATCAGGAAAGCATTGCTGTATTTGTTCCAAATAATGAATTTCCTATTAATGATACCATCCTAAAATTTATAAATATTCAACCAACGATTAAGGAAGCACTTAATTTAATTCAGCAACAATTACCAGAGCACTACAGCCATGCTTTTTCTATGTATCTTTCTAAGCAATGTGGAGATTTTGATACGATAAAAGTTGCGGCTATTGAATGGCTTGGACAGCGAGTAAATGCTGATTTAATTCGACATGCTTTTCCTCATGAAATTATTCATTCGCTCCATGGTGAAGCATATTTGATTTATAAAGATGGCTCTAAAAAGAGTTTATAGTTCGGATTTTTAATCCCCATGGGTTAGCCAATAAATGAGTAAAGCGGCTCGCTGGGTTTGTGGAGTGAGTGACTGAAGATCTAAGGTTTCTTCTTCGGAATGAGCCCCTGAGCCTACCGGACCTAAACCAGCTAAGGAAGCAGATACTAGGGCTGCAATATATGAAATATCACCTGCGCCTCTGCTTCCTGGATCCAGTGCGCTTATGTTGCCATATCCTAGTTTGTAGCTAGCTTGGCTATATTTCTCTAAGAGTTCAGCATTAGCAGCAGTGGGCGGCATAGCTGGAATGCCATCTTCGAAGCTGATTGACGCGGTTGTTCCAGGTAGATGTGAGCCAACAATTGTAGATATTTCTTTCTCTGCATTAATTTTTTGTTCTGAGCTAAGAAAACGGAAATCTCCTTTGGCTATGGTTGATTTTGCTATCACGTTCCCTTTTCCTCGTGCCGTGCCTTGAGAGTTATTTTTGTCATAGTTTAGAGTGGTTCCACCTAAAACTAGCGCAGGGTTAAAGGATAGATATTGTTGTCTAGAAATCTCGATTCGGATGCTATCTAATATTCTAGCTAATTCATAAATGGCACCAAAGCCTGCCTTTTTCTGAAAAATTGCTGATGAATGTGCTTCATTACCTTCTGTAATTATCATCCAGTTGGCAATACCACGGCGCGCAATTGTCGCTTTATCAATCGTTGTCGCCCATTCGAAATCCAAAGCGATATCACTATTTTTAGCAGCCTCAATCAAGGGCTTACGTGAAATGGATGTTGGTTTCCCTGAGTCCTCTTCGTCCCCGGTTAAAACAACGGTAATCTGGGCATCCGTGAGTGCGTTTGCAGCATCCAAGGCTTTTAAAGCATAGAGAATAACTAGATCGCCCCCTTTGTCATCAATCACTCCTGGCCCAGTTGCGAAATTGCCCTTTTGCTTGAAATGCTGAAACGAGCTAACTAAAGGGAAAACAGTGTCGAGGTGACCTATTAAAAGTAAGCGTTTGCCTTTGCTGCCAGGATGTTCAGCAATTAAAGTTCCCGCTCTTTGTAGGCTAGGTGGTGGCTCGACCCAATGCACTTTAAAGCCAAGTTTTTCAAAATGAGGGCGTAAAAGCTCTCCTACATGATGAACACCTGCAAGATTGGTTGTGCCGCTATTGATATTGACTAACTTTTCTAATAAGGCAAGCTGTTCTTGTTGTTTGTAATTAAGGTAGTGGGTAATCTGATTTTCTATGGACGGATTGTTTGCTGGTGCTAGTGGAGTGAATAGGAGTAATGAAAGAAAAAAAATGCGGCTTAACTTTGAATTAAATAGAGTTAGTTTCATTGACTATTCCTATGCACTAAATGAGCTAGGCTCGAGGGTCTTTTAAAAAGGGTAATAGGCGACAATAAGTTTTAAAGCCCATTTTTTCGCTTATTCCTTTTGCCATACCTGGTGTCATTAATTGCGACACAGCATAACGGCAGTTCAAAGATGTTGCTTCTTTTATTGCGTATTGAGCAAGGGCGCTGCAAAGGCCGTGTTTTTGAAATTTAGCTAAGGTAGCTCCATTGTATAAGCCAACTACCGAACCATCAATATAGCTTGTTAAGGTTGCAACCGGTTCGCCAGCATAAAAACCGAGATAATGTTTAAATTTTCCCTGTGGTCCGTAAGAGTTGTACATGGCTTGTAAATCAGATTTAACCGATGCGGACATTTGAAAAACTTCACAGAGGATATTTAAAAATAACTTAAACTCTTTATCGTTATTAACGATACCTATTTCGATTCGATCGCCTAAGGCGTCAAATTTTATCTCATTTAGACGGGCAGCTATTCCTAAAAAATCACCAAGAAATTGGAAGCCCTTAGCATCTAAATCTGCTTTAACTTTTGCCGGGACTTCTGATTGTTCTGTCCACCACCAGATAAAAGGGGTATTTTGCGTTGCAAAAAAATGAGTCGTTTTTTCTAAATTATCAATTAATACGGATTCATCACTTCCCTGATTGTTGAATATGCCATTAAAAAAGGGAAACTCACAACCGGTAAAATAGCATTGAGAGCCGTTGAGATCTTCCATGCCTGACTCGTTATGGAGAGAATTTTCTGTCGCGATACTCATTACTTTTATCAAATTATTAACAATGCTGGCACTAATAAATTCTGCTGACATATCTAAGTTCCTTTAAAGTTATTAGATTTTTCCTCAAATAACGCAAAAAGCCCAATTTATTTGGGCTTTTAATAGGTATCTAGATGTTTTTAGAAAGGAATATCATCATCCAACTCGTCAAACGCATCTTGCGCTGTTTGAGCTGCTTGTGGTTTTCGGGCAGTTTGCTGCTGTGCTTGAGGTGGCGATGGCATTTCGTCGTAATTAGCTGAGCCTCCTTTGCTATCAAGCATTTGAATATCGGCAGCTACAATTTCAGTTGTATAACGATCTTGCCCTTGCTGATCCTGCCATTTACGGGTGCGTAAGCTGCCCTCAACATAGAGTTTAGAACCCTTGCGAATATATTCACCTGCAATTTCACCGAGGCGGTTAAAGCAGACAACTCGGTGCCATTCTGTGCGCTCTTGTTTCTCACCAGTTTGTTTATCCTTCCAGGTTTCACTGGTTGCTATGGATAAAGTGGTCACTGCATTACCGTTAGGCATATATCTTACGTCGGGGTCTACACCGACATTCCCTACTAAGATAACCTTATTAATTCCACGAGCCATTTTTTATTCTCCTGCGTGCGAAAGTTAGAGCTGAATTATATACTCAAGATACTGCAAAACGCTATGCGAGTATAAGCAATCTAACTTTAATTTCGTAGAGGGCATTGTTGCATAATTGAATGTTGGCCTTTGGCTAACCACTTCATTTACAGGGCATTAAAGTCGAGCAAAAATTTTTCAGCGCTTCCAGATTGATAGCTTGCTTTATCGACTCTCACATAAATAACCCGTTCTTCTTTGGCAATAAGAACCTCTTTGATCCCAGGCAATTTTTTCAATTGCCTCTCTAAATCGGTTTCATTTTTTACCGTGGAAGGATAACTTAAAATAACCGTTGAAAGATAAGCTTCGGGTTTCATGAAAAAGCTAAGGCTCAGCCACAATAAGCTGATTGCCGCATTGCAAAAGAAGATACCAAGATTCCCCGCAAATTGATACAGCAACCCCGCTGCTAACCCACCAACAAAAATGCCTAGAAATTGGCTGCTGGAATAGACACCCATTGCGGTGCCTTTTGAAGTAGGTCCTGCTTGTTTTGACACGAGAGAAGGTAGTAGTGCCTCGAGAATATTAAAAGCAGCAAAATAAAGAAACATTAAAGCACATAAACTTAGCCAATGTTGACCCGTTAGTGCAAGGAAAAATTGGGCAACCAAGATGATAAACACGGATAGCAAAAAGACAAATTTCATCTGACGCTTTTTTTCTGCTAAAAGGATAAAGGGCACCATAAGCAAAAAAGCGAAAATCATCAAAGGAAGATAAAAATGCCATTGTTCAGCTAAATGACCGTCTTTGATTTGCTGCTGTAGAAGAAACGGTATGGCATAAAAGGTAGCCGTCAAAATGAAATGTTGAAAGAAAATGCCAGCATTTAAACGCTGCAGATGTTTGTTGCGAATGACTGTTTTGAAAAGAGAAGAATCGGCTTCACTATCGATATGGAAACGCTCTTTCGTCGGTGTTGGAATAACTGTATGAAGTAATAATAAACCTAATAAGGCTAATACGGCGGTCAAATAAAAAATACCAGCTAAGCCATAATGATGAGTAAGTGCCGGGCTAAGCACCATGGCCAGGCTAAATGAAAGACCAATCGTCATGCCGATTACTGCCATTGCTTTAGTTCGTTGCTCGTCTGGCGTGAGATCTGCAAGTAAGGCAATTAATACACTGCCAATAGCCCCCGTTCCTTGTAAAGTTCTCGCGAGAATCATGGTATAGATAGAATGACTTAGCGCACCAAGGATGCTGCCACCAATAAAAAATAATAATCCGATAGTCAGTATCGGTTTTCTACCAAAACGATCCGATAACATGCCGAAAGGCATTTGCAAAATTCCTTGGCTTAATCCATAACTACCTAAAGCCAAACCGATAAGCGCAGGGGTGGCGCCCTGAAGCTGAGTTGCAAATACAGTAAATACAGGGATTAGCATAAATAATCCCAACATGCGGAACGAAAAGATGGCAGCAATCGGAAAGACGCTGTTTAACCAGGAATGCTTCATTAATCACGTATCTTTTTATAGGGTGTGCAAATGGTACAAACTTAGATGCTATGAGACAAGGGCAAGTACTCAACTAATCTAAAATCTCGCCATTTAAGAATCATGAGTGTAGACACTCAGGATTCCTAAATTGAAAGAGCATTAGCCCTTGTAACCAACAATATCCGCAAGTTGCTCGGTATACTGGAAAAGAAAGGCGCTGCCAGCAGGCATGTTTCAATTAAATAAGCCTGCTAAATTAGGATAGGGCGGCCAATTAGGCGCACAATGCCCTGTATCATCAAAGTTATAAAAACAAAAATAATAGCAGTTTTAAATTTTTAAACGAGCCAGTTGTAGTGAAGTTCGTTCGACTGGGTGACTTGATTTGAGTTATTGACAAGGTAGGTGTTTCACTGTAGTTTCAGGCAATTTTAGTTAAAGGGGATAGGCAGATGTCCTTACAGTTTGCTAATAAGGTTGCTCTGATTACCGGTGGGGCACGTGGCATTGGAAAGGCAACAGCGCTTAAATTTGCGCGCAACGGAGCTGATATAGTTATTGTTTATTACAACAGTTCTGATGAAGCCCAAATTCTGGTTGAAGAAATAAAAGGATTAGGCCGAAAAGCTGTAGCTATCCAAGCTAATGTTGCGGATCATCAGTCCGTCAAAGAAATGTTTAGCGTCTTTCGCGAGCATTTTTCTCAGCTCGATTTTCTCATTAGCAACGCGGCGAGCGGGGTGTTAAAACCGGCTTTAAAAATGTCGACCAAGCATTGGCGTTGGTGCATGGAAACCAATGCGCTTGCTTTGAATCATTTAGTGTCAGAAGCTATCTCGCTCATGAGTCGACGCGGACGAGTGATTGCTTTATCTAGTCTAGGTGCGCATCGAGCGATTCCAAATTACAGTTTCATTGGTGCTTCAAAAGCAGCCCTTGAAGCGTTGGTTCGTTCATTGAGTCTTGAATTAGCAGAATATGAGATTACTGTGAATACAGTGTCTGCTGGAGTTGTTGATACGGATGCCTTAAAACATTTCCCTAACCGCGAACAACTTCTTGATGAGTATCAAGCGCATTCTCTTTCAGCTCGTCCTTTAACCACCGAAGATGTTGCTGATGCGGTTTATTTATTGTGTTTACCCGAAGCACAGATGATTAATGCCCATACTTTGTTTGTTGATGCAGGTTATAGTCAAGTAGGTTAGTAGGTTGTTCCCACTTCCACTAAATTAAGGAATTGCTTCATATCTCTCTACGACCTGTGGCTTGCAACCTAGTCTAGCCCTATTCCGATGTTCCGCGGATTGTGCGGCGTTGTTGCGTGGTTGAACTTTCTCCCTACGTCCCGCGACTTGTTCGCGGGATCCAGAGATCTCAGTATGAAAGAAGATCACTTGGATACCGCGGACAAGTCGCGGTAGGTAGGGGCGAGAGTAGGGTTTGCAACAACGCCGGACAAGCCGCGTGACGTCGACGAAAGAGTTTATGCTTTTAACTTAACAGCAGTGTGGGTTGTACTGTCTCTGTAATTAATAAAGAAAGCAATTCAGAAAGCATTAATTGGCATTTCTTTGCTTTATTTAGGTCATAAGCAAACGGAAAAGACTCCTCCATGTAATTCATCTGGGCAAATTCTAATTGAATGGCGTCGACTTTTTCAGCCGGATTACCGTAATGCCGTGTAATAAATCCGCCTTTAAAACGTCCGTTGAGTACAGTTGAATAATTAGTATTTCTGCAATAATTCACGAGTTTATCCGCAAGCACCTGGCGCGCCGATTGGCCGTCCGCGGTACCTAAATTAATGCTAGGCAATACACCGTCAAAAAGTGCAGGAACTTGTGAACGAATGGAGTGGGCGTCAAAGACTGTCACTCGATGATTAGATTTTAATTCTGCAATCAGGGCTTGTAGTTTACTGTGATAGGGTTGCCAATAGGTTTTAATACGTGCTTGTATTTCCTCCTCATCGGGTTCCTGGGCTTGTTGATAAACTGGTGAACCATCAAATAAAATCGTTGGGCATAAAGTGGTGGTAAATTTTCCAGGGTAGAGCGATTTTCCATCGGGGGAGCGATTAAGATCAATCACATAACGAGAGTGAGTCGCAACCAACATATGAATACCCATTTTGTGGGCAAAGGCATACAGTTGTTCAAGATGCCAATCGGTATCGGGAAGTAATTTGGCGGGTTGGGTAAAGCGTTGCAATAAGTGATCTGGAACATAAGTGCCGGCATGCGGGATGCTCAAAATAACAGGCACAGTGCCGGGTAAATAGTTAAATAATTCCATTGATCTTACCTCGAGCCCAAAAGTTTTTTAATTGTATTTGCATAACTGTTTAGCAGCTTCTCTTCTGCAACGTGTTTGAAGTCTTTAACAACCTGTTGCCCCCCTGCAATAACATGGCGAATTGGATTAACGTTTCCTGAAAAAATAAGGCTGTCTAAAATCAAAGAGTTTGTCCGTGATAACAAAGCAGGCATGTGCTCATCGAGGACAATGAAATCGGCGCGTTTACCCATTTCAATACTTCCCGCAGAGCGCCCCAGTGCTTGTGTGCCACCCCGAAGCGCCATTTGGTATAAGGTTGTACCGACGGAGGGTTCTGCCGCTGTTTTGACAAGAGTTCGTTCACGACGAAGCAAACGCTGACCATATTCAAGGAGGCGCAGTTCTTCAATCATGCTCACCGAAATATTGCTGTCGCTACCAATACCCCAACGACCTCCTGCATCAAGATAATCAGGGAGATTAAATAAACCATCGCCGAGATTGGCTTCAGTCGTTGGGCAAAGACCGGCAATTGCACCGCTGGAGGCAAGGCGTTGTGTTTCAATTTCTGTCATATGAGTCGCATGAACAAGGCACCAAGATTGATCAATATCCATATTATTGAGCAACCACTCCACTGGGCGTTGAGCGCTCCATCGAAGGCAATCATTGACTTCTTTGATTTGTTCTGCAATGTGAATATGAATTGGGCTTTGAGGCGCTAAGCTTTTCATGCCCTCGGTAGCTTGTCGCAACATTTCCGGGCTAATGGCTCGCAGTGAATGATGCGCTAAGCCAATTGTGACTTGAGGATCACGAGCATAGCGGGTCAACAGTGAAGAAATAAGGTCTAAAATTTGGCTTTCATCATTAATGAATCGCTTTTGATTGGCAGCGGCAGGCTGCCCACCAAATCCGCTGTAATGATAAAGTGTAGGGAGATGGCTAATGGCAATGCCCGTTTCTTTAGCTGCGGCGATAATGTGCTGTGAGGTCAAGCTAGGATCTTGATAAGGTTGGCCATTAGGCTGATGGTGGACATAATGAAATTCACCAACGGTGGTGTATCCGGCTTTCAGCATTTCCACGTACACTTGGGAGGCGATAATTTGCAAATCCTCTGGCGTCAGTTTTGCAAGAAATTGGTACATGAGCTCCCGCCAAGTCCAAAAGCTACCTTTCTCACCTATTGCTTGTTCAGCTAGACCGGCCATGGCGCGTTGAAAAGCATGAGAATGTAAATTTAACATGCCAGGTAATACAATCCCCTTGAGGAGGGTCGCTGTGCTGGATAAGGATTGATTCGGGCTAATATTGCTGATATTTCCAGTCTTATCAACTGTAATAAGAACATTCTCAGCCCAGCCCTGAGGCAAAAATGCGCTGCTAGCAAAATATTGCTGATCCAAAAAAACGATTCCTTACGAGAGCTAAAGTTTGTTTATCATAAACCCAGAATTAAGGATTCTCTACTCCTAACTTTCACCAACTTTTTTGAATTCCTTTTCCCCAAAAATAGCAGATTGATGAGTGTAATATTTAAATTCAAGCAAATTATTGCTGGGATCTTTCAGAAAAAAAGATTGATGCTCAATTTTAGAATTAGGAAAACGTGTTTTTAATGGAATTTCAAAGTGAAGCTGTTTATTTTTCAATTCTTGTACAAAGGTTTCAAACTCAGTTTTATCCAAGAAAATTAAACCAAAATGACGTGGATAAATTCCTTCTTGCGGGGGCAAGGGGCTAGCAATTTTATGAGCAACAATTTGATGCTTACCTAATTGGAGAATCAAAGCATGTTCTGACTCGCGACCTAAAATACAGCCGAGCTGCCCGACATAAAAATGTTTCGCCAAAGCAAAATCATGGATAGGAAAGGCTAAATGAAAAAGTGTTTGCATAATTTTTGAGGCCATAAGAAGAGATAGATTTTAAATTCTCCCATTTTTAGAGAAAAGGGGAAAGAGCTAGTTATTACAATGGTTGCTTTTGTTGCAAGGTGCTCAAAAAATCAGTCGCAGCAGCCAAGTCAGGACCGGGATAAAGTACTGAGGGCCATTTAAAAAGCATAATTGCTAATATATTGCGATGTTCTGCTAAATTTAAATCATGGCTTCCCGATTTATTGGGAATGATTTGTTGCTTAGAATTAAATTTATCTTTTAAAAACTGCTTAATTTTATTGAGTGATGAAGAATAATTGGTATGTTCGATCAAACAAAAACTTAAGCCTACTTCAGCAATGACATCAGCTTTGGTTCTAGCTAAAATTTCATCGATATGTTGCTCGAAATATTGATAGATCCAAGCAAATTGCGCATAAGCTAGTTTTTTTTGGTAATAATTACTGGCTGCGATGATAATGTGTGTCATACCATAAATTTTATCTTCAAACATTTTGTCAGTGAGCATGCTGTCTTTGTGATTTGCGAACACAGTCTGAAAACGGTCTATGTATTGTTTTCTAAGATCGATTAAATCTAATCGATGGAGTAAATAAACAAAATTAGCGACCTGGGCTGCGGATATTTTTATCACTAAAGGGTTTAAAAGAAACGCAGCTAAAGAGTGAAGATTTTTCTTAATATGCGCCAAAGCTGTTTGGGTATTAGGGAACAACGCTGAATTTAAGGTGTTGAACTGTTGTGCATGATCCAAGATGAGTAGTATTTTAAGCGTGTTGCTAATCTCGGGGAGCTGGGCAAGTAATGCTTTTCGTTTTTTAGCTCTGGAATTGTTTTCGGAATCCAGGGGTAAGCTAATCGTTTTATTAAAATTTATCGATGAAAATCGGGTCGCTTTTTCGAGTAACTGCTGTAATTGTATGCTTTCAACAAATTGAAAGGAAATAATGGGATACAAATAGTCTTTTCTTCCCGTGATTCGATATAAACGAACAGCATAATGGGATTGAATAATCGGTTTCAACTTAAAAAGGTTATTATCAAAATTTTTTTGTACTTTATCGGCGATATCAATACTTGAAGCCGCTAATGATTGACTAAGCAAACAGATGAGTAAACCCAATACAAATTTAGAAATCTTTAAACCAATCATAGGCTCATATTGGCCATCACTGGTTGACCAAGGTCAATCTTATAAATCAAAGTGTTTGGTGGAGAATTAGAGAAATGAATAATAAAAAAGTATTTCATCGGAAGTATTTCGTAATAAAAATGGCGGAACTTTAGCATCTGCTTCACGAGATAACAACTAAAAAATAAGAATAAAAAGCAGTCAGAAAGATTCCCATGTGGCCATTAGTTTTTGTGGGAATGATGAGATTAGGAGCAGTTGGTAGGGACAGATAAGAGGCGGGTTCATTTAGCAGGTTATGCAAAAACTGATATAATTGAGGTTTTATTGCATGGATTATATGTCGGGCCTTGGTCCAACAAATCGAGCATATGACTAAAGTACGCAAAATTATCCATATTGATATGGATTGTTTTTATGCCGCGATAGAAATTCGAGATAATCCCTCTTTGGCCGATAAACCTGTCGCTGTTGGTGGTAACTTCGATAAGCGCGGCGTTCTTTGTACTTGTAATTATATTGCACGCCAATATGGGATCCATTCAGCAATGCCAACAATGATTGCCCAGCGGCTTTGTCCTGATCTTGTGGTATTACCTGTAAATATGTCCAAATATCGTCAGGTTTCCCAAATCATTAATTCGATTTTTAAGGAATTTACTGAGCTCGTCGAACCTTTGTCCTTAGATGAGGCTTTTCTCGATGTAACGGATTGTTCCCAACATCAAGGCAGTGCAACTTGGATAGCTGAAGCGATTCGTTCTAATATTTGGCAATCCGAAAAATTAACTGCTTCTGCCGGTGTCGCACCTAACAAATTTTTGGCAAAAATTGCGAGTGCCTGGAAAAAACCAAATGGCTTATTTGTCATTCGACCCGAGCAAGTGACTGCCTTTGTTAACCAGTTGCCTGTCGTTAAACTTTTTGGGGTTGGCAAAGTAACTGCTAGAAAGTTGCATAATATGAACCTTATAAACTGCGCTGATTTACAAGAAATTCCTTTACATTTTTTGGTGCAACATTTTGGCAAATTGGGTCAACATCTATACAATCAATGCCGCGGAATTGACGAACGTCCTGTGCAGCCAAATAAGGTGCGCAAATCCTTAAGTGTTGAAACTACTTTGACAGAAAATATTTGTGATGCAGCTCAAGCTTTAGAGATTATTGACGAATTGTACAAGAAGCTGCTAAGACGAATTAATGACTCCGCTCCCGATTTTTTGATAAAAAATCAGTACGTCAAAATTAAATTTGCTGACTTCCAACTAACAACTGGGGAGGCAAAAACTACTCAAGTTGATCTAATGTTATTTCATGATTTATTTAACAAAAACCATAAAGAGCAGAAGGCAATACGCCTACTTGGTTTAGGGGTTCATTTTCAAACAAATGAAAAAAATGACCAGTTCGTTCAGCAACCATTATTCTAGTTTTTAGCCACTAAAAAATCTAAATTTTACTTTCCGGAAAAAGACTGATTTTCTTTTGCAAGTTGGCGTAGCTGCCTATCAAAACTTTATGATATACTCTGAAGTTTTGTGAACTAGGTGAGCTTTGAGGATAAAACATGAATGTAGAGACCGTTTACCCGAAAGTAAGGGAAATTATCGCTGATGTGTTGGTTATTGACGA
Source organism: Legionella nautarum (assembly GCF_001467895.1). Classification (GTDB taxonomy): domain Bacteria; phylum Pseudomonadota; class Gammaproteobacteria; order Legionellales; family Legionellaceae; genus Tatlockia; species Tatlockia nautarum. The sequence goes on from NZ_LNYO01000023.1 coordinate 41,747, forward strand.
AGAAGAAGTGTCTTTGAACAGCCGTTTAATAGGCGATTTGGGTGCCGAGTCCATTGATTTCCTTGATTTGGTTTTTCAATTAGAGAAAGAATTTAGTATTAAAATTCCCCGTGGCCAATTAGAGAAAAATGCACGAGGCGACTTAGCAGAGGACGAGTTTGAAAAGGGCGGCGTACTAACTGTTAAAGGTATGCAAGCACTTAAAAATTATTTGAATGAAGTTCCTGCAGAGTATTTTAAGGCGAATTTGAAGGTGAATGAGATTCCGATGTTATTCACAGTAGAAACTTTTTGTAAGCTGGTCGTCATGGCAGCCAGTGAACAAGCTTGTGAAACTGTTTCCTAATGCGATTCTTATTTGTCGATCGAATTCTGCAGTTATCACCTGGTGAATTGGTGCGGGGGATAAAGCATATCACACCTGATGATGCTTACCTTTATCCTGATGGGCAAGGAAGGCTTTGCTTCATTCCCTCTTTAATTGGAGAAACTTTAGGGCAATTAGCTGCGTGGTCTGTCATGTTTAGCAATGACTTCACGCTAAGGCCGGTTGCCGGCGTGGCTGCTAGCGCACGGGTACATAGACCTGTCTATGTAGGTGAAACCTTGCTATTGGAATCGGTTATCGAGTCACTTGACAATAAAGCGGTACAATATCGTAGTGTTGCTTATGTCGCTGATGAGGTTGTATTTAACCTTGATGGGGCTTTAGGCCCTTTATTACCTATGGCTGATTTTATTGACGAGCAAGTGGTTCGCCGCCAGTTTGCCGAAATAAATCGCCCCGGTGATTGGCCGCAGCATTCTGACTCTGTACCACTGCTACCTAACTCGGAGTTGGCTTCAATCGCTTTGGCAAGGCCTAGTATATCGATGACCTTCGATCGAATTATTGATTCTAAACCAGGGGTTAGCCTCACTGCTGAAAAATATGTGACTCGAGCGGCGCCTTATTTCCCCGATCATTTTCCCAACAAACCTGTTTTACCGATGACTGTTTTATTGGAGTGCAAGCAAAATTTAGCACGTGAATTTGTTACGCGCGGGTCTTTTGAGCAAAATTATCAGGTCTCTGAGTTACGTCGAATCAAAATGAATGACTTTGTTCATCCCGGTGACGTGCTTAGAACTCATCTTAAAGTCAAAGAACAAAATTCACAGCAATTAATCTTAAATTACCGTAGTGAAGTAGACGGCAGACGAGTGTGTGTTTTAGATGTTGTGATGATGGCAAAAGGTAATTAAAACTATGAAAAACAGACGAGTCGCAATTACGGGCTTAGGCGTCGTATCGCCTTTAGGTAATGACGTACAGTCTACTTGGCGCAATTTATTAGCAGGTCAGTCTGGAATTGCGAAGATAAGGCACTTCGATGCCAGCGGTTTCCCAGCGAATATCGCTGCTGAAGTGAAACAATTTCAACCGCATCCCGAGGCTGTTACTGGAAAACATAATCGCTTTTCAATGCAGTTTACTCGCTACGCCTTGGATGCAGCGTATCAAGCTTTTTTAGATGCTGGAATAAAACCCACCCAGCAAGATGCTTCGCGTTGGGGGGTGGTAACTGGTAGTGGCATGATGACAGCCGAGTTTTCCTATTTGAAACGATTTCAAGAAGCTTGTGCCAATGGAGGTACACCTGATTGGAAGCTGCTGCAGGAGCGTACACGAGAATTTTATAGCTTAGTTGATTTTGGCAGGACAACCTCCAATTCGGGTCTGTCTTTACTGATCCAGCAATTTGGTATCGAAGGTTATGCCTCTTCGGTTCACACTGCCTGTGCCTCAGGTGGCCAGGCTTTAGGTTTAGCTATGCAGGTTATTCGCCGTGGCGAAGCCGATTTCATGTTAGCCGGTGGTTTTGATTCGATGATTAATCCTTTGGGACTATCGAGTTTTTGCCTGCTTGGTGCTTTATCAACTTATAATGCTACTCCAGAAACAGCAAGCCGACCTTTTGATGGCACACGCAATGGTTTTGTATTAGGTGAAGGCGCTGCTTTTTTAATTTTGGAAGAGTGGTCTAAAGCAAAAGCCCGCGGCGCTAGAATTTATGCTGAGTTGGCAGGGGAAGGTAATTCACTTAGTTCCTACCGTATTACTGATTCACACCCCAATGGCGATGGTGCTATTCAAGCCATCGAACGTGCTCTACAAGATGCTGGGGTAAAAGCAAGCGACGTCGACTATATTAATGCGCATGGTACCTCAACCAAGATGAATGATTTGAGTGAAACCAATGCGGTTAAAGCGGTATTTACTGACAAAGCAAAACGATTACCGATTAGCTCAACGAAGAGTCAAACAGGACATCTTATCGCAGCGGCAGGCGCTTTAGAGGCTGTGTTGTCAGTCCTGTCGATTCATCATGCCCAAATTCCTAAAACTGCCAATTTGACTACGCCTGATCCAGATTGTGATTTGGATTATGTGGTAGATGGTCCGCGCGAAAAATCCTTAGGCGTGGTCTTATCCAATTCCTTCGGTTTTGGTGGCTCAAATAGCTGTTTGCTGTTTAAACATCCTGAATTTGAAGGAGTGGTTCGATGAGTAACTCCAATCGTGTTTTTATTACCGGCTTAAGTGCTCTAACTCCTTGTGGTGAAACCGCTGAACAAACTTGGCAGTCAATACTAGCGAAACAAAGCGGCCTTGCTGAGCTTGGTCAATGGGATTTATCTTCCTGGCCACATCGCTTAGGCGGCGAGCTTAAAAATTTTCAGCCAGGGAAAATGTTGCCTGATCGCAAGCTACTGAAGGTTATTTCTCGTCAGGATGTGTTGGGAATTAATGCAGCAGTGCAGGCGGTACAGCATAGTGAGCTGCTTAATTACCGCGAAACCTTAGAAAATGCCGATTTTTTCAATGAACAAACAGCAGTTTATGTTGGATCGCCGGGGAATAAATATTTCCAGCAAGAAGATTTTTTACCGCTTTTAGCTAAAACTGGCGATAACATGCAAAATTTTGCCAGCCAATTATTTACGGAAGTTCACCCAATGTGGTTGCTACGTATTTTACCGAATAATGTCTTGGCTTATACCGGGATAAGTTACGGTTTTAAAGGACCAAACCATAATATTACTAACCATGCAGTGGGTGGTATGCAGGCTATTATTGAAGCCTATCAAGCGCTTAAACAGGGGCAAGCCCAGCGTGCGGTTGTGGTAGCCTATGATGTTATTGAACCGCAAGCGCTATTCTATTATGAAAAAATAGGCGTGCTCAGTACACGTCATTTAAAGCCCTTTGATGTGGACCATGATGGGACTCTTTTGTCGGATGGGGCAGCAGCTTTAATCTTGGAAACTGAAGAAAGTGCAAAGGCTCGTTCCGCAACTTGCTACGGTGAAATTAGAGCTGGTTTGGCGGCAACTGAGGCTTCTGGTTTGTTTTCCATCGAAGCAGAAGGTAGTCATTTGGCTAGTTTATTATCGCGAACACTTGAAGGGCATGCTATTGATGCTGCTGAAGTCGGTATGATTGTCGCTCATGGTAATGGTAATAACAAATCAGATGACAGTGAAGCACAGGCAATTCATAGCGTTTTTGATGGTAAGCAGGTGCCAGTTACAGCCTTTAAATGGTCTTATGGCCATACGATTACAGCTTCTGGAATTTTAGATGCAGTCATGGCAACCTGTGCAATTCGCGATAACTGTATTCCTGGTATTGCAAATTTTGCTCAACCAGCACCTCTCTGTGAAAGTTTAAATCTTAGTGCTGAACACAGAGCATTGGGGGCAAATAAAACAGCGATGATTATCAATCGCGGGTTTGCCAGTATGAATGCTTGTTTAGTGATCAAAGCTTGTGAGTGAGTTAGCCAATAAAATAGCAAAGCTACGTATTTCCTTGGCAGGTCGGTTTTTATATCGCTATCTGCCTTATCGACTTGCGGTGGTTAAAGCCAACATTGAGCAAGTGTTTGGTGAGCAACTGACTGAAACAGAAAAGCTGCAACTCACCAAAGCCTTTTACTCCCATTTAGCGACCTCGATAAAAGAAGCGATTCAACTGCGATTCATGAGTGAAAAGAAGCTATGTGAGCAAGTTGAAGTACGGGGCTATGAGCGTTTGCTGGAAATTGTTGCTGAAAAACGCGGTGTACTTATACTTACTGGCCATTTTGGTAATTGGGAATTCGCCCCGATAGGTGGAATTTTAAATTTCAAAGAATTTCAAGGACAGTTTCACTTTATTCGCCGCACGCTAGGTTCTAAATTAATCGAAAAAATTTTATTCAAACGCTATTACCAAGCTGGTCTTAACGTTATTCCTAAAAAAAATTCACTACAACAAGTTTGTGATGCACTCGAGCAAAATCATGCAGTGGTTTTTGTTTTGGATCAGCATGCTTCGCTAGTGAATCGAGATGGCGTTGCGGCTGAGTTTTTTGGTAAAAAAGCAGGTACTTATCGTAGCTTAGCAAGTTTCGCACGTCATACTGGCGTACCCGTTGTCCCGGCGGCAGGTTATCGTTTAGCGAATGGGAAGCATGTACTTGAGTTTTATGAACCTATTCTTTGGCAAGAATATGACAGTGTTCAAGAATCAATTTATCGCAATACGCTTAGTTATAATCAAGCATTAGAGCGAATTATTTTGGCTCGCCCGGAACAATGGATGTGGTTACACAAGCGATGGAAATTAAAGGAAAAATGACTCTTTAGTGGCCTAAGGATGGAGCGCTTGCCTGGAGCTGCTCTCCATTTGCTTTAACTTTGAATACTCCAAAGCTCCCTAATGGTTGGCTAACATTCTTTTCTTCTTTTAATTCTTTCAACTTGAGCTGCAAATAATTAACAAGCTCCTTTTGTTGGGTAGTTTGGGCTCTCTCAAGCGCTATTCTAATAAATTTAGGGTTGGGTTTGTTTTCTGGTAGTTCATACAAAAAAGCAAGAATATCGGTACGCTGATGATTAACTGCAAGCAATATTGAATCATTAATGCATTCTTTGCCTACAGGAGAAAGCGCTTTGCAAATCGAGATAACAAAATCGAAATGACCTTTTTTAATTGCTTCAGCTAACGCTTTTGCCAGTGCCCTGGGTCTCGGTCTGTTAGTAGCTAGCTTACAAAATAAGTCAACAGCTTGTGGTTTATTGGATTGTATTGCCCAAACTAATAACGAATCGATGGCCTGTTGTAATGCCTTGGAGGGAGAAGACTGCTCACAAATAAGTTTAGTAATAACTAAATGCTCTGCTCTTGTGGCTGCTTGTAAACTAAGCACAATAGCCCTTTTTTTGGTGTTTGGCGGAGTCATTTTAAGTAGAGCGATTAGAGTCGTTACATGACCCTGTGTTGCTGCTTCGATTAAAGATTTTTCTAGGAGTGATTTATCTACCACTGCACCCGGTAGGCTACTCAAGCAGCTTAGCATAGAATTAAGACCCAAGGATGCTGCTGCCTTGAACCCTTGGGCAAAGACAAACTGTTTGGGTCTTAGCTTCGTTAAGTTCGCAAGACAGATCACAGTATCAATATCGTTATTAATAATGGCCTGTTTAAAGGCATTATTAATGTGGACCTCATGGGGCGCGATGGCTTTGGGTAAGTCATCGCAAAGATAAGTTGCTATAGAGAAATGTTTATACTTAAGTGCTACATGAAAAAGTTTTTCACTCATACTTTTGCTGGGTTTATAGCTAGGCGAAGCATAAATTTGTTTGACGATGGATAAATGATTATTAATGGTTGCTACTTCAATTCCTTGCGGATAAGCTGCAGTAATTGAAACATAAGTTTTTCTATCGCAAATTTGTTTTACTAGAGCTATTTCTCCTGCTTGTGCTGCTAAAATAAGTATCTTGCTCAGCGTTTCACGTGAGATTTTTTTAGGTACAATTTGGCAGAGGGACGAAGCCGTGGCCCAATGTCCAGAGCGTGCTGCGGCCAGTACCGCAGCATTCAAGCAGGGTTTTTTTACTCTATTTTGAGTATTAATCAAGCGAAGAAGCCCCTCATTTCCTTGCGCGGCCGCTTTAATAAAAATAGAGGTTTCGCCATACTCTTTAGTCATCCAATCCAAACAGGAAATAGGGTTGCCTTCTAATTTTGCAATGATCTGCTTTCGGATTGGCTCGTCATCGATAGCAGTTAGTACTTCAATCAGCGTTCTTTCATGGAGACTTTTCCCTTCTTCGCTAGTTGGATCTGGTAAGGATAAGGCATCGACAAAGCGATCAATATTAAAATTGGAGCCAAGTTTTCTATGGGAAGCGCAAGCGATTTGAGCCAATAAAAAGTACTTATTACGCGGCTCAGCATGGGGTTGAGGATCAAGACGATAGATCACTGCTAATTTTCGATTGATTTCAAGCCAAACATCTTCTATTGAATTGTATCGAGAACTATCTAATTCATCATTGGTATTTTCCTCAATAGAGCTAGCGAGCTGTACATGTAAAAAATTGCATCGACTTTTAAGCTGATGAGACCAGGCTGGGTAGTATTTTAGCTGACGTACTAGCCTATCATCATCAAGTAGCTGAGGTTGATGATAAAAATTATCAACCAGCGCCTCAAAAACAATACTCGCTGAGGGGTGCTCAAAACTTACCAACCGTTTGAGCAATATAGATAATTGCATGATGGTATCAAGATTGGTAGCAGCAGCCATTTGTTCAATATAAGCTTTTACATCTTGAATTTGAATTTGTTGGATAAGAGCGGGTTTGTAGGCTAATAAATAAAGAATTGCCCCGTCGTGATTTGCTGCTAATTGACCTGCTGTCGAATCATTAATGAGAGAGGCTAATACCTCAGATAATTCAGTTTTAGCCTGACGGCCGACATAGTTAATTAATGCAGGTAATTGGCTAGTTATTACACTAGGCTTGTTTAAATAGTTATATAATGAATCGAACCATGCTAAATTTTTTGTGTGCACGAACCAGATAAGAGCTGCGGGAAGAAACGAATGGCTGAACAATTCTGCAAGTGCGGTAAAATTATCAGCAGTTGGAGAAAATGCCCAGACAACAGGCTGTGCTTCAACTTGACGTAAACCCTCCCCTCGAGAACCATCCAGAGCAAATTTTAGAAAACCACGCTCTCCGCAACTGACTGTTTTCGCCTCTGCAACCAGTGCTTGAGCTTCAGGAAACATTTTCAAAATATCGTATAAATGATTAATTTCGGACTCAGGTAAGTCTAAATAGGAGAGGTTATAACGCATGAAATCATGGAGCAGGTGAGTTGCTATAATTTTTCTCACTGGAACACGGCATTGGATTAACCAAAGAATAAAAGCAGCATAGGCCTCAGTATTATCAATAAATTCTTCTTTGATTAAATTGCCAAGCCCTAAAGGATTTTCTTGATGTTTCAATGCATGGTTTAGTTCGGCCAATCGTTGTCGAACAATAGGGAGGGTTTTATCTAATTTAGTTATTCGAGCGACAAGCAGATTGACTTCATTATGATTAGCGAAGTCTGCTGTGTTTTGATTGTAAAAATCGATTGCAGCCTCTTTATCTTTATTAATTAACTGTTTAAATAAGAAAAGAATTTTTTCTTTAAATTTAGGAGGTTGATTTTCTTGAGGCATTGCTAATAAATAGCCTAAAGTAGAGAAAACAAGATCGGAGTCGTTGCCTTTCATGTAATCCATTGAAAAACCGATAAAACTCAATAATTGATGACTTCGCTCAAGCTTTTCTTGGTCTGTAAATGTTGAAGACTCAAGCTTCGCTAGCCGTGCTTGAGCAATTAGCTGGCGATTTATTTTTTTGATTTGGGTTTGTTCTTTTGCGAGTTCAGAGTTTGTAATTGGGTGAGTAGGGAAAGGAGTATCGATTTCGTCACTATTAATCCATTGCAGAATGAGACTAATTATCATATCTACCTACTCATTTTTATTGAGATAATCAATATTATAAAGTCGTATTAATAAAAAACCATCAATTTTTTGCGCTGAAGGTTATTTTTTTGGGTCACAAGCTCAATTGGTGGTCTATAATTAAAAAGGCATTTCGTTAGACAAAAAAATTGGCTGTACTGACAGCAATAAAAAATTTAATTTTTTCAATAACAAAGCATAGGAATGGCGCTTAATTATGCAAAGCTATAACTAGGAGGTGGAATTGATTATGCATTTTTTTGCTAATATTTATTTAGGTAGGCTAAAAACACTTAAAAGAGGTCTGCTAATTTATTGTTAATTTTTTAGGATATTATATGCCAACACAATATAGAGGTAGATTTTTTTCAGAGGCCAACTATTCTTCAATGGCAAAATCAATAGCCAATAATAAAGCACTCATTCATGAATTAATCGAGCAAATAGAACTCTTCAAAGTTTCTTTCGTAGAGCAATTAAAACAAGCTTCACCTAAAGAATCTAAAGAATTGGAAGCTGCAATTCAGAGAAGTGATTCGCGTTTGAAAACTTTGAAGAATTTGGAATCAAATCGTCCTGTAACTGCAAAGGAACAAAAATTATTAGTAGATTATATAAAAACAATGCACATATCGGGGGCGAAAGTTTTTGCAGATTTACATAAAGATAAAGATCTACATGAAGAACCGAGTCCAGTACTCAAATGATTATTTAAGCTCTATTTGACAGCAAATGTCATTTAGCAAAAAATTGGAAGTAGTAATTATATAATTTTACATAAGTTCCATCGGATTCATATTTTTTCAATAATTGATTTATTTGTTCAATTTTATCCGCGTTTTTAAAAGTGGTTGCAATGCCAATTCCTTCCCCTAATTCCAGAGGCGGATTAATGGATCTAATAAGCCAGGAATATTGATGATCTAAATGTAGCGCAGTGTAATAGTTTATAAACGCAGCATCTACGTCACCATTTTTTACTGCGAGGGTTAAATCAGGGGCTAAATCATAAGAGATAACTTTAATCGGCATAGAAAAATTTTTAAGATAATCATCGAATATTGACCCTTTTACAGTCCCTACTCGCTTATTTTTTAAATCGGATATTACTTTGATGGGCGATTGAGGGAGCACAATAAACCCCCCTTTGCTGGGTAGATAGGGATCAGAAAATAAATAAAGTAATCTTCTTTCAGGCGTAATAATAATGCCGCCTATTATAAAATCGACTTGATTCTGATTAAGGGCTTCGAAGAGCAGCTTGTTTCTTATTGGTATAAACTGGCATTGCCAATTTAAATCGGCACAAATCGTATTCATTAATTCGACATCAAAACCTTCAACCGTATAGTGCTGCACATCGACAACAAATGGCGGGGCAAATATTGGAGCCCCAATTCTTACGATGTCGGCATAGAGGGAAAAGCAAAACAAGCAGGACAGCAAAATGATTAGGCGGGTATACCTCATCTTCATCTTACTCTTTTTTTTATTTAAATATCCTAAGTATAGATCGGAATGCTTTTTTTCCAAGGCTAGTTGGGGGGCGGGGCAGTTCCCGGCCTAAATTAGAGCTAGGAGCTACAGTTTTATTTAGTAAACCCGGCCTCTGAAGCCGAGCTTAGATATTCCACAATTCTCATCTCAATAAAGTCATGCGAGAGCGCTCATTTTCGCCAAAAAGACGGGGAAAAAAGAATAAGCAGAGAAAATATTTCTAAGCGCCCAGCTAACATGGCAAAAATCAAAACCCATTTGCTGGGTTGGTTGAGCTGAGCGAAGGATTCATGAATACCACCAATGCCCTGACCGGAATTAGACAAGGCCGCGGTAATGGCTGAACAGGAAGTGACAAAATCATTACCTAAAGCAATAAAAAGTAAAACTAAGCCAACAAAAAGAGCGATAAATACGGAAAGAAAGCCCCACATGGATTGTAAAATGGGTTCAGGTAGGCTGTGTTTACCAAATTTGATTGGGATAATGGCATGGGGATGAAGAAGGCGGACAATCTCGCGTTTACTTTGTTTATAAATTAATAGGGCGCGAATTACTTTTACGCCACCACTGGTTGAACCGGCGCAGCCTCCAATTAAAGCTAAGAGCATAATGAGAAAAGGAATGTAGGTCGGCCAATTATTGAAGGGTGCGGAAACAAAGCCGGTAGTTGTTGCCATAGAAATCACATCAAATAAGGATTTGATGAGAGCATGGTGGTTGGCATTAAAAAAACCATAGAAGACAAGACTGATCGTCACGAGCAAACTGGCGCTCAGCAAGAAAAAGATATAATTGCGGAATTCTTCGTCTTGCCAATAATGAAGGATGCTTCGTTTTTTGAAGGCAATAAAATGGAGGGCGAAATTAGTGCCGCCCAGCAACATAAAAAAACAGGCAATTAATTCAATCACCTCGCTATTATAATAAGCAAAACTGTTATCGTGCAGTGAAAATCCACCCGTAGAAACAGTGGCGAAGCTTTCACCCAAGGCGTCAAACCAATTCATTCCCGCTGCCCAATAACAGAACATACAGGCTAATGTTAGCAGTAAATAAATAAACCACATTGCTTTGGCGGTTTGAGCAATTCTTGGTGTAAGTTTGGAGTCTTTCATCGGGCCTGGGGTTTCGGCGCGATAAAGTTGCATTCCTCCTACCCCCAACATTGGTAATATCGCAACGGCTAAAACGACAATACCCATCCCGCCCAGAAATTGCAGCTGCTGTCGGTAAAATAAAACAGACTGGGGCAAGCCTTGAAGGTGTTTAATAATACTGGCACCGGTTGTGGTAAAGCCGGATACCGATTCAAAAAAAGCATCGGTCATACCATGATTTTGATGATGAAGTGCAAAGATAAAAGGTAAGGAGGCAAAAAAACAGAGCACGAACCAAAATAAAACGACGATAAGGAAACCATCGCGAATTTTAAGCTCTTGATGTTGAGTACGACAGCTTAGCCATAACACACAGCCTGTCCCGAAGGTGCAGATAAAGGCGATGACAAAGGGTAACCAAAAATTGTCGTGAAAGATAAAATTGATTACCAATGGGGTCAGCATGCTTAGGCTAAACATCATTAAAAGCAAGCCTAAAAAGCGAAGAATGGTTTTAATTTGCATTCATTTCTTTCTCTCTAATAAGAGAGCTCCTAGGACATAAAAGTCAAACTCACTTGAAACAGCGATTCTACTTGGCGTACATAACGTTTTTTCAACAGTAATAGAATAACATGATCGCCGGATGCAAGAACTAGATCGGGATGGGGCATGAGCACTTTCTCACCCCGTGTTAGTGCCGCAATAGAACAACTTGGCGGTAACTCAATTTGTGATAGCTTGCGCCCTACTACCTGCGAAGTCAATTCGTCGCCATGTGTTATCAGTTCAATGGCTTCTGCTTCATTATCTTGCAGTCGATAAATCTTAACCATATTCCCCCGCCGTAATTTAGCGAGAATGCTGCCAATAGTAATCAACTGTGGCGAAATCGCATGATCGATGGGACTATCCTCAATTAATTCCACATAAGCATTGCGATTAATCAACGCAATAACAAAGCGTGCACCTAAGCGTTTGGCTTGCAAACTTGACATGATGTTGGCTTCATCGTCATTGGTCACTGCACAAAAAACGTCGGTAAATTCAATATTTTCATTGATTAAAAGATCCCGATCCGCGATATCACCTTGTAAAACAGTTCCTTTATGTAAATGAGAGGCAAGATCGCTGGCACGCATTAAATCGCGATCGATGATTTTAATTCGATACTGACTTTCCAGGGCTTGAGCTAGTTTTGAGCCAATATTACCCCCTCCGGCAATCATAATTCGATTATTAGGGTGCGTATAACAACCTAGGGCCGTTAATACTTGTTGAATCGCTGCGGATGACGCGGCGAAGAGGACCTCATCGCCTTTTATAATTTCGCAATTGTCTTGCGGTTCTAGCGCAATTTTGTCACGAAAAATGGCTACGATCCGCGCTTCGATAGGATGTAAATGTTGATAGAGCTGTTGAATCGTTTTCCCTATCATTAGGCAATTTGGCGAAGGTTTAATGGTCATTAATAAAACCTGTCCTTCGGCAAATTCAAGAACTTGAGTCGCTCCCGGGTAGTTAATCAAATTCTCAATGTGTTGAGTGACTAGTTTCTCAGGGCTAATACAGACATCAACAGGGACATGATCATTACGAAACAACTGTGGATAATCATAGTAATATTGAGTGCGGATACGGGCTATTTTAGTAGGGGTACGAAATAAACTATAGGCAATCTGACAACCCATCATATTAATTTCATCACTATTGGTCACCGCAATGAGCATATCGGCTTGTTCTATGCCTGCTTCGATTAAAACATTAGGATGGGCGCCAGAACCCTGTACTGTTTGGATATCCAAACGATGCTGCAATTCACGAAGACGTTCTTCGTTTAAATCCACTAAAGTGATGTCATTATCTTCGCGTGCTAAGTTACGTGCGAGTGTGCCGCCCACTTGGCCTGCACCTAAAATCACTATTCGCATGACATTAATACTCCCTCATAAACGAAAGTAGCTGGTCCTGTTAAATAGATAGGGCCTTTAGTATCGGGCCAATTCACGATGAGGTCGCCGCCTGGTAAATTGATGTGAATTTGCTCATCTAAATGATGACATAAGCGACCTATTGCAGCAGCAGCAACGGCGCCGCTGCCACATGCCTGCGTTTCTCCACAACCTCGCTCATAAACGCGTAAGCGGATGTGGTTGGAGTCGATAATTTGCATAAAGCCGGCATTGGTTTGTTCTGGAAAAAACGGATGTTCGCTAATTTGCTTTCCTAGCGTTGCTAAATCGGCTGTTGCCAGCTCATCAGTCACCACGACTGCATGAGGATTTCCTACGTTGATCGCATGTACTTTGCAACTTGAACCATCCTTTAGAGGCAATTGGTAAAGAACGGCTTGGTGATTCGCTAATAAAGGAATGTCCTCTGGTTTCAGTTTGGGCTGTCCAAAATCGACGGTGACTGTTTTGTCCTCATTGAGTATAAGTTGCATTTTTGTGGTAGAGGTTGCGATTGAAATTGTTTTTTTATTAGTCAGACCATAATGTTGAGCAAAACGTGCAAGGCAACGTGCTCCATTCCCACATTGGCCTACTTCATGGCCATCGGCATTAAAAATGCGATAAAAAAAATCAATTCCAGGTTCTTGACTGGCTTCGATGAGTAAACATTGATCAAAGCCTACACCGGTATCACGTCGAGAAAGTGCGCGGATTTGAGCCGCAGATAAATTGATCGACTGGTGGAGTGCATCAATCACCATAAAATCATTTCCCAGCCCATGCATTTTCGTAAATCGTATCATTTTTATCTCACAGCTTTAGGTAGATTACTTTGATGTGATTTCTTGTTTTCGGGTAGGTAAAGAGGCCCTTTTTGGCCGCAAGCGCATAAAAAACCTACAGCCATACAACTAATTAGTATAAGAGGAAACAAACGCATGATGATTCATCAGACTTTAAATTGTCCAGTATAATGAAACTCCCAATAAACTGCTATGAGGATAACCTCGAAATACCCAAATCATCTTCAGGAGTTTGGTTAGTTTTCTCTATGACCTGGGGAGAAGGTAGTGGTTGATAGAACGATGAGCTGCTAATCTTCCGTCTGGGACTAGATGATAGGAAAGGGTTTACTGGTTGTTGTTCATTGTTTTCCGCCCTTTTGACTAATACTTCTTCTTCTACTTTTCTAAACACTGAAAATGATTTTTGCATTGAGCTAGTAAAGCGTCTAAAAGAGTCTGGTTTAATCTCTATGGTTTCTTTCAAACGAACATCCGGGTGGTGAGGAGAAATCCAATTCAAGTTAAAATAGAGTAGATCGGGAATATCACCTTTATTCTCTGGGGCATAATAAGGAGTAACTTCTAAACGTATTTCACCCACTCGCTCTGCTCTATCTTTGTTTAATATTTTGTCAGCGATAAAATGCTCAACTGTATCCAAAATATTGTAGTTTGCAGCAGCAGATGTCGGTACAAGATTTTCTTTACTATGTATTCCGCCTAAAAAATAAGCAATCAGATGGGACCAATGACATTGGCGACCACTGACTACAAGGCGCTCATCGCCATAGCCTTCTACTTTAAATATTTCAACAGAAGCCGCTCCTGTTAATTGCCGCTGACTGACTGGTCTTTTAACGCCTCTGCGGTTTTCTATGCTTTCAGCGGTTATAGTAAAATTAATCGGACCAGGTCGGTTATATACATAACCAGGGAATTTGCGCCGCAAGGTTTTAGCGCTAGCTGTCATGCGTTTGATGCGCTTGAAAGGGGGTTCGGGAGTTACTTTATCGTAGAGCGTACCTAGCTCTTTATCCATAACGGGGCGTATTTGTTGTGTTTCTCCAGGACTCCAAAACACTTTGGGGTTTTCGCTGACTACGTGTCGAGGCGGTGAATGCAGAATGCGAACCCCTGTTTTTTTTAAAGGGGAGTGCAATTCCTTTGCTCCAGCGAACATCAGTCGATTTTCGCCAGGCATATGCCGTCGATACAATTTCAAGGTCCGTTCTTCTTTATCAGAGCTGAAAACAGGTTTTGCCGCTCTATTTTTTGAGGTTTGCGTAAGATCATTGATTAATTGGCTAATATCAATGTGTTTTACTTCGCTTAAAACAATAAGCAGTGTTTTTCGGGTAAGTCGCTGCGATTTTCGCTCTTCCACGAGTGTTTGCATTTTACGCCATTCTTCGTTAGAGAGCTCAAGTACTTTTAAGCTAGGTATAACGCTAAGCGCTCGGTGCTTAAATAAGGCTATTTCTTCAAGTATAATTTTTTGTTGGTTGACTGCTTGCAATAAATGTATAACCGTTTGCTGTGCCTCTCCCGACATATTTTGTGCGTAAAGCTTAGCAAATCGCAAAACAGAGCGTTTTGCTAGTTCTTTTATTAGATAAGTTCGAGTGATACTGTCAGATATGCGGTAAAAGGCAACAATTCGGTGGAAACTGGTTTCATCAAGCTGAAATCCTGCAGGTTTATTATCGATTGCTAGGAATAAAGAACGAATTTGTGCCAAGAACATAAAAAAATACCAAAATGGATAAAAAACTCTTAATTATAGCACAGTCTGTCAACAGATAGTTAGGTATTGTCGTTAACCTTGCTATAATCGAACTCATTGGTGATAATTTGAGTTTTTTGCCGGAGATATGGTTGAACGTTTACATTAAAAAACCAGAACAGCAAGCGGATGCATGCGTCATTTGGATGCATGGTTTGGGGGCCGATGCTTCTGATATGGCGAGCCTTGCCGAACAACTAATAGTCGATAATGTGGCATTACGTCATGTTTTCCTAGACGCCCCTATACGCCCTATTACTCTTAATAATGGCCTATCAATGCGTGCATGGTACGACATTAGTGGCATGAAATTAACGGATAGAGAGGATAGAGAAGGAATTTTGCAGTCTGAAGAGTTCATTCGCCAAGTAATAGATAGCCAAATCGCAGAGGGTTTTACGACAAAGCAAATTTTTCTAGCGGGATTTTCACAAGGTGGCGCAATGGCTTTATACACCGCTTTACATATGGCAAACCCACTCGCGGGCGTCATTGCTTTATCGGCCTATTTACCTTTGGCTCAGCAATGCAAAACTGATTTACCTAAAGAAACGCCCATTTTTGTTGCGGGTGGCCAATATGACCCGATTGTTTTACCTGTTTGGACAAAACAATCTGCTGAATGGTTAACTGCGGCGGGTTATCCGGTATCCGCTCATAATTATTTGATGGAGCATTCTGTTTGTGCGGAAGAGATTAATGATCTTTCCAGTTGGCTTAGAGCTCAGCTAAAAGGAGCGCGTTAATGACTGTGGTTAAAAAATCAAGAGTAGTTCCTTTTAGTTGTGAGCAAATGTATGGTTTAGTCAACGAGGTCGAGCATTATGCAGAGTTTTTACCCTATTGTTCTGAAAGTGTAGTGCATCATCGTGATGAAGATGAAGTTCAAGCGACTTTAGTAATTGCTGCAGCGGGTATGAGTAAATCATTTACCACCCGCAACCGCTTGCAAACCAATAAAATGATAGAAATTCGATTAGTGGATGGCCCTTTTAGCCATCTCGAAGGGTTTTGGCGTTTTGATGAAGAGCCTGAAGGATGCAAAGTCTCTTTTGATTTGGAGTTTGAGTTTGCTGGTCGGATGTTTTCTCTTCTTTTAGGTCCTGTTTTTGAGCAGGTCACCGATAAGATGGTCGATGCATTTTGTGATCGTGCCGAGGTTATCTATGGTAAAGGTTGAGCTCGTTTATATCGCTGCCAATCAATCAGTACTACAGTTGTTTCTTAGTTTAGAGACAGGGGCAACTGTTGCTGATGCTCTGAACCAATCAGGAATTTTAAAAACAAATCCAGAGCTAAGCGGGCTGGCCGTTGGTATTTTTTCTAAACCAGTGTCCCAGGATACCATACTTCGGTCAGGCGATCGGATTGAGTTGTATCGGCCACTTATCTTAGATCCGAAAGAGAAAAGACGTCAGCGAGCTAAATCCAAAGCCAAGCCAAAACACTAAAACGGTCGTCATTGCGAATGAAAGCAAGTTACTCAAGTCGATGTTTCATTCTGTTCTAGCTTTAAGGACAATCCATCAAGAAAAGGTTGCACGATAAAATGATCAATTATACAGCAACTTATACTGACAAGTATCAGTTGACCATGGCTCAAGTTTATTTCCTGAAAAAACAAAACAATCATCTTGCAATTTTTGATTATTTTTTTCGAAAACTACCTTTTGCGGGTGGCTATGCCCTCTTTGCAGGATTAGAGGATCTATTGAAAATTTTGGAGAATTATTGTTTTAGTAAGGAAGATATCGCCTATCTGCATTCACAAGGATTTCATCCTGACTTTCTGAACTATCTGGAGAGTTTTCAATTTAGAGGCAGAGTTTATGCGGTCAAGGAGGGTGATTTAATATTCCCTACCTGTCCAGTGCTAACTGTCGAAGCCAATATCATAGAGGCTCAGCTCATCGAAACTATCCTATTGAATGTATTAAATTTCCAAACGTTGATAGCAACTAAAGCCAGTCGGATACGTCAAGTAGCTGGTCCAAGCGAGTTAGTCGATTTTGGTTTGCGTAGAGCTCAAGGACCTGCTGGTTATTATGCCAGTCGCGCGGCAATCATTGGTGGTTTTGATAGTACTAGCAATGTTTCTGCGGGCCGTGATTATCAAATTCCAATATCCGGCACCATGGCTCATGCTTTTGTGCAAAGTTATGAAGATGAATTATTGGCTTTTCGCGATTTTGCTGAATGTTGGCCGGATCATTGTGTGTTATTGGTAGACACCTACGATAGCTTGTATTCCGGTATACCCAATGCGATTAAAATTGCTCAAGAAATGGCTGCACGCGGCAAACAATTAAAAGCTATTCGTTTGGATAGCGGGGATCTAGCTTATTTATCTAAAAAAGCCCGGCAGATGTTAGATGCTGCCGGATTAAACGAGGTCAAAATCATTGTCTCTAATCAACTCAACGAAGATGTGGTGAAGAGTTTGCTTGACCAAGGGGCGCCGATTGATATTTTTGGAGTAGGGACTAATCTTGTCATCGGTGCGCCTGATGCCGCGCTTGATGGTGTGTATAAATTGGTTGCTGCGAATAATAAGCCCTGTATTAAATTGTCCGAAACGCTATCGAAAATAACCCTGCCATCTAAAAAACAAACTTATCGCGTTTTAGACGCGGAGGGCCGATTTTGGGGGGCTGATGTGATTGCGCTTGCCGATGAAGATGCAATTGAAATGATGCATCATCCTTTTGAAGAATCAAAATCGCTTTCTTTAAAAAATTATAAGAAAGAACCGCTATTACATAAGGTGATGGAAGAGGGTAAACGCTTAGCAGCAGTGAAAACACTTGATGAAATCGCCGAGTATAGCCAACAGCGTCTTGCTCACTTAGCTATCGAATACAAACGGTTGATTAATCCACATGGGTATAAGGTCGGTTTAAGCTCTAAACTGAAAACGCTGCGCGATTCAATGATCAAAAAAATGAAGGGTTAAAATGCAATGAAAACCTTAATCATCATCGATGTTCAAAATGATTTTATGCCAGGGGGTCGCTTAGAAGTGGCTCACGCTGATTTAATTATTCCCGTTATTAATAAGGTGCAGCCCCAGTTTGATTTAATTGTTGCTACTCAAGATTGGCATCCGGCTGAACATAAAAGTTTTGCTTCCAATCAGGTCGGTAAGAAGCCTTTTGAAAAAATTAAACTTAATGGAATAGAACAAACACTCTGGCCGGATCACTGTGTTCAAGGAACAATGGGCGCTGATTTTCACCCGCA
Organism: Legionella nautarum; assembly: GCF_001467895.1. GTDB lineage: Bacteria > Pseudomonadota > Gammaproteobacteria > Legionellales > Legionellaceae > Tatlockia > Tatlockia nautarum. The sequence goes on from NZ_LNYO01000023.1 coordinate 59,954, forward strand.
ACTCGAAATGCGGCCTATCGAAACTATTTTTCGCAAAGGAATGCAGCCGGAAAATGACAGTTATAGCGGGTTTTATGACAATAACCATAAAAGCACAGGCTTAGCTGGTTTTCTTCGAGAAAAAGGGGCTCAGGAACTCTATTTTTGTGGTTTATGCGCAGATATTTGTGTTTATTACAGCATTAAAGATGCAATAGCAGAAGGTTTTAAAAGTTGGCTCATTGAAGATGCAACTAGGGCGCTAGACCACGAGAATTTTCAGAGAATTAAAGAGGAATTATTGCAGTCCGGGGTCAACAGTTTGAGAAGCACTGAGTTATAGATCTTTAGACTAATTGAGCTAGAAGCTGAACCTAGCACTAAGCAGCCAGGTTCACTGAACACCGCTAATGGCGGATTAAGGCTTATGTTCAATACGCGCCAAGCTATTATGTGAAAAATATAAACTCAAATTATGTACTAGCAATGAGCCATTTCCTTTACGCAAAGTATAGGCATAATCCCAACGATTATTGTTAAAGGTAGGGCTTAGTAGACTAGTACCCATTAAAATCGCAACATCATTTTTGCTCATCCCTAATCTTAGGCGCTCAATCTTGGATTGCGGTAATAAGTTACCCTGCTCCACCACTCGGCGTGAAAAGTCATAAGATGCACAATGAGTAAGCGTTAATGCTAACGCAATAGAAGTAAAAATTGTTACAACACGCATTTTTTTGCCTGCTATGAAAAATTTCGCCATAATAACACGTCATCCATAGAAAGACACCTCCCCAGGGGCAGCCCATTGGTGTTGAATCTAGCTAGATAGGAGCACAGGTGGAAGAAAGTCAACAGTTGAAAGAGGCCGGGTTAAAAATTACCATGCCGCGAGTAAAGGTACTGCAAATTTTAGAGCAATCTCCCGATCACCATTTAAGTGCAGAAGGCGTTTATAAAGCCTTGCTCGATATGGGTGAAGATGTAGGCTTAGCTACCGTATATCGTGTTCTAACTCAATTCGAAGCAGCAGGTTTGGTTTCTCGTCATAATTTCGAAGGCGGGTTTTCCGTATTTGAATTGAGCCAGGGTGAACATCATGATCACCTCGTTTGTGTCAAATGCGGTCGGGTCGAAGAGTTCGTTGATAAGATTATTGAAGAACGACAAAAAATGATCGCTGAGCAAGCAAAATTCAAAATGACAGATCACGCATTGAATATTTATGGATTATGTCCTTCCTGCCAAAGAACATAAATTCTTTATAAGTATGAGTTATAATTAATCCTATAACGACTAGCAAGGACCTAGCCCATGTACGATGATTTACGCAGCCCTTATCAAGCGGGGAAATTGCCTGCGGTGCAACTAGGCGGTATTTTAATCAATGAAAAATTGCTTGATAAAGCCCCAGTCAATTTAGTACTAAAATCATTCAATCGTCATGGCTTAATTGCCGGGGCAACCGGTAGTGGTAAAACAAAAACCATGCAGGTACTGAGCGAGCAACTTTCTTTGCTCGGTGTTCCTAGCCTGGTTATGGATATCAAAGGTGATGTCTCAGGGCTAGCAGAAGCAGGAGCTGCCGATCCTTCTTTAGAAGAACGTGCCAAATCTCTCGGGATAGCCTATGTTCCACGCGCTTTCCCTGTCGAATTACTGAGTTTGAATGGCTCAATTCAAGAGGGTGTTCCTTTACGCTCAACCATAACGGATTTTGGCCCTGTTCTTTTTTCGCGCATGCTAGATATTAATGAAACACAATCGGGCGTCATTACTATTCTTTTTGAATATGCCAAAACAAATAATCTACCTTTAATTGATTTAGCCGATCTCAAAAGTCTGCTAAAGTTTGCCCAAACTGATGCTGGTAACGCCAAAATTGAAGCTGATTTTGGTGCCGTTTCTTCTGCTTCTGTGGGGACAATTGTCCGCAAGCTCATCGAGCTTGAATCTCAAGGGGGAGACCAATTTTTCGGTGAACCTGCTTTCAATGTCATGGATTTAGTCAGAACGAATGCCCAGGGGCTTGGAATTATCTCTATTTTACGTTTATTGGATATGCAAGATAAGCCCAAATTATTTTCGACCTTTATGCTTAAATTATTAACCGATGTTTATCGGCAAATGCCTGAATTGGGCGATCCACCTAAGCCTAAATTAGTCTTATTTATCGATGAGGCCCATTTAATATTTAGTAATGCGAGTAAAGCACTCTTAAGTTTATTGGATACGATGGTCAAATTAATTCGTTCAAAAGGGGTGAGTTTAATTTTTTGCACGCAAACGCCGAACGATATTCCAGATTCCGTTTTAAGCCAATTGGGATTAAAAATTCAGCATGCACTACGGGCTTTTACAGCGAAAGACAGAAAAGCAATGAAGCTGGTTGCACAAAATTTCCCCACAACAAAATATTATAATACTGAGGAACTTTTGACTTCCCTGGGTATTGGTGAAGCTCTAGTCAGTGGTTTGGATGCAGAGGGCCAACCGACACCTTTAGTCGAATGTCGCGTGCGAGCCCCTGAATCACGTATGGGCGTGTTGAGTCCACAAGAAATCATAGCGGTGGTCGCAGGCTCAATGTTGATGTCGCATTATGGTAAACGCATGAAAACTACATCACTTGAGGAAATATTAGCAGCACAACGGGCTGAAACGGCTGAAAAGATGCCAGATACGCCTAAGAAACGAGGCGCTCAGGAAGATAGCATTGTCGAAAAAATTTCTAAAAATACCTTGTTCAGACAAGTAGTGCGACAGGTAATGCGTGATTTAATGAGATCATTGCTAGTTATACTGGGAATAAAAAAATCTAAAAAATAAACTGCTCAAGTTACAACCCTAGGCTCAGTGAACGCATAGAAACTGAGCCAAATTGGATTCCTTCAAACTCAAAACTTAATGCATCATCGCCATCGGAAGCGCCCAACACATAGAGCAAAGGCAGATAATGCTCAAGGGTGGGAGCACTTAGTCGCCCCACTTCAGTATAAAGTAAATCTTCCTGCAAAGGGCCATAATCGCGTTGCATAATGCAGCGTTTTACTTGCTCATCAAATTCAGTCGCCCAGGGATAGGGTTGAGCATATTGATTATCCCAAAGCAGCATTTTGTCATTATGGACAATGTTGCCACTGCCTATAATAAGTACCCCCTCTTTGCGTAGCTCCTTGAGTTTTACGCCCAGCTCAAAATGGAAATCGCTCGGCTTTGCCATATTAATACTAAGTTGGACGATGGGTATATTAGCCTCGGGATACATAGGGATGCAGACGATCCAAACGCCCTGATCAAAGCCCCAATGCTCCTCAAGTTGTATAGAGTGTTCAGAAATGGTTGCTTTGATTTTTTCAGCCAACTCCGGTGCGCCAGGAGCAGGATAATTCACTGTAAATAATTCAGTTGGCCCCTTATGAAAATCATGGAGGGTTGTTGGATAAGGACTATGGCTTAGCCAGGTTTGTGCAGTCAGCCAATGAGCAGAAATACAAAGAATGGCTGTGGGCTTCGGGATTTTTTTGGCTAATTTTCCGAGCGTACGAGTGAAAGAGTTATTTTCAATCGCGTTCGTTGGACTACCATGTCCAATAAATACAACCGGCATTTTAGAGTTCATAAAACCCCGCAATTTGCTGTTTCATAAGCTATAGCCATTATTTTGGAAATAATCAAAATAATGCGGTAGCGCCTATTCTGTTTTAATTTAAGTAAAGCCCTTTCTTTGTTGATTTAATTCAGATTATCCAGTAGGATTCCGTCAGCCCTGGAAAGGCTATAAAAACTACGGAGTTTTATCATGAAGAATAAAAGCAAGCAAACTAATGGAAACATCGCAATCAATTTCAAAACACTCAATATCCTCTATTCGTTCCCTTTTTTTGAATAATTTTGTTGGTCATAGCAAGTCAATAATAGGAAAGAATCATGAGATATTTTACAAAATCGCCATTATCTAGTGTTAGCACAATTAAAACGCATTTTATTCGCTTAAAACCAATTCCTATTGAACTTTTCATACCAAAGGCCAAGGCTAATAAGAGATTCGCTCAGATAGAATCTGATTGAGTTAGGACGCAAGTTCACCCCTCTAATGGATTAAGGATAAGTTATATGAAGCGGTTTTTGTTTTTTCTATTGGTCAGTCTGTTGCCTGTACTTGCGCTGGCGGGCGGCCCTTATTACCCAGAAGTGGCCTTTGAAAATCTAACACCTGATAGAAAAACGGTTTATTACGGCCAACAACAGATGATTTTGATAAAAATGACGCATAAAAATCTAAAATTCGGTCAAGAATGGCGACTTCCACAAGGTGTACAGCTCTTTGTTAATCATGGTATCTGCCCCAGTTTTGCAAATGGGGAAATTTATTTTCCTTTTGGTGGCGACTGTTATTTTAGTTTGATTATTCCAGGCGATAAGGTCGGACATCTCTTTAATGGGAAAACAATGTACCGGCTATCTGGCTTTGAATATCCGCTAGTGCCTTGGGATCTCGCATACGATGTTCCTATTTCAGTACTCGTTATTCCTCGCCCTTTATCAATGGCGAATATTCCGATATTAAATGCGACTGCCAATGTACCTTTCGTTGCTGATCTCAAAAATTATGTCAGTTATTATGCCGAAAACCTTGAGGTTGGAACCGTGCATGGAGTGGTTACACCAACTGTGCAAGATGGGTTGTACTTTGACCAGGCACTTTTCTCTATCGTTGGTACACCAAAGAGAACTGGGGTTTATCTCTTTTCTGTTGCCGCAGAAAATGGAGGAGGTCGGACGGCACCAACGAACTTAATCATTCATGTTGGTATCAATACTGCTGACAAACCGAAGTTTCAAACAAATCGCATCATCCCAAGTGCCACTCCCGGACAAGCTTATCAACTGAATTTGAAAGAGTTAGTCGAATCGCCCCTCCGTTATCTTAACAATCCACTGCGTTTTCGCATTGATACCAATGAAACACATCCCGATTGGCTCAGGATTGGTGGAGACGGTAATTTTTTGATGGGCGAAGTGCCGATGTCTGAAGCAGGTAGCGAAAAGGAAGTGACTTTGATTGCCTCCTCAAATACTGGGGGTGATTCCAGTCCGCTAAAAATTTATATCCCAATTAGTACTGATCCAAAATCTAAGCCTAGTATTGCCGCTTTTTCACTTGAAAAAAGGGTGGGTAATGAGTTTTCTTTTGATGTCAGAAAATTTGTCAACGATCCTAGCAGTGATGCCAACCTTAAATTAGTGATCGATAAAATTGAACCCGAAGCACCCTGGTTACATGTGTCCGCTATTGAACCCACCTTATTGACAGGCGTGGTCCCCGCAGAAGTCACAGGGCAAGAATATCAAATCACTTTGCATGTGAATACGCGAGGAGGCGGCGATTCCGATAAGATTCAAGTGCCTCTCAATATCGCGATTGATGAGGAACAAAAGCCGCGATTTAAAGCAGCGAATCCTCAGCTACCTATCGCATATCCTGGGCAGCCTTTTTATCATGATTTTATCCTTAATCTTGATGTTTTTCCTGAATACGAGCAAACACCCTACGTTATTGAATGGGCAAAGAATTATGACAAACCTTCTTGGTTAAGAATTGAAGACAATAAACTTATCGCTGATGAAGTCCCTAAGATTCATGAGCAAGAAGTGCAGATTTACCTCACCATTAAAAACACGCCGGGCGGTAGGTCGGGGATTATCCCATTATCGTTGCTTGTAATGAATTAATTAAAAAAGGATTGTTTGGATGACACAACTAGTTATTAATGAAGGTTTAGGTATTAAAGGCTCCTCCCTCAGTCAATTAGGTAGTTATGGGCCAAAGGGTAATGCGGCACTGGGTCAAAGTGGAGAGTCGGCTTATATCAATGCAGCGAATGGTAATCTAGTCTTACGACAAACGGATGGATTTTTAGCCAGCAGTGGTTTAGGGTTTGAGTTGATACATAGTTACAATTCACTGGGCGAAGGCGGTAACAATTGGCGTTTCAATACGCAAACTTCTTTATTTCTGCACGGCGTTGCCAACAGTTTTGGTTCTGAAGTGACTCGTATTGATGAAGATGGTCATGCTAGCCATTTTATCTTTGATGAAAAGAAAGGCTGCTATTTAGCAAACGATGGAAGCACAGCGACGCTGCGCTTCGAATCCGATCGTTGGATTTATCGCGAGGGGTCTGAGTCTCGTGCCTATGAATATAATCTCGATGGGCAATTAACTCGTTTAACCGATCGAGATGGCCATCAGTTGCAATTTCATTATAGTGAGGGGCAATTAGCTTATATTTCTGATACCAGTGATAAACAAACAATCAAGTGGGTTTTTGCTCAAGGATTTTTACAAGATCTCACCGTGCTCAGCGATGGGGAAGTTGTTCACCATTTACATTACGATTATGATGAGCAACATCGGTTGCAAAAAGTGACTCGTGATCTAGGCCAAGATAAGCTGTATTGGATAAACTACGAATATGCCGGAGATTCCAACCAAATCTCTGCTATCCATCAATCGGATGGAACGTCTCTTTTAATTGATTACGATAGTGAAGGCCGAGTTAAGAAACTTGTTGATGGTGAAAAGCGCGCGACTAGTTATGAATACCTTGATGGCAAGACAGTCATTAGCAATAGTTTAGGTGAAACCTGGACTTATTATTATGATCAGCAGAGCCGTTTAACAGGCATTGATGGACCTAAAAATAGCTATATCCGCTACGAGTACGAGGGAAAACATTTAAGCGCTGTTCATCAAGGTCATTTACATTGGCTCTTTGAATATAATGAAGCGGGAGATTGTATAGCTGTACAAGAGCCCTCAGGACAAATCACTAAACGCATTTATGACAATGAGCATCGTGTATTAAGTGAAACCAGCTATAGTCGTTTTGATGGAAATCACTCTCCGGAAGCCCCTCAAACAAATCATTTTATTTACGATGAGCGAGGACATCTACGTTTTTCTATCGCTAAAGATGGGACAGTATCTGAGTATCGCTATAATCAGGACGGTCAATGCCTAAATAGTCGTAGTTATCTAAAAGCAGGCTATTCAACGAGTCAACAAAACCTTGGATTGAGCGATTTATTAACTTGGGTCAGCGAACAAGATCAACAAGCTGTCAGTCTCAGCGCCTACCATTATGATTGGCGTGGGCTCTTAGACGAAGAAACGCATTATGCCTCTATTGATAAAAATGGGGAGGGATTGAGTAAGAGCGCCCTAGTCACTCGGTTTCGATACGATGCAGCCGGCAGACTTGTCGAGAAAGCAGTTCCCCTCGATCAAGGTTTTAGTGTAACCAGCTATCTTTATGATGATTTAGGGCGCCTTATTCAGCGTTGCGATAATCAAAATCATTCTCAGCGCTTTGAATATGATGATACGCATCAACGAGTAGTCGAAACCGATGAGCGAGGCCTGCAAACCATTCGTAGCTATGACCGTTCGGGCCTACTTTTAACAACTCAGTATTTGGATGCTATAAGCCAGGATTATGGCAGTATTCAATACACTTATGATAACGCTGGGCGCTTGCAATCTCAGACTCATATCGATGGTACTGCCACTTATTATTTTTACGATGAGGAAGGTCGGCTACAAGCCAAATGCGAACCCGGTGGTCAATTAAGTGAGTATCGCTATGATGAAGAGGGAAGAGTTGTACAAACAATCAATTATAGTGAAAAAGCGGCAACGGCTGATTGGAAAACCAAAATTCCTGCATGGGCTGAGATAAAACCTGAAAGCAAGCTCAACGATCGAAACAGTCAGATTATCTATAACGATTTTAATCAGATCGCTTATCAAATTAATGCCGAGGGAGGGGTTATCGCTTTTGACTATAATCCAGCGGGACAGGTTATCCGCAAGACAGCTTATGCCAACCGCTTAGAGCTTTATAGTGCAAGTCAGCGCCTAACTAATCATGAGCTTAAGTTGCAGCCAAGTTCTAACGATCGCAGTATTTATTATTTTTATGATAGCGAAGGACGGCTACAAGCCGAAGTGAATGGTGAAGCTGCGGCTACTTCATATCGTTACGATCGTCGCGGGAATCTAATAGAAACTATTCGCCATGCGAGGTATTCAAGTTTTCCATTGAATTCGGAGTGGGTTGCTCCTGAAAAGGATTTTAATGATATTCACAATTTTAGCTTATTCAATACGGCAGGTTTGAAGGTGGCTGATATTGATCCAGCGGGATTTGCGATCACTTATGAGTATAACGACAGAGGCTTGCTCATCAGAAAGCGCAGTTTCTCAACGGCTTTAACTGAAACAGTAATGACAACGATTAATGAACATACAGTCCTAACTGAACTTTGTCTGCAAGAAAAGGCTTCTGATCATCTAACAACCTATAACTATGATGATTTGGATCAACTCATTGAGGAGCGCTCGCAAAATGGCTTACTGATCCAATTTCGCTACGATGAAAAAGGCTTAGTTCTAGAGAAAACACTTACAGACACAAAAACGAATGAAATTCGTCAACAGCGGTTTCGCTATGATGCGTTGGGTAGGGTCATTCAACAATTAGATGCCCTAGGCGCCGCGCTATTATTAAAAAATACTCAACTCAATGAAGCAGAGCTTGAGACTATCTGGCAACAACATAGTCTTCATTACGAGTATGATTTAGCTGGCAGATTAGTGAGTCTGACCAACGCATTAAAACAAACAACCCATTATTTTTATAATGAGGCTGGCTTGCTTATCTACACGGTTAATGCAGAAGGACAAGTCACTGAAAATCAATACAATAACTTTAACCAAGTCGAGACGGTATATCGTTATAGCAAGTCATTAAAGAAAAGCTTAGTCGCTTTAACGACGACAGAATTGGCTGCTCAATTGGATGAGTTACGCGATGAGGCAAGCGATGAAAAAATTGTCTACGAATATAATAACTTAGGCCAATTAGTAAAAAAAATAACAGGCAGTAGAGGACTGCAAACTATCGAATATAATGCGTTTGGCGAATTAGAGTCATCAAGTCTGCGTATTGATTCAACCCACGAATTAGTCAAGGGCTATGCTTATGATCGACGAGGGTTAGTGCGTCATCAAGTGGATGATATCGGCGGAGTGAATCACCACACAGAAACCCAATACGATGTGTTTGGGAATCTTAAAAAGATAATCGATCCTCGTGGAAATATTACAAGTTATTTATATAATCGCCGTGGCGAACGAACTGTTATCCTAAACCAAGCTAATAATTACAAGCAAATTCATTACGATGCATTTGGACGTATCTTAAGTGAAACCAATTACTCTAGCCAATGGATTAACCTCTTTAGCTATGATGATCAAAATAATACCCTAACTGTCGAACACCCAAATCAAAATAGCAAAATAGTAACTCAATTCAATGCATTCGGCGATAAAATCACTGTTACCGATGCCAATGATCAGCTGACACACTACTATTATGATGCTAAAGGCCAATTGATTACGGAGAGCGCTTCTGAGTCCTATGCCAAATACTATCGTTATGATGAGATCGGCCATCTGATTTGGCAACAGGATAATGGTGGACAAGTTATTTACTATAGTTATGACGCAGAAGGACGCGTATTAACTAAGACACTCGATCCCCATGGTTTAGCACTCACAACGAAATACCGCTATGATGGTATTGGCCGTCAGTTGGAAATTACTGAAGCGAATGGTCTGCGTAAACAATTTAGTTACGATGATAGTGGAAATCTGATTCAAACTCGTACCGACCCAGATGGACTTAATTTAACCATTTTGTTTAGCTATGATGATCGGGGTTTACTAACTCGAAAAACGGAATGCAATCCCCAAGGCCAAGACAGAGTTACCGCTTATGAATGGGACATATTAGGAGGGCGTAAAGCCACCATTCTTGATCCCGAAGGCTTAGGTCTTAGAACAAGCTATTGCTATGATGAGAATGGCAATCTTGTCAGCGAAACGGATGCTAACAACAATACACGCCATTTTATTTACGATGCTAAAAACCAGTGCCGTTTTCAAATCGATGCGCGTGGGGTAGTCACAGAACATATCTATGATCCTTGTGGAAATGAAGTACAAACAGTAACCTATGCCAATCGCATTTCAGTGCTTAAAAGTTACACCGAAAAGGACCTTCGTCTGGTCTTGAAACCGGCTGATAATGATCAATACCAATTTCGTTTTTTTGACCTAGAAGGACGTATCACTATGTCTTTCGATGCTCAAGGTTATGGTAGATCTTATAGCTATGATGGGAATGGCAACTTACTACACCAGATCAGCTTTGCGGCGGCGAAATCTTTGGATGAGCTTAAACGGGGGGGGATGTCTTATTCTGAGGAAGAGAGAACTATAGCTAGACATCAGTATTTTGCCTACAATGGTCTAAACCAACTCGTTTATCAACTGGATGAAAAAAATTATTTAACGGAATACCGTTATAATGCGAGTGGTCAATTGATTAGCAACACTAAGTTTGCTACGAATTTAGCCCTTCAATCTGATCATTATTCACTTGAAGTCTTGCGTAAGAATATTCAACCCTCTCCTTCTGATCAACGCATCCGCTATGCTTATGATCAAGCCGGTCGATTGAGCTATCAATTAAGTGCTAATGGCATTGCCTCTGCTTATTTCTATGATGGAGTTGGAAATACCATTGCCAGTTTACAGTACGCTACGCGCTTTGATCCTGATAACACGAGTGATTGGGAAAAGCAGTTATCAGCTAGTGCCCAAGATAGATTGAGTCATTTCGTTTTTGATGCTGCCGGTAGAGAGGTTTATCGTATTAGCCCAGAAGGGCGTATACTTGAGCGAGGCTATGATGCTCTAGGTAATGTAATAAGTGAAATTACTCATGATGAACGTTTGACTGTACCTACTTATGATGAGCAAGGTCTAAGAAAAATCCTGAAAGTCGATAAGCATGACCGAAGCACTCATTTTAATTATGATGTTATTGGCCGTCTTACAACCAAAATTGACGCGAAAAAACAAGCTACTCACTATGCTTACGACAGCAATGGTAATGTATTAACAAAGACTGAGGCCAATGCAGCTCAATGGACTTATCACTATGATGAAGCAAATCACTTAATCGAAACCCGCTCGCCAAGAACGGCAATGATGAGTTTAAAAGCTGGGAAATGGGTATCAGAACTCCGTTCTTTGGTCACACACCACAGCTATGATAGCTTTGGCAATATTACAAGCACCGTACGTGATCCAGACGGTTTAAATCAAATCACTCAATACCTTTATGATAATAATAATCGCAAAATACAAACGATTTATCCTAATGTTTTAGTGAATATCGCTAGTAATACGGCAAGTTCTCAGCGACAAGAGCAGGCACAAACCTTAGTCGAAGAACAGCAGTACAATGCCTATGGAGAAGTGATTGCCAGCAAAGATCGCGCCGGTAATTGGCGTTATAACGTCTATGACAAAAAAGGCCAATTATTGTATAGCTTAAATACTCAAGGCGCTGTGACGGGTTTTAGCTATGATGCTTTTGGCAATCAGCTGTCAAAAACACGTTATGCTAATACTTTAAGCTGGTCTTCCGGAATGGATGACGCGGAAACGTTCGCCAAAGCGTTAAAACCCAGCGGTTACGATCGAAAAGAACATTATAGTTATGATTTGGATAATCGTTTACTCGAAACCACCCAGAATGAAATCCACAGCTATAACGCGGCAACCAAACATTACGAAGCGCTCACGCCAACTACCCGCACCCGTTATAATGCCTTTGGTGAAGTCATTGAAGTGAGCGTTAAGCGTAACGAAATTGATTGGGCAACGACCAATTATTACTACAACAAAGAGGGCTTAAAGCAAGCGAGTTTAGATGCGGAACATTATCTAACAACTTACACCTACGATAGTTTCGGCGAACTGATTGATGAAATTCAACACGCCAATCGTGCGAGTGCTTGGGATGAAAATCAAGTTACTACTCCCGTTGCAAGCGCTAAAGATCGCCATATGGTTTTTGCTTACGATGTGCTAGGCCGATTAACCTCTAAAACCCTAAAGCAGGTGAGTTATCAACAACTCATTAATGCGGGTAATCAATACCTGACCTTAGCCAGTGATTTAACTACCCATTACAGCTACGATGCCCTGGGCAATTTAACCTCAACAACAGACGCTTTAGGTTTTACAAGCTATTGCTATTATGATGCTTTAGGTCAATTAATTGCCAAGGTAGGACCTGCTAGTTCAGTGGGTAGAGCAGCTACGACTTATAGTTATGACGCTCTAGGGCAACTGGTTGAAGTGACCCGCTTTGCTCAGGGAGCCGCTTCTGCAAACGCAGAGAGTTATGTCCTTAAAGAGGCTTCGGCCGCAGATGTTAGTACGCGTGCTATTTATGATAATCAAGGTCGATTATTGGCAGAAATTGACGGCTTAAATCATGCGATTTACTACAGCTATGATGCCAATGGCCAAAAAGTACGAAGTTGGCAACTGTTGACTCAAAACGATGGTAGCCAGCGACTCATTGATAAACGCTATGCCTTTGATAAAGAAGGGCAGCTTATACAGACAGGAACCTATAAAAACAACGGCCTGTTGATGACTGAAGATGCTGTTTATAATGTATTTGGTGAAATAACTGCCAAGGGGATTGATGGCAATTTAACCACTCATATTGATTATGATCTTTTAGGTAGGATTCGACGCGCCAATACTCAAGGTTATTATCAGATTTTTGTTTATGATTTGATGGATCACGTTACCCAGATTGCTACCTCCACGAATGTTTATTCTGACACCTATGGTGACCAAGGTGTCGATTTATCAGACGAAAGTTTTAACAACACAGAGCGGTTCACAGAGGCGCAATGGCATTATAATTTGCAGCGCCAGAATAATGTCTATGATGGACTTGGCCGTTGTTTAAGCCAGACTAAAGAATACACTCTTACTGCGACTCGTCCGGGAGAAGAAGTTCATTTAGAAAGTATCTCACAGCATCAATCCGTTGATCGTTGGGGCAATGTGTTATCCCATAAGAGTGCTCGAGGATTTGAAACTCGTTATGAATACAATGCCTTCGATCAGGTGATTAAACAGGAACTCCCGGAGGTGGTTGCCTATGATGAAAAAATGCAAGCCCAGATACTTAAACCTACGGTTTATTACGCCTACGATGCCCTGGGTCGAGCAATTGCAATGATGGATGCCAATGGTCATACCGTCGCAAAAATTTTAGATGCGGAAGGTCATGTCCTTACTGAGATCGATGCTAAAGGTTACCAGCGAATTAAAGCCTACAATTTATTGGGGCAGTTAGAGAGTAATCAGAATGAATTGGGTGGTTTAACGACTTATGTTTACGATAAAGCGAATCGTTTAACAGAGCTCAAGTCACCCAAAAATCAGCAAACCTATACCTATGACGAAAGTGGCGAATTAATTGCTCAAAAGAACGCTCTAGGCCATTCGTTACTCTTTGCCTATGACAATTTGGGGCATCAAATTCTTAAAAAAGATGTTGGCGGGCACCTCAGTGCCTCAGAGTATGATGATGCCGGCCATAAAATTTCTGAACTAGATGCGAAGGGGCTTAAGCAAACCTGGACCTATGATGCAAACGGACGCTTACAAGCACATACCGATTTAGGTGGCCATACGACTACTTATCAATACAATAAAAATGGACTTTTATTGGAGGAAACTTCAACAGCCGGTAAAAGTATGAGTTATCGCTATCAAGGTGATGGTCAACTTTTATCCTATGCCGATCAGGTATATCAAGAAACGGATTATTATAGCTATGATGCTGATGGCAATATGGTTAGTAAATCCGTATCACGCGCTATTTCAGGCTCAAATGATGGTGGTTGGCTAACAGAAAATGATGTCTATGCTTATGATGCTTTAGGACGATTAACGACGGTGAGACGTCGCTCACCCAATGATCAAGTGAATCAGTTCCCCGATAAAGACCATGCTCTGTTAAATATCGATTATCAGTATGATGCAGTAGGTAATATTCGCCATACTGCGGTGGAGGCCAATTACACAGGCTATCAGAAAGTTAGGAATGATGATTTTTATACCTATGATGCTAATAATCGAATGTTAATTAACAAAGGAAGCATAGTTAACGGTGAAATTACCCTTTTTGGTACACAAAGTTCTTATCTCGATTATGATGCTGCGGGTAACGTCAAAATAGCATTAAAGTTTGAAGATGGTGGCCTACAACGATATAACTATGTTTATAACACGAGTAATCAATTAGAAATAATTAGCAAAAATGACATCACATTAAAGACAATGCATTATGATGAAATAGGGCGAGTAGATCAGGAATGGCTGTATGATGCATACGGACACGCAGCAAGTATCTCAACCATGACTTATGTTGCTGATCTATTGAAAAAGCAAAGCACGCTCTCTTTGCTTTCAAATGGTTGGAAAGAAACTGAGGTAGTACTGTATGACTACGATCTTGTAGGAAATTTACAGGGCGTGGACAGCACATTCTATCAAAATGGTACGAAAATTCGCCGCACTCATGAGTATACCTATGTGTATTGGGATAGTTATCTACAATCGACTGATAAAGCCTCTCAATCGCTCAATGATGGTCCTTCGGCCGTTGCAGTAAGTGGACGTTTCTACAATGTTAATGGTCAACTGTATCAAGTGGTTGATGGGAATAATATTAGCAATTACAAGATCAGTACTCTTGAAGGCATACGTGCAAAAAAGGATATAAATGGTCAAATAAACTATCTAACAGTAGCTGGTAAAACGATTGGTGATTTGCATTTAGACAATGCCGGAATACAGCATTTAAATGTCTATGGTGGCTTTACGCCAATGGGAAATCCACGTGCGGGATCGCCTGCGGCTTATTTGGGAGATTTTGGTGTTTTTGCTCCGGAACTCACTGCCTATTTTCTACAGAGAGACGGGGGCTTACAAAATGAGACAAACAATGAAATTTTAGCCAATACTCCACAAGACAACATGGGAACTTATACCGTCCAAACGGGTGATAGTTTAGATAGTATTGCTCTGCAAATCTATGGAGATAGTAGTCTGTGGTACCTCATTGCGGATGCCAACGGCTTTAGCGATAGACAGTCAAGTCAATTACATAATGGTCAGCGAATTACCATCCCTCCCGTTGCCACAAGACAACATTTCAATGATGGCACTCGTCGGATCATCAATAGTGCCGAGCTTATCGGAGATACTTCCCCAACCTTACCGACGCCGTCTTTACCCTCGCCCTCGGCTGCGCCTATTACTGCACCACAGCGTCGAAAGTCGCATTCTTTATTCAAGAAAATAGCGATTGCCGCAGTCACTGTCATTGCCACAGTCTTAGCCGCTGCTGCTTTTGGAGCTCTAGCTGGTGCAATTGGTGCAAGTTTAGGCGCCGGCCTAAAAGGGGCTTTGCATTTGGGTATGAAAGTATTGGCTGGCCAAGCTCTAGGCATGACAGGTTCTTTAGCCGCAGGATTTGCTGCCGGTGCAGCAGGTAGTCTAGCAGGGCAGGGAGTTGCCAATATTTTAGGTTTACAAAAAGGCATGAATTTGAAAGGTTCATTAATCTCCGGTTTTTCAACGGCAGCCTCAGCCGGTCTTTTACAAGGATTAAATTCAAGCGAAGCGTTTACAAGCTTACTCGGAAAATTCGACAAACTATCACCCACAGGATTTAGTTTCTCAACAGCAGCAGAAATGATGGGCGACGACGCCGTTAGCCAAGGTCTAAGCCTAGCACTACAAAATCACCAACATTTTAGCTGGTCCCAACTAGGAGCAAGAGGAATCCTCGGCGGCCTAGCCGGAAGTAAGTCAGGCAGGACAGTCAGCCAATCCCTAGAACAACATCTAGGCAAAGTAGGCGGCAGCATCGTCCACTCCGAACTAAGCGCCCTAGCCACAGGCAGTCTACAAACAGCAATGAACGGAGAAAGCCTAAACGCAACCCAAGTCCTCAGCGACAATTTAGGCTCAGCAATTGGAAATGGATTTATTCGCTCTCAAGCAACGGAGATAGAAACACAACAGCCCGAAATACCTTCCGAATGGATAGAAGGAGAATATAGTCCAGTCCCAGAAACCGCAAATGACGAAACCTACACTCCCATTCTCCCGGGATTCTACGAGCGTTTTCATGAAGGTGCCTCTAACCATCATCAATTGTACGGAGCACTTATCAAAAAAGCGAATGAGCTGTGGAATGATTATGGTGAAGCTCAGGTTGCCCCTAGTCCAACAATACTTGTCAAGGGAAGTGGAGAGCTATCCGACGGATTAACTGGCTTTGTCAAAGGCTCTGCAATCAATTTGATGGAACACCTAGGCACTGATATGTGGAAATCTGCAAAAATAGGAAATCGAATCGAAGGTTTTGTACAAATGGCAGAAGGTTTAGGAGAGTTGGCTGGTGCCGGAATTATGATTAACGGTTCCTTGGGTCTCTCTTCTCCTATTAGCTCCCCAATCATTGCCCATGGTGCAGATAAAGCTCTTACAGGTTATATAAACATGGCCACCGGTGCAAATTTCGAAACTCAAACTCTAACTGGTTTGCAAAAGTTTATGTCTAAAGAAAGTGCTACATTAGTTGACAATCTATTATCACTAACGTCATACATAACTATAGGAAAAAAAGCAGCATCAAAAGCTGTAACTTTAGCAAAAACTGGTTATTACAAACAACGTGCTACTTCAACCGGAGTCACAAATTTGAAAGTTGCTGGAATTGCAGCGCAGGGTAAGTTTTCAGGTGCTTATGGAGCCATTGCTTCTGGTGGGGATATCTATGATATTGGAGTTGGAGCTTTAGCGGGAGCGCTTACTTCAGTTATGGGAGAATCGAAGATATTGTATTCTATTTTAAAGAATCCATATGTATCTTGGGGTACAGCGAACATGGTAGGACAAATAGTAACTAATATAAGAGATCCAAATAGTCACTATAGTTTACTCTCATTCAGTTTTGCATTAATAGGAGCAGGACATTCACATGCAATTACAAAATCAATAAATGTAGGATTTACAAAAACAATAATTGAATCAATGTTTAATGGGTTTTATAGTGCTATAGGTAGCAGTTTAGGTAAGAGAGTTTAGGTAGGAGTACAGGATGGTAATTTTATGATTTGGAATGATACTTATTTAAAGCAAAGAGCAGATTTTCCCAAATGGTTTTATTATATTAGTTTTAGTACTAATTCCATTCTGGCTTGGTGTGCAATTTATAGTTTTCTAGAAAAAACTAAATGGATAGATAAAATAATACCTGCAGTAGGATCACTATTTTTGATCTATTTTGGATTATATTGTGTTCTTATGATTTTAAAAGGCAACGAATATGTTGAAAGTATAGAAAAAGAAGGTGATTGTTTTACCCTAACTGATATTTTTAAGAAGGAAATTAATTTTACTGCTTCTGATGTGCTCTCAGTAAAAACCTCGAAATTTTCCATCATAACTAAATACTTAACTGGATTTGCTAAATATGTACCAGGATTAGAGCTAATTTTAAAAGACGGAGTCAAATATTATATTTCCCCTAATATGGAAAATATTAATACGCTTAAAGAGCATCTTCTTGAAAAGAAAAATATTCTATTGCAGAAGGGAAATAAATAATAAAAAGATATCGATAGTTAATCTTCTACTTTTAGCTTCAGTTAAAAATGGGGGGATTACCTTTGGCTAGCATATTTTAACTTTTGAAAAAAATAATTGGCTAATTGAAGAGGCAACTAGTTAGAGTGTCTGAGACACTTCATTCGGTATAAACAAGCCTTAAGAGACGTTGAAATACCTATGAGATATTTATAATGTAGTTTAGTATCTGTTTTTTTAAAAATAAGAGCGCATCAATAAGTGAATACTCCTTTAAAAAGGATTGGGATAATTGAATTAGGTGGAACTATTAATAGCCTAAGTGAGCAGCCTAGTTCTGAATTTTATGATGGCCCAATTTCATCGATATCATCATTCATAAAGGAACTAGATTTAAAAGATGATCCTCATGTTTTTATAGAAGCATTAACACAAAAGATTAGCCATGAAATCACCGTTTCTGACCTGATAAAAATAGCGAATAGAATTCAAATTCTCCTTGATCAGGATGATTGCCATGGAATTGTTGTGACCATGGGTACAAACGCGTTGGAAGATGTGGCCTATTTTATTGGATTGGTAATAAAAACAAAGAAGCCAATTGTTTTTACCGGAGCACATTATCCACAGAATAGTTTAATCTTTGATGGTAAAAGAAATTTATTCAATGCAATCTGTATTGCAAAAGACCAGAATGCCGAATCATTAGGGGTTTTAGTGACCTTTAATGATTATGTGGTGGCCGCACGCGATGCTGTAAAGAACAACCCTGGCCTAATTAATAATTTTTCAACAGAAGGAATAGGCGTTATTGGTCATGTGATTGGTGGCAAATTGATTTTAAAGTCAAAACCAATTTACAGACATACTTATCGAAGTGAATTTTCTCTTCTAGGAAAAGAGAGTATACCTAAGATAGCAATTATTTATAGCCATTTGGGTATAAGTGATGTTTTGGTGAATGCTGCAATCGATAATGGTATTTCTGGAATTATTAGTGCGGGATTTGGTAAAGGATATCAACCCAGTTATATTTCAGACCTATTAAAAAAAGCTGTAGATTCAGGTATTCCTGTGGTGAGATGTTCTCGTTCAGGATATGGATATACCAGTATTGACAAAAATTACGATGAAAAATATGGCCTTATTGTAGCCAAAGGCTTATCCCCGCATAAATCAAGTCTTCTATTATCACTCTCATTAACTGTTACTCCAGATGCTAATAGAATTCAAAAAATATTTGAGGAATATTAACAAAAATGTTTATTCCACGAATTGATTTATACTTAGCAAAGATTAAAGGTATATTTAAAAAATATAAATTAGAAAAAGGGCGCTATAAGTACAGCTTAATCGATGTCACAACTGAAAATAGTGAAATAGTTTTGCACGTAATTTTAATGGGTATTAAAAAGCAAGTTTTGAAACTAAATCCTCAAGAAATAGTTTATGACGATGAATTATTATCTGAATTTTCGCCATGTGATGTGAGAGCAATTACTTATCTTGCCTTTCAAAAGTATATGAACCAAGAACAGTCTTTTTTAATAATAGAATATCAATACATAAACGAAGGTGTGACAACTTTTAGAATAAAAAATATTCATACAAATGAATTATTGAATATAAATGCGCAAAAAATTTATCAAGATTATGATTTTTTAATAAATTTAAGCAGAAAGGATATGATAATGGTTATTTCCTCTGCTGTACAAGAGCAAACTATTTTAGATATTAAGTCTATGGAAATGTCATGAATTTTGTTGAACATCAAAAAGTAGAGTTTAAGCATACAAGTAACAAACCAGATAACTTTAAATACATGCGTATTTTATCCATGATTTATATAACTTTTTTAATGGCTGCAACAACTATGTCCTATAAATTAGTAAATATATTGGGGGTGGTTGAGCCTGGATCGACCCTTATTTATACATTTACATTTTTTTTGGCTAACATATATGCTGAGTTATATGGTCCAGTGTATGCAAAAAAATTAATATGGGAGTCAATAATTACCGGGTATATTTTTGCGTTACTTATCACTTTTGTTAATTATCTTCCTTCTCCAATTTATTGGAATTTTAATGAGGAATTTAATAAAGTAATAGGTCATGTATTAAGATTTACAAATGCCGGCGTAGTAGGGTATCTATTAAGTGCTTTCTTAAATGTGTATTTATTAACTAAATGGAAGCAAAAATTAAAAGGGAAACATTTCTGGATAAGAAGTCTTTTAGCATCATCAATTAGTGAAGGATTAGCAACTTTTATTGCAGGATTAATAACTTTCTTGGGGATGATCCCTACAGTAAAAATTTTATTGATTATGCTTAATGCTTTTTTATTTAAGATGGTATATGGCTTAATAGCAGTCTGGCCCGCTACTTTTATTGCTTACATACTAAAAAGGAATGAAAAAGAAATTACTAATACTTCTTTAAATTTATTTTTGGCTAAGAATTAGAAAATAAAGTTCTTGATTCAAGTAATGTTGCTAACACATAAATATTAATTGGTAGTTGGATTATTTTATATGCTTCATTGATAGGATTTAGACATTTGATAAATTTTTTATTTTCCGAGTTAATCATAATTTGACGAAACATATATTGATTTTGTTCATCCTTTAGTAAGCAAAAATCTCCATTAAAAGGTTCTCTCTCTTGTTCAAATATCAATATAGTTCCTTTGGCAAACTTTGGTTCCATTGAATCATCATTCATTGAGGTGGCAAAATAATGTTTGCAAGGATCTAAGTTAGCATTGACGTATTCTGTAGTATGCAAAATAGCATAATTAATATCATGCTTTTCTATATTCTTAAAATTAATATAAGGAATTCTAATTTGGGCGTCAGGAAGCGATGTCTTATTCAGATCAAGATTAGGATTATAAATTAACTCTTGAAGAGATATGTTGAAATAATGGGCAATTGGGGTTATTGTTGATAATTTAGGATTTTGATTTATACCACTAATTATTCTATTCACCATTTGTTGAGGTATGCCGACCCTTTTTGAAAGTTCGTTTTCACTTATACATTCTTTTTTTAAGAGTTTTTTCAAATTAACCCCAAGATAATTCATAAGATGACTCAGTTTTCTATAAAAATCTGATGATAATACAAATATTCTTCAAAGAAAAAACATTAAATAACAATAATACTATTGATAAGTACACTCTAAGGTGTTTAAATTGGCATTTTATACACTTTAGAGTGTTGATTTATCGTAGAGGATCTTAGTATAGAATATTGACTTAGCAAACTAATAGGTACGCTAAAGGAGTCTGAGTAGAATTAAAAAACTACTTACGACTTAATTATTGAAAAAAACAAGTCTAGTCACAAGGAGTTGTAAAAATGTGTAAACCTTCTAGATCAATTAAAATTCAGAGTGGTCAAATTATTCTACCCCATCATTCCCCTAATGAACTAACCCATATCCAAAATATCTTAGAGTCCCAATCCCCTTTGGTTTCTATTAAAGAGATTAATAAGCTCCGTCAATTAATAGCAAGAGCAGCATTAGGTGAGTATTTTTTAATACAATCAGGAGATTGCATAGAAAATTTTTATGATTGTGACTTAGATACAAGCTATGAAAAATTAGACTTTATTGAGCAGTTGGCTAAATTTTTTCAAAGAAAAACGGGATGTAATGTAATTCGGATAGGCCGTATAGCAGGCCAATACGCTAACCCCTCAAATAACGCTTATGAAATTTCTCAAAATAACACGATTTGTTCCTATTTTGGCGATATGGTGAATCAAGTTCATAAAAATCATCGTACCCCCGATCCCTGGCGAATGCTTCTGAGCTATAATTGCGCAGCCTCTATTTATCGAGAAATTAATCAATGGAA
>NZ_LNYO01000023.1:81423-115411 GCF_001467895.1 Legionella nautarum
TTATTTGGGGTAGAGCCAATACCACTTGATAAAGGATATGCGCTCAATTTATTACAAATGAACGAGTTACCCGCTAAAGAATTTCTAGATGCCAATTTTAAAAATTAGATTCCTCTGATTATTCGTGTAAACAGTAACATTTGGATTTATGGGATCAACACTGAAGGTAATTACAAATGATGAATTACAAATTACAGAACAATTAACTTTGCTAGGTGAAGCCTCGCCTGCAATATATGGAGATATTAACTTTATTGCAGGTCATATTTCTTCAATGAATGTTCATACTCATGCTGTAGTGGTAAGAAATACTGGTAAACTTCCAACTAAAAATGTAAGGTTAGGACATAATCTTTTGCCGGTCAGTGGTTGGCCACTTTTAATCTGGGTAATCGCTGATTCACGGAATTCATTGAAGTCAAAACTATTTAAATCTGTTTTTTTATTATTCATTGTCATCTCTAAAAAAGTTCCAAAGTATATCGTTTTTTTAGCGATGACACAGTTTAGTGGACACTACCCAGGCTCTTCATGATCTAGCGACTCTTACCCACTAATCTTTTTGAGGGAGATAATTAAATGCTCACCTAAAAATTATTATTTTACTTAAATAACGTTAGCTAATTTTGTGGTGTTTCTTAATTCTCCTGATAAAACACAGTAGTAATAGCCATTTGCTTTTTGGAGTGGCTGTAATAAGCAATTCCAATCTGAAACAGGCAACTTATAATCATTTTCCTCAATGAAAATAGGTGCATGTGTTCTTACGATCATTCTCTTAATTAATTCAGGATCGGCATTCATATCTTTTGCAAGATCAATATACTCATCCAATTGCTTATCCAATAAAACAATGAAATAAAATTTTGAACCTTTTTCATCAAGCAAGAGGTAAGAACCTAAAGGATTGAACAGATAAAATTCACAAGCATTAATGTTATGTATTATTTCATTAAAGTGTCCTATATATTCTTTTGATGTCAGGAGTGTTTCTCTTTTTACTGAAAAATGGGGCAACAGAGGATAAGACAGCTTTTCAAAGAAAAGCTCTTGCATTGCGTTAATTTCCTTAATAGTTTCTTCAAGCATTAATGGTGAGTCTTTTACAAGGAATCTATCGATTATTCCTTCATTAAAAGCATCAACTGCGACTTTGAAATCAGCGTAACCAGTTAGTATTATTTTGAGAATCGGGAGGTGAGCTATTTTTTTGCAAAATTCAATCCCATTTATGAGAGGCATAGAATAATCTACGATAACAACACTAACCGTCTCCTTTTTATTTTCATTCTCAGAGAGACTAATAATTTTGGAGAAATCGACAGAATAATGCGCTTCTTCATCTTCGTTTTCTATTTCAGTTAAGAAGTTTTGTGTTACCGAAGTAATATCATTTTCGTAACTAGAAATAATAGCTTCTTTTGCTTTTTCTGGATCGCTGAAGGTTTCAACTGTATAACTGTTTGATAATTTAAAACTAAGATTGTCTAAAAATGACTCATTATCATCGACTAAAATTATTTTGGACTTGAAATAAAAACCTTTAAAATCTTTTACATCTTTCTCCATTATGCTTCCTTTTTACTCAGCGGCGTTGCAATTTACAGGGTCAATTTAGTGATGTAATCACTAATGCGGTTGGCTTCGACCAAAATATTATCTAAGATAGAATATAACTTATCCATCTTGTCATTGCTGATCGTAAGATCTTGATGGTTTGAGCTTTGATATGCTCTTGCGAAAATTGGAAAAAACTCTTTTAGAATACCACTCCCAAGTTTTATTGATGCAAGAGGAGTTCTAATAAAATGTATGAGTTCAATTAATTCAGCTTCGAACTTATTATTCAGGCAATTGTTTTTATCTATGATATCTATATTCATCGTGAAATTCCTAAAAGCTATTATAGCAATATACTCAATTAATGCATCATTTTTGGCGTATCCAATGTCCTCTCATTAGAATATTAAAGTGACCAGTTTGATGACGTCAGATTTTATTATTAATTAGTTGATTTAAGCCAATTGTCAACATAGTCTACTGTTTCATCAATGACAGAAACAGCACCGCCTTTTATTTTATGAGCTAACTTTTCAACTAGCTCATAGTTTTTGGTTGCAAAGGTTTTTTTTATTCTTGGGAAATCTTGAGGAATGCTAACATCGATTAAATCTTGCAAGAACTCAATAAGGACTGATTTGCTACCCAAGTTTTTTAAGATTTGCTCCACTTTCAAGAGAGGAAATTAGCCATGTGTATCACGTAAGGGAACTTTTTTGGAAAGATAAATTAATTTTGCTGTCATCTGGTTGATATAGCGGTTCTTTTACGCTAACGATATATTATGCTCAATGACTTTTCTATCTGCTTTAATAAAATTTAAAAAGGGGGTTCCTTCCCGAATATGCCTTTTATCCAAGGCATTGGTTCGAAACAATCTGAAGAGTAACCTGTAGATAAATAAAGATTAGTAAATCCTTGCTCAAATAATTGTTTTGCTAGTTCTTGGCCAGAAATTTCGCCGTTTAAATCTGAATCAATATAGATAGGTATGCTTTTTTTATAGTTCATTATCACAGACTGTAAGCTGGAAATGTTATTAAAGGTTTTAACCTGCTTTCCTACCATTTCTCCATGCAAAATCCAAGCATCTGTTAATAATTGGTTATCATCGATAAGAAGGAGATCAACTTGCTGTTCATTATCAATATGAATATTTGACACAAATTGGGGGGGAATAATTCCAACGTCTAAATGAATAAATTGTTCCTGAATGCTTTGTTTGGCATAGTCCTCGCAGGATTTTTGCTTTACCTCGATAGAAACGTAAGATAGTAACAATTTAGGAATGATTTGAACGCCTAAATGTTCCGAACGTTCTAAAATTTCTTGCTTATCTATATGTCCAGTAACTAAGTATTTTGGGCAAGAGATAGATTGAATACTCTTAAAAAAATCTAATCCATTATTGCTTTGTCCGTGAAATTCGTAATCACAGAAAATAAGTCCAGGGACTTCTTTTTCTAGAGCAACCCTAGCAGAATCGATGGTGTAGAAATCACGACGGATAAGGTTAGTTAAAGAGGCTAGTTTTTTCGTCCATAGTGAATGCACATTATCATCGTCATCAATAATGAAGAGTGGTTTTGTGATATCGAGAAGGAAATGGTTTGCGAGCCAGTCGGGCTTGTGATAAAGGGGGAAAGTCAACTTGACTGTAGTACCTTTTCCTTCAATGGACGTCATGTGTATTGTGCCTTTATGTTGCCTGAGATAATCCTTGCTATGTTTTAAACCAAGTCCTATTCCGGCTTTGTCGGCTTCATCAGAAAGAAGTTGGTCAATGCGTTCTGCAGGTAATCCACAGCCTTGGTCGATAAGAGTAATTTCTAACTCTTTTTCTTTTTGCGCATAATGCAGATATATTCTGCCGCCTATCGGCATTGCATTAACTGAATTATTGATAAGATTAGAAAGCATACGCCGCATCTCTGTATAATCACCTTTAGTTAAAAGGAAGACCGAATTTGGCGTATCTATCATCAAGTCAAACTGAAAACCTAAGTCATGATACTCGACTTCTTTCTCTGAAATAATATCCTTGAGGATGATATAGGCTAAGACTAGACTGTTTTGTCCACTAGGTTGACCTTTGTACTTAGCGACTAAGTCATTAGCGATATTATGGATCTGCATATGGGCACTACGAATCATAAGTCGTTCTTGCTCTGTAAGTATACCTTCATTACTTCTTTTTATCACTATGTTTAATACTGATAATGGTGATCGCATGTCATGTGCAACTTGTGCTGCTGTATCGATGAGGGCTTGTTTTGCGCGCTCTTTTTCTTCTAGTGTTAATACTGCCTGATCAAGAAATTTTTGCAAAAATATAAACTCTTCAATCGAAAATTGTTCATTGACCTGGGCTTTATCCTTTTTCAATATCAACGCATCAATATTGCTTTCGAGTTGCTTAAACGGAGTTTCGAAATGCCAACCCATAAAAAGTGATAGAATCACAAGTATGATCGAGTAGATGATTAAAACTGAGGGTAAAAGTAAAAAAACTTCTTTATGAATTGGAAGGAAACAATAAGCTAGAATAAATGCTGGTAATATGCCTAACAAAGATACTCGGAATGTCCAGAATGCAAAAATATGTTTAATTGAGTGCGCCCCTCTAAGCCAATTTGTTACTTTATATTCCGAGTTGTTTTTAATATCATAAATGCCAAATAAAATAAATAACAAGCCTAAGAACCAAAATAATTCACCATGCATTCCTAGCGTATTGTCTGTCTGTGTTAAATGAGTATAAGTAAGTAAAAAATCACCTGATATTAAAATAGAAAAACCGATTGCTATCCAGGCTAATCCTTTATTTTTTGAGTAAATTAAACAAAGGAGTGCTAGGTCAAAAATGACGGTTTCTGTAATGTATCCGATTAACTGCAAGATATTTTGCCATGAAATGATTTGAATTGCATAAGGAATGGAGGAAAAGCATAGAAAAATTACAGTGGCATTTAAGATTATAAAAATAGGTAGAATTTTACAAAAATCTCTTAACTGAAATGTAATTCTCAAAATTTTATAGAAGAAAACAATAATTGCTATTGCCCAAATAAAAAATACAAACATGTCCATCAAGAAATTTGAGAATGAAAGTCGGGCAATATAATTATCTGCAAAATAAACAACATGATAAAAAATGGCATCATTTAAAAAAAGGCCGACAACACCTATATAGAGCCAAAATAATATCGGCTTATTAATTGAAGCGGTTTTTCTGTAAATTACTGCTATAAAAAATAGCAGAAGCAAATGAATTATAAATTCAATTGTGGCTGCAAAGTCACTAATTTTATTTGCTTCTTGAAATTTAATAAATTGAAGAGCGAAAAGAGTTATCCATAAAAGTAAACTCAAGGCGATAAAAACATTTGAGTATGATATTTTTTTTATCATGCTTTTATAAAGCAAGATTTTGATAAACAGAAGTTTCAAAATAATTTTGCATAGCTGCTGTGCGGGTATTTTTTTCAAAATATAAGACACAAGGGCAGGGAACTTTGTCATCAACGTTAAAAACATCTGTAATCATCATGCCTGTTTTAAGGTATAGTTTTATTGCATCGGTTTGACAGCTGAAGGTATACAAAGATAGAGTCTCAAGCTGCGATTCTTTCCATTTTTTCTCAGCGAAATACATAAGTTCAACACCAAGACCTTGTCCACGAGATGTTTTGTTTAAGGCTAAAAAGGCAATGTGATAACTATTTGCAATCTCAAAGGTAAACAAGTTTTTGAATAATTGCTTAATTTCCATGGGGATGTGATCGCCATAATCAACAGCACATGAATCTAACTCTTGTTTTGTACCACAAGTTAATAAACCTAATACTGTTTTTTCATCACCTTTTCGTACAACAATTGTCGTAAAAGCTAGGTTTGGTTTTGCGACATATTCACGAATAAATTGATGTGTAGGCAAGTTAAGTTGATTGCGCCGTAGCCCCGCTTCCCAATATCCTGTGCTTGCCAAGAGAGGTACTATTTGGTCGAGATGACTTTCTTCTGCAGGAATTAATTGATACAAGGTCTTTTTCCTAAATTCAATGAAAATTCTCGCAATGATACTCTGGTCTATGATAAATCTAAAGAGTGAATATGATCAAAAAATGATTTGTATTTTTGGATACAGATCGTTACCGTTTTACTTTCCAAACGTTCGTCGGATAATTGTTCCGATAGCTTCTCCGCATCACGTTTGTCTGTTTTGACCTTATCCCGCGAGGTTGTTCTCAAATACATTGATTATATATAAATGTATCATCATTAAAGCTACCATCTGTTTCCATCAGATTATGAAAAAACGCCAAAGTGGTAAATCCTAGCATAATAGGAATAATTGCTGTGAAAGCAAATTTTTGAGTTATTTTTCTCGAGACTGCTTGAGTTGAATCTAATAATTTTTTTGCTTGATATAAAAAATTAAATAAGAAAAGCACAAGCATAACCACTAAACACGCCATTTCTTTTATCATTACCCAAAAAGGAACCTGATTTATTTGTGCTCCTGTTTGTGTAATTTGATTTATATCTAATATTTTGATTGCTAGGAATGGTATCAGTGCCATCGCGGTGAATTGAATTGCAATAACCCAGCGATAAGTATATAAGAAAAGATAAATCGCTTTATTTGGGAAAAGAGTTTTTCTATCAGTGTTATAAAATGTCATACACCATATCAAGGATAGAAGAAAAATAGGCCCAGATATCAGTTTTGCGCGATCCCTAGCCTCCGCTGCCACTTTTTTAGTATTAATGTCGTAATTCAAATTAATTTAACAATATTATTGTTAAATTCTTGAAGATCAATAAGCTCAATGGGTATATAAGAAGCGAACGGTTTAGGAATGATACTAGTACGAAGGTTAAGACATTGTTCTTGAAT
Organism: Legionella nautarum; assembly: GCF_001467895.1. Lineage (GTDB taxonomy): Bacteria > Pseudomonadota > Gammaproteobacteria > Legionellales > Legionellaceae > Tatlockia > Tatlockia nautarum. Next base: position 87,884 of record NZ_LNYO01000023.1, read on the forward strand.
GAAGTGATTCTCATAATGACTGGTCACCAAATAAGATCTATGGCCGATCTTTAAATTTTTAATAACCGATAAGCCATTTTCTTGTGTTTGCAAAAACTCGTAATCAATCAGATAGATTACCCGAGAGTTATCATTATTTTGTTGCCACGTAATGAAATCATTTAGGTTTTGAAACTTAATTAAAGATATCTTTAGGTGGCTAAATCGAGCCTTCCAAACTTCATGGATTGATCCATCATCGTCAACGACAACTATTATAGACTTGGGTTTGATTTTCAATTTGGGAGTAAACCAAGCTGGAGATTCTACAATAGGTAGAATGATGGTCACTTTAGTTCCAATATTGACTTCCGAATCGATAGTAAATTTGCCGCCTGAAATTTCGATTGTGTTTTTTGCACGTACCAAACCTAAGCCCGATCCTTGTTTGCCGACACTAACTTGCTCATTTAAAATTTTAGGCAAGATGGCTTTAGAGATCCCGCAGCCTGTATCCTCAATAGTAATGCGAAGTGCATCGCTGACCTGCTGAAGGGACAAGCTAATTTGACCTTTATTAGGTATGGCTTCAATAGCATTTTGTAATAAATTGGATAGGGCACGATAAAGCTCAGACAGATTAACAGATGTAAAAAGTCCATAAGTCTTGTCCTCAATGGATACTAAATATTCAATGGCTAAATTTTCTTGTTGAATCCGTTTTTCGGAAATAACTTTTAAAAGGATATCGGCAATCAATTCAGGTTTGAGGGAGGATGAAGGCTCGGGTATTAAGTTTTTTTGTTTATACTGCGAGAGTAGATTATTAGCAATATCATTAATTCTTAATACAGCATTACGAATTAATAATCGTTCTCTTTCTTCTAAATTACCAATGTGCTTTATTGCCACATCCAACGCTGTTAATGGAGAGCGAATATCATGTGCTACTTGCGTTGCTAATCGACCAATAGCCGCTTCATGTTTTTGATCTTCCGTTTTCTTTACTTGGATTTGCCAAAAGTGAAGGCGGTCAATTAGGTATTGTATTTCTTGAATATAATTTTGCGATAAATTTAGCCTCTTGTTGGAAGCTAATTGTGCAGTAATGTTCTCAATTGGGTCAGCAATATATTCATTGACGATTTGCTTCACTCGGTAACGATTCCATATTGTTATGGAAACGAGGTAAAACAATATTAGGAGGCTATAGATATAAGTTAAATTTACCCTATCTTTCTTTGCCTGGATAGCGAGATTTAAAGGGATAGATTTTTCAAGAATAAAGGAACCAAATTTTTTATTTTTCAAGAAATTTGTGGGGTTGCATGAAGAGCAAAATTGAATGGTGGAATTAATTTCTTGTAACCCTTCAATAATCGTTTTTTTGTAAAAATACAGAATCCAATTATAATTACATTCCCCCATGTTATCGAGGCTTCGATTAAGATAACAAAGAGATAAATCGACGTGATTGGATGTTTTTTTACCTTCTTGAAATAATACTTGATTGGATTGATTTTTTAGAATCATACCCGCAATATTTGATAAATTAACATTATGAAATTCATAGCGTAAATCAGGTAATAATGACTGCCTTGTTGTTTTTCCTGAGCGCAAGAAATCCACAAAAATGGTTGAATTTGCAAGGATACTTAGCTTTTCAGAGAGGTTAGACTGAAAAAGGGCAATGGCATTTTCAATCTGTTGTTTCTCCCATCTTCTGAGATTTTTTTCGTAGTTCTGGTTAAGAAGGTAAAAAATCATTGTGGAGAAAAAGACAATCACTAGAAACGAGACCATCATTGAGCGACTAAGCGAGATCCGCAATTTATTTAAATTATCAATATTCATCTAGTGGTTGCAATTTCAAGTTTTAATGTTTTCCAATCTTGCTCAAGCTGCTTAAATTCCTTAAGAGATACTGGAGGGAGCCAGCTGTATTTAGGAAGCTCATTAAAGGTTCTTTGATAAATGTCTTTAAACAAAGGATTGTTGACCTCACTTGCATTCCCATAGGGTGAAAAATAATAGTTAACATTTTGCAGGATTTCCATAGCCTTCTTACTGGCCAATACTCTTGCCACACAGGCTGTGTGTGGCCTATTTTTAACTTGCGCAAGTAAATCCGTGCAAATAAAAGAGGTTTTAGGGGGCATTAGAAACTCATAGGGCTTCCTTGCCTTTTGTGTGTCAATAACTGCTTCGCCTGACCATATATAGGAAAATGCAAAATCTGAGCTTTCGTAAATTTTATTATAATCATTGGTCAAAGTGACTTTTGAAGATTGCACCAGCTTTTGCAAATTTTTTAGATTTAGCTGAGGCTGATTGTGGTTATTAGCAAGCCCAATCATATTTCTAACTTCAACTGGGTCATCAATTAAAATGACACGGTTAGCTCCTGCTTTATGGAATACAGTGAACATGTCATCTTGTTCAGATAATTTGACTACAGCAGGGTTCCATAAAAATCCCATTAAAGAATGGGAAAAGAAAACAACATTTTTAGGATAATTGCCATCAACATAATGTTGCCTAATCACGGAATTATAGTCTTGGCTGATAAAGGATAAATCGACTTCGGGTAGTGTAATATTATCTTTGATTCCTTTATAAAGAAGGTTAGCAAAAACAAGGAGATCGTAATCATCTTTTTGGGCTTTCCAACGTCTTAAAAATTCATCATTAGAATAATATTCATCCACAGAGAGGGTAGCATGGCACTCTTTCTCAATCAGCTTAGAAATTTCGGGTGAGCGTAAATAACCAAACCAGGATAATATGTTGACAGTGGATTTTTCAGCGGCCAAAGAATTAGTAAAGCTTGTTGTCAACCACAATAAGCCAAAAAGCTTGATTAATTTTTTCATAGGAATCACTTAAGGAGTCGAGCTTATTCGGCAAAAGCAATTTCTTGATGTAAAGTGATTGTCATGGATTCAACAAGTGGTGGAATAAGATTATCGAATGCTTCCTTAACGTGATGGGTCTCGCAGTGATAATCAAACGCTTCTTGGTTCTTAAATTTATCAATAAAGGTAAACATATTGGGATTTTCAGGACTAGCATGTAGATGATAACTAAGGCAGCCTGGTTCATTTCTTGAAGGTTTTATAAGTCCTTGCAAGATTTGCAATAACATCTCCTTTTTACCCTCTTTTGCTTCAAGATGTGCAATGCAGACTATTTCTTTATTTGTTTTCATGATTATCTCCTTATTCCCCTAACTTAAGTCATTCCCACAGTGGGATTTAATCTAAAATACCTTTAATCCAATACATTGATAGGAATTCATTTTTATTGATTCCTGTAGTTAAGTAGACATTTTAAAACCCAAATCATGGATTTCTTTTGCAACCAATTCGCCTTTTAGCCCATTGCTGAGAATCGAATCAATTAAATTGGCGTCTCGAAAGGAATCTTGTCTAATTGTGTAAAAAAGAGATTTGGATTCTGGAAATTTCGATATATTTATTATTTTTTATACTATGTGGTAGTGCAAAAAAAATAACACTTTGTTACTATAAAAGCAAATGATTAAAGAAAATATTATTGAACAGTCACCACTAGAAGCCCGCGGCGAACGAGTTCGTAGTTGAAAACTTATCGAGTAATGTGAGATTTATCAACGATGACTCATCCAGTTGTCCTTGAGTAATCGTTAGCCCAAGCCTCTTGGAGCATTATTGCCCTTTATCACCGCAATTGCTCCGCCAGACTCTACTGCGGATTTGTAGCGATAAAAAGTATCACGGGATAAACCCATTACTTTACATGCTTTTGATACATTTCCTAATTCTTCTGCCAGGTTCAGCAACCCAACTTTATGTTTAATAATTTTAACGCTATTATCTATCATGAGAGTTTTGCTCTTGGTTTGATTAAAAGTTCGCACTTCTATCAAAACCGGAAACTCTCACCTTTTCAATAGGTTGTGTCAGATTAAGTCAAAACTAATTCAAATAATTCTATGTTAACTTGATTACCCTATCAGCCATTTTTATCGTTTCATGCCGATGAGCAATGACTATTTGAGTGATATTTATTTGTTTCAATGCATTATTTATTTTAATCTCTGTTGCTTCATCTAAATGACTTGTCGCTTCATCAAGAAATAGCAGTTTAGGCTCTTTATATAATGCTCTGGCGAGTAAAACTCTTTGTTTCTGTCCCCCAGAAAGAGAACTTCCCATATCTCCAATCAACGTTTCATAGCCCATTGGCATTTTTAAAATATCTTCATGAATTTGAGCAATTTTCGCAACCTCATAAATCCTATCAATATCAATTTTTATATCCATAAAACTAAGATTATCAAGTATTGATCCACTTATTAATGTATCATCTTGCATTACGCAAGCGCATATACTTCGATATTTTTTTAGTCCCAGCGTTAATAATGGAATATCGTCAACAAAAACTTCCCCTGTTGATGGCAATATCAGACCTAGCATAATTTTCAATAATGTAGTCTTACCTACTCCTGAGGCACCTGTAATGGCAATTTTCTCTCCCTTTTCAATATGGAAATTGACATCTTTTAGTATCCAATTCTGACTCTGAGCATATCTAAAGCTTAAATTCTTTACTTTTATATCCCCATTTATAGGCTTATTTATATGGTGATTATTGCCCACCTTTTCCATTGGTTGTAATAAAATATCCGCAACTCGATCTAATTGAACTGAGATCAATTTATAATCAAAAACTCTTTGAATAAATGATAAGGATTTATTAACTAAAATCTGACGATAAGCTAGAAAAGCTACCAACATTCCCACTGAAAACTGATTCCAGACAACTAATAAAGCACCCAAAGCAATGACTGCAATATGCTCTATATTAAAAACCAGTATATTAACTAAGTTATATAAAATATTAACTTTGGAAATTTTAATATCAGCGTTCATTGCAGCTATAAAATGATTTTGCCAACTTTGAAACATCGTATTTTCTTTTGAATAAAGTTTAATGGACATAATACTTTGAACAATTTCCAAAAACTTTGAATTCACTTGAGCATGCTCAATAATTGATAATTCGGTTTGCTGTTTATGATGCCGATAAGCCGTAATTCTTATTCCCATATAAATACTCAAAACAAATAATACGACTAAGGTTAGCTTGAAACTGTAAATAAACATGATTATCAAAGCCAGTATCATTACCATCCCATCAAGTAAGGTATTGATTGAATCAGTAGTAATTTTGCTTTGAATTTCATTTATCGAATGAAATCTCGATAAAATATCGCCTTTATGGTGACTTACAAAATATTGATAAGGTATTTTCAACAGATGATGCATGACACCTGAAGAAAAATATTCTACCAAGCGATTTGTTAAATAAACCACGAAGTTAGATCTCATATATTCGATAAGGGTATGACAGATAATTAATATTAAAAAACCGAGAATCAATACATATAAATTATTAATATTATTCGAGCTAGTAACACTATCCATGACAAATTGTATAAATAGAGGATTTATTAAAATAAAAATTTCAATCGCTAGAGATAGAAATAATAAAATAATCAGACTATTTTTTAATCCCTTAATATTTTTAAATAAGTCTAATAAAGCTAGCTTGTTTTGTGCTTTAATTACAAAAAATTGTTCGCCTTTTTCAACCTCAAGTACAATTCCAGTAAATGAATTTGAAAGTTCCTTAAAAAATATTTTTCGCTCACCCATCGCCGGATCGTGAATCAATACATATTTTTTATGAACTGACTTTAATACAACAAAATGGTTCATGTTCCAATGCAAGATTGCAGGCAGAACGACATGTTGCAACTCATCAAGCTCGACTCTGATTGCCCTTGTAGTGAAATTTAGTTTTTCGAGAAGACGAACTAAATCTAACATTGACGAACCGTTCATTGATGTAGGTTCTATCGCCCTTAGAGAAAATAAATCAATTTTATGGCCGTGATAATTGCTAATCATTGCAACACAAGCATGACCACATTCAGAAAACTGTTCCTGCCTAACAACAGGTAGTTTTTTTCGTCTAACCTTTATATTAGCAAATGCAGTCATACAATTGGGTCTCCATAATAACTATAAATGGGATCGAGTATCCACTGCCAAATGTTCTTTTTTTCGCCAGCAATAATGGCTGTAAGAGTCATACCGTGATTTAATTTAACTTTCTTTCCATAGACCAAAACAGAGGATTTTTTAAGTGCTGCTTTTATCTTATAGTAAGGCTCACCGACTTGTATGGGTTTATCCTCTTTATCGTCGGTTAAAATAGTCTGATTTATTTCTTTAATAACTGCTTTATAGAAACCAAAACGCTGTGGGGGATAAGCATCATACTTAAGATAAATTGTTTGTTCTGGCTTTAGAAAGCCAGCATTTCTCGAAGGAATATACAATCTAGCAATTAAATTGACTTCGGGGGGAATGACCTGCAATAAAGTTTTTGAAGACTGTATTCTTTGGCCTCGACGGTAAAATATATTGGTAACCGTACCGTCAATTGGTGCTCTTATATGCTGGATCTGGTTTTCTTTATATTTAATCAATTGATATTCGGCTTCTTTCAATCTATTTTTAAGCTCTAATAAATCCGACTCTGAATCTTTTAAGTTAGATAATGAGATATAGTTTTTGCTATATAGATTCAATAATGCATGGTGGTGCTCGTCCTTGATTTGAAATTCACGTTTTAAATTGTTGATACGTTCCCTTAAGTTATCCTGCTGCCCTGTAGAGCTTTCGTTGCCCGGATTCGAAATGACAAATAGCAATTGTCCTTTTTGAACGAAGCTCCCCTCCTCAACAGCAACTTTATCAACTAGGCCTGGCGATTCAGACTCTACTGAAATAATTCCACCCTCGGTATCAAGATAGCCTCTTATAAAGATTTTTTCAGAAATTTGAGCAAAATAGAAAAAAATTAGCAAAACAAAAACTATTCCTAAGGCACTGTATCCAGCAATGCGAAAATTGAAGGGAACAACGATTCTCACGGTTCCCAATCTTCTATGAATACGATTTTTAAGGACTTCTTGTCGGAAAAGCGGAGTATTTTCCATAATTATTAAAACTCTAAGGATTAAGCTTTAGGTAAATATTCGGGCTAGAGTCCACTCTACTTAAGCTTTCGATTTTGAAAACCATTGTTCCCAAGCCCGATAGTTAGCAGAGCTAAAATCTTTGCCACTAATTTTCTTTAAAAGCTCATAGACTGCATTCTTATTATTAGGTTGTTTTAAACGTAATAAAGATAACAGTCTGCTTTTCCCTTGCCGAATTATTAGCTCTCTTGACTGCTTTGAACTAACTGCCTGACAAAGCACTAGTAAAGCTTTATTTCTATCTGTTTCATAAGGCGACTCTAGAAGGCTTAGATAAGGCAATACGTTAATCTGAGCAATCTTAGCCTTGAGCATCGTTTCGCCAATTACCCTCATTGCCGCATTTCTAACTCCCTCATCAATATCTAGGATATGGTCTGTTAAGAATGAAATAATTTCATTAGGCTCATTTAAATATCCCATCAAATATACTGCTGCCGTTCGCCTTTCTGGATCAGAATCATGGTTAATAGTTGATAGGATCAATTCCTTTTCTTTCACCACACTAGAATTAAACAAGCTAAACAAATCTTTTAATTCAGGATGGTCAAAATTAGGCAAGCAATGATAAACAGGGCATTCAATGCCTTTTGTTCCGAATTGATTATTTAGCATAAGCTGACCTTGAATCTGCTGAAATTCAATCATCTTTGTAATCAAATCATGCTTAGGCTTTTGGTTAAGAGTATTGGGAGTTTTCTTGTGAACAAACCGAAGTCTACTCTTATCATTTTGAGTGATTACCTCTATTGTTGTGTAGGTATTTTTATCATTGGGATATAAAACTGTATTAAAGTCAACAAACGAAAAAGAATATTTTTGTTTAATTTTTTCTATCAATTCATTTTTTCTAAGTAAAATTGAATTCAATGCCTTCTCATCTTTACTGCCATTAGATAATTTAATTATTTCATTAGTAAATTTGGCTTCAATCTCGCCTACTTGAGAACCATAATTTTTAATTACAGACTCAGAAATATTGGGATTTACGCCATAAACATCTACAATGTTTTCTGCATTTATGATAGATGAAAAAGCATAAATAAAAATAAAAATTATAATTTTTTTCAAAACAGCATCTCCTATTATCCTTGTTTTGCGCCGTTTAAATAAATATGACGCCTCATGTTTTCCTCGATATTTTTTAGCATCTGCAACCGATATTTTTCGATAGAATGCATAAAATTGTTTTGATTCCATACGTAATTTTTGGATTTATTAAGGATAAAATTAATAAAAATATCTAGCATCTTAAATTCAGGATTAAGCTCTTCAATCCATAAAAACTGTCCTTGTTCATTTACCTCAAGAAATATGTAGTCATTATCAGGGGTGACAATAAAATCAAATGATCCAAAAACCAATCCTAATTTATCCATAAAACTACGCAATCTATCCTCGATAACAGAGGGTAATTTATATGGGCTTACATTTAGTCCTGTCCCTTGTTTTGCTCTCCAATCTAATTTACTTTCGTCTTGAGCTTGTGAATCTAATTTGGCTGTTACAAAATAATTACCAAAACAAGTCACTCTTAATTCATATTTCTTTTTAATTTCAGGTTGATATATACCAGGAACGAGTTGAAGTAAATCATTATTTGGAAGCTCAGATGATTTTACGTGGTTAGTGTAGGTAATTTTAATTTTTTCTTCTTCAAACCAAAAATTCGAACACAAGGGTTTATAGATTACTTTATCAATTTTGTGTTTTTTTAGAAAAGACTTAATTTCAGTAGGGTCATTTGAACACAAGGTTTTTGGAATACTTAAACCACAATTGCTCGCCAATCTCAATTGTAGCAATTTAAAATTAGCTCGATTAGCGGCTTCTTTCTTATTAATCCACCACGCGCTGGGGGCTATATTTGAGGTTAATGACTCATGAAATAATACATTTTCTCTGACAGTGAACTTATAATCGTCAGGATGTGTTAAGCCCTCAGGTAAATAGGGTTTCCTAGCACGCCGCCACCAAACCACGTCATACTCATTATCTTCATATTCATTATAATTGTCAGAACTTTTCCATTTATAAAATTCATTATTAATATAAATCGAGTTAGATTGCTTTGTGGGGTGATCTGCTGTAAATAAAAGTCGAACCTTATGCCCCATATCTTCTAATGCAATTTTTGCAAGAAGTGCATGCGAATCATCAGGCTCTGTGGGAATTAATAATTTCATATACAATTCATCCATTCTTTAGATAATAGGTAGCGAACCACTTTTCATAGAACGCCACCTCAAACTATTTCTTAAAAATTACCAGTCAACTCTAGTATCTACCCCACCATCAGGACTTGAGGAATTGCCAGTTACTTTGACGGTTCCCTCAACGGATCCACCAGCTACTTTGCCTAAATCTTCAGGACTCAACTCTTTAGCTAATTTATACGCCAAAATTCTTTCTTTATTATTTTCCATATTATTCTCCTATTTATCTAATAATTTCTAAATTTACCTTTACTGGCTTAGCTAGATTTACCTCTTCGTGGGTACTTAAATACACCGCAGTAATTGCCGATAATTCTGATAAACACCGTAAAAATAAATCCTTGATTTGGGTATCTAAGAAAGCGGTACATTCATCAATCACTAAAATAGATACCGTCCTATCCCAAGAGCTTAATGACCTTAGCAGTGAGATAAGAATCTTTTCTCCAGAAGAAAATTGTCCATTTCTTCTTTCATAAAATTTTTCTTCAATTTTTAAAAAAAGTGCTAAAAAAGCGTTAATTAAATGAGTTGATAATCTACCTCGCATTTTTTCATCTAGGGCAATTTGCCAATCACTGTAATTTGGGTTTATTGGGCCTAAAATTTGTTCGTTAAAGGTTTTTAATGATTTGAAAATGACTGGATCTCGTTCCACGACGCGGATTTTAGTTTTTGGGATATTAGCGAGCATTTGCTTTAAATCACTTTGATTATGAACTTGCACTTCACGCTCATAGCCAAGGATTGAATTCAACAACGTAGTTTTTCCTGATCCGTTGCTTCCTTTTATATGATAAATGCCTGGTTTAATACTCAGCTCATTGATCGTATTATCTTGAAGTTTAACTTGGATAAGGTCTTCATTGAGGTGACTTTTATTTAAAACTATATTCTTATCTTTGATTTTAAAAGAACTCGCTATTTCGTTAATTGCTTTGATTAAGATTCTCTTTTTACACTGATTTGCATTATTTTCAAGAAAGGCATTCGATGCGTTTATTATTAATTGTGAAAAACCAACCCACACAAACATGTTTGTTATCGATAAATGATTAAAATAAACAGCTACAATTACTAGTAAAGTATTTATGATGAAGGGGAGTTCGACCATTATTTGAGCCATAATATCTCTGAGCAGCTGGGCTAATATGAAATTATTTTTAGATTCATATAGTGGGTAATATGCGGATTTTCTCCAGAGATGAATCTGCTCTACCCAATTAAAAGATATTTCACGGTAAGACTTAAAATATTCATTTATCCAAGTGAGTATAGATCTCTTATTATCGTGAATTCTATCTTGATGATAATCCAACCTTTTTAGGAAAATATTCTTACTTAAATAATTAAGGTAAAACAATGCAATTAAAGCGAATATACCATAGAAAAACTGGGTATAAATTAATAGTGAAACTACCATCACTAAGACGATCATTATCGTGCACTGATTATTTATAATGGCGCATTCCAAATTATATAAATTGGGTAAATGATCAAAGTAAAATAAATAAATAAGATTATGTTTTTGTTCGTTATCGTGATAAATTTTTTTAGGGAACTGAAGTTTCCATTGCTCTGCAATCTCTTTATTCTCGTAATAACAAGCTAGAAATTTATTCGTTAAATCGGAAAACATTACTATAAGTTTAGTGAGAACAAACCAAACCAAAGTTAATAGTAATTGTTCAAATAGAGTGTTTTTATTAATTGCTTGTTGAATTGCCCTTCCTTGGAAGATGAAAAATCCACACCAAGCAGTGTATTTAGTGAAGCTTAAAAATGCCGACATTAGTTTTATTTTATTGATATTATAAAGTTTAAACATTTTTTAATTCTGCTAGTAAATCACTGATAAAGGACTCTTTTTTAACTCCTTTATGCTCATGATAAGCTGACCAACCAGGCGAAGGATTTGCTTCTAGAACAACATACTTATCCTCTATTTTTATGAAATCTATACCTATTAAAGGATTGTCTTCATAACTTGTTACTTCGATACAGAATTTTCGTAGTTCCTCTGAAAATTCATAAACGTCTTGTAATGAAAAAAACTTATTATCATAGCGATAATCAACCTTTTCTTTTTCAGAAGATAATTTTCCATGAAGATTTCCATTGGCTACATGAATTCTCAGATCGTTTCCTTGGATTTTTTCTTGAAATAAAATAGGGAGATTATTTAGATTGAATTGGTTCCAATTTTTATATTCAGTTTCATCGACAACAATTGATCGAATGCCAGATAACGATTTCACAATGTAAGAATTATGATTTGGAAGAAGCTCAAAGGGCTTTCGTCCTTTAATGACATAACTGTTACCAATTGAAATATTCGCTTTATTTTTAGAAGCTTTTTTCAATGAACTATTTAATTGATACAGTTTTGACTCATTATTATTTTGGGATTTAGGACTACATACAGCTTTTCCATCCCAGGTGTCGACAAAGTTATAAAATTCGCCGAGTGATAGCCAGAATTTATCATCAGGATCGATTTGGCATCCCCTAATGTATAAGCATTTGGGTTTTATTTTATATTGTTCTAGCGCATTTTTTTTATATAAAAAACAGCATTCTGTATTCGTTCGAATATAGCTCCATCTTTTATGGATATCTTCATAATATAAAATTAAGATATTATCTAAGTAATCAATTGCATATTCTAAATTAAACAAAACTTTGTCTTTTTTGGGGCCAAACGCAATGGCATTAACTTTAACTTCATCTAATTTTTCGATAGCAGAATAATCCAAAATAAATTTGGTTTGATGATTTTCATCAAGACGGCCGCCTATTATTTCTGGCCTATAATTTCCCCCTATAAATGATTCCAATTCAAACAATTATAGTACTCCTGTAATAAATTATGATGAAGGAAATCTGAAAATAAGGGATTCGATTGAGAACGAATTATCTCTATATTGACGCAACCAAAGCTAAGCTCATTCTTGTTAACAAAAACTAATAACTCAAAAATAAAGTAATTAAATACGCGTTTAATTTGATATAGAGCTTTCTCTAAAATATCTAATTGCGTATCAGTCAAAATTAAATTAGCCGTAATTAATCGACTTGAACCAACGGACAATATAAATATTGGTTCTCCGATTGGTTTCTCAAAACAAAATCCTGTTAAATTATTAGAGTTAGTACTTGCAGACCAATTTAAAAAATTAAAGATCGTTGAATGAACAACATTAATATTTTTACCAAAGGGAAAATAGCTTTTAGCTCCCCAATAATAATTGGGTATTGGTAAATTAAGCTTCTCTTTAATTAGATTCCATTGTTGAGGTAAGGAATAGATCTGTTCGCAAACACCATTGACTGCAATATTTTGCACTTTAACAAAGCTATTTAACGCAAAGCCTAAATAAGCCTCAAACTCTCTTCTTGCATAGTCCTGATCTTGCGCTTTAAAAGAGCCAAATAATTCTCTTTCTATGTATATGATTCTATTTAAAAGATGGTGGCTGTGATTGGAATATTTAATCTTGTCTTTTTTATACCATTGTATGCATACTTCTTTATCACTCAAACGATCTTGAATGTCATATTTATTTAGTAAATCGCCAATAAATACAACATCAATCGTGGGACTAGTTGACTGCGTATTCAGAATCCATTTTGTAATTGCCTCAGACCTAGAGGATGAGGCGATCAGTAACTTCTTGTTATTCATTTTTAAAATCGATAATCAATTTCATTTCTTTGGTAATCGCCATTTAGAGTGAAACCTTTTTCTTTACCATCCTTTCCTCCTTCTTTGCCATCACTTCCTCCTTCCTTACCGTCACTATAAATTCCAAAAAATATATCTTGAGCCTTATCTATTAATTCATTCATTTTTATATTCCATTAGTTATTAATTATTTCACCGCCAATTACTTTACCTCCGAGCTTAGAGCCGCCTCGGACATAAACCTTTCCACGACCATCGTTAAAACTAATATTGCCACTGACTTCAGAATTATTATCAAGATAAACTTCTTGTGATTGATTGTCCGTATGGAGAACATTCAGATGGCCAGCAATTTTTGAATTAATCAATCGGGTAGAGCTGGAATGAATATCCAGTGAATTTTCGAATTTAGTAGAGGCAGCTTTTAGATTCCCTTTAATTTCTGCTAATTCATTAACAGTACATTGCATCAAGGAAACGCTACCATTAACATCCAATGTAGAAAAATAGGCATCATCAGCGGTCAACATTCCATTAACAGTGGTTGGCCCATTAATTGTCGTTCCATTTACAGAGACCATCCCGTTTCCAGTTAATTCACTTACAGTTCCCTTACCGCATGTGACACTCCCAGGAGAAATCTTACATACTTCAGCGTTAACTGTTGAAATAACACCTGCAAACATCAGTGCAGAGGTAATTGTTTTTAATTTCACTATCTTACTCCTTTTATTTAACGACCATTTAATAAATCTTCTAAATCAAAAAGATGATTACACCGTTTCGCAGTAATAAAATTTCTTTGAAAGGGATTTTCTTGAAAAACTGCTAGTTCTTTTACTTCTTCCAAAAAAGTTTCATTAAAAGAACCATCCACTCTCAAGCTCCCAGTCCCAATGAAACTATCAATCGTACTTTGTTGATTATGATTTCTTACTATATTTAATGCCGCGATAGATAAGGAAAGATCGGCACTTCTGGCATCTTGAACATTATAATTTTCTTTCAATGATCTTAAGTTATACTCATAAGTCTCCAAGCAACTCCAATCTCTCTTTAATGAAGACATTATTTTTATAACTCTGACAAAATTTCTTTCTAATGATTTTGCTATTGAACCAGACGAATTAACTCTAAAGTGCGAAGTTGGTTGTGCATCTAACATTAAATAAAAAACCAAGCCTTGGCGATTGATATCAAATGCTGGTATTAAAAAATCGAGGTTTATCATTCTTCCTTTTTACTCCATTGAAAGGTTAATTATTTCAATAACACTTTTAAATTTAATACGAATCGAGTTAAATAATTGAATAAGCCACAATAATACCTGTTTTTTTAATCCAGTCAAACTTTATTAACTCGAAACGTAGTAATTTTTTTTTGATTGCTGTAAAATGCTCTATGCAATATCTTTTTATTTGCTCACCTTTCCTGAAATCTATGGCCGAAAAAAAATACACCAAAAAAGTTATTGTTATAGATGAACATGCTTCGGCTGAAGCTAGGGCAGAAAGATTACGCAAGATTCGTAACCTTGCAAACTTGAACAGAAAAGAGATCTGTGATTCAACTGAAATTAACTTCAATACGTATAAGGGCTGGGAGTTAGCTCGTTTTGGTGGCTTACCGGTTGATGGCGCTGGAAAAGTTATTAAACGAGTAGCCAAAGAACATGTAATCTGCTCTGTAGAATGGCTTTTATATGGAAAAGGGCTAGAACCATATCTCCTTCCAAGCTGTACTAATCTTGATAACTTAGATAATCAAACATTAATACTTAAAGAGATTTTGTTTTTTCAAAGCCTCCATCCTGATGCTATATACACGCAAATTCAAGACGACGCACTTGCCCCTCACTTTGTACCTGGAGATTATGTTGCAGGAATTAAAGTGAATGGGAATGATATAGCTGGAGCTATAAACCAACCTTGCTTAGTCGAGTTACCAAATGGAGAGATTCTTGTTCGCTATTTAAAAGAAGGGCAAAGCAAAAATTCTTTTCAACTATTAGTCACTAATCTAAATGGTGCATTCACGGGCCCTTTTTCAATCGAGTCAGAATTAAAATCTGCGGCTCGCATTATTCGACATTATAAAAAGATACAATTCTCCGATATAAGATTAACTACTTAATTAAGGATTGAAACGAAAACTGATCTTGCCTCGAAAATCCGATTTCTTTAACATGAAAGGTAAGTCATGTTAACTTTTTGAAGTTTTCTTAACATGAGACATTTATCTGAAACTATATAGCTTTAAAATTAATTGAATTAGTTTTGACTTAATCTGACACAACCTATTGAAAAGATGAGCCATAGAAGCTTAGAACTGCCACTCACTCAGAATCAGAAGAATTCCTTTTTATCAAGCTCCTCAAATTTAGCCTTCATCGTAGGATTTTTACTTGTCAGTTTCTTGATCGTTACGTCCTGTGCCTTGTCGTTTGCAAGGCGAAGATTTCGATCAGTCCCAAGCAGCGCATCTTTAGTCTTCTGTAGATGATCAATTGATTTATCAATCTCATCAATTGCAGTTTGAAATTTCTTAGAAGCAAGCTCATAGTTTTTCCCAAATGCGGACTTGAATTGCTCAAGGTCTTTTTCGAAGTTTGTTATATCAATATTTTGTGATTTAACAAGCGCAAGTTCTGTCTTATATTCTAAGGACTTCATCGAAGCGTTGCGCAAAAGTGTAATTATAGTAAGAAAGAACTGTGGCCTAACGACATACATCTTCGGGTATCGGTGAAACATATCAACAATCCCAGAGTTATAGAATGCATTGTCAGGTTCAAGTAATGAAACAAGCACAGCATACTCACAACCTTTTTCAATACGATCTTTGTCTAACTCCTTTAAGAAATCCTCATTCTTTTTCTTAGTTGCAGTAGTATCTATTTCGTTCTTCATTTCAAACATGATTGAAACTATCTCGGTACCAGAATGGTCTAAGTCACGAAAAATAAAGTCACCTTTGCTACCAAAGCTCGCATCATTATCTTTTTCAAAATATGCATGTGGAAATGCAGTTGCACGAATCCGATTGAACTCTATCTCACAATGCTGCTCAAGGGTTTCTCCAACCATCTTAGTCGAAAGACGAGCTTTCATGTCTCGTAATCGTTCGATAGCATCGTCACGATCTTTGAGCTGTGTTTCATACTTGTCTTTGAGAGATTTTTCAGAAAGTTGCTTTTCTAGTTCTGCTTGTTTAAGGTTGTTTCTCAGTTCATCCCGCTCTTTCTCAACTTTGCTAAGTGCCTCGACAACAGCAAGTTTCTTCGCAGATTCGGTAGCACTAAGCTTTTCCTCTGCTAGTTTCAGAGCAGCTTCTTTATCTAGTTTCGTCTTTTCCAGTTCGTTAGCAAGGTTATCACGCTCTTTCTCAACTTTGCTAAGTGCCTCTGCAATAGCAAGTTTCTTAGCAGATTCGTTAGCACCAAGCTTTTCCTCTGCTAGTTTCAGAGCAGCTTCTTTATCTAGTTTCGTCTTTTCTAATTCGTTAACAAGGTTATCACGCTCTTTCTCAATAGCTTTCAGTGCTTCAGTCACGGCTAGTTTCTGCGTCACCTCACCTGCATCTAATTTTGCTTTCAATGCTTTTATCTCGGCATCCTTGTCTGAAGCAAGCTTCTGCATGTCATTTCTGATGTTGCTCTTGGCAAGTTCCACTGCATTCAGTTTCTCCTTCTCAGCCAATTCGAGTCGCTCATGCAATTGCTGGTCAAATTCTTTATCGCGAACCTGCTTCAAAATATCTGCATACCCAGCTTCGTCAACTTTGAATGCCTTTTTGCAGTGGGGGCAGATTATTTCATGCATATTTAATTCCTCTTTCTATAGTTATTTACAGCAAATAATTATTTTGTGGTAATGAAAATGTTGGTGGCAAACAATTGCTTTATAATACAGTTTATTTGAACAATTAGAAAACAAGAACCAGGGAGTCAAGCCTTGCTTTTTGCTATTGAAATTATTAGGCGAAAAGCAAGGCTTGACTCCCTGGTTGCGTTCTAAGTAGTTATTACGTTTCAATAGCTTTGCGGGTCTTAGATTTTCGGTATTAGTTTTAACGCCATCAGAATTCCCTTTTGATATTTCATTGTAGGGGCAACCTGATGAAGCGGAATGAGCCAACTATGATAATGATAAAAAAACTCAATGAATTACATCGCGATGGATTGTCAACCTATCTCAGTAATTATCAAGAAATGACAATGTTTATTAGAAGCAATCTATCTCAGTCAGGAATAATTTATCAGAACAAGCCTTTTCATGGTGAATATTATGGCTCTTTTGAAAACGACGTTTTGAATGGAGTTTTAGTTCACTATTGGCACGGCAATATAATGATGCAAGCAGAAAATCGCTCATTATTAGCAGCCTTAGTTGACGATTTTGAACTTAACAGAACCAGACCAATTGCTGGAATATTAGGTGAAGATTCTCAGGCCAGCTTTGTCATCGAAAAGTTACAGTTAGACTCGTCTCTATTTGCGGTGAATTATCAAGAGAAATTATTCCTACTTAACCTTGAAAAAATGATTAGACCTAAGGCTATTACAGCCTATAACTGTTCTATTAAAACGACGCAGGATTGCGAAGTAGAGACTATTAAAGAGTGGCTTATTGCCTACGATATAGAAGCCCTTGGCACTGATGAGAACAATCTTGAATTAGAAGAATCTATCTTGAATGAAATTCAAGATAAGCAACTTAATGAAAATCGTTGGGTCTTATTTGTGGATAATGTCCCTGTTTCATTATGTGGATTCAACGCACGATTACCAGACATTGTTCAGATAGGCCCAGTTTATACTCCCTACCCTTTAAGAAATAAGGGATTTGCCAAAATAGCGGTATATCTTTGCTTACAAGAGGCTATGAAAAAAGAAGTCAAAAGAGCTACCTTGTTCACCAACAACACCTCAGCAATACGGGCTTATCAATCACTTGGGTTTCAAGAAATAGGTAAGTATCGCTTAGCATTATTGAAGTAATATAGTTTCCTGTGGGTAGTCTAAACGAACCAAGGGGGCAAGGCTTGACTCTGGTTGCGCACGCTCAAGGAGATGAGCTTTTTAGAAAATTGATTATTCAACTATTTAAGAATTTAGGGTTAAATTTCTTGGTCTGTTCCTGGGAACAAGCAAGAAAATATTTTAGAGCTAGGATTATCACCTATACACGTCATTATTACATAATCCGAAAATACCTCATGCATTACTTGTAAACCTCCACTATAATGGCATGCCCGATCCATAGAAGATAAAACTCTTTCTAATACTTTAGGTTGAGGAGTACTCTCATAAACCTGATTACATTGTACAGGACCACGTGGAGAAGCTAATAATTTTTCTGCGGCAGCATAATTATAGTTAATTAAGTCAACTATTAAATATAACTGTATATTTATTAACCAAAATGGAAGCAAAAATTAAAAGGGAAACATTTAGGATAAGTAGATGGGCTAGCGGCATAAACTCGCCCAGAATAACTCCGAAAAAAGTATGTTTGCGACAAAGCCTAGCTGCAAGCAACCAGACTTGTATCTTTAAATTGTAAGCAAAATGCTTAATCTCAAGGGAATCCGCCGCTACAATAGTTCTTAAATTGACTGGCCTTTTTTCTGGTCGCTTACCAAATAAGGCTCTAGACGCACTTCGAGTTTTATTAGAAAATCTAAGAATTCTTGTTTTAATTTGAGAAGGTCCCTCTCTTCTACATCACCTATACGAGCTATAGCCTCTTTACAGTTTTTAATACTCTCTTCTAAGCATTCCCCTGCTTTAGGAAGGTTGCCATTACCTTTATAAGCTCTCTCAAGATTAGAGTATATTCTTGTTTTTAAATCATAAAGTTTTGCTAGCTCAGTGATTTCAACACTAGGATTTTTTTCAAGTAAATTGCAAGCAGAAAGCACCTCTTCATAACTAAGACAGGCCTGAGCATACTTTTTGTTGATCAAAAAACCATCAGCTAATTTTTTAAATATACCTATTTGATGAAGTAAGCCTTTTTTTATAGTTTCATCCTCAGGCGAGGAGGCATAAGCTTCAAAAAAAATAGCTAATTTCTCTTTTTGGCTTTTTATATCGGAAAATTTATTATTCCTGGCTTGATAAGTACTTTTTACATCTTTGATATGATCATCTATACATTTTCCTGTAGGCAGGTAATCAGTCGTTGTGCCCTTAAAGACATGGCTATCAATCTGAAACTTGCCACTTATAATTCTAGTTGCGTTCACTAAGCCATTAGCGCAAACAATACCATTAAATATGCCTGTTCCCTTGCGATACTCGGCACTCATCAGTGAATCGCCACAAGCAACTACAGGGAAAGGATAAGTGCCTGCATCTAAAATTGGATTGTCAACTTTGTGGGGATCCACATTAAAGGAAGAAAATTTCAAGGATGATCCTTCTTCAATACTAAAATCGATATTTTTACCCGTTTTTAATTTAAGCATTGTCTCTAACCACTCTCTTTTCAGTGGCAGAGGCGCACGAGCTAGCTCATCGGGCATTTCAAAATAACAGCAAAAACGTTTTTCTGTTTCACTGTATTCCCAGCGCCTCATATCCCAATGAGGCAGATCATTTTTAGTCCATCCTTGCGCTCTTAAGGATTCAAATTGTAAAACCTGATTGACAGGATCACTGGCTGCTTTGCAGGATCGGAGTAACTCAGCATCCTCATTGCTCATCGTAATAAAGGCAATAAAATTAGTTTTTACAGGGTTCTCTGCAATTTTGGAAATTGTAAAAGGGGGAGAGGTATGTTGTGAGTTTATATAATTTACAACTCCTCTATTTTCGCCGGTGCAATCAATCAACAGATCACAGCGGATGAGATCTTCACTCCCTTCTACCTCAATACAATTGTCTTGTATGCCTTTAAAATTTGCCCGGGTAAATTTCACCCCTAACTCCACAGCTTTTGCATATAAAGCTTTCTGTATATCGCTAACATAATAAGTTTCTGGTAAAGATTTTGCTAAAGGAATTTCTAGATCAATTCTAATTTCTTTAAGTTGTCTGATAATGGTTTCTCCGGCTTGAATTGCCACAACTCCAGGCCTTGTGAAATTATCCACATACTTATCTACCACTTGTACTGGATATCCTCTTTTAGCCAAAGAAATGGCAGTATACAAACCCACAGGTCCTGAACCGGCGATAATAATAGGCATATGGCTAATACTAGGAGGTAATTTGATTTAATTATAGACAATAAGTTCAATATAAAATAAAATATCTTTTTTTTATTGAGTCTATAAACTATAGTTACAGTTAATTAGGAAGTTCAAATGGGAATGAATCGTGTTTAAACCGTTGGATAAAAGCATTACATCTGTTGATGGACTTACTTTTTTAAAATTCATTGAAAATGATGCTCCTTTTTATTCGAAATTAGAACTCTATCATGACGATGATTTAATTTCAGATTGTAGCTTTAAACCTGAAGAGCGAAATCAGATTAAAAAAAGTTTGAACAATTGTAATGCCCTTTTAGCTGCCTTAAACAAACTTAATAAAAAAGTAGATAATATCCATTTAAGCCATTTCATCGAGCTTATTGAGTCCTATAAACCAACCGAATCACATCAACCGTAACTTTTCCATCAATGAAGAATCTATGTCAAAGCGTAAGTAATCTTGCACCTTATTTAAGACATGATTTCTTCTTGGGCATAGTTGATCTTAGCGATTGTAATTTTGTAGCAGAAAAGCGTCCGATCCATTATTTTCCCTGATTAACATGTTGATTTTTGATCCTGCCCTGATTTGTCGGACACCCTGCTAAGCGAGTAAAATACAAGACTTGCTGAAGAGAATGCACTCTTAAAAAGACGGCCGCGTATTTTGCGAAGGAATACAAGTAAAGTACGCTGTGATTAAGGAAGAATCAAATCAATTTTCATTAAGGCTTAAGTGCCGTGTCTTTTCTGTTTCTGCTAGCGGTTACTACGCCGGAAAAAATGTGGGGATTACGGAGCGTTTTATTTTTCTAAAGTGTTTGGATGTTGATATAAGGTACATAAGCTTTGGGCAGTATTCTTATATTATTATTAATACATCTAGAGCGAATGTAACTATCCTCAAAACAAGTTGTTACCAGTATTGCATGGTCATTTAAATGAAATTCTTCTATTAGATCTAGCCCATTTTTATTCTCGCCAACAAGTTCGAAATCTATTAAGTAGAGCGCTGGATGATATGAATTAAAACCATTTTTTATAAGATCAGATGAATTAGAGTAATACATCAGAGAGGAATGATTTATTTCTTTAAACTTTGTTTTCCAGGCGTCTTGAATAGAAATATCATCATCTAAGATGATAATTGTATGATTCAGGCTTATAGAAATTGAATCACAAAACCAAACAGGGAATGTGGAATGTGGCAAAGAAATTGTAATAATCGTACCTATTCCTTCTGTTGATCTTATGTCCATTGCTCCGCCAGTTTTATCAACGTATTGTTTTGCATAAGATAATCCATAGCCGACTCCATTTTTTTTATTATGGCTGAATCCTGGCTCAATCACTCGTGGGAGTAGTTCATTGGGAATGCCACAACCATTATCTTCAATGCTTATTTTTATATAAAATCCATCATTATTCATGGTAATGTTGACAACACCGTTTGAGCGTACAGCCTCGACACTGTTGTTGATTAAATTAGACAGTACTCGTTTAAAACTGCTAAGTCCCACTTTAGCAAAACAATTGTAAGCTTTAGAAGAAATATCTAAATTTATTTGTATACTTGATTTATAATATTCAAATCGTTTTTCGGAAATTATATTTTCTAATATTAGAAAGATGAGCTCAGGGTAGGTCTCTTCATTTGTTTCTTCGCTAACTGAGTTGTGAGTTTCAAGTGTAGATGTGCCCAGTTTGGATTGTGACAATAAATTATTCGCTATATCATTAATGCGCGTAGTTGCATTTCGAATCATAATACGTTGACGCTCGGGAATGGTCATTAGATTAGACATAACAGTGTTTATGGCTGCTAAAGGAGATCTAATATCATGAGCTACCTGTGCTGCGATATTAATTAATGCTTGCTGTGCTCTTTCTTTTTGCTCCTTAACTTCAAATGCTTCAGTAATAAATTTTTGCAGAAAAACAAATTCATGAAGTACAAAACTTTCATCTATTTTCTGTTTACTGTAGCCAGACATTAATATACGCACATTATCGGTGAGCTTTCTAAAGGGTGACTCATATTTCTTACCTATTTGTATTGAAACAACAACAATAATCACTGAATACATCATTATAATTAACGGTAACAAGAGGATAGAATGAATATTTAAATCAGAAACTAAATAGCAAATTGTAAAAAAAAATAAGAAGATTATTATTGACGTAATGAAACACCAAAATGCCAAATTATTTTTAATGGAGTTATTTTGACTTAACCATGAAATAATATCACCCGCCGTATTGTATCGAAGAAAGGCAAGTCCGTGCATCATAATCACTAGTCCTAGAAACCATAGCATTTCTCCATAATGAAGAAGAGAAGAGGTTTGAGATATAAAAGAATAATTAACAAAAAAATCTCCTGATATTAAAGCGAGTAATCCTAACAATAGGCAGGAAAATCCTTTTTCTTCTGAGTAAATAAAGCACACTAGAGCAAGATCGAAAATAAAGAATTCGCTTAGAAAGCTGACTACATGAGATATGTTTTCCCAAGAAAAAAATTGAAATGAATTATTGATGGAAGAAAAAAATAAAAACGTTATTAAAAGATTGATTGAAATGAATATAGGTAATGCTTTATAAAAATCAAATAAACTAAGAATATGTTTTTTAAGAATATATAGTAAAAATACAATAATCGAAAAGATCCAAATAAGATAAGGTATATATCCCAAAAGGAAAGTAAAAAGTGATGCTGATAGTATATATCTATTTGAAAGATGAACAGATATGTAATAGGTCAAATCATTAGCGAATAAAAAAATATTGGTTAAAACTAACCATTTTAAGATGCGTCTATCTGGAGATTTAGATTTAAAATATATAGGTAAAATAAAAAACATTGAAAAAATGTGAACCAAAAATTCAAATTTTGCCACGAGAAGCATTACCTGGTTAGAGGATATTTTCTTTTCTATCTCAAGTCCTAAGAGGCTGCTCCATGTGATTAAAAAAAACACTAAGGAGAAGTTTAGATACTTGTTTTTGAGAAACTTTTTAAGCATTGAAAAACAGATGAAACATAAAAGAAATGAGTGTAGCATAAAATGAATTTACTCTTCATTTAGTTATTAAAACAAGTTTGTTATAATTTTCCTTTTAAGAGTTTTTTCTCATGCAAAAATTTGTACGTGCTGCTACAGTTGAAGATCTTGATTTTATTTACTCTTCTCTCCAAGAAGATTTAAAGGAGCAAGGTGTTCTACATCGTTTTAGTTATTCAAAAGAAGATTTTAGAAAAGCTATATTTTGTGATAATCCTCTGGCTTTTTTTTTAATATTAATAATGAATGAGCAGCGTGCAGGATTTGTAAATTATACAATGGACAATAGAAATTTTACTGTCAATTTTCCTTCAAAAAACCTTTATATCAATGACTTATATGTAAAGAAATCATATCGGCGTATGAAAGGAGCTACTTTATTGATGGAAAAAATAAAGGAAATTGCGATTAAGAATAGTTGTGGCAGAATCGAAGGGTTCGTATTGGCAGATAATACAGTGTCTCTCGCATTTTATCAAAAATACATGCGGGCAAAAATTATAAGTGACGGTCTACATTATATGCGTTTAGAGGTAAATCCTTCCAGTAATGCGCCTACATAGGACTATTGTGTTTAAAGATGATTTCCTAAATAGATAAGTTCTATGATAAAAATGGAGCAAAAATCGATAATATTTCCAGAAATGATTAGTTTTTTATTATTTATTTCGGCTTCTAATTCATTCTCATTGAGAAAAGTTAAATAATATAATGAAGATTTATTGCCTTTAATAAAACATAATGTTTTATTAAATTGGGATAGATTGTCTTTATTAGCTTCTCGACCAAGTAGCGTTGACTGCGCGGGAATTAGGGGAGCATATTCATCGGTCTCTATATTGATTGGTGTAAGCTGAGTGATTTTTTGCCTCATTTCTTCTAAACAGATTTTCGATTTTCCAGTCAACTCCTTTTTTGACATATCTATAGTAATGTGACAAGGATTATTTTCTTCTAAGAAAATATTAACATCGCATACAATTCCTTCGAGACCTAATTTGTGAGTTAGTCGTTCTGCTATTTTAGGAGCAATTTTCATCCGTTCAATTTCAATGGACTTTAATGTTCCTTCTCGAATAATCCCATCCTCACAAAATGTTTGCTGATTTTGATTCAACAGTTTTTGCCTAATATACTTGACCCGCTTAGCAGGAGACAGCGAAATCAGTGTATTAGAAATTTCATTATTATTCATATCTGATAAATTGCGTAGTGTCAGGACAGTATTGCCAATAGGAGATTTGCTGATTTTCTTGAGCCATGGCGATATCCCCATTTTCATTAAGAGTTAAAAAACATCGGGGATTATTTTTTTCCATCAATGCTTTTTTAAGAAGCAAATACTCTTCATTATTTAGGTTTCCCACGTTTTCAAATAAATCAATGGAATCAAGTAAATAGTCTTTTTTTATCTTCTCCAAATGCTTGGATAGATATTGATATAGATTTTGGATTGCATCAGCATCGCTTTTATCTACAAAAAGATCGATATTGTGATTGTTATGTAACTCAATGGCTTTGTTATTTGGGATATTGCTAGTTAACATACTGATATAGGATGCCGGGTAGTATTCTCTTAAGGTAGTGCTTAATTCTGTTCCTGTTTTTTTTTCCCCTCGAAGCTCCTGATCTAAAACTATAATTGCTGATAATTGTGCTAAATCTTGCAGTGTGTTTGCAATAGCATCTTGATTAATTTTACTTGAATAAAATGTATTTAAGATGACCGAAGGAGGCTCGGGCAAATAACAATTTTCTTCAATATATGCTAGAAAATCATTACTTTTTAAAAAGGCTTTTACGAGTACCGTATTTTGGAATTTTTCTGTGAAATAGTACTCCATGATATCAAGTAAGGTGTAATCGTCATCTAACATAACAATTTGAGGTTTTGCAAAGGCTAGCATTTTTACCCCTAATAAAAAATAAATTTATTATATCTTAGAAAATTCACCAATAAAATAAATACAAAATTAAATTTCTTAAAAGTGCAATTACACCATTGACAACTTTAAAAGTGTAATTATAATTCGCTGGCATTAACGCACCTTTCTAAAAAGGTATTTAGGGACTTGCAGATGTAATTGTCATTGCTCAGAAAACAGGAGTATGATTATGGAGGATGCTATTCATAATAAAAATGAATTATTAAAAACAGCTAATAATTCTGGTACTCCTTTTTATTACTATGATGCCAAGATAATCCAAATCCTTTTCAACTTTATAGTGTATTTTTTGATCACATGCATTGATTTTTTTACTCACTTAAAGCAAATCTTAATGTTGCAATTTGTCATTAGTTAAAAAATGTTAGGTGCTGGTATTTAGCTGCGTTCCTAGAGAGAGTTTTATGAACAAATAGGATTTATACAAAAAAATAAAAAATAGATTTTACCATTCCAGGATTTGGCATGAAACAACAAGGATTAATCGTTAATTTTCAGCTTGTTGCAATACCCAGTTCGCATTTTAGGGTTAAATCGTCCGGTTTAATAGCTAAATCATTAGAGGGAAGTTTTATCAGAGTGATTGAGATAATGTCATCCTTGAAGGAATCATGGAATTGTTTAGAGAGTTACCAATATACATTAAAGTCCTTTAATGAAAATTATCGTGTCAAAGTTACAAGAAGTGCTGACCTGGCTTTGTGTATCGTTGCCTAGAATGTTGTTCGTTATCATAAACAAATGAAATCTATTGATGGCTATATTGACACAGGCACCTTGAGAATAGATGGCCCTTTTAACCAAACTTTATTAGAAGCAGTCAAAGAAAAAGCTGCATTAGAGTCAGATATGACACAGAAGAAATTTGTTAATGCTAAATGTTGTAATCATATTTTTGAATTAGATGATTTATTAAATGGTTTTAAAAAAACAAGGAGAAAAAATGAGTCTAAAAAAAGTAGCTTCTGCAGTAATGATGGTGGGCGCTGTATCAATGGCTAATGCTGAAGTGTGCAAAGAGACACCCGGTAGCATTACCTGTGGTAAGGGCACCATAAAAAGCTTAACGGGGAATGGAATGGTTTCTGTGAGTGGCACCACAATTGAGGGTCCAACAGTGATAAATGGAATGCTAACGGCTGATGATGCAAGTTTTTCTTCATTAAATGTTAATGGAAGCGTGTCACTAATGCAGTGTACTGTTAACTCAGTAGCGGAAATTAAAG
This sequence comes from Legionella nautarum, assembly GCF_001467895.1. Classification (GTDB taxonomy): domain Bacteria; phylum Pseudomonadota; class Gammaproteobacteria; order Legionellales; family Legionellaceae; genus Tatlockia; species Tatlockia nautarum. The sequence continues at coordinate 114,294 of NZ_LNYO01000023.1, forward strand.
GAAGTTTAAAAGCATCCTCTGCCAAATTTGAAAGTTCGTTGGATATTTACTCAAGTTCAACCCGTTTTATTAATTCTAAAACAAATAATAATTTACATATTCATCATTTGGATAACCCTCACCAAGAAGTTTATTTGGACAACAATTCAGAAGTAGGTGGCGATATCGTTTTTGATGATGGTCATGGAACAGTTTATGTCAGCGGCGGTTCAAAAATCGGTGGTAGTGTAATTGGCGGTGAAATAATCAATAAGTAGTGGAGAATTATGATGAGTTTAGAAAAGGATAAAGTTATAGATATCTTTTTTGGTATGTACAATGATGGCCAAGAAGGCGGTAGTGCATCAGTCCACCAATTTAAAAATCAAGGAAAGCAATACCTTCCAATCTATCACTCCCTTAATGAACTAACCCATATCCAAAATATCTTAGAGTCCCAATCCCCATTGGTTTCTATCAAAGAAATTAATAAGCTCCGCCAATTAATAGCAAGAGCAGCAGTGGGTGAGTATTTTTTAATACAATCAGGAGATTGCGCAGAAAATTTTTATGATTGCGACCAAGATACAAGCTATGAAAAATTAGACTTTATTGAGCAGTTGGCTAAATTTTTTCAAAGAAAAACGGGATGTAATGTAATTCGGATAGGCCGTATAGCAGGTCAATACGCTAAACCCTCAAATAACACTTATGAAATTTCTCAAAATAAAACGATTTGTTCCTATTTTGGCGATATGGTGAATCAAGTTCATAAAAAACATCGTACCCCCGATCCCTGGCGAATGCTTCTGAGCTATAATTGCGCAGCCTCTATTTATCGAGAAATTAATCAATGGAATCGGGAGCTAAGGCCAGAACAAAAAATATATACAAGTCATGACGCTTTTCTACTTTACTACGAGCAAGCACTAACTCGGTTGGATAAACGAACGGGGTTCTATTACAACCGTTCAACCCATTTTCCTTGGCTTGGTAAACACACGATTAACAGCCTGCCCCATATTGACTACTTGAAAAAAATTGCAAATCCAATTGCAATAAAAATAGGCCCAGATACTTCCATCAAGCATCTTATAAAGACCATCCATGCCTTAGATCCAAATTATCTTCCCGGGCGC
>NZ_LNYO01000023.1:115421-115821 GCF_001467895.1 Legionella nautarum
GTTGACTACTTGAAAAAAATTGCAAATCCAATTGCAGTAAAAATAGGCCCAGATACTTCCATCAAGCATCTTATAAAGACCATCCATGCCTTAGATCCAAATTATCTTCCCGGGCGCATCACACTGATTCCCAGATTAGGAGCGCAATCTGTCCGCGACCTTTTGCCCCAATTAATTGAGGCGGTGAAAAAAACAAAACGCACAGTGTTATGGAGTTGTGATCCCATGCATGGAAATACCGAAACCACCAATTCAGGTCTAAAAATTAGAAAACTAAGTAACATTGTTGAGGAAATTAAGAGTTCTTTTTTGATTCATAGAAAAATGGGCAGCAAACTTAATGCCATACACCTGGAAGCAACACATCTGGACGTGTCGGAGTGCTTGGATTATCAATCAT
>NZ_LNYO01000023.1:115831-122751 GCF_001467895.1 Legionella nautarum
TAAAATTAGAAAACTAAATAACATTGTTGAGGAAATTAAGAGTTCTTTTTTGATTCATAAAAAAATGGGCAGCAAACTTAATGCCATACACCTGGAAGCAACACATCTGGACGTGTCGGAGTGCTTGGATTATCAATCATCGATTGATAATTCAATAACTGACTTTAAAAAAGGTTACAACAGCCTCGTGGATCCACGTCTGAACTACGCACAAACGATTCATGTGATGCAGGGTATTGCAAAGCAGTATATTGAAAATTGATAAACATTTAGATACGGATGAAAAGAGAAAAACAATAGGTACTTTAGGAACTTTACCGGCCTTGAAAGAGACAGGGCTTAGCTTTTTATGAGTGTTCTAGAAACAAAACATAGATAAAAATAAAGCCTAAATTGAGGCAGTTAAGAATTGCTTGATTGAAGCCAGTTTTTAACATAAGACATCGTCTCTTCAATGACTGAAACGGCTTGCGCATAAAGTATCTCAAATAGCTCTCGTTGCCCTGATTTCCAATAGCGCCCTAAGTATTGGCAAGCCATACGAAGAGTACCTATTTTTGGACGGAAGAAGGATGGCTTTACCTTGCTGTGGTGATGGATTTGTAGCCACGTAAAGTGGTGGGATGGGCATTGTCGGAGCGTATGACCAAACAGTTAGTCATTGATGTACTTCAGATGACTATTTGGAGCCGGAAGCTTCCGCGAGGCCTCATCCACTCTGACCGCGGTAGTCAGTCCTATGATTATCAAAAGCTTTTAAACCTTCATGGGCTTATAGGCAGCATGAGTAAACAGGGTAATTGTTATGATAATGCGGCTATGGAAAATTGGGATCACAGCTTTTAAGTTGTAGCAATTCATGGGGAAAAATTCGCAACAAGGACAGCAACTAAAAATCATATATTCGAATGGAAATCTATTACAATCGGAAGCGACTTCATTCCATGCTGGATTATCAATCTCCAGTAAAATTTGAAGTCAAATTGGTCGTTTAGATAAGTGTCCGTTTTTTCCAGGCAAGATCATTTCATCATTTCATACTATGCTACATTTAAAAGATATAAATTGCAGGGGAGCTTAATGCCTAAATTATTATTAACTGGTTTTGAGCCATATGGAACAACCCTGATAAATCCTGCAGAACAAGTCGCTAGCGCTTTGAGTGGTGAAGTTATTTCAACAATTGAGGTTATTTCAACAATTGTTCCTAATACATTCTTTAAATCGATTACACATGTAAAAGAAAGAATGCTGGATGAAAAAGTTGATTATGTGCTTATGATGGGGGAATACGTAGGTCGGGCTATGATTACATTTGAACGATTTGCGCATCGACTGATTGATTCCTCCCGCTACCAATTGGCCGATAATGATGGGGTTAGCTATGATAATAAATCCACTGTAGATGGTGGCCCTATTGCATATCAAGGTAACATCCCCCTTAAAGCGATAGTCGAAATGTTGCGAAAAAATGGTATTCCTGCCGACATTTCTGATACTGCTGCCACATTTGTATGTAATCACTTATATTATGGAATTCTACATGAAATTTCCCTAAATCAATTACCCATAAAAGTAGGATGGGCTCATCTACCGATGTTGCCATGTACCGCGACACTTCCTGGTAATCTAGGCAAACCCAGTATGTCTTTAGAAACCTCTAAAAATGGCATTAAACTAGCCATACAAGCCATTGCGGAATATCCACAAGATATTAATAAAAGTCTTGCTGCAGGTTTGCAAATTTAATGTGATTTTGCAGCAGAAAAGCGTCGCTCCATTATTTTCCTTAATTAACTTGTTGATTTTAGATAGCTAGTTAATCTTACTGCCCTTAAGGGAAACAGGGCTATCAATAATCGCAGCTCTTTTGGGCTAAGACGATAAATACTTTAACCATCGTAAAATCCAAGGTCACCTGCGCAAATAACTATATCAGCATTAGCCTGAGCAACTTTTTCAATAAAGATATCCAAATTTCCATGAGTATCGCTGATTAGTAAAATTCTGTGTATGTGAGGCTCTGCTTTATTATTCAATTTTTATAAATGCTTATTAATATTGATGTTGGCAACATTCTTATGATGAGCTTTATCTGCTGCTTTTAAAACAAGTTTTAGTTTCAAAATCACCTATCTCAAACAAAGATCGCATTGAATCTTTTGAAATCATAAGAAAATTCCTCTAGATTTAGATTACCTCATACGCTTTGTTCTCATGTGCTCAAGTAAGAAATGAGCAACTTGCTGTGAATGACGTTTGTAATATTAACGATTGATTTATCAAGCCAATCAGGTACTACTTCAAAATGACTCAATATAAAATTAATTATGAAAAAAATCCAACCGCAGATGACATCCAGGTACTTAATGATGGAATCATAAAGGAACATAAGCTAAAGAAAGATATGAAATCACTTGATTTTTTCGCTTATTTTATACGTGATAACCAGGCTCAGATTGTTGGAGGCTGTGCCGGAGACAATATGTATGGTGGTTTATTTGTGGGGCAACTATGGGTAAAAGAAGACCTTCGAGGCAAAGGTTATGGGACACAATTAATGTCATTAGCTGAAAACCTTGCGAAAAAATCTCAATGTCGATTTATTACTGTAAATACCTTTGAATGGGAAGCCTTAGATTTTTACAAAAAACTCGGATTTTACGTTGAATTTGAACGAAGGGGATATGATAAGCACTCCATCTTTTATTTTTTACGCAAAGATTTAGCTGTAAAATAACTTAGGAATTTATCCCTACAAAAGGGAGATATCATAGGTCTTGTTTCGCCTTCAAGCCCTGTTTTAAAAAATAGGATTGAAGAAGGAATTAAGTTCCTTAAAGCTCAGGATTCGAAGTAAAACTGGGAACACATATTTTTTCCTCGGAACGCTTTTTGGCTGGCAAAGATTTGGATCGAGCCAATGATCTTATGAACTTTTTTAAGGATCCTGAGATAAAAACCATTATTGCTACACGGGGTGGACAAAGTTCCCAGCGACTCTTACCCTTACTCGATTATGATTTGATTAAGCGAAATCCAAAACAATTAATAGGATTTAGTGATACTACCGCCTTGCAATTAGGCCTTTTCAAAATCAGTGGCTTAATTACTTACACAGGCTACACTTTGACTGTTAATTTAAGCCCACTAGTTAAAAAAACTTTAATGTCATGTCTTTTAAATAACAATTATCAGATATTTAGAGGGGTTACAGTTTATCCAGGAGTATCCAAAGGTTCTCTCCTGGGTGGAAACTTAACTCTCCTGACCAATTTAATGGGTACGCCCTATTTTCCCGAATTCAATGAAAGCATTCTATTGTTAGAAGATGTGGGCATTGAACCTGACAGAGCATAATTGTTTTTTTGATTTCAACGTTTATTTGATGAGAAAATCGGTATGGATGAATTTAAATCATCATCCTGTAACGGTGATGAGGATCAGTTTATGAAGATAAAAAGGCTAATGCAAGAAGACTGGGAACTATGGAAATCATGTCGATTAGAAGCGCTAAAAAATTCACCTGAGAGTTTTGGCTCTTCTTATGAAGAGGAAGTGCTTATGTCCGATATTGATTTTCAACATAGATTAACCAAAGGATATGTATTGGGTGCCTTTGTTGACGATTTATTGGTGTCTAGTGTTGGATTCTATAAGCTTAATTCACTTAAAACCAAACACCGAGGTGTACTTTGGGGTATGTATACTCGTCTTGAATACAGAGGTAAAGGTATTGCAACAGCATTAATTCAAACCCTGATACAGCATGCAAGGACTTGTGTCACTCAACTGCACCTAACCTGTGTAGTAAGTAATTTTGTCGCTCGGGCTTTTTATCAAAAACAAGGATTTCGAATTTATGGTACCGAACCTAAAGCACTTAAAATTAATGATACCTTCTATGACGAATATTTAATGGTATTGGATTTCAATGAGGAGCCCATGAAAAAACTGGATACTTATCAGAGCCTTTGTACTGAAGTATATGATTTAAGTAAACCTAATGCACCACAAGATGAATACTCCTTCTATCGAAGCTATGCTGCAGAGGCTAACGGCTTGATTTTAGAACCTATGTGTGGCACTGGTCGATTTTTATTGCCTTTAGTTGCGGAAGGATTTGATGTTCATGGTTTTGATGCAAGTCAACCGATGCTAGAGCGACTGCATGCAAAAGCCAGTAGCAAAAACCTTAAGCCAAAAATCTGGCATGGTTTTATTGAAGATTTAAATCAATCCGATAAATATTCTTTAATTTTTATACCTAGTGGTTCATTCGGTCTGATCACAGAAAAGGCGGATATCCAAAAAGCCTTAAAAACCATTTTTGCGCACTTGGAAGATAAAGGGCTATTTGTATTTGAAGTAGAAACACGACATGCGGTTCCTGAGGAGTTAGGTATTTGGAGAGGCACAAGATGGCCGAAAAAAGATGGAACCCTCATCGTACTCAGTCAATTGGCCATGCTTGATGAAGAAGTTTATTACTCTATTGGCAAATATGAATTGGTTGATAACAACCGTGTAATTCAAACAGAAGTTGAGGAATACAAAATTCGCATTTATCAGGATACTTCTTTCTTGTTTAATTTGCTTACTGAGATTGGTTTTAGTGAGGTACGAATGGTTAAAGCTTTTGATCGACTGGCGTCGACTGAGGAAACAGATGAAAGCATTGTTTTTGAATGCAGAAAATAATTGAGGTGATGAATGAAAACACAGGAAATACCTAAAAAATATCAACACACTTCACCAGCAGGAGCTGAAGTCCGATTGCTGATGAATAATCATTTAGGTGGAATGGCTCACTGTACTTTGAAGGCAGGAACAATTTCCAAAGCAGTTTGTCATAAAACTGTATCTGAATTTTGGCATGTCCTTTCTGGTGAGGGTGCTATTTGGCGTAAGTTGAACGATGAAGTGAGCATTACTCCTTTAACTACTGGAGTCAGTATCGATATCCCCTTGGGAACACATTTTCAATACCGAAGTGATACAGCAGATTTGGTGTTTATCTGCGTTACTATGCCACCCTGGTCAGGCAGTGATGAGGCAAGTTATGTAGAGCATGCTGCCTGGCTTCCTACAGTGGAATAAATCAGATGACTTTAAAATTATCGTTTTTAGAAAACCCAGATCCTGATGATGTTCAGCTATTAACGAATGAGATCGCTTGGATATCAGAACGAAGGTCATATGGCGAAACTGTATTAAAACAATCAATTATGATCCGCATCAACCACAACGAGTTATTTTTCGTTTTGATAGTACAGCACATGAATGCAGCAAGCCCTTAGAAAGCAAGAAAGAATAGCAAATCCAATTTGTTGATGAAGCTACGGAAAAACAAATGACAAATGGATTTATTGCCCATGAGGCTCAGCATGATATTGACGTCAATTACACAAGACATTCTTAAGGCAGCTCATGGTGAATAAAAATCAACTGGAAACTATCTGTAAAAAATTAAAGATGAACTACCCTTGTGACTTGCCTCAAAGAGTTCACGGTGGTCTTTTACATAAAATGTGGTATTTGGAATGCAATGGCTCGCAATTTGCTGTAAAACAGCTCAATAAGAGGCTTCAGTTAACTGAAGAAATTAAATCCCAATATGAATTGACAGAAGAGATAGCCTTCCAATTTTCCCAGCGTACTATTCCCGCAGTTCATGCTCTAAAATTAGAAAATAATTACTTAATCCTTTCAGAAGATGAGGCCTTTCTTGTTTATCCTTGGATAACAGCAAAAGCATTGGATAAAGACGCTATATCTGAGATACATGCGCTTAAAATAGCCACTCTTTTGGCTAAAATTCATCGTATTAATCTTAATGTTCCTGAACTGGGTTCTCAAGAATTTGATATTCATCCTAATGAAAAAATTAGTGTGTTAATAGACCAGTCAGCAAGCAAAAATTTGGTGTTTAAGGAGCAATTAAAAAGTAATCAACGAGTTATAATTGAGCTTAATGATCTCTATCAAAAAACAATACCTATTCTACAAAGTAGTGGTGTAGTAAGTCATGGCGATCTGGATCAAAAAAATGTTTTATGGGATAAAAATGATACTGCCTTTCTCATTGATTGGGAGTCTGCGCGAAAACTTAATCCTACTTATGAAATAGTCAATTGTGCTCTTGATTGGAGTGGAATTACTACTCCGCTGTTTAATAAAATTTTATTTATAAAAATGCTAAAAACATATGCGTCTACTGGAATAACAATAAATCAGGATCATTTGGAAGCTGCTTTTTATGGTGTTGTTGGCAATTGGGTCAATTGGCTAGTATATAATATAGACCGTTCTTTTAGTTCAGATAAAGAGCAGCAGGACATTGGTATTGAGCAGGTTCTTCAGGTTTTACCTACTATTATTCAAGTCAAAGTGAGTATTACTGAATTAATTCAATTAGTAACACGTGAATTAAGAATAAGCTGTAATAAGTCCAAAAACTTGCGCAAAATTCCTTAAATGGTTTCTTTGCGACTTATCTTTTGATGAATTTAAGCAAAGCAATATGCCCATTTCCATCTATGAAGAGTGGCATCATCCATTTTGGCTTAAAGATAGGAATCAGCTACCTCCTTTTCCTTTCTAATTTATGGCAACACACGAGCTAGACTGAGATTTATTTAACGACTGTTGCCGAAATTTACCGAACCATGGCGCCCAATGCTGTTCTAATTGCGACAGTATGGTCATCTATTGGCGAGTGCGTTGGTTATAAATGTCTTGCGGATGCTGTTTTGCAAACGCTCGGGGATTCAACTGAGGCAGGTTTATACGCTCCCTTCAGTTACTTCAACTCTGATATCCTCAAAACTACAGTAGAAGGGTAATCCCCCCATTTTTAATTGAAGTTAAAAGTAGAGGATTAGGCAACTAGTGCCAATTTTTGCCTAGGAGGAATGCCT
>NZ_LNYO01000024.1:0-363946 GCF_001467895.1 Legionella nautarum
TATAAATTTTTCCTTCCAGATTTGTTTGCCATCAATCAATGTTTGCATAGGAGTTCGTCCACAGCACATTTTGCCTTGATGAGTGCGTTCATTATTATAAGTCGAGTAGCCACTCCCCATTATTGAGGAGCAGCCCTCTAAGAACGATGCGGGCTAGTTTCCCAGCACATCGCTCAAGCCCTCATAAGGCTGATTGAATGCAGCCCAGCAGTTGCAGCGTGTGTGGGCAGATTTGCTTTTCTGATTTTCTTCTCCCGTTCTTTGAAGTACTCTTTGAAGCGGGGGTTAAATGGATTTGCCTCTGCTTTCACTTTTATATGACGTCTTATGTGTGTGTCCGTTGCACGTTTGAGATAAAGAGTTTTCTTATTTCCTTCTTTGTCTTTTATGGTGCAATGAAACCGCCAATTGTCTCCAGCAAGTGCCGTAAAGTATTTACGAGAAATCCAATGTTTGCCTTTTCTGGCGTGTCTTTTCAGGCACCAGTTTTTTAGGGCTGAGTAGATTTCAAAGTCGATCTTTGCGAATACTTTTGACGATACGCCTCCTTTATAATAGTTTGTCCATCCAGTTATTTTTTGGTTCAACTGGCGGATCAATATTTCTGTAGGAAGGGCTATTGCTGATTTGATAATTGCTCGAACATCCTCGAGAAACGTTTTAATACTTGCCTTAGATGGCTTAATTAATAGTTTCCCACCCGAGTATTTTCGGACATTGAATCCAAGAAAGTTGAATCCGTCTTCTATTTTGGTTATTTTGCTTTTCTCAATGGATAACTCCAAGCCGACTTCTTTTAGTGACACGATTAAGGTCGGTATTACCTTGTCCCTCAGATATTGCTCACTTGCAGCAGTTACTATAAAATCATCGGCATAAGTGATCATGTGAATCTTTTCCTTATCCCGCTGTCTTTTCCTTGTGCTGACTAATTTAGTTTCAAGCCCTGAGAGAGCTATCACTGCAAGTGTTGGTGAAATAATACCGCCTTGAGGTGTCCCAAGTTCAGTTGGATGGTGTTTTCCATCCTCCATGAATCCAGCTTTTAGAAATTTTCTAAGAACAGTTTTGTTCATAGGAACATTATCTAATAACCACTCATGGCTGATTTGATCAAAACAGGCACGGATGTCGCCTTCAAAGATCCATTGTGCTGAGTTTCTTCTTGCCAGCATTTTGAAGCATTGCTCTATAGCATCATGTGTCGAACGCTTTGGTCTAAAACCATAGGCATTTGGATCTGCTCTTTCTTCCGCAATCGGCACCAGAGCTGCATGCCATAGGGCTTGCATGCATCGATCTTTGATAGTTGGAATTGAGAGCGGTCTCAGCTTTCCTGATTTCTTGGGGATATATATTCTTCTTAAAGGTAAAGGTTTGTACCCTCGATTTTTAAGTTCGAATATGGCCTTCATCTTTTGTTGGGGTGTTCTCAGAACCACACCATCGACGCCCGGTGTTTTTCCACCAGTGCTGCTAGTTACTCGTTTTATGGCAGTACATCTTCCATAAAATGAACTCGTCAGAAGTCGTTGCAGAGCCTTGACTTTGCCGCGATGTCCTTCTCTCTCTGCCTTGGCGATACGCGTTTGAAGTCGAAATACGTGTGCTTTTGCCTTTGACCAAGGTATTGAATCCCAAGTACATAGGCGCTGCGCCGAAGAGGCACCAACAGTGTTACCTATCGTCATTTGCGTTTCTTCGTTATTTTGATTCTTCAAATTATCTCACCAGTTTGGACCAGTCCGAAGTGGGCGCACTTTCATGCTGTGTGATGGCACACTATCTAGTTCATTACAAACTAGCTTTTGCTTTCTCGGACATCCTTTGCCTGCATGATCATAGTGCATCTTACGATGAACCTTTCCATAGGGAACCATACAGGTTTACCACGTTCCGCCATTAGAGCATGTGAACTTAGCCGCCCGCTATAGACCGAGAAGTTATGGTGGCTACGAGGAAGGTTACCCCCAGCTTCCTCCAACTTCTATGCCATGGTAACAGCCGTTTACCATGGGCTCGCCTCTGTCGATCTTTCAACACAGGTTCAGGTATCTTCGGCATATTCACTACCTTGCGCTTACCCGGATCACGGCTTCCAGGAGGATTATTCACTTGCGCTTCAAATCCCACACTTGCGTGTTTCGCTACTTTGTCCGATCCGCTCTTTATTCAGGATCGTAGGTTCATCCAGTAGCATGGATGGCGGTATCAGAGCACCGCAGCTCTATTTGGCGACATCGTGTCGCACGGGGTTTGAAGTCCTCATGGCCGAAAACGTACGCTAAGCTAGAATTCAGTGCGAATTAAAAACAATATGGATTTTTTCTGTTATAGAAATTATTAAAATAACGCAATCATGATGATTTTTTATTTTTAATATTTATTATAAATCATATAGATACTGCTTGGCGTACGTTTTCGGCCATGAGGACTTCAAACCCCCTGATGGTGGCATAGGCTGTTTTCATGGATTGAAACCCTCGAACAGGATTGATAAGACGTTTGAGCTTACCATGGTCTGCTTCCAGGCGGTTGTTGCGATACTTGATCTGGTGGTGTTCTGTATTTTCAGAAAGACTTCCTTCCTGCTTCAGCTCCCTGATTGCCTGCCCGTAGGCCGGATTTTTATCCGTATTAATAACGGTCAAATCACAGGTTGGATTACTTTTAATAAGCTTTTTCAGGAAGCGTTTCGCAGCCTTTGCATTCCTGCGGTGCGAAAGATAAAAATCAATGGTATTACTATGTTCATCTAAGGCTCGGTAGAGATACTTCCATTCGCCTTTTACACGTATGTAAGTTTCATCCAGATGCCATCTGCTGGAATAGCGCCTTTTATACCAGTCAAGCCGTTTCTTCAGTTCCGGCGCATAGTGCTGAACCCATCGATAGAGCGTTGTATGATCAATGGACAAACCTCTCTCTGATATCATTTCTTCCAGGTCACGATAGCTGATCCCATATTTACAGTACCAGCGCACGCATTGCAGAATAACCTCACCATGAAAATGACGCCATTTGAACTCCGGATTCTTCATGGTTAGGAACTCCTGAATAAAATTACTCAAGTATAATTCAGTGTTTGGTTTTTGCAACGGAGCCCAATTTTTTATCTAATGAAGAGCTAATTCGCTTTTGCCTCGCTTCTGTAATTAAACCCATATTAATAATTTCAAATTGCAAAATTTTACTGTTATCGCGGTATTTAATATCTGATTTGGCCTCATGAATGAGATAATGTTCCCAGGTTATAATTATGAATAATTTGCTTAAACTCTGCAGGACTATAGGTATGATGCCAATGCTTTAGATAAATTTCTTTGGGTATGATAAGTATATCCACCTGATTTTCTGCAACAATAGTCGCATTTCTTATATCGCCACGTATTACACCGGTACTACCCAGAGGAATCCAGGGGGAGACTTCAAACATACTGTAACCACCACCAGGAATACCTTTTAATCCCAAGCCTAGCGGAATATAAACAAACCCGGCATAGTCTCCTGCATGCGTCAGCACTTGTCCGGTTTCCAGGGTAAACAATTTGACGTAATCAAATCCTCCATCCAATGGAATAGAATCGACTTTATGGCCTGTTTGGCCAATATTATGCAAAATCTGTTGTTTATACGACGTATCCCAGTCAACGGTTTTCGCGGTTATATATCGCTGCTTTTCCTCTGCCGGTACTTTTTGCAAGGATGGAACCAGCTTTATTAATGGCTCAAGTGCAGGATTTCCTTTAATCAATGTGGTGCGCAAGGCAGGTGTAAAGTTCATATTGTCCTCGGTTGATTCCAGCAAAATGAATATTTTTTTATTTTTTTTTAAAAAATTTCCCGTTTCAGCGGCCAATTCAGGTGGGCGGTAAAAACCGTCAATCACATCTGCCTGGATATCTCCAATCAGCATCGCTGCGCTGTTAATGGCTTTTTCAGTTGCCTCTTTTGTTGCAAATTCCCCTCGATAAAATGCAAAACTTAAATTACCTTCAGGCGTTAAACTAACGCTGGAAAGATTGGCTTCAGCAGAATTTATAGGCCTGTCGCCTGATAATAAAAATAATTTATTAGCTCCCATCTTTAAGGCATAAACAGCATTAGCAGTGCATTGATCAATAAAGATTTGATAATCTCCTGATGTTTTAAGCGCAGTACCTCGTTGTCGCATGGCATCTGCACTGCGAATCAAACGTACGGTATCCAGTACATCTTCCGTAAATTCAATAAGATTTGCTGAAGTACGGTCGGTAAGCCAATGGTAAGATTGATGGGCAAAATCCTCATAATAGGCAGCGAGGATTTTAGCCTGCGTATCGGTAGTTTGTGTATGTTTAAGTTGTTGATATTGTGCTTCGGCTTCCTCTAACTCTCTTTGCTTTATAGTATTGGGCTTTGATTTTAATTGCCTGATTTTTTTTTCCCAGAAAATTTCAACCAGGGTATGTCTTAAACAATAATGCATCTGTTTTTGCAAATTGATTGTATTATTAATCATACTGATTGGTACTGAGCTTTTGCTATGACAATAGGCTAAAGCAAGTAATTCCCTTATCATAATTTGTGGCTCAACCTTTATTGATTTTTCTCTGTAAAAATTTAATATTTTCCAGGGGATTCCGCCAACATTATGTTGCCAAATCATATTAATAATTTCATCATAATGCGGAGAAAATGCTTCATGAGCTACGTATTCAGCATGAGTTGCCCGGCCAAATGGGGTTGTGTTAAGCATACCAATATCATGAAAATACGCCAGCAAGCAGGCATAAGCTTTCATGAATTCAAGCCGAAAATTATCACGGTGTGGAATTAACACGCCATTAATTTGTGGCAAAAGCTCTAACACCAATCGCGCAATATCACGAATATGAACTACGCCATGATCCGTATAAAGAGCAATATGAGCCAAAGGATCTTCTAAAAAAAGGGGATCCTGAATTACATTTTCGAATAATAAATTTTTATTAATTTTTTCTTCATACATTTTTTCAATAATTTCTTGCAATGCAGGAGGGATATAATGATTTAAATTATGGTCTGTAGTTATGTTTATCATGAGAGGCTCATTTTATAGTAATTTTTCCAAAATTTTCTGAATAAATTTTTCCATTAATCGTGGAATATCATTGGATTTTTGCCCTAAAATGCGATTAACAATGATTGCACTTAATGAACAACAGTGGTGATTTAATACACGGCCCAAGGCATAAATGCCGGATGTTTCCATTTCAAAATTGGTGATGCGAATTCCTTGTTGTCGAAATGATTGTAATTTATTCAAAATATCCGGAAATGCTATTGTTGCACGTAGTTGTCGTCCTTGAGGTGCATAAAATCCGACACAAGTTGCTGTGATTCCACTGATAAACGTATCCGCAAACTGATCAGCAAGGATGTCTGAACCACTCACTAAATAAGGTTGCATATTGGCTGGAAAAATATCCAGATGATTATGAATAGCTTGCTGCAAATCAATTTCATTTTGGTAAGGAGTGGTATACTGGTAATAACGCAGGAGATTATCAAAACCCAGGGCAAATCTTGCCAGCAGAAATGAATTTACGGGTATGTCGGCTTGCATAGAACCCGAAGTACCCACGCGAATAATATTTAATGATTTGAGAGTGGATTTAACAGTACGTGATTGCAGATCAATATTGGCCAAAGCATCTAATTCATTGATACAAATATCAATATTGTCAGTTCCTATTCCTGTTGATATTACGCTAATGTGTTTGCCATTAAGATAACCGGTATGGGTTGTAAATTCACGATTTTGGCGCTTGCATTCGATTTTATCAAAATGTTTACTGATATCGGCAACGCGCTCAGGATCGCCAACCGTAATGATTGTATCTGCTATCTCATAGGGGAATAGGGCTAAGTGATAAATACTGCCGTTCGGATTTAGTATTAAACTTGCTTCGTCAAACATAAAACATCCTGCTGATGTTTAATACAATTTACTATAGTTGGTGAATTGGGAGTAAGCAAGGAGATTATTTTTAACTATTTGATTTCATTATTAAATTATTGAATTAGGCCAAAATAAGATATTATTTTTGTGAATCCACGCATTGGGGATAACATAGTGAACATTGCCTGCATACATATTGAGTTAAAATCTACTTCAGCAAATTGATTTTGAACAGCTTGAGCTTCAATCACGCTCACAAATCAATGATATACGACAAGAGTCTGAGGTTGATGTGCTTTTCAAAACCAAAATAGGTAAAAAGGAGGCTTATCTATATATTCTATTAGAGCACCAGTCTTCGCCTGATGAACTAATGCCTTTTCGTTTATTAAAGTATCTTTGCAATATTATGGATAATCATTTGAAAAGCCAGAAAGCCAAAAAATTACCGCTGGTCTATCCGCTTGTCATTTATCATGGAAAGCGCAAGTATCCTTTTTCAACGAATCTCTCTGATTTAATTGATGCACCTAAGGAATTGGTAGATTCTTATTTTTTAAAACCATTTCAACTCATGGACTTAGGGCAAATTGATGATAAAGTTCTAAAACAGCATGCTTGGTCAGGTGTTATGGAGTTTGCCTTAAAGCACATTTTTGCCAGAGACATCTTACCTTATTTAAAAGAAATTGCAGATATTTTGCATAAACTGACCCTATCAGGTGGCCGCCATTATATCGAGATTGTGTTACAATATTTGTTAGAACGAGGGGAATTAAGTGATCAAAGTAAGTTTTTTTCGCTCATTAACAAAGAAATATTCCCTGATGTCGGAGAAAAAATCATGAGTCTGCAGAACAATTGAGACAAGAAGGTATAGAAAAAGGACGTAGAGAGGCGGAACTTGAAATGGCTCAACGCATGCTTGATGCAGGCTCAGAGCTCGTTTTTATAGCGAAAGTAACTGGCCTATCAACCAATGAAATAAAAGCTTTACAGAAAAAATAATAAGTTTTATATGAAATGGAAAAGTGTTGATGAGCGGCCTCTTAAATACGGTCGCTATTTAGCTTTATCAAAAAATAAAAAAATCTATATTTGTGAATATGAGATCTTTAATGATACTTGGTGGGATGAGTATTTCTCACAAAAACCTGCCGAAGTAACACACTGGATGGAGTTGCCAGGATTAACAAAAGAATAAATACAATATGATTGAAATTGACTCAGCCTTATTAAGTAAAATGGCTTTAGAAAATTTAATAATAGAAGTAATTACTCGCCAAGCTACAGAGTATGGCGAATTTGAAATTAATCTTCAAATTAAAAAAGAGCAGCTTTTGGATAAAATTAAGAATGGAAGTGCAGTAATAGTATATTGCGCGAAAGAAAATATTTGCGATGTAATAACAGCGGATGATTTTATAAAATTTCAGAAGCAATTAATAAAAGACCATTTAGAGTAATAATAAAAATTCTATTATAATCAATGAGTTAGGTCTGATTATCTATATTAATCAGACTTAATTGTGATGCCACAGCAAACAACCGCGCTACTCTACCTTCTATTTTGAATTTCTTAAATTTTATTCAATTTTGCTGGTGGGCTAGTTGATCTTAAATATTTTCTCTCTTAGCCTTGCAGCTGTAGGTGAAGGACACTAAAATTGCAAAATTTTAAAGCATTTGGAGCAAAGAAAAAATTCTTTCCCTTTATCAACTGGGTGTTCCCATGCAAAAAATGATTACAATACACCTGGTTATGTAAAGTATCTGTCACTTAAAGCCTTTATTAACAAATCAAACCAAGTTTCTGTGTATGAATAATCTCATCTTCTATAAACAACGATTTAATCTTGCCAATGCCACTTTCATCCCTATTGAGCATGAAGAAGCAATGGTTGCCATTGTATATAAAATTGTTATTCCAAAAAGCAGCTCGTTTATTTTGAAAATATGCCCACGAGCTGAAGATTACTGGCGTGAAGTTTATTTTTTAAATTTTCTTGCAGATGTATTACCAGTCGCCAAAATTATACAGGCAGAACCACCAACCGTATCAAATTATGGCGCTATCTTAATGGAGTGTTTTTCAGGTAATCTACTGAACAAAAAAGACATTACCGATAAAATTAGCTATGAAACGGGAGTATTACTCGCAAGTCTTCATCTTAATCGAGTTTATCAGTATGGTGATTTAACTCAAAAACACAGTTTAAGTCCAGATCCACGTACCCCATTCAAGCATAAATTTGAAGAAAGTTTTTCGGAATGTTGTAATAATTTACCCAAAGAGCTCATTGAAAAATCCTGGCAATATTATAAGACACATGTTGATGCATTGAATTTAGTAGATGGCGCATGCCTAATTCATCGTGATTTTAGACCTGGTAATATAATTTTATTTGATGGGAAAATTACAGGTATTATTGACTGGGCTTCCGCACGTGCGAGCTTTGCCGAAGAGGACTTTAGTCCTTTAGAGCTTAATGAATGGTCAGATGAATCCAAGCTAAAAAAATCCTTTTTAAAAGGTTATGCGAGCATACGTCCAATCCCTAAATATCAGCTAATAATTCCTCTCTTACTTATGAATCGTGCTTTTTCGATTATAGGATTTACTGTTAAAAAAGGAACTTGGAATAATATTAATGCCCCTGCGTATCAGGCTAATCTTAAATACCTGGATGGCTTTTTTAAAAAACAATCAATTTAAAAGCTCATTGCCAGTTTGGACCAGATATGCGGTGCGCTAGGATAAGGCGCAGTTGTCTTGCAGGTGAAAGTCCTGCTGTAGAAGGTAGAGCCAGTACTACTACATAGCGAGTCTTGCAACTCTGGCGGTAACAAAAGAGTTGAAGCGTAGACAGCGAAATTTGCGAGCCGTAACAAACGTGAACATGAATTAGCCTCGAAAGTGGTCATCATGGCTGCTGATACCGTCGCATAGGTAGCAAGCAACAGACATAGAACGGTCAACTGGTAAATCCAATCTATGTCAGCCATCGGGGTTCTAAATGACAGCGAGTAAATAGAGATGACTGACGCAACCTAGGAAACCCTTAGTATTCTTCCAGGAAGGGAGTATTTGGAAGCAAATGCTAAAACATAAGTGACCAGAGATGGTACTAAGGGCGGCTGAATCAGCTGTAGTAGCTATGAAGCGAGTAATGATCGTGGAGCGAAGGGCTGGTAGATAAATCACGTGAAAAGGGGAAACCATGTCCATACACAGCATTGATGGAGAACCATGGAAAACGAAACTAGATCGCATTAGCGAGTTATCAGCAGGAGATAAATCAATAAAGTTCAATAATCTTGGGCATTTGATTGATATATCCATGCTGAAAGAACAATACCACCTGCTAGAAGGAAATAAAGCGGTGGGAATAGATGGTATTACCAAAATTGCCTATGGAGAACGACTAGAAGAAAATCTTAAACAGCTTCTGGCTCGAATTCGTAAAGGTACTTATAATCCACAGCCGGCAAAATGGATAGAAATTCCAAAAGAAGATGGGAGTAAAAGGCCCTTAGCAATCGCGTGTTTAGAAGACAAACTAGTGCAAAGCACAGTTAATGTTATTCTGGCATCGATCTTTGAACCACTATTCCTTAATTGCTCTTATGGATTTCGACCTGGAAAAAGCTGTCATGATGCACTTAGGGCGCTAAATCAAAGTACATTCCACTATTGGGACGGCGCTATAGTTGAAATTGATTTGCGTCAATGTTTCAACTCAATTTCTCATGAAAAGCTCATGGGCTGCTTGTCTAATAAAATATCAGATAAGCGCTTTCTACGATTAGTAACTATCCTGCTTAAGACCCCGACACTCCAAGGAAAGCAGGTCATTCCTAATCAAAAAGGTTGCCCACAAGGGTCTATTTTGTCCCCAATACTTTGTAATATCTATCTGCATGAAGTTATTGATAGTTGGTTTGCTCAAATCAGGCAAACTCACTTGCGAGGTAAAGCAGAGTTAATTCGGTACTGTGACGATATGGTGTTTGTGTTCCAACGAAAGGAAGATGCTGAACGTTTTTACAATGTACTTCCTAAGCGATTAACCAAATACGAACTCACGCTTCATGAGGAAAAATCGCAACTTATTTGCTCAGGCCATGCAGCGGCGGCTCGTAGTCATAATCAGGGTAAACGTTTACCGACCTACAAATTCCTGGGGTTTACTTGTTACTGGGGTAAAACGCGAAATGGGTACTGGCGACTAAAATTTATCGGGAAACCAGATAGCAACAGAGAATACGAAGCCTTATCTAAACTTATAGAGGAACCAGTCTACTCACAGGAAAACCCATGATAGATGAACTAAATTTATAGGGGATTGTGATTGCCTTTCATGTCGAACTGCACTTGAAGTGGGCTCTTTATCAACCGCACTCAAAGGATGTAATGCATTGGTATTTACTGCGTAACTTGATGAAAATGCTGTAATTATCCGCAAAAAAATCTGCGAACATCTCATTTGTTTGGGCATTAAAATAGATGATAAAACTAATGAGCTGAATTGAGTTATTATTAGTGATAATGAAAGTAAAATTATAATCAGCGTCATGCCAACAAATGAGAATATATGATTGCGAAACATATACCTGGAACATAGTTGAAACACATTAGAAGAAGAGCACAAAAATCGAGTCAACTAGAATCTTTGCATCCTATTAAAATGGTCGTGTTTGCAATCATTTTAGGTATTTTATGTGGATTAGGGACAATATTATTTCGTAATTTAGTCGCCCTTATCCATAATGTCGCTTTTTTGGGTCATTTCAGTTTTATTTATAATGAAAATTTTCATACATTAGCCAGCTTATGGGGATTAGGAGCTATTCTTATACCTATGGTTGGCAGCATCATTGTTATTTGGCTCCTCAAAAAATTTGCTCCTGGACAAAGTGGGCTTGGAGTTCCAGAGATTTTAAAAGCTATATTTTACCAAGAGGGAAGAATTCAACCTTCAGTCTCCTTGGCTAAAATAATAGCATCTACTATAACCATAGGGACTGGAGGCTCAGTAGGACGTGAGGGTCCTGTTTTTCAAATTGGCGCGTTGTTAAGTTCCATCATCAGTAATTTGCTGCATTTATCCATACAACAAAGAAAAATGCTCATTGCGGCAGGCGTAGCCGCTTGTACCGCTGTAATATTCGATGCTCCCTTCGCTGGAATTATATTCGCCAGTGAATTTATGTTGGAGACCATTTCTTTTTTTGGTGTAGCGCTTATTATTATTGCTACATTTTTTGCTCTTGGCATTGAATATATTTTGATTAATGTAAAGCCGATTTTTTCTATTCAATCAGTAACTCAAATAAATAGTAACCTGACGTTACCTAATCTTTTGTTATTTGTTTCTTTTGGAATGGTTGTAGGAATCATTTCAATTGTGCTAATCCGGAGCGTTTATTACTTCGAAGATTTTTTTAATAGATACTTTAAAAGTTTGTATCTGCGTCATATGACTGGAATGTTAATTGTCGGCTGTTTCATGTATTTATCAATGAATTTATTCGGTCATTACTACATCGAAGGAATAGGATTTGCAACAATTCAAGACTGCCTCAACAATCAGATACTCAATCCACGGTTGTTAGTTTTTTTGGTTTTAACTAAATTATTGGCGACTTGTTTGACCCTAGGCTCAGGTGCATCTGGAGGAATATTTTCACCTTCATTATTTATAGGAGCAATCTTAGGGAGCGTTTTCGCTCTTGTGATTAATTATTTGGTCCCAACAGTTGCTGTCGCCCCAGTCTTGTTTACCTTAATCGGTATGGCAGCAATGTTAGGAAGTACCACAGGCGCATTAATTACCTCAATCATTTTGACTTGTGAAATGATGAGAAATTATCATTTTATTTTACCTCTAATAATCACTGTACTAATCGCTTATCTTGTTCGTTACTTTTTTTGCCGTGAAAATATATACACTTTAAAATTGCATCGACGAGGTATTGATTTATCGCGAGGATATCTTAATTAGCTTTAAAAGCTCTTCTTCAGGGTTCTCTCGACTTATTTTTTCTCTTGCTTTTTTACTTTACTTGGTTTTTTTTTCAAATTCATAGTCTGATCCTTCCTCGAAAACTTGTACCAGCAATAAGCTGCTAACCTAAAGGATTCCGTTGCAAAAACGAACGATGGGTTATACTTCAAGGTAAAACGATTAAACGAGATTGAAATGCCTTCAACGCAACCTGCAGCATTTAAACGGCGTCATTTTAATGATGAAGTAATCCTGCAATGTGCGCGCTGGTATTGTAAATAAGGCATCAGCTATAGGGATTTGGAAGAAATGATGAGAGACCTGTTTTACAGAGATATCTTTTATTAATGAGCAAATTGGACTTTACAGCTGAGATCTGTCCAAGACTTATTTTTTCTTAAGCTGATTCTTTTGTAACAGAACCAGTTTTTCTATAAGGAAATTTATCATGACCGAAAGAAATAAATCATATGATAAAATTGTTTATGTTTTACAAGGTGGCGGTGCTTTAGGTTCATATCAATTAGGGGTTTGTGAGGCGTTATTAGAGCATGATTATAGTCCAGACTGGGTAGTGGGGACTTCTATTGGAGCGATTAATTCGGCAATTATTGCAGGGAATAAACCTCAGAACCGCGTTACGAAATTAAATGAATTTTGGAGTTCAATCACATCTTCATTACCCAGGTTTATTGATGCAGAAGATAATATTTTACTCCAAGAGTTCCAGAATTATATGTCTGCTTATTGGATTGCTTTTTTTGGACAAGATAACTTTTTTAAGCCATGGTTGATAAATCCAATATTCTTTTCAGCAAACACACCAGATAAAATTAGTATTTATGATACAAGCGAATTGCGTAAAACTTTAGAAAAAGTAATCGACTTTAAGTTAATTAATCAAAAAAAAACCCGATTGACAGTTGGGGCTGTTCGCATAAAAGGAGGAAAAACAGTTCACTTTGACAATACTCATCAAGAAATTGGGCCTGAGCATATTATGGCGAGCTGTGCGTTACCCCCTGGATTTCCTGCAGTTAAAATTGCTAATGAGTATTATTGGGATGGAGGGCTAAGTTCTAATACTCCATTTGCTGTTCTTTTAGAAGAGAAAATGCCTAAAAGACTATTATGCTTTATTGTTAATCTCTTTTCCTATCCTGAAAATCTCCCTTCATCATTTATGGATGTTTTGAAGTGCAAAAAGGAAATAGTATTCGCAAGCCGTCATCATAAAGTATTAGACTATTTTAGTGAGCTCCATTATCTCCAACATACTATTCATGAATTACCTAAAGAACTAATAAAAGATAAAGACATTAAGCATGCCATGCAAAGAATTGTGCAATCTGGTCATCCTACAGCACTCAATATTGTTCGTTTTCATTATCAAAAAGAGAAAAGTGATTTACTAAGTAAAGACTATAATTTTTCTGAACAGGCAATTAAAGCGCATAGGAATTTAGGATATACCGATGCACAAAAGGCTATAAAAAAGTCTACTTGGCAGTCATTTTCTGTTGGTGATAAAGGAGCTATCATTCATGAGTTTTAATAAAGAACAATGTATGAGAAATGTACGTTAGAAAAAAGAAATATGAAAAAATTGCTTGTTTTTGCTTCAAAATATGCCCGAATCTTTATTCCTTCTACTTCCTGAAGTTGTATTAAAGATTTTTTGCACATAACACTATAGATATTATTATCGTTTATAACGTAGCAATATGATATAGTTTCTAGCTCAATAAACGAGCATATAATACATCTTTTAATTTGGTCTTGGGAATTTAGTATGCCTAATTTAGTTAAGGTTTTTTTTATCTTTTTAGGAGTAATTTCATTTTCACCTCTTATGGCATCAAAGCCAACCAGGGCCGAAAGTACAACATCAGTTCGACCTGCAATACTATTTCAAGTTGTTCAAAATCAAATGGTATTTGATGCGTCAACTGTTGAAAATGCAACACTGGTCTCCCCAGAAAACCCAAGGGAAACCTATGGAGTACAATTGAAATTAAAACCCCTGGCTGCTAATAAATTTGACCAACTTACTGAAGACGGTATAGGTAAGAAGGGAAATATCATCTTGAATGATAGGCTAATATCCTCCGCAATAATCCGAGGAAAACTGGGGGCTGAGTTTTTGGTAGCAGGATTAACCAAAGAACAAGCAGAGCAATTTATTAAAAGCTTAGCGCTATTACCAAAATAATTTACTGGCCCAGGGGGAGCAATGGGGGTTTCCCGCATATCTAGACTAAACCCAATAGCTCGCGATTTATGTCAAAGATAATGCTGATTTTTACTGGAAACATCAGAAATAGCCCTCTCATATAGTGGACGATATTTTGCAATGATTTCGCCCAGTTCAGATGAGTTAAGGGATTTTATATTTATTGGGGTTAAGGAATCTTCGTGCAGATCTTCACCTTGGAGTAATTTGATTAATTTTCGAGCGGCCTCAATGTTTGCTTGACTCTCATTTCCCCAAAATGAAGCGGGGGAAACTAGGCCTGATGTTTCCATAGGCTGGCATTCTATAAAGTAGTTTAAATCAGCTATAAAATTATCTATAGATAAAAGAGTGTTTGGATTGCTTATTTGCGTCTTGGAAATTTCAACTTCTGGGGGCTCTTTCTCCTCTTCCTCATCGAAACTCATTAATGTTTCCATTAAGGCAATATGTGCTCTTACTCGTTTCTCAATCTGGATATTTAATTCCTGTCGTGCAAAATCTTTGCTGGTTTGATTGTATTCAGGGGAGGGAATATCTTGAATCAGTTCCCTATATACTCTATTAATTGGATCAATTAATTGAGAATTTTCAGAATTAATATTGGCAAGCACATCATCAATACAATCCAACTTTAATAATATATCATCAGTAAAACCAAGCGATCTCAAAATGTCCTCTTCATCAATCCTCGAGCTGTCCGGTGTATTTAAGAATGTAAAAAGTGGATTAGTAAAGGTCTGCGCTGTAAATGCATTTAACTCCTCCATATCTAAAAAAATTGCTTGTTCTTCAGGGCTGTTTTCCTTATGCATGTAATAACCGAATGGATTTCCTGAGTTATAAATAATTACCGTGTTAAGTATCCCACGTTTTAGAACAGCCACATGATGACCATAAATATCGTAAATATTCGGTTGAAAAAATGTTGCAGGTGCAAAGCCATGTTGTATTAGCAATCGGTTTTGCAAGATATTAACAAATACTCTGCCGTTGGCATCTCCATAG
Source organism: Legionella nautarum (assembly GCF_001467895.1). Taxonomy (GTDB): domain Bacteria; phylum Pseudomonadota; class Gammaproteobacteria; order Legionellales; family Legionellaceae; genus Tatlockia; species Tatlockia nautarum. The sequence continues at coordinate 15,173 of NZ_LNYO01000024.1, forward strand.
GGATGTATTCTTTGAAATGATTCAATGGTTTTTCCAATTAATTCAAGCCTTTCTTCAGGGGTACTAACTTGAGTTAAATTCCTATTATAATGATCAATAACTTGCTCCATCAACTTGCTTATTTCAGAACATGCGGGTGCCTGATATCGAAATCGTGGAAACGTACTAATAAGATATTCTGCTAGGGCTAGATTGCTACGATTGCCAATTTTTCCCTCGTGAAACAACTGGGCTTTTATTTCCGTAATTTTAGCTCTATTTATGTGAAGCGCATCCTCTTTAACCTTTGGATTAGTAGAGCCTAAAAATAATGCAGCACTGCCCAACTCGCCGCGATCTATTTTATTTAGTAAATCCTCTAATCCTTCCGGTGTTATACGACCAGTATCTTTATAAATATTAAAATTGGCTTCTTTATTCCTATACCCACCACGTATAATCTCGCCTTCTAATCCCTGGACGGCATTGGTAACACAAAAATGAATTTGATTAATCAGACTAAGCGATAGCTCTTGTTCCTCAATATGTTCTAATCCAGTATTAACTCCCCAAAAAAATGCTTTTAATGAACCTACTTCTCGGTTTTCATAATCAAACCATCCTTTATTATCTGTTCTTTTTATGATTTGTTCTTTTGAGTTACCTGTTATTTGGGTATACAACTGTCCATCCACAGCCAATTGCCAAACGCGATTTCGAGGATACTGGGAATAAAATGTTTTTAATGCATCTAGCGCATTCGTTGGTATTATTTCAAAAGCTTCATCATCCATTAATTCTTTTAACTGGCGCAGATTATGGTTTGCGAGAGCTTCCTTTTTTTTGTACCAATCATCAAAATCATCTAGATTATAACTACGCGCACTTTCATATTCCAGGGCGAACATATCATCGGGATCTATTTCTTCTTCAGCCATGAACTTTCTAATTTGTTCAGCAGGGGGTAACATGGATTCATTATCTATATTAATTTCGAATCGTTGTTTTGAGGATAATATTAATTTTATTTTCACTATTATCTCTGAAAGAAAAGTACATTGATTTAATTTTAGTACATCAATGGGGTTACATATTTGGGGCAAAAGCGAATCGGCTCGATTTTTGATAAATAAATGGTTAATTCAAGGATGAGAGAGTATGTGAATTCGGTGATTAGATTTATTTAATATAACTTAATCCCAAGGAGAAAATATGTTCTTTCGCGACGTAATCAATCACTTTTCCATCTGGGAACTATTTGTAATTAATCTAGCGATCTTAATGGTTATCTCACTTACTGCTTTTTATATAGGGCGCTTTTTTATATGTCCAGAGAAAAAAGACAAGGAATATTCTAAAAGCACAGATAATGTATTAAGCATCTTAGGAAGCGGATATGGCGTTTTTTTAGGTTTTGTCATAATTACACTTTGGAATCATTACTTGAATGTACAAAAGATAGTTTACCATGAAGCCGATGCCCTGAGCGTTGTTGTGCGTGATTTAGAAGTGCTACCCCCTTCAGCTACTGTTCCACTCAAGAGTAGTTTAGTGAACTATTTACATTCTGTTCGCAATGATGAATGGGAAAAAATGAAAAAGGGTGAAAGAAGTGAAAAAACCTGGAATAATGCTTATAAATTGTATCGTTCCTTTCAAGAATACACCCCTCATTCTACAAAAGAAAATTTATATTATCGACAAATAATGAACTATTTAGATGGTTTACTTAAAGATAGACGCGACAGATTAATTGCCTCAAAAAGTATTTTGAATGATGAGCTTAGGGTTGCATTGATCCTAGGTGCTGTCATGATTATTTTTCTATCAAGTTTACTTAAAGCAAATGAGGGCTCTATCCGCATTTTTGCAAACTTTTGTTTAGCTACAGTGATAGGATTTAATTTAACTTTAGCTTTAAGTTTTGATTTTCCTTTTTCAGGTTCTATTTCTGTTAATAATGCACCTTTCTACCAAGGTGTTTTATCCAAGCTATGATTTTAAATATAGAAAAGAGCAAAGCATAGATGTTAATCCTGCGTTTCAGGGGTTTGAAGTCCTCACGACCGAAAACGTACGCTAAGTTTTCACACGATAATATATCCTGAATTTTTATTAATAAAATCTGTAGGCTAATTAGCTATTTAAATTATTGCATGGCATAAGACTGTATAGGGCGTGTGTCTTGGTTAGGGCTTGAATTACACGGTTGAAAAAGCCTGTTGCGATTAAAATCAATAACGTTTGATGCTTCATTCGGTTCATCATGCTCCGATGCAGCAAAATGCTCCTTTTCCTCCTCATCTGAGGATGAGTTGTTGTGATACAACCTTTCTTCTGCCATAAACTTTTTAGGATCGGCCAAAGTTAAGTCTTGTTCAATGACAGGATTTATCTCTACTATTTGCCTCCATTGGCTGTGTCTAAGTTTGAATAGATTTATCATATGATCAAGGCTAAATTCTTCGGATTTAATAGTTTCAACTCTAGCTTTCATTTCTTCTATTTGTTTTTCATTGAGCAAGTGTGAGGCAATCATAAGAGTAGTCATCGCTTGGACATGTGAATAGGCATCAGTGGTAATTGTGGCTCTTAAAATTTCTTCAAATTGACTAAACGATGTCTCAGCTATTTTTTTTATCATCGCTCTCTTTTCATTTTGAAACCCAGGCGTCATCACATAGGCAACAGGAAGCGAATATGGATAATCCCCATCAAAATGTTCTTCAACGATATAGGGGATTCGTTGCAACGAACGGAGTTCCAAGGTCTGTGCTAAGAAATTTAAATCAAAACAATCAGGCATATCTAGCCTATATGTTTTTTCATCTTGACCTAGGCGTTGTATACCAAAATTACCACTATGATTATCTGTCCCACAAAGAAAATAATAAAGCATTTGAGTTGCAGCTAAACCACTTATATGCTGGAATTTCGTAGGATCTGAAAAATCAGGATATCCTTCTTTGAAACTTTTGATACGTCTACTTGCGATATAAAATTTATCTCTCTCTTTAACAATTTCCATTTCAGGACCATAGCCCATCATCATTTTGAATATTCGTGCACAAGCTAACTCCACTTGAGCAGCATATTCACTGCGTCTGAAGAGCAGAAAAAAATCATTCTCGAATGCATCGCTATCCGCACAGCCCCCTTCTGGCTTGGCTGTAAAACCATGATTTAGATCTACAACATCACCAAATGCTTTTTTGATAGCATGGAACGAGGAAAAGTTTTTATAACGCATATCAGATTCGACTATAGAGGTTTATGAGCGCATTATAATCGATGCGTTCTTTTTGTGCAATTTTGCTAATGAATAGGCAATAACATCGAGCGGCCGATAAGGCCCATTGATATAATCAGCATCTTTGTAATGTATTAATTATTTTTATAAATACTGCTGGGGTAAATGCTGTGATATTTCCCTTGGTCAGCAAGCAAAATAAACTTTGAATTACTCCGGTAAGCAGATCACATTAGATTGATACATTCTCTAAAATGTTATGCTCAGTTACAGTATGATCACTGTTTGATCAATGCATGCTTCGTATATGTTAAAATGGACATATTTCACTTTTGAACATTTTAAGATATGCATATACATGGATCAGCCCAGCAACAATTTATAATCTGTTCATTGATAATTTTAATATCACCGATAATATTAATATGTCTCTCGATAAGAGATTTAATATTTTTTATTAAATTTAGGAAATCACGATTCATAAATTTTGAGGATTTTTCTAAGTCATGCATTACAATTTCAGGGCGTATACAGTCTATCGAGACTATCCAATCCCCCTTATTCAAACAGATTTGTTGTGGGTATTTATCGCATATTATGCCTTCGAGAGCCAAGAAATCGAAACCCTTAAAAGAACAAAGCGAATCTGTTGATTTTATTTTAGAAACATCAAAGGGTAATTTCCTAATAGAAAAAAGATTACAATTTTTGCTTTCACAAATGTGCCTAGAGCCACTAATTGATCATCATCTGAGAGAATATTGTCTTATCGAAGGAAAAATTTATACCTTTCAAGGGCATATTCAACCTGCAAAGAATAACCTACCAGCTGTAATGGTAGCCGATAAACCGATGATCATTTATGAAGGGGATTATCACCAAGTAGAAAATAGACTTAAGAAAAAATTACGTTGGCTTTTGTTCCAATCTGTCTTTAGTTTAACTGTATTAGCAAGTATTCTCGGAGTTTTGTTGCAGAATTGGAATGAAGCGTGTTCTATGTATCTCAGTCTAGCTCATATGTTAGGTTGATGATGCCTTGCTTAAAAAGCATTTGAAGTTATGTTATCAAAAAGTAATCTTGAAAGAATCTATTACACCTTATGATATTTTAAGATACCACGATCAAGCTATCCTTGTGTATGATTTTAAAGGTAATGAGATTGGGTTGAATCAAACCAGAAAAGAGTTTCAGAGTCCTGGCAAAGCAAGGTATGGTTTTTATTCTAACTGTAATAAGCGAGAGCAATTTAGCTCGGTTGATATTGAGGAAAGCCCAGAACTTAATAGTTATGATCTTAGTTTATAGGGATTATTTATCTTAATATTCGACAAAGATAAATCAAGTAAAGTTAGTCAGTAAATACCGTTAATTGAGCTAAAACTGATATATCAATATGCTATATAATGGGTTGGCGGTTCCATAACTTTCCAAGGGCCTAATAGAAAATTAATTATGAAAATTCTACAAAAACCCAAGATAAGGATTCAAGGATTCTTTGAGTTTATCCATGAGCCCTTCTCCAAGGTATTCTATCAAACTAATTTTTTATTTGTACTTTGGTAGGTAGTATTCAAATTGTTACAGGATAAACTATGGATTTTTTCGTTTGGTATAATGAAGTTCGTGCCCATGAAATTGATGTACAGGGAATTGTAAATAATGCACATTACTTAAGTTATTTTGATCATGCTCGGACTGTTCACCTGAATGCCTTAGGGGTGAATTGGGTTCAATTAAGCCAGGAAGGCCTGAATTTAGTTTTAGCCCATACAGAGATAAAATTTTTAGCCCCACTTCGTGCCTTTGATCGATTTAAAGTCGAATCCTTTATTAGACAAGAAGGAAAGCTAAAATTGATTTTCGAGCAAAAAATAATGAATGAAGAGAGTTTGTTAACTTGCTCCAGTATCAACACGATTGTTTGTGTCGATACAAAACGCAACAAACCAATAACCATTGACAAATTGAAGACTTTCTTTAAGCAGCAAAATTCACCTGAGGTCGCGCAAAATTTTCTGTAATCGAAATTGAAGAAGAGGAAGAGTTGGGATGGTTAACTAAAGGATTCACATTGCCAATTAGATTAAAAATTTCTAGCTAGAACATACTTAATAAACTCTTGAGCTCTATTGTTGATAATGCAGTCTTAATATCATCAGGTAATGATTCAGCTAGTATACTATACTAATGATATCCGAAGATGAGGCAACCGCAATCCGTGCTAAATCCCTGGGGTTGCTATTACGCGTAAGTTTGTTGTTAGTTATTGTGATTATAGCCGGTTACAAGATATTTTAAGGTGCTTCATCAACATGCCGATAAGGCTTTAGTGTAATAGGTCAATCGTGATACAACAATTATCTGAGGAAATAATTCAGGTCGCTCGCCAACTGCATGCAAAAAATATGTTGGCTGCTGCTGATGGAAACATCAGTTGTCGACTGAACGAGCAGGAAATTTTAATTACTCCCGCAGGGAAAGCGAAAGCATGTCTCCAAGCGGATGAGATGGCAATAATCACCTTAGATAATCAAATCGTCAAAGGCAATCCATCCAGTGAACGACTGATGCATTTGAGCGTGTATCAACAATGTCCAAAAGCACGCTGCATTATTCATGCACATCCGCCGCGTGCGATTGCCTGGACAATTGCGCGGCCTGAATCTACTGAATTACCTGGGGAGTGTTTTTCTGAGCTTATTTTAAGTCTTGGTCGAATTCCCATTGCACCTTTCGCTCGACCAGGAACAGAAGCGATGGGCGAGAGTTTAAAGCCATTTTTACCAGAATATCGTGTGATTGTATTAGCCCGACATGGTGCGTTAACTTGGGCTGAAGATTTGCAAGAGGCATTAAATGGTATGGAGCGCTTAGAACACTCAGCTGAAATTTTATTGTATGCCTGTTCGTTTGGAGGAGTTACTGCATTGCCTGCCAGTGAAGTTGCTATTCTCCGAGAGATGTATCAAAAAACGAGGAAAGGCGTATTATGAGGGACTTAATTTCGCTTGCTTTACGCGTTCGAAATAATACCGTAGCCATTCTAGATCAACAAAAATTACCGCATGCAGAAGTATGGATTGACTGTCAATCACCAAAGCATATGGTTGAACTGATTCAATCATTAAAAGTACGTGGTGCACCCCTGATTGGAATTGCAGCCGCCCTGGCTTTGGCACAGTATGCGGAAGTTGGTGCTGATTTCCATCAAATCAAAGAAGCCGCGCAGCAATTAAGAGCAGCTCGTCCCACTGCGGTTAATTTAATGCATTGCATTGATAGGCAAATGACCGCGTTAGAGGAAACTCGAAAAACAAGCAGCGTGGTGACTATTGCTGAAGAATTATTTTATGAAGATCTGCGCTTATGCCAAAATATCGCGGCGCATGGTCATACTGTTCTGGAGGATGGTGATAATATTATCACGCATTGTAATACAGGTTGTCTGGTAACAGTCGGGGAGGGGACCGCACTTGGCGTTATTGCATCAGCCCATCAACATAATAAAAAAATACATGTTTATGTCGACGAAACACGACCTTTATTGCAAGGGGCACGACTCACAACCTGGGAGCTCTCAAGAAAATCGATACCCTACACGCTCATTTGTGACAACATGGCTGCCACATTAATGCGGGCAGGCCGTATTCAAAAAGTTATTGTCGGTGCTGACCGAATTGCGCGCAATGGTGATTTTGCCAATAAAATTGGAACTTATAACTTAGCGGTACTAAGCCATTATCACCGTATTCCCTTTTATGTCGCCGCACCTTATACCACTATCGACCCGCATTGTGTTTCTGGCCATGACATCGTTGTTGAAGAACGTTCCGCTAATGAAGTTCGTGGCTTCGTTGGAAACTCTGAAAGTCTCACGTGGAGTATGCCCAATAGCCCCGTCTTTAATCCAGCTTTTGATGTGACACCTGCCAACTTAGTCACGGCCTTTATTTTAGATTGTGGAATCTATAAGCCAAATGAGATTGCGGTATATTCTTGATGCCTGGTGAAGTAAAAGACAGAAGATTAAGGTCGTTAGAAATTTCAATTGTCCTCAAATGGGCAGGCCGTTCCATGACTACCCAAGCTCCCTTATCTAAAAGCGTATTGATGGGAACCAATATACTCCATTTCAGCTAATTCACTATTTGCATTTGCATTGTAGAAGAAATGATGCACTTCTTTATGAGAACTTAGCTTATTTATAGGACAATTAAATACATAAGCAATGGCAGAGCACAAGTAAGCGAGTGCTTTTAAATAAAGGCTAGGGGGTAAAGGTATTTGTTCATCTTTGTTAGGCTGTCGTGCCTGTTGAATAATGTTTCTGAATAAACGCCTGTCCAACTGCTCATGGCTGTTAATAGCATTGACTATTTCTTTAGAAGTATCTAATAATTGTTTACCAACCAAAGCACTGATTTCCTGTTGGCAAAGATGATTGGCATATTGTTCTAACCCAGCAACAATTCCTAATGTTTTTAGCTTAGGTAGCTGCAATTGCATTTCTTCATCCAAATTCATGTAAAGCATTTGTAACATTTTTCCAGTCCAATCTACCCCTCCTTTGTAGCGAAGTGCCTCCAGTAAAGGACACTCAATGGTTTGTTCTAAATGATGTCTGATAAAACCAGTTAAAAAAGGATTGGAACTATCAAATATTGCAAGATCATAAACAATAAGAATGATTGCTTCTGTAGGCATTTCAGATTGTTTTCTTAAGTAGTTAAAAGTAGCTTCAAAACGATAAAGTCCGTGTAATTGGCGTTCGCTTGAATGAGATATGTAGTGCGATTCCTTATATTGATTAAGAAGAGCATCTAAACTATTGAGCAGCTGATCGTTGCTTTGCTTAATTTTATAAGTCGATTTTCCATGTGACATAAAACAACCAAAAAGGATTTTTATTTGCCATAAAGTGTAATGAAGATGATATGTCCTGTCAATTGACTAAAGATCGCAACTTTTGCCGTCATTTCAAATAAAGTACCGGTTACCGCAACGAATATGCATTAGAGATTTAGTAGTAATACCTACCGACTGTGCTTTTTTAAACTACTAAATCGAAAGTTCTAAACCTGACCTGTTCATCTTGAATCCAGGCTTGGGTAATGGAATACTCCGGCAGTTCTATCCAGGTCGTTCGATCACTTGAAAGCGGTTCGGAAGCGAAGATAATATCACGTCGGACTCCAGCCCCATGCATTTTATACTTCCCATTAACAATGCTATAACTCTCACCAAAAGTGAGCCATAAACTATGGTATTCAAGAAATGCTTTATGCACATCAGAGGTGTTACGTCCAAAGTCAAAAACAAAGCGGGTCACAAAAACGTATTCTCCATTGGTTATGAATAAATTCACTGGTGAAGAGTCTTCGATACCACATTCTTCCCTTGCTTTGTTTAAAATTTTAAAGGTATCTACAATGGCTTGATAAGTTTCGGCCATCGGACTGTTGTCTCGATAGTCGGCTAGCTGCGATAAAAAGAGTAAGTAAATCCATTCACTATCTGTTGTGCCTTTTATCAAAGTGAGTAGATGGGGTTTTATGTATTTAATAAGCGCTAATTTTAAACGTTCCATATGAGCCAAGCTACCGTTATGCGCTAAGACGAAGCGAGTGTCTTCCAGTTTGAAGGGATGGACATTTTCTTCCGAAATCGTTTCGACGATTTGGTAGGGAACGCCACGGACATGGGCAACGATGCAATTTGCGGTTAGTTTTTTTGATAAGCGATAAAGATTTTTATCAAAAAAAGGAAGATAGGTTGTTCTATAGAAATAGGGTTCTTCAGGAGAATGGGATGATTTAGACCAAGAGCAAAAACCAAGTCCCGCAAGGTTTTGAATATATTTCATTAGTTGCGGTGCATAGCTTTGGTGAACTAACCCATTGTCTGAGCCATAAAGTAAGTCATAAACACTTGCTTCATTTTGACCGAGGTAAATTAATACTCTGCACATAATTTTCACCTTATTAGATCTTCATATTCACAATTAATTCTGATGAACTCTCGATTAACAAGATAAACCAGACGGGCAATATGATGATTTATCTCTTTGCTGATATGAAAAAAAATGGCTGGTTCCGAATGTTGAAGTTTGTAGTAAGAGTCAAAATCCAAGGCTAGAATTATAGATTTTTCACTGCTGAGATAAGCAAAATTATCTTGGAATTCAGGAAAAATAGGTGTTGGATTTTCTAGGAATAGTTCTCCTGTACCAAAAACTGCGATCGATTTGCTCAGCACATTATCTTGTTTGATAAACATCATTACCGCTCCTGAGTAAGGGATGCATAATCGAGAGTTAGTGTTTAGAAGTTGAAAGGGATAACCTCTCTCATATTGATGAATAGAGATATAAGATAATAAATGAAAAAGTTGTTGTTCCTTTAATCCTGAAAAAAAATGAATTTCCTTGAGATAATTGAGATCGATATTTGCGTTGGGAATTTTTTTACATCGCACTTTATGTTTCAGCATTTGTAGTGCATATTGAGAGGAAATATCGACTCCTTTTGCTGCTTTTTTTAGAAGGGAGGAAAGTAAATGAATTTGGTGGATAATTTTTTCTCGGGTTTGTTCGATAATGTTGGTTACAAATTTATAAGCCGCTATGGGATGAGATAAATAAAACATATTTAAAATTTCTCTAGAAAAAATCAAGCAAAGACAATTATTTTTGGCAATTATTGAAGCGGTAGCAGGGGTTTCTGTAAGAAAAGTCACTTCTCCGAAAATTTGTCCAGACTCAAGGATTGTTGCTAATTTCTTGGTATCGCCCGGCAAACTGACGTATACCGAAACCTTCCCTTTTTCAAGCAGATACAGTTGATTGCCATAGGAGCCTTGAGTCATAATTGTTTCGCCTGCTTGGTATTGCTTTACTTCGCTGTGCTGCGAAATAAATAATAATTCATCCTCTAAAAAATTATGAAATAAAGAATGATTTTTAAGGCTTTTAATAATAGAACTACTCATAATTTTTCCTCAGACTTTCCATTCTGAAATGGGGCGATCTTGGTATTGATTTTCCAAATAGCATCCCATCATATTATAGAAATCTTTGCCGTATTTTTCGATGAAACTGATTTGCCATTCACTGCCATTTGTTTTTGCTTTCACTCGCTGTTTTATAATTTCCAAATAAAATTTACTATCTGCTGAAGAAACCCCAAGTGCCTCCAATCCTTTATAAGATAACGGCAGTAATTCTTCCAAAAGTTTTAAGGCAGAGATTTCATGATTAGCAAACCATTTAAATTTTGTTTTTATGCCGAAACGTGCTGCATTGAAAAAATTTCGACGAGCATCATAAAAGGGTAAAAGATGATCAATCGGGACAGTTTGAGTAGCAAAATAATAAAGAAGGCCATAAAAAAAGGCCGCATTGGCAACCATATCAATAATCGTTGGCCCGCAAGATGGGCCACGATGCTCAATACGTAAATGCGGTTTTAAATCGGGATTAAAATCGATGACAGGGCGATTCCAACGATAGACTACGCCATTTTGCCGTTTCACATGAACCATTTTTTCTGGTGGTAAATTGAGGGAAACTTCAGGCATAAGTCGCGGAAAGAAATGATAATTTTGATCGAATAATTCAAAAAAAGAATCACGGAGATAATTAGTGCCAAACAAACAAGATTTAAATCCTCCTTCTTGGCCAAATAAATGCACTGCCATGGTTTGTTCAAATATGGGGATTCTTGTTTCACTCCAAAGTTGCTTCCCAAATAAAAAAGGGCTATTGGCAGAGATTGCCAAAATGGGGCCTGCAATGGCTTGAGCAATATTATAATATTGAACCGATTGGCTTTGTCCAACTTGGATATGTAACTGCAAAGCGGATATTAACCCATTAATTGCCAAAGATTTAGGTACTATTGACAAAATATCTTGGCCTTCAATATGCAATTTTGGCAATTTACCTTTACAAAAACTCTTCATGTTATAAGTCAGTGTTTGGTATCTTGATTTATTGGTCATAAATTTGAGTGAAGTATATTCACTAGAGGCAGTAGGTAAGGTCCCTATTAGAGCCAAATGATGATTATGATTGTTGGCTACCCGCAGACACTGTTGCCAGAACTCTAAAATATTATTATGAAAAGAACTAAAGCAATCATCGTGCAGGCTGAAGTGTAAGCTATTGATTTCAAGTTGAGCTGCTCCAACCTCTTGTTTTAAGAAAGGTTGATTGACTAAGTCAATGAATGTTAAATTTTTTGGTAGAGGCGCATAGTATTTATCAAGAAGGAAAAATTCAATTTCAGCACCAATAGCTAATTCACGCTCCATGAACTTTTGCTGAATAAACCATTCCTCAAGCAGAGCAGTTTCTTTAGATAAATGCTGTTCGAATTCCTGGGCGTCTACCTTAAATAGCTGGTTAAATACCTTTCTCTGATAAGCCATCAATAGTCCATTATTGTTTGATTGCTATAAAATTATAGCTACAAAAATAAAAAATATTTTTATTTTTATAAATTGAGAACTAACGTTTTGAATATTAATTGAGTTTCTCTTGGTGGAAAAATTAGTCTATATTTTATATAGAACGTTTTGATTAATATTATTAACTCGAAGTCTTCTCGGGCGGAGAACTTTTTGGAGAAAAAGATGTCTTTAGTGAAGCGTGAAAAGGGAGAGCAAAAATTAAATAAAATTGTTCTTGACCTACGTTCAGAATTGGAGGAAATCTGTTTGGATACACAAGAAAAACTTGCGAAAACCAAAGAGGATTTTAAACAACAATTAAAACACACTATTCTAGTTTTAAAAAATGAAATCGATCACGCAGATTTAATGAGCATGAAAAATTTAGAAACAATAAACGAGTGCAAAAATAATGAAGTTGATCAATTACAAACTCTAGTCAATGAAATGATTATGAAACTGGAAACAGGTAGTTATAAATCTAAAAACTAGCCTGTCTATTCGCAGGCTGGGTTTCTAGGCTTCAGTCTTGCGCAGGGTAACAAAAATGCACAGAGATAAAAATTCTGATGCCTCAGCACCGTAATGGAACCAGATAAAAGGAGATAGTCATCCTTATATGGGTGCCTTAATAGTTTGTTTAAAAGCCAAAGCCTGCTGCAAGCAACTAAGTTCTACGTTCTCTCGCTGATTCATATCCGCAATTGTTCTAGCTACTTTTAAAAGGCGATGATAGGCGCGAGCTGATAATTTAAGCCGCTCTAAAGCCTGACTTAAAAACTGCTGTTCTTCTTGTTGCAGAGCGCAGAATCGTTCGCAATCTTTTGTGTTTAATTCTGCATTCAAGCAAGCTTGACGCTTCAATTGTAACAAACGAATTTTATCTACGCGCTGCTTGATTGTCTGACTTTGCTCCACTTTCTCATCATGGGGTTTGACTAACTCGGCCTGTGACAGGGCTTGTACATTAATTTGCATATCAATTCGATCAAGAAGCGGAGCGGATAATTTAGCCAAATAACGATTTATACGATCCGGCGAACATAGACAATTAGCTTGGGGATTTCCCCATTGACCACAAGGACAGGGATTCATTGCGGCGATAAGTTGAAATTTTGCAGGAAATTCAATTTGCGCCGCTGCCCTTGAAATGCAAATATGGCCCGACTCCAAAGGTTCACGCAATGTTTCTAAAACACGAGTATGAAACTCAGGCAGTTCATCAAGAAATAGAACCCCATGATGGGCAAGTGAAATTTCACCGGGTTTGGGCGGATTACCTCCCCCGACCAAGGCCACTGGCGAAGCCGTATGATGGGGTGAACGAAATGGTGGATGGCGCCATTCATTATAATTGGGCAGTCGACCATGTATTGAGTTAATTGCTGCACACTCAAGGGCTTCTGCTTCAGTTAATTGAGGTAATAAAGTAATAAAACGTTTGGCTAGCATCGTTTTCCCGCTACCTGGGGGTCCACTTAATAAAATGCTATGACCACCGCAGGCTGCTATCTCAAAAGCGTGTTTGGCGTGAGTTTGCCCCTTTACATCCGACCAATCCATTGCAGCATGAGAAGAATCGGATTGTGGTTGAGGAGGGAGAGTTTGTAGGGGAGTATCTTGGCATAAATAACTGCAGACTTCACGAAGGTTGTTTGCTGCGTATACTTTGTTTGGTCCTGCGAGAGACGCTTCTTCGGCATTAGCTGCGGCGATAATTAATAATTGCTGGTCTCGACGAGCGGCAAGCACAGCAGGGATAATTGCAGAGACGCCTCGTAGGTTACCGCTTAGGGCGAGTTCACCAATAAACTCATGGGAGGCTAATTTGTGCAGAGGTATTTGTCCGGAAGCGGCAAGAATGCCAAGGGCTATAGGTAAATCAAAGCCGCTGCCCGATTTGGGTAAATCAGCAGGAGCCAGGTTAACGGTGATTTTACGGCAAGGAAAGTCAAACTGACTATTAATAATAGCACTACGTACGCGGTCTTTACTTTCTTTGACGGCTGTTTCTGCTAAACCCACGATAGTAAAGCTGGGTAAGCCATTCGATAAATGGACTTCAACGGAAACGGGTTGCGCCTGAATACCCACCGTAGAGCGGGTTTTGCTAAAAGCGAGATTCATGGATCTTCCTTAAGATTGGACTAAATTTACTTTGCTAAGCAGAGTTCCTATCCTTTAGCGAAAGTTTATCATTTCTGTTGTTATGACAGGATTAATGCTTTGCTTTTTTTTCTTTGCTTTGTTTTGCTGCTAACAAGGCATCGACCTGTTCTTGTAACGCGTCTAATTTCTCACGTGTTCTTGCTAATACTTTGGTTTGCACGTCGAACTCTTCGCGAGTAATTAAATCCATACGAGCAAAAGTTGCTTGCAGGATTTCCTTAAACTTTTGTTGGATATCATTTTCAAAATTTTGAAAGCTGGTTGGTAAGCTGGCGAACAGTTTTTTGGCCAAGTCATCGAAGTGTTTTGGATCGAACATTGCTAAATTCCCGCATAATAATTGTAATAGCGACAGTCTAGCAATGCTGAGCTAGTAATTCTACTAGCAGGTCGGCTGGAAGAGATTTTATTTTTCTGATAGGTTAACCTGCTATGGAAGAGAGTGGTTGTAAGGAAGCAGATGGACTCATACGAGCATCACCACTTATTAAGCTTTCTGCTCTTTCGCTGGCTTTAGCAGCCTCTTCTTGTTTTGGTGAAAAGAAAGCAGGATAAGAACTTTGAGACGTTTGAGGGTTTGTCTGTCTTCTAGGAATAGGGATAGGTGATGATGATTGGTAGGGTTCTTTAGGCATAATTTTTCTCCTTGCCGAGTTATTTATTAACAGAGCGGTTATATTTTAATTGATAATAAACAGCACAAATCAATTTTACAATAGCAATTATTTATAAATTTGCCCTCAATAAAATCTAATTTTTTTTAGGTCAATCGCAAACTTATCGTTATTTTCTGGGAATAAAGGTTGTAAATTCGAGGCTTAGTGCACAATAATAACTTTGCAAAATCAAATTCATTCAGTAAATGGAGATTTAGGTTATGAAGTTTGATGCCATGGTGCTTGGTGGCGGAATTGTTGGTGTATCAGTCGCTATGCACTTGCGCATGCGAGGTTGTTCAGTCGCTTTAGTTGATTTAAAAGCTCCAGGATCTGAAACCTCTTTTGGCAATGCCGGATTGATTCAACGGGAGGGAGTCTACCCTTATGCTTTTCCGAGAGATTTGCGCTCCCTGATTAAATATGCATTTAATCGTTCACCTGAGGTCAGCTATCACCCCGCTTCAATACCGAAATTGGCGCCTTTTCTATGGAAATATTGGTTTAATTCTCATCCTCAACGTCATGCTCAAATTGCTCGATCCTATGCAACCTTGATTCAACACAGTGTCAGCGAGCATCATCGCTTGGCTGAATTAGCTGGGGCTAAACATTTATTTCGGGCAGACGGATGGCTTAAAGTGTTCAGAACTACAAAAGTCCAAGATAAAGAAACACGATTTGCTGAAAAATGCCAGGCTGAGCATGGCATTCAATTTAAACATTTAACTGCGGCTTCATTACGTCTGGTTGAGCCTGATCTTGATCAACGCTTGGTTGGGGCTCTTCATTATACTGAATCAGAATCAGTGAGCGATCCTGGCAGATTAGTCGCTGCCTATGCAAACTATTTTGAACGCTTAGGTGGCCGCTTCTTTTTTGGTGATGCGCTTAGCTTAGCCAATCAATGGACCGTTAAAACTAAAGAAGGTCAGATCAAAGCCGATTCGGTTGTGGTAACTTTGGGACCTTGGTCAGATCTATTGAGTTCTCGACTTGGCTATCGTTTTCCACTGGCGGTCAAGCGTGGTTATCATATGCATTACAATGCTAGGCCAAACACACGCCTTACACATCCGGTATTAGACATTGAGAATGGTTACATGATGGTCCCGATGACACGTGGTGTTCGCATAACAACGGGAGCTGAATTTGCAAAGCGGGATTCAAAAAAAACTCCAGTACAACTTAATAGAGTAGAACCAATTGCACGAAGCCTTTTTCCTATTACCGAGCGACTTGAAGAATTACCCTGGATGGGCTCTAGGCCCTGTACAGCTGATATGCTTCCTATCATCGGTAAAGCCCCTCGTCACAAGGAGCTTTGGTTTGCATTTGGCCATGCACATCATGGACTAACACTGGGTCCGGTCACTGGACGCTTAATCGCTGAAATGATGACTGGAGAGGAATTACTAACTAATCCACAGCCCTTTAGTGCGAGTCGTTTTGGAGAATAAGTCTATGAAAATGCTGACAGCGATTATCAAGCCGTTCAAACTTGATGACGTACATGAGGCGCTAATGGAAATTGGCGTGCCCGGTATTACTATCTCGGAAACAAGAGGTTTTGGTCGCCAAAAAGGACATACGGAACTTTACCGCGGTGCGGAATATGTCGTCGATTTTTTACCTAAGATAAAAATTGAATTGGCTTTAGCCGATGATATGGTAGAAGCAGCAATTGATGCCATTTGCAAAGCAGCCCATACAGGCAAAATCGGTGATGGCAAGATTTTTGTCTATGAATTGCAACAGGTAGTACGGATAAGAACGGGCGAAGTAGGGGGGGATGCGCTTTAAGCTCGTCCGTGGAGTAGCCGCCTCACTCAACCCGCAACCAACTCTTTTGTAATAAATAACCACTCATCGCGACTTACAGGCGAAACCGATAAGCGATTGCCTTTACGAACGAGAGGCATGTTTTCAAGCTCGGGGTAGCGTTTTAAGGTATCAAGTGGAATAAGTTCTTTAAATTTCTCTTTGAAACGAATATCAACCATAAACCATCGTGGATTATCAGGATTACTCTTGGGATCAGGATGTTCGCTATTCGGATCAAAAGCCGTATAGTCAGGATAAGGTTTAGAGGTGACTTCGGCAATGCCAATAATTCCTGGTGGATTACAATTCGAATGATAAAACAGTACTTGATCACCAATTGACATCTCATTGCGGATAAAGTTACGTGCTTGATAATTTCGTACACCATCCCAATGAGTGGATTGATTAGGTGAAGCACGTAAATCGTCGATACTAAAACAGGACGGCTCTGATTTCATTAACCAATATTTAGTCATTTTCTTTCTTACTCCAGTATGTGTTTCGTTCGGTTATTATTGCTGTAAGGGGAATATCCCAAGTCTGTGGTTCAATATAAGGATAGTGTTGAAATTCATAAGCAACCCCAATAAGCATAGGATGATCTTCATTCGCTAAGGTTCGATCATAATAGCCAGCACCCATACCTAGGCGAGTGCCATAATGATCAAAAGCAACTAAGGGCATAAAAATAATATCAAGTAATTTAGGCGCTATAGCTTGAGATTTATCCACATCCGGTTCTGCAATCCCATATTGATTATTGACAAAGGCGGTTGCAGGGGTAGCGGGCAAGAATAATAAGGTTTTATCCTCTCTAAGGACGGGAAAATAGCAAAACTTCCCTTGAAGAGGAGCTGAGTTCCATAAACGATTTAGGCTGATTTCTCCACCAGTTGCTTGATAGAGAGCAATACGTTTCGCATGGCGGTATTGGTGTAAGTTGCTTATACGTGAGCATAGTTTAGCGGATGCCGCATGCTGATATTCGGAGGATAATTTTTCGCGTACCTGTCGACAACTTCGTCGAAGGGCAAGCTTAAAGCGATTGGGCATGGTTTGATTTTTCGTCATTTTTACTCGATTATTGCTCAGATGGATATCTAAGTTCAAGTTAGCAAAATTGAAAGATTTTTTTTTTCAGATCTAGGCAGAATGAAAAAAATAAGGTATATAGCGCAAAGTTATTGCTGTTATCTAGCTCATAGAATAAGTCAACCCTTGAGAGAGTGAAATGAGTGATATGTTTGAAGAAGATGATGATTTAGTAGAGAGTGATTCATTTGCTAGTCCTGTCGAAGATGTGGATATTGATATAAGCGAAAACTCAACAATGGATGCGCGTCGCCGACTTGAGAATAAATTGGATGACTTGCGCTTAGAGGCTGAGCTTAAGGATGAATTTGATGATGATTACTAAGCACTAATGCCTACGCTCATTTTTATTCAAGAAAATGAGGCTGATTTTTCTTTTGCTCTTGATGATCGCATTTTTCTAGGGGAGGGGCTTTTTGAGACAATCCGGATTGTTGAGAAAAAGCCTTGTTACCCTGAGGCCCACTGGCAGCGGTTAAAAAAAGCGGCTGCTTTTTTGGGTTTAGCATTCGAGGTCAGTTTTGATCTGTGGCTCGAAAAACTTAAGCACTGTATCCACATAAAAAAATTACAAGAAGGGGGCATTAAAGTTATTCTTAGTGGTGGTAGAGCACCAAGGGGTTTAGTTGCACAAGGTAGCGAAACTTATCTTCTTTTTAACGCATTTCACTATAATAGAAATTCACAACCGCTCGAACTAATTAGTGCTCCTTGGCGGCGCGATGCAAAAAATCCCATTTATCAATTGAAATCGCTAAATTATTTAGAAGCGATTATTGCCCGTCGCGGCGCTGAGGCAGCGCAGGCCGATGAAGTCTTATTTTTTAATTTTCAAGATCAGGCTACTGAGACTTCTGTGGCTAATTTTTTTATCATCAAAAATGATTGCCTGATTACTCCTCCCTGTCATAGCGGTGTTTTAGCTGGAATAATCAGAGAGCGATTATTGGTTCTTTGCAAACAAGGGGGGATAGATTGTTCAGTCCGTGAATTACCTAAAGAGAACATAATGCAAGCCGATGCCGCTTTTACTTGTAATGCCTTACAAGGAATCCAGCCTGTTCGTTCTTTTGATGGACAGATGTTTAATATAAACCATCCTTTACTCTCCTTACTTGTACAATTATTAGCAGAAGATAAGCGCTAACTATTTTTATGACGATAGCGGCTGAGCAGCTTAAATAAGAAAAAAAGTAACGCTAAACTAAGCAGAGTAAGAAGACTGATATTTTTATAAAAGGGAGCTGGACGAGTAAGCGCATCCATCCCTGCATGCCCGCAATAAGTGTAAATAATTTCACCTGGAATTAAAAAAATAAAGGTGGTTATTACATAATGACTAAATTTGATGCGGGTCATTCCTAAACTATAATTCACTAAACTAAAAGGCACGATAGGTAGTAAGCGAAGCAAAGCAACCGATTGCCAACCGCTGCGTTCCACTCCTGAAATTAACTTTTCTAACTTAGGCCCGCGTGTAGCAGCCAACCAATCAATGGCCAGATGGCGACTAATGCAAAAAGCAGATGCAGCTCCAAGTGTTGCCCCCAGCAAATTAAATAGAGTGCCTAGTAAGGGGCCAAATAAAGCGCCTCCCGCAAGTGTCAAAACCATAGTAGGTAGAAGAAAAATGCTTGCAAGACAATAAATCAATAGAAATAAAATAGGTGCTAGCCAACCTAATCCTTTAATCTTATGAAGGATAATTGGTATTTTCTCTTGAAAAACTGTCGTACAGATGATGAACGCTACTATTATTAATAGAAGAGCAAGCGTTTTCAGATATTGATTTTTAAGCCACATGCACAACACTTTATTACAGCCCGGTATTTTGGGCAAGCATGAAATAGATCTATTGCAATGACAAAGGCAATTAAGTAATGCTAGATTTTAGACTAATCTCTTTGGGGACTAAAAACATGTTAGAAAGGAGTTGGCAGAGATTCTTGGCAAAGCCGATGTATTGGCTATTTAAAACCATTTTAAGTGCATGGTTTCAAGTAACTGTCAGAAATGAGAACAACCAGCTAGACAGCCCTACTATTATTATTGCGAATTGCACTTCGAAGATTGATCCGCTGCTACTGGCCTTATTTTTTTCTGAGCGCTTAAGTTTTGTATTACCGCCGCAACTCGCCAATAAGTTATGGATTAAGATTCTGAGCGTATTAGCTGAAGTGATATTTCTTGATCTATCTCAGTTGTCAGACAAGGAATTGCTAATCAATGCGCTTCGAACTGAAAAATCCTGGGTATTATTTCCTCAAGAATTCACAAGAGAAGTGAAGAGTTTTGATGATTATGGCTTTGTCTTGGGGCAGCTGCAGAAGAAAGTTAGCCCCTTGCGTATTGAAGGCGCCCAGCATAGTTTTTTTTCTCTTGCTAAAGATAAGTACGCCATTCATTTTTTTCCCAAAATTACACTTCATCTAATGAGAGAGCTCTCTTTTATTCCTGAACAGAATAAATCGATAGATGAAAAACGAATAGGCAGGAAGCTATTCCTCCTAATGAGCGAAATGAGTTTTGCTAATTTTAATCCAGAAAAATCCCTTTTTAGCGCGATACTTCAAGGTGCGAAACATGCCAATAAACAATCGGCCCTGATTGAAGATAGTAAGCGCCAGCCTATCTCTTTCCGCCAATTTATCGCACGTTGTTTTATTTTAGGACGACAATTTAAAAAGGAAACCCAGGTTGCTGAGATAGTCGGTGTAATGATGCCTTCGACTATTGCCGGGATAATTAGTGTTTTTGCTTTACAAGGATATCGACGTGTCCCTGCGATGCTAAATTTTAGCAGCGGTTTTTATAATCTCTATTCAATTTGTCAAATTGCGGGGATTAAAACGATTTACAGTTCGCGTCAATTTATTCAAACAGCTAAGCTTGAAGCTTTAGTTGGAGAGTTAAGCGCTGCGGGATTTAAATTAAAATATCTTGAGGATTTTGCCCCCCAAATTAACTTAGCTCAAAAAGTTGCAGGTTTGTTAAAAGCTTTATTACCTAATTTAACCTATTCTCTAATCGGTAAAGCCGTTAAACCTACGGATACTGCTTTAGTGCTATTTACTTCAGGCTCAGAAGGTGTGCCTAAAGGAGTACCCTTAAGTCATAAAAATATTTTAGCCAATTGTTATCAAATGATGTCGCGAGTGGATTTTTCTGCTCAGGATATCTTTTTTAATGCCTTACCTATTTTCCATTGTTTTGGTTTAACTGCAGGATCTATTGTGCCTTTGCTGTCAGGAAATTCTTGTTTTTTCTATCCTTCGCCTTTGCATTTTAAATTGATTGCGAGACTAGTTTATGAAACTAAAGCAAGCATTTTCTTCGCCACGGATACTTTTTTGACAGGGTATGCCCGCGCGGCTCGACCGAAAGATTTTAGTTCCCTGCGTTATATTTTCGCAGGAGCCGAAAAAGTGAAACCCGAAACTATACATCATTGGCAAGAAACCTTTAATGCTCAAATCTATGAGGGCTACGGCGCTACAGAAGCTTCACCTGTGATTTCACTCAACTGTCCCCTCGCATCGAGAGAGGATAGTATAGGTTTAGCTTTACCAGCTATCGAATATCGAATCGAACCTGTCGAAGGGATTGCAGAAGGGGGGCGGCTGTTTATTCGCGGCCCCAATGTGATGGCTGGTTATTTGACTGCGGACACAAACAAATCCATTGAAAACGATGGATGGTATGACACGGGTGACATTGTCAGTACAGATGAGGATGGATTTTTATTTATTAACGGTCGTGTGAAGCGTTTTGCTAAATTGGGCGGTGAAATGATTTCTTTATCAGTAGTTGAATCAATTGCTTCCGCCTTGTGGCCAGAACAATTGCATGCTGCTTTAAGTAGAAAATGTCCACGCAGAGGGGAGCAAATTATTCTCTTCTCAGAATATTCTGAGGCTAGCAAATCGGCTTTTGTCCATCATGTACATTCACAAAAGTACCCTGAAATACTAGTTCCCCAAGCTATTTTTTCAAACGTTAAGATTCCATTATTAGCCTCAGGCAAAATTGATTACCCTTCTTTGGAGCGCAATTTGGCGAGTTTTTTCTCAGACCCACCCTCGACAGAAGCAAGTTTTTTATGATTTATTAAGATATCTTAAGAAAACCTTAAGATTTTACTGATATGATGAAATTATCAAATTCTCTTCGGAGCTAATCATGGCAAAGGGCAGCAGCACTTTAAATATTTTAGGAGGCTTAATATTAAAGTCGACCAAGCCTGGAAATGCACAAGAAAAAAACAAGGTGCGTGATGCAGAAAAAAAGAAAAAGCATGCTCCAGCACAAACTGCTAATTTTTCCGCAAATCCTGTTAGCGCTCCGGTTCGTAATCCTATCAAGCCAAATGAATTAAACATGGCTGATGAATTAAAAGGAATTCTTACCCCTAAAAAGGGCGGACCTACCCTTACTCCCAAATCATAAATACCTCTTACAAAATTTAGCTAATGAGTATTGACCTCGGCCCAACAGATTCTTTGAGATGAGAAAAGCCCTGTTTAACCTTGTTCCTTTTCTGTCCCCTTGAATTCTCATCCCTGGACGATATACTTAATTTATATTGTTTTTTCTCATTCTGAGGTTTTTATGGCAGGTTTTGCTGAAACATCGCACTGGCGGGACTCCGCTAGAAGTGCTCGTTTCTTTTTAGTGGATGCAAGAGCCGCTTTCCCCATTTTCCTGTTTTTAATGCATATAAGAGTTTGGACGGGTATTTTAGTACTTGTCTCAGCTGTCTTTTTTGGCATTATCGAACACTATGGGTTTACCGTTCCCGTTTTTTTGCGTTGGCTTAGAAGTTTGCTGGCTGGCTCTCTGCGTTCATCACAACCTTGGTGGAAATAATAATGGAAACCGATATTCGTAAATGTATGATTAAAATTGCAGCAGCCTTAAATGCTAAATTTTATTTAAACGATCGTTTTGTTAGTTTTGAAGAAGTATTTGCGGATACTGGTTTACTACCCGCTATAGCTCGCCGTGCGGATCAACTCTGCTCGCTTTGTCTTGGCTATGGTTTAGGTGCAACCTTCGATGAGGCAGAAAACGCCTTGTTAGGTATACGTGTAGTGTTTGATGAGGTTACCCCTAACTCCTTGCGTTTATTATGTATGACGGATGTATTAAATGAATTAATTCAAGGGGGTCCGAGTAAAGACTACACTCCTTTAGACGAGTTAATGTATGATTAGTTGTTTTTATCAAACAAAGTGTAAAAAAAGTGAAAGTTTAACCCTCTTTAAGTTTATCTTAAGGAAATGTTTGGTATGTTTATACTAAATTAGAATTTGGTATTGGAGTACCTTTTATTATGGCTATAAATCCGTACGCTCATTTTAGTAAGCTACAAAAAGAGCAAAAAGAAAGTTCTACGCAAGAAAGTTCTGAGAAAATTCCAACAACGGAAGGAGCGGAAGCAGCACGTGGTGTCAGGACCTTATATACCCAAACCGAGAAGATGGACGCGATTCGGCCTAATGAAATGAATAGTTTAGCAAAACGGATTTTAAAAGATTGTTACAATACAATTCATAGTTATACAAGCGGTAATAAGATTAAAGAGACACAAGGGGCCAAAGTTGAAGCTGGGCAAGAAGAAACAACTCCAAGCTCACCAAGCTTTAGATAACAGTACTCAGCGTTAGACGCTGAATGCTGTTATAATTTCGTTAGAAACTTAATTTTATCAGTATGGATCTGATGTACCCCTTATGAAAGATGAATTAACAAAAGAACAGGCCAATGCCATCCTTGCCGCTTTAGATGAAGCATTGGAGACAGGTCCTTGGGAAGAATCAAATTTTTTACGTGTTATAGGTAAGAATCTTCAAGAAATACGTGATAAATTTGCTTCTCATCTTAGTGGTGCCCATTCGGATGCCCCCAAAATCGAAACCCACCATGTTAATCGCGTAGTACCGCGCCCTGGTCAGTTAGAAGTCTTTATTTCCCTCTATTCTTCTGAGGGATCTAACATACAATCTTGGGAGCGTCTCCTTGCTAATTTATCGCGCCAAATTATTTCACGGCCAATCTATGCTGATGAAGAAGCAATCCAATTTTCTATTAAATCAAAAGAAAACAAAGCGAATGAAGCCTATGTGGCTATTTATATCAATGAGGCAGACTTATTAACAATGTCACCTGATAAGGTGCCCCTAGATAAGTTTGGTAAGCCTTTGCTGACTCTTAAAGGTCATGCGATCAATTTGGAGAGTATAACGCGATTTGTTCATCTGTCCGGTACCTATCATTATTTTAAAGGGCGCTTAGTCAAAAATACTCAATCAGACTAAGTTGAATCTCGCACGGCACTAAAACAAAGTATATACTTGAATTTATAATCAGTTTATTGAAAATTGCATGGCTCAACAATCACAACAGCAAGGCGGTGGTAACAATGATAATTCGATGGCACCTGTATGGATTATGGTGTTGTTGTTCCTTACTGCCTTTATTATTTGGAAAAGCGCGCATGAGTATATCGTTGCTTTTGTGTTTTATCTAAATGTATTGCAAGCCAAATTGGTGAGTTATTTTGTTAGCAATCCTCAATTAGAAAACAACGTTTATGTCATGCAGACCATCGATCCGGCAACAGTTGATTGGGATCAATTTGTTGGCTTAACTCGAAGTGTAGGCGATTACATTCGCTATCCCGTTGTTGCAATTCTCGTTCTACTCGCTATTTTTCTCTATAAATCGGACATTACTCTTAAGTTTCGTAAAGCCCATAATATGAAAAGCTTACGTGCACAGGAACAGCATAATTGGCTTGCAATTATGCCGGTCATCAAAGAGGATTTAACCAATAGTGATATTAATAAAGGCCCTTGGGCTATGGCGCTAACCCCTATGGAATTTGCACGTAAATATCATCTTCTAAAGAAAGAGGATGCTATTTTAGATAATCCTGTTCCTGGACAAGAGATGACTGCTGGAATCAAAAAAGGGGATGCTAAAAGAGTATTTACTTTGCAATTAGGGCCTTATTGGGATGGATTCGAGCGCTGCTCTCCTCAGGCCTATGCTTTAGCAGCCGTGTTTATGGCGCGCATGAATCGCGATAGGGATTCAGCTAACCTCATCCTAGAGACACTTGATAAAACCTGCACAGCTGGAAAACCAGATTTCAGTGTAGCAAGACCGGTATTAAGGAAATACCAGAATTCGGAAAATGTGCAAGAAATTATAGCGAAACATGCTTACCTCCTAACCGTGCTAGCTTCTCTGATTGAGGGGGCACGGGAGGATGGTGTAGTCCCAACTGCAGAATTTTTGTGGTTAAAACCTCTCGATCGTCGATTATGGTATATGCTTAATAGTATTGGTAGGCAAACCCCTTTCGTAGAAGTGGGTGGGCCTTTTGCCCATTGGCGAGCTGAAAAGGAGATGGGTAGGCGTTCACTAGTGCCGATGATTGATGAAGCAATTAAAGCACTCGAAATTGCTGTAAAAGAAGTTAAGTTGACCCCAAAAGAGTTGCAGGAGTTAGAGCCCTAATGCGTGGTATAGATTCGCGTCATGAAATAGATCCTACTTTATTGCTAAGGGACACCCGGACTCTTGGCCAACGGATGGGCGACTTTTTTTCTGACCCAACTAATGTATCTATTGTCTTAGTTTCCTTAGCGGCTATTGCTTATTATCTTTCTGAAATTTCAAGTTTAGTTCTGGTCCTAGGATTTTTATTTTTTCTTTTTAGTTATTCGCGCAAACAAAAATTACCTTTCAGATTGCCTCAAATTGCTGGCGTGAAAGATTACAATGACTTAAAGCCTGGAGTGGGTACACCCAATATTGCGCGAGGTATCGCGTTTTTTGGTAATGACCGAAAAACCAATGAAGAATTATGGTTTGCTAATGACGATTTAAGAACCCATGCGCTCATTTTCGGCTCTACCGGTAGCGGTAAAACGGAAGCTTTGGTCTCACTTGCTTATAATGCTTTAGTGCAAGCCAGTGGTTTTATTTATGTCGATGGAAAAGGGGATAACTCACTCTACGCCAAAATATTTTCCATGGTACGCAGCATGGGTCGCGAAGACGATTTATTACTGATTAACTTCATGACAGGCGCTCGCGATATTATTGGCCCTCAAGAAAAACGTCTATCTAATACCTTAAACCCTTTCTGTCAGGGTTCTTCGAGTATGTTAACTCAGTTAGTAGTCAGTTTGATGGGATCTTCCCAGCAGTCATCCGATGGCGATATGTGGAAAGGTCGTGCGATTAGCTTCGTGGAAGCGCTGATGAAATTACTCGTTTACATGCGCGACGAGGGCGCTATTTTACTTGATGCAAATACCATAAGAAATTATTTTGATTTGCAGCGTTTAGAAGCAATAGTGATCGATAAAGTCTTCCCACGTGATGAACAGGAAAGTATTAATATTGAATCAGTACCGAAGCTAGTTACAGACCCCCTTCGTAACTATGTTTTCAACTTACCAGGTTATAATAAGGAAAAAAAAGGTAAGCAAGTTTCTCAGGTTTTGGAGCAACATGGTTTTATTACCATGCAGTTGGTACGAGTATTTTCATCCCTTGCTGATACCTATGGCCATATCATTAGAACTAACTTAGCAGAAGTGGACTTCAAAGACGTCGTACTTAACCGACGTATCCTCGTTGTTTTGCTACCTGCTTTGGAAAAATCACCCGATGAATTATCCAACTTGGGCAAGGTTATTGTCTCTTCTTTAAAAGCGATGATGGCTGCAGGTTTAGGAGACCAGGTCGAAGGTGACTATCGCGACGTTATTTTACGAAAACCAACCAATTCACCGACACCTTATATGTGTATTTTGGATGAGTATGGTTATTACGCTGTACAAGGTTTTGCTGTTGTGCCAGCGCAGGCGCGTTCCCTTGGCTTCTCAGCTATTTTTGCAGGACAAGATTTGCCTGCGTTCCAAAAAGCATCAAAAGAAGAAGCGGCTTCAATCGGTGCGAACACTAACATTAAAATTTGTATGAAGCTTGAAGACCCCTCAGAAACCTGGGACTTTTTCACCAAAACCGCAGGCGAAGCCTATGTAACCAAAGTGGATTCATTCCAAACCAAAGATACGAGTATTGCCAACAGTTATATGGATACGAAAAGTTCTTCTTTTGAAAAAAGAGCCCGTATTGATTTATTAGATTTAAAAGATCAAACTGAAGGTGAGGCGCATATCTTTTTCAAATCCAAGATTGTGCGGGCGCGGATGTTCTATGCTAATCCGTCACCAGTTAAACACTTAAAGTTGAATCAATTCCTAAAAGTCGAGCCGCCACCTGATGATTATTTAATTAAATTACAAAAACAACTTGCTGGCTTCCAGCAAGTATTGGACAGCGGTAGTCTCAGTATCGACAAAACCGTTGAAACAGAAGAAATTAACTTAATTACAAAAGCATTGCACGAATCAAATATCACTGAACCTATTGAACGCGGTGTAGCAGCCTTACTGGCCTTCCATGGTTTCAATGAACCTGAGCCTATCGAAGAACTAGTTGAAGAAGAGGAAGAAGGGGCCTTGACCATCTTTAGTAGACTGCGTCGTTCTGGAGTGAGTTTACCCTTATTGGTTAAAGACACTGAGCAGTTTTCATTGCCCTTGTTACCAATTAATGAGACAAGGAATTATCTTTCTACTGTTGAGCGAGCTAGTGGAGCAAAAGATAAATATGCTGGAACAGTAGCCAATGAATTAATCAAAGATTTTCAAATGGCAACCAGTTATCCCCCTTACGAGCGTGATGCGATCAATCCTGAGGACTTAACACTCATGGTGAATGAGCTTTCAACTAAGATTGTCAGCGAGCGAGAAAAAGCAAAGGCTAAGGCTCAAGAAGAAACTTAATTATAAAAATTTAAAATCGTAGAGATTCACCAGCGTTGGACTGTTGTTATCAGATCTAATAATCCTGATAGAGCAAATATTGCTTTCTTTGGCATGGAACTTAGCTTAATTAGTAGAATTTTCAAGAACTGCTTGTAACGTAATGATTTGTATGTTTTTATTTCATTACTGTGAGTAGATCTATATTTAATGAATCTGAGGGGTTTAGGTGAGACGATTGCGTGTTGGTTTATTTGCTGTTTCAACATGGCATGTTGTTACTCTACTTGCACTTATAGCCCTGACAGGGTGTAAGGTAAAGGTCTATCGACCTTTAGAGAACGAAGCGTTGAAGTTACCCTATAAAGTAGAAGGTGCAGAAGATAGGGCAATAATAGGATTACAAAAAAGCCTTAAGCGCTGCGGTGTTGCCGTTATTACTATAGGTCAAGATTATTTAATTAGCATTCCTTCTGCTTCGTTGTTTCCAAACCAATCTCCTCAATTAACTTGGGCTTCTTATGGTTTACTCAATAATGTGGTGCGGTTTTTAAAGCAATTCCGTAAAGTTGCAGTAAATATTACCGGTTTTAGTGGGAAATATGTTTCCGAGAGGCGGGAACATGCTTTAACATTAGCGAGAGCAAGGGCAGTTGGCGATTATTTATGGACACAAGGTATTGATAGTCGTTTTATTTTTACCGAAGGAATGGGAAGTGATAAACCAATAATGGGCTTTACCCGAGAAGGTGATAAAACGCCTAATTCACGCATCGAAATTACTTTCAGAGATGCAATTGTTTAGATGAGGCAACGATGAGTCGAGAGACTTGGAAGACAATAATAAACTCTAAATCCTTTTATGTTCGCACTTATCGAACGGGGGGAAGAGCCCTTATTGTCTCGTTGATTATCAATATATTATTAGGACTGGCTATTTACTTCCTCTATTTCCACCAACCTGAACGTGATTTTTATGCGACTAGTGGCATTACTCCACCAGTTCAATTAACACCAATGGATGAGCCGAATTATTCGACGACTCCGTTGCTTGCACCTGATCCAATTGAGAATGAAACCGTAAAGGTCATACCGCAATAATGAGGAAATTATGGCTCAAGATGCTCTAACTGCTGTTAAACTGAGAAATGAGTTTTATCGTGACGGTCAACGTAAAATAATATTTGCTTTGCTATTTTCTGTTCTTATTAATTTTATTTTGGCCTCGCTTTTGGTTTATATGTTAACGCATCCGCCTGCTCCGAAATATTTTGCGACAAGTATCAGTGGCCGAATTACTCCTTTGTTCCCTTTAGATGAGCCTAACCAATCAGACTCAGCGGTGTTGCAATGGGCAAACCAAGCCGCGATTGCAGCATTTACCTATAACTTTGTGAATTATCGTGATGAACTACAAGCTTCGTCTGGATTTTTTACTGCAGATGGATGGACACAGTTTTTGAATGCTTTACAGCAATCCAATAACTTAGATGCAGTAAAAGCAAAAAAACTGATTGTATCGGCGGTGGCTACGCGTGCTCCGATCATTTTGCAAAAAGGTTTATTAAATGGAGTTTATTCTTGGCGAGTACAAATGCCCATTTTGGTCACTTATCAAAGTGCTAGTGAATTTTCTCAACAAAATAATGTGGTGACAATGTTGATAACACGGGTATCAACCTTGAATTCTCCACGTGGTATTGGTATAGCTCAGTTTGTGGTAGGCCCTGCTAGTGGTGGAATAGGTCAATGAAGAAAAAGAAGAATTTATTCCCTTTCATTGGATTGACTATAGCATTCATAGCTCATTCAATCTCTTTCTCAGCGTATGCGTCTGCGGAGACTGATTCCGCACAGCAGGCGCTGCAGCAGCTTCGTCTTTTACAACAACGCTTATCACAGTCAGGTATAACCCCTCCGCAACCCGCTGCGGGAGCCAACCAACCAGCTCAGCCTAATAGGGCGGCTAATGCAGCTAACCCACCTGCTCGGAGAGGGGTAGCCCCCCCTCTTGCAGCCGCGGGCGCTAATCCTGCCGCCACAGGGGAAGCAGACGAAACTGTCTTATCTACTGAAGATACTGAATTAATTGATATTAAGGCTTTTGAAGGGGTAACTAGACAATTATTTCCGCTTACCCCTGAGCAGATTCTTCGCTTGAAGCAATTGTATCAAGCTAACGAATTTGCTGAAGCCTCTACGGCTGGAACACCACCAAAACCGACGGCAACCTCACAAATTGTCAACTTATCACCAGGCTCTACCCCGCCTGTAATTCGTTTATCTCAAGGATTTGTGTCTTCATTGGTTTTTCTAGATTCAACTGGAGCTCCTTGGCCAATTAGCGCCTATGATTTAGGCGATCCTTCCGCTTTTAACATTCAATGGGATAAAACAAGTAATACCCTCATGATTCAAGCCTTAAAATTATACAATTATGGCAACCTTGCCGTGAGATTACGTGGTTTAAATACCCCTGTCATGCTAACCCTTATTCCTGGCCAGAAAGCAGTAGACTATCGAGTAGACTTAAGAATTCAAGGCTTCGGCCCTAATGCCAAAACAATGCCAATGGAAGAAGGGTTGCCTCCCAGTGCAAGCGATGTTCTTTTGCATGTGCTCGATGGAGTGCCTCCAGCAGGAAGTCAGCGCTTAACAGTAAGTGGCGGAGATGCGAGGGCATGGATAATTAATGACAGAATGTATGTCAGAACCAACCTTACAATTTTGTCTCCAGGCTGGATAGGAAGTATGACTAGCGCCGATGGTATGCATGCTTACGAGATGCAAAAATCGCCAGTGCTACTCGTTTCATGGCATGGAAAAGTCATGCAGCTCAAGGTAGAAGGGTTATAATCAAATGGCAGGTAGAAAAGAGAATCTTAAATCGCTATTTACAAATACTCGGACACGAGTGA
This sequence comes from Legionella nautarum, assembly GCF_001467895.1. Taxonomy (GTDB): domain Bacteria; phylum Pseudomonadota; class Gammaproteobacteria; order Legionellales; family Legionellaceae; genus Tatlockia; species Tatlockia nautarum. The sequence goes on from NZ_LNYO01000024.1 coordinate 45,361, forward strand.
TTATTGTGTTCACGGCGATACTGCTAATTACTGCAGTAGTTATTGGTTTTTTCAAATTAAAGGTCTCAAATGAAATAGGTAATGTTTCATCGAATGTATCCAATGCGCCAGGCATTCAATCCATTCCTGGTGCATTAAATCCAACTGTGCAATATGCGAAATTGCAACAAGCCCAAAATGTCAACCAAGCAGCTTCTGCACTGAAAACAGGTGGAAGTGCGATTCCTACGATTATCCGTACCCAAGAATTAGGAGAGGGCGTACAACCGATAGATCAACCACCAAGCGGCCAAGGGGGGGTTGGCTTTGCAACCCTAGCCCGTGAAGATGAAGCTGGAGCCCAACGTAACGACTGGCTACAAACTTTGCAAAATAGCAGTTGTAGTAAAGCTGCTGTTGCCACTGTAGTAAGCCAGGGCGCCAAGCTGACGGATTTAAAGGCAGGCTGTACTTGTACGCAATTAAAAGCTAATGGCTATCAGATCGGCGATCTACAACAAATTTGCTCATGCAAAGAATTAAGGGCAGCGGGGTTTAATTCTCGCCAGCTAAAAGATGCTGGCTTTACGGCAGGCCGATTACGCCTTTGCGGATTTGATGCTTGCGAATTACGGAATGCAGGTTTTACGGCCCAACAAATGAAAGATGGTGGTTTTTCTGACGGCGAGTTAAAAGGGGCAGGCTTCTCCGATGATGATATTGCGAAAGCAAGCGGCTTACCTAATGGCATCAGTGAAGCAGATGTTCGCAAAGCAGATTGTCAGGTTGATGCGTTAAAACGTTTACGTGCATCTGGGGTTTCTGCGGCAGCAATTCGCCGGATAAATGGTTGTAGTGCAGCTCAATTAAAAGCGGCAGGCTATACTGCTGCCGATCTAAGAAATGCTGGCTTTAGTGCTGCCGACCTCAAAAATGCTGGTTTTAGTCCTGCGGAACTTAGACAGGCAGGTTATGGCGCAAGAGATTTATTGAATGCAGGATTCAGTCCTGACGATCTTGCTAACGCAGGTTATACACCCGGTGAAATCTCATCGGCCGAATCTGAATTGCCTCCTGGAATTAGCCCTGCAGATATCAAGAGTGCAGGTTGTGACGTTGAGGCGCTTAAGAAAGAACGTCTTGCAGGGGTCAGCGCTAGGCTAATTAAACAATATGCTGGTTGTAGTGCGAAGGCACTAAAAGACGCAGGTTTTACTGATGCCGATTTAGCGAATGCAGGATTTGCCCCTGCCCAAATTCGTGCAGCAAGTCTTAGTGATGATGCCATTCGCGCCGATGATTGCGATCCTAATAAATTGAAAGTCCTTTTTGCTCAAGGTGTCTCTGCTGCAAGAATTCGTGCTTTAAATGGCTGTAGCGCTGCACAATTAAGAGCTGCTGGCTATGATGCAAAACAACTTGCGGCAGCTGGTTTTACTCCTCAGCAACTTTTAGCAGCGGGCTTCACGCCGGATCAGGTGCGAGGAGCATTAACTGATGATGCTATTCGCGCCGATGATTGTGATCCAGCAAAACTCAAGCAATTGTTTAATCTTGGTGTATCTGCAAAACGCATTCGAGATTTAAACGGTTGTAGTGCTGCGGCTCTAAGAAATGCGGGTTATGGTGCAAAAGAACTATCCGATGCAGGTTTTACCCCTAAAGATTTATTGGATGCTGGTTTTAGCCCTGACCAACTCAGGCAGGCTGGGGTAGGCGGTGCGGCGGTTATCGCTGCAGGACGGACAGCAGATTGTAGTGTTGCTTCTTTACAAGCAGCACGTGCGGCTGGTGTGTCAGCAGCTACAATCAAACAAACCTTAGGTTGCAGTGCGGCAGCGATGAAAGCTGCGGGCTATACGGCGAAAGAATTAAGAGATGCTGGTTTTACTGCGGGTGAGTTAAGAAATGCAGGCTTTAGTGCTGCGGATCTTAAAAATGCTGGATTCTCTGCGAAGGAACTGCGCGATGCAGGATTTTCTGCTGCAGATCTTAAAAATGCAGGCTTTAGTGCTAGAGATTTAAAAGATGCTGGTTTTGGTGCCGCAGCTCTACGTCAGGCTGGTTATTCTGCAAAAGATTTAGCGGATGCAGGCTATTCTGCTGCGGATTTAAAGAATGCAGGCTATAGCGATGCTGAGATCAAGAACGCTGGGCTGACTACAGAAGTTGCAGGTTTAGGAGGTGCTAATATTCCTGCGACTGTTCCTTCTAATGTGTCCCCAATTCCTGCCCTGCCAGGTTTACCTGGACAAGCACCTAATGCTGCAGTCACTGCCCAGGCAGCAAATGCTAAAAAACTCCAAGATATTTTAAGAAAGCAAAATCAACAATTAGCTGACCAAAAATACCAGCAAAAAATTCAACAGCGCACTTCTCAGATGCTAGGAACGGCAAATCAATCTCTCAATGCTTGGCAGAAAGTAACTACACAAACCTATGTTTCCGGTAATGAGGAGAAAAAGAAGTCCTCAACGACTACAGAAATACACCAATCTTCAATGCCGTCAGGTCCTGGGACGGAGGGAGAAAATGCTCCAATCAGACCACAGGGAGCTATAATTAAAACAGGTGATGTCCTTTTTGCAGTGCTTGATACTTCAGTAAATAGTGATGAGCCAGGTCCTATTCTCGCGACAATTGTTTCAGGTAAATTAAGAGGCGCAAAATTAATTGGCAGTTTTAACTTACCCACCAATGCCGAGAAGATGGTGATTAGTTTTAATACCATGTCTGTTCCTGGTGCTCCTAAAACGACTTCAATCAGTGCTTATGCAATTGACCCGAATACGGCACGTACAGCCTTATCAAGCAAGACCAATCACCACTATTTATTGCGCTACGGCTCTTTGTTTGCCTCCTCTTTCCTTGAAGGTTTTGGTAATGCGTTCCAATCAGCAAATACAACTGTAACGATTGGGGGTACTGGTGGTGGACAAAACGTAACCGTCCAGAATGGCATTGGCCGCTCAGCGCTGCAAAATGCGGTAATTGGATTAGCAACACTCGGAAAAGCATGGGGACAGGTTGCTCAGCAGCAGTTTAGTACGCCAACGACTGTCGAAGTTTATTCAGGCACTACTTTGGGGATATTATTCACTCAAGATGTGACCTCACTTTAACATGATGAGCAGGTAAGAAATGGCAGATAATGAGTACAATGATGAATATCAGTTCGCTGATTTAGATTCAATGGGTTCGGATCATTTAGGTGATGAGGAGCCTATAGCCGGCGGCGAAGATCCAGGAGGAAAGCAGCCTCGTCAAGGTAAGAATATTTTGCGTAATGCCTTAATTGCTGTCATTTTAATCGTTCTTGCCATGCTGGGATATAAATTTTTTGCCTCTTATTGGGCCAATCGCAAAGCGGCTGACGAGACTATTGTTCCTACAATAACTACGACGACTCAATCTACGCCACCTGTGGAAACACCACCTGTTCAGGCCGTACAACCTGCTGCTGCACCCGTAGAGACACCGCCGCCTCAGCCAACGGTAGATAATTCGCAAGTCACTCAAAAGCTTTCTGATTTAGAGATCTCACAGCAGAACGTTCGTTCTGAAGTCAATTCAGTGAATAGTCAATTAGGTGGGATCAATTCGAATGTGAATGATCTTTCTGAAAAAATTGCTAGTCTTAACCGGGAGATTAGTGTTCTGGCGAACAAAGTTGATCAACAATCCAACCAAATTGCTATACTTACAGAGAGGACAAAACCAAAGCCTCCACCGGTTCGCACCGTTGTTACAAAACCAATCACTATACCCATTTATTATATACAAGCTGTAATACCTGGGCGAGCTTGGTTAATTGCTCCAAATGGGTCTACACTTACCGTTAGAGAAGGAACCCAAATTACCGGTTACGGTGTAATTAAATTGATTGATCCTAATCAAGGACGCATCTTAACCAGCTCAGGACGAGTGATTAGGTTTAGTCAGCAAGATAGTTGAGGGCTTTATGTCTGGAACTGGTTTGCCACAATGGCTAACAAATCAAGTCGATATTTTAACTAACATAGCGAATAATTTGTTACCTGTTGAGCGACTAATAACAGGAGCAGCATATTTAATTGGCTTAGCTTTCGCTTTTAAAGCGATCTATACTTTGAAATCTTATGGGGAATCCCGCACGATGATGTCGTCGAGTTCGAACATCAAAGAACCTATCATTTATTTGATCGTTGCGGGTATATTTATCTATTTCCCCACAGGTTTAGCTATCATGTTGCAGACTACTTTTGGTTCTTCAAGTATCTTACAATATGCGCCCGTGAATAGTAATAATCAAATGATTAGCGGGATGTTTGGCAGTGGCAGTCTTGTTGGAAGACCTTTAGCGATTATAATACAGACTATTGGTGTCATCGCTTTTGTAAGAGGTTGGATTCTCATTGCACGATCTGCCTCACAAGGACAGCCTCCGGGTGGTACAGGAAAGGGCTTGGTGCATGTTTTTGGTGGAATTTTAGCCATGAACATTGTCGCCACACTAGAAATCATCAATAATACGTTATATGGTACAGGTTAATAGTCTTTATACAAAAGGAGAGAGAACAGTGAAAATGCCGTTAAAAGTAAAGCGCCGATTAGAGCGCTTGCTAACATGGGTTGCTTGCTTTAGCTTGATGGCCGTAGCCGGTGAAGTGGCGGCTTCGACAAGTCTTGGTACGATGGCATCAAGTATAACGTCTTCGTTTACCAGCGTGGCTAAATTAATTACAGCGGGATCTTACTTGGCGGGCCTAGGTTTTTCTATTGGTGCAATCATGAAGTTTAAGCAGCATAAAGATAACCCCACCCAAATCCAAATCGGTACGCCAATTGCGTTAGTTTTCATAGCAGCAGCCTTATTATTCCTACCATCAATTCTAGGTGTTGCTGGACAAACTATGTTTGGAACTAGTGGTTCTGTTGCTGGTCCTTCAGGTACAATCTTTGGTAGTTAATAGTTGGGAGGCGAGCTATTTGCCTCCGCTATTTATTAATAGTGTTTTGTAATATTTTACTAAGGTTTTTTGCTAATTTGTGAGCATATTTAATGGCTGTTAAAGAGCAAAATAGGTTGAAGCTCGTTGCTAGCCCGGGTTCATGGCGTTTATATTCAGCCAGAAAAGCGGACGAGCGCTTCAAAGGTTACGAACTTAAGGTATTCCAGAGGGATAGGTATACCTGCCAATTTTGTGGATTTCAGGCAAGATTATTTCAAGAGGTAGTTAATCTTGATCATGACTTCACGAATAATAAATTAGCTAACTTAGCAACTGCATGTTGCTTTTGTGCCCAATGCTTTTTTATTGAATCGGTGGGTGTGGGTGGTTATGGCGGCGGCACTTTAGTCTACCTGCCTGAGCTTAGCCAAACCGAGTTAAATAGTTTATGCCATGTGCTTTTTTGTGCTATTACGAATGATACTGGCTATAAAAATAGTGCACAAAATATTTATCGAAGTTTTAAATTTCGTTCGCAGCTAGTTGAAGAAAAATATGGTGAAGGGACTAGTGATCCGGCTATATTTGGCCAGTTAATCATTGACTCAGGGGTCACTTCAACTGAGGTTTCTGACAAATTATTTAAGGATGTTCGATTATTACCTTCAAGGGCTAAGTTTCGTAAGCAAATCGAACGTTGGGCTGCGAGTGCACTAGAGGAGATAACCGAGAGCAAAGCCTAGATAATTATGAATTAGTAGGAAATGATATGGGAAAATGGGCAGATTCATTTTTTGAAGGTGTTGACACTTTTTTTGCCTGGCTAAGTACTTCTCTTAAACAGACAACAGAGTCTTATTGTGATTTGGAAACCGCCGACAGCCCGACTGTTTTGGTTAATCATGATGGTTCTTTAGTTTCCATTATAAAAATTGAAGGGGTAACAGCGCTTGCCGGTGCCGAAGAGTTTGAGCGACTGGTTGAAGGGTTAAGCAATGCTTTTCAGGCCGCTATGGGGCGACCAGGTCACGCTTTGCAAGTGCATTTTAGTCATGATAAACAAAATATCAGAAAAGTTATTCAAGACATTTATTCACCCGCTGAAGCAACTGCAAAGCGACTAGAACTCAATTTAGATGACTTATTTCATGAGCGTGTAGGCTTTCTGGCGCAGTATTGTGCGGAAGAACGTCTATATTTTGCTTTATTTACTAGGCCCTTCAATCTACCGCAAGAGCAACTCAAGGCTGCTAATAAAGCTAAGATAAAAATGCTCAAGGACAAAAAAGCGCCGGCATTTAAAAATAGTCAAACCATCTTTGCGGCTATTCCTGAATTACGCGATACACACGATGCTTATGTGCGCTCCATCCTTAATGATCTTGATGCTTTAAATATCTATGCGAGATTAATGAATGTTCATGATGCTGTTCATGCAATACGGATGACAGCTGATCCTGATTTTACGGCTGATGATTGGCGTGCTAGCCTCCCAGGCGATAAAATCTTACCGCGTGAAATAGATAGCTTTAATGGTGATCCCTCCGACTTACTTTGGCCTTCTCTAGCAAAACAGATTATTCCTAGGGATGGGGAGATTTTGGACTTAAGAACAGTTAGAGTGGGTAACAAAATCTATTCCTCTGTCTTTATTGATTTATTTCCAAAAGATATTCGGCCTTTTATTACTTTATTTTCGCGTATCTTACCGTCACATATCCCCTGGCGAATTTCTTTTTTTCTTGAGAGTGAAGGTTTAAACACCATAAAGTTAAAAGGGTTGCTTTCTGCTATTTTAAGTTTCTCTTCAGCACAAAACCGCTTGATCAGTGACTCTGTGAATTTGCTCAAATATTTACAGCTCAATACGGATGATGCCATTATCCGTTTGCGTGTTGTAGCGGCGACTTGGGCTCCTGAAGGTGAGCTTCCTTTGTTGCGTCGTCGTAGTTCAGAGTTGGTTAAAGCCATTCAGGGTTGGGGTTCAACAGATGTTTCTGAAATTTGTGGCGATGCTTTCGCCGGTTTCGTTTCAAGTATGTTGGCTACCACTCAGAATAGTGCTGCGGTACCCTCAGTCGCTCCTTTATCCGATGTGATTTCCATGTTACCCATCACGCGACCAGCCTCACCCTGGGAGCATGGCGCTTTACTTTTCCGCTCCCCCGACGGTAAGCCTTGGCCTTTTCAACCTGGTTCAACCCAACAAACGACCTGGATTGATCTAGTATATGCGCGCCCAGGTTCTGGTAAATCAGTGTTATCCAATGCCTTAAATTTAGCACTTTGCCTCTCTGGTGGATTAACGCGTCTACCGCGAATTGCGATTATCGATATTGGCCCATCAAGTAGCGGCTTGATTTCACTTCTTAAAGAAGCGCTGCCAGCATCCAAAAGGCATTTGGTAGCTTATCATCGTTTAAGGATGACGCCAGAGTATTCTATTAATCCCTTCGATACTCAGTTAGGATGCCGTTACCCTACGGCGACAGAACGTTCATTTTTGGTTAACTTTTTAACCTTGTTGACGACTCCCCTCGGTGCTGCTAAGCCCTACGATGGTATGCCTGATTTGGCAGGGATGGTTGTTGATGAATTATATAAAAGCTTAGCGGATGAATATAATCCAACCCCTTATGCACCTGGGGTGGAAGAATTTATTGACAGTATCTTAGAAGAAATTGGTTTTGTGAGGGATTCAAAATCCACGTGGTGGGAAGTAACCGATTCTCTCTATTCAGCAGGCTTTGCTCATGAGGCGATGCTGGCTCAGCGTTATGCTATGCCTTTATTAGCTGATGCAGCGTCCATTTGCCGTACTCCTTCTATTGAGGATTTGTACGAGAAAGTAACTGCACCGACCGGAGAGTCCTTAATCAATGCGTTTTCACGGATGATTTCTGGAGCTGTACGCGAATATTCAATTTTGTCTCGAGTAACCAGCTTTGATATAGGTGATGCGCGTGTGGTATCGCTTGACTTAGACGAAGTGGCTAAAAGTGGGGGGGATGCCGCCGATCGTCAAACATCAGTGATGTATATGTTGGCTCGGTATGTCCTCGCTCGACATTATTACTTAACGGAAGAAAGTGTAAGTAATATGCCGGAGCAATATAGGGAATATCATAAAGAGCGAATTCTAGAGATAAGAGAAGATCCCAAACGTATTGTTTATGATGAATTCCACCGAACAGCCAAATCCAAAGCGGTTCGCGATCAAGTTATTATTGATATGCGGGAAGGACGTAAGTGGAAAGTGCAAATTGCATTACTTTCTCAATCCGTTGATGACTTTGATCCGGTAATGATCGATTTTAGTACTGCTATCTACGTGATGGATGCCGGTCCTTCACAGGCAGTGGAGAAAACTGCTCAGATTTTCGGTCTATCAAGCACAGCCAAAGTCGCTTTGCGTACACGAGTCCATGGTCCACGCCAAGGTGGGGCAACTTTTCTTGTACAATATGCAACTAAAAATGGGGTTAACGTCCAATTATTAACCCTGACGCTGGGGCCGGTTGAGTTATGGGCTTTTAGTACCACGGCGGAAGACGCGACAGTGCGGAATCAATTATACCGTCATTTAGGGCCTGGAGAAGCCAGAAGGTTGCTCGCTGCTTTGTTCCCTAACGGATCCATAGCAAAAGAAATTGAAACGCGTTTAGCGTCTATGAAAATGGAAACCGGGCTTATCGAGGAAGATGCAAAGGCATCTGTTGTGTCGCAATTAGTGAGTGATATTCTCAATGCTTATGCGAAAGATCCGAATATAAAGATGTTGCCAGCAAAAATATAACCTAAAGGTTGCCCGAGTTGGCTCTCTGAGGCGAGATTCTCTCAATCTGCTGCTACGGGTAACATCCTGAGATAAATAACTTTTTAATGCTTTTGATATGACTCAGAAGCGGCAAAAACAGCACTAGGATACCCCACCTTAAGCGGGCATTGTTTCCTGTTGTATTTTTGTAATTAAATCTCTTCCAATTGAAGCTAAAATCTTCATATATACTTCAGGTTTTTTCTGATGTAGTCGATTAATTTGATCATGGCTCCATTCTAAGTAATGCACTGGGGTTTCCGCACGCACATCTGTAGACATTGGTTTTTTTGTTAAAAAGTGCATCTCACCGATAAAGAAGTAATCGGATAAGGTTGCTATTTTCTTAGAGTGTTTTTCTATAGCAACCGCTCCACTAAGTATCAATAATAAATGGTCTGTTGATTCTCCCTCATGACACAAAAATTCATTATTCTCTGCAGATTTATTATTCCCTAATTTAATAAAAGATAGAAATTCTCTAGGGGTCATATTATAGAATATTTTGTTATAAATCGGCTTCAGATCTTTAGGTAATATTATGGTGCTGTGTTCTAACAACAGACGTATAACTTGGACACCATTTACCAAAAAATAAAGCGAATTCATAATAATAATAATATTGATATGATACAGGAAGCCTGACAGAACGAATAAGGCACTCGAAACCATATATAAGGAACGTAATAATAAAATATTGGTTAAGAAAAATGATGAAATGCCAATAATTGAAGCTAAAAAATATAAGAGTTCATCCAACTTGATACCATGAATCATCACTATGTCCTTATCAACTCAGTCCTAATGGAAAAAACTTCCGACGCGTAATTGCTCGGGTTCTCAAACCCTAAAATCGAATGGATTCTTTTCCGATTGTAAAACACTTCAAGGTGCTCGAATAGAGTTAATTGAGACTCTTTTCTATTTGTATAAAAAACATAGATAGTTGTTTCGTGAAAAAAGCAATTTTATCTCAAAATTACTGGTTAATGGGATGCCTATCCCCAATAGTTTAAGACAATCCCCAAAAATCTATTACCTTGTATTGTCCACCAAACCATTCCAAATTGCTCATTGCGACTGTGTTTGAGTGGCCAATAGTATTGATTTATTATACCGGTTAAAAAATACTTTCCTAGACCATGTAACCTATTTGGAGCTATCTGGTAATTACAGGAAAAAGAATAGGAATTGTTATGCCAATCAAGAAAAAAAAGGCCGATGCAGAAAAATGGTATAAAAGCGGTCTAATTCATTTTAATGAAGGTCGTTTTGAAAAAGCCATTTTAGACTTTAATAAGGCAATAGATTTAAATTGTACCAATGCAGAATATTTTTTTTGTCGTGGTAATGCCTATAGAAAATTGGGTAATTTTTTAGCAGCTCGCAGAAATTATAAAAAAGCGACCTCAATAGACCCTAATCATTTCCCATCCTATACAAATTGGGCTTTAAGCTATACGAGAGCATATGAGGGTTTGAATGTAAACAGTCCTGTGCATGATCATTTTAAAATGGCTGACAAATGTTATAAAAAGGCGATTGAAATTAAACCAAGTTTTGTAGTGCCTTATTATAATTTAGGAAATATTTATTACAGAAATGGCGGCGATCTGAACGCAGCAAAGGCGTATTTTGACCAAGCAATTCAATACGACCCAAATCATGCATCAGCCTACAATAATCGTGGAAATGCTTATCTTGCTTTAGGAGAAAAAGATCTTGCTCTTGCAGATTATAATAAAGCAGTTGAGATCGATCCTTTTTGTATAGCTGCTTACATCAATCGCAGTAAAATCAATCTGGAAAAGGGTAATTATAAACTTGCATTGCAAGATATGCCTTTTATTACTGATGAAGATCTGCTTCGCACAATCGCAGAGAGAGCAAAAGAGCAGGACAATTTACCAGATATTGAAGCCCTCATTAAGAATGCGAGAAAACTAAATTTTCTCATAACAAAATATAAATTACAGCTTAACGAGGCAGAAGCTTTGTTGGCCATGCAAGAGAGCACTCGTACTTGGCTTTTACAAGGATGGTTGCAGCTTGTTACAGCTCATGATATTGATAACAATCGAGTTGATGTAAACAACAGGACCAATTTACCTGCGGAATTATGGGAATTCATTTCAATGTTTATGGTTGGACTTGATAGAAAGGGTACCTATAAAGTCCAGGATGTACTTAAACAACAGCTAAAGGATGGTTTTACTGAAAGACCATATAATAATGCTTCTTTCTTCAAAACCACCCCGCAAACGAGAGAACAGATTGACGCAGCTGAATCACGTTATCAGCGAAGGAATTGGTTTTAAGCTGATTAACCTCGTTAAAGTCCAAAGTCTTTTTTTCCTAACGCCACTCTAGAATAGCAATGACCCTATTCAAACACTCCGCCCTTCAACCGGCGTTGTTGCAAACTCTACTCTCGTCCCTACCTACCGCGGCTTGTCTGCGGTATCCAGGCGATCTTCTTCCATACTGAGATCTCTGGATCCCGAACAAGTCGCGGGACGTAGGGAGAGGGTTCAATCATGCAACAACGCCCCTTAACCTAAGCTCACTACTAAGCATTAGATATTACACACATAAATTGGGTAAACCCGGAAATAACTAACCGGCATAGAAACAAATTGTTATCTATAATTATTATAAATCTCCAAATACAAAAATAGCCTTTTTTAGAAAAGGATCAATTGATGCAATCAAAATACGAGGAGTTTCCTACACTACATTATATTTGGGTTGGCCCTCCTAATATATCTGGAGTGGGTGTGCCAGGCCATGATGTGGCCGGCCCGATAGAAATGGCTAAAGCTAACAAAAATAATCCCATCCATTTTTGGTGTTTATATGATCATCTTGAGCACTACAGTGTCAAATTCAAGGACTATCCGATAAAAGTTATTGCAATTGAACATCATATAAGAGATTGTTCTGAGGTTCGCGAGTTTCAATCGGAGACAGATTGTCTAATTGATATAATGCTAACCTGTTTGGATAAAACAAGAGATTCAATACGGGATAGAGTGACTGTTAAAGAGGCGTTTAGTCTGTTTTTACTCTATACAGTAGGTGGTTATACCCTTGATACCAATGTGATGCCAGATACAGATGAGATCAAACTTCCGAGTTATTTAACTTTTCATGCACCAGCGTTTATCGATAATCCTGTTAATCCAGATGACCTTGAATTTTGGATGCTTTATTCGCCTGCGAAAGAAAATATCCAATCTAAAGATCTCCTTGATAAATATTATAAAAAATGGATTAAGTCTGAGCAATATCGCAAGGAACACGGTGAGGATGCAAGATATTATGATTTAGCAGCAGCAATAATGCCTATTATAAACGTTTTTCGTCGAGGTGGAATGGAGCTCTGGATTGTTCCAGATTTGGATACCAATTTTATCAAAATAAAAGAGTTAGGCCTTATCAAATATTATAGTAATACACATAAATACAACTCACGTAAAATCTACAATCCAAGTCTATTTATTCATAAACAAGGTAGAGGAAGGGTGATGCATGAACTATTTTTAGCAGCGCAATCTTCCGATACTAATTTTCTTAGATCGTTAATAAAGTATGGTGCTGATGTCAATATGAGAGTTGCTAAAACAACGCCCTATTCTTACAAACAGGAGACAGCTTTACATATTGCGGTTTCAGGAGGTAATGTGCCCGCTGCTATTCTTTTATTGGAAGCGGGGGCTAACCCTGACTTATTAGCAACTTATCCAGGAGGTATAAAAAAAACGGCTCGCGATCTTATGTATGATAAGCCCGAGTTTTCTGAGGTATTAAAAAGTATTAATGCAACAGCTCCTTCTGTTGAAAAGAAAGATGAAGAGCTTGTTTCTAATCAGATTCTTGAGTTCAGGGACGCGGTTGAAAGAGATTGGAACCATGCTCTTCATTTATTGCAGGGCATAGCTAATACAAAACTCACTTCCTTTTTAAGATTAGCTAATCTGAGCGTTGAAAAGGGAAGCAAACTAGTCGATTTTGCCTTTGAAAATAATAATAGTGATTTAATTATTTCCCTAGCGCAAATTGACGGGCTATATTTTAGTAATGAGAATCCTGAGTATTTTAGTTCCCTGTTAGAAGGTATCTATCTTCTTAAAGACTACAAATTGTTATCTATCCCTTTTTTACGTGAAGCAATTATAAAAAATCCTGTTTATTCCCGACAGTTAGTAGCAAATACAATTTTTTTACAAAAAGAAGCTGTTCTACCGAACGATCTGATTACTAAAGTTTTAGCAGGTCATCCCGAATCAGCACTGCAATTACTCAACACATTAATCACACTAAAAGCTAACAATTTATTTCAAGATGATTTCCTGACAGCCGTGTTAACCTATCCTGAACATTCAACCAGCATTTGTGAGTCGATTATTAAATGGCAAATTGGAAACATGGATGAACAGGATTATTTTAGAAAATTGATACTGAGTAATATAAGTTTAATAGAAGATAATTTTGAGCAGCTTAATATCCTTGATGAACAAGGACTGCTCACCAGGTGGCTGGAAAAGGATGTGCGTTGTGCAATTAATAAATGTCCAGAACAAGCAACTAATTTGGCATCTATCTTAATAAAACTCGCCAAGGCGCAGAAACTAGAGGTATTTGCTACCTTGATTGATGGACCTAATCTGGATGAGCGGCTTTATGTCGGTTCCTTGTTGCATGAGTGCAATTTATTGGATCGAATAGCAGAAATTGATGAATACCATCTATTTGATCCAGAAAATACAGAACGTTTAATAGACGCTTTGAATTGTACCAGAATGAAAAGCCTGGCTGCAGAAGAAGAATTTGAAGAGGAGTTAGAGTTTGAATTTGAAGATCAAGAAGATTTTGAACAACTGATGCAAGCATTTTCAGAAAAAAGGCCATTTAAACTGGAATAAAAGCAAAGCTGGTATGCTTGTCATCTTCAATCCATCGCCTAAGTTACCTCTTGCTTAAGTACAAAACCCGCTAAAATCCCAGGACTGAAAGGATTAATTTGATTTTGTGTTTTCAGGACATAGCGTCCCGAATTGCCATTGACTTCAAACAAGATTTGTAAGCTTGAACTGTCATTACTATCAACCAAGACATTGACTTTCTGTAACATCTTAAAGAACGCCCAGGGGCCTGTTTCTTCCAGTTCGTAGTGGTTGCCTTCAATCGAATATAATACCAATTTCGCATTATTTTGTGGCCAATTGAATTGAGTGAAAGAATCTGAGCTTTGATTATCAGCTAATTTATTGGATCCAATAGTGAGCTCGAAGTTAGCAACAACAGGATCTAGATTGATTTTTTGTAAACTAAATTCAATCTTGCTTGTCTCGTTATTGTCTGGAAAGAACATATTAGAAATCACATTGGCACGTATCAATTCATTAGTGATATTGCTTGATATCGGCAATACATAGCCATTTAATTCTTTGGGTTGCCATTGCGGAATAGAAGTATCTAAGAAGGGTTTTATGTAAGCGTTTACAAAAGCGTTCAGTGTGCCATGGGGCGCAAAAAAATGATCAAAATCAGAAATACTCACTTCGCTCGCTTGTGCCGAATCAAGCGGATAGCGATTGGCGATTGTCATTTGATATTCGCGGTAAACGACCTGTTGCCATTGTCTGTTCAGATAGTTTTTACTTTCATTAATGAAAATAAACCAAGTGTCGTCGGCTAATTGTTTTGCCCAGGCTGCAATAGGCTCTGGTAGTTGGCGTGAGCGATTGTACAGCGTACTGAGTGGATCGGAGAGCGTGGCGCCTTGGAATCTTGATTTAGTCAATTCAAATACCGTTTTTCCTTGATCGTTAACTAAGGATAAAGTAGTTAAGAATTTTTCCAGTTCATTAATATTTTGCGTCAATTCATTGGTTGCCGAGGCACTCATTAAGTTGAGATTGGTGAATTGATTGGCAATTTTTTCATTGAATCGACTCGTATCGTTACTGACTTCGGGGCTGGTTTGCTGCTGAATAAGCTCAATAAGTTTGGCAATGGAGTTCGATTGATGCATGCTTAAAGTAAGCTGGCGTGCCTGCTGATAATCTTGATAATGCTGAGGTTTAGTATGGCGGATAAAATTTTGCCACCAAGTGACGTATTCAAAGCTATAAGCTTCTTCTAATAAAGCGGGTAAATTATCAAGATCTTGTCGCGCAAGAACCCAATTTTCATGTTGCAATTGTTGCGCAATTTTAGGCAGCTCAGTAGTAATTTCTTGGAAACCTTCTTTCGTATAAAACTTAGGTAAATCTTGTGTTGCTAAATCAAAGCCTGGGGCTGTAATTTTTTGTTTTTCTTGCGGTAGATGATTCTTCGCTAGTGAATAATAAAGATAAGTGGCGGGTAAGGCATTGAGATAATTACGCACATCACTGACTAATTGCCGATTAATAACTAGCGATTGGATAGGTTGCTTTAGCGCATTTTTGAGTAATACTAGCTCCTTATCAATATTTTTCTGCTGATTACGAGCTATCCAATATTGACTGAACCAATGAGTGATTTCTGCTTCGGAATAATGCTTGGGTTCTGCAAGCATTAAATAAATTTTTAAGGCTTCATAATGCGCCATTTGTGTCTGTGTTGGATCAGAAAGAATTTGTTCTAAATCCGCTATCAATTCTGGAATAAAATTATCATATAAACGATGTTTATTATTATTTTGTAACTGTGCTTTTAACTGCTCAATCGTAGGAACCGAAAAGAAATTGCTAGGAATTTGCTCCAATTTGGTCGTTGCCAATGAAAGATGATAGAGGGCCGAAGTTTTGTCATTTGCTTGGCCTAGCAGCGCTTCGTAAGTGAGTAACTCTTTGCTGGCCTCATCTAAAAGTTGAGTTGTTTTATAATGCTGACTGATAAGCCAGAGCAGTGTTAATCCAACGCCTCCAGCCGCGATACTGGCTAGCCATTTTTGCGAATTACTAATTTGTGGAATATAGCGTTTTGTTTGTTCTTGAAAAGCTTTTAACGCACCTTCAATAAAATAAGCGCGATAATTATTTGATTGCGGAAATTTATCTTGGATGGTTAAAGCATATTCATGTTGAATCTTTTTATTTAAACGATCAACACTCAAACCGCCTTGTTCAGCGCTAGTAAAATAGATCGCTTTTAAGCGAAAAAGTTGTAAGGGTAAATTCTGAATTAATGATTGAACCGGCATTCTTAAACTGGAGAGTTGCAGCGGAAATTCTCTAATTAAAGTGCGTTTGACGGTTGAACGGGCCGGATGCATTTTGTTAATAATTTGCTGGCCTAAAACCTCGAGCATTTGATCAAATTGTTGTCGGTAATTTTCCAGTAATTTCTTTCTTTGCTTAGCGTAATCTAGCGAAAAACCTAAAGGTTGGGTTAAATCACTCGGATGATCGGACTGAAAAAAATCACAAAATCCGGCGACCGCATCCAGTTTGGTAAATAAAAGGGCGGTGTCGACTGTGTAGCCTAAGCCTTGACCAAAGCGTTCAAGCAATTGAGCATGCGATTTACATTGTTCTAAAAGATGCACGGGTTCGGCGAGCAAGAATTCACTCGAATCGACACACAAAATAATTCCTGAAATTCTGACGCTTTTGTGACAGCGATTTAATTGTTTAAGCGTATAAGCAATTAAATTTTCAGTTTGATTAAGCCATGATTCGCCAAGTTCTAGAATCACCCCCTGTTGGTTATAAAAAAAATTCGCAGAGGTATCATTATCTACTGGATAGTGGGTTAAATTACTTTGCCTTAAGAGGGTCGTTTTGCCTTGATTTATTTTGCCGGTCATCAGTAAAAATGAAATGGCATTATGTTGAGGTTTTAAATGTCCGAGGATTTTTTTTAGCGCGTCACAAAGCGCGGTTAGCGATCTATCCATTAATCATCCAGTTTTGCAGTTACAGTATGCCCAAACTGGAATGTTTTAGCCTGTTTTTCTAAGAGAATTTGACTAGCAAAATAACTTGCGGCTAGTACAGCTAAGGCAATAGTAGAGACTGCAAACAAGGGTTTACGATTTTTAGGAAAACTCTCAACCCCTTTTTGCTCGTTGAATAGACGATGGGATTTATTAACGCGATGTTGCTTAATGAGTTGATACAACTCCTCAATTAAATTATCCAGAACTTGCCTGCCATCGGCGCGGCTATGTTGTTCGCCTTCGAAACCTGTAATTAGGCAATAATAAGCGAGTTCAAGGAGATCCAAATATTGATTGGGCCTTTGTTTGATGTAGTCAACAATGTCGAAGAATCGGCGTTGCGGACCTTTATCGTCTTGAGATGAAGGAGTAAACGCCTGAAATTCAGCGATTTTTCCATAGAGGCGAAGATAGTTTTTGCCAATCAATTCGTCAATGGTCGCGCAAAGTAGATAATGCGCGATGGCATCGAATTCTTCAGTGTAGGCTTTGCTATTTAAACGACTATGGAATGCGCGCAATTCATGTTCAATATTTTCGCGGATACTGTTGATTGGAGGAAGTGAAGGAGTGACATACAAACGCTCTAATAAGGATAATAATGGACCCGCTGCTGCGACCAACAGATTGGTCGTAAAAGGAGCAATAAATAATTTAGAGCGATAATAGCCTTGTGGCATTTTTTGAGTGCCAGGTAAAGATAGGGGGCTGACAAAAGAAGCCGAAATTTGCTCGGCAGCCATGGCTTTACTCCAAAGATGGTATTAAAATTATTATTTGCTGCATTTGTTTAATGCTCTTCGGCCGCGATGAAACTAGACTAGGCCTGAGTTAATGGCAGAAAGAGCTTCTTGATAATACGTCATCTAAAATGCCTTGTCGATAAGAGATACGAAATTATTAAAGCCTCAAGTGATGGAATCTATTGACTGTTCCGAGTTAAAATAAATTGTCTTGAAAATAACCAGGTTAAATCCAATGTTTGCCAAACTAATTATCGCCTTAACTCCTATGGTGCTCGCCTTGCCTTTGGCAATGGATATTTATGTGCCTGCTATCCCCCATCTCACTCAAGAGTTTCATGCCACTGACACGCAAATGTTGATGACCTTAAATCTGTTTATGCTGAGTGCGGGCTTCATGCAATTAGTAATTGGGCCTATTTCTGATCATTTTGGACGAAGAAAAATTGCAATACTAACGACCTTGTGTTTTGCTTTGGGATCGATAGCTTGCGGTTTAGCAACCAACGTTAACGAGCTCATTGCTTATCGAATTATTCAAGCTTTAGGTTCTTGTGGCATGATAGTTCTGGGTTTTGCGATAGTTCGTGATCATTATGCTGGTGATAAAAGTGCAAAAGCTTATAGTTTTCTAAATGGGATGATTTCGTTCTCGCCTATTTTCGCTACGTTTATTGGTAGTTATCTTGACTTATATTTAGGATGGTCATCGACTTTTTGGGCTCTATTACTTGTCGCAATTCCAGCATTATTTACCGTTGGTTTTTGGTTAGACGAAAGCTTGCCACGCAGCCGGCGAACCCCGTTAACAACCAAAGTATTTAGACAATATCTCGATGTCATTCGTAACCAAGAATTTGCGATTTATACTTTGGCCTCGTCTTTTGGTCATTGTTATTTCTATTTATTCTGTGCTCTATCGCCTTATTTAATTATTCGAGTTTTAGAAATCCCTCAGACTCAATATGGTTTTTATTTCTGTTTTATGGGCATCTCTGTGTTAATTGGGAGTTTTATAGGCGGTTCCATTGTTGAGCGTGTGGGTATTTTTAAAACCTGCTTGCTGGGTTATTTTCTAAGTTTAATTGGCGGATTATGGATGTTAGTTTGGTATCTTGCACAGGGTTTAAGTATCCATAACTTTATTTACCCCATGCTGGCTATCGGAATCGGCGGTTCCTTTAGCATGGGGGCTGGATCGGGTGGTGCAATGGCACCTTTCGAAGAAGCAAAAGGCGCTGCGGCTGCGGCTGGAGGAGCCCTACGTTTCTTATTTGCAGGTGTTGTAGGTTATTTTCTAATTAATAAAACAGTGGTTTCGACTTTACCTTTAGCCGTTCCTGCTGTGGTATTTAGTTTAATTGGCATGGGTACTCTTCTTTTAACATCTCGAGAAGCGGACCAAAATGCAGAGACTACCATAGTTAATATTGATTGATGTAATCAATATATTCGATTTTACTTATCGTTCTTCTTTTTCTAAAGTAACAATATAGAACTTAAAGCGGGTTCTTAACTTTGCAGAACTTTAGAGGAGAGAAAAATGATTAGAGTAGGTAACCAATTTCCCCCATTTAATTTGAAGGCAACAGTAAGTACTGAAATGACTGAGGCTTTTCAATCCATTTCTAACGAAACTTATAAAGGTAAGTGGTTAGTTGTATTTTTCTGGCCTAAGGATTTTACTTTTGTTTGTCCCACCGAGATTGCTGCCTTCGGCGAGTTGAATGCCGAGTTTAATGATCGCGATGCGCAAATTCTGGGTGCAAGTATTGACAGCGAATTTGTTCATTTAGCATGGCGCAATCAGCATCCTGATTTACGTGCACTCCCTTTTCCTATGCTTTCAGATATTAAACGAGAGCTGACACAAGCCTTAGGTATTTTGGATGAAAAAGAAGGTGTGGCTCAACGGGCAACTTTCATCGTCGATCCAGAAGGGATCACTCGCTTTGTGATGGTGACTGATTTAAACGTAGGTCGTAACCCGCAAGAAGTACTGCGGGTGCTTGATGCTTTACAGACCGATGAGCTTTGTCCTTGTAATTGGAAAAAAGGTGAAGAAACAATTCATGCGGCTTAAGAGGAGTGAATCATGCTCGAAATAATAAAACAACAATTACCGGAATTTGCTAAAGATGTACGGTTAAATACGGCAAAAGTATTGGATTTGACGCAAACAGACGGTTTAACAGAACAGCAAATTATCGGTGCAGCACTAGCCGTAGCTTATCATTTGGGTGATAAATTAGTTTTAGCAGATTTACTCGAGATGAATAAGGAGGAAAAAATTGCTGAAGCTGCGAAGCTTGCCGCTAGTTTAATGGCAATGACTAATATTTATTATCGCTTTGTTCATCTGAGTCATCATGCTGAATTAGCGCAAGTTCCAGCCGGTCTGCGTATGCAGGGAATGATGAACCCCGGGGTTGATCGCCTAACTTTTGAAGTATTATCGCTGGCGGTATCGATTTTAAATGGCTGCGGTACATGCATTAGTGCTCATACGCGGCAACTGCAAGAGCAAGGTTTATCAGCGCAAGCGTTGGCGCGTATCGGTCGAATCGCAGCGGTAATTCATGCTGTTCATGTTAGTCTTAAATTATAGGAGCAGTCTCTGTATTTGAAACGATGTCTGTGAATTACACATTGTAATCAGCCAGAACAAATTCTTAATGTACTTAGTTCTCTCCCCAAAGATTTTTGTTGAGGGGAGAGAGAATCTAGATTATTTAATTATTTCCAGTATTAAATCGTAGTGGCTGATGATTAGTTTCAGTTTTGGCTTTATTTGTACATTGTTGTAATTGAGAATAAAAACCTACACCATTTGTTGATAGCGGAGTCCTTGCTCTAGAAGCAGCCATTTTCCTACTCTGTTCATGTACAAGCTTTGAGTCTTCATATTTTATGTTTAATAGACTATACGATTTGGTTTGTTGGAGAAACGCAACCACTGAGTCTTTAAATTTTAAAGTCTTTTCTCCTGAAGTATTTTTGTAATCTGCTCAGGATATACCGGTTTACTTAAAAGAAATCCTTGTACTCCATCACATTTTTTTTCCTTCAAGAAATTAATTTGTTTTTCTGTTTCAACACCTTCTGCTAACACTTTAAAATTAAAGCTGCGGGCCATTGCAATGATTGCTTCAATAATGACTTCATCGCACTTTGAGCGTGAAATATTTTGGACGAAAGATTGGTCGATTTTCAAGCGGTCAAAATGTATTTTTTTGAGATAATTGATGCTTGAATTTCCGGTGCCAAAATCATCGAGAACAATTTTTACGCCAATTTTTTTAATCCGATGAATCATTTGTTGAATCTCAACGTGAGTAATAATCACATTTTCCATGATTTCAAGTTCCAGATATTCAGGGTTAACCCTATATTTTTTAATAATACTATTGAGCATTTTTGCAAAATTAGCTTGTTTTAATTGTTGGGTGGTAACATTTATCGAAATTCGTATTAAAGGAAGTTTATTTTTTTTCCAAGTTTGCAGTTGTTTGCAAATTTCGTGAATCACCCATTCTCCAATAGGAACTATAAGGCCAGATTCTTCTGCAATAGGGATAAAATCAAAGGGTGAAAGGATGCCTTTTTTGGGATTTTTCCAGCGAATAAGTGCTTCAACACCAACTAAATTTCGTTTATCCATGTCAAATTGTGGCTGATAAAGTAAGAAAAACTCATGATTGATTAGCGCTCGTCGTAATTCCGATTCAAGTTGTAATCGGTAACAGATATTTTCATTTAATTTAGGAGTATAGAATTTCAATTGATTTCCACCTTGTTCTTTCGCATGGTACATCGCCAAATCTGCATTTTTTAAGAGTTTTCCTGTTGTCTTTCCGTCTGTGGGATAAAGACTAATTCCTATACTGGTCGAGATCAGAATTTCACGCCCCGTGATATAAAATGGTTGGCTTAAAGATCTAAGTATTTTTTGAGCAACATTGACTACATCTTTCAATTTTTTAAACTCTGGAATAATCATGACAAACTCGTCACCACCTAGTCGAGCTAAAGTATCTTCTTCGCGCAGCAATTCGGAGAGACGTTTGGTTACTGCGAGTAACAAAGCATCACCCACTTTATGACTTAAGCTGTCATTGATCAATTTGAATCGATCCAAATCAAAAAACAAAATAGCAAAAGCTTGATGTCGTCGTGCTGCAATGGCAATGGTCTGCTGTATGCGATCGGTCAGTAGTACACGATTGGGCAAATCAGTTAATGAGTCATGAGTGGCTTGATGTTCAAGCTTTCTCTCAAGAAAAGCACGCTCGGTAATATCACGAAAACTCCAGACTCGGCCCACCGTTTTAGTATTTACACGGTGGGGTTGAGAATAACATTCGATGATTTTTTCTTGATTTTTAAATTTGACAAGCTGCATACATGTGTCGTCTATGTGTTCATAAAGTTGATTAACCTTTTCGAGAAATTCATCGGATTTATTTAATAGACTTAGCATATATTTGAATAGTAAATCTTCATCTTTTACTTCTATAATAAATTGAGGGATATCCCAAATTTTTATAAATTGTTGATTGTAATCAACGATTTTTTTTGATAAGTCAACAACCAAAATCCCGTTGGTAGATGATTCGATCGTTGCTCTAAGTAAAGAAAGCGATTGTTGCAAGGATTCGGTTCTTTCATTGACAATTCGATGAAGTGATTCCGTGTGACTTTTAGATTCTTTTGCCAGGATCCATTTTCTTGTTAATGCACAAGCTAATTGTCTGACTGCAATCTTATCAAATGGTTTTTTAAGAATAAGTAAATTGTCACTCATTCCCAATTTTCGGACGGTTTCTTCCCAGGAATAATCAGAATAAGCCGTGCAAATTACGACTTGAATATCCTTATCAATTTCCCACATGCGAACTATGGTTTCTAAGCCATCCCAGCCTGGTGGCATTCGTATATCGACAAAGGCGAGGGCATAAGGTTTTTTTTCTTCTAATGCAACCTTAACTTTCTCGACACCTTCACGCCCTTGTTCGGCTGTATCGATTTGAAAATGAGGTAATAAATTTCGATGCTTGTGAGAATTATTTTCACCAAATAATTGCTCATCTAATTCTTTGAAAACTTGGGAATTTTCTTTAATGGACAAAACCTTGATAAAATCCTGATGTATTGCAGGATTATCATCGATAACTATAATACGTAGCCTTTGATTATTCATTGAAAATTCCTTTACTAATTAGCTGCTTATGAATGGGTAAAGTCAAGATAAATCGCGCCCCTTTTCCTAGTCCTTTACTTTCTGCCTTGAGCGAACCTCCCATATCCTGAGCTGATAACGCAGAGCTATGTAAACCGAAGCCATGTCCATTTTCTTTGGTGGTAAAGCCAAAGGAAAAAATATGACCGAGATTTTCAGGAGAAATCCCCATGCCATTATCGATGACTTCAATGCCAATTTTTTGTGATTTTTTGTCATCGACAATAAATTTGATCGTTTTATCTTTTTTATTTTTATTACACAGGACGGCATCTTTAGCATTTTGAATAAGGTTGATTAAGATCTGCAGTAATTTCGATTTATCAGCCATAATACTAAGGCATTCGATATTTTTCTTATTTAATTTAATCAATTTATCTTGCGAAGGATTGGATGACATTTGCAAAGCAGTATCTATTAATTCTGGGATGAAAATTTTCTCAGGGATGCCGGATTCTCCACTGATTGATTGTTGAATCGATACAATATCTTTAATATGGAGTAAATCTTGATAGATACTCTCTATTTCTTCCAAGTTTTTTTGATGGTTATTTGAAATGATTTCGGTTAGGGCAATCAAATAGTTAGGGATTAGTTTACCTTTACTATCTTCACTTAAATAAACCGAAAGTGTATCGATATGTTCTTTAATCATGTTGACAATTTGAAACAGCTTATCATAATAAGGTTGTGTTAAACTTTCTTTCAATAAATTAAGAGAAATATTTGAGCTATTTAAGATATTACCTATATTATGCAGTATCGATGTGGCGACTTCTGACATACCTGCTCTGCGCGCTGTAACTAATAATTTTTGATTTAATTCTTTAATCTTCGCTTCGGTTTCTTTATCTTTATTAATATCGATAATAACACCTGTTAGCAGGTCGCCCTGTTTTTGATAGTGGGCAATAATACGATACCAACCGTAATTGTCTTCACGATTCTTTAACCTGATTTCGCATTCATAATTTATTTTTCTAACCAAGCAGTTGGTCATTAGATTCTGAAGTTTTTTACGATCGTCAGGGTGAATAAATTGCAATAATTCTTTATAAGAAAAAACAGGTTTTAAAGGGTTTAAGTTGAAAATATTATAAAGTTCATTTGAGCCAAAAATATAATCTGTATTACCATCATATTGCCAATAACACAGGCGAGCTAAATGCTGTGCATGCTCAAGTTTTTCATTCAAAAGCATCATTTCCCGAGAGGAAATATCCATCGAGCGATCTAACAAATAACGGTCTTGATCATTTTCTTGATAAGTTTTGTTAATACGAGAAAGAAATTCTTGCCATTTCTCTAAGTTGGAGGGTAACTCATCGATATTCAATTCAGCTCGATTAAGTTGTCTTATCAATAACTTATGTATTTCCATAATCGCCTCAATTTAACCTAATTCAAATTTCTGAAAAGGTTGTTAATGTCATTGTTTGGTTATGAAGTTTACAATCAGGGGTAACCAAGGGGGATAGTTCTCCATAGGAATAAAAACCTACTTGGGTTGATCCAGTTGGAAATACTTCTAAGGTTGCTTCAGTTTCTTCTTCTGTTCGCTCTCCCAATAGTAGTCGTCGCCCAACACAGCTAATACTAATAATAAGAACGGGGGAGCCATTTTCCCCCATGTGTTTTTTAGCAATTTCGCCTGCTTCGTTGGCACTGATGATTAAACGTTCAAAATTAGCCCGCATTAATTGGGCATGGTAGCCGATGGGCATATCACCTGCAAAAATTAGCGATTGTGTTTTTTCATCGATACCTAAAATCGTACGAATAAGCGGTGTTTTTTCCTTTGAACTCATGTCTTTTATTGCCAAGGGGTAAAGTAAGCCTGAAGCAGGTAATTCGGCTGCCCTTTCACCGAGATATTCTTTATAAAGTAATAATGCTGGCCTGTTATCTAACTCGTAGAGAATATTCTTAGAAGAGCGAGTAATACGCCTTGCGGGCCCAAAAATATCCCATCCTGCTTTAGAAGCATGGCCAATGCGAATATGGTCACCGTAAAATCCAGCACCTATCACGTGATTAGTGAGTATTTCACCATTAAAAACAGTCCAAGTATGTTTGAAATCACTCCCATCGCCAGCGAGGCCGCCTGTGATAATGAGAGGTTCTTTGGTAGCAGAATTTAAGCCTTTAACTAATTCGGAACCGTTAATTTGTAATCCATCCGATAAGACAAAAATACTTTGTAAATCGTCGGCGAGTAGCTGCTCAGTAATTGATGAACCGGCTGTGAATGAATCATCAGTATTATTGACTTTTGCTTTAGCAATGTTGATTCGGGTATTAGCAAATTTCACTATGACTACAGAAAGGCTATTGTCAAAAATATGCGCTCCAAAAATTTCACCCGCACTAGAACAGCCTAATATCTTGGATTTCTTATAAAAATTAGCTAGCTCTTTGATGGGTTGCGCATGATTTAAAAAGTTTGGCGCAGCAAATATCAAAATGAGAGTTTGTTCTGAATCTAATTCGGGAAAGTTTTTAAGGTTCCATCCTGTTTCTTGTATGTACTGAAATGCCCGTATTTCCATAGGGTCTCCAGTTTAGCGAGTTTATTATTAGTATGGTATAAAAACTCGCCTTCGGCCACGCTAAATAGTTTATTCACAAGAAACAGCGCTACTATTGCCCGCTATGGAGTCTAGAGTTGCTTAACGGATGACAGGTAAAAAGAAGTTAATAATAAAATAAATAACTTATTCATGAGAGCCCTTAAAAGTTTTATACTGGATTTTTCGTCTTTAGTGTGAGTGCTTCATGGAACTGAGAATCGACAATACTCCCTTTAAAGCTATTTTTCAGCCTTTAAATTTAGGATTTACTCAACTAAGAAATCGCCTGTTAATGGGATCGATGCATACCGGTTTAGAGGAAGAAAAGGAAGGGCTAGATCGCTTAGCTGCGTTCTATCGTGAAAGGGCCCAAGGGGGCGCGGCACTCATTGTTACGGGTGGTTTTGCGCCTAATCGGGCAGGGCGTTTAGCCCCTTTTGCAGCTAAATTGACTTCCAGCAAAGAACAGCAACGCCATGAAACCGTTACCCATACAGTACATGAAGCCGGAGGAAAAATCGCCTTACAGATTTTGCATGCAGGCCGCTATGGTTATCATCCCTTTATTGTGGCGCCAAGTGGCATAAAATCGCCGATTAGCCCTTTTAAACCTTGGGTGATGAGTAAACGACGCGTGGTAAAAACCATCAAACATTTTGCTCGCTGTGCTCGATTAGCCAAGGAAGCGGGTTATGACGGGGTGGAAATCATGGGGAGTGAGGGTTACCTCATCAATCAGTTCATTGTTGCACATACTAATCAAAGGCAGGATGAGTGGGGCGGTAGTTTTGCCAATCGTATGCGTTTTCCGGTCGAAGTGGTTAAAGCAGTGCGAGAAGCGGTAGGCAGCAATTTTATTATCATTTACCGTTTATCTATGCTCGATTTAATTGCTGAAGGTTCTAGTTGGGAAGAAATTGTTCTGCTGGCTAAAGCCATCGAAAATGCGGGCGCCACCCTGATTAACACGGGCATTGGCTGGCATGAGGCACGCATTCCTACCATTGCAACGATGGTCCCTGCCGCTGCGTTTACCCAAATTACTAAACGGCTCAAACCGGAGGTGAGTATTCCTTTAATCACTTCCAATCGGATCAACACTCCAGAGCTTGCCAATGACTTACTCGCGGAAGGGTTTGCCGATATGGTGTCGATGGCGAGACCATTTTTGGCTGATCCGCAATTTGCAAATAAAGCAAAACTAGGGGAAAGTGAGGCAATTAATATATGCATTGCTTGTAATCAAGCCTGTTTAGATCGTGTTTTTGTGAATAAAACAGCTTCTTGTTTAGTAAATCCTCGAGCTTGTAATGAGACCGAATTAGTTTATCAGACTGTTCATCATCCGAAGCAAATTGCAGTGGTCGGTGCAGGGCCGGCAGGGCTTGCTTTTGCTGCCGTCGCTGCTGAACGCGGTCATAAAGTCAGCTTATTCGAGAAGGCTGAGGTCTTAGGTGGCCAATTTAACTTGGCAAAAAATATTCCTGGTAAAGAAATATTTCAATATACGATTAATTATTTCAATTACCAGCTGAGAAAATATCAAGTGGATATTCATTTGAATACAGCGGCAGATATCGATTGTTTAAAAGGATTTGATGAAGTGATTTTAGCAACAGGAATTACGCCTCGAATTCCTGAGATCAAAGGCTTGGATCATGAAAAAGTAATGACTTATGTTGAGCTTATTCAAGGTCGGAAAAGTCCGGGAAAACGCGTAGCAGTGATTGGTGCGGGAGGGATAGGGTTTGATGTTGCCGAATGGTTAACTCATGAGCATCAGGGAGAGAACAAACCACAGTTCTATGATGAATGGGGTATTGATATTAGCATGTCCCATCGCGGTGGAATCAAGCAAGCTGAAATTAGCAAAAGTCCACGCGAAGTCTATTTATTGCAACGTAAAAAAGAAAAACATGGTAAGCGCTTAGGTAAAACCACAGGTTGGATCCATCGCTTAAGCCTAAAGCATAAGCAAGTAAAAATGCTGGCAGGAGTCAGTTATGAACTAATTGATGATGAGGGTTTGCATATCCGCATTGATGACCAGCCACGGTTATTAGAGGTCGATTCGATAGTGATTTGTACTGGGCAAAATGAGTTACGTGATTTATTTGAACCTTTAAAAGAACTGGGGCAATCAGTCCATCTGATAGGCGGCGCGTTTAAAGCCTTAGAATTAGATGCCCGTCATGCCATTGACCAGGCTTGTCGTTTGGCAGCGTTGATATAAAAACTGATCGGCCAAGAGCTGGCTACTGATTTTTATTTGGATTTTACAATGAAAACTTACAGAAAAGAGTTGTGGTTTCATATTCCGGAACGGATGGGATTTTTGAATATAACTGATCAAATCATTGTCTGCTTAGAGGAAAGTGGGGTTCAGGAAGGATTAATTTTAGTTAATGCGATGCATATTACTGCTTCTGTTTTTATTAATGATGATGAACAAGGTTTGCATCAAGATTATAAAAAGTGGCTAGAAGCTATTGCTCCTCATGAACCAATAACACGCTATCAGCATAATAATACTGGTGAAGACAATGCTGATGCTCATATTAAGCGGCAAATCATGGGGCGTGAAGTGGTGGTTGCTATTACTGAAGGAAAATTGGATTTTGGTCCCTGGGAGCAAATTTTTTATGGCGAATTTGATGGACGTCGGGATAAAAGAGTTCTTATTAAAATTATTGGTCAATAGAAGTTCATGATGACGAATTAAGGGGTATTATAAACAAATAATGGCCTTTAAGTCTTAAAAAAAGCTTTATTGATAAAATTATTGCTTGCTGATTTTTTTCATGACAAAATGGTTGGCATTTAAAGCCTCAGAGTTATGAGATGATAAAGGTAATAATAGGTCTTGTTTTAACGCTCTATTCTACTAGTTGGGCAGCAAATTATGTCAATTTGCATCAAGCCTCCTTAAGTACTTTGAAGCAATTTTCTCTTTTGCCCACGATGAAAGCAGCTTCATCTTCGACTTCATCAAACGGCAACTTAAAGCAAGTTAGTCAAACACGACAGGCCAAGCTTAGCATTACACGTTACCAACAAGTGTATAAAGGCATTCCAATTATTGGTGCTCAAATCACTGTGAGTCAAAATCCAATGACTCGAGGGCTGGCTGGTGGCCAGGTGAATGGTCATGTATTTAATGATATTCAGCTGGATACAAATCCAGTACTGAGTTCACAACAAGCCACGCAAAGGGCTAAAAACCACTACCTCACTCAAGCTAACTTGACCGATGTACATAACGAAAAAAGCGAACTGCAAATTAGGGCAAGTGAAGACAAGCAATTACAGCTCACTTATTTAGTTTCTTTTAAAGGTCTATCAAAGGATAAACCGGTCTGGCCGTTTTTTATCATTGATGCAAAAACAGGCGAAGTGCTTAAACAATGGAATAACATTCAATACCATACAGAGACTGGCCCCGGAGGTAATGAAAAGGTTCATGAGTATTGGTATGGAAAAGAGGGCTTACCTGGTTTGGAGGTGACTCAAGATAATGAAAGTTGCATACTGGATGATGAAAAAGTGACTCTGGTTAACCTCAATTATAGGTGGGATTGGTACAGCGAAATGCGTACTCCTTATCGCTATCCTTGTGGTTCTAATGTAGAAGATCCCGTCAATGGCTCCTATTCCGTTAGTAATGACGCCTACTTTTTGGGGCATCTTATTTATGATTTGTATAAAGATTGGTATGGACTGAATGCCTTAGAAGATGAACAAGGAAATCCGCAAAAACTCATTATGCGGGTGCATTTTGGTTCTGCTTTTGATAATGCATTTTGGGATGGCAAAACCATGTCTTTTGGTGACGGCTCCTTTTTTTATCCTTTAGTATCCATGGATGTTGCTGGACATGAAGTAGCCCATGGCTTTACCCAACAACATTCTAACCTTGAGTATCACGACCAATCTGGGGCACTGAATGAATCTTTTTCAGATATGGCGGCTCAAGCGTCGCGCGCTTATTTTTTGGAAAAATTTCCTGAATTATATAATAAAGCCCACTTAACTCCGAATGAGGTGACTTGGGGCATAGGAGAAACAATAATACCTGACTCCTTACCGATAAAAGCATTTAGGTTTTTAGATTTGCCTTCTTTAGATGGTAGCTCGGCTGATTGTGTTGATAAAAAGATGGCTAGGATGCAGCAAAGTATCTGTGCCATTAGCTATGAAGAGCTTTCTGCCTATCTCGAATCAAAATACCCCGATAACGAAGAAGAAAAACAAGGCTCTTTAGTCCATACGGGTAGCGGTGTATTTAATAGAGTATTTTATCTGATGGCAAAACAGCTAGGTATTAAAACGGCCTTTCAAGTCATGATTATTGCCAACTCAAAATATTGGACGCCTACGACTGACTTTAATGAAGCCGCTTGTGGGGTAATCGATGCTGCTAGAGATTTAAATCTAGCGATTGATCCCATCGAAACTGCTTTTAGAGAGGTTGGTATTGCTACCACCCACTGTATCAAACCATCGTAAACCGGGTTAATTCAATGAAAAAACAATTAGTTCTAATCAATATATGCCTAGCTTTAGCTTCCTCAAGTTATGCTTCGCCCTTATTTTCTAAATTTGATAAACGCAAAGCGCCTGAGAATCTCCAAAAAGCAATAGCCTCTCACAAAGGTTATGCTAACTTTTCAGGTCGCTGGACAGGTGTTTGTGATGATGAGCTCGATGAACAACTGTTAACTATCGAGCAGAGTCCAGATTTTTCCTCCATCACCATGGATAATGTACGAATTCCTATTGATGCAATCTCAAGTCATAGCAATAATGAAAATTTTGAAGTCGAACAAAACCTGATCCATCTCCGTTGGAGTAGTGATGGTCAACAACTTGTGGGTTCTCAATTCATTTATTACAAACCCGGTAATTTGTCGCAGGGCGGTGTCGAGATGGTTGTGGGAAAATTTAGCTGGTCTATTGAGAATGCACAGCTCGTTTATCACAATACTTCGTCCCTATTTAAGGATGGCAGTTTAATCGATAATTTGTCTTCTCATTGTGTTTATAACAAGGTATGAGGTAGCGCTAATCTGGTTGGGTTGTCATCTCTGCGGGGATGACAGTCCAATGAATTATCCTCAAGTCGGATAAAAAAATTCCGCGATATTGCCTTCATTGTTCTTTTCACCCTCAAGTCCGCTGGTTATGTTTTCAATAAATTCCTCATAATCCTCAGGTCTAACTGCCTTAACCACCCATTTAATGGGTTCAATAATGCAATATTCCAGCGCAATAGTGGTTAAAGCAAGGGGGAGAGTTATGGCATAAATAGCAAGATTTAATGCGAAAACAAAAGGAAGAAGCAGTAGCCCAGCTCCCCAACCCCTATCGATAATAGTTTTGTAGTTCAATAAAAGTAATTTATTGGCGTAGTATATAGCTACGCAAAATAAATCATAGCCAAAGGGATTCTCATATCTGGTTTCTTTTTTAATTTCAGCAAATACCGCTTGCAGATCGGCCCTATTTAAGATTTTCCAAATATGCAGTTCTTTGGAATGCTCTTCAGAATCTTTATCAAGTTTGGCTTTTACTTCCATTTGTTGAGTGAACAGTTCATTATTTTCATCAATGCCGATATGAAAGGTTTTACGAGTCCAATAAGACCGACCTATATCACTTATATGAAATAAGCGATAACTATTGTTTGTCGTTAGCTCATCAGGGCTAGATCCCTCAACCTGGAATTTCCAGTCCTTGAGACCAAAACTTGCGATAAAATTGCGAAATTGTGCCGTTAAATTAAATAAACTTTGATCTTCGACTGCGGCACGAGCTTCCATGAGCACTTTTAGGGCAACGAATTTTTGCAAAAGAAGCCGGTTACTTTTAAGTTCACTAATTTTTATCGGTTTAAGAAAGTTACGTTGTGCTTCTCTAGACATTTCTATAAAAGCGGGAATGGTAATAGCTTGAAGTGACATATAAATTCTTTCAGTTAAAAATGGGTTATATAACTCCTTTTACCTAGGTCTCGCGGGCAGCCCGAGAGACCTAGGGAGATAAGCAGATGAATTAGGAATTATCATAATCCCTGATGGAACTCTTCCGCGCGAATCTCTTCGTCGCTCTCTCCATCATCAGGAGCGCTGGTTACCGCTTCAATAAATGCTTCATATTTATCAGGTCTAGCCATCTTAACGACCAATTTAATGGGCTCAACAATGCAGTACTCTATCGCCATAAAGGTTAAAGCAGGTGGGAGGGTTACGGCATAAATAGCAAGACTTAATGCTAGAGCAAAAGGAAGAAGGAGTAATCCACAGCCCAATGATCCTTCAGTAGCACAGAGGTAGTTTAATAGAAGTAATCCATTGGCGCAGTACATGCCCGCGCAGAGTAAATCATAACCAAAGGTATTTTCGTAACTGCTTTCTTCTTTAATGGTAGCAAATAGTGCTTTTAACTGGTCCCTATTTAAGGTTTCCCAAAGTTCCATGTCTTCTACAAGAGGTTCAGGGCTCTCACCTATCTTACCTTGTATTCGTACTTTTTGAGTGAGGATATTATGGTCCTTATCAAGGCCTATATTGAAAAATTTACGAGTCCAAATACGATGGCCCATGTTACTAATATGAAATAAGCGGTAACCATTTATTGCGATATCGCCAGTTCTTTTTTCCTCTGAATACATAGTCCTAGCATGTGAGTTACCTCGATCGGCACCGAGTTTCAAGTCCTCGAGGCCAAAAAATGCAAGGAAATTGCGAAATTGGGCCGTTAAATTAAATGAACTCTTATCCTCGGCTGCGCAACGAGCTTCCATTAGTACAACTAACGCCACGTATTTTTTTAAAAGAGGATTTTTTCTGTTCTCAGGTATCCTAAAGTAGTTTGTTAACCCCTGGAGGAAAGCTGACTGTTCATCTCTACTCTTGTTAAGAAAAGCAGGAATTGTAATAGCTTGAAGTTCTTTTGTCATATCAATTATCCATTGTAAAAAATGGCGCAATATTAATTCACTATGAACTTTTAGTCAACAATGGCGCGCTTTATTGGTAACTGACGTTAAAAGTTTATCAACAATTAGATCGGTTAGCGATGCAACCTAGAACAACATTAGATCGAGCTAGGTTGTTTCATTTTATCTTTAAGGCTACTTCAGTAATAGCCAACACTCTGTAAGTAACTCAGTTTCAGCCACTTCATGATCAAAGTTGTAATAACAAAAGATACAGGGTAAATCGCCCAATTCCTCCCCCGATTTAGGAAGCCAGTCCCGATACAAACCATAGACGGTATCACCAATTAAATCGCGCGAACCTCTATGTATTGCTACTGCATAACGGCCAGCGGGCAGGCGTTTTTCAATGACCTCCCCTTCGAGTTTTAATTGTTCTGGCACGGTGATCGCTAAATCGAAGCGAAAATCGGCGGGCTCCGTTGTTTTTGGATCATCGTAAGCAAAGCCAAACGCCTCTCCAGCTTTGGGTTTTAGATTCATGGCTTGAGATTTTGCCCAATTAATCAACTTGTTAACACTCGCTTGTAACAGTTCAGGAGAGCCGCGATGTTCTATGGCTGCCAGACGTTTAGCGTTCATGTTTTTAATTATGACCTGCATTATTATTTCACCTTGTTTTGGCAAACAATAGGGTTGTTTTTCCCAGAGCTGCCAGTTTGAATGCAAGCGAAATGCTTTAGGACTCATACCGCAACTCTGTTTGAATGCACGCGCGAAGGCTTCATGAGATTCAAAACCCGCATTGATTGCAATTTCAATAATGGTTTTATCTTGATTAATCAATAATTGATGAGCCGCTCGTTTTAACCGCAGCCAGCGAATATATTGCTGTAAAGATAAGCCTGTATGGACTGTAAATAAGCGATGAAAATGATATTTTGAAAAGCATGCGAGATCGCTCAATTGGCTTAGAGTCAGTTTTTCATCAAGATGTTTCCCGATAAAGCGGATGACTTTTTCTAATTGATGTTCATAATTCATAATTTTCTCGATTCAGATTTTCACTTAATTACAAAACAGATAGTAAGCGCTTAGTGAAACAAAAATTTGACCATCCTTGCTAAATTGAGTACCGATAACCTAGCTGTGCGTTATTTTCCTGATTTATGGTTCATAATTATAGAGCAAACCCCTTAAATCGCCGACGCAATAGAGTGAAGGACTTTATGCAAGGAAAAAACCACAAGTACAAGAGCAATTCTGACTTAGTAGACGCTCATCGTCGTCAATATTATCTAATTCAGTATATAACTGTGGAGTTCTTAATTATCTGCGCCTTGGTCCTTTCTCTTTATACTTATTTAAAGCTTTGGTATCTAGTCGCAATGATCTCTACGGCAAGTTTCTTAGGTTTGTGGAATGGGTATCTTCTAATCCGCACTAAAAACACAGTCTTTTGCGGGCATGTGGTCACTTTAATTATCTTTTTAACGGTTTTGCTCGCCAATTATCTCGTGCGAGGAATAGGGCCAACTTTTTCGGTCTGGTTTTATATTATTCCTATACTTAGTGTGTCGCTTCTGGGGCGCTCTGGTTTATACATTTATTCAATCTTAATTCTTCTTGTTATTATTGGATGCAGGATCGTTTCAATTCCCCCTCACTATTCTCTTTCCGAGACTCATTTGTCTATTGTCGATTGGCTAAACCATTTATTTGCTTTTGTGATCATTGTTACCACCTTGGATAGTTTAATGCGAGAAAGTAAGCGATATGAGCAGTTATTAAACAACAAAAATTACTCTTTACGCCTTGAAAAAGACAAGTATCATTACTTAGCCTGTTTTGATGAACTCACTAATTTACCTAATCGACAATATTTTAAATTTAATTTAGAAACGAGTATTGCTTCACTACCTCCGCAACACTGTGTCACTATTTTTTTCATGGATCTTGATAATCTCAAGTATATCAATGATCATTGGGGCCATGAGGTCGGTGATTATTTACTTGTAGAGACGGCAAAACGGCTAAGAAGCTGTTTTCGAGAGGTTGATTTTATTGCGCGTTTAGGTGGAGACGAATTCGCTGCAATTGTAGTACACTCCCAGGGCGAAAAAATTTCTGAAGTCATTACTAAACGAATTAAACATGCCTTCAAAAAAGTCTTTAAGTTTAAAAATAAAGACTTTTACAGCTCGATTAGCATAGGATTGGCAACTTATCCCGATGATAGTCAATCACTCGAGGAATTAATGATGTTAGCCGATCGAGCCATGTATCTTGCCAAAAAGCAGAGAGATGAAATAACTTTATCGCAGCCACGAGAAATTAAAGGCTGAGGAAGTTATTTTTCGCTGCCGAATTGGTTGAGCAATTTGCAGTTTTTCTTTTTTTGCTCAGTTCATTCAGAAGAGTAAAGAATAAAATTTCGTGCATAATCTTGCTTATTTTGTTATTATACTGAGCAAATTTTACATTACTAAACCCATTTTTTGATTATTGCTTTATTTTTGGAACTTCATATGACACCACAATCTCTAAACTTCGCGGACCTCAATTTATCTAGTAATTTATTAAAAGCACTTGAGGATATGAAGTTTATAACACCTTCACCTATTCAGGCACAAACTATCCCTTTATTACTTCAAGGCCGTGACTTAATTGCTCAGGCGCAAACAGGTACGGGTAAAACGGCTGCTTTCGCATTGCCTATTCTTGAACGTTTGTCCCACAATTCGCAAGCGACGCAAGCCTTAATTTTAGCGCCAACTCGTGAACTGGCCATTCAAGTTGCTGAGCAATTTGAATTATTGAGTGCCCGTCAAAATATTACTGTTTCTGTTCTTTGCGGTGGTCAAGATTACCGCCGTCAATTAAAGCAATTACGGGATGGGGCGCAAGTGGTAGTAGGTACACCTGGCCGGATTTTAGATCATATTGATCGAGGAACCTTGCAGCTTGGTCAACTTTCTACCTTCATTCTTGATGAAGCAGATGAAATGTTGCGTATGGGCTTTATTGAAGACGTTGAAACCATTCTCGCTAAATTACCTTCTGCAAAGCAAATGGCCTTATTTTCAGCAACGATGCCCTATCAGATTCGTAAAATCGCCAATAACTATTTGAATGACCCTGTTTCCGTAGAGATTCGCGCAGAAACCGCAACTGTAAAAAGCATCGAACAACGTTTTGTCTTTGCTTCTGTCGCTCAGAAACCAGATGCCTTGCTACGCATTTTGGCTGTTGAAGATTATCAAGGCGTCATCGTTTTTGTGCGTACTAAAAGCAGTACCGAAGAAGTTGCTGAGTTGTTACAACAACAAGGTTATCGCGCTATGGCAATCCATGGAGACATCACTCAAGCGTTGCGTGAGCGAATTATTGCACAATTTAGACAGGGTGTAATTGATGTTCTCGTTGCAACTGATGTGGCTGCTCGTGGTTTAGATGTTGAACGCGTTACCCATGTTATCAACTATGATGTTCCTCATGATTGTGAAACTTATGTGCATCGCATAGGACGTACAGGAAGAGCGGGACGCAGTGGAGTGACGGTTTTATTTGTTACCCCTAAAGAGTCACGTATTTTAAATACTATTGAACGTCATACTCGTCAGCGCATTGAAAAAATTACTGTGCCAAATGATCACCTGATTCAAATCGCGCGACAGCAGCGCTTTATGGCGAATATCACTTCTCGCTTGCAACATGAGAACCTTCCTGCTTATCAGCGAATTATTGAAGAATTCCTTAAAAATAACGAAGCATCGCCAGTGGATGTGGCAGCAGCATTGGCGCTCATGCTCAATCAAGATAAACCTTGGCAACAAGAATTTCCAAAAGCTCCCCGTGCTGCTAAAGAAGCGCGAGTTAGGGATGGCGACTTTAAATCTGGCCGTGGCTCAAGTCGGGGAATGAGTGAGCGTGGAAAAGGCGATAGAAAGAATTTTCGTGATGATCACCCACAAGAATTATTCCGTCTTGAAGTAGGTCGGGTTCATGGAGTAAAACCAGGTAATATTGTTGGTGCAATCGCTAATGAAGCAGGATTGCAAAGCCGTTTTATTACTGGACTGAAAATTCATGATGATCATTCAACAGTTCGTTTACCTAAAGGCATGTCTAAAGAAGTTTTTCAAGATTTAAATAAGGCATGGGTTTGTGGTAGGCAATTAAAATTAACGTCTTTAGGCGTTGCGCAAGAAAAAAATTAATTTTTCGATGCTTTGAAAACTTCAGGTTAAATTTTGAAGAATTACCCTGATTTCAAGATCACAATAAAAGCCCGCTACGAAGCGGGCGTACCTCTCTTCTTGCATTTAATTAGGCAGCAAAGCTGGCTTTGCTCACCAGGCCAGCTTTCAAAGCTCCGCTTCGCTTAATTTTTGCTCTACCCCTCGCTGGCTACGTAATAAATAACCAAGAAGTCCACAGAGGCAAGCGCCAAGTATTGCGCAATAGGGAATCATATTTAAGGATGAATAATAAGAATTTAGAGTATATAACTTTAATCCGTCTTTGCTCATTTCGCCAGCCCAGCTGGAGTCCATAAGCTGCCCAATAAGCGTGTGAAAAAACGAGCCGCCCAGCATATTAATGCAGTTAAGAAAAGCAACCGTAACTCCCAATAACTTGCGGCTGACTAAGTCGGCGCCGGCAGCAAAAACAATCACTTGGTAACAGCACATGACACCAATGACAAAGAATAAGCCCGCTAACCAAAACCAGTTATATTCTGAAGTGGATAGCAATAATAAGAAGGCAATCGCCATCAGCATACCCGCCGAGCTGATGGTAAAATAATTACCAAATCGATTGCTAAAAAAGGCCAGCAAGGGACCGCCAAACAACATACCGATAAAAATAAACGAGACTAATTGTGCTGCATCTCCTTTAGGTAAATGAAAGGCAGTCATCAAATAGGAAACTCCCCAAACGTCTGCAAACCCTTCTAAAGACCCTACCATCAGAAAATTAGCGATCGCTAAAAGCCATATAAGCGGCGAGGAAAGGAGCGTTTTAAAATAGCCAAGTTTGAATTGATTTTCAGCGTCGGAATCAATGCCTTGTGCAGGAGTTGACAAGAAAAAATAAACGGTAAAACCAAGTAAAAGGGCAGCCACAGCCAAACACGAAGCCACCGTTTGCCAACTATAATTTGCAACGAGTAAACTAATGGGTTTGCCACCATAAATTGCACCAAGAAGCCCAAAAGAAAAAGAGAGACCAACCATTCTGGCATAGCGGCTTTTAGGGAACCATTCCGATACAACTTTAGAGACGCCAAGAAAACCAATGGCTGATCCAGCACCCACCAATAGACGGCTTAGACAGGCCAGATACCAATTATTGGTGTAGGTGAAGGTTAAAGTGGCCAGACCACAAAGTAGGGCAAAGAAACAAATTACGGAGCGAGTACTAAAACGTTCAAGCAGAATAGCAGCCGGAATTTGCATACCAGAATAACCATAGTAATAAAGTGCAGCAAGAAAACCAAAATGACTGGCATCAATAGAAAATTGCCCCATAATTTGCTGCATCATCAAACCTGGCCATAAGCGCAAGATAAATTGGTAAGCAAAAAAAAGTAGTGGTAAAAGCCACATGGAATAGGGTAGGTAATTTTTTTTCTGGTAGGTCATAAGTCACCTTATCGCTTGGTGTTTAAAAGAGTTTTTGGAGATAAATTTTGAATATGAGAGTATGGGATCGGCTATCAGCCGATAATATGACGAGAAATAATAGTAAGATTGGTGATGCGATATAGTAGCATTGTTAAGTAAAAAAAGTGTTTATAAAAAAACTATACAGTAGTTTTTGGAATCAGAAAAGCTTTTTTTCATGTTGAGTTTAAACTCAATGCCGTGCCTGTAACAGTTCTCGTACTGCTTTCGGAAGAATGGATTGGACTTTTTGTGTGATTAACGCCTCGTGCTTTTGCCATAGAGTACCAAGATAAATAATGATTAAACCAATCAAAGAGAGGACAAAAGGGAAAAGTAGGCTGTCTTTGAAAATTTCTGAAGCAAGATGTACCAGATAAATACTGCAACCTAAGGCACCAAAAATGACAAAAACTTTTCTAACGAGAATAACGCCTATAACAATCATGAGTAGATTCAGGCACATATAGAAGAATTTCGATAATTCACTATCCGAATGTTGACAAGTTAGACCACCCCAAAAGGCCATTACACCAAAAAGATAGAGCCAAAAAGCATAGTCCGCAGAATGTCGTGATTTTATATCAGTCCAGAAGGCAATTAGAATAGTTAATAAACCAAAGTACATGGACACCTTGGTGCTGAGATCATAACTCGCATCACCACCAGTGAGCATGGAAGTTAAATCCATCGACATATACCACAGCGTCGCGGCAATTGGCATAACCATAAAGGGGTAACGATAGCTCCACGCCAAAATCAATCCCACAATCAAGGTACCCAATTCCATAAAAATCCAATGCCATTTAATAAAAGTATGGTAATCGCGATAAGTTGTCTCATCCGGCCACCAACCCATGCCTCGTTGTAATCCATAAATCGCTAAAGGGGTCAAAGCAATGACAAAGGTTGCACATATTCCTGCCGGGATAACAAGATTTTTTTTCTTAAACAATGAGGATAAATACAAACCAATGACCGCGTAGAGTAAGGTGAGAAAAAAAATTCCCCATCCACCAAAGATTTCCCAACCAAGATTCATAAACAAGGTCATTGCGCCAATGGCAATTAATCCCCCCAAATAATAGAGCACATTAGTCATTGTAAAATTGGGACCTTGTTCGGTTTGTTGTTCAATAAAGTCAAATAAGGCATTTGCCTGTTGCTCAGTGATAATGTTTGCCTCGACAGCTTTAGCTAAAAGAGTTCGAGAAATTTGCATTGATTCATCTCAATAAGAGGTATATTTGGTTAAATTATAGGAGGATTTAAGCGAAAAGAGTTGAATCTACGCTAATAAAGCAGCTCAGATATTCATAGTGTAAAAAAAATTGATTGCCTAGTGATTTGGATGTTGTATATTATAATCCGTTCGTTGTGTTAATGAATTTAATTGATAAGGTTGCAGATGAGAGTCCTATTTACTTTATTTGCGTTTTTGTTTTCCGGTCTTGTTATGGCTAATCCTTTAAATAATATAGTTATTTTTGGTGATAGCTTATCTGACAATGGCAATCTTTATGAATATATGGGTCGTAAAATACCTCAATCCCCACCCTATTTTGCAGGGCGCTTCTCCAATGGCCCTATTTGGGTTGAGCGTCTAACTGAATCTTATTTTCCCACGAATCCTGAAAAGCATTTGTTTGATTATGCTTTTGGTGGAGCAGGGATCTCCGATGAAGAAAGCGATGTACTAATGACCTTAAAACGGGAACTCGATATCTATTTGAACGCACACCAAGGTAAAGCAGATGAAAATAATTTATATATCGTCTGGATTGGAGCGAATAATTACTTAGGCGTTCCAGAAAGTGCAGAAGATACCCTAGTCGATGTCAATAATGGAATCATGACAGGAATAAAGCGCTTAGCTAAGGCTGGGGCTAGACATATCATGGTTGTCAATATACCTGATTTAGGAAGAACGCCGATTGCCAGTGAGTTTCAAGAGAAAAAAGCGCTCTCGTTTTTTAGTAAACGACACAATTCGCTCTTACGTAAGTCTGTGAATCAGCTCAAAGAAACAGATCCAGAAGTGCAATGGATCTATTTAGATGTCGAAAGCGAGATGAGTAAATTGCTGAATTCTCCTGAGAGTTATGGATTTGCTAATATCAATGACACTTGCTATGCCGCAAAGATTGATAAATCCACAGGAAATTCCATTATTCGGATTGCAGCCCAAGTTAAACGCAATGCTTCAGACGATATTTGCGAAGGCTATTTCTTTTTCGACCCCGTTCATCCTACAGCTCCTGCCCATAAATTATTAGCTG
Source organism: Legionella nautarum (assembly GCF_001467895.1). Classification (GTDB taxonomy): domain Bacteria; phylum Pseudomonadota; class Gammaproteobacteria; order Legionellales; family Legionellaceae; genus Tatlockia; species Tatlockia nautarum. The sequence goes on from NZ_LNYO01000024.1 coordinate 85,455, forward strand.
AATATGCTAGAGCCAATTTGGATGCGGAAGGTGTTGAGTTTGCTCAGTAATATAACCCTTTCGGGCTCTGGGGTATCCCCACGAAATGAGTACCTAAGCAATTTGTATTCATTGTATCCCGTTCAGCCTGAGGAGCACGCAGGGCGTGCGTCTCGAAGGCTTGGCTCTTGAAGGGCCTGCCCTGAGGCTCTCGAAGGGGGGCTTCTGCGACACTTCGAGACAGCGCTGCGCGCTTTCTCAGTGCGAACGGGATAAGCAAAACGATCCATGAACTAAAAAGTCTATTTAATTTTCTGGGGATATCTCAGAGCCCAAACGGTGCTCAATAATAGATGGAAAATCTCCTACATCAGCACACAGTTTTTAATAATAGATTTCCTTCATCGCAACACAAGCGGAAATATCTAACAGATCAGGCAGAGATTTTGCTTTATTAATCTATTCCTCACTAAGACGAATTAACAATGCGACTATTTATCGGAATTTGTTTATTGGTCATTTTGACAATTTCTGAGAGTAAGGCTGACAATCTTGACATTCAAGCCAATGGGCAAAAATTAAGCTTGCCTTTTTGGCCGGCGCAAACTAAAAAACAATATGGCGGAATTCTGATTGTAAAGGAAGAGCCTTTTGGGGAGGGTTTTTCTATATCGACTAATTTAGCGCAACGATTTGCGAAATTGGGCTGGTCTGTTGCTATCCTGGATGCGCAACAAAAAGATAGAATGGCCTGGATTGGACAATTACCTGATGCTCTGTCGAATTTACGTCAAAAAACAAATAAGCGGATAGTGCTGCTTTATTATGGTTCCCAATTACAAGTCTTATTAGGGTATTTCTCCAAATTACAAGCCAAACAAGTCAATGGATTGATTTTGCTCTCGGCTTTTAGTGAGCCTATGGGAAAAGACGAGCCAGAGATGCTGAAAAAAATAGCCTTTCCCGTGCTGGATATCATCGGTCAATTTGATTATGCACCCGTTTTAGCTCAGGTTGCAGCACGCCGTAAGACTAATCAGAATCCACAATACAAAGTCATGCAAATTCCTGGAGCAACTCATGATTATTTGTATGATCGACGAATGCTAGTGGCTTATTTGCATGGATGGATGAAGCATTTACGTCCTACTGAACGTGCGAAGCCGCCGGTCACGCCAATGAAAGGCTTTCCAACTCGGCGCTTTTGAGAATGAAACAATAAGATATTTTGCTAACTTTTTAAAAATTACCAACCTTTACTTGTACAAATTTGTTCGTAAGCTTTGGTTATTTTTTGTGTTTTATCATTAGCAATTTTGATCATTTCTTCAGGTAAACCTTGGGCTATCAATTTATCCGGGTGATTACGACTTATTAAGCGTCGATAAGCTCGCTTCACTTCTTGTTTATTGGCATTTTGATTTAATTCCAGTATGGCATAAGCATGTGCTAAACCATTTTGCTGGGGGGGAGCTTGATATCCACGACTGCGATTATAGGTATAAGAGCGTTGATTGCCCGATTGGGAGGAGTTGCGAGTATTTTGAAAACCAAAATCTTCATAAAAGCGATATTGACTGCGTAGGGGGGCAAAGCCTAAACGTTGGAATATTACATCAAGTGCTTGGATTTTTCTTTCAGATAAGCCATCGGTTAGCGCTGCACGGTATTGAATATCCATAAATAATTTCAATAAATCAGGGTTATCACGGCAGGCGTTTTCTAAAGAATTAAGTATTTCTATCTTATCGAAGGTTATTTTTTTCCCCTCATTAAAAAACTGCTGCGCTGCTGTTCGTTGCTCGCGATTTAACCGCATCTCATCCATTAAGTTTTTAGCCATTTGGATTTCTTGTTCTGATACTCGTCCATCTGCTTTAGCAAGATGGCCCATAATCGAAAAGGTGGCTTCGAAAAATACTTTCTGTACAGCATCTCGTTTTTCTGAATAATAATACCAATCAGGCCGATTGTAGTATTCAACAAGCGCACGATCGAAAAAATTACCAATCAAAAGACCAAAGAGAGCGCCTGCGGAGCCTCCTACTAGATACCCTAGGAAGGCGCCAATCAGTTTTCCCCACCATTGAGTGCTGATAAAAAATTGGCGAAAATTCATTAGCTCGTATTCCAATTTCAGTTATTTCTAATTTTAGCTTTAAAATAGCGTGGACGACACTGCTATTGAGATTAATTTTTAATTAATATGCGTATTTTTTGATTTTTCCCCTGGTTCAAAAATATTAGTTAATGCAAAAAAAAAGTATCTTCAGTTAGAATGGGTATATAATTATCGTTTTTCATCAGAGAATCTTATGCGTCGGATTTATTCTTTCCTAATGTACTTATTGACTCCGTATTTAATCTTTCGTCTTTGGTGGAAAGGGCGTCGCTTGCCCAGTTATCGGCAACGCATCTCTGAACGGTTTTCCCTTGATAAACGACCTACATCGGAAGTTGATATTTGGGTGCATGCTGTTTCTTTGGGAGAAGTAATTGCAGTAACCCCTTTGATTGATACGCTCCTCGATAAGAAATGGCGAATTTTAATTACTACGATGACGCCTACTGGGGCAGAGCGCGTGAAAGTCCGTTTCGGCGATAAAGTAAGTCATCGCTATGTTCCCTATGATTTACCCCTGGTTGTGAGCCGCTTTTTTAAGAAAACCAAACCGCGTTTAGGACTATTTGTGGAAACAGAGCTTTGGCCGAATTTGATTCATTATGCAACAAAAGCAAAAGTGCCGCTTTTTCTCATTAACGCCCGGTTGTCCGATCGCTCCTGTCAGGGCTATAAAAAAGTTGAATTTTTATTCAAACCGGTACTAAATCAATTTAAGGCCATCTTTACTCAAAGCGAGGATGATGCCAAGCGCTTTAAATCCCTCGGTGCTGATGTAGGACGAGTCACTGTATTGGGAAATATGAAGTTTGATTTACAAACACAAAATATTAATTCAGAAATCTTTTCCCAATTAAAAAATTGCTGGGGTAGTGGGCGCACGGTTGTTATGGTTGCTAGCACTCATGATGATGAAGAGCAGCAACTGCTATCTCGTTTAAAAAGGTTGCAGGCGGGATTAGCCAATATGATTTTATTAATTGCTCCTCGCCATCCCGAGCGTTTTCAAAAAGTATATCAATTATGTGTGGATGAAGGTTTTAATACCGGCCTTCGCTCTAAAATCGAAACCTTGAACCCTCAGAATGAAGTGGTAGTTTTAGATTCCTTAGGCGAATTGCTCGGTTTTTATCAAATCAGTGATTACGCTTTTGTTGGCGGAAGTTTGGTGCCGGTAGGGGGGCATAACGTTTTAGAGCCTATTGCCATGCGTGTTCCAGTTTTTTGTGGGCCACAAGTTCATAATTTTAAAACAATCTGTCGCGATTTACAGGAAGCACAGGCGATTGAACTTGCAGATAATGCGGATGATTTGATTGATCGTATTGTTGCGTTACATCGCGATGAAAGTCGTAAAAGAAGCTTGATCGCTAATGCGACTTCTGTGCTCGAGGCTAATAAAGGCGCTGTAGAGCGTTATGCGGCTAAGGCGGAGGCGGTTTTGGCCTAAAATGGTGGATCTATCCAAGAGACTAGAGCTGAATTTAAGTGTATCGTTGCTAAGAAATTGATTTATCTCATTTGCTTTGTTTACAATAAACCTATTTTTTCATTTTATAAACAATTTGAGGAATTATAATGCGAAGCAAATACTCGATAGAAGAGTTAGCTGAGGCAAAGAAGTTTTGGGTTAAGGATTTAAAAGTCCTAGCTAAGGCCAATGAGAATAAACTCAAAGAATTATCTAAACTTTTCGTCATTCATGGAAGAATAAACTCTCGCGCACGCGCACAAGGATTAGCAGGGGGATTCTTTGCATTCATAGCAGATTTCAGTGATATAGACGCAGCAAGGTATGACATTTGGAATCCTTATTATGAAGCGCCTGATTGGGAGCGAATGGATGAAATCCACGACGCGCTTTATAGAGGACTAGGTGCATACCGAGGACCAGGTTACCGTGATGAATTTAAAGCGCTGAAATTGCTAGCATTGGATGAAACCCGTTGTAATGATGATATTTTGGCTAGACTTGAATTAGCTGCGGAGCGTTATTTAAGGCATCTCGAGATTATGCAGGAGTGCCTGAGTAAATGGGTTGAAGTGTTTGACAAACAGGACGAAGAAGAAGGGATCAATCCTCATGCTCAATCTGGGCTTCTAGAGCATTTTATTCAAGGATTACAGAACGAGATCGATGATTTTTTTAAACACCTAGATCACTGTTATCAATATTTTAGCGAAAAGTTTTTAGAAGAGCCGCTGCCAGAAGAAAGTTTAGAGGATATTTTGGCAGATCTTCAGGATCGATATACTGCCGGTTATAAGTCGATGAATATTCTTTGGCGACTGATAAAACCGTTTTTTCAACAAAGTGAAAGAGAGCAGGAGATTGAGTTTCTGGCTAAGTTATCGCAGACTGAAGGTTGCACGGATGCAATAAGAATGCGTGCCGTCGCCTTACTACACAATAAGATTTATGATAAAGAAACCTTCGGTTTAGCTAGTATCTTTGGCTCAGGCAGTAAGCTAAGACAGATCTTAGCGGATATATTTGATCAAAAAGAAAACAGTGTCGCGATGAGTGAGGAAGAAGAGTTTTGCTCATTTATTAATGAACATAATTTAACGATGCCTCCCCAATTAACCGCCTATTATGAAACAGTGACGCGACAAACTCTGACTATCTAGTCGTATGTTGGGTCTTGGCCTGAGCGAGCGACCCTTTGTAGCTTATAGCCGTCAGGCTAGGATATTTTTCATATTTACCTGACTCCGTTCGGGCTGAGGTATCCCCACGAAATGATGATTTAGGGAGTTTGTATTCATTATTCCGTTCAGCCTGAGGAGCACGCATGGCGTGCATCTCGAAGGCTTGTGGTGCTCGAAGGGCCTGTCCTCAGGTTCTCGAAGCCTGCCCTGAGGTTCTCGAAGGCCTGTCCTGAGGTTCTCGAAGGAGGGGGATTTTTGCGACACTTCGAGACAGCGCTGCGCGCTTCCTCAGAGCGAACGGCATAAACAAAACGATCAATGAACTAAACAGTCTATTTAATGTCGCGGGGATACCTCAGAGCCCGAACGGTTAATTTTTGGAGCTACAACAAGATCCAACATTTATTTAACTTAGCCCCTCGTTTTACCTCTTTGACTGAACTTTATCCTAACTGCATCCTGAAATTGCTTTGCTTATTTTATTTGTTTATAACGTGTGCTTCTATGATATTTTATATGCAATTTGGGGAAATATGTCTAAAGAACAGTGGGTACGAAAATTAAAAGGCGCAGTTGAAGTCAATGCAAAAAAGCTTCAAGATTTGGCTAAACCCTTCGCTGTGTATTCCAAAACAGATCCCCGTGCGAAAGGGCGCCTAGGTGTGCGTCGCGATTTCCGATCCGATGATAAGGATATGAATAAAGCAAAAAATGCACTTTGGAAGAGTTATGAAAAGCTTACTTGGACTAATATAAATTCGATACATGCGGAGATTCGTGCAAACTCTAGATATGGATCTAGTTACTTGGAGTTTGAACATAGGAAAGACCAAGTAACAGGTGCAGATCTTTCAATGAATGATTGTCTCCTTCAAAAACTAGAACAAGTTGCTGAATGCTATCTAAGGCATCTTGAGCTCTTGCAGGAATGTCAGCAAAAATGGATTGAAGTGTATGAGAGTGAAGAAGAGAATGAAGAGTGGGATAGGGCCCATTATTCACATATGTTGGATGCGATCCAATTTCTACAAAAAAAGATTGATAAGTTTTCTGCTGATCTCGACGCCTGTGCTTCATACCTGAGCGAGAGAGAATTAAGAGTGCCGTCGCCAAATGAGGATTTAGAAGCCAGCTTGGCTAGTCTTAATGAGAAGTATCAGGCTGGCTATCAATCGATGAGTTCCTTTTGGCGATGGATAAAATGGATAAAACAGAAATTTCAACGCAGCGAAAGGGATTTGGAAATTCAATTTCTAACCACCTTATCGGCAACAGAGGGTTGCACTGATTCAATAAGAGTTAGGGCCGTTGAATTGGTACACAATAAAATTAGGGATGAATTCTTTGGCTCCGGTAGTAGGCTAAAAGATATATTGGACGTCCTCGCTCTAAAAAGAGAGAGTGTCGAGATGGGTGATGAAGATGAATTGTCCTCATTTATAACTGAACATGCTTTAGAGATGCCCGCAGAGTTAGCTGCCTATTACGAGACAATGAAACCACAAGCTATGGTGATCTAGCTGTAAGGTTGGTTAATAGAACTTGCTCTGTACCGCATCCCAAGTTGAGCTATCCCTCCTTTGCAGGGCTGACAATCATATAAAGAGAGTAATTAATACAGATTCATGCCCAAAAAACAGAGGATGCTTCAGGTAGGGATTACGGGACTTGGGGTGACCTACAGGGTGAGAATAAATTAAATTTATTGGCGTCGGATGGCCGTCAAGCGATCGACCATCCTGGTTAATTTGAGAGTTAACTACTAACCGCCCTGGTTTTGGCGCTCTTTAATCTCAGAAAGTGTTTTACAATCGATGCAAAGCGTAGCAGTTGGGCGTGCTTCCAAACGGCGAAGGCCAATTTCGATACCGCAGGCTTCACAATAACCGAAATCTTGATCACGCAAGCGCTCAAGCGCATCTTCAATTTTCTTGATTAATTTACGTTCTCGATCACGAGTTCTCAACTCAAGGCTAAACTCTTCTTCTTGACTCGCACGATCGGAAGGATCGGGAAAATTAGCAGCCTCATCTTTCATATGAGTTACTGTTCGGTCTACTTCTTCCATAAGGGATTGGCGCCAAGCAAGCAATATTTTTTCAATATGTGCTAGTTGCTTTTCGTTCATGTACTCTTCGCCTTCAGTTTCCTGATAAGGAGCTATTCCCATACTGCTAACGGCGTCATTTTTCACGTTTTGTTTACTCTCATTGTTTGAATCAATTAATTGTTCTGGCATCATGCCTCCTGCTCTTGTATCTCTCCAACAAGCCAATATGGCATGCGATAGAAAACCGCTAGGTATATCAAAAAACGGTTCAGCCATCAACCCTTATCGCTTACCACCACTGACTCGGTCATTACCTTGCCAGTCTTGCCAACACTGTAGTTCGCTATACCCATAATTATTAAGCATAGACTGTACAGCAGATTTTTGATCAAAACCATGTTCAACTAATAATAGCCCGCCCGGATGAAGCCTAGCAAGACTCTGTTGAATGATATATTTTATCGCTGCTAAACCATTGTTACCAGCGACTAAAGCTAAACTTGGTTCGAAGCGAACATCGCCTCTAACAAGATGGGGATCATCGACTGCAATATAAGGGGGATTAGTAATAATCGCGTCAAATTTTTGTGTTTCAGCGATTTTTTCAAACCAATTCGAATAGAAGAACTCAACATTAGTGAGGTTAAGCCGAGCCGCATTTTCTTCTGCAATCTGCAAAGCAGCGAGACTGCAATCACAGGCAAGCACTTGCCAATCGGGTCGCTCAGAAGCACAGGCTAAGGCGATAGCTCCACTTCCAGTGCCTAAATCAAGAATTTGAGCTTGAAATTTATCCTTAAGCATGGTTAGGCTAAGTTCAACGAGCAATTCGGTTTCTGGACGGGGTATAAGAGTATCTTCGCAAACTTTTAAGGGTAGGGACCAGAATTCTCTTGTACCCGTTAAATAGGCAATTGGTACCCCTTCAGCTCGTTTAGATAGGAATTGCTGAAAGGTTTGCCATTGCGCTTTGGTTAACTGTTCGTCTGGATGAGTATAAAGATAGGTGCGTGATTTCATGAGGACATGGGCAAGGAGAATTTCTGCATCCAAACGTGCGCTATCACTTTCAGCGGCAAGTTGAGCCGTAGCTTGTAATAGCGCCGTTTTTATCTCAGTCATGTCGTCCGAGCTCAGCAAGTAATTCGGCATGATATTCGCGTTTCAGTGCATCAATTACAGGTGATAAATCCCCAGCGATGACCTCATTCAATTGATAAAGCGTTAAATTGATGCGGTGATCGGTTAAGCGCCCTTGGGGAAAATTATAAGTGCGAATACGTTCGGAACGATCACCGCTACCGACTAAAGATTTACGCGTTTGAGCCTGTTGCTGACGTTGCTTAGTTTGTTCGGCATCCAATAGACGAGTTCTGAGCAGTGACATGGCTTTCGCGCGATTTTTATGTTGAGAACGCTCATCTTGGCATTCAACGACTAGCCCTGTTGGCAAATGCGTAATTCTTATTGCAGAATCAGTTTTATTGACGTGCTGACCACCAGCGCCTGAAGAGCGGTAGGTGTCGATGCGTAATTCATCGTTATTAATTTCAATATCATCAATTTCTTCCACTTCCGGCAAAATGGCGACTGTACAGGCGGAAGTATGAACACGACCCTGCGATTCCGTTTCAGGAACTCGTTGTACGCGGTGAGCACCTGATTCAAATTTTAATTGCGAATATACGGAATGACCGCTAATTCTCGCAATGACTTCCTTATAACCGCCATGTTCCCCATGACTGGAGCTGACTACTTCAACTTGCCAGCCTTGCGTTTCTGCGAAGCGACTATACATACGGAATAAATCACCGGCAAAAATTGCCGCTTCGTCACCGCCGGTTCCGGCTCTTACTTCAAGATAGATATTGCGTTCATCATCTGGATCTTTAGGGATGAGATGCCATTGTAATTCCTCATCCAAGACCGCTAATTTTTCTTTCGCAGCGTCCAATTCATCCGTTGCCAGGGCAGCTAATTCTTTATCGTCGCCTTCGAGTAGTTCTTGGAGGGAGTTTAAGTTATCGCGAGTTTGCACATAGCTATTGTAACAATTAGCGACTGGTTCCAGTTGTGCGTATTCTTTTGATAAATTTTTAAATTTGTCGTGATCAGCAATGATAGATGCTTCCGAGAGTAGGCGGCCTACTTCCTGAAAGCGCTCGAGCATTTGTTCGAGTTTCGATTCAAGAGATTTCTTCATAAGATGTTTGAGTTAGGGTGGAATTAAATAAATAATGGACTAAATCGAGGAGTTCTTCACGTCCATCCTGCGCTGCTTGGCGAAGGCCAACGGTTGGAAGATGCGTCAGCTTATTGAGTAAGCGCTCACAAAATTCTTGTAAGACATTATCATGGCCATAGCCGGCAAGCAGTTTTTCTTGGGCTCGCTGTAATTCGCGCTGTGCTAAATCTTGCATGCGAGTACGATAGTCGCAAATGACATCTTTAGCGCGCAATGAGCGATGCCAGCGAATATAATTGTCTAATTCGGATTCGATTAATTGTTCAGCTTGAAGGGCAGCAGAGCGGCGCTCGTCCATGCCTTTTTCGATCTTGGATTGGAGATCATCAATATTAAAAAGGTGAACGTTCTCTAAGTCTGCGACATCGGGCTCAATATCACGAGGGACCGCTAAGTCGAGAAAAAACATCGGCGCATTAGCTCGGTTACTCAAAGCGTGTTCAACCAAACTTTTATTAATAAAGGGTAGAGGGCAAGCAGTTGCTGAAATAACGACATCCGCTTGGGCAAGATATTGGGGAATATCGCCAATAGTTAGTGCCTCGCCATCAAATGCTGCTGCAAGCTGTTTGGCATTTTCACTCGTGCGGCTTGCAATGAGAAAACGTCTAACCCCTTGTTTATGTAAGTATTTAGCGACGAGAGTGGCTGTTTCGCCTGAGCCAATTAAAAAAACGTTTAAGTCGTTAAAATTAGAAAATAATTGACCGACAAGTTGCACGGCTGCGTAAGCAATGGAGACAGGGTTACTGCCGATACCACTGCGATTTCTGATGCGCTTGCTTGCGCTAAAAATGTATTGAAAAACTTGGCGTAAATTAGTTTTAACTGTTCCGAGTTGGCAAGCATATTGGTAAGCCTGTTTCATTTGCCCCAGAATTTGTGGTTCACCTAGCATCATAGAATCTAAACCACTTGCTACACGCAAAGTGTGGCGAATGCCCTCAGGGCCATGATGCATATAAAGGTAAGGAGATAGAGATTCAGCTGACAGTTGATGCTGATGGGCCAGCCACGACGCGATGCTCTCCGGCTCATTGGTTTCACAGTAAATTTCAGTCCGATTACAAGTCGATAAAATAGCCGCTTCATTGACAGCATTAAGATTAACCAGATTATTAAGCAGGCTATCATGCATAGCCAGGGGCAGTGCGATTTTTTCACGCACAGACAAAGGAGCAGTTTTATGATTTAGTCCACAAGCGACAAAGACCATAGGAAGTTTAAGACCCACAGAATAATCCTGGGATTGTAAACCATTAGGGGAAAAATTTGTAGCCTCAATCAAAAAGAGTGGGTTGTATAAGCTTGAAATGTCTTTTTTCTGTATTGACTGATTTTTTTAATTCTTGTAATTTCACGAGTCGTTAGATTTTCATCTACCAGTATTTGAGCAAATTGACCATTTAACTTACTTTCCCCTAATGCTTATTTCAAAAAATAGAAACCCAGGAAATATTCGCTGTTGCTCTAAAAAAACATTTTTTTGCTAAAATTTGTACATGGGTTTCTCAAGTACTTTTGGTTAGCGCCGCTAACATTAGTAAGCACTTTTTGAACAGGTATCGTCCTGATAAGGGGTGGCAATGGATATCATTTTTCAAGGTAACCACAATAGTGAAGAGGCCGCGGAAAGTTTATTGAGCGTGCTGCGCTTGTTTAAAGAGCGGTATAAAATTGGAAATTTTCGTGAAATGCATTTAACGGTTACTTTAGTCGATGATCAAGGTGATGATGTAGAGCTTGTGGATAGCGAAACCTGCCAGGCTTATCGAATATTTGAAGTTTACCGAAAAGGACATGAGTTAAAAGGGCGAAAAGGGCAGCCGTTATTGCAACTCGTTGTTGATAATACGGTTAAATAAAGACGATTTAACATAAAGAAGCAAGTAGACCAGGGGGGAGTCCATGATCTTGGCGTTACTTGCCATGGTTATCACTTTAGTTGTAGTAGTTGGTATCCATGAAGCAGGTCATGCATTAGCAGCGAAATTGTTCGGTGTAAAAATCAAGCGAATTGCTATTGGTTTTGGCAAGCCTTTGTTAACTCATAAAGATAAATCCGGCCGTGAGTGGGTTTGGGCTTTGTGGCCACTAGGCGGCTATGTGCATTTACTTAATTCACGAATCGAAAAAGTTCCTAAAAAAAACTACTCTCTTTGTTTTGATAAAAAACCCGTTTGGATGCGTTGTATCATTTTAATTTCTGGGGCTTTAGCTAATTTGCTCACCGCTTGGTTTGCATTGACCCTCTTATTTATGATTGGGTTTGAACAGCAAAGGCCAGTTATTCAAAAAGTATTTATCCCCAGTATTGCTTCTGAAGCTGGGTTGCAAGCGAATGATCGGATTGTTAATGTAGCGGGGTGGAAAACAAATTCTTGGCAAGAAGTGGGCATGAGTCTCATCATGGCGTTGGGAAAACCCAAGGTACCCGTTTGGATTAGTAATCATGAAGAAACTTTACATCAGGTTAATTTAGATTTGAGTCAATGGAAGTATCAAAAAAAGGAGCCTTCTTTATTGAGTGCCCTGGGGATTGAACCTGCTGCTACCAAGCTGCATACCCACCATGTTGCGGGTAAATCCTTTGGTTCCTCCGCCGGCTATGCTATCAAGCAATTAGGCCGCTTACTGACTTTCTTTGTGGTCATGCTTAAACAATTAATCACAGGAGTGCTTCCTTTTGCTGTTTTATTGGGTCCACTGGGATTATTTGCTGCTTCGGTTAGTTCGTTTTTTCAAGGCATTGCCGTTTTTCTGTCTTTTATTGCGAGTTTAAGTTTGGCAGTGGGCTTCGTTAATTTATTTCCAATCCCGGGATTGGATGGCGGCTCAATTATCTATACCCTTCTAGAAAAATTGCGTGGAAAGCCTGTGCCCATTGCGCTTGAAGTATTATTGCATCGCTTGGCCTTTATCATCTTTGCAGTCTTGTTAGTGCAACTGTTGATGAATGATCTACAGCGCTATTTGCACTAAACCGCTCTTGCACAACACCAAAGATCAACTTGAGCGACGCCTTGTTTCTTAAAAACTAGCGCTAATTCATTGGCGGTGCTTCCCGTGGTTACCAGATCATCTACTAAAGTAATATGTTGATAAGAGGTCAATTGGCTTTGAAAAGCATGTTGTAGATTTTGTTTTCTTTGCTTTTTATTTAAGCTGGCTTGCGCTGCTGTATGAGTAATCTTTTTACAAAGATTCAATTCGTAGGGTAGATCTAATTTTCGCGCTAAAAATTTGCAAAGTTCGGCTGCTTGATTAAAGCCCCTTTGCCTTAATCGCTTAGGATGCAAAGGAACGGGAACAAGACATTGTGTTTCTAGGGCGCCATTAGGTAAAGCGTTCAACATCAACCGTGCTAAAAAGCTCACTAAATAAAGTGCTTCATGATATTTAAACTCATGTACTAGGGTCCGCAAGGGTTCTTCGAATAAATAAGCTGTTATGGTGTTATCGATAGCCGGTTTTTTTTTGAGACAAACTCCACAGCTTAAAAAAGTTTCATCGGGTAGCGGAAGAGCGCAATAACGACAAGCCGGACCAATTTGTTGAAATAAAGGGATACAGCTATCGCAAACTGCAAAGGGCTGACGATGATATTGGGAACAAAGCACACAGACCGAAGGCAAACGCAGCATCTGTGTTATACTGGCGATTTTCTGACGCACGACGTTGGATTTCCATAATAATTTTAATCCATGATGAATCTTAGAACTGAAATTTGCAATGCTTTTAGTAAGCATGCTACAGAATATGAACAAGCTGCAAAAGTGCAAAATGAAATTGGTGAGCGGTTATTCGAACGCCTACATTATTTAAAAATTAATCCGCGTTATGTGCTTGATTTAGGCTGTGGCACGGGTCTTTTTAGCAAGATGCTAAAAAAACTTTATCCGCAAGCAGAGATTATTGGCTTGGATTTATCTTATGCGATGTTGCAACAAGCACAGAAAAAACAAGGATGGCGACGCAAATGGCCTTTAATTAATGCGGATATGGTCGCGCTGCCCTTTGTTGATGGCTTATTTGATTTAGTCTTTGCCAATCAAGTAGTTCATTGGGCGCAGCCGCTGTCAGCGGTCATTCAGGAATTAAATCGCGTCATGAACGTGAACAGTTGTTTAATGTTTTCGACACTGGGCCCTGATACCTTCAAAGAATTAAAGCAGGCATGGTTACAAGCAGATCAATACGCGCACACCAATGAGTTTATCGATATGCATGACATTGGTGATTGTTTATTAATGGAGCATTTTCTTGATCCAGTTGTCGATATGGAGTTATTGACAGTACACTATCCTAGTCTCAATCATTTATTGCAGAATTTAAAAGCACAAGGCGTGCGTAACATTAATCAATCGCGCAATGAAGGTTTGACTGGTAAGACTTCGTGGCAAGCTTTTGAGTCGGCGTACCAGGTTTTATGTACAGCAGAAGGTAAATATCCACTGACCTATGAAGTAGTGTACGGACATGCTTGGAAAGGGAGTCAGCGGCGCTTGGAAAAAGGCACGGAAACCTTTATACCTATTTCCCAAATTCGGCGAAACCAAGGGTAGGGTTAATGAAAACTCCTTTGTCGATATCCCGTGGACAAGCCGCGGGAAGTAGAGATAAAGAGCAACACCATTAATAATGGCAGTGGTTAATAGGCTCTCATTGATTCAACCAAAATTGGAATAAATAACTATGAAAAAGTATTTTTTAGCCTTAGCGTTTTTTGCCTCTTTTTTCTCAACGATGAGTTTTGCAACCGCAGCTGCCGAGTCTGGGCAGCTTGCTGAAAAAATACAAACGGCTTTAAAAGACTTTGGTGAAAACATAAACATTGGCATTTTTGTGCAAGACGCAAAAACGGGTGAGATCCTTTATAAAAAAGATGTCGATCGCTATTTTACGCCGGCTAGTACCCAGAAATTATTCACCGCCTATGCCGCATTGCAAGCCCTAGGTCCTGAGTTTAGATATCACACGCAGTTATTTTTAGACTATACCAAAATTCATAAAGGCATTTTAAAAGACAACCTTTATCTGCAATTTTCCGGGGATCCAAGTTTAACAACCCTACAATTTGAACAACTTATCAATTCATTAGCAGAAATAGGACTTCGACGCATCAAAGGTAAAATAATTATTGACGATACGGCTTTTGATGAAATGAAAATGAGTCCCGGAACTGCTTGGGATGATCAGGATTATTGCTGGGGTTCACCCATTAGTGCATTGATTATTAATCATAATTGTGTCACTGCGACTTTAGTACCGGCTTCAGAGGCAGGGCAGCCTGTAAAACTTGAGTTGCCGAACTATCCTCAGCCGATGCAATTTGTCAATCAAGCAGTAACAGAACCGGCTTCGGTTAAAAATTGTGCCATCAAAGTCAAACGAAATGATGAGACAAGCTATGTGATCAACGGCTGTCTTAAGACTTCTGCCACTCCTTATCCTGTTGAAATGGCAATTAATAATCCGCGTGCTAATGTGCAAATTTTATTAAAATATTTATTCGATAAAAACCAAATTGCTACCTCGGGAGAGATCGAATTTAAAAAATTTGAAATGACAACTAAACCCTTTGCTAGTCAAGATTCGCCTCCTTTAAAAAAGCTGGTAGCAATCATGTTAAAAGACTCGGATAATACGATTGCAGAAGCCTTATTTAAGACCATGGGTTCTAATTATGCCCATGAAGCAGGTAGTTTCCAGAATGGAAATCGGGCGGTGCGTGATATTTTGGCCCAGTCGCTACAGGTTAAATTTCCTAAAACTATGCTAATCGATGGGGCGGGTGCCTCCCGTTATAATTTTTTGACGCCGCAGCAGGTAGTCAATTTATTGCAAAAAATTTACTCTTCTACAGCAGCAACTGATTTTATCGCTTCTCTCGCTGTTTCAGGCGTCGATGGAACTCTTAAAGATCGATTGAAAGGGGTGGCGACGTTAGGAAAAATACATGCTAAAACCGGTTCAGAAACCGCGGTGACTGCTTTGTCGGGTTATCTGGAAACTGACAAAAAGCAGACTTTGATATTTTCGATTATGATTAATGGTTTTATCGGATCAGGTGCGAAATATAAGGCCTTGGAAGATAAGCTATGTAAGATTTTGGTTGAGTCTTGATAAGGGGAGAGAGGGTAGGACTTAGCTCAACATCTCCTTTATATAAAACACCGGTCAAAGATGCGCAATGGTATTGCACAATAAAGCAAAGCGCTATAATTTAAACAATTAGATCATATTTGTCAGTTTTAGGAGCTATTATGGAATTTGTCAGTCGTTACGTTGCTCACCGACCTAATGCACAAGGTTTGGTGGAATATTCAAATGAAGAGCATCGCATCTGGCAAATACTTTATGAGCGTCAGATGAAGGTAATACCTGGAAGAGCCTGTGATGAGTTTTTGCAGGGTTTAGATAGCCTTAATTTATCTTCTGATCATATTCCACAACTACCGGATCTGAGCCGTCGTCTCAATTCTTTAACTGGATGGCGAGTTGAACCGGTGGAAGCATTGATTTCCGCACGTGCTTTTTTTGAATTATTAGCGGATCGACGATTTCCTGCCGCAACCTTTATTCGTTGTGAAGAAGAGATCGATTATGTGAAAGAGCCTGATATTTTTCATGAAATCTTTGGGCATTGCCCCATGTTGACCAATCCCGTGTATGCGGATTTTGTTTGTAATTATGCGCGTAGGGTTTTAAGTCTACCCGAAGAGAAATGGGAGTTATTGCAGAGACTTTTCTGGTTTACCGTGGAGTTTGGGTTGATTAAAACTCCCCAAGGTTTGCGAGCTTACGGGGGGGGAATTTTGTCCTCGATCAGTGAGACGGCTTATAGCGTTGAAAGTGATAAATCCATGCGGGTGCTCTTTGATCCAGTTGTTGCTTTTCGTATGCCTTATCGCATTGATATGTTGCAGGCCGTGTATTTTGTCATTAATGATTACCAAGAACTTTATGATTTTGTTGAAGCGGATATTAGTCACTTTATCGATCGCGCTCGGGAACTAGGTGAATACCCAGCTTTATTCCCGGTTGATCCGAATAATCCCAATATTCATATTTTAGCTTGCTAGTTTTAAGGCTGTTGGGAGGTAAATTTCCCTGATCAACAGTTTCTAATTTTGTGCTCATAAGGCAATATTTTAGCAAAAAGATGATAAAGGTTTCGGCTAAAATGAGATCTAATTGTAATGCTAAGTCAGTCTTGCTAATATCCTTGCATGTTTTCTGTTCATTGACATGAATGAGTCAAGGAGCAAGGCTTGATAAAAGTGCTAATTGTTGATGACCACGCCCTAGTGCGAATGGGTATTCGACGATTATTAGATGACCTTTCTGATATGGAAGTGTTTGCTGATGCGGAGAGCGGTGAGCAGGCTTTGGCTTTGGTTAAATCCCATAAGCCGGATGTCGTGCTACTTGATATGAAAATGCCGGGTATCGATGGTTGGGAAGTCACTAGACGACTTAAAAAATCAAATCCGCAAGTCAAAGTCATCGCTGTCACAGCTATGTGTACCGAACCATTGCCTACAAGAGTTTTACAACTAGGTGCTATGGGTTATCTAACAAAAGAGTCGGGTGCCGAAGAAATGGCTGCAGCTATCCGTAAAGTGGCTAAGGGAGAGAAGTATTTAAGTGCTGAAATTGCGCAGAAAATGGCAATTAATAGCTTAGAAGCTGTACAAGATTCTCCTTTTGACCTACTGTCAGAGCGTGAAATGCAAGTGATGCTGATGATCACGAGTGGCATGACTGTACAAGATATCGCAGACCGTTTATTCCTAAGCTCTAAAACAATCAATGGTTATCGATATCGTATGTTTGAGAAGCTGGGTATAAAAAATGATGTTGAGCTTACTTTCTTAGCGATGAAACATCGTGTTATTGAACAGCCTAATGATGCTTTGCATGATGAAGGATAGGTTTGTAGGTGGGGCTTTGGCCTAATCTGCTGCTTTTACCCCGGAAGTTTGTCCCTAAGATCTAGCGATCTTGCTAGGGCATTAAATTCATGAATTCGGCGGACAAGCTGCGGGAGCTAGGCTGTAGAGGGTTATTGTTAAGGCAGAGCCCACTAGCCAAGACCGATAGCCGTCTCAGGTGAAGCTGGCTGATAATTGGGTTTTTTAGGTTGAAAATTAACCGATCGGGCTGAGTCCTTCGACAGCCCAGGATGCGCGGAGCAGATAAATACTCTTAACTTGACGGCTATGGGCCTTGGCCCAGCTCCTATTGGTTGGTAAGAGGGGGTTAAGGAAACTGTCTATACTTTAATAGATTCACCATTGCATTTAGACCGGCTTGCAGTACATGACTGATAAAACATCAATCGATATCACCAATTTTCTAACCAATCTCACCACTGAACCTGGTGTTTACCGGATGGTAGATACAAGTGGTAGAGTGCTTTATGTGGGCAAAGCGCGAAATTTAAAAAAAAGAGTATCTAGTTATTTTAACAAGCAAAATCTTGGGGTGAAAACCCGCTCTTTGATTAGTCAGGTTGCTTCAATTGAAGTCAGCGTGACCCGCAGTGAAACCGAAGCGCTTTTATTGGAATCTAATTTAATCAAAGCACTGCGACCTAAGTACAATGTTCTTCTTCGTGATGATAAATCCTATCCTTATATTCATGTCACTTCGAATCATCTTTTTCCGCGCATGGAATTATATCGCTCCAAAAAAAAGCCACGTAAGGGGGAGTTTTATGGGCCTTATCCAAGTGCGGCGGCAGTGCGGGAGACTTTAGCTACGATTCAAAAAGTATTTAAAATTCGCAATTGCAGTGATAGTTATTTTAGCACGCGCTCTCGACCCTGTTTGCAATACCAAATTAAACGTTGCACAGCGCCTTGTACTGGCTATATTTCGCCAGAGGATTATCAACAATCCGTGGATGATGCAACAAGGTTTTTACAGGGTAAATCACAACTTTTGCTTGAAGAATTGGCTAAACGCATGGAGCAAGCAGTGAAGCAATTGGCGTTTGAGGAAGCGGCAATTTTACGTGATCAAATCAAAAGCCTACGCTTGGTTCAAGAACAGCAGGGGGTTGTGCAGCTCCGGGGCGATGCTGATGTAATAGCTATTGAGGCCCAGCCCGGCTTTGCTTGTATTCAATATGTTACTGTTCGCGATGGCCATGTGTTGACTAGTCAAAACTTTTTTCCATCAGTACCAAGGCAAGGTTTTGCCGAAACTGAAAATGATGGGCAGAATCTGTGGCAAGAAGTGTTTACCGCTTTCATTTCTTTTTATTATATCGATACACCAGAGCGTATCCCGGCGCTGATCATTAGCCATCATGCTGTTCCTGAGCGCGAAACCTTAGAACAGTTGTTGAGCGAGTTACGTGGCAAAAATTGTCAGATCCAAATTCAGCCACGAGGTGTGAAGGCTCGATGGTTGGATTTTGCGCTTAACAATCTGCGTCTTTCAATTGCCGAGCATATTGCCTCTTCATCGACAATAAGAATGAGGTATCAGGCCTTGGCCAACCTACTTCAACGTGAAGATAGTATTCTGCGTATGGAGTGTTTTGATATTAGCCATACCCAAGGGGAAGAAACGGTGGCTTCCTGTGTGATTTTTGATGCAGAAGGTCCGCGTAAGAGCGATTATCGTCGTTTTAATATTAGTGGTATTACGCCTGGAGACGATTATGCGGCGCTGGAGCAGGCGATTGGGCGACGGTTTAAGCGTTTGCAGCAAGAACAGCAATTACCCGATGTACTTATTATTGACGGTGGCAAAGGCCAGGTGGCAGTTGCAGAAAGGGTTCTGAAGTCTCTGCAGGTCCAGGGTGTTACCCTTTTAGGAATTGCTAAAGGTCCTGACCGCAAAGCGGGCTGGGAGCGTTTGATTTTAGTGGCTGAGAATAAAGAGCTGACTCTACCCTCCGATTCACCGGCCTTACATTTACTGCAGCATATTCGTGACGAGGCACATCGCTTTGCAATTACCTCGCATCGAAAAAAACGGCAACATGCCAGTCTCGATTCCTCGCTGGAATCAATTGAAGGTGTCGGTCCTAAAAGGCGACAAGCTTTATTACGACGCTTTGGCGGGTTGCGGGAATTAGCCAAGGCGCCGCTTTCTGAAATTGCGAAGGTAAATGGGATAAACAATGAATTAGCCGCACGAATATTTGAGCATTTTCACGATGTTTAGGTCAGTTGTGGGAAGATTTTATTAGGGTGAGCTATTCGGGCTCTGAGGTATCCCCACGGAAGGGGTATCTAAGGAATTTGTATTAATTTTATTCCGTTCAGACTGAGGAGGCGTTACGCCGTCTCGAAGTCTCACATCAGGATTTGCAAAGCTTTGAGACGGCCTAACATCTTCGTGCATCCTGAGGTTCTCGAAGGACTCAGCCCGAAGGGGGCGAAGATAATTGACGTTAATTCAAAATAGCATATTTTGTTAAAAATTCTTTTAACTGACTTAATGAAAGAGGAGGGCAATAATAAAATCCCTGGGCATAGCGGCAGCCTAAATTTTTTAGTACTTCATTCTGACTTTTGCTTTCTACCCCTTTTTGAATCACTTGTAATTCCATTTTATTGGCCAAATCAATGATACCGCTAATAAACGCTCTATGCCGCGGCTGAGTTTCCAGGGTGTGAAGAAAATTTTGGTCTATTTTTACAACGTTAATCGGAACCTCGAGTAAGCGGGAGATGGATGAATGTTCGCTGCCGTAATTATCTAAGCTTAATTGGATTCCCAGTTTATGAATTTCTTGTAAATGCTCATCAAGATGGCGGTACTGAATGGTGGATATCTGCTCTGCCAAGTCTAATACAATGAGTTCATTACTGACTTCAAAACGATGGATATTTTCACACAAATACTCAATAAAATGATGGTCATTAAGTTGTGATAGAGCAATATTTAGCGAAAGCTTAGCATCCGAAACGAGCTGCATCGTTTTTTGATAATCTTGCAGCGCTTGCTGAATGACCCAATAACCAATGGAATAAATCGCGCCAGTTTGTTCTGCAAGAGGAATAAATTCATAGGGGGAGATTAATCCTTCTTTAGGATGATACCAGCGAACGAAAGCTTCAAAACCGATTATTTTTTTTGATTGCAAATCAAATTGTGGTTGATAATTAATCGATAGCTGAGTGGCCAAGTCCGCGCTTTTTAAACTTCTTTTGATAATAGTTCGTCGTTTAGATTCACTACTATGTTTGACGTTAGAAAATAAACAAAATTGGTTGCGGCCATTTTTTTTCGCTTGATACATGGCAATATCGGCATTTTTAAGCAGCTCGCTTGTCGTGACTCCATCTTGCGGGTAAAAACTAATTCCGGTACTGCAAGAGGATTCGATATGGTATTCGCCGAGTTCAAAGGGCGAGGAAAGTACTTGGTTGATTTTTTTGGCAATTTTAAAGATATCATAAGACTGATGTATTTTTAAAAGAACGACGAATTCATCACCGCCCAATCGAGCGATAAAATCTGAACTTCTTAAACAACCAGATATTCTACGTGTGACCGTTTTTAATAGGCGATCACCAATCGGATGGCCAAAGGTATCATTAACTGATTTAAAATTATCAAGATCAATCAGTAAAAGAGCCAATGGTTCGTTATTATTTTTAGCATCGATGAGCCAATGATTGAAGGTCCTTTTAAAGTGCTCGCGATTGGCCACATTGGTTAAGGTGTCGAAGTTGGCAAGATCACGCATTTTTTGCTGCGCCCATTTGAGTTCGCTGATATCGATGGCATAAATATTGATTTGAGAAAAGCTTTCAATCCAAACTAGAGTGAAAAGATAAATTCGATGATTAATGGTAAATTCTTCTCGAATTACTTTCCTTTGCTCTTGTGCTCGTTGGCAGACTTTCAGGAGCTCGTTGGGAATTTTGTTGTTACGCATTGACCACTGATGAAGAATTTCTAGCCCCGATTGATTGGCATAAAGAAAAGTACCATCCGAGTGAATACGAATTACAGGATTGGGATCTTGCTGTGGGATGCTGGCTAGGAATTGTAATTTTCTTTGCGCAAGTAGTCGTTCAATTTCTAGACTTATTCTGTCTATAAACAGTTGAAACAAGGTCTTATAGATAGAGTCGACTTCAAATTTTCGTGCTGACATGACGACCAAGGCCCCAACCACTTCGTCCTCAGAATTAATCAGCGGACCACCTAAATAAGAAGTAATATTGAAATCAGTGAATAGCTGAGTCTCAGGAAATTTAGTGCGAACATTGCCATTATAATGACAAATTTTCTTTTCTTTTCTTACTTGCGCACAAGGAGTATTAGCTAAGGCATGGGTGAAATTCGGTTCTTTTTTTCCCTGATAAAAATAACTAATGGAGTGAGTAGTTTCCTGATCAAAAAGATTAACTACAGCATACTCGGCACGAAATACTTCAGAGGCTAATTCAGTAATGTCATCAATGACCTCGTTTATACAGCCGTAATTAGTAATTTTAGCCAAAGACCACAGTGCCCATTCAAAGGTTTTTACTTGTAGGATATCAATAAATCGGGTAATGATAACTTTTTCATCGTTAAGAACAGTGGCATTAAAGATCAGATTAAAAGCCCGAATCGGATGTTTACCTTTTTCTTCCACCCAATGAAATTGTTGTGGAATGCCTGTGCTGGCCAGAAAAAAATATTTCATTGCTTTACAGAATAATCGTTTCTGGGCAATGGTGTTCAGAGGGATTAATTTTCCTATTGGTTTGCCTATGGTTTGGCTAAGCGGGCATGGGAAATATTTTATTGCAGACTCATTCAGAAAAATCACCTTACCATGCAGATCGAATACAATTACCGCATCCTTAGTCGCTTGTAAATTCCGTTTAGTTTCCTCATTTAGAATGCGATTCTCCCAAATCTTGTTTGGCGGAGAGTGCTCATTTATAAGGAATTTTTTTGTATTCATAGAGTTTAAATTCAAGTCTACATAAGCTAATTATAGTTATTCGTTATAAATTTTGTCCAAAAGCTAAACTTTTTAAACATTCTACCGACACAGGAGATGGAGCTTGCTTTTAAGCTGCAATCTGGGAATTGAAATAATAATAACGAGTAAGAAGAAATTTTTTGCATTTAAGCATGCTTCTTGCATTAGAAAAATTAAAGATGAATTAGGGGAATCACGACATGAAAAAAATAACAGGAGTGATTGCGCTGATGATACAGGCAGCCGCAGTTAATGCTGCAAACTACTACGGTACCGCGCTCTGTGCTTATCCAGATTATCAATGCATTAAAGTGGGGTCTGGGGAAACTTGGGAAAAATTATTTCCTAACGAACAGCAGCGTGATGTTGTCCAACGCTTGAATAGAACTTATAACTCTCTGTGGGCTGGTAAAGTGATTGCTGTCCCACGTAATCTTGCTGAAAAAAACCTTCTTGATTTTTCTCCTTTCCCATTAAAAATTAATCCCGAAGGTGAAAAGCAAGTGATTGTTGATCAGGATAAGTTAGCTTGGGGAGCTTATGATAAAGAAGGGCAGTTAGTGAAATGGGGCCCTATCTCCTCAGGAAGGGACAGATGTCCAGATGCTGCTCGTTCCTGCCGCACAATGACAGGGATCTTCCGCTTTTTCAGCAAAGAAAATGAACGCTGCCGATCTAATGTATATCCTATCGGACGTGGCGGAGCAAAAATGCCCTTCTGCATGTATTTCCATAAGGGTTTTGCTTTACACGGTTCCCCGGATATTCCTGGATATAGAGCAAGTCATGGTTGTGTGAGAATGTTTACTCGCGATGCGGAATGGCTAAACCATAATTTTGTCGATTTATCTAATGATGCTAATCACTTTTTGGGTACAAAAGTAGTGATTCGTCCTGTTCTGACAAAAGAGGAGCCACAAGAATGAACACAATCAAAACCAACCTAGGTTTAAGCCTGTTATTGATTTTATTGTCAGTTGGCCTAGCGAATGCGAAGGGCCAGAAAGAAGACAAAGCGGAAAAAGAGGATAATAGACCACCTATTGGTTGTTATAACTCAGGATATCAATTTGAATTGGAAACCTTACATTTAGTTACCGGCGCAAATGGTCAGAATCAATCGATGTATTTTTTATTTAACACCCTCGGCCAACCCGTGAACCTTTTTCAGATGCGTGGGGAAGAAAGTTCACGGAGTTTGTATTTAAATCATGTGATTGGGCCTCACGAGTGGGGAATTTTATCGACAAGTGAAAAAATGGTTAAATTCATTTGCACGATTCCTGACAAAAAATCTCAATATGGACAAGTTATTGATTGTGCCCAAAGTTTGAGAGTTTGCGAGTACACCAATGTAAGGTATGGCTTAAATAATCGCGGTAATTATTGGTTAATGAATAGCAGTACAAGGAATGGTGCGGTAAGTGCGGTAGTGCACTATGGCATTATTCCAGGAATGTAATAAAAATAAGCGAGTTACTCAGATAGATTTTTTGCAGTAAACATATATGAGAGGGGAGTTACCATGAAATCATTCGTGCCATGGTTTTACTTGGTTGCAGCTACCGGAAGCCAATTGGCTTATGCTACAGATGGATTGGACGCTTATCGTCTAGGAAATTATCCACTTGCAGCACAAACACTTAGTCAGTCTGGAAGCGATCCTGTGGCTGATTATTATATGGGTCGGATGCGTTTATATGGTTACGGCCAATTAAAAAATAATACTCTGGCCTTGCGCTATTTTAATCAAGCGGCGGAAAAAGGGATTTTACCTGCCCAACAATTACTTAGCCGTTATTATCTCCTCGAAGAAAAAGATCCGGAAAAGGCATTGTACTGGTTTAAAAAATCGGCGGCTGCAGGAGATATCCAAGCGCAAATGTACTGTGCTGCCGCTTATATCTTTGGTTTAGGCACGAAAAAGAATGAGGATATAGCTAGAAAATATTATATCGAGGCTGCGAAAGGGGGTAATGCACTTGCCCAATATACCTTAGGAGTCCATTTCCTGGGTAGCCGCGATCAAAATAGTAAAAAATTAGGAGCCATCTGGTTAACTAAAGCAGCCGACCAAGGCATGGTTGATGCACAAGCCAAATTAGGTGAGCTCTATGCGACTGGCGTAGGGGTAACTCGTGATGCGGCTAAGGCGGTTGAGTTATTAACGAAAGCCGCTGCTCAAAATTCTACTGCAGCGATGGTAACACTCGGTGAGTTGGCCATTAAACAAAATCAACTGGATACTGGTAAAGATTGGCTAACCAAAGCAGCCAATGCGCATGATGTGAAGGCAGAGCTGATTCTGGCTCGTCTATATTCCGATCCTAAATCGGCTTTGTTTAATCTGCAGACTGGATTTATGTGGACTCTGAAAGCTGCGCAAAATGGTTCTGGCGAAGCCCAACAAGCTTTAGCGCTTCTTTATAAAGACGGCAAAGGTGTGGTCGCTAATCAACAATTATCCGACGAATGGCAACAAAAAGCGAAAGACACCTTGTCAAAAAAAGAATCAGAAGTTGCTGCTGATATTCAAGCTGCCCGCTGGCTCAGCAATGGTCGAGATGATAGTTTTGCGGCTGATAATTATAGTTTGGGAGGTATTTACAGCGCTTGGCAAAATCCTCTCGCCTTGAAAGAAAATAGCTATAATTCTGCTCCACAAATGGAAGCCTTATCACGTGCTGAGCTTTACAAACCTAATTTTACTATGGCTCAGCCTAGTGAAATTCCGATCAATGATTATTTTGATCTCATAGCTCCCGTGTTAAATGCGAATCATATTGCAACCTGGACTTTCCCCCGTTATCCCTTGGATAGGCAAATCGAGGCTTTGCAAAAAAATGAATCTCTGGCTGTGGAGCATAAACCAAGAGAATCTATGGTTAAAGAAGGTACACCCTTCCCTGACCAATCAGGACCACAAGATTTTAATTATTTTAAAGAAAAAACAGTAGGCTGGAAGAATAAAGCAAACTATCAAGCCGTTCTCAGCCAACTTTATAACCAAGCTATTTTAGGTAATTCCTCAGCTCAATTTGAAATTGGCCAGCTCTATCAATATGGTATTGGTGTAGTGAAAAGTCCTCAACAAGCTATCATTTACTACCAATTAGCAGCAGCACAGCAAGATGTTCGTGCTGAATACAATTTAGGTATCTTATACCTTGAAGGTCAAACCAATCCTGTGGATTATAAGCAGGGAATGAGTTGGATGACTGATGCAGCGTTTAAAGGAAATGTTTATGCCCAATATGTGTTAGCTAATATTTACGATAAAGGTTTCACTGATGGAAATGGCACGATGATTGTTGAGCCCAATGTTCAACAAGCTTTAGCGATGTATTATCTTGCTTCCTCTAATGGCTATGGCCCTGCTGAATATCGTTTAGCCGAGTATTTAGTTAAGCAAAAACAAGGGGGCTTGAGTGTGATGGCTAAACAAAATCGCACCCAATTGATCCGTCGACTCTATCAAGGTGCAGTCAATCAAGGTGTTGCAGAAGCTGAATTGCCTTTAGCTTATTACAATGCAATGGACACAGCTCATCCTGATAAGCAAATGCAAGCTTTTGAAGTTGCTAAAAAAGAAGCAAGATCTGGTAATGGTGAAGCAGCTCTTTTATTAGGAATGATGTATGAACGAGGCATTGCGGTACCTGCTAACCAAGTTGAAGCGCTGTATTGGTATCAGCAAGCGCCCCTTAATCCTGTAAATGCCTTCGTGCTTGGTACTTACTACAGTCAAGGTAGGGGTCTGGGCAAAAATGTGGAAAAAGGCTTGGAACTGTTACAACAAGCTGCCGATGCTAGCTTTTCTTATGCAAGTCTCAATTTAGCCGTGCTAAAACATCAGCAGGGTGAATCCTTCCTTGATGATTTAATTAAAGCACGAGACGAAGGTAATACCACAGCCAGCTTATTGCTTGCAGATTACTACCTTGCACAAGCTGATGATCCAGCGAATATACAACAGGCTCGTGATATCTACCAATATTTAGCAGAAAAAGGAGATAAAGAGGGGCAAGTAAAACTCGGTTATCTCTATGATACAGGTTTAGGTGGGCAGCTTGATCGCGAATTAGCGGCTAAATGGTATTTGGCTTCAGCGGAACAAGGCCAACCTATCGCGCAATTCTTGCTAGGTCAACTTTATCAATTAGGCCGAATCGGTAAAGAACCCGATTATGCTGAAGCTAAGAAATGGTATGCTGCTGCACAAGCAGTCTATCCAAAAGCAGCCGTGGCTCTTGGGTTCATCTATGATACTGTTGACGATAATTACCTCAAGGCTTTAGAAAGTTTTCAGCTAGCAGCCCAAAAAGGTGACGCAGTAGGTGAATACGACTTAGGTTTAATTTACGAAAAGGGCAAAGGCTTACCGGTTGATTATGCCAAAGCACAAGCGCTGTTTACTAAATCTGCTGATAAAGGCTATAGCGAAGCGATGACTCAATTGGCAGAAATGTATTTTAACGGCCTCGGTACAGATAGAAATGAACAAAAAGCATTACAACTCTATAAACAAGCGGCAGTCCAAGGGGATCCAGACGCGCTTTATCAACTTGGTTTGCTGTCTGAGACTGGTGTTGCAACCAAGCTTGATTTCTCAAGTGCAGTGAATTATTACAGTGAAGCTGCTGCAAAAGGTAACGATACAGCGAAACTAGCTTTGGCTAGGATGTATCAATATGGTTTAGGTGTGAGCAAAGATACTGAGCAAGCAAAACAATTGTATGGTGAATTAGCAGCAAACAATAATGGTTATGCGCAATATCAACTTGCTCTTATGTTGTTTAATACCGCGCAAGATTATAAATCAGAAGAGGGTAAGCGCTTATTACAGCAAGCAAGCGATAATGGTAGTTTCCAAGCACGCAAAATGCTGCAATGGCTCGATGCGCAACAACAAGAAAGGATCAGTTTTATTGAGCCAATTTCAATAAATCGCTCCCCTGTTCTAGCCCGTCAACCTGCTGATTTAATGTACTTTGATGCGCTAAACGAATGGAACCGTGGTGATGAGGATTTATCACGTTTGATTCTGAAACGTTTAATGACTCAGTTCCCACAATACGTACCAGCAAAACGAGCTTACGAACAGTTAAATCAGCATTCTGCTTCGTTCTCAATAGTTTTTAATGAACGTAATCAATCCGATTAATTATGTCTGTAATTTGACGAAACCCCGTGGTTTGTCCACGGGGTTTGTTTTTGGAAGTAAGTGGCCTTGAAGTCAGGTCTTATGCTTATATACTGTGGGTTCTCTGTTGTAGATAAGGGATTTCATTCCATACTCCAATCACTGGCACGCGAACAAGTTGGAGTTAGTCGCAGAGCCTAGTAGGTTCATTTCTAAACCCGTTATTAGGACTGGATCCACTTCAGTTTATAAACAGATTTCAATAGAAAAACGATTGATTCAAATAGAACCGAACCGGTAAAAAATACCGGTTCGGGTGTTTACGGACTTAGAGCGACGGAAACGCGGGGTTAAGCAGCCATAGCTTTAACGCGTGCGCTCAGGCGGCTTTTAATACGAGCAGCTTTATTTTTGTGAATTAAACCCTTTCCAGCAGCTTTATCAATAATTGGTTGTGCTTTAGCATAGGCTGCGTGGGCAGCTTCTTGGTCACCGGCTTCAACGGCCTTAAGTACATTTTTAACGTAGGTGCGGTACATAGAACGCGCACTGGCATTATGTTGACGCAGTTTTACGTTTTGGCGAGCACGTTTGATCGCTGATTTAATATTTGCCACTTAAAAATCTCCACATCAATCAGATGTCACAAAAAAATGGTGATCATGCCCAATAAGGTTGAATTTGTCAATATATTAAACCTAAAGCTTGAATCATTTTGATTAACTATTCTCAATTAGATACAGTAGGATATCGGACCAGTTGATTAAAATAAATAGAAAACTTTGGAGGGAATCAAAAATGAAAATGAGAACAATTAGTCTAGCCTTGTTATTCTTAGGATCTTCAGTGGCTTTTGCAAGTTTAGCTACTAATCCTTCAATAACTATTCAGCAGGCACTTTCTACAGCTGAGAAGGCAGGGTATACCAATATTCGCAAAATTGAATATGAGCATGGCAAATGGGAAGTGAAAGGACTAAACGCTGATGGTAAGAAATTTAAGATAGAAATTAATGCAACCACTGGTGCAATTTCTGAATATAAAGATTAATTATTCGACCGAGCTGCTCATTAGATTCCCCGAACGTCATCCTTGCTACGCTCAGGCCGTCTCGAAGTCTCACATCAGGATTTGCAAGGCTTCGAGACGTCCTAACGTCTCCGCGCATCCTGAGCTCTCGAAGGGAGGTGCTTTTCGCGACAGCGCTGCGCGCTTCCTCAGTGTGAACGGTACAAACAAAACGATCAATGAACTAAATAATCTATTTAATTCCTGGCGATACCCTCAGCTTAGGACGGCCTGTGATGTTGGGTAATTATTTTGTCTAAATGATTTGAGAAAAGCTGAATTTCTTTAGCACTGAGCGTATTTAAATTTCCGCGCAACATACCATTTTCTCGCAGCGATTCATTTAAATTACGCATTGTTAATATTTGTTTGATATTGTTGACTGAGTAAAGCGTACCTCTTGGGCTAAGAGCAAGGGCCTGTTTGGTGACAATCTGATCAGCCAAAATAATGTCGGCAGTAATAACAAGGTCGCGGGGTTGAATCTGATTGACAATATAGTTATCTGCACTATCGAATCCTGGTTCTACTTGTACCCTTTTTATAAAGGGAGAAGGGGGTGTCATCGCCAAATGGTTTGCAACGATTGTCACTGGAACCTGACGTTTTATCGCCGCTCGATATAAAATTTGTTTTATTGCCTTGGGACAGGCATCGCCATCAATCCAAATGATCATTCTTACTATCTACAATAATTTTTTTGCACTATAGCTCAGTTTTAAACAAGATAGAAATGCTGAACATCGTGATAGCAAGCAATGATAGGGGGCCCTATCATTGCTTGCTACTCCTAGGCCATTAACCCGCCATCTATGCCAACAATTTGTCCCGTAATATATGAAGCTGCGTCCGAACTTAAAAATAGGATGGTTTGGGCAACTTCTGCAGCTTTTCCTGCGCGTTTTAAAGGAACCAATGAGGTAAAAGCGGTTTTTCTTTCCTCTGTTTGAGTAAAGCGGTCAAACATATCAGTCATAATCGGACCTGGCGCCACTGCATTGACTCTCACATTAGACTCAGCTGCTTCAAGCGCTGCAACTTGCGTAAAACCTTCTACGGCATGCTTAGATGCACAATAGATCCCGGCTGTTGGAAAGCCCTTTTTACCGGCAATCGATGAGAGATTAATAATAGATCCCGAACCCTGTGACATCATGACCTGAAGTTCGTATTTCATACATAAAAAGACACCTAATACATTCGTATCAAAGGTCAATTGATAATTATCAACTGTTGACTCGACAATAGGTGTCATCGCGCCTTCTGTTCCAGCATTATTCACTGCTACATCAAGGTGGCCAAAATGTTTTACAGTCTGATCAATGAGCGAGCGAACTTCTGGTTCATAACGCACGTCAGTTTGAATAAATTCTACTTCAGAGCCGAGTGCTTTGAGCTCTTTTGCTAAAGAAAGCCCTAATTCTTTTTTGCGTCCCGAAATAACAAGCTTTGCTCCTTGTTGAGCAAAAGCTAAGGCAGTGGCTTTACCAATTCCTGCGAGAGCTCCAGTAATGAGCACAACTTGTTTTTTCATTTTAAATTCCCTTTTAGTGTGCAATTCCTGATGTGGATTTAGTATAGTACAAATTATTTTTGCACACTGAAGGTCGATTTCTTGCTCAGTTTTTGCTGCCGCCAAACCCTGTCAATGTAGTTTGTCCAATTGTTGTTACCGTTGATTCTGGTGGAACCTCGGTATTTTTTCTCGCTGATACTGGCACAAAAAATCCTTTTACAGGTGCAGAAAGTGGAGCAGGTTCAGCGGATTGCTGGGTTTGCGGGTCTATTTTTTCGATTAATTGCTCTATGTCTTCTGGGTTGCTGTTGCAGAGTACATGATCAGCATATTTTTTGGTGTCTTCAATAAAATGCAAATTAGAGAGCATATTTTTCATAAAATACTCCAGATTCTCCTTTATAGGCTTGCCTCGCTCTGTTTCATCCCTAAGAAGGCGCCTAGCAAGACACTCATCTGAACGGGTATCTACATAGATTGTGGAATCATAGCTGTTTGTATCGCAGAGTTCTTTATTTAACGCAAAAATGCCTTCAACAATGATGATCGTGTGTTCATCTGGAATGATAGGTTTTGTTTCAGCTAAGCGATTTTCTTTGTGAAAAGAATAGGTTGGTACCTCAATAGCCTGATCGTTTTTTAGGGCTTTAAGATGCTCGGCGAATAACTCGAGCTCGACAGAAGCAGGGTCGTCGAAGTTAGTGCCTGGTTGTGGATTTGCGCGATAATAATCATCTATTGATAATTTAACGCAACGCTTTCCCTGAAGTTGAAAATGTTTTACTAATGCATCTGCAACCTTGGTTTTTCCACTTCCCGAAAGACCTGCTACAGCATAAATTTTGGGCATAAATTTTCCTTATAGAGATGTTTATTGATGTCTCTCAGGCGAAATCAAGCACTCAAGAAACAACATGATATTTTTATTGGCACTATGATAAAAATGCAATGAGATTAACAAGTTATAATCAGAGAGTGAAGTCTTGCAGAATAAAAAAATGAATCATGGCTGATTAACTTATTGAACAAAATTTTTTGCTTGCTTGATTCATAGGTCTGGAAAGAGCAAAGTAAAATGGCCACGCAAAAAAGTGTTCCTTTTGTTCATACCGTTCGCACTGAGGAAGCGCGCAGCGCTGTCTCGAAGTGCCGCGAAAAGGCCCTCTCCTTCGAGAGCCTCAGGACAGGCTGTGAGACGCACTCGATGCGTGCTCCTATGATGGGATAAAATGAATACTACTCTTAGATACTCATTTCGCGGGGATACATCAGCTCGAGATGATCCTGTTAACCAGCAAGATTCTCAAGAATCAAAATTCCTAAAAAGCCCATAAAAAAACTCGCCGTAATTAACGGTGTTTCCTCAATTTCATGTTCATGGGCTTCAGTCAATAATTCTTCAGTAACGAGATAGAGTAAAGCAGCAACACCAAAGGAGAGTAGGCCATCTGTTATGGCGAGTGGAAGTTGAGATAACAGGGTTGCGCCCAAAACACTTCCCAGAGGAATGAGTAAAGCTAGGCCAAAACTAAGTACTAGCCTTGTTTTTATACTTACCGAACGTATACCTAAGGTTGAGGAAGTGGATAAACCTAAAAAGAGAATTTCCAAAGCTAGGGCGATTGCAATCAACATGCCGCCTTGTTTACCAGTCAAAAAAGCAATGCCGATGAGGATACCATCGATAAATACATCAATTCCCACCGAGGAAACTAAGCCCAAAGATACTCCTGTGGACTGCTCTTCTTGCTTATTCAGTTTGTTGGTAAGTGCTTTCAACAGAAGCATTAAAATGACCCCTAAACTAAAACCCACAATTAAAGCGATGGGGCTATTATCTGCCCCTAATTTGGGTAATAACTCTTTGGCAACCGCAGCAAAAACTACCCCCGCCGCAAAATGCTGGGTGGCGCTAGTCAATTTATTACTGGGTTGATAAAAGCTGGCTACGGTACCTCCTATGATCATCGTAAAAGCTGGGAGAAGTGAGTAGAGCGCAATGCTAGAAATTGGTGGGTTCATCAAGACATCCTTTTTCAAGTGCGAACTTATTTATTATTTGGCCTTTTCGAAAAAACTTTTTAAAAATCTCTCAAATTATTCTTAATAGGGTATATCATAGAAGCTTGTTTTGTGAATTAATTCGGATTATGTCAGCGATTGAAACCATGGTACCTAAACGGCAAAGTCTATTACGTTCCACCTCTCTTGTATCGCTAATGACTTTAATCTCACGTATGGTTGGCTTTGTACGTGATATGGTAATTGCCCAATTATTTGGTGCACAAGCAGGAATGGATGCCTTCTACGTTGCGTTCAGAATTCCTAATTTTATGCGTCGTCTCTTTGCTGAAGGGGCTTTTTCGCAAGCCTTTGTGCCCGTCCTTGCTGAGTATCAACAAACACGTCCTTTCGATGATGTACGGCTTTTTATTGCGCGAATAGCAGGGCAATTAGGGGCTGTGCTCACTTTCGTCACGGTGATTGGTGTTATTGCGGCGCCGTTTATTATTTTTCTTTTTGCACCAGGATTTGGTGAGGGAAGTACGCGCTCTATACTGGCTACAGAAATGCTACGTATCACTTTTCCGTTTTTAATGTTGGTGTCGATGACGGCAATGGCAGGAGCGATTCTGAACACCTATGGGTATTTTGGTGTTCCGGCCTTTACTCCGGTGCTTCTGAATATTTGTATGATTGTCGCTGCTATTTATTTGAGTCCACATCTGCAGCAACCTGTAGTGGGCTTAGCTTGGGGTGTGTTAGTGGCTGGGATAGTGCAATTCTGCTTCCAAATTCCTTTTCTTTATAATCGTCGATTACTAGTAAAACCACGCATGGCTTGGAGCGATCCTGGCGTGAGGCGCGTTTTAAAGCTAATGGTTCCGGCCTTATTTGGGGTGTCTATCGCGCAAATTAATCTGATGATTGATTCTATTTTTGCCTCCTTCCTTAAAGTGGGTAGTGTAACCTGGTTGTACTATACCGACAGACTGACTGATTTTCCTTTGGGTGTTTTTGGCGTGGCTATAGCCACCGTTATTTTGCCGCATTTGTCTAGACGGCATGCTGAGCAAGGTAGTGAGAAATTTTCTAAGACCTTGGATTGGGGTTTACGCTCCTTGTTGTTAATCGGCATACCCTCTGGTTTGGGCTTAGCTATGTTTTCTATGCCGCTTATCGCCAGTTGTTTCACATATGGTAAATTTTCCCCCAATGATCTAATACAAACGCAAAAAAGTCTTATTGCCCTTGCTTCCGGTGTACCGGCTTTTATGATGGTGAAGGTTTTGGCCTCTGGTTTTTATGCTCGCCAAGATATAAAAACTCCTGTAAAAGTAGGGGCTTGGGCGATGGTTGCCAATTCAATTCTTTGCGCTATATTCGTTTGGCCTTTGGCGCATGCAGGTCTTGCGCTCGCTTCTGCCTTGGCCGGCTATGTCAATTGCGGGATGTTGTTATTCTTGCTGAGACGCCGAGGGGTTTATAAACCCTCGGCAGGATGGATAAAATTTCTCATGCAATTATTGATTGCTAATGCTGCTATTGCCCTATATTTATACCTGATGGTTGGTTCTGTGCAGCATTGGTTAGACCAATCTGCTTTAATGCGTTTAGTTCTGCTCATGTTTCATGTATCGGTTGCAGTCCTTATTTATTTATTGTGTTTAGTATTAACCGGCGTTCGTATAGCGCAATTTCGTGGCCAAATGAAGGAGCAATAATGCCTGCTGACATGTTTTATGAAATTCAGTCTGAAAAAGCAATCCCCCTATTTTTAGTGACCGAAACTCATTGGGAACAACGACTGGAAGCATTAACTCCCGCAGAGAGGAATTGTCTTCTAAGTCGAGAATTCACTGGCAAATTGGGTGATTTCTGTCTGATTCATACCGCTGAAGGTCATCTGAGCAAGGCTTACATTGGTGCAGCGAATGGTGATCAGATGTTAGCGTTAGCTAATGCGGCAACTCAGTTACCTGCAGGTTGCTATGTTGCTCAGGAAGTTTTGTCGCATAGTGCAAAGGTTAACTGGTCTCTGGCGCAATATCGTTTTAGTGAATATAAAAAACAAGAATGCTCGGCTCGTACTTTATTAGTGAATAAAGAAGAATTACCAGGAGTTTTAGCTGAAGCCGAGGCTATTTTTTTGGTTCGTGATTTGATAAACAGACCGACGAACTCCTTAGGACCACAGGAGTTGTCCATGGAGGTATCGAGGATTTCTGTAAAATATAAAGCCCATTTCAAAAGATGGCTTGGTGAGCAATTAGTCAATTCAAACTTGAATGCTATCTATACCGTAGGTAAAGCTGCAGCAACACCACCACGCTTATCAACACTGAGCTGGGGTAATGAGAATCATCCGAAGGTCACCTTAATTGGTAAAGGGGTTTGTTTTGACAGCGGGGGCTTGGATCTTAAACCTTCTGCTGCAATGCGCTTGATGAAAAAAGACATGGGCGGGGCTGCTCATGCAATAGGTTTGGCACAATGGATTATGGAGCAACAATTACCTATTTATTTGCGCTTGTTTATTCCT
Source organism: Legionella nautarum (assembly GCF_001467895.1). Lineage (GTDB taxonomy): Bacteria > Pseudomonadota > Gammaproteobacteria > Legionellales > Legionellaceae > Tatlockia > Tatlockia nautarum. The sequence goes on from NZ_LNYO01000024.1 coordinate 119,725, forward strand.
GCTGTTGAAAATTCAGTAGGTCCTAATTCATTCAGGCCAGGTGATATTATCAAAATGCATAATGGTTTAACGGTGGAAATTGATAATACCGATGCGGAGGGGCGCTTAGTATTAGCCGATGCAATTTCCAAGGCTTGCGAAGATTTGCCCGATTTATTGATTGATTTTGCAACGCTGACGGGAGCAGCGCGAGTCGCGGTAGGTACGGATATTGCGGCTATGTTCTCTAATGATGACCAATTAGCGCAGGCTATTAGTGAATCTGCTTTGGCAGTTAATGATCCAGTATGGCGCTTACCCTTGTTTTCTGGCTATGAAGAACTGCTTAATTCCACGGTGGCTGATTTAGTGAATTCCAGTCCTTCGCCCTATGCGGGGGCAATTACAGCTGCTTTATTCTTACAGCGCTTTATACCCAAGTCTTTATCCTGGGTCCATTTTGATCTTATGGCTTGGAATCTCGCGTCTAAACCTGGCAAACCTGAAGGTGGAGAGGCGATGACCCTGCGGGCATTGATGCATTATTTAAAGAAAAGATATAGCCATAATTGAATAAAGAAAAGGGGATGACGTACGGGATTATTTATAGGGATTTCGGCTCTGTGGCAGCCCCAGTAGCTTCTTCTAATGGAGGTGTTTCTTCTATGTTTACTACCCTAATCCCGTCCCTAGATTCCGCAACAACCCTAACAAGCTGAGTATCTTGTTCCTCTTCTTTTGGAGCATGTGCTTCGAACTCACGCATCATTATTCTTGTACTATCCAATAATTCCCTCTGCTTTTCTTCTACGTTCTTTTGAGTGGCCATTTTCCCCAGGATTAAGGGTTGAAGCTGCGAAATATTTTCGCCGATTTCTTGTAACAGCATCTCTTTTGTTGCTACTTCTAAATGTTTTGCGGAAGCGCCTGCGCGGAAAAAACCAATCGCCGCATTAAAAAGTTGACTGATTTTGCCGGGTGCAAATATCAGCTCCGATAACACCGAATTCATTTCGTTAGGGGTTGGAAAATAATGAGAAGAAGCGAGGTATTGGCCGATAAGTAATGGACTAGCAACTAGGGTATAAAAAAGGACAATAGGAACCCGAAGGACAGCGCCTACTAATTCCCAACTTATTCTTACCACATTAGCGGTTGCCCGTACGATTAATCCAAAGTCAACTCTTGCCTTATCCAACAAATCCTGTACCGGTTGAAAGCTAAAACGCCTGCTTTCACCGAGCTTGGGATTAATAAAGGAAGCAATAGCTAAACCTGAAATTAAAATTAGAGCCACACTTGCTCGTGTGATAGCAGGAATATATGCAAGAGTCATTTTTAGGGAACCGGCTAATCCTCCAATTCTTTCACGCCCACCGATTAATTTATATTTCACTGCAGCAATATATTCTGGGTTGTCTGCATAATGGGTGTTGACATAATGCATTATTTTATATTTTTCATCCTGCGGTAAATTATCTGGTTCAAGTTGCAAAATTTGCTGGCGTATGCGAGCTCGCTTAGAGCTTTCTTGCAATTTGGGAATGATTTTGGTCTCTGTTTCTTCGGAAACTTGGGTATTTTCTAGAACATAGTTTGTAATCGCCTTTTCAAGCAAATTAACTGTCGAATCAGAGTAGTCAGGGTGTAAAGCATCTTTGAATGCATTGAGATATTCTGTTGTTTGTTGATCAATCTGCTTTTCTTCTTCTGGAGTTAATTCGTGCGCTCCATTTTTTTGTGCTTTTATATAACCTACCGCAATCGCTGCCCTAACTTCGGGGCGTAACGCTTCCATCTTGGCTTGAGCCTGACGAATAGCTTTAGCATTAGGTGATTGGGCAGATTTAGACTTTTTGGCCTCGGCATCACTTTCATGATCTTGTTCAGACTCTTCTTCTTCCCAGTCATAGCGAATACCACTTTCGATAACAATGGCAGCTAATTTTGCGCCTGATACGCCAAGCTCCAAATACGGAAAAGTCGCGTGTCCCGCTTCTTCTGCTATTGAACTACTCAACCAAGGAATATCGGCGTGAAAGGCAATTTCAAAACCCAAGCCGACAGTTGCCAGGCCAACAACGGTGGCTAACACGGGATTTTCAATGAGCATTTCTACACCACGGATAGCAAGACTATTTTTGCCGCTCGTTAAATCGAAGAATAGAAAAGCGGCTTTCCCATTAATCATGGCGGTAGAAAAAGAAGACATGAGTCCCTGTGTTTGACCCACCAACGTTTTTGCTATAGGGATATTCATTTTCGCGTAAATAAAATGAAGGAAAGAGAGCTTTGTTAAGAAGGGCATAGCCATTGGCGCTGCAGTACAGGCTGCTAAAGTAAAGGCGACACCGCCGATTGGATGTGCGCGATAAATTTCTTTGGTGAATACTTCAACGATACTGCGGGTGAAATCATTCGAGGCCCAGGATACAAAATCTTCTGGATTATCTGGATTTAAACGATATGCGGCTGTTGCTTCAACATGATGATCAAAAAACATGTCACTATAGGATAATTGCTTCAATACTTCGCTATCGGATGGGAGTTTCTCTTTATAAGTACGATGTAAGTCCTCAATTTTTTGCGTATGGAGACGAGTAGCTCTTTCATCGTCCTTCAGACGCGAATCGAGTAGGAGCATGAGTTCATTATCGCTGATTGAATTTCTACCAATAGAGATATCATAGTAAATATCTTTCATACCTTCCCAAAAATGAACCGTGATGCCTTTAATCACTTCACCTAAGGGATTCAGGCTAAAATTAGCCACTTGCTGACCGAGAAATTGCATACCTGTTACAAAAAGACCACCATTGGTCACTTGGGTAGGGGGCTTGTCACGAAAAAGTTCTCGAGTTTCTTCCAGCGTTTTATACTTTTCTTCAGCAATATCCCATTTTTGTAAAAAAGCCTGTTGGCTAGGAAAGGCCGGAATCTTGAAAGGCTCGCGATCGAAGGCTCTCAGACTAAGATTCACTATACCTGTTGCTGCAAAGAAACCTGAGTACAAGAGATCAAGACCAAAAGAAACCACATCGATGCCAGAATTAACTAGGACAAATAAGCCTCTTTTGGCGGCAGTGTAGCCTGGTATTTTTCCTTTTTCCCCCCTGAAATTAATTAGCATGACCGTGTCATCGCTGGATTGATAGAGCTCTCCGCCTTCCTCGTTCCGTTTGATTAACGCAATTCGCTTTGCTAAATCAACCTGCGATTTAGGATTAAAACCATATTCCGCTAAATCAACAGTCACTAATTCCGATTGGTCTTTGGCAGAAAAATCTAAGCTATGGGCTTTAGTGACTGGATTATGATAATCCGTCATTTGACTAGAATAGCCTTCTCCGGTGAATTGGGCATCAAGTAAAGCTTGAGATAAACCACTACCGTCTTGATATAAGCCGCTAACGCTGTAACTCGCATCGATCGCTGTTTGCGTGATCGTATTAATCTGCTGTTGTAAAAAATATTTTAATAAACTATCACTGCCGCCATAGCTGCCTAAAATTGCTCTGACTTGTTCTTGGGTAGGATTTTGATCTTTTATGGCTATGAGCGATTGTTCATATTGGTAGGCCGCGTAGCCGAGGGTCTTTGCGCCATGGATTAGAGTAGAATAAGGCTCTAGATCTGTTTTCTCTCCCATTTTGGCTTCCATAGCCCTTCTTTCATTTCGCATATTTTCCCGGAATTTTGCGAGTTTTTTAATGATAACTTCTAGATTTTCTTTAGGTGTTTTGACGGACTGGTAACGATTAACAGAGCGATTCAGCGGTTGTAGAGCCTCAATAAAGGTTTGTGCACCATCGGCAACAGCTAATCTTTCTTCATTTTTTCTGACTTTTATACCTAATTCAGTGGAGCGTTCGAATACGGTGCGTTTATATTCACCGATTTGTGCAATCATCTTAGCAAGAGGATCTTGAATACCACTGGCATCAAAGACACCATTCCGTAAAGCGCTTCTTATTTTTTCTGCTGTAGTGACATAGACAGTAGTTTGATAGCTATCATCTTGATTGACTATCGAGAGGGTGGCTTGGCCATTGGAATAAACTTTTTTCTTTTCTAAAATGCTTGGTGTGGTAATTTCACTGAGTTCACTTAATGAAGGTAAAACAGAGCCTGCTGGAGTAGCAATTGCACGAAAAGGGGTTAATAAAACCATCTTTGAATCATCGGCTCCATGCAATACGAATTTTCTCTTCAAAGATTCGTTATAAGCTAACATTGCATGGTATGGACTTTTTGACATAGTATCTCAATCTCGACATGGTCAAAATTAATATAAATTTTTCTTTTTTTAAACATTATGATAAGAATAGCATAAGAGGCTTATGTCATTATTAAGTTAGGAGCTATAAAGAATTGTGGACTGTTTTTTTTTATAAATTGAGGTAGGGTTAGGCCAAAAGCAAGGCCTAACCTTGTATTTCTAAACGCTCGGGTTATCTCCGGCATTCAAAGTGCCGTGATCGGGCTCATCTAATATAGTTAATTCCTGCTGTAACTTGATCAAACCTTTATGGGCTTCTTCTGCAGCAGAAGCAATCATAACTTCTGTTTCATTGGGGAAGAATCGAGCTCTATAATTTTCACCGTTCCATGTTTTAAAACCCCAAGTTAGTGGCCGCAAAAGGGTATTGATGAAGTTAATAAAGGAATTTGACACCTCAGTAGTTAAGCTGTGATAGTTGGAATCCCCCTCCCTTAGCGCTTCACTTATTGACAGTATGGATGAATTAATAAAATCAGCGGGAGTAGTAGTTGATATAGGCAGTAAATAACAACCTAGATTCTGGTTTAGACGAATATCCATATTGTTCAGAATGTTAATACGAGGATCTTCGGTTTCATCTTCTTTTTTATGAGTAGTACGGATACGGTCAATTTCAGCCTGAATTTTAGCTCTCATTGTCTTAATAATTTGAACTTCTTTAGAGTTTGATTTATCTGTAGACGTATTATTATCTTCTTTAATATCAGTATTAGTAATAGTGGCTTGTGGTACTTCATCAGAGTGGTGAATTTCTTCATCTGGATCTGGTGTCGGATTATCAGAGCTAGCTTTGCTGAGTAGTGAGGTTGAAGAATCAAGCGGAGTTTCTGTCGATGGGACTTGTATATTTTGCGGTTCTTGTTTTTCCTTATTAGCTACCCCTGTAGTATCGCTATTAGTAGATTCTTCCATGGTTTGAGCAACAGAATGAGGGGGGATTTTTTCTTCAAGAATTCTGGGAGGTTCTTTGGTATCTTTTATGCTGTTACTATCATCTGCTACTTGAGGTTCATTACCAAATAAACTTTGAGTATTTTTAGTAGGCGCCGTTGGAGAAGAGCCTTGACTCTTTGGCTTTTCAGTCTCTTTTTCAAATAACTGGTTTGCGCTTGCTTGTATTAGTTCTGCAGACTCACTTCTAATGTTGGCTGGATGAAGAGTTCTAACTGGTCTATGAATAGGTGCTTGTGGCTTTTTATTTTGAGCTTGTTGCCTCGAGTTTTCTTTTTTGGGATTTTTTGTAAACCCTGAGGCAACTTGAGCCAAGCTTTCTAGAAAAGTAGGTTCTGGTTTGGGAGCTTCTGCTTGTGCTGTAGCCCTACTTTTTGCCGCAGCAGCTTTTTTTAGAGCTTTTGCATTTTCAATAGCCCTATCGATTGCTACCTGTTGCTCAGAAACACGTCGCTTTAACAGCGCTAATGGTTCGGCGTTTAGGGAGATAGGTTTTGATAAATCTTTCAGTTGAGGTTTAGTTACATTCTTCAGTGCAAGCATTATCAAATCTAATTTATTGTTGACCTCAGCTAATTCCTCAGGAGTGTACACGGTTCTAAGTAAACTGGCGTTTTGTGTAATGTGGTCTCTTAAACTCTCTACGTTTCTTTTTATTTCACGCGTACTTTCGAGAAAATCCTCATTCCCTGCTTTTATCTTTGTTTCCAAACTGGATTGAATCATGGCTAGGCGATCCAATTGGTCTTGCTTTTTAGTATTCCATACAGAATGGGGGCATGAATTATATTGATTTAGAACTAATCTCATACCGCTTTCTGCTTTGTGAATTTGTAATCTTATCTCGGCTAAATAGTTATCAGATAAATTATAAACCTTGGCTTGGGCTTCCAATTTTGCAAATAAATCTTTGACGGACTGGAGCGCATCCTTACAATCTTTATTAAATTGCACTCTCTCTTTTTTAACGGCGTCAACTGTATCATTGTATTTCACTACAGTAGCGCTAAGCATGAGATGTCTACTTTTTAATAAACTAATTTCATGTTGGAGTATTGAAGTTTGCCCTTTAATAGCAGCTATCTGTAAGATTTTTGCATCATTAATTTCTTTAATAATTCTAACTACATTGTTAACAGCCTCATCTTGTTCTGCTTTTATGTTGCTAAGTGTTGAAGTCAATTTGGTTAACTCAGTTCCCATAGGAGCCGATGGCGGTTCTTTGCAGTGCTTATAGATTTCGTCAAACTCCATACAGAGTGCGTTATATTCGTCTTTAGCTTGAACTAATGCGGTTTTTTGCTCATATAAGGTTTTGAAATCCTGTTCATCCCTAGTTAGAACCTGTCGCTCATAGAATGCTCTACTTTCGTGTTCATCCTCAGTTACCGTATCTATTTCTTTGCCGAGTGCTTTATATTCTTCTTTAGCTTTAGCAAAGCTATCTTGCAACTTGCGGAGTGCTTGATGTTCTTCTTCAACATCAGCTTTTTGCGTGGATAAGAGCTTATATTTTTCTTCAGCGCGAGTTAGTGCGACTTCTTGCTTGTTGAGCTCTTTAAGTTTTTCTTCTTGAGCTTTGGTTAGTGAAATTTTTCGCTCGAACAGCGCGTTATAACTCTCTGCAGCTTTAACTTGTATCGCATTTTTCTCGCAGACGGCTCTATATTTTTCTTTATACTTAGCTTGGACAGCTTTATCTGGGGAAAAGATGTCTTGATATTTTATTTCATTGGCAAGTTGAGTTAGACTTTCCAAGTATTCCTTTTCTTTTGCAATTAAAGCTCGCAGGGTAGTTCCCCTGTCTAAGGCTTCAAATTCACGCTTAACATCATTCTTCGATTTAGCGCCATCTAAAAGTTTAGAAGGGTTCGACAAGACTTCTGGCTGAACAGGAAGTACAGATTTCAGCTTATTTCCAAACTGTGAAAAAATAGACTCTTTAGTATTGTTCCTTTCTTCTTCCTCAGGTTTTCTAGAAAAATCGGATAGACAGCTTGTTAGAAAAAGTTTGTATGGGGCTCTTTCTTGATTTAATTTATCTATCATCTCCAGAGTTTTCTTGATGTTATGCGGTTGACTTTTGAGGGGTTCACCCTTGATGTTACTTTGAGTGCCCAACTCTAGCAGGGTTTGGTTGACAGCTCTTATGCTTTTATCGATTTCGGCAACTTGTTCTTGATAAGGCATAAACCTAGACTTACGTGCTATAGACTTCTCTGATATAAGACTCTCTGGCTGCGCAGGATCTGCAATTGCGACTACCCTTTTAGTTCTTCCTTTTTTAGTTTTTTTTCCTTTAGAAGTTGGAGCAGGGCTATTATGAGCGTCTGAAACAGTTGCAGAAGGGGCTGCGTTCATCTTAGCTGTTTTTTTAGGCATTGCATAAAGAGCTATTTCTTTAAAACCATCAATGAGCGAAGTCATGGTTTCTGGGGATAAGCGAATACGGGGTTTCTCAGAAAACATAACTTCATATTTTTTCAATTTCTCAAGGTATCTTGGTGCTTTACTTTCCTCAGCCTGCTTTAAAAAATACCTCAGCATCTCAGTTTGAACTGTTCTAATTAGAAGAGAAAGTTGTGTGTGCGCATCTTTTAATTTAGTGATGTCTTTAAGCTCTTTTAACTTCTCAATTTGTTTATCTATTTCTTTAAGGGTATCAGAAACAGAATAAGATAGATCATTGGGGAGCTCGCTAAAAAGATCAATACATTTTTGCCCATCGTCAATAATAAGTTTTACATCCCTCAGCACTTTTAGATCTAGAGGTAGAAGCTTATTAAATTCTTTTACCAAAGAAGAGAATTCATTGATTGATAAGGGAGTCTTCAAGATTTCTAATTTTTTTTGTAGATTTGCTGCATCAGGATGATTGCTAATTTTAACTTGGTTTTCCATCCGCCATAAAATTTCACTTTGAATGTCTCTTATTAAAGGCGAAAAGAGTTCTTCATCTAATTTTTTTAATTCCTCAGTGGTGTTTTTATCAATATTTGTTAAATGATTTTTAACTGTATTTATCATTTCCGATAGAAACCCTAACGGTTCTTGGTCAGAAGGATCTTGCTGTATTAGAAGAAGAGTAAGTATCTCTTCAGAAGAATTAAAAATCTCTATAAAAGATTCTGTATCTTTTTGAATTTCTTTTTTACTTCGCATTCCAATAGCCTTAAATTAATATGCTTAATTGTTATATTGTAAAATTTTAGTATTAACTAAATATTAAATTGCATTATATTTTTCGAATTAATTTGAAATAAGTATTAAATCTTTAAGTTACTTTTGGTCAATTTATTGAAGTAAAACAAGAGTTAAAGCTGATAAAAATTAAATGATCTCATGCGTTTGTAATTCACAGTGTTTAGCGCGATATTCCCGATAATGAGCTCGGCTCAACTCTTTAGCTGCTTCATCGTTGCTGACAATTTCTATTACTCGCCGAAAACGTGGGTAAAACCCCGGAATTTCAGTGGCTAAATTGAGAAGAATATCATTAAAGCCACGTGGCTCATCACGATAACCAATTTGTATGGGAGGAGGTGGTTCAGGACCCTCTCCTTGCAGATTATGCGGGATGAAACTGTTGTCTTTAAAAGTCCATAATAATTCATCCAAGGTTTCTGCCTCTTGCTGATTATTACAGTAAACAAATACACGATGGCCTCGTAAATAGGCTTTTTCCAATAAACGGCAAGCAAGCAAGCATTTGGCTTGCTCATCATTATTAGCTAATAAATAAAAATCAACGCGAATCGATGACATGGCGTAAGAGTTGAATGAGTAATGAGACAGGTCGGCCGGTTGCGATACGTTTTTTACCCGAGATCCAGGCAGTACCAGCAATATCGATGTGTGCCCAACGATATTTTTTAGTAAAGCGGGACAGAAAACAAGCTGCAGTAATGGCTCCGGCACTACGGTCGAAGGAGGCATTAATCATATCAGCGAGTGGGCTATCAAGCGCTTCTTGATAAACCTCATCCAAAGGCATGCGCCAAATCTTATCATCCGCTTCTTTTCCTGCGCGAAGAATCAGCTCGGCGAGTTCCTCATCTTCCGTCATAAAACCTGAGGTAGCATAACCTAGAGCAACGATGATAGCGCCAGTCAAGGTGGCTAAGTCAATGACTAATTTGGGTTTAAAACGTTCTGCATAAGTGAGGGCATCGGCTAATATTAACCGACCTTCGGCATCGGTGTTTAGTATTTCAATCGTTTGTCCAGACATACTAGTGACAATGTCACCTGGTTTAACTGCTGTGCCACTCGGCATGTTTTCCGCGCTGGGGATCAAACCAATCAGATTGATCGGGAGTTTCATCATTGCGCAGGCTTTCAAGATCCCAAAGACAGAGGCAGCACCGGCCATATCATATTTCATCTCATCCATTGTGTTGGCAGGTTTTATCGACAAACCACCGGAGTCGAAAGTTATTCCCTTACCGACTAAAACAACAGGGGCAGTATCGCCGCCACCACAGTAATGAAGTTCAATAAAACGGGGCTCTTGCTGACTTCCTTGGCCTACAGCAAGCAAGGCTCCCATGTTTAGGTCGCGCATATCTTCAGGCCCCATCACGTTAGCTGAGAGGTTTTCATGGGCTTGAGCTAAAGCCGCAGCTTGTTCGCCCAGATAAGTTGGAGTACAGATATTCGCAGGTAAATCGGCCAAGGTACGCGTAAATTTAATCCCTTGAGCGATGGCTTCTGCGGATTGAATAGTCTTGTTGGACGCTTCGGCTAAATAAAAATGGACCGTCTCCAGCCTGGGTTGTTTATTATTTTTAGTTTTGAATTCGGATAGCTGGTAAAGTTGTGAATCAATTTGTAAAAGCATTTGCTCTAATTGCCAGTCCGCATCATGCTCAGCAATTTGCGGGAGACAAAAACTAGCAGAGCTAATTCGTTGTTTGATGAGTCCTGGAACAAGGTCATTCAAGGTTTTGCGCAATTGTTTCATTTTAAATGAAGCTTTTTTGCCGCAATGAACAAGCACTAAGCTATGGCCCTCAATATCCGCTTGCCACACCGAATCCCCTTCCTCGCTGAGTTTGGCAAAGAGGCGTGTAATCAGTTTGTTGTGCTGCTGATCCAGGGTTTTAACAAAATCAGGAAACTCATTGTCAGCAAAGAGGCCAAGAACGAGACACTCGCTGGTTTTTAGGGTGGGCCTATCCAGAAGACTGTAATGCATTTTGCTTTCTCTAACCAAAAGCGGTAGTTTACCTCGGCTTTGTCCGCAATTCTACTGTTTGGGAACTTGTCCATAATCATCAGGTAGTCTCGAGTTTTGATTTTCAAGTGTATCTCCATCACTCCTATATCATTAAAGTATTGGATTAAAATAAATGATTATTTTCAATAAAATATAAGATTTAATCATGAATAATTAACAAAAAAAATTGCGAAATTACACAGATTCTACTATTAGTTAATATAGAAATTTTTGCACTGCAGCAAAAATACTAAGTGGTAATAAGATAATTGAATAGTAATTAGTATCAAATAAATGGTAAGTTAAAATCTGTGAGTTGTTTTTAGCGAGTATGCAATAATTTTTCTTATGACGACGAAACGGTTACCCACGAATTATTTGAAACAAAGAGATTAATTCCAATTCTAATCATCCTATAACCACCCCTGCTTATTTCTATCTAACTGAAATAGGAGTGTAAAATGAATATTCAGGAACAAATCAATGAGTTAGCTAATGACTGGAAAGAAAATCCCCGGTGGAAAGGCATAAAGCGGTCTTATAGGGTAGAAGACGTAGTGAAACTAAGACCTTCAGTTAAAATTGAATACACTCTCGCAAGCAGGGGGGCTACTAAGTTATGGAATTTGTTACAAAAAAATGAACCCATTACCGCCTTAGGATGTTTAACAGGTAATCAAGCTATACAGGCTGTACAAGCAGGCTTAAAATTAATCTATTGTTCAGGTTGGCAGGTGGCCGGTGATCATAATACCTCTGGACAAGTCTACCCCGATCAAAGCCTATACCCTGTTGACTCAGTGCCAAAACTTGTAGAAATAATCAATAATGCGCTCCAACGCACCGATGAGATTCATTGTCTGAACAACGATTACTCAATTGACTGGTATGCACCTATCATTGCAGATGCCGAAGCTGGATTTGGCGGCAATCTAAATGCTTATGAACTGATGAAACATATGATTCGTGCCGGTGCTGCAGCTGTACACTTTGAAGATCAATTATCCTCTGCTAAAAAATGTGGACACATGGGGGGTAAAGTGCTCGTTCCAACTAGTGAAGCTATCCATAAATTGATTGCAGCAAGACTAGCAGCTGATGTACTCGGTGTACCTACCCTTATTATCGCTCGAACGGATGCAAATGCTGCTAATTTAATTACCAGTGAAATTGATTACAACGATAAAGTATTTTTAACGGGGAAACGTTCAGCGGAAGGTTTCTATTATGTAAAACAAGGCATAGAGCAAGCCATTAGCCGTGGGCTAGCTTATGCTCCTTATGCTGACATACTTTGGTGTGAGACTTCGAAGCCTAATCTTGCTGAAGCACGCGATTTTGCGCAAGCAATTCATGAAAAAAATCCGGGGAAAACACTATGCTATAACTGCTCTCCCTCCTTTAACTGGCAAGCTCATTTGAATGAGAAAGAGTTGAAATCGTTTAGAGAAGAACTATTTGCGATGGGATATAAATATCAGTTTATTACTTTAGCAGGTTGGCATGCTCTAAATTTGAGCATGTTTGAAATCGCCAGGGCTTACAACCAGGAAGGTATGTATGCCTATTCTCAAATGCAGCAGCGCGAAATGGCACAAGAACAAAATGGGTTTAGGGCAACTAAACACCAGGCTTTTGTTGGGACTGGTTATTTTGATGAGGTACAAAATACGATTATGGAGGGAAGAAGTACTACCACGGCATTAAACGGAAGTACAGAGGATGAGCAGTTCTATAATAAATAATCATTCTTGGCTTTTGTGCAACTACCGTAGCTCAAGATGGGAGAAATACTCCGGGGGGGAATGACTGTCTATCAAAGTAAACTTCAAAGTGCTTGAGTGAGAGATACTATGAATCTTCATACGATGGTTTTGGCTATTGCTGGCCTATTAATCGATGGCAGCACGGCCGAAGATAGAGCATTTTTTTCCAGCCTTAACCAATATTGTGTAGTCACTAGGTGCAAAGGTGGAGGTGACCGATGAAACAGTTTCTTAACCCTATTATTTTAATTGGGTTTAAACAGGTGGGGAAAACGGTGATTGGTCGAGAACTGGCTTCTCGGCTAGAGCTGCCTTTTATTGATCTTGATGAAGAGATTGAACGTATGTTTGCAAGTGAGAATAAGGAAAAAAGGACTTGTCAGCAGATCATGAAAGCACACGGTCAATCTTATTTTAGGGATTTAGAAAAAAGGGGGTTGGCACAAAGTATCCAATCCAACACTTCTATTATCTCCCTTGGAGGGGGAACGCCTATAAACAAAGAAAACCAACAATTGATTAAAGCTGGTGTTGTAGTACATATAGAAGCGCCTCGAGGAGTGGTATTTGAAAGAATTATGATTCAAGGCCGACCAGCATTTTATTCCATAGAGGAGTCGCCACTTGTTTCGTTTAATCGTTTATGGAATGAACGAGATGAAATTTATAAAAAACTAGCGGATTTATCGATTGAAAATAACGGCTTACTTGTTTCAGCAGTAGACCGGATCCTTATGCATATACTCTAAATTAGTAATTGTAGAGGTAATCATGAACTACACTTTTTTAAAAAAACTACCGCCAGTTGAAGAGATTATTCAAACATTTCCGTTATCAGTGAATGCACTTAAGCGAATTCTGCAAGACAGGCAAGAAGTAAAAGCTATTTTAGAAGGTAGGGATAAACGTTTTTTAATGATTATTGGACCTTGTTCAGCCTGGCCCACAGAGGCGGTATTGGAGTATGCTGAGCGACTCTTAAAATTGAATGAAAGAGTGAAACATGCTCTGAAACTAGTGATGCGTGTCTACATACAAAAGCCACGAACAACAAAAGGATGGACAGGTCCAGTTAACCAACCTGATGTTTTTTCTATTCCCGATATCGCAGCAGGTGTTAGGTATACACGAGATATGATGGTTAAAATCATTGAAATGGGACTCCCTATCGCTGATGAAGCCTTATTTACTCATAATTCAAAAGGATTTGCAGAGTTGCTCTCTTGGGTTGCAATAGGTGCTCGTAGCTCAGAAGACCAAGAGCATCGAATTTTTGCTTCTGCATTGGATTGTGCAGTTGGTATGAAAAATCCAACGCATGGTTCATTAGCCATTGGCGTCAATAGTATTGTTGCAGCTCAATACCAGCATGTTGCTGTTTTCGATGGTGATGAAGTGCAAACACACGGTAATCAGCATGCTCATTTAGTATTACGCGGTTCTAATCTTGCGCCAAATTACTCAGTGTCTCATCTGGAGGAAGTGATGCAACAGATGGAGAAACATCACATAAAAAACCCCTCTGTCGTGATTGATGCGAGCCATGATAATTGTCTTATAGACGGAAAAAAAGATCACCGGTTACAACCGAAAATTATTTTTGAGGTTGTTAATAGCTTAAGAAATCGACAGGATTTAAGACCTTTGGTGAAAGGCTTTATGGTTGAAAGCTTTTTAAAATCAGGGAATCAGACTGTGGATGCAGAAAATCCTACCGCGATTGATTTAGATGGGTTGTCGATTACAGATCCCTGTTTAGGTTGGGAGGAAACGGAGTCCTTTCTATTACAGTTGGCAGAGATGTGTTCATTAAAATAGCGCCATTGGTTTTGCAGAGAGTAACCAACCGGCTATTTTCATTCACCAAGGACATCTGTTGCGGCAATATTTGCTATTATTAGTAGAGTAATTACTTATAATGGGTTGTTTTTAGCGATAGTTTTTTGATTTGCTTAACTGTTTGCTGGCTATTTAGCTTTTTCTGCAAGATTGAATTCTTTAATACAAAGCAGAAAACATTCCATAATACAGTTTATTGTCTTCACTACTGGCGGAAGAATCCCCCTCATCTCGTGGCATTAGTTGTTGTTCATTTTGGGTTAAATTAGTTAGTGAAAGCTCATCCTTATTGCTTCGTTGTGCTGGGATTAATCTATCTGCTGAAATGGTGTCTTTATTATTCATATTGCTCTTATTTTTATCAGTTAGGATTGCATTTTATCTTTCTCCGTGTGATCTGTCAACTTTAATAGCTAAAGATGATCTTAATACCTGTTGCATTACAATTAAGGTAACCCGAAATTGTGGGGCATAACGATGGCCAAACCTCATGAAAAAAAGATTGATTGGCAGAGGATTGGTCGCACTTACCGCTTATTAAATGTTATTGATGATTTCACCGTGAAGGCCTTGCTATCGAGGTCGATTTATCTTTGCCAGCAGCGCGAGTTGTAAGAACCCTTAACCCAAACCCATGGAATGGCGTGGAAAGCCTCAGTAGAAGGGCTCAGTGCCTCTCAAGCCCACTGATACTTAACTCTATCTGGCGCAGGAGAGAAAGATGTATCCAATCCTTGCGCACAGATATTTTTTATTAATTCTTTTGATTTAAATTAATTAATCGAACACCCATTGGAGGCACTGCTTGTTTATCAATATTCACATCTAATAATACAGGGCCATCTAAATCTTCTGCTGAATAAATGTTGAGGGCTTTTAAATCCTCAGCTGAATTGATTTCATAAGCTTTTAACCCTAAGCATTCTGCAATTGTATTAAACCTCACTGTTGGTAATTCCCAGCCTAATCGTTCAGCATTATTAAGTTTTTGGCCATGTGCCACCATTCCATAAGCACTATCGTTTAATATAACAAAAACAATTTTTAATTTATATTTTTGCGCTACACTTATTTCAAAGCCATCCATTAGAAAAGCCCCATCGCCAACAAAGGCAACATAAACTTCATTAGGGGAGGCTAGCGCCATCCCAATAGATGTGCCAATCGCCCAAGTCATAGGGGCAAAGGTATAAGATGAATAATAGCAGTGTAAAGGGGTTTGCACGTAATGACTTCCCCAGACAAAGCTGTTACCGATGTCACTCAAAAAAACAGTACCAGTGGGAAACAATTGACTCAGCAAATAAAAAAGTCGTTGTGGCTTAATAGGATTAGAATCATATAAATGATTATTATCCATATAAGTAAGAGGATATTCATTCACAGTACGTGGAATTAGAGGAACTCTATTTTCTCCATCATCTAGATTTTGTTTGTGCAATATTAAAGCATCATGAAGAGCCTGAACAATTTGCTTTATATTTCCTTGCAACTGCAATTTAGCTTTTGAAGTTCGAATGATTGATTCTATTTCTATATGTTCACAGATGTTGACCAAGGCTTTATGATGAAGCAAATGTTCAGACCAATTATTAGTAGAAAAAACATCATGGTTGGTTCCGATAGATAGTAACACATCAATGGTAGGATCTTTTAATAATTCAATAGCACTTTCATGACCTGCTAATCCAAAAACACCGCAATAATTTGGATTTTGGGCATTAACACAAAGTTTCCCTGGGGGGGTTGATATAATATACGCACCTATAAAGTTTGCGAATTCCTCTATACTTTCTGCGGCTTCTACACAATCTCTACCTACAAGAATGGCTATTTTTTCTGCATCTAATAAGAGGTCTTTTAAACGAAATATATATTCGTTATCTACACAATATTTAGGTAGTATATATTCTTGTATGGAAATTGTGTCATAGGTAAGTTTCGTGGTTAAAACATCCGATGGAATGCTGATATGCACCGGTTTTCGTTCTGTAAGAGCTCGTAATATTGCCGACCGCAATATGAAAAATATTTGCTTTGGATGCATAACTATGTTGCTGTAGGTAGTAATTGATTTAAGTAAATCAATTGTATTGGTTCTGTTAAATGATTCCTGTAGACCTCCACGCTCAAAATAAGGTAGTGGAATTTGAGGTGAAATAATTAACAAGGGGACATTATCCTCATTGGCACTAGCAATACTGGTCACAAGATTAGTGACGCCTGGACCAGTGGTAACACAGCAAACCCCCAATTTTCCTGTTTTTAAATAATAGCCCTGGGCCATATATCCTGCAGCACATTCATGCATAGAAGTAACTAATGTTATTTTATTTCGGGCGCGCCCTAACGCATTAAACATCGGCTCTATAGCTCCTCCTGGAATACCGAATACATATTCTACCCCTAATTGAACTAAGGTCTCTGTTATATAATCTGCAACATCAGGCATTTGCCACCTCCACAACAATGATTCATTCAACTTGGGTCATTAAGTGTGAAAAATCTTATTAACAGTCCTTTTTGACATCATTTACATGAGCTAAAATCTGATTACTTTCACTAAGAAGTTGAGAGGTATATTGATCAAAAAAAGCCTTTGTTTCTTCGAAGTAATTTATAAAGCTGGAAGAGCCTTTTTGTTCTATCTCTTGTAAAAGAAATCCAAACATTTCATGATAACGCCGGAGCATTGCTATATTCTCTGGCGATGAAAGAATAATTTCAGCGTATAATTCTGGTGATTGCGTCAGTAAACGCCCTACCATGGCTAACTCGAAACGGTAAGTGGGCGAGCTAAAATTGAGCAATTCTCCAATATCTGCTTCTTCTGAATGTAAATAGACTCCATAGGTAAAACTTGTAAAATGCTTAAGTACCTGGATAAAACGCATCATTTTATCGTGTTGTTCAGGAGTTGATGGCTGTAATTGGGCGCCCCAAATGCGCAGCTGTTCTAATAACCACTCATAATCATGGGGGTTTCTACCATTACAATGGATAATTACTTGCTTTGCTAGGTTTTTAATATGAGGCCCGAACATAGGATGAAGTCCAACCACGGCACCAGAATGTACCTTGAGCATCTCAGCAATTGGTTTGCTCTTGATACTAGTGATATCTGCTAGAATACAGGTGGACGGCAATGGAGGTAATTCACTGATAATAAGGGAGGTTTTATCTATAGGTACGGCTAATAATACCAGGCTAGCATCTTCAAATTGTTGAGCTGAAAAGGGCCAATCCATTTCACCTAAATTAAGAACCTCATAATTAGAAAGACTGAATAATTCAGAAAAAATACTCCCCATTTTACCATAGCCACCTACGATAATAATTTTATTCGCTTGTGGGTTTGTGCAAGTAAAACCTAGATTATTTTCTTGGGCATAAGACTCTCGAATAATACGACGCAATATATCATTTATAAATTGCGGCGATACCCCCTGCTCTGTAGCTTCTTTCTGCCTAGCGGCTAACATTGAGGCTTCACGGCTAAGACAATATAGAGGTAATCCTTGTTGTTTTTTTACCTCAGTTAATCTATTGACTACTTCTAAGCGCTCGGATAAGAGTGTAATTAAAGCTCGGTCCAATTCATCAATTCTAAATCTTAAGTCTTTCAACAATTCTGGCATAACTACAAAACCTGGTTACGTAAAGATATATTGAAATAAACTGCTCCAATTAGTAACAATTAGAACAAAATATGGTTGCAGTCAAATTAAGCAATAAATGTTTACAACAGTTAAGGGTTCTGTTGCAAAAGTGATACACCAGGTAGGAGCTGGCGCTTTGCGTAGGAATGATCAACTTTGATTCATCTAAAGACGAGGAGTATTTATCGTTTTTATAATTTTTATTCTTTTGCAAAAGATTATATTGGTGCCTCAATTTTATTTTGGAGCATTGAGGAGGGTCTTGTTTTCAACCAATGCTTACTCAACTCAATGTTAATTATTTCCAATGCAATGGATAAAATGCTTAGGGTGCTCTTTCACTCTAATGATAGTATCCTCTTATTGTTCTCTCTTTATATGCACCTTTCCATTATTTATTTGTGACTCTTTGACAGTAAATTTCCAAGATCTTAGGCAAAGTGAATTTCAAAGGGTATAATGTGATACCAAATTGGACTTGTATGAATTTGCGCATGAAGCGCTTGCTAATAAAGGTAGAGAAATAGGTCGTGTTGATTTTTCGTTATTTAGCCAAAGAAGTTTTCGTTACTTTAGTGGCTTTAACCAGCATACTAATGCTGATTTTCATGTCGAATCAGTTTGTGCACTATTTGGATCGCGCAGCAAGCGGGCAGATTCCTGGCATGATCATCATGAAGGTAATGATGTTGGAAATGCCTAATTTAATGGCTTTATTATTGCCGCTGGGCTTTTATGTGGCGATTTTAGTTGCTTATGGGCGTTTGTATGCAGAAAGCGAAATGCCAGTCTTGCAAGCCTGTGGCTATGGACCTAATCAATTACTCAAACACACCATGGTTATGGCTGCCTTAATTTTTGTTGTAGTGACTATTCTCATGACATGGGCTAGTCCTATCATCAATACTCAACGCACTATCTTGCTGCGGACTTCAGGCGTGCAAACATTGGTACAGCTCATTGTTCCCGGTCGCTTTCGCGCGGAATCGAGTGGTAAAAAGATCTTTTATGTCGAATCAATGAATCGTGATCACTCAAAAGCAAAGAATATTTTTCTAGCTCGTCATGTTATGAAAAATAATACACCACAATGGGATATTCTCTGGGCGGAAAGCGCTTTTGCTGAAACCGATCCCAAAACCTATGAAGATTATATTGTTTTTCAGGGAGGGCATGCCTATGAGGGGGCTCCTGGGTTAAACACTTATCAAACAGCCGAATTTGCACAATTCAAAATGCGTTTACCGCACCCTAAGATTGATGATTTGAATAAAGATCTACGTACAGCAAGCTTTGGAAGTTTGTTGCCTCTGAATAATAGCGATAAAGCGAAAGTTGCCGAATTACAATGGCGCTTATCAGTGCCTATTATGGTCTTGGTTCTAACCTTAGTTGCTGTGCCTCTTAGTCGAGTGAACCCAAGGTCGGGTAAATATGCAAAATTATTACCTGCCCTAGTTCTTTATATTATCTATGCGAATTTTATCTTTGTGGCGCGTGATTGGTTAGCCGCTGGAAAAGTGCCTTGGTGGATAGGTGTTTGGTGGCTACATCTCTTAGTTGCTTTAATAGGCTTGGCCTTGATTTGGCGTAATCGGGTGAAATTATCGTGAAATTACTTGATCGCTATATCGCAAAAACAGTACTTGCCGCCATCTCATTAGTGACTTTGATGTTGGCAGGCTTAGAAATTTTTATTCTTTTTGTTAATCAATTGGATGATATAGGCAAAGCCGACTATGGCATTATCCAAGCTGCAGTCTACGTTTTTTTACAAATGCCTTATCAAGTTTATTTGTTCTTTCCAATGGCTAGTTTATTGGGCTGTTTAATTGGCTTAGGCATTATGGCTAATCATCGCGAACTGATCGTGATGCGAGCGGCTGGTATGTCGATTGGGCGAATTACCTTGGCTGTGCTGAAAGCAGCGATGATCGTGATTGTTATTGTTACTCTAGTAGGTGAAACCATCGTTCCAAGGTTATCCCATTTAGCCAATGATCAAAAAGCTCAAGCGCTCAGTTCTGGACAAACTTTGCGAACAGCGGCAGGTGTTTGGATGCGTCATCAAAATGATTTTATTTTTATTGGTGCTATCTTACCGCACAATAATTTGGTACTCGTTTATCAATATCGTTTTGATGAAAAACATCATCTGCGAATGTCAAGAATGATTAACAAAATCAATTTAGTGAATAATCACTGGGTTGCTTATGCGATTGCTGAAACAACCATTAATAATGGAAATACTGAGTCGCGCTATATTCCTTCGATGGTTTGGGATGTGAATGTCAAGCCGAAAATTCTCAGCGTAAGCTCTAATGAACCCGATGAAATGACCTTGCATCAATTGAATCAATTTCTGCGTGCGCAAAAAATGAGCTATCAAAATGCATTAAATTATCGCTTAGCGTTTTGGCAGCGCCTGATTCAACCGTTGACGACGATGGTCATGATGATGCTTGCGATCCCTTTTATTTTTGGACCCCTGCGTTCATCCACTATGGGTTCCAAATTATTGACAGGTGCAACAGTCGGGTTTGGTTTTCATATTATCAATCGATTTTTTGGTCCAGTAAGTCAGGTCATGCAATGGCCTCCTGAAATCGCAGCGATTGCTCCCACCTGTTTGTTTGCTATTTTAGGACTTTATTTAATGCACAGGATGAGATAGTGGCTATTTATCGTCATTTATTTGAAGTAATTTTAAATCCCTTTTTCCTTAGTATGCTGTTTTTTGCTGTTTTTTTACTAGGGCTTTGGCTAATGGGAGATGGACTAATTGTTCGCGGCGGACTGCTATTTGTTTTTCTTTTACTCATTTTTTTCAGCACAGGCTGGCTCGCTGAAAGCCTAACTCGCAGCCTTGAGGATGATTATTTACCGATTATGGCACCGGATCCAAAAATTCATTGGGTGGTTGTGTTAAGCGGCGGCCAGGCTGAAAAAGAATCTATGCCACCCAATTCTCTTCTATCCACAGTAAGCATCAAACGTTTGATTGAAGGTCTGCGTTTATATCGGCAATTACCCGCTGCTAAACTACTTTTATCAGGTGGGGGTTATGGATTTGAGGTGCCAGAAGCAAACAATTTATCACAAGTTGCTGCATGGTTTGCTATACCGCCGAGCAATATCGTATTAGAAACAGGTTCAATAAATACAGCAGATCAAGTGAAAGCGATTAAATTGCTCGTTCATAATGAGCCTTTTTATTTAGTAACTTCTGCGCTTCATATGCCCCGTGCTATGCAACTTTGTTGGGCACAGGGCTTACACCCCATTGCTGCCCCGACAGATTTCACTCTTTATTGGAATGATGAGCGTTGGGCTAAACGTTACTTACCTACCCCCCAAAATCTCTTTTATTTAAGCTTGGCAATGCATGAGTTATTGGGAAGAATTTGGGCGAAGATGCATCAGGATTTTAAGTGAGCTGAAGTTCCGCTACTGTTATTATTTTATCTGGCTCCCTTCGGGGCTGAGTTTGTTCTTCGAGCGCCTCAGGACAGGCCTTCGAGACGCACGCCGGGGGTACTCCGTTGACGAGCATAGGTTACCAGCAAGCAATAAAATCAAAATAAAAAAAGTATAGGTATAATCTCAAGGTAAAATTGGGTAAAATAAGGCATTTGACTTTTTCTCTGTCGTAATCATGCCAAAACGTACTGATATCCAATCTATCCTTATCCTCGGTGCAGGTCCAATTGTTATCGGCCAAGCCTGCGAATTTGATTATTCCGGTACACAAGCTCTAAGAGCTTTAAAAGAAGAAGGGTATCGAGTCATTCTTGTTAATTCAAATCCAGCCACGATTATGACGGATCCCGAGCTTGTTGACGCAACTTATATCGAACCCGTACAATGGCAGGAAGTTGCACGCATTATTGAAAAAGAGCGTCCTGACGCCTTACTGCCCACGATGGGCGGGCAAACTGCACTGAACTGTGCTTTAGATTTGGTCCGGGAAGGGGTTTTAGAAAAATATTCTGTCGAAATGATCGGGGCTACCCGCGAAGCCATTGATAAAGCAGAAGACCGCGATAAATTTCGTCAATTGATGAAAAAAATTGGTTTAGAAATGCCGCGCTCGGCCATTGCGCATAGTTTAGAAGAAGCGTTTCAAGTGCAAGCACAATTGGGATATCCAGCCATCATACGCCCTTCTTTTACCATGGGCGGTAGTGGCGGGGGGATCGCTTATAACCGTGAAGAATTCGAAGAGATCTGTTCTCGTGGGTTAGATTTATCACCGACAAGAGAATTGCTTATTGATGAATCCGTCCTAGGTTGGAAAGAGTTTGAAATGGAGGTTGTGCGCGATAAAAATGATAACTGCATTATCGTCTGTACGATCGAAAACTTCGACCCAATGGGCGTTCATACCGGCGATTCCATTACCGTTGCACCAGCGCAAACCTTAACTGATAAAGAGTTCCAACGCATGCGCGATGCAGCCATCAAAGTCTTGCGCGCTGTGGGTGTTGATACCGGCGGCTCGAATGTTCAGTTTGCGATTAATCCAGAAGATGGCCGCATGCTCGTTGTTGAAATGAATCCCCGCGTATCTAGAAGCTCTGCTTTAGCATCTAAAGCGACTGGTTTTCCTATTGCTAAAGTAGCGGCTAAGCTTGCGGTAGGCTATACCTTGGATGAGTTGGATAACGAAATTACTGGCGGCAAGACTCCAGCCTCGTTTGAACCAAGTATTGATTATGTTGTGACGAAGATTCCACGGTTTAACTTTGACAAATTTCCCCAAACCCCCAAGACATTGACGACGCAGATGAAATCAGTGGGTGAGGTGATGGCCATTGGTGCTAATTTTCAAGAGTCGCTGCAAAAAGCTATCCGCGGTTTAGAAATTGGTCGCTCGGGTCTCGACTCTTTGTTCAGAGAAGGCGAAGACCTGAAACGCTTACGTGGGCATTTGCTTGAGCCAACCCCCGATAGATTGTGGTATATTGCGGATGCTTTCCGTCTCGATCTGTCCTTGGAAGAAATCCATCAAGAAACCAAAGTTGATCCCTGGTTTCTTGCCCAAATTCAAGAGTTAGTCCTTATCGAGAAAACGGTCATGGGTAAGTCAATCCTTGAAATCGATAAGCTCACTATGCATCAGTTGAAGCGGCGAGGATTTGCCGACGCTTATTTAGCTAGATTATTTTATTGCAGCGAAGGGCAAGTGCGAGCACGTCGTTTGGAACTAGGTATTAAACCAGTCTATAAGCGTATTGATTCCTGTGCTGGAGAATTTCCTAGCGATACAGCCTATCTTTATTCTTGTTATGAAAGCGCTTGTGAAGCACGACCCGAAACGGATAAGAAAAAAATAATGATTTTGGGAGGCGGCCCCAATCGTATTGGCCAAGGAATCGAGTTTGATTATTGCTGTGTTCATGCTGCTATGGCATTAAGAGAAGCGGGTTATCAAACGATTATGGTCAATTGCAATCCTGAAACAGTTTCTACGGATTTTGATACCTCTGACCGTCTTTATTTTGAACCATTAACACTTGAAGATGTTTTATCGATTGTAGAGGTAGAAAAACCAGAAGGGGTGATTGTCCATTATGGTGGTCAAACGCCGCTTAAATTAGCGCGGCTGTTGGAGGCGAATGGGGTCAACATTATTGGTACTTCTCCCGATGCGATTGATCAAGCAGAAGATCGAGAGCGCTTTCAAAAATTAGTCACGGAATTGGATTTACATCAACCAGCAAATGGCACAGTACGCAGCGAAGAAGAAGCGATTGAACTTGCTAAACAAATTGGCTATCCCCTAGTTGTCAGACCCTCTTATGTTTTGGGTGGACGTGCAATGGAGGTGGTCTATCAGGAAGAAGATCTGCGTCACTATTTAGCCCATGCGGTCGCAGTGTCTAACGATTCTCCTGTTCTTTTAGATAAGTTTTTGAATGATGCGATTGAGGTTGATATCGATGCGGTTTGTGATGGCGAAGAGGTGATGATTGGTGCGATCATGGAGCATATTGAGCAGGCAGGTATCCATTCGGGGGATTCAGCCTGTACTCTACCTCCTTTTAGCCTAAGCGTTGTGGTACAGCAGGATTTAATCGAACAAATTCGGCAATTGTCGTTGAAGTTAGGTGTGGTGGGATTAATTAATGCTCAATTTGCTATTCAAGCGGATGATATTTACGTACTTGAAGTAAACCCGCGTGCCTCACGTACCGTTCCCTTTGTTTCTAAGGCGACGGGTTATCCTTTAGCCAAAATTGCTGCTCGTTGTAAAGTGGGCCAAAGCCTGAGGCAACAAGGTTTAAGTCAGCATTATCCAATGCCTGCTTTTTATTCAATAAAGTTACCCGTATTCCCCTTCATCAAGTTTTCTGGGGTTGATTCTATTTTAGGGCCTGAAATGAAGTCGACGGGCGAAGTGATGGGTATTGCGAGACGTTTTGGACAGGCTTATGCTAAAGCGCAGTTGGGTGCGGGTTGTAATATTGTCAAAAGAAGACGTGCTTTCGTTTCAGTGCGTGATGCAGACAAAACACGAATTGGCGAAATTGCAAAGCGACTTATTCAATTGGGTTTTGAAATTATAGCAACGCGCGGAACCGCTTTAGTACTTCAAGCGGCGGGGATTGATTGCCGTCGCGTATTTAAGGTAGCTGAAGGGCGACCCCATATTGTTGATTTTATCAAAAACAATGAAATTGATTTTATTGTAAACACCACGGAAGGAAAACAGGCAACGGCTGATTCTTTTGCTATTAGACGCAATGCATTGCAGCATAAGGTTAGCTATACTACAACTTTATCAGGTGCCGAGGCGGCTTGCTTGGCAATGAAATACGAAGACCGGGAAACGGTCACCCGTTTACAAGATTTACACTAGAGGTGGATATGCAAAAGCATCCTATGACGATTCAAGGGGCAGAGGCACTTAAAACAGAATTACATCGTCTAAAAACGGTTGAACGGCCACGCATTATAGAGGCGATAGCTACAGCGCGTGCACATGGCGATTTGAAGGAAAATGCTGAATACCATGCTGCTCGTGAGCAACAAAGTTTTAACGAAGGCCGTATTAAAGAATTAGAAGCAAAGCTATCACACTGTCAGATAGTCGATATCTCTAAGTTAGCGAATAATGGAAAAGTCGTTTTTGGCGCCACAGTCCGCTTATTGCACTTACAAAATGAGGCAGAAATTAGTTACCAAATTGTTGGCGAAGATGAAGCGGATATTAAAATAAATAAAATTTCATATAGTTCCCCTATCGGCCGTGCTTTGATTGGCAAACAAGTCGATGATACCGTCGTTGTGCAAACACCGGGTGGTATGGTTGAATATGAGATTATTGAGGTTAATTATACGCAGGAGTAGAACGCTAAGTTCTATGCTGCCTTAACTAGATTTACCCCATCTCTACGTCCCGCGGCTTGTCCGGCGTTGCTGCATGGTTGAACTCTCCCCCTATCTCCCGCGGCTTGTTCGCGGGATTAAGAGATCCCAGTATGAAATAAGATCGCCTGGATACCGCGGACAAACCGGGGTAGGTAGGGACGAGTGTAAGGTTTGTAACAATACCGTACAAGCCGCGGTATTTCGGCGAAAAGCTTAAAGCAGCGTCTATCCAAAGCCGAGCCTAGGTTCTTCTAAGGCAAATAATAATATGGATTAGGCAATTTAAACCCTTTTTGCGCGTAGCCCCCCTTAAAATCACTATATTGATCACCAATCGAAGCAACAATCGTATACCCTTGCTGAGTAATGGATTTTCTAGCTCGTGATTTGAAAGGGATAATTGAGGATTGTTTATAATCATCAGGGCGCAAATAAAGTCCAGCCCAATGGTTATAACCGGCGCTTAATAGATTTTTCCTTGTCGCCTTCATGAGAGCCATCGAGCGACCTGTCACAAAAAATACTTCAATACCGTGTTTACGGGCATTGCTATATAAAGCTAACATCGGTTGAATTGCTGGCGCATCGGCTGCCAAAATATCTTGAACAATTTGTTTGCGAGTCGCGCTGAAACGATGTTGCGCAATTGTTTTATAATTACTTAGTGTCGTTTCATCGATATCAAGAACAATAGCTAATTTCTTCTTATTACCCTGGCGCTCATTAAGAGCCGCTTGTTGCAAAATATAAGACTGAGCCTTCGCCACAACGCAGGATATTTCTTTTAGGTAAAGACCAGAGTCATGGTAGGTCATCAGTTCCTTTTTCAAAATACCGAGATTAGGCGGTTCAGCATAAGCAAGAGAAGTTAGGAAGAGAGCGATGCCTAGGGAGATAGCTCTAAAAGACAGTTTTTTCATCAATAAACCGGTAAAGGAATAAATGGGGCATTATAACGAGAAAAAATGGTCAGTCAATTCGGGTTCAATGTTTGAATGCCCCTCTGGAGCCGTTCGGGCTTTGAGATATCCCCATGAAATTAAACTGTCCCCTGGGCTTTGAGATATCCCCATGAAATTAAATAGACTATTTAGTTCATTGATCGTTATGTTTATACCGTTCGCACTGAGGAAGCGCGCAGCGCTGTCTCGAAGTGCCGCGAAAAGCCCTCTCCTTCGATAGCCTCAGGATGGGCCCTTCGAGACGCATACCATGAGTGCTCCCCAGGCTGAACGGGATAAAATTAATGCGGATACTTCAGAGCCCGAACGGTTCGTGATAATGAGGGGACTTATCCAAAACTAGCATTCAGTGGCTACAAAACTCCGCCAAGACCATTGGATCCAAACTGCAAAATAAGGTATCATTCGTCTTTTGCTTTAAATAGAACCAATTTGGTACTATATTAATGGATAGAGACTTAATTTCCTAGAAATGACAAGTAATTAGGAGCTGATTTAATTAAGACCTATCTGGTACTAGATAATTTGATATGGGGGTGATATGCTGCGCCTCAGCAAATTGGCCGATTATGGAACAGTTGTTATGGTGTATCTCGCAAAACGCGGGCAAATACTTTGTAATGCGCGTGACATTGCTTTGCATACCCATCTTACGGTGCCCACGGTCAGCAAGTTATTAAAACGGTTAACTGCCGCGGGGTTATTAACTTCGGTGCGCGGCGTTAGCGGTGGGTATCGCCTACAACGTTCGGCTGCTGAGATTTCAGTAGCGCAAATCATTTCTGCTCTCGAAGAAGCGCAGCTTGGATTAACCGAATGTAGTGTGCACCCCAATACCTGTTCTTTACAAGAGGTTTGTCATATTCAAGGCAATTGGCGGTTAATCAGCCAAGCGATTGAAGCCGCACTGGATAGTGTGAGTTTAGAAGTGCTGGCGAAAACATCCCTCCCGGCGGTAAATACTGACCGCATCAAGCAGTTAGCAAGCGGAGCTAGTCATGGCTAAAAGCAGTGAGCAAATTAATTCCCTCCTTGAAAGGGAATACCAACATGGTTTTGTGACCGACATTGAAGTAGAAACCTTTGAACCTGGTTTAGACGAAGACGTCATTCGTCGTTTATCAGCCATAAAAGGTGAGCCCGAATTTTTACTGGAATGGCGTTTAAAAGCATTTCGACATTGGCTTACTATGCCGCATCCTGAATGGTCTAGCGTACATTACCCGCCGGTGGATTACCAAGCGATCTCTTATTATTCTGCTCCAAAATCAAAGAAAGATGCGCCTAAAAGCCTTGATGAAGTGGATCCGGAATTATTACGCACCTATGAAAAATTAGGTATCCCACTCAAAGAACAGGAAATGTTAGCCGGTGTTGCAGTTGATGCAGTCTTTGATAGCGTTTCTGTAGCGACAACCTTCAAGGCGAAATTGGCTGAAGTCGGTGTGATTTTCTGTCCTTTTTCGGAAGCAGTTCATAAATATCCTGATTTATTGCGTCAATATTTAGGCTCGGTTGTTCCTTATCGTGATAATTTTTATGCGGCGCTCAATTCGGCTGTCTTTAGCGATGGTTCCTTTGTCTATATTCCGAAAGGGGTGCGTTGCCCGATGGAATTATCGACCTATTTCCGTATCAATGCGGCATCAACCGGACAATTTGAACGCACGCTCATCGTTGCTGATAATGATAGTTATGTGTCTTATTTAGAAGGTTGCACAGCCCCTATGCGAGATGAAAATCAATTGCATGCGGCGGTTGTTGAATTGGTTGCTCTAGATGGTGCGCAAATCAAATATTCAACAGTACAAAACTGGTATCCAGGCGACAAAGAAGGCAAAGGTGGTATTTACAATTTCGTCACCAAACGCGGTGCTTGCCGTGGTAAGCGCTCAAAGATTTCTTGGACACAAATCGAAACAGGTTCGGCGATTACTTGGAAATACCCCAGTGTTATTTTGCAAGGCGATGATTCAGTCGGCGAGTTTTATTCCGTGGCACTGACCAATCATTTCCAGCAAGCGGATACAGGTACGAAAATGATTCATCTGGGTAAAAATACTCGTTCAACCATTATTTCTAAAGGAATTAGTGCAGGTCGGGCACACAATGCCTATCGTGGCTTAGTACGCATTGCACCAACCGCGACGAATGCTCGTAATTATACGCAATGCGATTCGATGTTGATGGGTTCAGAATGCTCAGCTCATACTTTTCCCTATATCGAAGTAAAAAATCCAACTGCACAAATTGAACATGAGGCAACGACCTCAAAAATTAGTGAAGAACAATTATTTTATTGTCAGCAACGTGGTATTGATATGGAAGATGCCGTATCGATGATCGTCAATGGTTTCTGTAAACAAGTATTAAAAGAATTACCTATGGAATTTGCGGTTGAAGCAACGAAATTACTAGGTATCAGTTTGGAAGGGGCGGTAGGTTAATATGTTAACAATCAATCAATTAAATGTCGCAATTAATGCGCAACCTATTTTAAAGGGCATTAATCTGCAGGTAAATCCAGGTGAGGTGCATGCAATCATGGGCCCAAATGGTTCTGGAAAAAGTACTTTGTCAAAAGTGTTGACCGGACATCCTGCCTATGAGGTAACGAGTGGCCAGATCAACTATTTAGGCCAAGATCTGTTGCCATTGGCACCGGAAGAGCGCGCCCAAGCAGGTATTTTTATGTCCTTTCAATATCCGGTAGAAGTTCCGGGGGTGACCAATATTAATTTTCTCAAAGCGTCGGTGAATGCGGTACGTAAAGGACAGAATAGACAAACACTTGATGCGATTGAGTTTTTAAGTTTTATCCGAGAGAAATGCCAGCTTTTGGATATGGATGAGAGCTTTCTATACCGTGGCATCAATGAAGGCTTTTCTGGTGGTGAGAAAAAACGTAATGAAATTTTACAAATGATAGCACTTGAGCCCAAACTTGCTATTCTCGATGAAACGGATTCAGGTTTAGATATCGATGCGCTACGCATCATTGCCCAAGGCGTCAATGCCATGCGTTCACCAGAGCGGGCTATTATTTTAGTTACTCACTATCAACGCCTATTGGATTATATTGAACCTGATTTTGTTCATGTGTTGGCTGAGGGTCGAATCATTAAATCAGGCGATAAATCACTGGCACTTGAGTTAGAGAAAAAAGGTTATAGCTGGCTTGAGGAGACGGAGCAAGCATGAGCGAAGTGATTGATTTTTATCAACAGCAAGCAAAACAAGAATTATCAACGATTCCTTGGTTAGCCGAGTTACAGACAAAAGGCTTGCATGAATTCTTGCGTCGTGGCTTTCCAACGCGTCATCATGAGGATTGGAAATATACGGTGGTGGATACGCTTTTGCAGCAACGATTTATCCAGCAGAGGCAAAATCAGACAAGCCGAATTAAACCTGAATTTCAATCCGACCTATATTTGACCCTGCAAAATGGCCAAGTCTTCAATGAAAATGAGTTGGCGAGCCATTTACCCAAGGGTGTATTGATTCAATCCTTAGCAACGGCTTTAGAACAACATGCGGATAAAATAAAACCCTATTTAGGGCAAGTTTTACGCCATGAACATGGGTTTCAAGCCTTAAACACCGCGATGTTGCGCTGTGGTGTGGTGGTTTATTTAGCTGCCGGAGTTCGTGTAGAACAGCCGATTGTCCTTTCACATTGGCAAGATCAAGAAAATCAAGCGGTTCACAATCGCTATTTGATTATTGCCGAAGAAGGTAGCCAGGCGACAATTATTGAAGATTATCAGGGGGCTGAGGCTTGTCAGTATTTTACGAATACGGTGACTGAAGCGTTTGTTGCTAAAAATGCGAATTTAGTGCATTACAAAATTCAGCGTGAATCTAAATCGGCGTATCATATTGGCCATCTTTCTGTGAAACAGGACAGTGCCAGCCAAATTGATAGTCATTTGCTGAGCTTAGGCGGTAAATTGGTGCGCAGCGACATTGATCTCCATTTACAAGAAGAAAATGCCCGTTGTTTATTGAATGGTATCTATGTGCCCACTGATGGGCAGCATATGGACCAGCATACGACGATTCATCATCTTGTTCCGAATTGCCATAGTGAACAAAATTATAAAGGTATCTTAAACGGCCGTTCCCGAGCTGTGTTTAATGGTAAGGTTTTTGTTGCCAAAGATGCACAGCATACTCAAGCCCATCAGCAAAATAAAAACCTACTTTTATCAGCGCAAGCAGAAATAGATACAAAACCGCAATTGGAAATTTTTGCGGACGATGTCATTTGTTCTCATGGTGCAACAGTAGGACAGTTGGATGAGGAGGCTTTATTTTATTTAGCAACGCGTGGAATCGATCGCCGCGAAGCAACGAGCTATCTTATCCGTGCTTTCGCTGCTGATAATATAGGTCTGGTGTCCAATCCAGCTTTGGCTGATTGGATGGCTAATTTATTAAATGAGCAATTGAGGTAAATAACGATGAGTACAGTACCAGCCTTAATTGAAACCTTGGATGTCGAGGTAATTCGTCAAGATTTTCCAGTGCTTAATCAGAAAATAAATGATTACCCATTGACTTATTTGGATAACGCGGCGACAACGCAAAAACCACAAGCAGTCATTGATGCGATTACACGCTATTATTCCTTTGATAATTCCAATGTTCATCGCGGGGTTCATGCTTTAAGTGTTCGTGCGACTCAGCAATATGAAGCGGCTCGTAACAAAGTACAGCGCTTTATTCATGCGAAATCAGCACGAGAATGTATTTTTGTTCGGGGAACAACGGAAGGGATTAATTTGGTTGCCCAGAGCTTTGTGGCACCTCGAATTCTACCTGGTGAAGAAATTCTTATTACTCATATGGAGCATCATTCAAACATTGTGCCCTGGCAAATGGTTTGTAAAAAAACTGGCGCTCACTTAAAAGTTGCACCTATTTCTTTTGAAGGTGAAGTGCTTTTAGATGAATTTGAAAAATGCTTGAATGAAAATACCAAATTTGTAGCTATCTCTTATGCCTCTAATGCGCTAGGAACAATTAATCCTGTCAAACAAATGATTGAGATGGCACACTCCTATGGTGCCTTGGTGTTGTTGGATGGTGCCCAGGCGACAGCTCACTTACCTGTTGATGTACAAGCTCTGGATTGTGATTTTTATGCCTTTTCCGGGCATAAAATGTATGCACCGACAGGGATTGGTATTTTGTGGGGGAGGGAACATCTCCTAGATGATATGATGCCTTATCAAGGTGGGGGCGAGATGATCAATTACGTGTCCCTCGAAGCTACCGAATACGCTTCTTTACCCCATAAATTTGAAGCAGGCACTCCCAACATTTCCGGTGCGATTGCTTTGGGTGCTGCCATGGATTATCTCTGGTCTTTAGATATGGAAGCGATTGCTGCTTATGAAGCACATTTGCTGGAGTATGCAACGAATGCGGTAGAGTCAGTAAAAGGCTTTAATATCATTGGCACGGCGAAACACAAAGTGCCAATTGTATCCTTTGTCCACGGTAAAATTCATGCTCACGATATTGGTACTATTCTAGATAGTGAAGGTATTGCGATTCGTAGTGGTCATCATTGCGCGATGCCGCTAATGGATTTCTTAGATGTTGCTGCGACAACCCGCATTTCAATGTCGTTCTATAATACAACAGAAGAAATCGATCGCTGTGTACAAGCGCTGCAAAAAGTAAAAGAGGTATTTGCATGATGATGGAGTTACGTGAGCTTTATCAAGAAATCATCATTGATCATAACCGCAACCCGCGAAACCATCATGCAATGGCGGATGCGACAGCGCAGGCAAATGGCTTCAATCCGCTCTGTGGCGATAAATTAACGGTTTATTTAAAAGTTGAAGCGAATAAAATCATTGAGGTAAGTTTTGTCGGTTGTGGTTGTGCGATTTCGCAGGCATCTGCGTCACTGATGACTGAAGCCATGCTTGGTAAAACGGTGCAAGAAGCGCATGAGTTGTTTCAGCGTTTCCATAGCATGCTTACTTCGGATGACGAGACTCAAGCGTTTTCTCTCGATAAGCTGACAGTTCTAGCTGGTGTGAAAGCTTATCCCGCTCGCGTGAAATGCGCGACTTTAGCTTGGCATACTTTAGAAGCTGCGCTTCATAAAGAAGCGGTCACTGTAAGTACGGAGTAATTATTATGTTTGGCTTGAAAAAAAAGCAGGATAATGAAACCTTAAAAAACTCTGTAATTGCTCAATTGCGAACCGTCTTTGATCCTGAGATTCCAGTCAATATTTATGATTTGGGTTTGATTTACGACATCGCTATTAACGACGATAGGCAGGTCCATCTG
This sequence comes from Legionella nautarum, assembly GCF_001467895.1. Taxonomy (GTDB): domain Bacteria; phylum Pseudomonadota; class Gammaproteobacteria; order Legionellales; family Legionellaceae; genus Tatlockia; species Tatlockia nautarum. The sequence goes on from NZ_LNYO01000024.1 coordinate 152,073, forward strand.
CAAATGACACTGACAACCCCGGGTTGTCCTGTCGCACAAACCTTTCCAGGTACAGTAGAGCAGGCAGTCAATCAACTAGAATGGGTGAATGACTGCACGGTTGAATTAGTTTGGGATCCACCTTGGAGTCAAGAGCGAATGACAGAAGCTGCGCGACTTGAACTGGGAATCTTTTATTGATGAATGAAGAGTCTCTGTGGCGTCCTTCCGCAACCATCGATAGCTTACGTCAGCGCGCACAGTTATTAGCAAAAATTCGCCGCTTTTTTAATGAACGAGGTTATTTGGAAGTAGAAACACCGGCTATGTCGCGTTTTGGTATCACCGATGTTTATCTAACCAATATTATCGCCACCTTCAGAGGCCAACCTTATTGCTTGCAAACCTCACCAGAATACCATATGAAGCGATTATTAGCCGCTGGTAGCGGGCCGATTTTTCAATTAGCAAAAGTATTTCGTGATGATGAGCTGGGTCGCTGGCATAATCCAGAATTCACCATGCTGGAATGGTATCAATTAAATATTGACCACCATGGGCTGATGGATGAAATGGACGCTTTATTGCAAACTATTCTGCACTGCCCTCCGATGTACAGAAAAACCTATCAGCAAGTTTTTTTAGAAATTTGCGAGTTAGATCCTCTGACTGCCAGTGTGGCTGAACTGCAAAAAACGCTAGAGCGATTTGAGTTAGATAGGGTATTAACACCGGGTGAACAAGATCCGGATCAATATTTATTTTTGCTCATGAGTCATGTGGTGGAACCAGCGCTGGGGAAAGATCCAATACCGGTTGCCGTCTATGATTTTCCTATTTCGCAGGCAGCGCTTGCTAAAGTAAATCAGGGTGTGGCAGAGCGTTTTGAAATTTATGTCCAAGGTGTGGAATTGGCGAATGGCTTTCATGAGCTTACGGATGCCAATGCGCAAGCAGCACGATTTCAACAAGATTTAGAAACACGACGCTTAAAAGGCTTAGCTGAACCCGTTCCTGATGAATATTTATTACAAGCTTTAGCCCATGGTTTACCCCCTTGCAGCGGGGTGGCTTTGGGGATTGATAGACTTTTGACCCTGGCATTAAAGCAACCGTCAATTGCAAATGCCTTGTCTTTTGATTTTGCTCGGGCGTAAGTCTTCCTGCACGTGAGATAATTAGTTGCAGAATGACAAATTATGAACACTTGAAGCAAACTCTAATTAATATCATAATCTCCGCTGTTCAATTATTTAATACCTGATTGGAATTAGAATGTCTTGGAAAGTAAAAGAAAGGCAATTTTTATTGGCTATCGATAAATATTATGAAGAATCTGCTTATGATAAGCGTTTTTTTAAACCTGAAAATTTCAAACAAAATCAGTTTCTTCTCAAAGCAAAAAAATTTTTAAAAAGTGTTGAGGAATTAAGAACTTTATTAATTCCCGAAAATGAAAAATTGTTAGATGGAATATTGGACAATGCAATAGAAATTCTAAACCATTCTTCGGCTGATCCAAGTCAACTACCTAGTTGCATTGAGACCCTAAAAACCAAAATAAAGGCACAGGAAAATCTAAAACCTTGGACGGGGGGGTATAATTTTTTACTCAACTCTGCGTTTACAGGTCTTGGTGTCACACTTACAACCTTGGGATTAATCGGCAGCTACCAAACTATTCTAACACTGGCTGGCAGCACCTTTCTTTTAGCATCTGGACCCTGGGGTTGGCTAGCTTTTACGGTTGGATTGAGTTTAGTAGGTTGTTTTATCGCAGGTATATCGGCTCATAATGCCTATAAGAATTATCGTTTTTATAAGGAAACTCAACTTAAAGAAATCGACGAGTTTGCCAATTTATTGAATTCAAATGATACAGGGCAATTTTACCAGGGTGAGCCACTCGTAGATTCCCTTCCGATACAAGTAGATGGGATCTATTGTTCGGTATCGCATTGAAAAATCATCCCCAAGAGGAATAAGTAGCTGAATCATTCTTATCTTTTATTTCAGTTTCTTTCGTTGCTGAGTTTGGAGAACGCGATTGAGGAGATAGGATAAACTCGCTTTTTGTTTGGTTTGAATTTGCAAACAAGCGATACCTTTGCGCGGAATTTGGCGAATCATTTTCTGTTAATTTAGAGGATTTTCTTTCAGATTCCTTTTTTTCAGGTTTTTCAGGCTGCTCAAATTTTCTTTTAGCTGACTCTTCTTTAGTCTTAGGGGAAGTTACCCTCAATGTTGCTTCTCTGTCAATAACGGTTGCTACTAAGTTAGGATTGCTAAGGGTGTTTTTCTCTTTAACCGCTTCTCGTAGGAGAGCTATCATTTCGGAATAACCATCGCTTTGTAAGCGAGAGAGTTCGCTGAGTAACATTGTTAATGCTACTTCGGGATCCGCTTGTTTGTTTAATAAAAAATTCACCAACGCGGTTTGTTTAGATAGAACTGCCCGATATAACAAGGTTTGTTGCTCGACTAATAAAGGTCTATCAATCGTAAAAAAATTATTCTCTAATGCATATTTTATGATATCCACATGTCCAAATTGAGCGGCTTCTAGCATTGCTTGGTGTATTTCCCAATCAAAATTGGAAAGTGCAATCTTATAAGCCTGTTCGGCTTCGCTCAGGGCAATTAATTGAAGAAGTTCATTTTCATCCTGCTCTGCACTGGCTGAGTTGCAGTTAGGCGAGGGTTCCGCTGCTCCGCACTCTCGCAATTGAATGCATTTTTGCTGTAATTGTTTAGTCACTGTTTTAAAAACAGTGACAGAATTGTATCTCGCTGCAAGTGTGATGCTGCTTGGCAAATTCGCTGCTGCATTGAGGATGCTAAACGCTAAGCTTCTTTTTTTGAGATCACTGGGTTCTAGTGAATCGGCTGAAAAGGGAGAAGTATTTATCCCTTCTTGCTCTTCTATAAATGAGTGGAAGCCATTGACTGTCGATAGCTGTCCACTGCGGATAATACATTGATGGAGTTTTTTAAATCCCTTTTTAAGTTGTAGAAGATTATTGCTCGGATGAGCAATTAATTCTTTCATTAATTCTAAATGACCAACTAGGGCAGCGAGCATGGTCACTGTTTTATTTCCTTCAAAAATCGCTTTGTTAATTAACTTAGGATGTTCTGCTAAAAGGGAAGCAACAATTTTAGATTGATTACACAAGGTAGCCCAATACAGTTGCCCTTTATAATCGTGTTTTTCTAATTGTTGCTGAGCTTCCGCGTAAAAATGATCTAAGATAGCTTGTTGCTTAAATTGGGCCGCTGTTTTAATTAAGCTAAATTGACCCGCTTCTAAGTCCTGTATAGAAAACTTAGCAGCACAAATCTCTTGGGTAGCACCTAGGGTAATTAAAAAAACGCATCTTCGTGCTTGAGCTGTTAAAGAACCATAATGCTTTCTATAAAGGGTGATGAACTCAGTTCGCCAATCAAAGTTGGATGATTGTAAAGGATGGGGCAGATCTTCGGAGAATAAGGTTTCAAATAATTTTTTCCAGAGCAAATGGTCGCTGGCCAGTTGATAAAATTTCTTGCTAACTAATGGCAGCATGCTTAAGAGGGATTCAGGATCAATCAATGAAAAAATACCTAGCCAAAGTTCATCGGCTAATTCGATATTTTCTTTCAGACCAGAAGAGGGGACTTGAGTCTTATTTTTCATGGTTCTTTATTGTTGCTCATTAAAACGAGCAATTGTACTATTATTTTCCAAAAATGAAATGGGGCATTTTGAGACCGTTCAGGGTTAGGGCGCAAAATCTGTATTCTTCGTATCCTCGGTTTTTGATTTTAACGCGGTTGATTGGGGAAGCGCAAAAAAATGAGTTGGGCTTCTCGGAACTAAAACATCCGTGGTTTGCATTTGCTGTTTTTCTACATTCGAGTCGATCGTAGTTGTCGCTATATCTCCGTTTGGATTGGTAAATAAGCTGAAGCCTGCTGTAGAAGGTTCTAATCTTGGCCATTTTCGTTTAGGGTCTGAAGCCTGTTTACCCTCTTGTGCAGGACGTTTTCGCTTAGCTATTAATCGGTTTTTGGCCTCTGGTTGGCATTCTTGGCTTAATCGGTCTGGCATCGCTTGATTCAGGTTGGTCTCTGCTAATAGGGACTCACTAAACTTGTTTTTTTTCTCCATAGCTTCGACAAGAAGGGCTAGAGTTGCGGAATAATCAATATTTTCTAAACCAATGATGCTGTAAAGTAACATAGTTAGTGTTAATTCGGGATCCGCTTGATTTTCTAATAAAAATTTCACCAGCTTCAAATGATTACGTTCAGCGGCTCGGTATAACAGAGTTTGTTGACTGATGAGAGGTTGATCAATTGCAAAAAAGTGATTCTCTAAGACATATTTTACGATATTCACATGACCCTGTTCTGAGGCCGCCATCAACGCTGTTCGTATTGCCCAAGCAAAAACCGATTTTGCTTCTTCATAAGATTCACTGAGACTCGGGTTGGTTTTACTCTCTGTCTCAATAGCTAATTGCGGAAGTTCAGTTTTATCCTGGTCAGTATTGGCCAAAGAGCTGCTAGGTAATGATTCACTTTCTAAACGCTCTCGCAATTGAATGCATCTTTGATGCAAGGAATTAATCTCTACTTTAAAAATAGCAGCAGCACCATAACTCGCCGCAAGAGAAATGGTAGTTGGCAAATTGATTGCCGCAGTTGTGATCCTAGACGAAAGCTCTCCTTGAAGATCCATTTCCCCTAGCAAGGCCGTTGAAATCTCTGCATGCTCTTTTATAAACAAGTTAAAGCCATCTACCATATAGTGTTGTCCACTGCGAACTATATAATGATAAAGTTCTTCAAATCCTCGATCGAGAAGAGCATTGTTCTCAACAGTAATTAATTTTTTCATTAGTTCTAAATGACCAACTAGGGCAGCGAGCAAGGTTACTGTTTTGTTTTCTGCAAAAATCGCTTCGTTGATTAAATCGGGCTGTTCTCCTAAAAGCAAATCAACAGTTGCATGTTGATTACACAAGGTAGCCCAATACAGGTGGTCTTTATCACTGTGGATTTGATCCACCGCCTCAGCGTAAAAAAGATCTAAGATCGCTTGCTGCTTAAATTGGGCTGCTGTTTTAATGAGGATAAATTGGTCGGCTTGTAAATCATGCAAAGGAATTTTCGCAGCGCGAATCGCTTCGATAGCCCCTGTGGCAATTAAAAAAATGTATTTTTGCTGTCGTGGCGAAAAAGAACCATAGTGTGCTAAAAAAAGGGTTTTGAACGCGGTTTGCCAGTCAAAACGGGGTGGTACAGGATCAGGTAGCTCATGGAGGAAAAAGCGTTGAAATAAATTTTTCCAGCTAACCCAAGGGTCGTTTGCTAGTTGATAAAAAAGTTTATTAGTCAATTGCACCCCGCTTAGGAGGGACTTAGGATCGAGAAACGAAAAAATATGTAGCCAAAGTTCGCTGGCTAATTCAATACTTTCTGATGATTTAGAGGAGACTGTTTTATAGGTCAAAAAGTTTTTATCTTGCATGGTTCTTCGCAGCTGCTCATTATAGTGAGTGATTGTACTGCTAATTTTTAATTAAGAAATAGAATAATTTATAATATATAGCCTTAGAAGTAATTCTGAGGATAGTTTTGATCCACGCCATCCCTGTCTGGCAGGGATGGTAATGCTTCGTGAGGATACCTAGCCCGGATTGACGTACTAGTTCTCTCGATTGTCGTAGGAACTCCCTGTAACTTATCCTACGGTGAAAGATCCGTGTACTTTGTTTCCGAATCTGGAGAACTTGATTGTTGAGCCGCAAAATACTGAGCTGGGTCATTCCGCGTTACAGTCGAAGGAGTTTGTGGTCGCTGCTCTTCTACATTCAAGCCTGTATCTCGATTTGAGTTTGCAAATAAGCCAAACCTTCCTGCAGGGGACTCTAATCTTCTTTTGGTTTCGTGTGTACCCTTGTTCTCTTGCTCAGAACGTTTTCGCTTAACCGATAATTGTTTCTCAGTTTCTTTTTCGTTCTGCTCCTGTTTTTCTTCTCTATTTTGACTAGTTTCAATATGTCCTTTTTTAGAAGGGTGTTTTTTTTCAGGATACTCCCATTTTCTTTTCGATGATTTTACTTCAGCCGGTTTCGCATTTCCTTTAGCTAAGCCTTCTTCATAGCTTTGAAAATAGATTTCCCTCAATTGACATTTCAATGCAAGCACTTTTTTGGGGTTGGAGGCAGTTAAACGTTTAAAAGCATTTAAATTCTCGAATAATGAGCAGGGAAATCTTATGAGTGGGTGCGCAGATTTTTCGCTATTGTTTGTTCTATGATGAGCAGCATACTCAATACCTCTTCGTATACCTGTTGCCCTTATCTGTATTTTTAATTGCGCCAGGGTTAACTCTTCACTGCTCAGAGAGCTTGCTCTCAAGTTTGCTTTTTTTTCTAATTCAATTTCGATGTGCAATTCTTTAGCAAGCAATTTTTGTTTTTTCTCCTTTATTAGGCTTAATACCCGATTTTTATCAATTGGGCCAAGTTTCAACAGCTGATCATGAATATCAAATAGATTTCTAAGATCAGTGATATTGCTTTGTTGGCTTAATAGGCTATGAAGGGTTTTCGTGATCATTTTCGGGTTTATAGCAAATAAGCGTTCAAGAATATCAACTCTATTGCTGCGAATTACGGCTTTTATTAATTTGGGACTGCTCAATTTTTTTCTTTCTTCAATGGCGTCTACCAGCAGGGATAGAATTTCACAATACGCTTTGTTTTTTGAGTCAAAGGGCTTATTCAGTAGCATGGTGAGTGTGGATTCGGGATCCGCTTGGTTTTTTAATAAAAATTTCACCAATTCCAAATGATTATGTTCAGCTGCTCGATACAATAGCGTTTGTTGACGTATGAGTGATTGATCTATCTCGAAAAAGTGATTCTCTAATACATATTTTACAATATTCACCTGGCCATGTTCTGAAGCCTTTATCATCATTGTTCGTATTGTCAGATCAAAAGTCGATTTTGCTTCCTCATAAGATTCACTGGGAGTCGGCTTGGTTTTATCTTCTGCCTCAATAGCTAATTGTGGAGGCTCAGTTTCACCCTGGCCTGTATTGGCCGTAGAGCTGTTGGGCAAGGATTCAATTTCTCGCAATTGAAGGCATTTTTGGTGTAAGGGATTAAGCGCTGCTTTAACCACAGCAAGAGAACCGTATCTAGCCCCAAGAGAAAAAGTACTTGGTAAACCCGTTGCTGCAGTTTTGACTCTAGCTGAAAGTCGAGAAGAGGTGTCCGCTTCATGCTCTTTTATGAACGAGTGAAAGCCATTGAACATATAGAGTTGTCCATTGCGGACGATACAATGGTAAAGATCTGAAAATCCCTGAGCCAGAAGGTCATTGTTCGGTTGAATCATTAATTTTTTCATTAAGTCTAAATGACCTACGAGGCCAGCGAGCAGGGTTATTGTTATATCTTCCTCAAAAATCACTTTGTTGATTAAACTAGGCTGTTCTTTTATAAGATGATCAACAACGTTAGGTTGATTACACAAGGTAGCCCAATACAGGTAGTCTTTATAACTGAGTATTTGGTCGACCACCTTAGCGTAAAAAAGATCTAAGATTGCTTGCTGCTTAAATTGGGCTGCTGTTTTAATGAGGATAAACTGGTCGGCTTGTAAATCCTGCAAAGAAATTTTCGCAGCACGAATCTCTTCGATAGCCCCTGTGGCAATTAAAAAAATGGATTTTTGCTGTTGCGGCGATAAAGTACCATAGTGTCCCAAAAAAAGGGTTTTGAACGCGGTTTGCCAGTCAAAACGGGGTGGTAAAGGTTCGGGTAGCTCATGGGGGAAAAAGCGTTGAAATAAATTTTTCCAGCTAACCCAAGGGTCGTTTGCTAGTTGGTAAAAAAGTTTACTAGTCAATTGCACCCCGCTTAGGAGGGATTTAGGATCAAGAAATGAGAAAATATGCAACCAAAGTTCGGGGGGTAATTCGATATTTTCTTGTGGTTCAGAGGGGGATGTTTCTTGTAGTTCAGAGGGGATTGTTTTTTGAGTAAAAAAGTTCTTATCTTTCATATAGTTCTTCGCTAATTGCTCATTAAAATGAACGATTGTACTATTATTTTTCAATTAGAGATAGAAAATTTTTAACCTGACCTACAATGTTAGAGCTGAGATGCTTTGTGTTGGCTCTTTTCTATATTCGAGTCGGTCAAGTCTATTACTGTTTGCTTAATGTGTGTAAACAGGCCCAATCTTCCGGTGGAAGATTAAGAATTTGGCGCACCTTGCTCTGTTAATTTAGGCGATTTTTTTATAGTTTCTTGTTTAACCTGTTCTGTGGGTTCAGTACTTTAGTGATTATTGAACTCATGAGTTAAGGCAGTAGTTAACTCTGGATAATGAAATTGATATCCAGCTTCCACTAACCGTTTAGGCACTACACGTTGTCCTTTGAGCAGTAAATACTCTCCCATTTCACCGAATAAAGTTTTTACAACAAAAGCCGGCATTTTTAAAAATAAGGGACGATGCATCGCCCTGGCCAGAGTGCGTGCAAATTGTGTTTGACTGACTGGAATAGGGGCGGTTACATTGAAGGCTCCTGTCATCTCAGGATTGTCGAGTAGGAATAAATAAGTACCCACTACATCATCAAGGTGTACCCAGGAGAGGATTTGTTTACCATCGCCGATAATTGCTCCTAAACCCACATAAAAACTAGGGCTCAGTTTTTTCAGCATGCCTTCCCCTTTTTTGAGTACGATACCAAAACGAGTGGTCGTCACAGGCATGCCAAAATCGACAGCAGGTTGCAGTGCGCTTTGCCAGCGAATGCCTATTTCACTGAGGAAATCAGGATGATTAAAGTCGATCGGACTTGTTTCATCGAAAGCTTGAGGGTCACCATTTTTTTGCGTTCCATAAATTCCAACTGCATTGGCACAGTAAAAATGGGGTTTGGCTTTTTGGTTTATAGCCCAATTAATCAAATCGGTAGTAGTGTTGACGCGCGAATCAATCAGGAGACGTTTTACTTTCTCAGTCCAGCGTGATGCACCAATACTGTAGCCACAGAGATTGATAATTGCATCGTAGGAGTTGGCATCTAAACCCGCTAATTTATCCCAAGTGCAGGTTTTTATTTTTTTCTGCGGAAAACGTTTTTGTAATAGTTCTTTGTTGCGGCCAACAACAGTAATCTTATGTTTTAACTGTAGGACGCTGACTAAGTGATGTCCGATAAAGCCTGAGGCTCCTGCTATCAATAAATTCATGCTTACTCCTTTAATACCTCTTGGCAAACTATCAGAATAGCGGCGTTGTTGCAATTCTATTAGAACTTTGTTTAACGTATCGATCACTTAAAACTGTCGATATATATATATAAGGATGTTGAGGATGTTTAGAACGATTATAAGCATTGTTTTCGCTGTTTTCTCCTCTATTGTTTTGGACCTATTGTAGCCACAAGATTAGTACTAGATTGCCCGATCTGGACGGAGGATAAGGATTTTTTCGCTTTAGGAATGCCAACGTGGACCACGGAGCGAATTCATATATTTTTACCCAAATAGGACAATATGCTAGCTTAGAGTACTTTTCATTCCAGTTAAGGAAAGTACTTTCCTTATTTTTCCTTTCAAGAAGACAAATTAATTTGTTATCTTGTCAAAAAACAACCATCAACCATAAAATTAACTAATTTTGATAATTAAATAATCAACAAATTAAATGCTTATCTGTAAGACCAAAGAGAAATAATCCATGCCTAAAATTATTTTTTTAAATGGTGTAAATGATGATGGTATGGGCGATTTTTACCATTTCGTGGACATCTATACGGCTTTAAAAACCAATCCAAAATTTGATGACTATGAGTTCATTTGCCTTATTGCTTGTTATCCTCATCAATATACTTCTATTAAAAAACAACTTGATGAACTCCAAATTAACCCCGATCATTATGTTCTTGGCCTTTGGTCAAGTTTTAGAGAGGAATTCCTAAAAAATGAAAAAATAGTTAAGCATTTTTCGGAAGCTGAGCAGATATTGCAAATTTCATATAGTAATTTTCCTTCCATAGAGGAATACCTAAATTTAAATAAAAAGGCCAGCTATAAATTTATCCCAGAACATGAGTTTGGAAATTTTTCTCGGCCTGGTAGCAAGGGTGCTGTGTACTCACTTGGTTTAGGGTCCGATTGTCTGGGAGTTAAACTAAAAGCAATCAGTCGCTTAACTCCTTATGAAGCTATGGCTGGCATGCAAAAAGCAGGATCTGATTTCCCAAATATACTTTTAGAAAACACCGAATCGAAAGATATTAAAGAGTTCGTCGACAAAAATATTCTTATTCCTGCCTATTTTAATAAGATGAGAGATTTTCTTAGTTTTTTGTATTTATTGGGGGCGAATAAAACGGGTTTGGTTAATAAAGACCTTGCAGTTTTTGTATCGGGTGCTGGACTGCGTGAAAAAGAATACGGTGAGTCCTTCGAAAAAGAGCTTAAAAAAAGGGAGCCTAAATTAAACGATCTAAGCGACTTTGCTTTTTGGTTTCGTATCGATTCCAGTATTCTCAAAGAGACTAGTATCAACAAAGTTGAATTAATTGAGAATGGAAAGCAGCCTGTGGTTTTAAGAATTAACCCGGAGGGTAGTAGAAAAATTCGTGTTTTCTATGGCTATTTCTTGGATAAAGAGAGTTATCAGGCCACCTATAGACAAGCTTTTATAGCTGGGGTTTCAGGAGATAATTCCTTAGAATTAGCAATCTCCTGTCAAACTTTGCCCTGGTATTGTTCAACTAATTCCACGAGAAAAATAAATACAAACCTCGCCTTAGTTGACCTCATTAATCGCAATATCATGGATGAAAAAATTAAAAAGGATTTTGAGAGATTTTTTTTCAATAAATCTGCCCAGAGTACCGAATCGACTAAAGACCAATTAGACTTACCTAATATGGCTCTTTACTGGATGGCTGTAGCAGAATACCTTATTCGAAATAGAAATTTTTATAATGAGCTTGAAAGAATCATGTTAGATAATTCTTGTGCTATTCAAGAGGATAATTCTTTTGAGGGAGATCAGCCATCATATAGCGCGTAACCTGTAGATTTAAGACTGTATCTTGCTTAAAGGTTACGCAACAACGTCCCGTTTTACTCAAAACGACACAAATTTTGAAAATGGCATTGTTGACAAATTGAGGCGTTGAGCGGTTGTGGTGGGCAGTGACCTTGAATGAATTCTTCTGCCAATTCAGTTAATTGCGCTTCCCAATGTTGTCGATAATCAGACCAATTTTCATCTTTTTTTATGGCCGCTAAACCGGGTAAAGAATGATTTTCTGCACTCAACCCTTTACAGACAAATTGCCCGGCTTTTAATTGAGCAAAGACGAGCCCATTGATCGTTTGGTCGAGCAAGGCATAGAGTAATAATTGCGGTTCTTTAGGGCGCTCTTCTTTCCAGGGCAAACTTTGTGGCAAGCTGCTTTTATAATCAATCACCCATTTTTGTTCTTGCTCAACCCGGTCAAGTCTATCCACGCGAACACGAAAATCAATTCCTGCCAAATGGATTGTAAAGGCTTGCTCTAGGGCTTCAACTTCAAAAGCCGGACGTTGCCGTTCCCACTGCAGACAGGCATGGACTAAACGCTTAAGTCTTGCTAATTCAACTTCTTGGAACAGAGAAGAAAACGAGTGGGTTCGTTTATCAATTAAAGGCTCTAAAGCAGAGCGAATGGCTTGCTCAATCTTGAGTTCTAATTCGTCGTCTTTTAGTCCTAATAAGGTTTTTTGATTGCCTAATGCTTGCCAGAGTAATTCCATGACCTTATGAATTACTTGTCCCCGCTCTTTGGCATCCGGTCCTTCTGTGGTGTCTAAAGTGGTTCTAGCATGCAATCGATGCTCAGCGAAAGCACGGAAAGGGCATTTGGCCTGATTGGCTAAGATCGCTGTGCCTCCAGCTGTTTTTTCACCATCAATCAAAGGAATTTGATAATTTTCGGCAAAAGGAACGGTCAGAGAGTTTCTATTTGGTTTGTTAATCTCGCTTGTAGGAAAAGCGGCTAAATGAGCAACCAAGGGACTAGGTAGATTGGGTTTATCATCGCTTAAACGAGGATAGCTATAAACTACTTGAGAGCTGCTATTGGCAAAACGTTGCACGATCTTTTTAGCTAAATGCAATTCACGCTCAGGCGATGCATGCGGCATACCATGATCACGTTGCAGGGAAAGTGGAATAAAGGCAGAAAGCCTAGCCTTTTGCGGCAAAGCTTGGTCAGTTAAACCGGTAAACCAGAGGCTATCAAAAGAACAGCCTCCTGCTTCTAATAAGCCAAGAATTTGAATGGCTGCTTCTGCTTTTTTAGCTTGGAAAATAGTTGATTTTGCCAAATAGGCGAAGGCGGAAAATGCCTCTTCTTGGGATAGTTCCACAGTAAGTAAATTAAGTTGTTTAAATTCGTCAAATAGGGCTAAAAATCGTTGATAGCATTGATAATTAGCAGAATTTAGAGAATATTCGCCAGGAAAGCCTAAGGCTAACAGACGATTTTTAAACGCGTTCACCCATTCAGTGGGCGAACCGCTTTGAGGATAAGCTGTGATGGTTTTCACCCGCTCAGCTAATCGAGGTGCTGTTTGTTCTAGCTCTTTAAGTAACGCGTCTTGTTCAAATTGAAATTCCTGCAGTATTTTGCTTTCTTCTAGGAGTTGAGCGCGAGCAAGCATTTCAGTTTGTGAATAGGCTAGATAAGGCGAATGAAGCAATAAACGGGCTTGATGAATATTGAGGTGCTTGCCGTTGAGCTGAATCCAGCAAAGTGCATGGGAAACGAGCGGATAATCGGACAAGGCTTGGCCAAGAGAAATATTAAATTGTTCTGGGGTAAACTGTTTCTGCAAAAGCCGTTGCAAGGACTGAGATTGAGTTTGTAAACCAGGAACAACAACCGCAATGCGTTTTTCACCTTTGGCAAGGCAGGTTTTTATCCAAGGTATTAACTGTTGATACTCATCCTGTTCGTCCTGAGCGGCATAAAGATGAAGTTGGCTTGCCGTGGCTTTTAAATCATAGTGATAAAGCTGGCAACCTTGCTCGCTGAAATGCTTTTGTAATGCACGTTGTTGCGGTGTGTAATCATCAAAACAAGCCCACACAAAGGTTTCTTGGTTGACAAATTTTTTTTGCAAGCTCAAATAGTTGGCTAATTGAGCCTCCGTAATAGCCTCTATTTTGTTGAGTTCCTGCTCTAATTCTAAAGCCCAGAGCTGGAATTGCCGTGTTTGTGGCGTTGACAAAAAAGAAGGATGATCAAAATCAATTTGCCAAAATTGGCAACGAACCCAAGCATCTATCACCGCTCCTAATAAACCCTCGTTCAAATGCGGGCTATGAATTTTAAGAATCTTGCGGCAAAGATAATGAAATTGTGCAGTGGTCAGAACAATAGGATGTGACTGTTTTGGGTCGTGGTGGGTTAAGAGCTTGAATTGAATTTGCAAAAAAGCAGAATAGGGTAGGCAACGAGGTTTATCATGCACGGATTGATGACGGGTTTTAGAAAAATCATGTATTAATTCATTGCTTAAACGATTATTCGGAGTAATAACCGTAGCGCCATTTTCCATCAATTCAAACAGATGGGATTTATCATTCATCATTCGCTGCATCACTGTGGTCTTTGGTTTCTATGCGTTGTTGATCAGCGGCAATTAAACCAGGTAAAAAATGTTTGTTGAAATAAATCGCTACAAGGCCGGAAAGAGGAATAAACCACAGTCCTATCGTCAAGCTAAGGGAAGCTAAGATTGCACCATAAACCACAAAATAATCTTTCATATGTTGCAAGTGACTGACAAAGATTGGATCAGAAAAATAGTAATGAGCGAGAATCGCTAAACTTCCAAGAATAAGTATCAGGAACGCGAGTAAAATACCAATTAAAAAAGGCCGTAACCAATGCGCTTTTTTAGCTAAAACCTTTCCTAAAAAACCACCAACTAAAGCACCAATAATGAGGGCAACGAAGATAGAAGGTAATAGAGGTAAAAGCCCTTTGTCTCTTAAGGATAAAAGGGTGTATTTAGTAAATAAGGTAAAAAGCAGAGAATAAATAGCAAAAAAAATGGCCCCAGCAAATCTGGGGCTTAATGGAGAATAATTGTTAGCGTTTACATTCATAATCTTGTCACTTAGTGGTTATATGTTCTTTGCTTTGCTCCGCATCCACGGGTTTTACTAATTTAGTCTTATCTTTGCTTTCCATTGGATTTTCTTTCAATGGTTTTAGTTTTTCATGTTTAGAGTGTAGTATGTCGTAAACTAGATGCCCGCGTAAATACATTGCTGCTAAACCGGCAGCAATAGCCAGCCACAAACCTGCGACAAGAAAACAATAGAGTAATATAAATAAATAAGTGACAAACAGATTATTGAAGCCCAAGTCTGCAAAGGCTTCAGGGTGATGAGTCTTAAATAAGTATAGGAAAATTAAAGCATAAATTGGTAAAGCAGCAAGAACCATGACAAAACCCCAGAGAAACGCTCTGCGCCGGTAGGGTTTTTGAGAATGGATAATTAGCCTGCCAAAAATAGCACCAAAACAACTGGCTATGATTACTGCCAGTAAAATGGCTTGGAAAGCAGGTAAGATCTGCTGTACCCCGAAGGCGTAAAAAATGGCATCAATAATAACGGTTGCTACAATTGACAATAAGCCAAAATAAACTGCAGAGAGCAAGCGAGGGTTTGAAATTGATAAAGCTTCATCATCCTTTTCCATTAGATCCTCCAAACAAACATGATTGATAAGCAGAGATCTACATGCTTATTTAAAATCCCTTAACAATATAATATTAGACCAAGTGCGGGGCTTTTTTCGCCTATAATTAAAAATAACGGCCATAAGGAGTTGAATAGAATTATCTTTTTGGTAAAATAATAGTCATTAAGTCATTTTGTTGAAATACATGTCTTTTTTTTATAAAAGCAATCGCATCATTCCAGGAGAGCCGACTCGAGCGGGCCATACTTTTTTTAAAGAGGCTAAGTATCTCGACCTAGAGGGTTTTTTAAGAAAAATTGTTTATAAAAAAAATAAAAAGGGCAATCCTCAATTATCTGTTTTTGAAGTGGCTTTTACAGCCTTAGCGAGGCGTTTTTTACGGCCTGATTTAACTCCAAAACAGGCCTTAGTAAAAAACCAAGGGCAAGAAATTGTTGGACTCGCATCAGAGTATTTTTCTTATACGGCTCAACGGCGTGAGGGCTTAGGTGTTTTTGCATCAATAGCCAAAGATGATAGGCCCAAACCCGCGAGGGATTCGCAAGCTAATAATTTGAAAAGACCGTCAACGCAGTACTGTATTACTTACAGAACTGTCAGTGAACCCGAACAAATTCCGATCGCATTTCTAGATCAATATGATCCTGGTTTTTTTAATGTGTTATGGCAATTGAGAAGCACCGGACAAATTGATTTTGATGTGGCTTCACTAGCTAGTGTATTAGCTGGATCTTATAGCTTGGAAGAAGATGATCTCCATAAAGGGAATTTAGGTTTTTATATCGTAAAAAAATTAATAAAAGGCGAAGAAAAATTTCAAGTTGTATTTTTCAAAATTGATAATGATCTGATGTTGGTGGATAGTATGATGTCGCGTTGCAATGCCCGCATGACTAGCTGGCTTCATAACGAGCATGCTTTTGAAATAACAATGCGGGATCTCATTGATTTTCCAAATCTTTCTGATTCAAAAAATTTTTATTGGCCTACTTATTTACGTTTGTTTGCAAATCCAATCGGTAACAAAGACTATTCAGATGAAGATGATGCCCTTGCATTTATTGAATTAGGTAAAGATCCTGAATTTCAACGAGAAAAATGGCGAGAGTTTTATAAACATATTCTTATTCCCCAAGCCATTATTGAACAAGATTTAGAAGAAGTTCTTGATAAAAATTCCCCAGAAGACAGGGCACAAATTGCTTTAATTACTCATGCAGTGCTAGCAAGGCAAGCTAAGCTAAGGGCAGTACTGTTTGCCATTCCTCAATTTCGTGATTTTGTGATGACCCTGAAAGAAAGAGACGCCCAATCAATTCAGGATGAAATTGTGAGAGACATCGACCCATCAATTCAAGAAAATATAATTCCTGATATTGATAGAAATATGGAGCACTATAATTCCTTTTGTGCCAATGAATATGTTGATGGTGATACGCCCTTACACCTGGCAATTCGACTAGGGGATTATCGTTATCAAGAAACTTGGCAATCGTTCAGTGAGTTTGCTGCACAAGAAAATAGCCGAGGTGAAAAACCTTTAGATGTCGCTGTAGCAGCAATTAAAAATAGTGATCCCCATTCTCACAATGAGGTAAGAAAAAATCCTTTTCTTATCATTCAAGCTCTGCTAAAAGAAGGGGTGCAAAAAACAGCTTCTTATAAAGAATTAAGTAAAGAGTTAAGGAGAAAAATTAAAAATTATTCTTTAAATTCTATTCATAGGACTCATGCGACTGAAGCGAGTTCTACTGACGAATTATTAGCGCTTATGCAAGCCATTGGTGAAGATCATAGTTTTAGCCTTAAAATGAAAAAAGAGCTTTCTGTTATCTGCCTGAAAGATTATATAAGAGCGCATAGAAATGATTCAAACTATGAAAAAACATTATTAGAGATCAAGGAAGCTTTAAACGGCTATAAAAAACCTCCTGCACCACAACTACAATTTATTCGTCAGCTACGAAGTCATTTATGGATCATTCGTAAAATCAGAGGCCTATTCGGAGTAACTTCAACCCAAAGTGAACTCAATGGATTAATCAATCAAGAGTTAAATCGTTTAAATCCCAGTTGCTTTTTCTCTTGCTTTTCTTTCTTTTTCTGTAACTCTGAGACGGATATTGGCGCTGAGACGGTCATTCTTAATTCTCAAGAAGAAATGCCCCCATTTATTTCTCTAATTTAAACTGCTTCTAAAATAGCAGTGACCCCCATACCACCTGCCGTACAAATAGAAATTAAACCTCGGCCGCTGCCATTTTGGTGTAACATTTTGGCAAGACTTGCAACAATACGGCTGCCTGTTGCAGCGAAAGGGTGCCCTAGGGCAACCGATCCTCCCTTGATATTCAATTTTGAGCGATCGATGGTTCCTAAGGCTGTGTCCCGATGAAGGACTTGTTTGCAATAATCCTCTGATTCCCAAGCTTTTAAAGTACATAAAACTTGTCCTTCAAACGCTTCATGAATTTCATAAAAATCGAAATCTTGCAGTGTTAATTTATTACGTTTTAAAAGTTCACTCACAGCAAGGGTTGGGGCCATTAATAAGCCTTCACCATGGACGTAATCGACTGCTGCGACTTGAGCGTCAACAAAACGGGCAAGTAAGGGATAATTGAATTTTGTGGCTATCTCTTCGCTTACCAAATAAACCGCTGAAGAGCCATCAGTGAGGGGTGTTGAGTTACCTGCAGTTAAAGTGCCGGAACCGCTAAAATCAAAGGAGGGTTTTAACTTGGCTAATTTTTCTATCGTCGTGTCTCTGCGCAAAATACTGTCGCGTTTTAAGCCTTGAAATTCAAAAACCAAATCATCATAAAACCCTTCATCATAAGCCCTAGCTGCATTTTGATGACTTAAAAAAGCCAATTCATCTTGGGCATGCCGAGTAATATGCCATTCTTTCACCATTTTCTCAGTATGTTCCCCCATTGATAAGCCGGTTCTAGGCTCCACAACTGCTGGAAATTGTGGCTTTATATCGCTTGGGCGAAAAGAAAATAATAATTTTAATTTGCTGGCAAAATCTCTTGCTTGATTTAAAGCAACTAATTTTTGTGCAAAGGAGCGCTTGAACATAATTGGAATATCACTGTTTGTATCGACACCGCCGGCAATGCCGTCATCAATTTGGTAGTTTGCAATTTTGAGGGCGATTTGCAATGTAGTTTCTAGACTCGTTCCACAAGCTCTTTGCAGTGAATATCCAGGTGTGTGAGGATTGAGGGCGGAGCCAAGCACACATTCCCGTGCGAGATTCCAATCAAAAGAGCTATGCATCACGGCGCCAAGACCCACGTCACCCAACAGCCTATTTTCAAGATGCATTTTTTTGACGAGCTCTTGTAAAGAAGCAAGCATCAAATCTTGAGTTGAGATTTTATTATAGCTAGTCATGGACTTTACAAAGGGTGTCCTAATGCCTCCTGCAATATAAACTGGTCTTGTTTTCACCTTGATATCCCCTTCAGGTATATTAGCTAATAATAGTCCAATTTTCTCTAGACTAAATTGGATCCCTAATTAGGTCCTTGGTGTGTTTTGAAACTCATTTTAGACCCAGTAATTTATTCGTCCTCGCAATAATAACAGTTGGAGCATCATGGGCTGTTTAAAAATCACTTATTCTTTATCAACTTCTCTGCAACTTCTTTTTTCATCACAATAATTGAAATACGGCGGTTATTGGGATTTAAGGGATTAGTTTTATCCAATAAAACCGAGGAAGCAAAGCCTGTAACCTCCATAACTTTATTTTCTTGTAAACCCGCTTTAATAAGGACTCGTCTTGCTGAGTTGGCTCGTTGTGTAGATAATTCCCAGTTAGATTGGGTCAAATCCTCAGGGTTGTTGTAAGGATTTGCATCAGTATGACCTTGGATACTGATTTTGTTGGGGACCGTGCTTAAAAGCTTGGCAATCTTATCGAGAATGGGCTGCATTTCTGGACTCATTTGATCAGAGCCCATGGGGAACATAGGCTTATTCTTATTATCAATAAGCTGAATACGTAAGCCCTCCGATACTTCGTCCATCAATAAACGATCTTTTAATTCGGTGAGTGCAGGATCTTTATTCACGGTAAGCAAGATATTTGATTTTAATTCTTCAAGTTTCTTCATCTCTTTTTGTTTGTCTTTTTGATGATCTTGTTTCTGTCCATCGGCTGTTTGCTCAGCAGAGACTTGTCCATCATGCTTGTCTAATTGATCCCCACCACCTTTAATGATGTTTGTCCGCGACCCCATGCTATCGCCGCCGATTAAGGCAATGCGCAGCGGTTGTTTGAAATATTCACTGATGCCATCCTTTTGTGCTTTATTTAAAGAAGCGATTAACCACATCAATAAGAAAAAGGCCATCATTGCCGTGACAAAATCGGCGTAAGCAATTTTCCATGAGCCGCCATGGTGAGGGTGAGATTCACCGGCTTTTCGTTTAATGACAACAATGTTTTTACTTTCTGCTTTACTTTCAGCCATAATAACTCCATCAAGTAAAAGTTAAGCCCTGAAGATGCATTTTGCATACAATCGTCGTTGATTATTGTTAAGCGGCATTGGCATCGGCATCGGCAGTATCTGCTTTTACTGGTTTAATTCCTTCGTTAAGTTCATTGAATGATGGTCTTGCGGTTGAAAACAAGACTTTTCGGCCAAATTCAGTGGCGATAAGGGGTGGATTCCCGTTTACACTTGCTAAAAGCGTGACTTTAATACAATTCATCATCAGTAAGGCTTCACCTGAACGTTGTTCAATGGCCGTTGCTATTGGCCCAATGAAGCCATAGCCTAATAAAATTCCAAGGAAAGTTCCTACTAATGCTTGAGCGACTAAAATCCCAAGCTCCGCCGGAGGCAGATTGATGGACTCCATTGTGTGCACAACTCCCAAGACTGCTGCCACGATACCAAAAGCAGGCATACCATCGGCGAGTTTGGTAATGGCATTCACTGGAATAAGTTCTTCTTGGTGATAAGTGGCTATTTCACTATCCATGAGTGATTCCAATTGGAAGGGCTGCATATTGGAGGTGATAATTAAGCGAAAATAATCACAAATGAATTCAATGACATGCTTTTTGGTTAAGAGGCGCGGGTAGTTAGAAAAAATCGCACTGTTCTCAGGATCATCAATATCATTTTCTAAAGCCATCATCCCTTCTTGGCGTCCTTTGTTCAGCAAAGTGTAAAGCAAACCTAATAAATCCATATAAAGTAGCTTGGTTGATTTTTGACCTTTAAAAGCAGTAGGTAAGGCTTTGAGAATGGCTTTTAAAACACTAGACTGATTACCGACAATTAAAGAGCCAATTGCTGCCCCGGCGATAATTAATAATTCAATAGGTTGAATGATTGCTTTCAAATGGCCCCCAGCTAGGGCAAATCCACCAAAAACTGATAATAAAATTACAACATAGCCAATCAAGATAAGCATGTAATGTCCCTAAAAAAGTAATATTCCCTATTAATTACTATCTGATCTGCCCCATTGAAGGACAGATCAATTGACGACTATTTTAGATAATCATGTACGACCCGACCATAGGGTAAAACTAGATCAGTGATAACATGTGTCGCTTTAACAATATTTTTTACCGGTAGGAAGGCAATTGGCGCTAAGGCATGATAGTTTAAATCCAAGCGCGCAGGCCCTGTCCAGGCACCTTTGATGACTAAATTTTCCAAATGATATTCCACCAATTCACAAATGCGAGTGGTTCCATCAACATGGGGAATTATCTTTAGTAAATAATTAGGTCCAGACATGGCTTTTTTTACAGCCTCTCCATCGAGTTTTTCATATTTGAAACCCATAGTTGCTGTCGCTACTCGACAACAACCATAATCCAAAATTCCAACCAGCGTTTCTTTTTCAACTTTCAGACTGGGCTGTGCTAGTTTTTTGGGAAAGCCCCAAATTTCTCGTCCCCCAGAGATAGGAGGCTGGTCATCTAAATACATAGCATGAGTATAAGAGCCTGTTTTTCCCTTATAACGCACAGGGATAACTTGACCGGATTCAGTATAATCACCAAAGCCAGTTGAATCAGGCATCCGAATGACTTCAAAATTGACGTGCGGCTCAACCACTTCTAAAGGTGCAGGTACAATTTCGCGCAGTAAATCAATATCAGTTTCGTAGGTAATAATGAAGTACTCTCTATTATTAAACTGATAGGGCCCCCGGGGGTAAGAGGGGCATGAAAAAGGCATTGCAAACGCATCCTTCTTAATTTGTGCTTCATCCATTTTAATTCTCCTAGGAGCATTAAGTTGATTATTAGTTAGTACAATTACTCCATAAACCAACCATGACTCACCACTAAGGATTGACCTGTTAATGCATTGGATGGAAATGCTGCAAAAAATAGAGCAGTTTGCGCAACATCCTCGACGGTGGTGAATTTTACATCCACGGTATCTTTTAGCATGACATTTTTAACCACGTCATCTTCACTAATTCCCAACTCTTTTGCTTGTTCAGGAATTTGTTTGTCTACCAAAGGAGTGCGTACAAAACCAGGACAAATGACATTGGCATGAATGCCATATTCACCCGCTTCTTTAGCAACTACTTTACATAAACCTAATAATCCATGTTTCGCCGTAACATAAGGGGCTTTTAGTTTAGAAGCTAATTTGGAATGTACAGAACCCATATAAATAATACTGCCGCCTTTTTTAGCTGCGTACATGTGTTTTAGACAAGCTTTAGTGGTTAAAAACGCACCGTCTAAATGAATAGAAAGTAATTTTTTCCAATCAGCATAAGCTAGTTCGTTTATCGGATCGATAATTTGAATTCCTGCATTACTGACAAGGACATCAATGCCACCAAATTGTTTGGCGACTGCATCGACGCCGGTATTCACCTGTTCTTCGTCAATTACATTCATTTGCACAGCCATTGCTTGACCTTTTTTAGCTTTAATTTCGTCAACAACGACTTGGGCTTGTTGAAGATTAAGATCGGCAATGGCTACTTTTGCGCCTTCACTTGCATAAAGTAGGGCTATCTCTTTACCTATTCCACTGGCTGCGCCTGTTACAATGGCTACTTTATCTTTTAATCGCATGATTACGTCCCTGTTTAGTTATTGTTTTACCAGTATAGCAGCGAGTTTTCTATTTTGCTTTAGTACTTAGTCGTTAATTTATCAATGATTTCTAAATAACAACCCTGGTTTTGCGCTTTGAAACTCAATATGAGTTGAGAAAACGCAAAAACCAGGGTTTTAAACTTCAACAGCTATTGGTGGTTAGCTATTAGTAGTTAAAGAAAACGCCATTTCTCCAATAGCCGTTACCATAGCCCCAACTATTACGGTAACCATAACCATTACCATAGTAGGTGTTGTAATAGCCTGTTCTCCATGGATTTCTATAATAATATCTTCTGTCTTGAGCCTGACCAATTTGGTTGCCAATTAGACCACCAACGCCAGCACCGATAATTGCACCGCCTCCACGACCAACAGCATAACCAACTCCAGCCCCAGTAGCTGCACCGGCAACAGTTCCAACCTGAGTATTAGTACAAGAGCTTAGAGTGATAGTCGATAAACTAGCAAAAATTAAAGTAGAGATGATTGTTTTTTTCATAGTTCTTTTCCTTTTGTTAGTATTGTTGTTTCCCTCAAAAAACATATTAGTACAAAACCAAACAAAATGTTTAATAAAAGAGCAAAAAAATTTTTTAATGAGATTCAAAAAAAGGGTTAACCCTTACTGGGAAAGGGTTTTAGCATTCTGATTGCAAAGATAAATTTTTGGGCTTGAGAAATTATTCATCCCCCAGTAGTATTGGCTTTATCGTTAGGAAAAAGAGGGTGTAATGTTTCGAGGAAGCATAGTGGCATTGGTAACCCCAATGCGTGATGATAAAGTGGATGAGGCTAAGTTACGCGAATTAGTGGAGTTTCATATCACAGCAGGTACGCATGCTATTGTGGCTGCCGGTACTACTGGAGAAGCTGGAACCCTGTCTAATGCGGAGAAACTTTTAGTTATAAAAACGGTAATAGAACAAACCCGCGAACGTATTCCAGTCATTGCAGGTACCGCAATGAATGCGACCAAATATTGTATTGAATTAACAAAAGAAGCAATGGAATGTGGTGCGCATGCGGCTCTTATTATGACGCCAGCTTATATTAAACCGACGCAAGAAGGGCTTTACCAACATTACAGTGCAATTGCGAATTCCGTAGCAATACCCATTATTGTATATAATGTACCAAGCCGAACCGCCTGCGATTTATTGCCTGATACGGTGGCAAGACTGGCTAAGATTTCAAATATAATCGGGATCAAAGAGTCAACTGGCCAAATGTCTCGATTACAACAGATCTTACGTGCCTGTGAAGGAAGCATTGATGTCTATAGTGGTGATGATTTGACTGCAGCCCAGTGGATGTTAGCGGGTGCAAAAGGGGTAATTTCCGTCACAGCGAATGTTGCAGCTCGACAAATGGCAAAATTGTGTGATGCCGCTTTGGATGATGATCATGCAGGTTGTTTACGAATTAATGAGCAATTGATGCCCTTACATCAGCTATTATTTGTAGAATCTAATCCTATTCCGGCAAAATGGGCACTGAGTAAAATGGGTTTGATGAGTGATGAGTTGCGATTACCAATGACATCCTTAGCTCAAGAACACCATCAGGCATTAGAGCAAGTACTTCGTACTTTGCAACTTATATAGAAGAGAGGATAGCTGTAGTGAAAAAAAATGTGGTTCTTTTTATATTGCCGCTGCTTTTAGCGGCTTGTTCGGCCTATACTAGTAATGGAGAGAAGCAATATTTACAGAGTAGGAATGGGGCTAAGGTCGTGGTGCCTCCGCCCTTAACAGATTCGAATATTAGCCATTTTTACGATCTGCCGCAGCAAAACCAAAGTGCTCAGGTGAGCATAACACCACCATCAGATCC
Source organism: Legionella nautarum (assembly GCF_001467895.1). GTDB lineage: Bacteria > Pseudomonadota > Gammaproteobacteria > Legionellales > Legionellaceae > Tatlockia > Tatlockia nautarum. The sequence continues at coordinate 175,793 of NZ_LNYO01000024.1, forward strand.
AGAACGTAAAGGTAGCTAGTTTACATACGGGATGATTATGTCAACAGAAGAAGACGGCTTAGCGGTTATCCAGGACTTATCGCGACGTATCGTAGAGGCTCAAAGTCAGATACGTATTCTAGATAGTATAAAATGGGACGAGTCGGTAAAGCAGGATTTTTTTAAGCATAAAGGAAAACGTTTACCCGCTGTTGATGAATCATACTATCAAAAAAGACCACTCCCTTTTGATGCTCATGAAAAGCAAGAAGAGTTTCGTTTAATTTTGCGCGATGCGCAAAACCATCTTGGGCAATATACGCCAATCACCCGGTTGATAAAGCGCCAGTGTGAAGAATATTCACGAGCAGCACATATGCTGGATGTACGTGGGACGCCAGCTTTCAGTGAGTTATCAATGGAGTTGTACGGTAGTCCGAATGATGTTTTCTATTCCGGAGGACCACGGTTATCAGAGTTGGGTACCCTCCTTTTTGATGTGCTCAACGCGCTCGATGTGCAATTAAAATCAGAAGCGGATGTCAAACGTTATGCTCCAAAACAAGCCCAAGAAATATTACAGGAACGTTTAAGTCAATTTTTTGATCAGCATCCGGGCAAAGTGACTGTGCAAGTGAGTGATGACATGGTCGCCGATGCTGCAGCAGGTGCGGATACAATCAAGCTCAGCCAAACAGCAATGTTTAGTGATCGCGATTTAAAATATCTTGAAGTACACGAGGGTTGGGTGCATGTAGGTACTACCTTAAATGGTTCGATGCAGCCCTACTGTTTCTTCTTATCTAAAGGTTCACCTTCAAGTTCGGTAATGCAAGAAGGGTTGGCAGTAATTACCGAAATAGTCACTTTTTCGTCCTATCCTGCACGGGTACAAAAAATCACTAATAGAGTAATTGCGCTTGAAAAAGTCAGGCAAGGTGCCAATTTTCTTGATATCTATCGATATTTTGTAGACTGTGGTTTACCGGAAGAGGTTAGCTATAATCAAGCGGTACGCGTTTTCCGGGGTAGCACACCTGAGGGGGGGCCTTTTACTAAAGATCTTTCTTACGCTAAAGGATTTTTGTTGATTTACAATTTTATGCGCTTTGCGATTAGCCAGCGTCGTATCGAAACAATTCCTTTATTATTCTCTGGCAAAATAGTCTTGGACGATTTGCCTTTGTTGGGTGAATTACAAGAGCGTGGAGTAATTTCTTCTCCCGTTTATTTGCCCCCACCATTCCGTGATCTGGCTGCTCTTGGAGCATGGATGAGTTTTTCGCTGTTTCTTAATAAATTTAGCCTTAGTGAAATTCAAAAGAATTTCCGTTTTCTTTTAACCTAGATTTATTTCAGGGAGAAATGGCATGGGGTTGTTAGTTGAAGGCGAATGGACTGATAAGGCCTATGATACAAGCAAAAAAGGGGCCTTTAAAAGGGAATCTGCCCAATTTCACCATGCCCTATCTGAGAACCCGAAGGCCGATTTTCCCGCAGAAAAAGGACGATATCATTTATACGTGTCCCTGGCCTGCCCATGGGCACATCGCACGTTGATTTTTCGCAAATTAAAGAAGCTAGATGATTTCATTGATATCTCGATCGTCCATCCCCATATGTTAGAAAAGGGCTGGGAATTTAAAAGGGGAATGGGGGCAACGGGAGATAAGCTTTATGATTTAGCTTATCTTTATCAACTTTACTGCAAAGCGGATCAACACTACAGTGGTAGAGTGACTGTACCCGTTTTGTGGGATAAAAAAACAAAAACGATCGTCTCTAATGAATCATCAGAAATTATTCGTCAATTTAATCAAGCCTTTAATCATCTAACTGGTGACAAGCAGGATTTTTATCCTAAAGCCTTGGCGGAAGAAATCGATGCGATAAACGCTAAAATTTATAATACGGTTAATAATGGGGTTTACAAATGTGGTTTTGCTGTCACTCAAATTGCTTATGAAGAAGCATTCAATGCGCTTTTTGCAACCTTAGATGAACTAGAAAAACATTTAAGTAACAATCAGTATTTAGTCGGTGATCAGTTAACTGAAGCAGATTGGCGTTTGTTTACCACTTTAGTACGTTTTGATGCGGTTTATTTTGGTCATTTCAAAACAAATAAGCGAAGAATTAGTGATTATCCAGCTCTGCAATCGTATTTACTGCGCTTATATGACCATCCTGGAGTCAGTGAGACAGTCAATTTGACCCACATTAAACAGCATTATTATTACAGTCATAAAATGATTAACCCGACGCAAATTGTCCCTTTGGGTCCTGAGCTTAAGTTTTAAAGCCTCAAAGATTAACACCATAATATAAGGAAATAACTCTCATGCATGAGAACAACGATTCAGCTCTTATTAACTTCCGAAAAAATCATTTCCTACCCACGGCTGCACTTTACTATAAAAAACCAGTGCAACTAACCAAAGCACAGGGCGTTTATGCTTGGGACGCAGAAGGAAAACGTTATCTGGATGCTATCGGTGGCATTGTTTGCATATCTGCTGGCCACAATCATCCAAAGATCAAGAAAGCGCTTATTAATGCAATAGAAAATGACAGTATCCAACACACAAGTTTACTTTATTTGCATCAAGCACCCGTCGAAACCGCGAAGCATTTGCTTGAGGACGCGCCGAAGGGGATGGACCGAGTATCATTTACCAATTCGGGTTCAGAAGCGAATGAACTTGCTATCATGGCTGCGCGTCACGCAACTGGCGAAACGATGGTGGTGAATGTGCGTCATTCTTATCATGGCGGTACTTCTGCAACCCTCGCTTCCTGTGGTCTTTCCATCTGGCGATTCAAAGCGCAGCCAGTGACCGCTGTCACTTCTGCTCTTGAGCCCTATTGTTACCGTTGCCCGTTTAAACAAAAACCTGAAAGTTGCGCTCTAGAATGCGCAAAGAATGTAGAAACGACAATCCAAAATTCAACCCATGGCAAAATTGCCGCTTTTATACTTGAACCAATAATGGGGGTAGGCGGTTTTATTACTCCGCCTGAGGCTTATTTTTCTGAGGTTGCGCGCATTGTTCATAACTACGGTGGTAAATACATCAGTGACGAAGTGCAAACCGGTGCTGGTCGTTGTGGCGGTGATTTTTTACTCACAAAAACACTGGGCATCGATGCAGATATAGTGACTATGGCTAAAGGTTTCGGTAACGGTGCAGCCGTAGGCGCGGTATTGATGAAAACAGAGGTGGCGGAAAGCATGGCGGGCAAAACCTATTTCAATACCTTTGCAGGTGATCCTCTACAAATGATCCAAGCAAAGTTGACCATGGAAATTATTAAAGAAGAACAGTTGGTTGAGAATGCCCGCACCATGGGTGAGCTTCTAAAAGATGGTTTGAATCAGCTAGCGAAAAAACATGCTCTTATCGGCGACGTTCGTGGTCGTGGCCTGTTGTTAGGAGTTGAACTGGTTAAGGATCGCAACACCAAAACACCGGCAACGGAGGAAACTGCGCAGCTAATGGAGCTCTGTAAAGACAAAGGCTTATTGATTGGCAAGGGAGGGCAGTGGGGCTCTGTTTTGCGAATAGCACCGCCTTTGACGATTAATCGAGAAGAAGTCAATTTTATGCTTGAAACCTTAGATCGGGCTTTGGTAGAGTTGTCATCAGCGTAATTGTAGAGGCCGTCAAGTCCATACTAACGATAGTGTCGGGCCAGGGTCCAATGGCGCTGCCTTAAGGATAAAAACCCTTCTGCCTACCTAAGTCCCGCGGTACGTAGGGGGGCGGTTAAATGTGGTTAAAAAAACCTTTAAGATAGCGCCATTAGGCCTTGGCTCGACAAAATACAATATCTTCGAAAGCTAGCTAGAAGCCTGGTATTTATGCTTTAATAAGAGAATACTCCTTGAGAATATAGAGTTTTATTATGACTTTTGTGATTACCGAAAGTTGCATTAAATGCAAATACACTGATTGTGTGGAAGTTTGCCCGGTCGATTGTTTTTATGAAGGTCCAAATTTCTTAGTTATCCATCCTGATGAGTGCATCGACTGTGCTTTATGTGAACCTGAATGCCCTGTTCAAGCCATTGTCTCTGAAGATGATTTGACGGAAGATCAGAAGCAATTCAAAGAGATCAATGCTGAACTCTCCAAAACCTGGCCCAATATTACGTCTAAAAAGGATGCTCCAGAGGATGCCAAAGAATGGGACACCGTCAAAGATAAACTGCAATATTTGCAAAAAGAGTGGGAGAAGTAACAGAGCTCGTTGATGATGTCGTTGCGCATTGTCAGCGTGTCTTAAGCGACAAAGGAAGACTTGCCACGGCTCTCCCTGGTTTTGTGGCGCGTCAGGCGCAGATTGAATTATCAGTAGCCATAGCCCAAACTATTGCTAAGCGTTCCACCTTAGTTGCAGAAGCTGGAACCGGTACCGGAAAAACCTTTGCTTACTTGCTTCCTAGCCTCTTAAATGGCAAAAAAGCGCTCATCTCAACTGCTACAAAAACACTCCAGGATCAACTATTTCAAAAAGATTTACCTATGCTTGTCCGGGCGCTTGGTTTGTCGGTACGTGTCCAAAATCTTAAAGGCCGAGCGAATTATCTTTGTCGTTATCGCGTGCATTTGCATGCCGAGGAAGGACGGTTTGTTAGTCCTCAATGTGCCCATGAAATTTTGCATGTCCGCGAAAAATTAGCGCAATTGACCGAAGGATAGCGCTCGGAATTACCTGAAATTAACGAAGATTCTCCCGTTTGGCCCTATGTGACTTCTACAGTGGATAATTGCCTCGGAGGGGACTGCGAATATCATCAAACCTGCTTTTTAGTCAAAGCACGCAAACGGGCATTGGATGCGGATGTCGTGGTAATTAATCATCATTTATTTTTTGCTGATTCGCGCTTAAAAGAAGAAGGGTTTGGTGAGCTTTTACCAGGTGTTGATGTGGTTATTTTTGATGAAGCCCACCAACTTACAGAAATTGCAGCAAATTTTCATGGCCAACGCGTTGGAACAAGACAATTTCGTGATTTAATCGATGATTTATTGCGGGAATGGCCAATACTTGATTTAGCCAATCAGCCCTTAAATCAATTAAGTTTGCAGATGGATCAAATTATTGATCAATTATTACTAGCCTTAACAACCAGCGAAGAACGACTTGCTTGGGAGGAACTGAAACGCTTTAAAAGCTTTGATGCAGCTTGGAAGGGTTTGCTTGACCTAGTCGATAAACTTTCAAATTGTGTCGACTCAGCAAGCATCGAAGCGACTTCAGGTCTAGCTCGCTGCCAAAAGCGATTGGATGAATTAAAAACACAGCTACGTAATTTTGAACAAGCAGATAGTAAGCAAATCCGTTGGGTAGAGCGCTTTAAGCATAGTTTGGTTTTTCATGCGACACCGTTTGAAATTGCTGATGCCTTTAGTCAGTTATTGCTGCGCCAGCAAGCCGCCTATGTCTTTACCTCAGCTACTTTAACGATGGCCTCTTCTTTTGATTGCTTTATTAAACCCTTGGGTTTATTTAAAGCACAAACCTTAGCTTTGCCCAGTCCCTTTGATTATCAACAGCAGGCTCTGCTTTATTTACCACGCCGTTTGCCTGATCCTAAACAGGCAAATTATTATGAATTATTGGTTGAACGGGCTTTACCTGTTATTGAAGCTTGTGGAGGGCGTTGTTTTTTCTTATTCACCAGTCATCGGGCTTTAAAATTGGTTGCTCATCTACTGGCCAATACTTTAAACTACCCGCTGTTAATTCAAGGTGATGAAGCAAAACCTATTTTATTAGCCCGTTTTCGTCAACTCGGCAATGCAGTGCTATTGGGCACCGCAACCTTTTGGGAAGGGGTTGATGTGAAGGGGGAGGCCTTATCCTGCGTCATTATTGATAAATTACCTTTTGCAAATCCTGCGGATCCTGTTACTCGCGGAAAGATGGCTTATTTGCAATCGCGTGGCTTGTCTGGTTTCGACGAATTATCGCTACCCAATGCCGTCTTAGCTTTAAAGCAGGGTGTGGGTCGTTTGATTCGTGATGCTAGTGATCGAGGTGTTTTAATGATTGCGGATCCTCGTTTAACGGGAAGAGAGTATGGCCGCCATATTTTTGCTAGTCTACCAGCACTGCGTAAAACGCGTGATGAACAAACCGTATTAAATTTTATAGATAGTTTGGCTTTAAGAAATGAACCTGTTAGCAATTGATACTTCAACCGAAACTGCTTCCGTCGCTTTACTGCAAAAGGGGGAGCTACGCTCCGAAGAGCAAGGCGCACAGCGCAATCACGCCCGTTTAATTTTACCTATGGTGGAGAATTTGTTGGCCGAGGCTGAGTTGAGCTTGAGCCAATTGGATGGTCTTGTTTATGGCCGCGGACCTGGTAGTTTTACTGGTCTTCGCATAGCCTGCAGCGTAGCAAAAGGTCTAGCTTACGCGCAAGACCTGCCCCTCTATCCTGTCAGTAGTCTCGCGGCTATTGCGAATGAAGCCTTGCAGCAAGGAACTAATCCTCAGGACGCTGCCGTGCTTGCTGTAGTCGATGCGCGTATGAATCAGCTCTATTGGGCTTATTTTAATGCGCAATTCGACCAGGTTGAAGAACAAGTTTCTTCGGTGGCTGATCTTGCTTTGGCAGATGAGAAACCTTTCATTTTAGCGGGAGTGGGTTATGAATCCTATTTGTCGCAATTTTCTCCTGCTATGCAAAAGAGATGCTATAAAATGCTTACTATTTTTCCAAAGGCTGAAGCGATGATTCGCCTTGTTTTAACCGGAAAAATAGAGGCTGTTAGCGCGGCAGATGCTTTACCTGTTTATGTTCGCAATCAAATAACTCAAGGAGAACCGCGTGGATAATCGGTTGTTTGAAATTTTAGTATGCCCACTTTGTAAAGGTAAATTATTGCTCAAGGAGAATGAATTAATTTGCCGCTTCGATCGTCTCGCTTATCCGATTCGTGAGGGCATCCCTGTCATGTTGGAGCAAGAGGCACGATTGGTGCCCTTAGAGGAAAAAGAGCAATTATGAGTATCGATTTTCATGTAGTTATTCCGGCTCGTTATCAATCTTCTCGATTACCAGGTAAGTTATTGATGGAGTTAGAAGGAAAGACAGTGATTGAGCGAGTCTACCGCCAAGTGCTTAAGGCTAAACCTAAATCCATTACAATCGCTACCGATAGTTTAGAGATTGCAAATCATGCTACTGATTTTGGTGCGCAAGTTGAAATGACTGCAGTTAGTCATCAAACAGGGACCGATCGCATTGCGGAAGTCGTTGCGAAAGGCCAATTTACTGGACAGGATATTATTGTGAATGTGCAAGGTGATGAGCCTTTAATAGCGCCCGAGTTAATCTTGCAGGTCGTGCATAGCCTCTACAATTCCCCCCATTCGATGGCGAGCTTATGTTGGCCGATTGAAAGTATTGAGCAATTGCATAATCCTAATGTAGTGAAAGTGGTGCGAGATCAACAGAATGATGCGCTTTATTTCTCAAGATCTGCAATTCCTATGCATCGCGATAATCCTAAAAATATTGCCCAAGTTTTTCGTCATATTGGTTTATATGCTTATCGAGCCGCTTTTCTTCTTGATTTTGTAAGCTGGCCAGTCTGTGAACTGGAGGCTTGTGAAGCCCTAGAGCAATTACGAGCGCTTTGGGCCGGGTACAAAATTAGAGTTGATGAAGCGTGTAGGGAACCTTTGCAGGATATTAATACTCGGGATGACCTGCTTTTAGCGCGCAAGTTGCTGAATGATAGGGTTTGCTGAGGGATTGTGAGGTTAAGGTCGATTCCTTGACCCTCCCCTCAACAACCAGGTATCAAGCAGCCGTCGCCGCAGCCGCCGCTGCAAAGACCGGAAGAACTTCATTACCCATTTCTCGCAATAGTGTCTCAGTTTGACTAGCCCAAGGTGTTTTAGGTGTCGGGAAAAAGCGAGCTTTTTCTTTGGGTTCCCCTTTTAAATAGTCTAAGGCTTGATGTTTGAACGTTTGCAATGGTTTTAAAATATAAACACGAATCCATTGAATAAATTCTGGAATCACACCCTCAGATAAACTTTCCATTTTAGTATGATGGATAGTTTGGTTAGCCATGTCGATTTGTAGCAATGCATATTTTTTATCAGCATAATCAAGCAAACGCCCATGAGTTGCTTGGGGATTAATGATGACCCTACCCGTAACTTCTTGTTGTTCTTCTTCTGTGAGCATTCCGAGTAATTCGCTGTTGATATACAGTTTATTAATTTCATCAAACTTTAATTGCATTTCTAATAATTTAAATAACCGCAGGTCGACCTTATTTAAATAATCTTTATACTCAACGAGTCTTGCATAGTTTGCCGCTGTCCCGGGGATTGCTTTTAATTCTTTAAGCTTTTCTTTTAGTTCTTGGTCGTCTTCTGTATTTTCATCCTCTTCATCGGGATTGGTTTCAATTGTTCTATCAATGTATTTATCAAGTATACGCTTATACTCTTTTTCCATTGTTTCAATCACATAAAGCGATTTTTGATAAGCGGGTGATTTTAGTCGAGTCTCTATGATCATCGCATTGTCAAACACTTGAGCCCGAGCATTGATGAGCTCATTGGCAATGCGAATCTCATCGTCTAAAAAACGAAGGTGAGCTTTCATTTGGGAGGCTTCGATGCTATTGGTGAGTTGATGTCTCGTTATAACTTCATCAATCGCTTTAACGACTTCCTGATTATATTGATTGAGTTCAATTATAAACGGATTAATTTCACTTAATCGAGTGCCAAGAGGAGGACGGCGGCCCACTAAATTAGACAATTTTATTTCGTAGATACGGTTTAATAACTGCCATGCTTCTTGCTTATGACCCTTTAAACCAGTTAGCAATTTTTCAACCGTATGTCGAACAAGGTGGAGCTCTGTCTGTTGTTCGTTGCTCTGCCATAATTCTTGAAGTTTACTACTGTAAATATTGAGAATTTCGGTGACTTGTTTAGGTTGATAGCAAAGAGCTAAGATGGCTTGAGTCTCTTTAATTTCGGCTTCAAGCGTACGGAGTAAGCTATATTTGTCTAAGTTGTAGGTCCGCTCTAAAGTTGAGATTTGTCTTGATGTCACTTGCTCAAGGCCATTAGATCCCATGAATTCTCTATCTATTTGTGAAAATTGATTAAGAATAGCTTGTTGTAAATCGGTAAGTTGCGACAAGCGATCTAGTGGTGAATCAAGCTGTTTTAATTTCTCTTTTTCTTGTTGGAATTTTGAAAACTCTGCTTTTAAAGAAGTTTCTAATCCGATCAGCTGAGCAATAATTCCATAGGCTTCTCTAACTTCTGAAGAGGAGCCATATTCATTAGAAAATAGCATTAATTTAAGTTGTAAGAGATTCTTATTATAAAAAATCTTGCCAGTTAAATGATCAAATAAGTCGTTGATTTTTTCTTCTTGCGCGACCTGAATATCTTTTAAAATATGATAGTTTTTTATTTGCTTAATTTGAAAAGAAGTTAGCTTGTCAGCTAGACTGCGAAGCATGATGAGCTGTTTTTTATTTAATGTCTCAGAGCCTTCAGCAGGATTAGTATTTATAAAGTCATCGAACAACTTTTTTGCATCCTTGATGAAAGCGAGGTTAGCTGTGATATCTGTTCGAGTTGGTGCAATAACTGTTGCAGGCACTGGTTTAAATAATTCAGTTAAAAATTCATCAATGTTAGCTTTATCAACGGGCTGTATTTCAGGGGCATTAACGCTATACCAATGCGCTTTTTCGCCTAGATGTTGAAGTAATTGAATTCGGAAACCCTGAATTTCTTGAGTGTTTAAAGACAGATCTTTTGCCTGTAAATCAGTGATAATTTCTTCTATAAACTCTGTAAGTTGTTTGGTAAAAAAGAGGGTGTCTCGGTCTTTTTTGTCACCTAAGTTAATGGTAGAGAAGGTTAGTAGAAAGCATTCAAGTGCTATTTTTAGCTTGTTTTTGGCTAAATCTAATTCCTTTTTTAATTCCTCTGGGTTGCCAGCATTCGATTGCAGCATTGCCTGTCTTTCCAAAATCTTTATTCGTAATCGCTCTTGCGTTTGGTTTAGGTTTGTCATCTGCAAGATGGCTTCATTAAGTTGAGCCTGAATCTCCATCTCAGCTAGAAAATGGTTAAGAAGCGGAATTGTTTTTTTAATCAATTGTGAGGCTGACTGATTAAGTTTTCTAAGTTCATTTAACCCGTTCTTGAGCTGTGGATCATACTGAGCCAGCTCAATAAGTTCCTTGGTTTCTATATAAAACCTTTCTTGTAAGGCGGCAAGGTTATTAAATTTATTTTGCTGCTTCTTGATAACCTCGCTAAGTGCAATCTTATCTCTTTCTTCTGCGGATAAAGAGTTCTCATTAGTCTCTAAAATAGTAGGCGCTTTAAGGCCAGAGCCTTTATACAGAGGTGCAATTAATTCTCTGGTTACACAGAGTTTGGATGGATTTTGAGAAATTTCTTCCTTATATTGCGCGATTTTACCCAGTTTTTCTTCTCTTCTTTTATCAACTTTAGTTTCCCACCTAATTCTGAGTTTGTGGAGATCAGCTAAAAGGGTTTTGTTAGTTTCCTCAACAACTTTTTTGAAATGGTGTATCTGTATCGTCAAGCGCTCGAGAGGTTGGTGTTTACTAGGACTGCTGCTTTGACTGTACAAGGAAGGTCTCCAATCGAGCCCTTCTTTATTGGCTATGAACTTCATAAATGATTCGCATTGGTCTGCTATATCTGCTTCAAATGCCGCCAGGTCGAACCTAATATCCTGTTCTTTCTCCTCACCAGATCTTAAATCATCAATCTTTTGTTTAAGAGAAGTACTCAATTTTTCTGGTAAATCAACAAGACTTTCTAATTTTGCAATTTGGTTTTCTATTGTTTGTAAGCTCAGCAAAATTTTTTCATTCTCTTTACCCATGAAGCACACCTCATAAAATGATTATTCGAGTTTTAGGTGCGACAAAGGTATCATTCGAAGCTTAAGAAAATCTTAAAGATATGTATCAACTGCGTAAAGAAAGTGGAGCCTATCCCATGGCTTGCGGATAGGAGCCCAGTAAAGTCATCATAACCGACATAGAAGTGATTTCATTCAAGGCAAGTTGAATAGGCGGCTCGGATTGATGGCCTTCAAAATCAATAAAAAAGAGGTAGGTCCAATTGCGATGGCGATAAGGGCGAGACGCAATTGAAGTCATATTGATTTTGTATTTTTCAAAGGGAGACAGTAAATTCAATAAAGTACCCGGTTCATGAGGTGTGGAAATAATGATTGATGTTTTATCACTACCACTAGGAGCAGGAAGTTGTTTTCCTAAAATAATAAAGCGAGTTGTATTATTAGGATAATCTTCAATATGCTGATGCAAAATTTGTAATTTATGTATTTCCGCAGCATTATCCCCGCAAATAGCAGCAGAATTGGGATCGTTTGCTGCAAGCTGTGCGGCAAAACCATTTGATGCGACTTCTTGCAAAGTAGCTTTTGGATAATGAACCGCTAACCAATGCCGACATTGCGATAAGGTCTGTTGTTGTGCATAAATCGTTATTAAAGGCTTGTCGGGATCGATGCGCGCAAAATGATGGCGGATACGTAAGGAAATTTCGCCACAAATTTGTACGTCGGAACTGATTAGATTATCGAGGGTAATATTCACCACCCCTTCAGTACTATTTTCAATAGGTACGACACCATAATGAACATTACCATTTTCGACCAGTTTAAATACTTCAGTAATGGAGGGCTCAGGTATGAGATTTACGCTTTCACCAAAATGCTTAATCACTGCTTGTTCCGAAAAAGTGCCTTCTGGACCTAAATAAGCAATTGATAAAGGCTCTTGCAAAGCAAGGCAAGCACTCATGATGTCACGAAAAATACGGGCGATTTCGCCATCAGGTAAGAGGCTAGTATTATTGGCAACAATCGAACGTAGAATTTGCGCTTCTCGTTCAGGTCGATAATAAATGGGGCTATGTTGTAATTTTTTGATTTTGGCAACTTCTGCTGCAAGCTCTGCACGCTTGCTCAAAAGGTTAAATAGCCGCTTATCGATTTTATCGATTTTATTACGTATTTTTTTTAGTGCATCTTCAGTCATAGCCGGGCTGATCCTTTGTTACTAAAAGGGCAGATAGCCAGAATAGCATGTGCAATAATAAAACGAAATGCCAATATCGGGCTATTTTTTTAAGGCCCTAGCATCTTGCTTTTTTTTACGTAAATACAACAAAAACGCAGGAAGGATCATAATTAAAATGCCACTACCAAAAACAAGACGAAAATGAGTAGCACCTCCTATATCCATACTGCTTTCGGGAGGAATAAAACCAATAAATAAAGTAATAGCGCAGCCTGCTAAGCCGAGTGCGCAAGTTAAGTAATAACCAAAGTGGCCGCCTGGAATAACAAAAGGACGAGGTAAATTGGCAAATTTGGTTTTTAAACGCCAGGCGGCAATGAACATCAGTACATACATTAAAATATATAATTCAGTACTCAGCGCGGTAAATAACCAATAAATCGCATTAATACTTGGAAAAAGTAAGAATCCGCTACATAACAAAGTCACTAATATTGCTTGCAGAATTAAGATGCGTGAAGCAATGCCACGATGGTTTAAGCGGTAAAGCCAATGGGGTAAGAAACCATTGTCCGCAGCTAATAATAGGCCCTTTGCGGGAGAAATAATCCAATTCACCATGCTTCCTAAGCTACCAAGCAACAGCAAAATAACAATCACTGGCATCAATGCTGTGAGGTGATAAGCGTGAAAGAAATTGGTAAAAGCACGCATGACGCCATCCACCAGACTAATTTTTTCCTGCGGAAGAACGAAAGCAATAGCGAGAGAGCCAAAAATCATAGTAGTCAAAATGAGGATAACTGACATCAACATAGCACGAGGGAAATTATGCTGGGGATTGCGCACATTTCGCACGTGCACAGCAGCTAATTCCATACCCAAAAAGGAAGTCATTATTGCTGTCAGTGATACCCAAGATTGAGTATCACCCCAATGGGGTATTAAATGATTGAAATGGAGATCAATCGCAATAGGATTTCCTTTAATAAGCCAAATAGCGGCAAGTAAAATAATAAAGGCCATCGGTAAAATCATACCAACTACCGCACAAAAACTAGCAAAGGCTGCAGAGGCGCGTAAGCCCGCAAGTCCTAAGAAAGTCAGTGACCAAAAAACGATTAGAATGACGCTGATCAAATAATATTTATTTTGTGCTAATTCTGGATTAATGAGATAAGCTAGGGTCCCTGCGATGAAAGAAAGGATGGTAGGGTACCAAACCATGGTATTGATCCATTGAAGCCAGATCGTAAAAAAGGCCGCAGATTCACCAAAAGCGTGCTTTACCCAGCTATAAACGCCGCCTTCCTCCTCAGACCAGGTCGAAGATAATTCAGCTGAAACTAATGCGACAGGGATCAGGAAAATAATAGCCGAAAAAATAAAGAAAAAAATGAGTGAAGAACCAAACAGCGCAGTAGCAGGTAAATTACGTATACTGTCGATAGCCCCAGTAATTAATAATACTAATGCAAAAACTGAAATTTTTTCAGAAGACCAGGCTTTCATAGTTGACAGTTCCAAAGCGCCATTTTGGCAAAAAGATATGCATTATAAGGGAATGATTGAATCCATGAAAAGCATTTTTTTTCCATTAAGAATAAGATTGTGGATTATGTTGAAAGCTCGCTTAAATCCCATGCACAGTAATGACAATATGACGCTCAGGAGCATGATTTCGATGTTCGCACAAATAAATTCCTTGCCATTGTCCAAGCGCCAACCGTCCGTTGCTTATCGGGATTGTCAGGCTAGCTCCAAGAATGACATTTTTAATATGAGCCGGCATATCATCTTCGCCTTCTAAAATATGGTGATACAGTCTCTCATCGTCTGGAATGGCGCCATTAAAATAGGCTTCCAAATCGAGGGGTACATCGCTGCAAGTGTTTTCGCTAATGGCGAGTGAAGCAGAAGTGTGCTGTAAAAAGAGGTTGGCTAAGCCAGTTTGGATAGTTGGCATAGTAACTAAACTTTGTTGTATCTCAGGAGTAATCAGATGAAAACCACGTGATTTTCTTGATACATTGCAAAGATTTTGCCAATAAATCGGAGATCGTTTATCCATGACGGTATCCATCGCGGCAAGCTGGCGAAGTGGGGAGGGTTCCACCGCTTTTTTGCCATTCTTCAGGTGTGTATAAATGCATAGTCAGGGCGTGCATCCCCGTTTTCAATTCTTCTGCTAATAAATTATTGACAAGGCGATGACGCGCAATTTTTGTTAGGCCATCGAATTTTTCAGTAACGACCGAAACTTTGAAATGGGTTTCAGCTCCCTCAGGGACCTGGTGCCGATTTGACTCATTGACAACGTCTAAAAATTGGGGAGAGAACTTTTGCGTAAGCAGTTGATTAATACGTTCTTGCCGAGACATGGAAAGCCATTTATTAGTCTAAGGTTTTTAAAGTATACCTTTTGATTGCCCTCTTGTCATATTTCAGTGTATTTGTTAACCTTTCTGATCTTATATGGATCAAGGAAGAAAGTTATGCCAAAACTTCATAAGGAAAATACAAGTATTGAACTTCGTGAAGAGAATTTAGTGTTTAAAGACAGAGCGTTATGGATAAAGGCTTTAAAAAAATCGCCGCGATCCAAGTTAATTTTTAGACAATGCACATTTGAGGCGTTTCCATTAAGTCGATTACTTTTGGAGTTGGGAAAATACGAAGCTTATGAAGCAATTGAATTTATCGACTGTTCTGTTGTTTCCACTGACATTAATAGTTCAATGCAGCTATTACTTGCTAAAATAGCAAATATGCCGAAACAAAATCATTCGATAAAATTTACAGTAATAGACACCAAACATTCCTATGATTTGAAGACCCTACCTTTGGATCCATTAATCGATAGTTTAGAGCATAGAAATTCTTCCCTACTACTTGATATTAAAGATCTAGAGAGAAATCCTTTTCATCTAGAGATAAGCAGGGATGACTCGAGTGGTTTAAGGGGTAAAAAAGAAAGCTCTAAAGAATTAGTTATTTCCTCATTTGATAGTGCTTCCCTCCTCGCTTTAATTGGTGAAAAGGAAAAGGCTAAGGAATTCGTTGTTCCCTTATTTGATAATGCCTCCTTAGTCGTTTCTTTTACTGATGAGGAAGAAAAATTAATCGTAAAACAGGCAAAGTCTTTTAAAGAAATAGAGGATAGTGATGCAATTGAAAAATCAGCCTTAATAAACTCTCGGATTATATTCGATTATTTAATTGAAATCGCCAAGTTCGCAAAAAGTCAGAATTTATCGCTGGAGATTAATACCAAGCTTGATTCTATTAATGAATTTTCCTACACCTATGATGCTAAATCGAATGTAGGAAATTGTAATGTTTCTTTACACTGTAATTATTGCGGTGGAAAATCTCTACAAGAAGCGATTGTTGCAGATAACCTACCTAAATTACTCTCGAGTTTACCCACAGTCACTAGCTTGGAATTATTCAACTTAAATTCACGCTTGTTAAATGGAGTAGAATTTGCTGACTCCTTATCCACTCCTGCTTTTGAAGAACTAAAAACTATGGAAATCATTGGTAATGCTGAAACGCAAGAAAGCAAAACTCGATTTTTTGCATCGTTAAAGGAGTTGGAGCATTTGCAAGAATTAGAGCTTCTAGGCCAGGTTCTGTTTGAGACAGATATGGCTGATATAGCTTACCTGCTAATACGTAAGAAAAAGCTGCAAAAAGTCACCTTACAAGGGGCTAATCTTACCGATGGAGCTTTGGAGTGTTTGGCTCGAGAACTTGATAAACAGGTTAAACAACTTAGCTCAGAAAAAACAAAAGAGATTAGACAACGTAAATTAGAAGAAAAAAAACAGACTAAGCAAGCTAAAAAGTCGAAAGGAAAAAAACAGACTAAGCAAGCTAAAAAATCAGCTAAGGATAAACATCCTAAACAACTTAAAAAATTAGACTTAAGTAATAATAGTCGCCCTGATGAATTTGGCTATACTCGAAAAGGGTTAAAAAATTTTTTAAAGATATTAGAATTACTTAGACCACAAGAAGTTAGACATGATTTTGGCCCTAATGAAGAAATAGATGCTTTACTGCGACCCCAAACGGAAAAAGAAGAGCCTTCTTTTAGTACGAAAGAGGAGTTTTCTGATAGAGAAACCACTGAATCTACTTATAGTATAAAAGAAGAATTTTCTGAGAAAGAAAAAGAAGAAGAACTTACCTATGGCATGGAAAAAGAACTCTTTGACGAAATAACAGAAGAAACGTCTAATACTGAAAAGGAAGAGCATCTTGAAAAATTATCTTTCGACCATCCTGTTTTTGGCAGTCATTTAATGAGAGTTACATCAACGGATACGGAATCTTTAACTACTGGGGATGAAAGCGGCTATACACCGCGTACTGAAACTACTGGGGATGAAAGTGGCTATACCCCGCGTGCTGATAGCGATCATGAAGACGAACCTTTTTCCGCTGTTCCTACTCGTGAATCACAGATTTACGCGGTTACTGTTCGTGAATCAGGATCACAGATAAGGCGTGCCGGTATAGCAATCAATCGCCCAAAGATAAATGTAGAAGAAGAAAAGAATAGGGTGGGTGGCGGAAGTGGAATCGTTCCCAGAAGTCAAATAATTACTACGAATCGATATCGTTGGAATTCAGGAGTGTCTCATAGTACTGAAGAAGAGGGAGCTAAGGATGGGAATTCATTTACTAAAAATTGATTAGGCGATATTTTTTGGGCAAAGGGGATATTGCACGGAGAGAGAAGGAGCGGGAGAGGTTTCGAGACAGCCTCCGGCTTCCTCAGCCCGAGCTGAGTTATCCCCACGAAATTAAATAGCCTATTTAATTCATTGATTGTTTTGTTTATCCCGTTCGCACTGAGGCAGCGCGCAGCGCTGTCGCGAAGTGTCGCAAAAGGCCCCTCACCTTCGAGAACCTCAGGACAGGCCTTTGAGAGCCTCAAGACAAGCTTCGAGACAGACGCCATGCGTGCTCCTCAGGTTGAACGGCATAAAATGAATACAAATTCCTTAGATACTCATTTTGTGGGGATACCTCAGAGCCAGAACGGTTAATTTTTAGACTAAAAAGCTAAACAAAGTTAAAGAATTCGTTGGAACATGATCCAGCTTGTATTAAAAGAAAATACGTTTAAGTACCTGATAAAAAATAAAAAAGATGAAAATAATGACCACCCAAGATACGAAGCCTTGACTAATCGGTTTTTCACCTTTATTAACATCGACATTAACGTTATTAGGAATAATAGAGTCATAAAACGTATCGCGATCAACAATAATGGCTTGTGGAGGTAGTTGGGATGAGGCCGTTTTTATAGCAGTTGTTTTTTTAACTGCAGTACCAATCGCTAAAAACTCAATCAAACCGTTCCCTAATTGGTAAATATAAGTTTTGACGCCAACGACATCGTCAGCACCAATTGCTTTTGCTTCATCATTAATGATGGCTAAAGCATTTTCGCGAGCATCATAAATTAGCTTTGTTAATTCATTAATTTCACCACGGACAAAGGATTTTATTACCGAAGTAACGCCACCAACAAAACCTAAAGAATAGACGGAAGTGCCTAACAATAAGCGTAAGGGTGAGTAACCCAAACTCGCCATATTCCACATCTCAATATTGGTCATATCGCTACTAACAATCCCTGTATAAGGACCATTCACATTATCAGCAGAAAGTTGAGGATTGTGAGAAGCAGTACCAATCATTAACATTTCATTGACCCCGCTAAAGGGGAGAATAGTGGTGCGAATTCCTAATACAGCATTTGCATTATGGGAGCTTGCATGGGCGACGATGCGGCTTAATGCTAAATGGCGAGTTTGATTAAAAATACTAGAGTATTCTTTGATTTCACCTCGTTTTAACGTTTTCAAACCACCAAGAATCCCGCGACCTACGCCCATGGCATAAGCGACATTGCCAAAGGCAAAACAAATAGGTCGATAACCTGCATCCAATTGGGCGTACAATTCCTGTCCATCAGCAGAGGTTGAAAATTTATTTAAAGGCGTAGATCGGCCAGCATGTATGGCTGAGCCGAGGGCTAAAAACTCAACGTTTCCACCATGAAAAATGAGTTGGCTATCAACACCAGTAATTCCTGTTGCATTGAGTGAGTTTGCTTCTTGCAGCATACGCTGATAGGCCGTTTCCCTACCGTCAGCAATGAGCTGCGTAATTTGTTTTAATTCTCCACCCAGTAAGGATTTTAATCCTGAACCGACATTACCAATGATGCCAAGCGAATGGACGCTATTACCAACAATAATATTGCCAGGTTCGTAGCCTTTTTCAGCTAAGCAAAAGATTTCGTTGCCAGATAAACCGGTAATAATTGCCATAATCTGCTCCTTAATAGCTTAAGTGTAGTTCAGCCTTTACAAGTTTCCTTAGGTCTAGACTGAATTTTATGGCATACTTCCGTCTCTTGAGCCTCGGGAGATGAGTATGAAACAGAAAGGATTAACTCTAATCGAATTAATGATCGTTGTCGCGATCTTAGGTATTTTTATTTCAATTGCCATTCCGGCTTATCAAGATTATACCGTAAGAGCTCGGGTGGCAGAGGGGTTACAGTTAGCTCAAACGGCGAAACTTGCTGTCACTGAATTCACAATCGATAACCATGCTTTGCCTTCTTCGCAAGAAGCGACAGGTTATAAAAGTCCCGCACCCACCGAAAATGTTCAATCCATTGTCATTGGACCTCAAGGTGTTATTACTATCAGCTTTACCAAACTTGCTGGAGATGGGACCTTCCTACTTGTTCCAACTTTACAGACAAGTGGTGAATTAACTTGGACTTGTAATACTGGGACGCTAAAAAAACAATATCGTCCTTCAAGTTGCAGGGAATAGATTGGACCAAGGCCTAATGGCGCTGCATTAAGAATTTTTTGACTAGATGTACCCCCTCCCTAGGTCCAGAGTAGTTGCAGATACTTTCGTAGCCTAGGTGCCGTGGCTTGTCTGTGGTACCCATGATCTTTCTTCTTATTGAGATTTCTGGATCCCGCGAACAAGTCGCGGGACGTAGTGATGGAGTTAAGCGAGGCAACATTAATCAAAAGTGGTACGCAATGCGCCGTGAATTGGATTGATGATGTATCGTCGGAACCATCCTGGGCATACATTACTATCCTGACAACTCCTAACATAAATTTTCGCGCTTCCTACGACGGTTACATCAGGACGGCAACTGGCGCCACTATACATTTCTTCAGAATTTCCAAAAGAGTCACCCATAGGATAGCCATTCTTATTGGTTACCCGTCCGCCTCCTTCCCAAGCGACGCAAGCAGAGCCTAGAACTAAACCTAAAATAAACACAAAACTCTTGTACTTGTTTCGGTTATTCATGCTTATTCCTTTTTAGCGATATCAAAAAAAGTATACTTTAGGATAGATTCGCTAAACAACCCGTGCTTTTAATAAATCTTAGAGATAGACTTAATTAGTTCACCAATAAATTGGAAATTTATGGTTAAGCAACTATGTATGCGCTGTTATGTTTCAGGAAAAGTTCAGGGTGTTTGGTTTAGAGCTTCGGCAAAGGAGCAAGCAAATCATCTTGGAGTCAATGGATGGGCACGAAATTTAGCTGATGGAAGGGTGGAGGTTTTTGCTTGCGGCGATGAAGGGCAGCTACAGCTTTTTTATGATTGGCTAAAACAAGGACCGGCATTAGCAAACGTAACTGAGTCTACGCGTACCGATTTGCCTTGGGAAGATTATCAAGGCTTTGATACTCTTTAACTAACCCTTTACACCGCCATTTAAAACAGGATAAGCTGAAATCGGTGAAATCGGTGAAATCGGTGAAATCGGTGAAATCGGTGAAATCGGTGAAATCGGTGAAATCGGTGAAATCGGTAAGCTTGGTAAGCTTGGTAAGCTTGGGCTAAACATTTAGGTTACCTTGCTTCTGGGATGCTCTCTTAATGAGTTATTTTAAGGATTATTACTATGCGCTTGACTAATAACATTGGATTTATTCTTCTAGCTATTTTTTTAATCTTAATTGCAATTTCTGCACTTGTTCCTGGGGTTCCTATCCCATCAGTTCTGACCGGAATAGTTGCCTTGCTTGCCGCAATCTTTATTCTTATCGGTAGGTGACGCTAAGAGATATTTTGGGAACCCTTAAGGAATTTGCATTCATTTTATTCCGTTCAGCCTGAGGGGCACGCATGGCGTGCGTCTCGAAGCCTGTCCTGAGGGATCTCGAAAGACTCAGCTCGAACGGGGCAGATAAATCCTCTTAACCGACGGCTATGCGCTTTGGCCGAACTCCAATGGAGAATCTCCATCAATCTCAGGGAGCATTAAAAGAACTAGAGCGAGTTAACTCCTAACATTTTCTCGTTAAGCACTCAAAAGAGACTTGAGATATTTGATTCTGGCCATGAAACTGTGACGCAAAAAAACCAAAGGGGGAAAGTTGGATAAATTCTGCTTTGGATAAATAATGCTTGTGTGGTTCTTGCTCATATTGGATGGGTGTTGATTGAGAATTTACCCCAACAATCGAGAGCCGCGGTTTTTTGAGTAAGCAAACTTCTTTGCGTAGCTGCTCTTTCGGTTCTTCTCTTTCCTGTTTAGGTTTATTCTCCAAAGCGAAGGCTTTTCGTTTTCTATTTTCGGTTGGGCAGGCTGCTGGGATAGCTGCTTTTGATTTTATCTGATATTGCACATTAACCTTGTTTATAAAATCATCAAATAGATCGCTTATAGAGGCTAGTGGTTCATAATAATTAATGAGTCCCAAATGTATATTTAAATCTTTTTGCTGATGCAAAATTCTTAATATATGATCCAAATCAGGGGAAACATTGTAATTCATTTTCATTAGTTGTTCTTTTTCTAAACTATTAAGCATAGCCATAGGCTCAATTGTGAAAATTCCAAGGGCACCTAATTTATTTCGGTCTTTGATAATGTTTTCAAAATTATCAAGATAGATATGCTCGTCATCGGCGGCTTTAGATAAAATGAGGGCTAAAGTAAATAACTCGCGAGCAAATTCTATAAGCGTTACAGACCCATCTGCAACTTCCTTAAATTTTTTATACATTTTATCAACCAGTGCCAAGTATACTTGTGGAGGCACTGGTTCTGTTCGCGAGGCTTCAAAAATATCGTCAACTTCTGAAAGAATAGTGATTAAAAAAGAGTTGGCTGCCAAGCGTTCCTTTTTTTCAACTTTAAAAAGCAAGGCACAAAGAAGTTTGTAATACCACATTGAAAAAACCAGTAACAATTAAGGACAAATTTTAATGCAATTTTATACTAGCATTACCTTTTAATTTATTTGAAGGGCTCTTATTGATCATAAGTTCTGGAAATGCTGGAAATTGCGGCGTAATTTTTAGCTTTTGCTGTTTAAGATGTAATGATTGTACTCGAGTTTTCTTTAAAAGGAAATATTTTTTTGCTCTACGTTTGCGCACAATGGATTTTAATTTTCCTGAAAATTGTTGTCTTTTTGCTTTTTGCCGCGATATATTTAATAAATTAAGAAGACTAAGCTCTTGTTGCCAATAGCAAATTTGGAGTTTTAGACTGTTATTTTTTAGGTTGTTGGTGAAAAAATTTAAATATTTAATCAGTTGCTGTTGTTCAATACTTGTTTTTTCCCTAAAAAAACCGAGTTTGCTTAAATACATAATAACCTCCTTGTATTAGAATTAAGCAACTAATCGTTTGAATTTAGATGAAATTTAGCTGGTAATTATTAAGCTAGTAGACGATTATTTATCTGTCAAACTGGGTTTAAGTTTAGATGGCAATTGCTCAAAAAAAATTTACCGCGATTTAAATATAGAACTAAATTTCCCATCCCTTAAATAGATCTATGATTTATAAGTTTATTTATGCGATTTATAACTGGATATCCCTCAAAATCTTATGATAGTCTTGAAAGTACGTATTGAAAAAAAGGAGTCTTTTAATGAAAACAGGGATAGCCACAATTCTTGCTCTATTAGTTGCGGTTGGTACCGTCGGTCTATTAAGCGCATGCCAAAAAAATGCAGATGATACCTCAATCCACAAGGGTAAAGGCTATGGTGGTGCCGGTGGAAGTGGTGGCGGCCACGGCGGTGGTGGTGCGGGTGGAAGTGGCGGAAGATAAGTGGTTTTTTTGCAATGTTGTCTGTCAATCCCTACGAAAGCAGAGGATGACAGGCAACCAAAGCGCAGCAAGAACAACAAAAGAGCGAAAATTCTTCCAGTCGTACTTCCCATTCGCAGAATCTAGTAGATGTTCTCAATAAACTTGGATTAGATCTAATTAATTGGGTTTTATCCCTTACAGATTTTATGTAAAATCAGCCGAATAATAAAAAAGGAAACAAGTGAAACATGCGATCTCGCTGCTCTAATAAATTCTGCAAGCCAATTTTTTATTTGTTCTTGTTGCTCTCCAGCATGCATCTCAGCGGATGCATTGACCTAGCCGCGACCCAAAGTCTTTCTAAAGATAAAAATTACTTATTTAAAAGTCATGCACGAGTTTTCGTCATGAGAGGCGGCTTAGGGGGGGTCTTTAGTACGGGTATGAACCAGTTGCAAAGTACCCTAGAAAGAAAATATAGAATTAGGGCAGAAAGCACTGTTTGGTATAAAGTTGATCAATTAACTAAATATATTGTCAAGAACTATGGTACCAAAGAATTACCTGGGCCAATTATTTTAGCAGGGCATTCATTAGGGGCTAATGAACAGATAAAAGTCGCTAAAAACCTTGCTAAAGTGAATATTCCTGTGGAGCTATTAATTACTATTGATGCAGTTTCGCCTCTCGAAGTGCCTTCTAATGTCAGGCATGTGCTTAATATCTACAAACCATCTTTTGTGCCAATGTTTAGTGGTTTGCGAGTAAAGGCTGTCGATCCGCGTCGGACAACCATTGAAAATATTAATGTAGACCGCTTTAAAAGAGTCGCTGTAAATCATTTCACTATTGATAAAAACGAAGAAGTTCAGGATTTAATGGTTAATCGCTCATTGGCTGCTATAAGTAATTCAGAGAAACAGTATCTTAATTGAAAAGCGAGCGTTGATAAAAGCAATAAAATTTTCTAAGAAAATCTGTTTAGGTTCAGGTAAAAGTGTATTTATTATGAAAAAATCCCCTAATTATTCGCCAAAAATTTGTGTTATTGGTGCTGGTCCCTGCGGCATCACTACAGCAAAAAATTTATTACAACAAGGATTAACCAACTTTAAGGTATTTGAAAAAAATCATCGTTTAGGTGGTAATTGGGTTTTTGATGAAAATAATGAACATTCCAGTGTTTATGAAACAACGCATATTATTAGCTCTAAACGCCTATCACAGTACGAAGATTATCCGATGCCTTTTGAGTATCCTGATTATCCGTCTCACGCAAAAATACTCAGCTATTTTGAAGATTATGCACAGCATTTTGGAGTGAATGAGTATATTCAATTTAATACTCATGTTGAACAAGTCGTCCCCCTATCCGACGATGAATGGCAAGTGATTTATGAAAATGAAACAGGTCGGCACGAAGAAATTTTTAACTATGTTTTAGTTGCCAATGGCCATCATTGGGACCCAATAATCCCCAAATTTAGTGGGGAATTTAAAGGTCAAATAATTCACTCTCATCAATACAAAAAAGCGACACCCTTTAAGGATAAAAGAGTACTTGTAGTGGGGGGGGGGAATTCAGCCTGTGATATTGCTGTAGAAACTTCACGCCTCTCGCCGAAAACTTGTGTCAGTATGCGTCGCGGCCAACATATTTTTCCAAAATTTATTTTTGGGAAACCTACCGATATTATGTTTGCATTAGTCAATTGGATGCCTTACTGGCCGAAGCAGCTATTGGCAGCAGCAATCATCCGAATAATTCAAGGCCGATATCCCAAATATCATCTGGAAAAACCCAAATGTAGACCTCAGGAAATTCATCCAACGATTAATTCCGAACTCCTTTATTTTATAAGGCACGGTAAAATTTTACCGCGTAGAGGTATTGATCGCTTAGAAGGTAACACCGTGCATTTTGTGGATGGTCGTCAAGATGAGTTTGATGTTATTATCTTAGCCACAGGATATCAAATAAGCTTTCCATTTTTTGATAAAAAACTCATTGATTTCAGCTCGCTCGTTAATGTACCTCTGTATCGCAAGATGATGCATGCTGATTTTAAAAATCTCTATTTTATTGGTTTGTTTCAGCCGCAGGGTTGTATTTGGCCCCTTGCTGATTTTCAGGCTAAAATTGCTGCTAAGATCATTGCAGGTGATTTAGAGCGCCCACCCAACTTAGCTAATAAAATCAAAAAAGAAATTAAGAAATCTCGCTCACGATTTAAAGCAAATGTTAGGCATGCCTTAGAGGTGGATTATCCTTCTTTTCGACGGCAACTACTGAAAGAATTAAAAAAAGGAAAAAGCCAATTATCGTCGCATGATAAAAACGAATCTTATTCAACTCAAAGTCAATGGGAAAATCAAACAGAAGCATCAATGAAATTTGATTAAAAGGGAAAACTAATTACATGGATACTGAGGCTAAGGTGTAAGAGCAGGGAGTCTGGGGATCTGTCGAACCTATTGGATGATAGACCAAAGTTTCTGGTTCGTAATGTTCATCATGTTCAATAGAAAAAGCATTTTTAAGGTTTAAAATCAAAGAATTAACTTCGCCTCTAAGTGCAACGTTTTGCTCGTTAATATATTTTCTATGTTCCCACCATTGCATTGCCTTATCGAGTAGTTTTAACCCCGTGAAAATGATAGCTAGCAGTAAAGGGACGCCAACGAAGGGATTGACGATAGAAGTAGCTGTACTCAGCAAAAGCGAAAGTGCTGAAACCACAAATAAGATACATCCCCAGATTAAGGTTGAGATTCCATGTTTGCGGTAATTCAGTTTTAATAGTTCTGAACTAAAAGGCTGATCAAATTTATCCGAACTGGTATTGTTTACCAGCCGCTCAAGATGCTGAACGAGCGTTTCGTATTCTTCAACCAAGGTTTTTTTGAAAGCAATATTATTGGAGGAGATGAGTTTATAAGTATAGTAATCGACTACATAATCGATATCACGGCTTGCTTTCGCATAATAACTCTTGGCGCTACTTTCTTTTTCTAATAATTGACTTTTTATTTGCAATAATTGATTGGTAATACGATGAGTTTGTAAGCCTATAGGTGAACTGCTTTCGAAAAAGGAGAACATCATTTTGAATCTCGTATTTTGTATTTTTGTATTTAACTAAAATGTTTATTTATTGTCAATTAGATAGGCTAAGTATCGTAAATTGTTGCTGCTGCATTAATCCAGTCAAGACCCAAATCCGCCAGGCAATTGAAAAAATAAAATCACTATGTATAATAAGCGCCCATTCTAATCTCAGAGAGTAAATGCCATTTAGCATGCGGTATAGGCATTTAAATGTAGAGAATGAGGCAATAATGCATTTTAAAGATTGGTGTTTGAGTCAATATGGTATTGTAAATTTTTTAGAAGCTAAAACACTAAATAGAGTGTTTATTCCGCTTATCTATTCCAGTATTGATGCGCAATTTGTTGCTGAGCACAATGGCTATCTAACTACTCATAATAATCACCTTGGTTTAGTTATTCCTAAAGAAAATTATGATCTGTTGATTTTCCGTATCTATTTAGAATTTCAGCAGACCTATCCTGGTGTTAATGATCCAAATGATTTCGAAAAATTTAGCGATATTTCTTTATTTAAACTGGGGCTAAATCGTAGAGGGTTAACTAAATACAAGCAACCTTCTAATATTCGCGTGACTTTCAGCGATGACTCTCTAAAAACAGCATTTACTAAGCAATTCGTAAAATATAATCCGCAATTAAAATTAGATCCTTTAACCTATGCCCAAGTTGTCGAAATGCCTCCCTATTTTATGGGTGATATATATCAGTTGTATTATCAAAGTCCTGCTGCAGAAATTAGTCGTACTACGGATCTTGCTCAATTAAAAGCACAAGAGGCAACGCTAAAAAAATTATTACAAGAAGTTAATCAAAATAAGTTAATTTTGGATAGCATTAATAAATTAACATTGGATTATGATAATTTCGGCGATCATCCACTTTCCAATCGCCAAGCTTGTGAGGCTTATGCGCTCTCTTTAAGGGTGTTTGCAGAAGCAAATCGTGATAATTTATCAACAGCAAATTATCAAGCCTTAATAAATGCCTCGACATTTTTAGTGGCGCGTGATGAATTCGGAAAGATCTGCCAAAGTCTTGGTGCTGAGCTAGAGTTTGCGAGTTACATCAGAGATCAGCTTTATGAGCATGCAAGGACGCAAATACCAGGGGTTAAGGATGAGAATCCTTTATTTCATGAACTACCTCCGCCTTATGACAAGCGTATCCCCGAATTAATCAAGAATAATGTTCGAGATCTACTTGAGGGTAATTCTTGGGCACTCATGAACAGGTATTCTAAATTTATTAGCCGGCGTTTTCTTCCTGATCAACAAAATCCTTCTCAAACTGGCACTGATGAGATCTTAATCCGGGGTGGAGCACAAAAACATCATTTTGCTTTGTTTAGAATTATAAAAGTGGGTCTTCTCGAAAATGGCCAGATGGCTGAGCCGGGTGAGAAGCCTCACCATTATGAGTATTACAAAGTAGAGAATAATCTAGGTTTTATGTGCCCTGGTGTGGATGTAAAAACCAAAACAGGCTGGGGAACTTTTATAACTAAATTAACTCCTTTTACCTACGATTCTCAAGGGAACCTAGCTGCTTCCAATGTGGGCCCCTTTACTCAGCCGGAGCTTTATCAAGCTTCTATGGAAATTACTTTGCGAGAATTAATTAGAGTTGAGCGAGAAATTGTATTTTATCGCCAAAATGGACGCGATGTTCTCAACTCGAAAGAGCCTCAAAATACTAAAGAAGCTGATGAATGGGTAAGGTTATTTGAGTTAAGACAGCGTCTGAGCGGCTATTTTTACCCATTATCCGTTAAGTATTATGTCCAAGATCCTATTAATTCACACAAACAACATGAGCGTTTTGTCTCTAATCAGAGAGGTTTTGTCCAAGAAGATGGGAGTTGTCCAGCTTTCACACTAAAAAGTTGGTTAGCGAGTACTCTTGGGCATAGTCTCAATAGTCTTCTTAATCATTTTATGCAACAACATAATGCAAATGAGCAGGCTAGAGCATTACAAGCCGCTTTATCGAGGGTACAGGGTAGAATAAGAGAGTTGGACCCACTAGAAATTAAAGGCACAAGTCGGGATAATCTGATGAATGCGAATCGCTTTTTCTCTTCATTTATGGTCCCGCGTTCCCTTCCTATTGCGAAGCAACCAGAGGAGCGAGGCTCTCTGAGCGGTACGTTTAGATGAACCTACATTTACCCCTTGTTACCCTGCCTGCGCAGGGGATGACAACAAATCATGAGTATATATCAGCTCTGAAAAGCTAAATATAGAGTAAAACGAGGTAAACATGCATTTTAAAGATTGGTGTTTGAGCCAATATGGAATTGTAAATTTTTTAGAAGCTAAAACACTAAACAGAGTATTTATTCCACTCATTTATCG
Source organism: Legionella nautarum (assembly GCF_001467895.1). Lineage (GTDB taxonomy): Bacteria > Pseudomonadota > Gammaproteobacteria > Legionellales > Legionellaceae > Tatlockia > Tatlockia nautarum. Next base: position 203,459 of record NZ_LNYO01000024.1, read on the forward strand.
CACAATAAATCCAGAGTTTGTTGCCAATAATAATGGTTATCTAATTACGCTTAATAATATTCTTGGTTTGGTTATTTCTAAGGAAAATTATGATCATTTGATTTCTCAGATTTATTCAGAATATACTGAAATTATTACTCCATATAATTTCGAAAAATTTAGAGATATTTATCTATCTAGACGGGGATTAGATAATAAAAAGTCAGTCAAATATAAACAACCTTCTAATATCCAATTAACTTTTAGCAATGAGTTTCTGAGAATAGTATTTACCAATCATTTCGCAAAATATAACCCCCAATTAAAGTTAGATCCCCTAACGAAAACTAATGTTGTTGAAATGCCTTTCTATTTTTTGGATGATTTATATGTATCTTATTATCAAAGCTTTTTCGCAGAAATTCACTGCACTACTGATCTTGCTCAATTAAAAGCACAAGAAGCAGCTCTAAAACAATTATTACAAGAAATTAGTCGAAATAGATTTATTTTGAATGGGATTAATAAATTATCATTGGATTATGATAATACCGGCGATCTTATACTTACTAATCGTCAGGCTTGTGAAGCTTATGCACTCGCCTTAAGAGTTTTTGCAGAGATCAATCGTGATAATTTATCAACAGCAGATTATCAAGCCTTATTAGCCGCCTCAAAATTTTTAGTAGCGCGTGATGAGCAGGGCGTTTATCATCAAAGTCTTATTACCGAGCTTGAATTTTCTGATTACATTAGAAATCAGCTTTATACGCAAGCTAGACTGGAAATACCAGATAATAAGGATGAGAATCCTTTGTTTCATGAACTACCTCCGCCTTTTGACAAGCAGATACCAGAGTTAATTCAGAATAATATTGGGGATCTGCTCGAAGGTAATCCTGATGCAGTGCTGAATAAAAAGCATAAGTTTGTTAGCTTATGTTTTCTTCCCAATCAGCAAAATCATCATCTTGAGACTGACGAGATCTTAATTCGAGGAGGTGTGCATAGAGGTCATTTTGCTTTATTTAGTATTATAAAAGTGGCGACTCTCGAAAATGGTCAAGCGGCGGGGCCCGATGATATACCCCATCATTATGATTATTACAAAGTAGAATATAACCTAGGTTCTCAATGTCCTGGCATCGATATGGCAACAAAAACAGGCTGGGGGACTTTTGTGACTAAATTAACTCCCTTTACCTATGATTCTAAGAGGAACCTGGTTCCTTTAAATGTAAATCCCTTTACTCAGCCTGTGTATTATCAAGCTGCTATGGAAGTGGCTATACGCGAATTAATTAGAGTTGAGCGAGAAATTATATTTTATCGTCTAGAGGGACGGGATGACACTACCTCGCCTCAAAATAAGAAAGAAGCTGATGAATGGTCTAGGCTATTTGGGTTAAGAAAGCTTCTCAGTGGTTTCTCCTATTCTTTACCCGTTAAATATTATGTTCGTGATCCTATTAATCTTCAGTTCTGCTATCAGCGTGTTGTCTACAATCAAAGAGGCTTTATACAGGAAGAGGGGAGCTGCCCAGCTTTTACACTAAAAAGCTGGCAAAAGATTTTTTTAGGGCATGAACTTTATAGTCTTTTTAATCTTTTTGTGCAGCGGCATAATGCCTATGCTCTTGCTCTTGCAGTACGAAGCGCTTTATCAAGGGTACAAGATAGAATCAGAATGTTGGAGCCACTAGAAATTAAAGGCACAAACAAAGAAGTACAAACTTGGTTTGAAGCGTTTAAAAAATACCTTGGAGGGAGAGTTCAAATGCCAGGGGTAAGGCTTGAAAAAACGGGTGAGGGCCCCGCTTCATCCTGTGCTATTAAAATTTCCAATAATCTGTATAAATTACTCTGGAATGATTTTTTTGAGGATTACAGTAAAAAGCAAAACAGTCAGATGATGAGTCATCGCTTTTTCTCTCAATCATTAAGACCGGGTGCAGTTCGGATTGTGAAGCGCTCAGAACAGGCAGACGCGGTTGTCGAGAATCTGGCTAGGAATCGAAGCAATTTCTAAGAATATAAATTGCCTAAAACGACTTGCAGTCCCGCTTCAGTTAAAGAAAGGTAATGGTAATTTGGGTCGGCCGTGGTCCGTTCAATCCATTCGTTAGCGATGCAAATATCAGTTAATTTTTGGGCTTGTTCTAGACTAATAGGTTGCCCTAATTTGAGTGAAAGGACTTCAGTGGCATCTTCATCAATACTTAGAAAAACATCCTCGCGAGTTTTACCACGTGCTTTTATTTCGTCATAAAAAAATTTTAAGATATCGATTTCATTCATCTGGCATCTGCTTTATAAACTACATAGCAGTTGATAATATTAATCAATGTTATTTAAGTAAAGCATAACTTATATTTTTATGATGCTCTCGATCGGTAATTTAACCCATTATTATCTACTTTTTGTTTTTGCAACGGAGTCTTTTTTTGTGAAACCTAAAATATTGAGTCCATTTTCAATACAATTTACTACATTAGGTCGCGATAATAAGTATTCCCCAATGTGTTTTGTCAGCTGGCCTTCGGCAATATTAAGAGCTTGATCCCATTCATTTTTTTTAAAATCGCCGTGACCTAAATACATTAATGCAACTAAAATTGCTTGTTGCTCAGATGGCAAGTTATTTATAGTAGAAAGAATATTTTTATACTTAGGGTCAGATAAAATGTAAGGTGTGTCCTTTTCTTTAGTTATTTTGGGATATTTATCAATTTTTCCCTTGAAACTAGATATTTTGGTAAGGATATGTCTAATTTTTTGCGGCTCTATGTTTAGCATATAAACAACCTTTCAATAGTAATATTTTAATTATAGACCCTTTAACAGAAGGGAGAAGTGGTTCTCAGCTCTTGGACAACCGTCAAATTCTGCTTCAAAAACCGGCTTCGGGGTTTGAAGTCCTCACGGTTTTGATCGCTCCCATTCATGCGGCTACTTGTTCATTAACAACAAGTAAAATGGATGCATGGGTACATGCCAGCATGTTCACGAGCATATCAATAGTAAAAAGATGAATTTTACCAAGAATCAAATCACTGATTCGCGGCTGTGATACATGCGTTAATTTTGCTGCTTGAGATTGCGTCAATTTTTATCAGCAATATATTTTACTATTGCTCGCATTAATGCTGCCCTAATTTTTAAATTTTCTGACTCTCAATAAGAAACAGAGTCAGATTGAAAATTATTATTTTGAGATAGATAACGTACCGGCCTGTTGTAAAAGATGGTAAATTTGTTTACAAAAAAAACTATTATTGACTCTATCCTAAAGAAAACAATGCTAATTATTTCAGCTTAGAGGCGCTAATTCCTGAAGAACATTTTCTAAAGAAAGTTAATAAAGTAGTTGAGCTAACTTTTATAACTAGAATAACGGAAGGCTTATATTGTCCTAACAATGGTCGGCTATCGATTGTCCCAGAATTGTATTTTAGGATGATTCTTTTGAGTTATCTGTATTCGATAAAATCTATAAGAAATCTAATTGATGAAATTTGTTACAATATTGTCTATCGTTGGTTTGGTGGATAAACCATCCGCTATAAACCTCCTCACCATGCAAGTCTCAGTCGGATTAAACAGAGCTTTAAAAAAGTCGTATTTGAAAAATATTTTCCTGAATAGTTTATCAATTTCAACAAGCCGGGTTAATAGAGGGTCGCTGTAACGTTTTTTCATTTTGAGATTTCCAATGCTGCGATTTTAATGGAAATCTCATCAATGTCATGGTGTTATTTTTGGGGATAGGTCGGGACTAAGGGGGAAGGGATTTTTATCCTTAGGTAGCAGCATGAGGTCTTATCCCCTAATTACAGGGTTTGTTAAGCCAAGGCTCAATTAATTTTCGATCTCGGCATATAAATCATAATCATCACTATCTGTAATGACAACTTCAATTCGCTCTCCTACTTTAATATTTTTAGTGGGAGGCAAAAAGACTAAACCATCTATTTCTGGTGCGTCACTTTTGCTGCGTGCAATAATTTGCTCATTATTAATTTCATCAATGAGAACAGTTTGTCGGGAGCCAATTTTTGCTGCTAATTTATCACGACTAATTTCGGCTTGAATTTGCATAAAGCGATGATAACGTTCTTCCTTTACTGCTTCAGGAACTGGATCAGCTAATTCATTGGCTTTAGCCCCTGCAACAGGAGAATACTGAAAACAACCTACTCGATCTAAGCGGGCGTCTTGCAGAAAATCAAGTAGCTCTTCAAACTCTTCTTCCGTTTCACCCGGAAAACCAACAATGAAGGTAGAGCGGAGGGTAATATCTGGACAGATTTCCCGCCACTCCGCAATACGAGCTAAGGTATTTTCGCTGCTTGCAGGACGTTTCATTGCTTTTAAAACTCTTGAATTAGCATGTTGTAAGGGGATATCCAGATAAGGAAGGATAAGTTCGTCACGCATCAATGGAATGATTTCATCAACATGAGGATAGGGATAGACATAATGTAAACGGACCCAAATGCCAAGTTCTCCTAGCTGTTGGCAAAGATCATAAAATTGCGTTTTGATGGTTTTACCTTGCCATTCAACGGGTTGATAACGTGTATCGACGCCATAAGCGCTGGTATCTTGCGAGATAACTAATAATTCTTGGACGCCTGCCTCTTTCAAGCGTTTCGCCTCAGTTAAGACTTGTGCAAGCGGATAACTTTGTAGTTTACCGCGCATGGTAGGGATGATGCAGAAAGTACATTTTTGATTACATCCCTCAGAAATTTTTAAATAGGCATAGTGTCTGGGTGTTAATTTAATTCCTTGAGGAGGGACAAGTTGCGTAAAGGGATTGGCTGGTGGCGGTAGATGTTGATGGACGGCTCGCACCACTTCTTCGTAAGCATGAGCGCCACTAATATGTAAAACCTCAGGGCAGGCTTCGCGGATAAGATCTGCCTTTGCACCCAAACAGCCCGTCACAATAACACGACCATTTTCAGCCATCGCTTCTTTAATCGTATCTAATGATTCGGTCACTGCAGCATCAATAAAACCACAAGTGTTGACTACAACAATACCCGCATCTTGATAGCTTGATACTAAATCGTACCCTTGCGCTCGTAATTGGGTAATGATTCGCTCCGAATCAACTAACGCTTTAGGACACCCCAAGCTGACAAAGCCCACTCTATGATTCATAATCTCTTATCTGTAAAAAAAGTGGGCGAATTATAACGCTTCTGGGGTTAAGTTGTCTAATTCAGAGCAAGATATCAAAGCGGTATTTTTTATGACGTGAAATCATTGATTAATTCGACTACAATGGTTGTATCGAACGAAATGATTGGAGTTTTATTATGGAATCATTATCAGCTAATGAAGCAAAAACGCATTTTGGAGAGTTGCTTCTTAAAGTACAACGTGAACCAGTTCAAATTAATCGAAATGGCAAAGCTGTTGCAGTCGTATTGTCTGTTGATGACTATTTAAATTTAGAGTCTCTTAAAATGCAATATCTAAAAAAACGTGTAGAACAAGCAAAAGAAGATATTGCCTCTGGCCGAATTGCTGATGGAGATGTATTTTTTGATGATTTATTAAAGGGAAAATTTGATTAATAATGAGCCGGTATCAATTTACATCTCAGGCACATCAAGATCTCATTCAGATTCGACGTTTTACTCTAAAGCAGTGGGGATCTAAACAGTCCCTAATTTATTTGAAAGAATTAAAAAAAACAGTGGAGCTACTTTCAGCAATGCCACTAATGGGAAAAAATTGCGCTGATGATTTAGGGAAAGACATTTACCGGTTTTTATATGGCAGCCATACAATCTATTGCCTTACTCTGCCTGACCTAATAATAGTTATTGCTATTCTGCATCAGAGTATGGTGCCAGAAAGTCATCTTGGAAGTCGATTATGACCCTGTCTAATTCGTAACAGCGGTTATTCCCGTAGCTTGCTCTAATTGGTTTAAAAATTCCTTAGTTGACGTTTCCCCCACTAAGCGTAAGTGAGTTTGCTCATCCCCCAGCTTGTCGAGAAATAAAAAGGTAGGCGGCGCAACAACATTAAATTGGCTTAGAAGGGCTCTTTCCTGCGCTTTATTGCCAGTGATATCCACTTTTACAACGACAAAATCTTTAAGTGCTTCTGTGACTCGGGGATCTTTAAACACCGTTGCCTCCATAAACTTACAAGAAGTACACCAATCCGCATAAAAATCCAACATAACCGGCTTACCTTTAGCATTGGCTATTACTCTTTGTAGACCGCGGAGTGTTTTAACCGTTTTTTCTTCGGTTGGTGTTGTGGATTTGACTATCTGTAAGGCAGCAAGCGGTTGTAAAGGATTAGTGGTTCCCATACTCGCACCGATTAAAACCAATAAACCATAGACCAGCAAAATAATGCCAAAACCTTGGCGAAATTTATCGATATTATTGAGTGAACAAGTTAAGGCTCCACAATACACGCCAGAGAAAATCAGTAAACTTGCCCATAAGGCCATCACTAAGGGGCCTGGTAAAATTCGTTCTAAGAGGAAAATAGCCACTGCCAGGAGTAAGACACCGAAAAAAGCTTTGACTACGTTCATCCATTTCCCGGCTTTCGGTAACCATTTTCCAGCCGACATGCCAATGAGAATCAAGGGGGTTCCCATGCCTAGACCTAGGAAAAATAAGGCCGAGCTGCCTAAAGCAATATTGCCGGTATGGGCGATATAACCTAAGGCACCGATTAAGGGGGCGGTCACACAAGGAGATAAAATAAGTGTGGATAAGCAACCCATAATTGCTGCACTCAGATAGTGCCCGCTGGCTTGACTTCGATTGGCATTAGCTAGTTTTGCTTGCCAAGATGTAGGTAAGCGTAATTCATAAAAGCCGAACATGGATAGCGCTAATAGGACAAAAATAAAGCTAAAAAATCCGATTACCCAGGGTGTTTGCATAAGAACTTGCAAATTGCTGCCCACTTTAGCCACCAATGCGCCGACGAGGGCATAAGTAATAGACATACTCAAAACATAACTTAAGGAAAGGAAAAATGCTTTCCGGGTAGAAAGATTTTTTCCATGGCCAACAATAATTCCAGATAACACAGGAACCATAGGCAAGATACAGGGGGTAAAGGAGAGTAGTAGGCCAAAACCAAAGAAACTGAGAATGACCATGGCCCAATGGTGATTAACAAAAACGGCTTCGACTTTATCAACTGGTTTTTCCTGTTGTTCCTGCACTGCTAGTGGAGCTGTGTCTGGTGTTTTTGTCTCCATATTGACTTCGCTTAAGGCCAAATTCTTGTCAATGGTTAACTTAATTTGTCGAGTTTCAGGTGGGTAGCAAAAACCATCATCAGAACAGCCCTGAAATTGGACGTCAAGCAAACTTTCTCCTGGTTCTTCGCCGAGAATAGCGACGGGGAGAGCTAAGTGGTCGCGATAAACGGAATAGAGCCGCCCTTGCTTATCTGTTTTTTTTGTTGCCGGAGGGAAAAGAATGGTCCCCAAGCGGAGATTGTTATTGGAGGGTTCGGATAATTTGATGCGATCACTGTAAAGATAATAACCAGGTTTGACTTGCCAATTGATAACAAAAGTATTGGGATCGACTTGTTTTGTTCCTACCTGAAAGATTTCAGATGCTGGCAACGGAATGGCAAAGCTCATGAAGGATGCAAGCCATAATATTGTAAATAAAAAACATTTCTTCATGCTATGCCCATCTCGTCTGTAAAATTGTAGACCATTGTAAGTTCTAGTCCAAAAAAAGCCAAAATTTTTTTTGCTTTTACCCTTGAAAGTTTTTTTGTTGTCCCCATCTGTCAGTCATCAGCAATGCATCGTCTTGAGATTATGCAGGGCTAAAAAAGTCAGAGCTTACTCTGAAAATTATAGGCGATTAATTAAATCAGGAGAGAAGAGTATGAAAATTCGTCCTTTACACGATCGTGTGGTTGTTCGTCGTTTGGAAGAGGAACGTACCACAGCAGGTGGTATTGTGATTCCAGATAGCGCTACTGAAAAGCCAATGCGTGGTGAAATTATTGCGGTTGGCGCTGGTAAAGTGTTAGATAATGGTGATGTTCGTGCCTTAGCAGTTAAAATAGGTGATGTGGTTCTGTTTGGTAAGTACTCAGGTACAGAAGTTAAGATAGCAGGCCAAGAATTAGTTGTGATGCGTGAAGACGACATCATGGGCGTTATTGAGAAGTAATTTAGATTAAAGGAGATAGTGAGAATGGCTAAAGAATTACGTTTTGGTGACGATGCTCGCCAACAAATGCTTGCTGGTGTGAATGCATTAGCTGATGCAGTGAAAGCAACGATGGGTCCAAGTGGACGTAACGTTGTTCTAGAACGATCTTTTGGTGCACCCACTGTAACTAAAGATGGTGTTTCTGTAGCAAAAGAAATTGAATTTGAAAACCGCTTCAAAAACATGGGCGCACAAATGGTTAAAGAAGTTGCTGCTAAAACTTCTGACACTGCGGGTGATGGTACTACTACTGCTACTGTCCTAGCTCGTTCTATTGTTGTTGAAGGCCACAAAGCAGTTGCTGCTGGCATGAATCCAATGGACTTGAAACGCGGTATTGATAAAGCGGTTGCTGCGGTGACTAAGAAATTGCAATCAATGTCTAAGCCTTGCAAAGATGGTAAATCAATTGCACAAGTTGGTACTATTTCTGCTAACTCTGACGAAGCAATCGGTTCTATCATTGCTGAAGCGATGGAAAAAGTAGGTAAAGAAGGCGTTATCACTGTTGAAGATGGTAATGGTCTTGAAAACGAATTATCTGTTGTTGAAGGTATGCAATTTGATCGTGGTTACATTTCCCCATACTTCATCAACAACCAACAAAACATGAGTGCCGAGCTTGAGCATCCTTTCATCCTCTTGGTTGACAAAAAGATTGCTACAATTCGTGACATGTTAACTGTTCTAGAAGCGGTTGCTAAATCAGGCCGTCCTTTATTAATTATTGCTGAAGACGTTGAAGGCGAAGCGTTAGCGACTCTAGTGGTTAACAATATGCGCGGAATCGTGAAAGTATGTGCTGTTAAAGCACCTGGTTTCGGCGATCGTCGTAAAGCAATGCTACAAGATATCGCTATCCTTACTAACGGTGAAGTGATTTCTGAAGAAGTAGGTACTAGCTTAGAAGGCGCTACTCTGGATAGTTTAGGTACTGCAAAACGCGTTGTTGTTACCAAAGAAAACACCACAATTATCGATGGTGAAGGTAAAGCAACTGAAATCAACTCACGTATTGCACAAATTCGCGCGCAAATGGAAGAAACAACTTCTGATTATGATCGTGAAAAACTACAAGAGCGTGTTGCTAAACTAGCTGGTGGTGTTGCAGTAATCAAAGTGGGTGCTGCTACTGAAATCGAAATGAAAGAGAAAAAAGCTCGTGTAGAAGATGCTCTTCACGCAACTCGTGCTGCAGTTGAAGAAGGTATCGTTGCTGGTGGTGGTGTTGCGCTAATCCGTGCTCAAAAAGCCTTAGATGGTTTGAAAGGCGACAACGCTGACCAAGACATGGGTATTAATATCCTACGTCGTGCGATCGAGTCTCCACTCCGTCAAATCGTAGCTAACGCTGGTTATGAGTCTTCTGTAATCGTTAATAAAGTTTCTGAAAACAAAGATAACTTTGGTTTCAACGCAGCTACTGGCGAATACGGTGACATGGTTGACATGGGTATTCTTGATCCAACTAAAGTAACTCGTACTGCATTACAAAATGCGGCGTCTGTTGCTAGCTTAATGTTGACCACTGAGTGCATGGTTGCTGACCTACCTAAGAAAGATGAAGGTATGGCTGGCGCTGGCGACATGGGCGGCATGGGTGGAATGGGCGGCATGGGCGGTATGGGCATGATGTAAGCCTTTCCCCGCTGTTCAAAAAAACCCGCCTGTTGGCGGGTTTTTTATTTTTAACGCACATGAAAAATAGTAGGCCGAGACCCAACAACTACCTTAGGGTTTTCTACGCGCGTCTCGCATAAATAGCAATCGATAAAATAACAAGCCCCATACCGGTGCATTGCAACGCTGAGAGTTGTTCTCCGAGAATTAACCAAGCTAGAATGACAGTCGCTACTGGCATGACCGCTGTTGAAAGTGACGCCATGATCCCATCAACTTGCCGTACACCAAAATACCAAAACACATAAAATAAGCCTGAGCTTAGTCCCAAAGTCACTAATATTAACCATATCCAAGGGGTTAGTGTTAAAGAATTTAAAGAGGCAAAATTATTAAAAGGAAGCAGAATTAAGGCATTGATCCCATTAATTAAAGAAGAGATTAAAAAGACCGGCAGTTTGTTTGAATGGAGTTTACATAAAATATAGTAAGTTGCTTCTGGGAGTAGTGATAATAAAACAATCACATCACCAAAAAAGGAATGACTGGCGCCAAGGCCCTGCCATTTGTCCCAGGCTATCACCACCAGCCCGAGAGTCGCAAAAAGGATACAAAGTCCTTTTTTCTTGGAGATTTTCTCTCTAAGAATCACCCAAGACATCAGAGCAATAATGGCAGGCAAGGCGCTCGTAATAATACCTGCCACATTGGCATCCGTGTAATGCAATCCTAAAAGCATAAGACAATTGAATAAAACACCGGCAGTGAGAGCTTGAGCAATAATAAAATACCAATCGCGTTGGGTGAGTTCTAAGAAATAATGACGTAGACTAAATTGTTTTGCCGGAGTGAGCCAATGCAAAGGGAGCAGAATTAAAGCGGCTAAACCAAAACGAAGAGTTAGCATAAATAAAAGTGGCAGCGAGGAGACTAGGCATTTGGAAAAAACAATGTTAAGGCCTACCATCGTTTGTGCAAGAATAAGAAAACAAATTCCTTGTAGAAAGGAATAGGTTTTATTTGAAGTCATAAAAATCCTTGATAATGCTAATTTCGAAACGCAAAGAATATCAGTATTTCTATAATTGTTTTATCTTTTTAGCACAGATTGCTTTGCAGCAAGCGTTATTTCTTGTCGCCCTCTTAAGAGGGTTGAGTTCCTAAGTTTTTGGTAAGAATTGGTAGTTATAATACGAAACATTTTGTTAAATATTTGAGTTAAAATGAAAGAAAAAAACGAAGCTTTTTATAATTTACAAACTATGCTTAATAGCTACTGGCAAAGGATTAGTGGCTATATTTCTAATAGTTGGCAAGAGAAGACTCGGGTACTTGCTCCGGGTGTGACTGAAGTTGATCCCGGTATTAAAAAATTATTAACTGGTAAGGTCTATAAAATTAATCCAAACCCTAGTAGAGAAAGTAAACCGCATGATTTTGCTTATGACATTGGGCCCATATTGGATGAATTAGATCAGCAACACGAGGGACGAAAAGCTTATAGTAAATTTAATACGCTAACAGATGGTACGCACTTATTAGCTGATACTAGTCCTGATGCAATAAAAATTCGAAGCTTGCTTATCTATTATTTAAAAGACTTAGAACATATTGATAAAATTACTCAACAAGTTCTCACGGAAACTAGGGAAAAGACTGATACAACAAAAATGAGCCCTGAACAATTTATACGAACAATTATTCTTAAAATATTGATGAAACTTTTTTTTGCTAGTGATCAATTACCTGAAGATACAATTGAAATAATGAAATTGTTCGCCTCTACGGCGTTTAGTCTCTCTTTTTCTACCTGCTCTCAATTATCTTTTTTTGATAGTAAACATCGAAAGGCAAAACAACAGTATAAAAAATTTGCTAAAGAATTAATGAGTACCCAGGTTCATTTGATTTTTGACAGATTCCAATCCGATTGTTTTGATCCAGAGCTTAAGGGAGAAAATCTATTTGTTGATCTGATAATACAGCAGGTTAAAGAAAACTACCCCTCTTTAGCTAAAGACAAGAAAGCATTAAAGCGTTATTTAAAAAATTTAGATGAGCAAGAAATTATTCATTATTTAGATGATATGACTTCTTTCCCATCCATTTTAATATTAGCTGATAACGTTTCGGCGGTTGTGGTTGAATTTATAAAAAAGTTATACCTCACAACAGCATCAGCGAAATCACAACCTTCTATGCTAGGGGCTATTCAACAAGAGGGTGAAATGAAATTTCCTGATAAAGTAAGAGAAGGAAGCAATTTAACTAGAAAAGAACTGAGAGAGTTGCAAAACTTGGATACTTATTATCACCAAGCACTAAAAGCACTTGCTACTTCTAATGTAATAGGCCGTTATAATAAAAACCCAGTTAGGCTAAAAAACAAGAAAACCGGTGATGAGGTTGAGATTCCAGCGAATTCATTTCTATTTTTTGAATTAGGAAGTGCAGCAGCAGAAGAAAAGGATGTCGCTTTCTCAAGTAATTTTTCCGTACCAGGGCATACAAGAAAATGCCCTGGTTCTCAGGTTGCAGCTCAGATCTTTAAAGCAATTGTTAATGAACTTATTTTCGGCCCTAAAAGATTAGCCTTTGATAGTATAAATTCATGCTACCTAATCGATAGAGAATCACAGTCAAAGCTGAGCATTCAATCTTGAGTGTGTTTAGTTAGATCGATTGCTACTTTTTATTTTTGCGCATTGTGAATTAAATTAAAATGCAACGTCTTTGCGTAAGTACCAGTTATGTAGAGCGATTTCAGTATGAACTGTAGGAGATAATAGGATTTACAAGTGGATAAGCTAAGTTTTATGTTGGTTAAATGAACAAAATGCACTAAATATGTTATAGTAGTGTATTTTAATAATCCAAGGAAACTTTTTATATGTCGTTGTCAGAAAAATCGGATGCAAAAAGGTATTTACGAAACTCAGAAATTGAGATCAATCTAAAACCAAGCGCAGAACAATCTTTTTTTGAAAAAGTGGCTGTTCACATGGATCAAATTCAGTTTGAATTGCCGGAGCCGGAAGAAGAGATAATTCTCTAAGTCTCTGATCGTTATATTTATCCCGTCCGTACTCAGGACGCGCAGCGCTGTCTCGAAGTGTCGCAAAAAGCTTCCTTCGAGAGCGTCAGGACAGGCCCTTCGGGAGCCTCAGGACAGGCCTTCGAGACGCATGCGATGCGTGCTCCCCAGGCTGAACGGGATAAAGTTAATACAAATTCCTTCGATGCTCATTTCGTGGGGATATCTCGGAACCCGAACGGAAACCCACAATTCAACCATGCCCTGGGTGAAATAAAATTTCTAAACCACACGCCATAAAGAATCGAGAAAATATTGCTTCGAATCGGTAAAATTCCTGACAATCTCAAAACCGGTCGCCTGTGCCAATTGGGCGACTTGGGAAAAAGTATATTTATGTGATGATTCGGCATGAATTGCTTCGAATTCTTTAAAGTTGAATGATTTTTTCAACGCATCAATATAGATAATTTGAGCTTTATTACTAATCAAATAACTTTCCATTGCCTTCAAATACACATTGTAAGTTCCGTAATGATAAAAGGAATCAATATTGAAATTGGCTCCTAGCTCATTATTCATGCGCCTTAGAAGATTTAAATTGAATTCACGGGTAATTCCATCTCGGTCATTATAAGCCCTCATTAATACATCTATATTTTTGAGCAAATCAAAACCTATAAATAAATAATCCCCTGGATGAAGAAAACTTTTCATCATTCCTAGAAATTCTTTAGTAGAATTTAAATCAAAATTGCCAATACTTGAGCCTAAAAACATAACGAAATTACGTTTTTTAGAAGTCGACCCTATCCATTTTATGCCGTTTAAATAATCTACATTTAAAGCAACGGTTTCGAGATTGGGTAATTGTTCATTAAATTGATCAATAATTTGGGTAAGATATTTTCTCGAAATATCAATTGTATAATAACTAAATGATAAATTATCATCCAAAAAATGATCAATAAGTAGTCGCGTTTTTATCCCTTCACCTGGACCCAGTTCAATGAGATTAAAATTTTCATCTTTTAGTAAATCGGCCAAGTCCTTTTTATAATGATCTAAAATTTCTAACTCACAACCCGTCAGATAGTAATCTGGATGACGAGTAATTCGATTAAACAATTCACTACCATATTCATCATAGAAATACTTCGAGTTAACCTCTTTATTTGTTTTAGAAAGACCATGAAGAATATCGCTAATAAATTCCTGTTTTTCATCAGAGCTAACCTTGACCTTATCTAATGCTGGAGTCTTAAATTTTGCAGCCATGATTCCTTCCCCTCTTAATTGGTTCTCGCTAAGCGAATTCCGCTAAACTGCCAGCGCTTTTCTGGTTGAAAAAAATTACGATAACTTGTTCTAATATGTGATTTCGGAGTGGCGCAACAGCCGCCTCGAAGCACCATTTGATTCGTCATAAATTTTCCATTGTACTCACCTAATGCGCCTTTAAGCGGCCTAAATCCCGGATAGGGCGTATAAGGACTAGCCGTCCATTCCCAAAGATCGCCAAAAAATTGTTGCGGCTGTAGCGAGTTTTGAGTCGAAGCGGGTTCAGGATGGTGTAGACCTTTCTCCATAAAATTGCCGTTAGGTGTTAGCCCTGTGGTAACGACAAAATGCTCCCACTCTTCTTCCGAAGCTAATCGTGCCCCACGCCATCTTGCATAGGCATCTGCTTCATAAAAACTAATATGGCTAACAGGTTCTGTGGGACTTAATGGTATTAGTCCGTGTAAGCTAAAAATGTGCCATTCATTATTTTGATTTTGCCAGTAGAGTGGAGCTTGCCAATTATTCTTAAGCACGCAGTCCCAACCATCTGCAAGCCACCAGCAAGGTTCTTTGTAGCCACCGGCTTCGATAAATTCTAAATATTCTGCATTGGTGACTAAGCGCGAGGCGATTGCATAAGGAATTAGAAATTTTTTATGGTTTGGTAACTCATTATCAAAACAAAAGTCTTTACCTCGGTAACCGATTTCCACAACGCCGCCTTCCACATCGATAAAAGTTAATTCTGATGCAAGCGCAGAAGGTGTTTCTATGGTTTGAGTCTTATAGAGCGGAAAATTGGGGTTGAAGGAAAAATTATGTTTAATATCCATTAGCAAGAGTTCTTGATGTTGCTGTTCGTGATGGAGCCCGAGTGTTAGGAGCGTGTTTATTGCCTCAAATTGAGTTTCGGCAACTTCACTCAACAAATCCTGCATACAACTATCAATATGCTTGCGATAGGCATAAATTTCTTCGACTGTTGGGCGTGACAACAGACCTCGTTTCGCACGTGGATAAGGATTGCCTATTCCCTGGTAGTAAGAGTTAAATAAATGATGAAAAGAAACGTGAAATGGTTTGTAGCTTTTTAAATAATGAGAAAGTATGAACGTTTCAAAAAACCAACTACTGTGTGCTAGATGCCATTTCGGTGGGCTTACATCTTCAATACTTTGAATGACATAGTCTTCCGTCGCCAATGGTTTACATAAGCTTTCAGTTTGCTGACGCACTGTTTTATATGCATCAATGAGATCTTCGGTTTTCATCTAACACCTATTCAAGCCTTCCATGGATAACTACATTTAGCTAAATTATAGTTGGGTTTTAGATTGGTAACGTGGCCAATCTCTCCTGTTCCCACTGTTTTAAAGGCGAAAACTCGGGATTAGCCATAGCATTAACGGGTAAATAAAAAGTTTGCTCCATAAGAAATTGCCCGCTTAAAGCAGCATGCGAGACTTGGTCAGTAAATACAATCCAAGTACATTGAGCTGGAAAATCAATGCGTTGCTTTTTGACAGTTTGTTGATAGTCATCACTCAATTTCATATTGTCGTGTAAATTGAGTTGATAATGGTCATAAGCAGAACGCAGTGTTTTCGTGGCTTTAATTAAATGTAATAATTTTGCACGGGCATAGTTATAGCTTGGAATGCCGGGAGCAAAGCGTTGGAGTACCTGATGAAAAGGTTCTCCTAAATGCCAAACTCGAGGCTCATTAAAAGGATTAACATTAGAAAAAACACGTAGAATCCGTCTTCCATTCACAGGCGTTGCTGGAAAAGAGTCAACATGAAGACGCGTATCATCTTTACGTTTTGAGCTTACACGCCCTTTGATTTCTGCAGGGCGATAACTGGTCCTACCCCAAAGTAAACCATCTTGATATTGTGGTAAAACGCTGTCAATTAGTTCTCTCGCAAATTCGGCATAGCGCAGCATGAAGGCTTTCAGGGTGTGCTCTAAATTAGCGTTAGTTTGAAAACCACCTAAACGATTAGTGCGATAGTCGAAACTGACATTTTTATGTTTGCCGTCAAGAATTTTATCGGAAAGTAATTCAGTTTTTTCATTGGCTTCTAAATGAAAAGGGTAGGAGGGCAAATATAGAACTTTTCCTAATTCTAATGAGGCTAGCGCAAGTTTTTTGCTGTCTGCGCTTAATGAATTCAAGTTATCCGCATCGATAGTATGTAGCAATTGGTCCATTAATGCCTCATCATTTAAGTAAAAAATCAAGTCTAGCAAATTTTAGATTAAGGGAGAAATTTTGTTAGCACTTTTTTCTCTCCAATACCCTTGAAGAGCGTATTGGAAAGAAAAAATGTGTGGCAATCATTCAGTTCAGAATGTGGCCGGATGAAGGCAGGTCAGCCTGTCCTTAATCAGCAGCTAGCTCTCTAGAGAAGAAAGAATGGATATTGGTTTGAGAGTTAAAATGGATTGCGCTTTGTTCCGGTAGTTTGGTCAGAAAATCTGAGACGGACAATTTTGTTGAGGTCAATTAATAAGTTTAATTCGGCACGGAGTTTCTTTTGTATGACTGGATCTTTTCCTTTCTTTAACTGATTTTCATGTTCTTGAATAGCCTGGGCCAGATCAGACAGTGATACTAGCTTAAGAGAAGGCATTTGTTTTCTTACAAGATTGAGTAATTTTCCTAACCCATCTTCTTTTAATTGTTGAAATTCAGCATCTACATCTATTGGAAAATCTACCACTCGTTGACTGTAGTTAGCATTAGGGAGCCCATGCCAAAGCTTGTCTTCTAATTCCATATGCTCGTCTAATTTAGACTCATCATAATGGGTACAGACAGGTGGTATTTTCTTTGAAAAACGCAACGCCTTATCCAAAATAGCAAGAAAAACTCTAAGCTCTGGTGTTGTAGGCTCAATTTGCTCT
Organism: Legionella nautarum; assembly: GCF_001467895.1. Classification (GTDB taxonomy): domain Bacteria; phylum Pseudomonadota; class Gammaproteobacteria; order Legionellales; family Legionellaceae; genus Tatlockia; species Tatlockia nautarum. The sequence continues at coordinate 220,520 of NZ_LNYO01000024.1, forward strand.
AAATTTAAGAATTCAGGTCCCCAATCATGAATGCGCTCGATAGCCTCATCAATGAGGACATGGTCTTGCTCATTGGCTAACCAAGACTGGTTATAGGCTCCACCAAATTTGTACCTTAAATAGAGGTCGATCAGTTTTATTTTAATTTGAGGATGCATGATCGATTGATGTTAACTTTATGTTTTTTTTATATATATTAAACTAAAATAATGAAGTTGCTATTAACGAACGGAAAGTGGGTGGGGCAAATAATTTGATGGAAATGACCACTCAACTTTGCAAGATTCTTGATAATCACATATTATTTTTAAAATACTTTAATAATTTTGCTCATGAATTGTAATAATAGAAAAGCGATTTTTCGTTTTATAGGTTGGTTTTTTCTCGTTAATACACTCCTTTTTTGGTTGTTAGGATCTGAATATCTAAAAGCTATTTTATTATCAAAAACCTTATTTATTAATACAGTGGCAAATTTTACTGGTATAGGCGGTAAAAGCTTCGTCATTTTTTTCGCGATCATAAATTACTTAAGCTACATGATGTTACTAGCATTTATTCCTGCTATTGTTTTATTTTTGATTGCTTATTTTTTACCAAATAGATGGCTTATCTGGTCTTTAAGTATCTTACTCGGTACAGCGAGTATTGTGTTTTTGATTGCAGATACGCGTATCTACTTGATGTTCAAATTTCATCTTAACTTCTTGATCCTGTCGTTGGTTTTTCATACCCAATGGACTGAAGTTTTTGATTTTTCTGCACAAGAATTAACTTCTTGTGGGTTGCTCATTGCTGGATTTTGTCTTATAGAAATTTGTCTCGCCTGGTTGGTGTGGAAGAAAATCGTTTTGGCTGAACGTTTAAAGATTGGCTATTCAATTGCTTATATTTGGTTGGGCAGTTTTTTATTTAGCTACTTTACTTTGGTGTTATCTATCTCGAATTATAATAATCTTTTTAGTCAGCAAATCCCTAATTTACCGCTTTACAATCAAATTATTAGTTCTATAATTCCCGATAAAAATGCCAAGCAAATTTTAAATCGTTACAGTGAAAGTAACTTTGCGCAACCTATTTTTTCTAATGACAAATTAAATTACCCCCTCCACCCATTGAGTTGTGATAAACAGGCTCATCCTTATAATATTATTTTAATCATGGTGGACTCACTCCGTTTTGATAGTTTAGAAAAAGGATATATGCCAAATGTCGCTCGATTTGCTAAAAAAACTTGGCAGTTCCAAAACCATATGAGTGGTGGAAATTCCACACAACCAGGGTTGTTTTCAATATTTTATTCGATACCGAGCAGCTATTGGACCGCTGCCTTAAAGCAACAAGTTCCAGCAGTTTTGACGGATTTACTAATTAAATACGGGTATTCAACCCAAGTTTTTTGGTCGAGTGTTTTATACAATCCTCCTTTTGATAAGACCATTTTTACTGGGTTTAATGACCTCGATATCAATGGTTCACATAAAGATAATGTTGGGGATAAAGATAGAGATATCACGCAAAAAGCGATTGATTTTTTAAACAATAAAAATCATAAAACGCCGTTTTTTCTTTATCTTTTCTATGATGCACCTCATGGTTTTTGTCGCCAACAAAAGTTCGCAGCACCTTATCAGCCAATCGAAGAGGAGTGTTCGCGTATAAACCTAACTAATGACATTGACCCTATGCCATTTTACAATCGTTATTTGAACGCGGTTAATTTTGACGACCAGGAGATTGCGAAGGTATTAGATACTATTGAACAGCAAGGGTATTTAGAAAATAGTGTCGTTATTTTCACTGCTGACCATGGACAGGAATTTAACGATAATAAACAAAACTATTGGGGCCATGCTGGAAACTTCACCCAAGCACAAATTCATGTGCCACTTTTTATTCATTGGCCTGGCCAGTCATCACGGTCAATTGAATACCTGACAACAAGCTATGATATTGTTCCAACTTTAGTGCAGCATTTGTTTAATTGTGATAATTCGGTGCATGACTACAGTATTGGCCAAGATTTATTGGTTGAAAAAGGACGGTTGCCATTTTTTATCTCAGGCAGTTATATAAATATGGGCGTGGTTGAGCAAGATCGTCTGACCACTTTACAAGTATCCGGGGATATTACCATTACTGATCCCCATGCAGAACCGACTATTAACGCTGAGCCACGAATGGAGCGCCTCAAGCACGCACTGACCATTATGCGTCAGTATTATGCTAAATAAATGACAGTTGCTCCTCTACAATTGTGCAGCTTGAACATCGTCTGATTGAAGTTAAGCCTTCCCAATCTCCATTTAAGACAAACAATCTAAGCAAGTTTTGATTATAATTGAAAGAAGGAGAGCTATTCTAACATAGGTGAGGGACAAGCAATGAAAGGCGCTGAACTCTTGGTTGCTGCTTTGGAAAATGAAGGCGTCAACCACATTTTTGGTATTCCCGGTGAAGAAAATCTTGATGTTATCGAAGCAATTCGCAACTCATCAATCGAACTAGTGTTAACTCGACATGAGCAAGCGGCGGCTTTTATGGCTGCTACTTATGGTCGATTGACTGGTAAACCGGGGGTTTGTATTACAACACTAGGCCCTGGCGCGCTTAATCTTACCACTGGTGCTGCTTATGCGCTTCTTGGAGCAATGCCTCTCATCATGATTACCGGCCAGAAGGGAGTTTTATCATCGCATCAGGCGAGATTTCAGATGGTCAATACGGTTGCTACCATGCAGCCTCTCACCAAAATGTCGCGCCAAATTGTTTCGCCTGCAATGATCCCGACTATAGTGCGAGAGGCTTTCCATCTCGCACAAGAAGAAAATCCTGGACCCGTTCATTTGGAATTGCCTGAAGATATAGCCGCTGAGAAAAATAAAAAAGTTGCACTTATTCCATCGCATTCAATTGAATACCCCATAGCCAGTGAGCAAGCTTTAAATTATGCCGCCGACCTGATTAAAAAAGCTAAGCGCCCCTTAGTTATGCTAGGTGCCGCAGCATCGCGGCCAAGAGCCACTAATCATCTTTCCGAATTTATTTTACGTACAAAACTTCCGTATTTTACGACTCAGATGGGTAAGGGAACTATTTCTGGAGCAACCGAATATTATATGGGAACGGCAGCACTCTCAGCTCGAGATTATGTTCATGAAGCGATCGAAAAAGCCGATCTCATTATAACTATTGGCCATAGTACGGTAGAAAAACCACCGTTTATCATGAGCACATCCAAACTAAAAGTGGTACATGTCGGATATGTCTCTGCTACGGTAGAGCAAATTTATTTTCCCCAAGCAGAAGTTATTGGTGATTTGGGCCCTTCATTACAATTGCTTGCTGATAAGCTTGAGGGCAAGCTTCCTCGTGCCGGTGCTCTCCTTCATTTAAGAGAGGGTATTTTGAGTAAAATTACGGCTAGGGCTACTGAAGATCGTTTTACGCCACAACGTTTAGTTCATGACGTTCGACAAGTGATGCCAGCCGATGGAATTCTCGCGCTTGATAACGGCATGTATAAAATTTGGTTTGCTCGAAATTATCGGACCCAAATGGCTAATACGTTGTTGCTTGATAATGCGCTTGCCACCATGGGTGCCGGCCTCCCTTCAGCCAATATGGCTGCCTTGCTATATCCTGATCGTCGAGTAATGGCGATTTGTGGGGATGGGGGTTTTATGATGAATAGCCAAGAATTAGAAACTGCGGTTAGATTAAAACTAAATTTGGTAATACTTATTATCGAGGATAATGCTTTCGGAATGATACGGTGGAAACAGGCAGTTGATCATTTCCCAGACTTTGGTATGACGTTTACTAACCCTGATTTCATAAAATATGCTGAAGCTTATGGCGCACAGGGTGTAAGGGTTGAAACGATTGAAAGCTTTCGACCTATTCTGGAAAACGCTTTCAATGCTGGGGGAGTTCATCTTGTTATTTTCCCAATTGATTATTCAGAAAACAAACGTGTTCTTGTCGATGAATTGCAACAGCGATTACCGCCAAGGAAGGGGGAATGATGGAAAAAAAACTGCAAGTTGTACAAGCTTTTGATCGCACTTTGATTGCAGAAATCCCTGCTGATGATGTTAAAGCACTGGAAGAAAAGCTAAAGGCAGCTAGCCTAACTCTTGGAGATCGAGCGAACTGGCTTAAGCCTCATGAGCGTATGGCCATTCTTAAACGTGCTGCTCAATTATTAACAGATGACCAAGACAAATTTGTTAAGCTTATAGCTAGAGAAGGCGGAAAACCTTACACTGATGCGGCAATTGAGGTAACTCGAGCTATAGATAGCTTAAATGATGCGGCCGAGGAATTACGCCAATTTGCCGGCAAAGAAATTCCAATGGGACTGACCGCTGCAAGTGAGCGGCGTTGGGCTTTTACTATTAAAGAACCCATTGGCGTTGTGGCAGCTATTTCGGCCTTTAACCATCCATTGAATTTAATTACTCATCAAATAGCTCCAGCAATTGCTGTAGGATGTCCGGTGATTATTAAGCCTGCGCCAGTCACTCCTTTATCTTGCATAGAACTCGTTAAATTACTCCGGCAGGCAGGTTTAGCAGAAGGTTGGTGTCAAACTCTTATTACAGAGGACAATGCCTTGGCTGAGCAGCTCGCAACTGATAGCCGTATCGCTTTCTTGAGTTTTATTGGCTCTGCTAAGGTTGGCTGGTATTTACGCTCTAAACTGGCTCCAGGCACTCGTTGCGCCCTTGAACATGGTGGTGCAGCGCCAGTGATTGTCGACCAAAGCGTCGATTTATCTAAAACTATTCCATCCATTGTCAAAGGTGGTTATTACCATGCAGGGCAAGTCTGTGTTTCAGTCCAGCGGGTCTTTGTTCATAAAAAGATTGCCGCTCACTTTATGGAGGAATATGTTAAACGGGTGAAAGCCCTACAGGTCGGTGATCCACTCTTAAAAGAAACGGAAGTTGGCCCCCTGATTCATCCACGAGAAGCAGGGCGCGTTAGTGCGTGGATTGATGAGGCAGTAGCAGGTGGGGCAAAGCTGTTTGGTGGCGGCCGCCTTTCTGAAACGACTTTAATCCCTGCTGTATTACTAAATCCACCTATTGATGCCAAGGTCTCACAATTGGAAATCTTTGGCCCTGTAACCTGTGTTTATGAATTTGAAGAGATTGATAAGGCCATTGAAATTGCAAATTCTTTGCCCACGGCCTTTCAAGCCAGCGTCTTTTCTGAGAATTTGACACCGGCACTGAGAGCTGCAGAATATCTCAATGCTTCAACTGTTCTTATTAACGATCACACCGCCTTCCGTACTGATTGGATGCCTTTTGCTGGACAAAAACAATCTGGCTATCGTACCGGAGGAATACCCTGGACTATGAGAGACATGTCTCAAGAAAAGATGATTATTTTTAAAAAATAATGAGCTTATCTTTTAGCGCAACGACTGTCTTGAGTTCGTGAGTCTTTGCGTCATGACCACAACATGTCATTTCGAGCCTAGTCTATGTCCCAGGAGAACGTAGACTAGGCTTGCTAATACTCTAAACGAACTTAAGAGAAGCTAAAAGGAATGGTTGGGATTGTTGTCTCATTTTCCTTACCTTGATTGTTATAAAAGAAAGAACTTGGACATCCATTGGGAGAACAGCCCTCTAAACCTAATTCTGAGCCAATTGGCGCAATGAGTTTTGCTTTTTTAGTGTTTGTTTCACCCATTTCAACCTCTTTTTCATGAGTCTCAACTTCTTTTTCACCATTTAATAAAATCTCATCAATTTTCCTTTTAGGCTTGGGACCCTTGGGAGTGTTTGAAAGCAAGAAAGTGAAACCCATATGATGTCTTACTATTCTGGCTTCTCTTTCATCAATCTCTGGTTCTTTTTCACGAGTCTCAGGTTCTTCAACACTTACGCGCTCATCCATTTCCACTGTGGGATTATTATTAGAGAATGGAGAAGTTCTTGAAATCATTTCATAACATTCTTTTGTTGATTCTGGAATTGAGCAGGAAGCCTCATACATCGGTAGTACCAGCCAGTAAGCTTTTATATGTTCTGGTATCTGTTTAATAACCTTTTCCATTTCTATTGCCTGTTCCTGTGAAAGATGGATGAAACCGAAATCAATCCATTTAACCGATTTGGGTAAAGCTTGGATAGTATCAAGCAAAATCTCCCAAAATTCTGGTTTATTAATATTTCTACCGAAATAGTTAGTTGCAAAACCTACACAAGTGATATTTTTAGGTAACTCCCTTACTTTGTTCTGAGGCACAGTATAACTTAGGTCAACGGTTGTTTGCGATTCAGGGAGCTCTCTAATTTGATTGAAAGAAGTCGACCTCCTGATAAGTAAATGGGTTTTTTCTCCTGCACCATATCTAGCTAAATAAAAATTATCTCTATCAACTTGCTTAGAGGAAGAAAGGGCTGGGAGCCGATGTGAAGGAGTTCTAATTTCAAATTTAGCATGCATTTTAAGGTCCAATAGGTTAAAAAAAGCGCATAATAACATAAAAAAAAGCTTGTGTATTTGGGTCTTAGTCTAGAATTATAATAATCCTATTTGCTGGCAAATTCGTCAGTTTTAACTTAAAAATTTAGACCTTCGCTATAAGGAGATAGATACTATGTTAATGCTGTTTCAACAATTCATGACAGTCGTTGATCCAGAACAACTTTATGATTGGAAGTATGAGGGGCTAGCCAATTTCTCTACTCTCTTTTTTTGGAAGGACAAAAAAGGGGAATATTTAGGATGCAATGATTCCTTCGCTGAGCGTGTAGGCTTTGATAAGAGCCAAAAGATTCTTGGATGCACCGATTTTGATTTATGTTGGGCCGATTCTGCCTCAATTTTTCGTTTAAATGATTTACAGGTTATTAAAAATGAAAAACCTAAAATAATTATCGAAACGGGTAAATTAATGAATGGCGATCTAGGTAAAGCAATTAGTTATAAATTGCCCTTGCGCTCAGCATCAACCCACGAAGTGACAGGGATTATAGGGATCGCCATCGAGTTTAATCAAATGGAAATTCCGACGGATTCATTGACTCATTCAATTCATATTTCCCAGCTTACAAAACGTCAAAAAGAATGTGTTTTTTATTTATCGAAGGGACTGTCTATCAAACAGATCGCTAGAGTCTTACATCTTTCTCCTCGCACCGTTGAACATTATCTTGAAGCTGTTCGCGAAAAATTAGATTGTCATTCACTCGCTCAGCTGAAAGAAAAAATCTTTGAATCCTAAGTTGAAATAGGGGGATAATTCCCCTAATTGCTCCTTGCTTATTTTTTGTATTTTTTCTCTCATACCAAATCACAGAGAGAAAAATACATGCGAAGCAAATTTGAGGATTATATCTCCATCCCACGTCTTGATTTATTTGAGTTCGGCGATTTAGCTATTCCTGATATATTTCACGATCTCATGAGAGATTATTTAGGTTTTATTGCTAAGATGGGTATTTATAATCCTAGTTTTTCTATCATTAAGGACGTTATAGAGAACCATAACTGTAAAAAAATCATTGATCTCTGTACCGGTAGTGGGGTGCCAGCGATCTTGTTAAGGGAGTATCTAAAAGAGAAGGGCTATCCTATTCCTCTGGTTTTAACGGATAAATTTCCTCATCAAGCTAATGCAGAAAAAGTAAATAAAAACTTAGCTGAAGTAAGCTATTTAACTGAATCTATCGATGCAACTGAGCTTCCAGAAGAATTAAAGGGCTTAAGAACTTTATTTGCGTCTTTACATCATTTCAAACCTCAACAAGTCCAGGCAATCCTCCAAAATGCTTTGGATGATAATCAGCCAATCGCAGCCCTGGAATTTACCGAGCGAACTTGGTTTAGGGTATTTTGCATGTTCCCAGGTACCTTACATTTATTGGCCGTCACTCCCTTTATTAAACCTTTTTCTTTCACCCGATTATTTTGGACTTATGCCATTCCTGTGGTGCCAATTATTTATTTTTGGGATGGTTTGGTCTCCAATTTACGCACTTATTCCGAGAAGGATTTAAGAAAAATTATCTCTGGATTAAAAAATAATAACTTTGATTGGGAAATAAAAACGGTACCTAGCCCCTTAATGGCCATCAGCCTGAGTTATTTAATTGGCCAGCCTCATCGGCAACAGTCTACAGAGTCAAGTCTAGTTAGGCAGGAGCAGAGCTCCGCTAAATCTATCAAAACGAGTGCTTCTGCTTGTATTGTACTAGGGATGTTAACGGGTTTCCTTTCCTTTCTAATGAGTCGTAAGGTCAATGTCAGTTTGGCTATCTGCTTATTGACTGCACTGCTTTGCCGGTTGGCACCCAATAGGATGGCATCGAATATGTCGCAATATGGTCGCTTTTTTCAGTTATTTTCCTCGGATAGTAAAAATCTCTTAAGTCAGGAAATTGAGATGACGAATTCAATCAGATCAACTGCCTAACCAAGGTTCTTCCTTAATTTTCCCTTAATATAATGGCCTATTAAGTTTGCTATAATTATTATCCGTACATAATTTAGACATAATGGTGGATCCATGAGAGAGCGAAGAGTACCGAATGACCAGATGCGGCTAAAAGCAAGAAGAGAACGTGCCGCTTTGATTCAGAACCAGGAGCAAGCTCGAAAAGAGCTAGAAAATAAGGTTAGCAGCTTACATGAGGCTGTGAGTCTGGGTTATCCTTCAGCTGTTGATCGACTATTGAGCGACACAAATGTCAATGCGCAAGAAAAGGGAAAAACACCCTTCACTCTTGTAAAAGAACGTATATTAAAAGAGAACGATCGCAATAAGTTACGCAGCTATTACACGATTCTTAATAAACTTGTTAAGGCAGGGGCTGACACTAGTGAAGTAACTGAGAAAGAACGGCATATGATTTTTTATTTATGCCCAATGATAATTTTTAAAACCCCTTTGCCCCGTTCCCAGCCGAGTGGAGTAACAGTTCCCACTCAAGCAAACCATCCTGCTAAATTTGCTATAGAAGTCTTTGATGAGCAATACAATAATTTTAACATTCGACAATTACAAAAAATTCCTTTCAAGGACTTGGAAGAGCATCTTTATGATAGTGAAGATTTTACAGTCAATGTTACTGGCGATCCTTACGAGAGTGGCAGAATTGAGATGGGTGTAAAATTAGGAAACCTTTATATTAAGTATCAACCGATGGGAAAGGGTAGCTTTGGTGCAACTATCTATTCCATTAACAAAAGGGCACACAAATTAGAGCTATTGCAGGAACTTGACGGTGAGCGAAGAAGCGGCATTGCTTTTGATTCGATTGTTCCTTTTGATTTATCCTCTTTCTATGGGGACATGACCAATGTTGGTGGTGATGCAGATCTTGCCATAATTCGTGAAGCCTATGACTTATCTTTCGATCTGAAAATGAACCTTGTCAATTCGGCCTTAGGCAGACAAACCCCTGCTTTTTATATAGTTACTCGCTCAAAAGAGGAGATGAATCCCTTAAACCCTAAAGAGATTATCGGTATTGTCCAAGAAGAAGATAAGATTGCTGATCTTTTCTATGGAAGAAATGTGACACTTAAGAAGCATGAAGGCTATGTGGTATATAAAATCACGGATCCTACTGCTTCCATACCTCAAAAGGGTGAGCCAATTGATTTGAGCCAATTCGAACAGGTGGAAATTGGCCTCTACAGCCCTTTTAAAGCAGACGGTATTAAATTTTATCCTCTACCTCATCTAAATCAAGGTAATAGTTTTCTTGGTTCTCAACTGGGTTCTGTCCAAGGCTCCATCTTGAAAGTGAAAAAAAATGCACAACAAAATCGGAGCAGGGTAGAAAATCCACCAGAAGAGTTTTATTGCATGATAAATACGGGTGAACTCATGAAAGATCCCGTTACAACAGTTACAGGGCAAACTTATGAGCGGGAAGCCATCGAGGAGTGGTTTTCTCGATGCAAAACAGCCGGTAGACCGATAACTGATCCTGCAACCGGAGTAGAATTAAAAAATACAGCTCTTATTCCAAACCGCAATTTGCAAGATCTAATACAAGAATGGGTTATCAAGCATCCCCCAGTCTCTGAAGCGGCTACGCGTAGGCCTTCGCTTTTAGAACGTTTTCGAAATCCACAGCCAGTTCAACCTTCATTAGGAAGCGCGCCATCATTATTTAGGCAAATTAAAAATGAACAACAAAAATTGCGCGAACAGGCTGCTGGTGCTGGAAAAGAAAAGGAAAAAGAGAAAGAAAAAGAAAAAGAGAAAGAAAAAATTCCTGAGAAAGAAATTTCTCAAAAAGAAGAAAGTCCTCTCGCTTTTGAGTGCCCGATTTGCGGCGAGATTATGGAAGATCCCGTGATGACTCCAAACGGAGATAGCTATGAGCGCAGTGAGATTGTTGCTTGGCTAGAAGCAAATCCAAGTGATCCCAAAACGAGGGAAAGAACGACGGTTGAGGATTTAGTGCCAAACTATCACTTAAAAGCCGTAATAGAGAATTGGCAGAAAGCGCATGCTGCCGAAACAAAGGTAGTGTTTAAATAACTGTATCATCTCTTTTAAACCAAGCCTTTTTCTAAGCGTAAGGATTATGCTGAATGACTTTTAAGCCAATGCCTGGCAATATCGATGCGGCGGGTTAGCCAAAGGTCTGGGAATTTTTTAATATAATCAATAAATTGCTTGACCCCCATACAGCGGCCGGGATGGCCGCTGAAGCGGGGATGTAAACCAATCGACATCATTGTTTGCCGATTCTCATGATATAAATAATCAAAAGTATTTTTTAAATGCTGAAAGAAGTCATCGCCGTTAGCAAAGCCGGGCGAGGTTCCGAAGCGAAAATCATTGCAGTCTAAAGTATAAGGAATAATTAAGTGATCGCCCACAAAATAGGGGTAATCATCGGCATAGCTGTCTGAATCATAAAGAAAACCACCAATTTCTATTAATAATTCACGTGTGCGTTGACTGTGACGACCGGTGTACCAACCCTCTATTTGTTGACCGGTAAGTTCTTTGATCGTTTTTACGCAGTACTGGATTTGTTTTTTTTCTTCTTTTGCTGAAAGAGGTTCATAATCGATCCATCGCCACCCATGCCCCGCAATTTCATGATTTGCTGAGCGAAGATAAGTAGAAAATGGTTGATTGAGTGACAGCGCTAAGCCAGTGACAAAAAAAGTGATAGGAATTTTATTCGCATCAAATAAGCGAATTAAGCGCCATAAACCCGCTCTGCTTCCGTACTCAAAAAGCGACTCCATACTTAGACTGCGCATACCTTCTGGTTTTTGCACTAGGGGAAACTCACCGCCATAGATCTCAGCAGTTTTATCCCCATTGAGAGGAGTTAATTCCGCACCCTCTTCATAATTGATAACAAAATTGATAGCCATTTTTGCGCCATTTGGCCATTGAGATTCAGGTTTATTTTCACCATATCCAACTAGCATCCGTGACATGATTTATCCCAATTCAAAAGTAGTAATTCCATAGATCTCATCTATAGGAAGCTTAGGTTCACCCTTTAAATACATGCGTGCAGTTTCAAAGACTTTTTCCAATTGATAACGCTTAACAAGAGCGAGAGCGTGACTATTATTTTCTGGGATATCTAAAAAAATAGGGCCCTCTTGGGCATGATTGACTAAAGCAAGGAATAGTTCATCGGCAATTTTTTCATTATTGGCAAACAAAGGACCTATTTTAAAACCTTTTCGACAAGGCCTCAGTACACCATAGCCGCATAATTGTTTGTCCTGAAAATAACCTAAACTTGCTCCTTTGGGTTGATTAATCCAACATTTGAGAAAATGAGCTCTGGGCGCTGGAAAATGGTGGCTGTCATAGTCGACCAACGAAGCAAAATGGTTTTTTGTGAGTGGAAAAATTGCAGAGGACCTAGCGCTTGTTTTAATTACCTTACCGCTATAACGTGCATTAGAGTGGGCAATTTTATAGCCAAGCCGCTCGTATTTATCAAGCATAGTCACAACCCCGTCGATGCCGGCATTTCGCGAGCCAATATAAGCGAGGCGTTTTTGAGTGAGTTCTAATCCGTAGTCTTGCCCGCGGTAATGCTCATCGACAATATACAAACCGCAAAAGGCAAAAAATTCGTCATACCTAACTGCCGAACCTACGGCAATGATTTTTCCGTCTAATTTTCCAGCAAAAAAACCGCTGGGATCGGTTTGGTAAAAATAGTCGGCATCGTGCAAACCTGGATTCCATCCTTCTCTAGCCGCCCACTCAATAGCAAGTTTGACTTCGTCCCTGGTCATGCATTCAATGCGGTAATGTTTTGGCATTGTTCATCCTAGAAATGCAAGCTTATTAATAATTATAGTAAGAGTGCTGTTATTGTGGATGAAATGAAGTGACTCAGAGCGATTGAACCTATTACCAATTGGCTTAAAGTTTTGTTGACAAATGGAACTTATATGTTTTTATTCCGTTCATGCTGAGGAGCTTATATGTTCTAATCCGTTCATGCTGAGGAGCTTATGTGCTTTTTAATCCTTTCATGGAGACAAGCTTATATGTTTTAATCCGTTCATGCTGAGGAGGCGCGTTAGCGCCGTCTCGAAGCATTATAGTCCAACACTACAAAAAGGAGCCCAAAATGTTTTTTGTATACATTCTTCAATGTAATGATCATAGCTATTACACAGGTCATACTGATAATCTTGAACAGCGTCTTCATCAACATCACCATAAGATAATTCCAAATTGTTATACGAGTACACGCTTACCTGTAAGATTAATGTATTCTCAATCCTTTAATACACGGGAAGAAGCTCTGTCAGCCGAACTACGGATTAAGGGATGGAGTCGTAGAAAAAAAGAAGCGCTTATTTCTAAAGATTGGAGTGCATTAAAAAATTATGCTTCGAGACGGCGCTAACGCGCCTCCTCAGCATGAACGGATTAGCATAAGTTCCTCAGCATGAACGGATTAAAAGCATAAGTTCCGTTTGTTGACAAAACTTAGGGCGTATTAACGGGCTTTGACCGGATCCCTCGTTCTATGTTGCTCATCTACTCCCAAATCAAGCGAACAGATTTTTACAAAAAAACTTCCTTAGTTTTCCAAGATCAGACACAATTTACCCTTTCAAGATTTAACAAATCGGATAATGTCAGGGCGAATCGGTGATACAGCTTTTATTTTCAATTAACTTATTTTTAAGTGCCTTCTTATTATTTGTTATTCAGCCTCTCGTTGCGAAATTATTGCTCCCTATCTATGGTGGAACTCCTGCCGTATGGACGGTATGCATGTTGTTTTTTCAACTCCTGCTTTTACTCGCCTATGGTTATGTTTGGTTACTAAGTCGTTTTGCTCGTTGGTGGGTTTGGCTTGTTTTACATGGCTTATTGGTTTTGCTAAGTTTAATGGCTTTGCCTTTGTCATTTGCCCCCTCGTTCACTAGTGACTCGCCTGATTTGGCAATTTTAAATTATCTAATCACCCATCTTGGCTTACCTCTAATTGTCATTGGTGCTTCAGCGCCCTTATTGCAATTTGCTTACAGCCAGACTCGCGCTAAGTACGCGAGCGATCCTTATTTTTTGTATGCCGTTTCAAATATCGGCAGTTTATTGGCTCTATTGACTTATCCGTTTGGGATTGAACGTTATGTGGGTTTAAAACTGCAATTTGATTATTGGAAGTTGGGTTTTGCGATTTATGCGATCTTTTTATTTATGCTATTACTCATTATTCCCAGACGGAAATTATCAGAGTCGGGCGGTGAAAAAAGTCAATTATCTTGGATAATTCGACTACGTTGGATTAGCTACAGTTTTATCCCTTGTAGTTTAATGTTAGCTGTTTCTTTTTATATCTCGACGGATATTGCCGCGACGCCCTTATTTTGGGTTATTCCTTTAGCGATTTATTTATTGTCTTTTATCATTAGTTTTGCGCAAAAACCGATTATTTCGCATGAATGGGTGATGAGAAATACCTTGTTCTTTATTATTTTCCCCGTACTAGGTTTTATTGTTGGTATTCATTTGCTACTTACTTGGCAGCTTATCTTGTTTCATTTAGCGAGCTTTTTTATGCTCGCTCTGCTATGCCATGGTGAATTGGTAAGAATAAGACCATCGACTAACCAGTTAACCAGTTTTTATTTTTGTATTGCTTTGGGAGGGGCTTTAGCTGGTTTATTTAATGGTTTATTGGCACCACGACTTTTTTCAGGGACCTACGAATATCCTTTGATTTTTGCCGTCGCAATGCTTTGTATTTCTTTACCTAAATCGACTGGAATAGGCAGCAATATTTTTATTCTACTGGCCTTGTTGCTAATAAATTATTTTTTACCCAACCAACTTTGGTTGAAGTCCAACCATATTCTCGAAATTTTGGCCTTAAGTCTTCTTGTGATTTGGCCTCAAAACAGACTAAATCTGTTTGGGGGCATGGCGATTTTATTTGTCTTTCTATTTAGCCCTTGGTTTAAATCAATGGAAACGCTGACCCAGCAGCGTAATTTTTATGGTGTGAAGCAAGTGCTTTCAGTGAACGGGGCTCATGTGCTAGTGAGTCAGAATATCTTGCACGGTTTTCAATTCGTAGACGATAAACAGGACAATTCTGGGTCGGCTTATTATAACCCCGTGCTGTCAGTGGTGCAGTATTTACAAAAGACGCGTCCTGCTCTGAATGTTAACTTAATCGGCTTAGGTACGGGAATGATGGCTTGTCAATTTCGTGATAAGGATAGGCTCAAGGTTATTGATATTGATCGGCAAGTCATTAATATCGCTAGCAATAATAACTATTTTACTTATTTACATGATTGTCCGCCGAAAATATCAGTCATTGAGGGCGATGGCCGGATTGTTTTGCAAAATAATCCCGATACTCATTTGGATCTTTTAGTTGTCGATGCCTTTACTTCTGATGCGATTCCCACGCATTTATTAACCTTGGAAGCCTTTAAATTATATCAACAGAAAATTAGAGACGAGGGGGTAATTTTGGTGAATATCTCTAATCGTCATTTACATCTTCTTCCCATTATTATTACAGCGAGTCGAGAGTTGGAATTGATTGTCTTGCACAAACAGCAGTCAGAAAATTATTTAGAAGGAAAATTTCCTGCCGAATGGGCGTTATTGACTACTAATCAACGCTTGGCTATGGAATTAATGCAGACCTCAGGATGGCGTTTTGCTGCTGAAGAAGGCAGTCGTTGGTTGTGGACAGATGATTATTCTAACCTTGCACCTCTGGTGAATTGGGGAAGGGCCTAGGGTGGTTTAATGTTCAGCCTCTAGCTAATTTCGCCTTCTGCCACAATTCCATCATAAATTCGGTAGATTGACCTTTCAAACTCGTTAAACCTTGATCCTTCGCAATGGCTTTTAAAGCCTCCATCCTAGCTCCGAATTTGGTAGCGACTTTCGCTAGTGTTTGTTCAGGATCGAAACCTGCAAATAGGCATAATGAGATCGCTGTATGAAGCAAATCACCAATTTCTTCTTGAACACGATGCGAGGGCTCATGGTTAGCAAGGGCTTCTCGAATTTCATCACATTCTGAAAGAGCTTGCTCAATAATCATCTCTTCATGCGGCCAATCAAAACCAAAATTTCGTGCCTCATTTTCGATGATAATGAGTTCGTGCAAAGCATTATTGAATTGCTTGGCCATAAGGTTGTTATCCCCTAATCTTTAGAAAAACCCGCAATTTCATGAGGCATATAAGAGGCTTCAAGTAAGCGTTTTTCTTCTTTTGTTAATTTTATGCCGAGTGCTTGCACCGCATCCTCAAGATGATGAGGTATTGTAGCACCAATGATCGGTGCGCTTACGGCGGGATTGTTTAAAAGCCAGGCGAGCGCTACTTGGGAAGGGGGGATTTCTCTTTGCTGGGCAATACGATTGACCTGTTTGATGACTTGATTATCTGCTTCGCAGCAGTGATCATAGAGTTTTTTTCCCACATGATCGTTTTGCGAGCGTATAGTGGCTTGGCTTTCTAAAGAGCGAGCTAGTCGTCCGCGCGCAAGAGGGCTCCAAGGTAAGATAGCAATCTTTTCTTCCTGGCAGAGTGGAAACATTTCACGCTCCTCTTCACGATAAATCAGATTATAATGAGGCTGCATGGAAATAAATCGCTGCCAATGATGTTGATCAGCGAGATAAAGGCATTTAGCAAATTGCCAGGCAAACATGGAAGAGGCGCCAATGTATCTAGCCTTTCCCGATTTGACTACCTCATCCAGCGCCTCCAGTGTTTCTTCAATAGGTGTTTTATAATCCCAGCGATGGATTTGATAGAGATCAATATAATCGGTACCTAGTCGCTTTAGGCTTTGATCAACCTCATAGAGAATAGATTTTCTTGAAAGACCGCCGCTATTCGGATCATCTTTGATCATCGGGAAAAAAATTTTCGTAGCAATAACGACCTCACTACGCTGCGTAAAATCCTTAAGTGCTTTCCCCAGAACACGCTCACTTGCTCCAAAAGAGTACATATTGGCTGTGTCGAAAAAATTAATTCCCAAATCCAGAGCTTGTTTGATAAAGGGACGTGAATCTTTTTCATTAAGAACCCAGGAGTAATGGCCGCTAGTCGGATCGCCATAACTCATGCATCCGAGACAAAGTTTAGAGACTCTTAGATCTGATTGACCTAATTGCAGGTACTCCATAAGTCCTCCTTGAGAAATGTTGAGCCTAGAATGGCGCTGCCTTAAGAATAAAAACCTCTTCCGCCTGCGTCCCGCGGCTTGTCCGCGGGAGCCATCGATCTAGGCAAGATCAAGAGCCCTAGATCCGGCGGACAAGCCGCGGGACGTAGGGATGGGAAAAAGGTAGTCATATTTCTGCTAAATTCCCTTTCAACTCCAACCAAGTTTTACGGTCCGCTGCTCGTTTTTTAGCGAGCATCATATCCATGATAGCCATCGTTCCTTCTTCATCATCAAGAGTCAATTGCACGAGACGTCTTGTGTTGGGATCCATTGTGGTTTCGCGCAATTGTATCGGATTCATTTCGCCCAGTCCTTTGAAGCGTTGAACATTGATTTTTCCTCGCTGAGTTTGTGTGAGGTGGGCGACTATTTTTTCTTTTTCTTCATCATCCAAGGCATAATGTACAATTTTGCCAGCATCGATGCGATACAAGGGCGGCATGGCAACAAAAACATGGCCGGCTTGCACCAGTGGTTTAAAATGTCGCAAAAATAAAGCACAGAGCAATGTAGCAATATGAGCTCCGTCAGAATCAGCATCGGCGAGGATGCATAATTTTCCATACCTTAAACCACTTAAATCATCCGAGCCTGGATCAATACCGACGGCAACAGAAATATCATGAATTTCTTGCGAAGCAAGGACTTGAGAGGATTCAATTTCCCAGGAGTTCAGGATTTTTCCGCGCAAGGGCAAGATAGCTTGGAAATCCTTATTACGCGCTTGTTTCGCTGAACCGCCTGCTGAATCCCCTTCAACAAGAAACAATTCGGCTTGACTTAAATCTTGTTGAAGACAATCAGCCAATTTTCCGGGTAAAGCGGGGCCTTGGCTAACCCGCTTACGAGCGACTTGTTTCGCTTGGCGCAGACGTTTTTGCGCGCGCTCAATCGCAAAGGCGGCAATGGCTTCGCCTTGGCTGCGATGTTGATTAAGCCAGAGCGCGAAGGTATCTTTTACCACATTACTGACAAAGGCTGCTGTTTGTCGAGAACTTAAGCGTTCCTTCGTTTGGCCTGCAAACTGAGGTTCTTTCATTTTGACCGATAATACGTACTGGCAGGGTTCCCAGAGATCATCAGCAGTTAATTTAACACCGCGGGGGAGTAAATTGCGTAATTCGCAAAAGGCTGACAAGGCATCGTACAATCCTGCACGTAAGCCATTCACATGAGTCCCGCCTTGCACAGTGGGGATTAAATTCACATAACTTTCGCTCAAATTACCATTGGGAGTCGGTGCCCAGGCGAGGGCCCAATCGACCGTGGCTTCTTGGCTTGAAAACTCACCGGTAAAAGGTTCTTCAGGAAAATAATCTGAAGGGAGTGATTGACGTAAATAGTCTGCTAGACCTCTTTCATAGCACCAATGCAGTTGCTCATTATTGATTTTGTTGATAAAAGTCATCGACAAACCAGGGCAAAGTACTGCTTTCGCTCGTAATACATGAGTGAGTTGTTTAACTGATATTTTGGTCGTGTCAAAATACTTAGCGTTAGGCCAAAAGCGAATGATTGTTCCCGTATCGCGTTTTTTGGTGACGCCGGTTTCATTAAGTTCTTGTTGCTTGTCGCCATTAGCAAAGGCCATATGGTAAATGATGGCATTACGCTTAATCGTCACATCAACGCGCTCGGACAGAGCATTGACTACAGACACTCCAACACCATGCAATCCGCCAGAAAAGCTGTAGTTTTTATCTGAAAACTTTCCGCCTGCGTGCAGACGAGTCATGATCACTTCAACCCCGCTTAAACCCAGTTGTGGATGGAGATCAACTGGCATGCCTCGACCATTATCTTCTACTTCGACTGAGCCATCTTCATGAAGCGTCACGGTAATTTGGCTTGCAAAGCCTGCAATCACTTCATCAACACTGTTATCAATGACCTCTTGGGCTAAATGATTAGGCCGGCTCGTGTCCGTGTACATCCCGGGACGACGTTGAACAGGTTCTAGACCACTTAACACCTCAATCGCTTCGGCTGTATAATTTTCAGACATTGGTGGATACTCTTTTTAAAATTTTATTTTAACACGAAAATAAAAGGTTTATTAAAGATTATAAACAAAGCAAGTTGAATATTTATTGCTCAACAACAATATTGGGAAATTTGTCGGCATAATTCAATGGTTTTTTTGCTAGAGCAATTGCAGTTCGCATCGCGGTTTGCATAAACGATTGTGCTAAATCGCTATCAAGATTAGCCGCAGTTGGGTTTCCTTCGTCGCATTGGCTACGGATTTGGCTATCTAAAGGCAATTGGCCAAGTAGTTGAACATGAAAATTATCACTCAAAGTTTGTCCACCGCCCGCGCCAAAAATCGCTTCTTGATGCCCACATTGACTGCAGCGATGTAAAGACATATTTTCCACTAGACCTAGTACTTCAATATTTGTCCTTTCAAACATTTTAATTGCCTTTTGCGCATCTAAAGTCGCTACATTTTGTGGGGTAGTGACCACGACTGCAGCGGTCAAAGGAATTTTTTGTACAAGACTTAATTGGATATCACCCGTCCCAGGTGGTAAATCAATAATCAAATAATCTAAGTCATCCCATAAAGTAAGATCAAGCATCTGGATGAGTGATTTAGCAAGCATCGGCCCACGCCAAATCAATGCTTGCTCACTGTCGGTTAAATAGCCAATCGACATCGCTTGTATGCCATGAGCGGAAACTGGCAAGTAATGCTCTCCACTGACTTCTACGGGCTTAGTTTTACCTAGCATGAGGGGAATGCTAGGTCCATAAATATCAGCATCAAGAATCCCCACTTTGGCACCTGCTTTTGCAAGCGCTATCGCTAAATTCACTGCTACGGTCGACTTACCAACTCCCCCTTTGCCTGAGGCGACAGCAATCGTATTTTTTACGCCCCGAAGACCTTTGCCAATTAATTGTGTACGATGAGCTTTGATAAAAGATTCCAGATTTAGTTTAATTTGATACTCAGGCAGTGCTTGATGCAAAGCATTTTGCAATACAGACAACAGAGCAGTTTCAAAGGGTTTAGTGGGGAAACCGGCTTGCAAGGATAAATTAATTTCTTTTCCCGCTGTGGTTAATTTAGCCTTGATGCCTAACTGATGAGTATTTAAGCCAAGTAATTCATCGGGAGTATTAGCAAGTATTTCTGTGATGCAATTTTCTAAGTTCATTGGCAAGTTCCACGTTTTTAACTGACATTATATCTAGCCCTCCCATCTGAAGATACTGATTTTTTGCTATCGTTAATAGCCAACGCATCCGCGTGGTGCGGAGAAGGGCTGGCAAAAAAATGTCAGGTTTGTCGCCAACTCTATTTAATCCGTTGGAGTTAAACTATCTGAGCAAAGTTGACAAGGATTCGAGACGGGCGAAGGTGGCCTTTAGCGACACTTCGAGACAGCGCTGCGCGCTTCCTCAGTGCGAACGGAGTCAGGTTAAGCGGATTTTTCTATATTGTATCTAAAGTGCGAACGGAGTCAGGTTAGGGAGATTTTTCGATATTTTATCTGACACCGTTCGCACTGAGGAGGCGTTTACGCCGTCTCGAAGTCTCCCATCAGGATTTGCAAAGCTTTGAGACGACCTAACAGCTCCGTTCAGCCTGAAGAGCACGCATGACGTGCGTCTTAAAGTCTTCACATCAAGTTTAGCAATTAAGGTTTTGAACTAAACAGTTTTTCCCATCACAGCTTCTATTTCGACTAACGCATTCTTGGGTAAGGCTTTAATTTCTATAACAGCTCGGGCAGGATAGGGTTGCTGGAAAAATTCTTTCATAACTTCATTGACCTCAGCAAAATTCTTCAGCTCAGTGAGATAAATAGTCAGTTTGACAATATCATCAATACTTCCTCCTGCCGCTTTACTAATTTCAGAGATATTGGTAAATGCTTGTCTGATTTGATTAGTAAAATTTCCCTGTACGAGTTCTCCGGTTGCAGGATCAACTGCAATTTGTCCAGAAATATAAATGCTATTACCAAATTTTATTGCTTGAGAATAAGTACCTATTGGGGCAGGCGCATTTTTAGTATCAATACTTTCCTTAATACTTTCTGCAATTGAATTGAAAGAAATACCCATCATTAATAAAAGAGAGGCTAATTTATATTTCATTATAATGCTCCAACAATATCGGTGATTGAAAAAAACTTGTTTGAATTTTTTTTCAGCGTTGCAATTATCAATTTGTTTCAATTAGAAAACAATGCTAATTTTTGATACCATACTGTTTCATTTATGAAACAATATGCTGAGTGGGGTAACAGTGATTCATAATGCATTATCTTTTGTAGCCGTTGTTAAAGCAGGCGGTTTTTCAAATGCTGCAAAAATGATAGGAATTTCTAAAGCACAATTGAGCAGAAATGTAAGCCAACTTGAGGCTTCACTGGGTATCCAGTTACTTTATCGCACTACGCGATCAATAGCGCTTACAGAATCAGGCAAAGAGTTTTTTTTAAATTGCAGAGATATTGAAGAAAGTTATAATGAAGCGGTTGATCAACTGAAACAAGACTTTTATGCTTTGCAAGGCACATTGAGAATCACTGCACCTATCTCATTTGGCAGTGAATTTCTACCCAAATTAATTTATCAATTTAATCAAAAATACCCCAACATCAAAATCGTCCTTTCTTTAACCAGTTCGACTGAAGATTTGGTGGAGAAAAATTTTGATTTGGCTCTACGTGTCGCACACTCCTTACCTAATTCAAATTTTCGTATGCGCACAATCATGTCACTGCGCATGGTTTTATGTGCAGCACCTTCTTATTTTGAAAATCAACAAATCCCAACTCAATTCGAAGATCTTGAAAAGCACAAGTGCATTACCTCGATAAACAGGGATCTTGGCCTGAGCAAAATTCATTGGCCCTTTTACCAAAAGGGAAAAGTCATTAAATTTGCTCCAAACAGTATCATTGAAGTAGATAGTTTACGCGCACAAATCCATTTGCTATTGCTAGGGGCAGGAATTGGTAGGGTTCCCTCTATTTTCGTAAAAAAAGAAATGGAACAGGGAAGATTAATCAATTTACTCCCCACAATAGAACAACCTAAATCCTATGTTTACTTACTGTTTCCAAATAGGAAAAATCTGCCAAAAAAATTACAGATTTTTATCGATTTTATAAAAGAATTTGATAATGAAGAGTTAATCGCATAATTCGGATTGAGGTTATTTGAGGTTCAAAATAACAGCCAACTCATTGGAATTATCTAAGGACTCTTCTTTAGCTGGTTTAGCTTATCCCCAAGGTCAAGGGTATAATTAACCTAGCTAAGGGCTTGATTCAGTTTTTTCGTTCTCAACCGGTTTCTCATTTTCATCAGAAGGCTTAGCTGGATGCATATTAAAGAAGCCTGCATACGCCATGATATTTTGCAAAATGTAGTGGTTGGCACCGTCACCCGAATTATTAATTCTTTGAAAGAAGTGGTGTGCTGGATTAGGCGCTAAGGGATCTTTTTGCTTATTAGCATCACGAACTTCTAAAAAGTGTAAAGAGGGGTAAACGAGCCTTTCTTTTAATAAGGCAGAAATTTCTTTTAAGCGTTGAATTCACGATTGATTAATTTGCTCCAACTCCCCTAGAGTATGCAGCTTTATCATTCTGGAAGCTTGTTCATAATCATCGCTTGCAACGAATTTAGCAGCTTCATCTACTTCAGCATCAATCTGCCTAAGTAAAGAAAGTAATGGGTCAAGATTACCCTCTTTCAACTGAGACATTCCCTTTTTAATGAGTGGAACACCAGTTTTTTCTCTTAATGTCTTAATAGGTCGCAAGGTGTTTGTAGAAGCTATTTGCACTTCATAGTAGGCTTCAAGAAAGAGGCGCTGTATTTCATTGAAAGAAGCTGATTCTGATTGTGGAGAAGAATTCATTTGGTATGTACCCGCATGATTCTTAATCATTTTTAAAAGCTCTGGATTACTAGCCAAAGTAGGACTCTGTGGACTAACACCTGTTTCTGAGTCATTTTTTTCTAGTGTTTTTTCAAATTCCCTAGTAGGGCTAAAAACCATTTTTTCTTTTAATGAGGCAGAAATTTCCTTTAACCTACTAATTCCTCTAATATGCGATTTTAAAATTAGTTCAGGAGCAGGATGATAAGAAGGTATATTGTTTCCATAGCGTGCGTAAAGGAAATTTGTATAGCTATAAAGTGCTTCAAAAAAATTTGGTAATTGCTTTTCATAATAACTAACATATTTATCAATATCTTTGATTAGCGCAAATATTGGATCAATTTTACCTTTTTTCAGGCTTGTAATAGCCATTTTAACTTTGTATGAACCACTGTCGCCGCTTATACCGATTCCATTCCATTCATGGCGCCCTGCATCATAATGCTGAAGGCCTATAGGGTTATAAGCTTCATTTCCTAATTTTTGAATTTCATGTATGCTTTTTTCTCTCATTTCTGGTCTATGGTTAATCAAGTTAGCATTATATTGTACAACTTTAAGATTAACCAAACCTTAACATAGCCTATTATTAAGCAGTAAATAGCTTTTAATAATTTATTCGATAGTTCATGACCTCTGTACACAATATCCAATTGTATCTCTTGAAAAAAATGAAATTGAATTAAAAATAAACGGGGCCGGTCTTTTTGTCAAAATGTTTGCTGAACCCCTGACTTTGGAGTGTTGTTATCATCATTGTTCAATAAGAAACGGATTCTTGTTTTATCAAAAAATCCGTGTTCACTCTGTTGATTTTGTTTATAATCTTGCTCTTCTCTTTTAGCCTCTTCAACAGTCTCATGGGTCGTAACCACGTACTCATTCGTATTAGATTTATATCGATAATTCTGCGAAGTTGATGGCGTTTGTTCTTGCGCTAAAAGTGATTTGAGCCTTTCTATTTCTTCTCTTAGGCTTTCGATGAGTTCATCTTTTGATTTTAATTGTTCTTCTAAGCTTTTCATCTGCTCTTTCACCTTAGCGGTCAACCCTTTTGTCTGGTTGGTCGGTTTCTTTTTAGCGATATGAGAGGTAACACCTGGGTGTTGATGCGGCTTGGTTTTCTCAGTTTCAGTTGAGATTGGGCGAGCTTGTGCTCGATTAGGTTGGGAGTGAGATTGTAACGCTTGGGACAGCACCTTTTTACATCGTTCAATCAAAGCAGGATGGGGAACCTGATGCGTTTTTTCGTATTCATATAAACTTTGATCACCTTCTTTTTCTGCTGCTTGACGGGCAATATCATAATCGATAAATGTAAGCCCGTATTTATCTTTAAGCCCAAAATTGCTTTTCTTTAATAAGCGTGATGCGCATTCAGTACGATTCATGAAAAAAGCATACATCAAAGGGGTTAATTTGTTATGGTTCGCTAAATTAGGGTCAGCATTTTTTTCTAGTAAGGCTTCCAATAGCTCTGGTTTATCATTCATTACACTAATGAATAGCGGTCTCGCACGATTTAATCCCCTATCTTTATCAATAAAATAAGTCGGTTGATTTACATCTATCCCTTCAAAATCAAGTAATAATTTAACTGCCTCATCATTCTGCAAAGAAAAAGCTAGCCCTAAGGCTGTAAATCCTCCTTCACTTACTGCATTAACGTTGACTAGCTTTTCATCCTTTATTTTTCTGATTGTATCTAAATCGTTGTTATCGATTGCATTAAAAAGAATATTGGTCATTGCTCTTCTCCTTACCAAGAAAACTTAATTATAAATAAATAATACAATTTTTGTACAACGAAAATTTCTCTAGACCTGATTCCTGAAGGGAATTAATTCATGCTGGTGTTGGAGTGATATTTTCTTGAAATTGGCTACGTTCAGAAATTGTATATGGTCAAAAAAAAATTAGGCGGCTTGCACCTCATTGACCGAATTATTTTTGTTAATATCATTAACGAATTTTAGACCGTGAATAACATCGGGCAAACTTCTTGAAGCTGCAAAGGCTTAGGCCAATGATGTTTGGCATTGTCACAGCTTGAAAACCTTCGTCAAAATGATCGTTATGGAAGCTGCCTTTGGATTTAAGTTGAGTTAAGGCAAAGTTTCTGCAGGAGATGGAGCAGAAATATCAGCTTTTATAAGAACTGGTTCTTGGTAAAGTATTGAAAATTTAATTAAATTATCGCTCACAGTTGTAGCTTGGTTTTTCATTCGTCCATAATAATCGGTATCGTGTTGGGGAACGCCTGTTAGATCGACTATGGTTTCCAATTCTTTAAGTAGAATATCGCCAGAATTAAGCTCATTTTTTCTTATCTGAAAGTCGATATCGCTATTCGCGCACACAACAACTTTAAAAATGCATTGTGTTGGATAGAGTAGTTTATTGAAATTAGAGTAGACAACATTAATTGAATCGATTTTTTCTTGCTCGCATTTATTCCATAGTGACTTTCTGAAAGAAAGTGCGTTATCTTCATTATCAAAAACTAGAGCCACAGAAGAAAAAAATTCTACCCCACCTAAACTAGTTTCAAATAGTCTACAAATCCTTACAAGCCCAAAGTCTTGCGCGATTAGTTTTTGATTTGCGCTGGAAGTAGATGAGCTAGATGAAGTAGCAAGGTTAGAGTTCGATTGAGTGATAGGCTTTCTCTTAGCAACAATTTCTTGCGATGGGTCTTCTAATAAGGCAGTATCGTTAGTAGTGCATGTATCATGCAATAATTCTTCTGATGATGCAGCATCGTGGGCGGGTGTTGTATCAATAAATGTTTCTTTCCTAATAGCTATAAATGCCTTATTTTTTTCTCTTAATAAAAAGGCATAAGTGAGGAAGTTCTGTTTATTGCTATAAAGATTATCACTCATAAAAGGAGCGCCTTTCTGAAACAAATCATGCTTTTCTGCAGGCTTCCAGGTTGAATTAGCTGGTGGTTTTATATGCTCATTTCCTTTATCATCAACCTCTCTAGGCCAATACCGGTAATCTTTTTTGTGATGATTTTCAATATCGCGCATGAAATCTATATGGCTGCTATTGAGTAGGCCTAATTGATCTAATTGACGACGAGATCTGTGAAATTCATGAACCTCCTTAAAAGAAGCTAGTATTTCTCTTGTAATAGGCATTTTACTTAATTCTTGTTGAATTTTTGCAACATAAGCATCTTGTTGCGTACAAATTAAAAAAACTATTAAGTATTTTATTTGATGCATTTTCCTGGTGTTACTATAAAAATTTGCATAGGCCTGAGGATCATCGCTTTGAGAAAGCTCTTTAAGTGTTTTAAACAAATCTCTTGTTTTTTCATGGATAAATTTATCGATTACCGTGATGGTATCTTGATGATCCGTCAACTGGGCAAGAAAATAAGCTTTAAGGACAGGAATATTATCGTATAATCCTTCTTCTGTTGCTTCTAGCGATTTATATTGATTAAGGTAAAAATCGACAATATCAAAATCTTTTTTATCTTCTAGAAATTGCTGAGACAGATAATCATTTAATTGCTGATGGATTTCTTGTTTAACACAATTCGCCATTCCGGGAATATTAACGAGTCTTAGAAATGTGATAGGCTTTTCTCCAAATTTTCTTTCCAAAATCCTTTTTTCCCCGTTCCTGATGAGCTGAATGTCTTTCTCAATTGACTCCTTAAAATTTTTAGTTTTCTCCTTTTCTATTGCTAATCTAATTTTATTTTTTAAGTCTTCTGAATAATATTGATCTAAGGATTGAATATCACCATAAGGTGGAACTTTAGCACGTGTTTTTCCGTATAAAAGACATACCGTGCCATCAGGAATTGCATAGCATTCATCGATATGTTCAGATAAATAGCGTCGAGCTAGATCTACCCATAAATGAAAAATGTCATCTTCCGTATAATGAGGTGCTTGTTTACAAAAATGATGTTGACCTGAATATTCATAGATAGGTAATGTTTTGCCAGTTTGCTTGAAATAAGCTTGTTGTAAATAAATCGCTTCTAAAATAGCTCTATCCGGCTGATCAATAAATTCACTCATATCGTTATAGAGTACAGGATCACGGGTAAAATAAATGGCATCGACTTCTGTGATTTTATAAGTTATTTCGTTATAGGCGAGAAGGGCACTACCATGAGGTGCTTCACCCCCCATTTTTTGTTTTCTAACTAACTGTTTAATTTTATTTTCTTTTTCTGTTGTGGACATAGTTTTATAAATAAAATTTTTCTTCTTTCCGCGTCCTGAATCACTATCTCTATTCGAAATACTGGTCATCGCTTCCAGTGTTGGATTAAGTATTAAAAATCCAGTGCTGGCATAGACATTACCGCCACGAATAAGCAAGATTGTAGAACGATTAGGATTGCCATTTTTTTCAAGGCGCTTAGCAGGATTATTAGCTCTTGTTGAGACTGTTGGCCGTCTTAGTGTCTTGTATATCTCTTGTTCAGCATAGGTTCCTTTTCGTTCATCCAACTTAGTTGAAGGCGCTCCAATTCCCCTTATCAGCAGTTTGCCTTCGTTGAGGGCAGCGGATAAATTTTCTTCAGTTAAACCGGCATTTTCATCAAAGCACTTATCCATATAAAACTTAAGCGATGATAATTCTTCCTTGTCGAGTAAATGAGTATGCAATTTTTGCAGCAGTGGGAATGAAGGGTATTTTCTATTTATCATAGCCTTATTTTTGTTAAAAATGCCTGGCCCTTCCAATTGCTTTTTGATAAGTGGATACGTTTTTGCCCTGGCATCGCCCTGCAGAGCGATTAAACTACGAACTTCATTAATAAGCGTGGCCATTTCCTCAAAAGCCATATCATTTTCTTTTGCAATTTTTTTATAAAAATCAAGGTAAGCAGCATCAAAAACATTTCGGGCACGGATAATATCCAGGCAATCCGCATCATGGATTAAGTTTTGATAAATATTCTTCGGTCTAGCCTGTGATTCTAACCATTCTCCCGTCTCAATATTCAATTCAAAATAAGGATTGTTTTCTTCGGCATCTTTATTAGCAACTGCTTCAGCTATTTGTTTTGCTTTTTGTTCCTTAATCCCCAAACGATTTACCAGAAAAGCAAATAACAAAGTGGCACTTTCTTTATCCCAGCAATCCCTACCGTCATGTTTTCGTGCTGAATCATGGAAGAGGGCTGCAATTTGCAGTAAATAAAGATCATCTTCATCGATTATTTCTTTGTTATATCGGGCAAATAAATTAGCTAATACAGGAATGTAAAGAGCAACGCGGCTAACATGCTGAATTCCATGAGAAAAACGAGCTATTCCGTGATGTTCCTCGTTTGGACTTTTATGCACATAAGGAATAGAGTAAATATGTTCATAGGCCCAATCGGTAAGATCTGCAACGCTAGCCGCTGTTAATTTTTCAGGGTTATTAAATACGAGAGGGCTTAAATTTCTTTCTAAACATATCTGTTCAATTTTGGTTTGCAATTTGTCTACTCGAAAAATACGCAATGAGGCATATTTTATCCTTTTTCCCTTAAGAAAAGCTTAAGGTTAATATAAATATCCCATCTCCGCAGGAAGCTATTTGAAAAGGGTGATTGGATTTTAAGCCTCAATGAAATCGGGCTGATTCAACTCTGCACAGGACAATTTTTATGAGACAGGCCCCTGTTGCGCATTAAAGCTAAACAATTCGGATATACATACTCTAAATTGAGATATTTTATTACAAGGATTGATAAGTAAATCACGAATGAAATCGAGGCCATAACGAAAGAAAGAATTTTGAGGACGATTACTCTCACGATGGCGGTTAATTTTAATGGATTTTTTACGCGCTTTCCATTCGCCTATTTTATGTGCCCAACACATTCCAAGTGCTAATAAGGCCATTAATTTTTCGACTCGCTCTAAGGTTGTCATATGTGTTTCTTCAAAGCGAAATCCTCGTCCTTTTAAAGCATGGAAAAGACATTCTATTTCCCATCGTCTAAGATAGATGGAGATTGCATTTTTGGGAAGTCGATTAGTTGCAACAATCATTAATTCACCTTTTTCTGAGCGTGAACCTGCAATGAAAACCCGTTGTCCAAATAGTTCCACTGCCATATCAAATACTCTATGTTCTTTAGGGTTTAATTCTCTGAAAATTTTCTTGACAGTGAATAATTTTTTCTTCTTTATATGGACCATTGAGCCTTCTTTAATCCTAATATAAAAAGGAATATTATTTTTATTCAACCAGTTAAATAGACCGCCACTTCCATATTCACGATCACCTAATAGGCCTATGATTTGGGAGGAACCAAAGCATTTTAAAAAGCGATTTATCAACGCTTTTTGTTCTTTTATATTCGAGCTTCCTGCTTTAGGAAGGCAACTCCAAAACAAAGGAATAGAAATCCCTTCATACGCAACCCCTAACATAAAAATATTAATTTTTTGTTTGCCCCAATACCAATTGGTTCTATCTATTGTTAAATAAATTTTTTGTGTGTTCGAGAAAAACAATTTAAAGATTAATCGTGCAAAAATCGTATAATCAATTTTAAATTGTGCGAAAAACCGTTGAAGTCGTTTATAGCGAGAACTCAATTCTGCTTTAGAAGAAAACGCTACGGCTATTTCGCTTAAATTGACTGTCCGAACTACAAATAAAGCGAGTAACATTTTTACAAAACAATCTAACCTTGCCTTGTTCCAAGGAAGATTTTCACCTAATATGCTCTTCAACTCGCTGATTTTATTCATATAATCCTCTTTTTTGGCGAAAAGAATTATATGAAATTATTTTAAAATCAGTGAGTTATTTCTTATGTATTCATCTTCTTCATAAAAATTGTCCTGTGCAGAGCTGATTCAATCAAAAGAGAATAAAATTAATACTTTCTTAATCTTCATTTTTTATAATTGGAGGTTTGCAAAGTAATTATTAAGAGAGAATAGATTTGAAAAGAAATAAAGCCCCCAAAGAAAGAACTAGTAAAAAACAGAATCTATTTAGGCGATTTCCCATCCCGGAAGACAGGGAACAGTATCGTCGGGGTGTAGATGCCGGAAGAAGAGCAGCTAGATTGGGCTACCAAAAAAGAGAATATTTTAATAAAAAGCCTCCGGCCTACCAAGAAGGCTATAATGAGACATATGACCGGGTTAAAGCGACACTGAGTCAAGCTGAAATTGAAGCGAACAGGAAGCAAGAAAATGCAGCTTACAGATCCTACACAGAAAAAAAGCGCAAAATAAAACGAATAAAAGTAGGGGAGGAGTTACCTGTACAAGCGTCTGGTGTTTTAGCACAACAAGAAGTTAGAGATAAACCTATTAAATTTTATCAATCAACACAAGAAAATATTCCTTGGGGGAGCTTATTCAGTCAAATGCCTAAGCCGCAAGGCTCAATCTACTCGACTCAAGGGAATCATATTGGATTTTTTGAGAGTGAAAATTCTTTAAAGCAAAATAATTTAGAATTGATCTCAGAGAATAACTCTGAAGAGAGAGAAGAATTATTAGAAATACTTCAGGGTGAAAATTACCTAAAACAAACCGATTCAGACGCCGTAGCAGGTAATAATTTAGAAGAGGAAGAAGAGTTAATAGAAATATTGAAAGAATTCGACCTGCCCAATGGACAAGCTGAGAAAGGGCAAAATCTGACCTCTTTTGAAAATTCAGCCATGAATTCGCATAGGGGATTTTATGAGCCTGTTCACTCCAGTTTACTTGAGCACAGCCTTTTTTCTCCATCAACTGCTGAAAATTCAAGCGATAACAAAAAAGAAATGGATAATGGCAGTGAATTTTCTTTGTATTAAACTTCGAAGGTGCTTAGACCGCGTAATCCTTAATTTTGGTTTTATTGATTAAAAAAAAACGTATACACTAGCCAGACTAACTCTTTTAAAAAAGTCATTCAAAAAGCCAAGTTATAATTTGTTAAGATAAGATCCTGGGCTCAAACTTAAGGTCAGACTGAATAAGCGTGAGCCAGCTCATTATTTCTTCTCTTCGGGAATGTCGGTCATGTACTGGAATGCATGATGCTCGATTTCATCTTCTGCCAATTTTTTGGGTCCATAGGCGATTAGCTTAAGTAAATAATAGAGATAAAATCCAAAAACAACGCCATAAGCAATAATAAGCAACGTGAAAGAAATCCCCACCTCTTCAAAGCCTATTGGTGATACTGCTTCTTTAGTCTTTAAAAGATAATAGACAACCCAAGGTTGTCGGCCAATTTCAGCAGTTAACCATCCTGAAATACTTGCAACGAATCCTAATGGAGCCATTGCAAGACACCAACGATGAAACCAGTGATGTTTAAAAAGTGTGCCTTTCAAATATAACAACGTCCCTACGATAGCGGTAAACAGCATCAGAATTCCTATGCCAACCATAATACGAAATGAAAAAAATACAGGAAGCATGCGTGGTTGCTCAACTGCCGGTACCGAACTTAAACCTACGAGTTCGCCATTCCACTGATGAGTATTAATGAGGCTTGCTAGTTTTGGCACTGCAATTTCATAAAAGTTTTTTTGCTTTTCTTGCGATGGAATGGCAAATAACACAAGGGGAGCGCCTTTTTGCGTGTGCCAAAGCCCTTCGATGGCTGCTGTTTTTAAAGGTTGGTAATGATGCACATTAATCCCTACTACATCCCCAACACCTATTTGCAAAGGAACTAAAATCAGCGCCGCCCATACACTGAACGATAAGGTCTTTTTGGCAATAACATAACACTTTTCTCTTAGTAAATAATATCCAGAAACTGCCATAATGACAAAACTGGTGGTCACATAAGAAGCTAATAGCATGTGAATAAAACGCGGAATGAAACTTGGATTAAACACTACGGCCCACCAGTTATCGACGATGTATTTGCCATCAATCAACTGATAACCACTAGGAGTTTGCATCCACGAATTCGCTGCTATGATCCAAAATGCAGATACTGTCGTACCAAGGGCCACCAGAAGTGTAGCAATAAAATGGAGTTTTGGTGGAACTCTTTTCCAACCGAAGAGCATTACGCCTAAAAAACCAGCCTCAAGAAAAAAAGCAGTTAAAGTTTCGTAAGCAAATAAAGCGCCTAAGACATTTCCAAATTGAGTGATAAATGGTCCAAAATTAGTGCCGATTTGGTAAGCTAAAACGATTCCAGACACGACTCCCATTCCAAAAGTCAAAGCAAAAACTTTAGTCCAAAGCTTGCAGATTTGCAGATAAATTGGATTTTTTGTTTTCAACCAGGTTGCTTCCATAATGACAAGAAATACGGCAAGCCCTAAATTTAAAGTGGGAAATAAAATATGAAAACCAATACTAAAACCAAATTGGATGCGAGACAGGATTTCTACTAGCATAAAGGCCTCAAACACATCAACCAATCGATTAAGATTAGCATATTTTATATCAATGTGCTCTTTAAAAACTCAATATTTAAGTCATTTTTATACAACTAAGGGTGGGTGAGTCTAGTTTTGTTCTATGTTAATTTCATTTCAGATTGCTTTTTACAGTTCTCCAGCATCTAATGCAGCGAGCACTTGAGTTGCCTTAACGAAAATTGCTTTTTTCTTTTCCTGATCCATTTTATCCCAATTCAAGTAAGCATAATGAAGACGCGGATTGTTTTTAAGCCTGTGCTGGTGTTGACCAATAAAATTCCAATACAGGGAATTAAAGGGACAGGCATTTTCACCTATCAGATCACTTGGATTATAACGACATGACTTACAAAAATTGCTCATTTTTTGAATGTATTTTCCACTGGCAGTGTATGGCTTACTCGCCATCAACCCGCCATCGGCATACAGGGCCATCCCCAGTGTATTTGGCAACTCCACCCATTCGTAGGCATCAGCATACACAGCTAAATACCACTCACAAACTTCTTTGGGATCAAGGCCTGCCAAAAGCGCAAAATTCCCGGTAATCATTAAACGTTGAATATGATGAGAATAAGCTTCGGTTTGCGTCTGTTGCACTACTTCTTTCACACAAAACATCTGCGTATCTTTCCCCCAAAAGAGCGAGGGTAAAGGCTTAGATGCGTTAAAATAATTTCTGTTTCCATATTCAGGCATGAAAAGCCAGTAGATGCCACGTACATACTCACGCCATCCTAAAATTTGACGAATAAAGCCTTCGACAGCATTCAAGGGCGCTCGTTTTTGTTTAAAAGCCTCTTCTGCCATGCGGCATAATTCCAAAGGCAGTAAAAGTCCTGCATTCAAGTAAAAAGA
Source organism: Legionella nautarum (assembly GCF_001467895.1). Lineage (GTDB taxonomy): Bacteria > Pseudomonadota > Gammaproteobacteria > Legionellales > Legionellaceae > Tatlockia > Tatlockia nautarum. Next base: position 253,361 of record NZ_LNYO01000024.1, read on the forward strand.
TAATTTCGAATGATATAAATTGACTTCATTGGAGCGCATGGCGTCTTGGTAATCACCAAAATACACTAAACAATGCCCTATAAAGTAATTGGCTTCACAAAGAGCTTGATCACGAGTCACTGCAAAATTAAACGGCTGCAATTCGCCAAAGTGATTGGAAAACTCCTTTTCCACCAAGCTTAAAACCTCTGAGGTCACCTCATCTAGGGGATGTACTAAACGACTAGGAAAGGTTTCAATATGATTTGCATTTTTTCGATTTTGCTTATCATAGTTCCAAGACCCTCCTACTGGCTTATTTTGGTTCTCCATGAGAATAGAATGCTTCTGACGCATCATTCGGTAAAAATACTCCATGCGCAATTGCTTTCTATCTTTTGCCCAATATTTAAACTCGTCAAGGGAGGATAAAAACCGAGTGTCTTCATGAATAAAAAGAGGTATCAATAGTTCTTGTTTTAATGTGACCATTTTTTGTAGAACACGCCACTCACCAGGGTAAGTGACATGTACCTCTGAAATTTTTTCTTCATGTATGGCCCGACAGAGTTCCTTCTCAAAGCAATGGGCGTTATCAACATCATTGTATTTTGTATAGCGTACTCGATAGCCAAGTCCTTTTAATCGTTTTGCAAAATGACGCATCGCAGAAAATAGAAAAGCAATTTTTTTAGGATGATGTGCAACATAGGTGGCTTCTTCCCTCACTTCGCAAAGAAAAACGACATCCTCGTGTTTATCGATTGCTTTCAGCGAGGAAAGTGACTCACTGAGTTGGTCGCCCAAAAGAAAACACAATTTCGTCATGGCACGTCCAAAAAGAAAATAAATTATACTTTAAGCTTAGGGCGAACAGAGCTTAAGCCACCATCCACTGAAAGCACTTGTCCTGTTATCCAATTGTTCTCAGGATTAAGAAAAAATAAGATAGCCCGTGCTATATCCGATGGCTCACCAATTCGCCCCAAAGCATGGAGAGCAGTAGATGCTTTAGCAACCAATTGATTTTTAAGTAAGGAATCAGTCAAAGGCGTTTTAACCATTCCCGGTGCTACTACGTTGATACGTAAATTAGAAGAGGCATAAGTCGCCGCTGCCGCTTGTGCTAAACCAATAACCCCTGCTTTAGCAGCAGCAATCGCCTCGTGATTAGCCAATCCTGTTAAGGCTGCTGCGGAGGCAATAAGAACCACGGAACCTCCATGACTCATTCTCTTTCCTGCAGCACGAACAATCGCAAACGACGTGGTCAAAGAAGCATTGATCGTCTTTTGAAATTCTTCAAAACTTGTCATATGGGCACTTTTAAGAAATAGAGAACCTGCGCAATTAACGACTCCGTCAAGGGAGCCGGCCTGCTCAAAAACCTTATCGACAGCGCTAAAATCAGCTGCATCTAGGATATAATCCGGGGTTATTTTGTCTTTGCTTTGCGCTGTAGTCAGAACTTCATTTCCTTGGGCTTTTAGAAGTTCAACCACTGACTGACCAATTGCACTACTTGCCGCAATAATTAAATACCGAGCCATATTTGTGCACCTTAATAGAGTGAAAGTCTAATATGAATGAGAGTGTTCTTGACTTCAAGTGTTAATAAGCAAATAAGTAGTCTATGGTCTCAAATGAATGGTCAAATGATGGCTAATGATCTGTTATGAATTTATTGCAAAATTGCAACTATAATTATACCAATGTAGTTTCATAAGGATTAGAAAATCATGACAAACCCAAATCGAGAAAATTTAATCAATAAAGTTAAGAGTAGTTCTAAATCAATCGCTTTAATTTACTCGCGAATTGAACTTTATGAATACATAGTTGAAATCATAGCCAAAGACTCCGATGAATTTATTCATAAAGGAAAAGAACTATGTCATTTCCATACCGTTGACGAAGCTATTTCTAGAGCAGCTGAATACGGGGCAAATGAATTTTATCTCTGTGTTGATAATACCTACGATGAATGTGGTTCCTCGAGCTGGCCCCAACCTTTTGATTATATCCCTCTTTATTCAAAGGCTAAACAAACTAAAGATAGTAGTCATTAGTCGAATTCTTTTTTTTCAGCCTTTATTAGGGTAGGCCTTAACCGAAAATTAGTTGTTGATATTTATGGAGAACTATCATGAAACTTGCGGGCCTTTTTTTCTTAACGATAATTTTTGTCTTTGTATTGGATATGATTTGGTTAGGTCTTATTGCCAAAAATATTTATGCACATAACATTGGTACGTTGCTACGGAAATCAGGGGAGGGCATGGCTCCTATTTGGTGGGCTGCAGCAGTAGTTTATGTATGTATCACATTAGGTATTCTTTATTTTGTCCTTCCCAATGCAAATGGCAATTACATGCTGGCTTTAGGCGGAGGGGTAGTGCTCGGTCTTGTGACTTATGGGATTTATGATTTTACTAATTATTCACTTTTTGCAAGCTGGCCTTTGAGGATAACCCTAATTGATTTTATTTGGGGGATGGTCTTATGTGGACTGAGTAGTTTATTTGCAGTTTTTATTCAGAATCGATTTTTTTCTTAGGCAAGGGGAAAAACATCGAAGTTTCCTTTTGATATTGGATGTATTTTTTTCCTCTTGATTGCACTGATCCTTTCTCTGTCAGTGGGCCTGTCATGTGGTTAAAAATAATATAAAGCATCAACGGTGAAAGGAAACCTAAGCCCCCCATTTTGGATTGCACCGCCAATAATGCGAATCCCATCCAACATAGCCAATCAAAAAAATAATTCGGATGGCGTGAATAGCGCCATAAGCCTACGTTACATACCTCTTTTCGGTGTTGCTTCTTAAAGCGTTGTAGCTGCAAATCAGCCAATGTCTCTCCGGTGATTGCAGCTACAATAATGCAAAATGCTAGGCAATCTAGCAAGCTAATATGAGTTCTTCCTGATTTGCCAATCAGAAAAAATACACTTGAAATAATTAGGATTAAAAGTCCTTGAAGTTGAAAGTTAATAAAAAAACCAAGGGAGGGATTTATTTTCCAATTGGTACTGAGTTCGACATAACGCTTGTCAACATGTCCTTTTCTGATTCGTGTGTAACCGAGATAGAATGCAAGGCGTAAAGCCCACAGAATGAGAAGAAAACTAATAATCAGAGTACGAAAATTAAAGGGGGCTAAACTTAAATAAATCAAGCCTGAAACCATTAAGCCCAAGGACCAGGAAACATCAACAACGGAAGGGTTTTTTAGAATACGATATAATCCCCACATAATACTCATTTGTAAACAAAGATAAATTACTACTACGCTGATGGAGTACATTAGTTATTATCCTTTATCTTTTGATAACAATACACACAAAATGGCAATGTGATAGACCAAATTATCCCGATAAAAAGGGAGGTGATATTGCTGCCATGAGGAAAAAAAGCAGCACCCAGGCTTCCTCCAATGCGAAATGCAACGGCAAAGCCCGCACAGGACAAAAATCCAAGCAAAAGCAGGCGATCAAATAGGCTATTTAATGTCGCATATAAAACAACCGTAAAACTGACCCATATTGTTATCATCCAAGGAGAAGTAAAATAGGGTGAAAAAGGGTTTGCTGAATAAATAACGATTCCCTTATAAACAAGGGCACTATCGATTAGAGTACTGATAGAGACGATAATCGCTAATAAAAGCCCCAGCCCTCGTAGGGTTCTTCCTGTATGATATTGCCAGTATAATTGCAACAGAACACAGGCTATGACGATAAGAGAGCTTATCCATGCATGGCCGCGGGCAGCTAGTGTGATGCATGCAAACCAGGCTACATAGTAAGCAATCGCATGAGTTATATAATGTAAGGTATTCATCGTCTCTTTTGCCATAAGGCATGGATATTGCTGATATAATAGGTCTGAAAACCTGCAGCACAATAACAAAAATAGAATTCCCAGGTTCGGATAAAAGACTCAGTAAATCCTAGTGCAAGAACTTCCTGTTTGTTTACTATTAATTTTTTGTGCCAATCATTCAAAGTAAAAACATAATGTTGGCCTATGTCTTCAAATGACAACAATTTCAGTGTTGTTTGTTTCGCAATGGATTTATTTATGGAAAGCACAGAGGGCAAGCAGCCACCAGGGAAAATATATTTCTTGATAAAATCGACCTCATCTTTTGCCGCTTCATAGGCTTGATCATTAATTACAATCGCCTGTAAGAAAAATAAACCTTCAGGTTTAAGTAGTTGATGGCATTGGCGGAAAAAAGTATCCAAATACCTGTGTCCAACAGCCTCAATCATCTCGATAGAAACTACTTTGTCATATTGTCCGGAAAGCTTTCTGTAATCATCTTTTAATAAGTTAATCTGATGGTTTAAGCCTAATTGATTGATTTTTTCTTGAACATAGAGGTATTGTTTTTCTGAAATGGTCGTGGTGGTGACCCTACACCCATATTCTTGCGCTGCATAACATGCTAATGCACCCCAACCTGCGCCTATTTCCAAGAGATGATCACTGGATTTTAGTTGCAAGGCGCTACAAATAGCATGTAATTTTTTTTTTGAAGCCTCCTCTAAACTGATGTCCGAGGGCTTATAAAGAGCACATGAATACATCATTAAAGGGTCAAGGATTAATTTAAAGAAATCATTTCCTAAATCGTAATGGGCTAAAATATTTTTTTTAGCGCGACGAATCGAGTTAATTTTTAATTTATAACTTATTGTTCTTATTAAACTAAAAAAGCGAGCTATGGGACTTTCAATATTCTCGAAGATTGAGTCATTTTTAATAAAAATCGTGATTAAATTTTGGAGATTGTCAGTATCCCAATCTCCATCAATGTAGCTTTTTCCAGCACCAACTGAGCCTCCTAGCACGATTGCTCTATAAGTGCCGGGATTGTTTATAGTGATGGTAACTATTAAATCATTTTTTTCTTGTTCATGACCAAATACATAGCTGCTCCCATGATCATAAACTTTGATAGTTCCATGAGAAATGCTATTTAATAAATTGAAAAAAATTTTTTTGTAGAACTTTACACCCAGACTGGATAAATAATTATTTTGATCCATTCTATATCCCTTTGTTTTAGTTTGGATGAGCATGAAATGGAATCCCTTTAATCCATAATTTTAATGCTTGCCAATAAATCGCCGTTGCCATTTTATAAGTTATCAGAGGGTAGTGTCGGAAGATTGATTTCATTGATGACTGTTCTTGAGCTCTTAAAGTTAATGTTGCATCAAAATCTTTTTTTCCCTCACAATAATTTTCCATATGAACCAATATTTTTTGTGAATTTACTTTTAAATTCAGTTGATAAGTATAATTCATGGACATGAAGGGGGATACATGCAGTTCTTTTTGAAACTGATAAGTATAGATTTCATTTTTATGTTTAGCCGAATGCTTAAGAACATAATTATGCCGTTCCCCCCAGGGGGTATTGGTGACTTCCAAAATTAAATACTCTAAAGTTTGATTCGCTTCATCGAAGATAAAATAAAGACTGATCGGGTTAAAGCAATACCCTAGACAACTAAGTTGGGTTAATAAATAGATTTTGCCCTTTGGGTAAGTACTGTACCGATTCATAACCAATTGGCGGGCATATTCATCAAGAGGAACAGAGGACTCACAAAGATAATTTTTTTGTCTAAATGAAAACCAATTAAACTTCTCTAGGGAAACGTGCTTTATGTCTCTAAAAGTGGTATTTATGGCGGCCAGATCAAAGCAAAACATAAATAATCCATATGAAAACTGATGCCGTTTTGGAAAAAAGCGGCGGTGTCGTACATGACCGGTAAAAATGAGATGGTTCATCATCTAGGTTCTCAACAGCTTACAGGTATTTATCGCACTATTGACGCCATCTTCATGAAATCCATAACCCCAATAACTCCCAGCATAGTAAGTATTATTCATCCCATTAATTAAATTAATTTGCTTTTGAGCTTTTAAAGCAGATACATTCAAACAGGGATGCGCATATTTAAATGATTGGATGATTTGATTTTCAGCAATTTCATTTACAAGATTAACCGATACAAAAAAATCCTGGTTAGAATGAATTGACTGCAATCGATTCATATAGTAAGTAATTGTCGGTGCTGTACTTTGAATATCAAGGTAATTCCAACTTGCCCAAGCTTTTTTATTTTTTGGCATTATATTTCTATCCCTATGAAGTATCACCTCATTCTCAGTATATTTTATTGCCGACAAAATCTGGATTTCTTGAGGAGTAGGTTTTTCGAGCATAGTTAATGCTTGATCGCTGTGAGTTGCGCATACGACAGCATCAAAAACCTGCTCTTGAGAATTAACTACTATCTTAATTTTATTATGTTCTCGTTTTATTCTTTCTACTTTGGAATTTAAGTAGATTTGATCTTTGAGCTTTTTAAGCATCGGGTTGACATAAATTTTCGAACCTTGCTTAATCACTTTCCACGTAGGTCGGTTGAACAAATCAAGAAGTCCATGATTATTATAAAATTGTAATATAAAGGAAGCCGAGCAGTTTAGAGTATCCTCTTTATTTTTAGACCAAATTGCAGCCATCATTGGAACAAGATAACAGTCTCTAAATTGTTCCGAGTACTTGTTTACTCTGATGAAGTCGGTCATGGTTATTTCAAGACCGTTATTTCGGGCTAAAAATTTTTTTGCATGATAATTAAATAAAAGAATGTCTTTGATTAAGTGATAAAAGTCTAATTTAATCAGGTTTCGGCGATCTGAAAAAAGTGTATTTAAATTATGTCCATTGTATTCGAGTCCCCGCTTATCAGAACGATAACTAAAACTCATTTCACTGGATTGGATTGGTACATTTAACTTTTCGAGCAATTTGCAAAAGTTGGGGTATGTTCTTTTGTTAAAAACGATAAAGCCTGTATCGATCGAGTAGACTGACTCTGCCGTTTCCACAGAGATAGTATGTGTATGGCCGCCAAGATAATTGTTTGCTTCAAATAATGAAACATCATGGTCTTCGCTTAAAATATAAGAACTCATTAAACCAGATATCCCCGAGCCAATCACAGCGATCCTTTTTTTCAAAAATAATTCCTTTTTAACCGTTTTGTTGTTAATTTATTTTAATAGAGACATCTTGTAAAGGCCATGTTTTCCGAGAGATTTACAGGTAAATAAGCGTTCCAGATTTACTTGTAGAGTAGAGCACTATTTAGTTGCTCAATGGACAGATATAAGAAATATTGTATCCGTTTTCAAAATGGATTATGTCCTCTCAATACAAATATACTCAATAAATTATAAGTTGTATTCAGAGATAAAAAATAGTGCATTCATGATAGAAAAAAATTAGTTTGAATAAAAGGGAAAAAATGTATCCAATTACTATGCTTACAGCTTCTTTGTTATCATTCCTCTATATAATTATTTCTATGAAAATTATAAAGCTTCGGCATCAATACAGAGTCTCAATGGGTTCAGGGGGAAATGAGCACTTAGAAAGGATAATAAGAGCGCAAGCAAATTTTGCTGAGTATGTTCCACTATCTCTAATATTGATGCTTTGCGCGGAAGCAAATCAAGTGAATTTGATAATTCTGAGTATTCTGGCTTGTATTCTTATATTAGGAAGACTTTTTCATGCTTATGCATTTATTTTTAATAAGAAGCATTTCAAATTTAGAGTGCGTGGAATGATCTTAACTTTTACAGCAATTATTCTTCTTGCTACTTTAGACATCCTTTTTTTGGTATTTAAATTTATGCTTCCAAATCATTAAGATATTTACTTAGCAATCAACCCAAAAGCTTCTGCAATTAGTAGGTTTGCTTCCTTTAATTCATTAAAGCAATAACCACATTGAGATAGGAGGCAAACATCAACCAAAGTAGATAAGGAATTAATAACCAAACGATTGTTTGGTGTGTTTTTTTAGCCTCGATGATTAAGATTACATTTAAGCAGGTTAAGCTAATAAGCCAGACTGAACTTAGCATTAACCAGTGCAGCCCAAAAAACAGGGGTGTCCAAATCCAATTCATCAGCATCTGTAATGCGAAAAGCACAGTAACTTTTTTAGAAGACGCTTTACTATGGTCTGATAAAATCCAAGCAATGACTGCAAGAAGTGCATACAATAAGGTCCAAACAATTGAAAAAATAAATCCAGGCGGAGTGAGGGACGATTTATTAAGATGCTGGTACCAAGGATAAATATTCGCCTGAGTTATTAAACTCAGTAAAAAGCCTATGCTTTCAAAAAGCACAACCCAGAATATTAATTTCATTAGTTTATTGGGGGGCAAAATCATTTCTCCAAATTTGGGTTAATCCTTCTCTGTAAGAGGGGTATTTTAAAACAACCCCTAACTCTTTTTTGATTTTTAAATTAGAAACTCGACGGTTATTGGTATAAAACTCTTGTTCCATGGGAGATAAACGGGCTTCTAAAAAAGGAATCAAAGGGAGAGGCTCTCGATGAAGGAGGTTGGTTGCGTAGCGGTCAACCACATGCGCAGGCGCAGGTTCATCGTCAGAAACATTATAAATTGATAAAGGTTTAGGTAATTGAATTGAAGCAAGAAGAGTAGTAACAATGTCATCCAGGTGGACTCGACAAAATACCTGATTTTCTTTAAAAACAGTTTGATTTTTACCTTGCATCAAGCGTTCAATTACGTTTCTCCGCGGTCCATAAATACCTGATAGTCTAAAGACATGCAGTGGCAATTGATGTTGTTGGGCAAATGAAAACCAAGCATGCTCTGCTTTTAAGCGAGCAATTCCGGTTGGTGTATGGGGAATGCATTCGCTATCCTCTGTGACCCAATTGCCTTCATGGTTTCCATAAACCCCTGTTGATGAAAGATAGCCAAGCCATCTAAGGTTAGGAGCTTGCTGTTTAATTAATTCACTGTATTTAATTAATACGATATCACTCAGGGTAGGGGTTGGAGGAATAGAAATTAACAGATGTGTCGCTAAGGCTAGGTGGTTCTCAATGCTGGGGCAGTCAAAATCAATCAGTTTGATGTCTGAATTATTTCGTTCTTGCTGATTGGGAGTGCGAGAAGTTCCCACCACCTTAAAGCCTTGCTGAATCAGTTTGGGTGCGAGAGCTTGAGCGGTGTAACCAAAGCCAAAAATGAAAAAATAAGGACTCATGGGCTATTCCTTGTCTTTAATTGACTGTAAAACTGCAGGGCTTGCGAGCGTGCTTGGCTGTGATTAATAATGGGCTCAGGATAGTTGATGCTGTTGTAAATTGATGCTGCATTCTTGGATTCCCAAGGTGCATGAATTTCCTCGTTATTTAAGGAAGCAAGTTCAGGAATCCAGCGGCGTATATAGACTCCTTCGGGATCAAATTTTTGGCTTTGCAGTACGGGATTAAAAATGCGAAAGTAGGGTGCCGCATCGGCGCCACTACCTGCTACCCATTGCCAACTGGCACTATTGTTCGCTAAATCAGCATCAACTAAAGTATCTAAAAACCAATCAGCGCCCAATCGCCAATCAATAAATAAGCCTTTAGTGAGAAAAGATGCTGCAATCATTCGCACGCGATTATGCATGTAACCGGTTGCCCATAGCTCTCTCATACCGGCATCCACTAGAGGATATCCGGTCATCCCTTTTTGCCATTTTGTTAGTAGTGATTCATCGTTATTCCAAGGAAAATGATCAAATTCGGCTTTAAAATTCTTGCAAGGTAGATTTGGGAAATGATAGAGAAGATAGTATGAAAATTCACGCCATCCGAGTTCTGATAAAAAGTGTTCGGCTCCTGCCCAATCACAATGTGGATCGAGTTTGGCGTATTCAACGGCTCTCAAAATAGCCCAAGGACTGATTTCACCAAAGTGTAAATGAGGTGATAGGTGAGAAGTTGCTTGTTTTGCGGGAAAGTCGCGATTATTTTTATAACAGTGAAGATGATGAGTGATAAAATCATTCAATCGTTGTTGGGCGCCGGCCTCACCAGGCGTCCAAAAGGCAGGAAATTGAGAGGCCCAATTGAGAGGTGAAAGGAGGTTCCATTCATCTAGTTCATCACTGCTTGCATCAATCGAAGTAGCATGATGGGGGGGATCCTTGACTGGTTGTGAAACAAGAGCCTGCCGGCAAGTTTTCCAATAAGGGGTAAATACTTTAAAAAAATCGCCAGTTTTATTGCTTATAGTCCAAGGTTCATTTAATAAATTTGCATTAAAACTTAAGGCATCAATACCGCTTTTTTGCAGTGTTGTTTTGATTTTTTTATCCCGGTCAATACTGCTTGGTTCGTAGCAGCGATTCCAATAAACGGCGTCTATCGAAAAACTATTAACTAAGTTTAAAATATGGTCGAGAGGATTTCCCTTGCGAAAAATTAATTTTAATCCTAGCTTATTGGCGAGCGAGTCCTTTAAAGCCACAAGGCTGTGATGAAGCCACCAAGCTTGTGCCTCGCCGAGGACACTATTTTTTCCATCTAATATGAAGACTGGAGTCACTTTTTTGTGTTTTGAGCATGCCTCAAAAAGAGCTGGGTTGTCAGCTAATCTTAAATCCAGTCTGAACCAAACTATTGCGTTACTCATTTTATCCTTATTAAAATTTTTGTCGTTCTGAGGTCATTTATTTATGTTTTAATTTATCCATAATAAAAAACTCTAGCGAGTCAATTGCTTTATTTTCTTCCCCTCTTTTCAGCAAAGATACATGAATATCTTTTAAAGAAGGTAAAAAACAATCGTTTAGTTTATCAAGGTAATCAGGAATCATACTGCGTTGAATGGCTGTAATGCCTAGTCCCGCGCGAACTGCTGCCATTTTGCCTGCATAACTGGGGCTACTGAATGCCAGGCGCCATTTTAAATGGTGTTTATTAAGTGACTCAATTACATTCCCTCGATAAACGCAAGGGATTGGTGAAAGAACTAGAGGAATGACTACGTTTTCGTTGAGAACGGGTAAAAGCTCTTTTTTTCCCACCCACTCAACAGGTTCATTCCATACATTGACTCCTTGAGTTAACTGGTTTTTTTGATTGGTTTTTACCAATATCAATTCAAATTCGTTCTGATGGAACCGTTCAATCAAATTGAGTGTTAAATCGCACTCCACATTGAGAATGACCCTGGGGTGAAGCCTTGAAAATTCGACTAATACATCCGAAAGCATCATTGATGCAAAGTCTTCTGGTAGGCCGAAGCAAATTTCGCCCTGCAGTTCCGGCATTTTAAAGCGGTCAAGCGATTCACGATGGAGTTCATAAATGCGTTTGGCATAACCTAAAAAAATCTCGCCATCTTGGGTTAATGACAGCTCTTTTCCTCGTGTAATTAGCTGTTTTTCCACTAAATTTTCAAGTTTAGCAATTTGCTGGCTAATTGCCGATTGAGTACGGCCAACACGAGACGCGGCCTTTGTGAAACTTTGGGTTTCCGCGACAGCCAAAAAGCATTGTAGGGTTACCGTATCTAACTGCATTAGATCTCCAAATAGGAAAAAGATATTTTTTTTAACTTAAATAAGTTTATCTAATAGATTTTAATTGTAGCAAAACATTTTCTAATAGGGAATAACGTGGATACAACAAATTCATTTTGGACAAAATTCTTTGTAATTCAAACGACCAATTACCGGAATTTATAACGGTAATCCCCCCATTTTTAACTTCGGTTAAAAATGGGGGGATTACCTATTACGCTAAATTTATCTATTAAAGTCTATAATGATTTTAAGTGACAGTTTAAGGAATAAATAATGTATGGTGAAGAGGATGTAATAAAAGAAGACTTTAGAAACATTTTGTTTAGGAACGGGTATTCTGATAATGAATTTAAAATAACGATAAAGAATGGCTCAAGTTACGACCCAAACCAAATTGTCGGTGCCCAAGTATGGATAACCATAGAAAAGAATTCTATAAAAAAACAATATGAGTTATACCGTAGTGACTGGCCTAATGATTTTGAAACCGATTTAAAAAATGGCTATTTTAATTATTAGGATAGATTATCTGTAGTAGTTCAAACTTGATCTGACAGTTGCCGGTTTTTCAGAAGTGTCTGTCAGGTCAAATTTAGTCTATAAATTTTTCCTTCCAGATTTGTTTGCCATCAATCAATGTTTGCATAGGAGTTCGTCCACAGCACATTTTGCCTTGATAAGTGCGTTCATTATTATAAGAATAAATCCATTCGTCCAGATCTTTTTGTAATTCGTCAATCCCATCATAGATCTTCTTTCGGAACGTTACTTGATAAAATTCCTGTAAAATCGTTTTGTGGAATCGTTCACAAATACCATTTGTCTGCGGTGAATTTGCCTTAGTCTTCGGTCTTTAAAACTGGCTAATTGATGACGCAACCAAACACTTCGAACACCACTGGGAGAAACGAAAATACCTTTTTTACGCAATTCATTGATGGTTCTTAATTGGCCATGAGCAGGATATTCTACCGCATAATCCTTAACCACCAATTCAATCGCTTCTTCAACACGATTCTTATGATTTGGTTTTCTTCTTGTTCTATCGAATAGAGCTTCAACACCGCCGGCCTCTACAGCTGATTTATAGCGATAAAAAGTATCGCGTGACAAGCCCATTACCTTACAGGCTTTTGAGACGTTACCCAATTCCTCTGCCAAGTTAATCAGGCCAACTTTGTGTTTAATGATTTTAACGTTATTATCTAACATGAGAGTTTTCCTTTTGTTTTGATTTAAAGTTCGCACTTCTATCAAAACCGGAAACTCTCACTTTTTCATGTGGTGTGTCAGATTAAGTCGAAACTAATTCAACTTAAGCTCTCTCGATTTTTTTGCGAGGTTAGATGAGTACTCACGTTATTTTCGCAATAGACGGCCTAAGATAAAACCAATTCCCGCAGCAACCGCTAAAGCTGATAGAGGGCTTTCATGAACCTTTTGCACAACTTTATCGGAATGCTCTTTTATATTTCCATGTAAATGATCAAATTGATTTCTGCCTTCATCATAAATTTGACCACCTAATTTTTTAGCCTCTTGATAGACATGATCAGCTTGCTCAGTAATTTCGTCTCGATGAGAACGATGTCGATTTGGTTTGGATTTATTATGTTCAATGTTCATATTAGTTTCCTTAAATAAGATCTAAGAATCAGTTCGCTTTTCTCTTAGTCGTTTTTGATTTCTTGCTCATGGCTGATTTAGCTTCCCGCATGTTCCGCTCAGCATTTTCTCGAAATTCTGCTGCAGCAGAGAACCAATTTTTTTCTAAAATTTCTGTAGCCTCTTCTAAATAATCAAGCGCTTTATGACCATTTTCGATAAAAACATTAACTTGCTTTTCAAAAAAATCTTGTGGCTGTCGTAACCGTGCCCATTCATGAGGCTTAATATAGGTCAAACTTTGCACAGCCTTAATATTTAACTGAATCAATTCCTGCATAGGCATTTGGAATCGTTGATAACTATCTTTCATTTTATTTTGCATGGCACTCTCCTTATGCTGCAACGCACAATATAAGTTTAGTTGTCTTATCTTACCTTGTCCAATTTATTCGATGAGTAAAAAAAGAAAAGAAAAAAGCGCTTTCACTTGACTCCACTAGGGGTAATATTCCTATAATTTTTCTAGAAAAAACAACTATTCAGCTGAGGTAGGGCATGACTGATCGATACAGCTTTGCAGAAATTAATGAGCTAACTGCCGAACGCATTACAGAACTTGGTGGAAAACCAATTAATCTTTATCGAATTTTAGCTAATCAACCTGAAATGTTAAATGCTTGGTTAGAATTTGCCTATAGCATACGACTCTCAGCTAAGACAGCACGCCCGCTTAGAGAATTAATGATTTTGAGAACTGCACAGTTACAGAATTCGGCTTACGAATGGTATCAACACCGAAAGATGGCAAGTACCGCAGGAGTCGACGAACATCAAATTGCTGAATTAGCTATGTGGCGTTCATCTAAGGCATTTAACGCAAAAGAAAAAGCTGCCTTAGACCTAACGGAAGCGATAGTAGAAGGCCAGGTCAGTGACGATATCCATGCAGAGGCAGCAAAGCATTTTAGCCAAGCTGAAATGATTGAATTAGTGATGACCGCTAGTTTTTACTCGATGGTACCGCGAGTATTAGCTGCTTTAGCAGTAAAAATAGAGGGGAGCTAAACTAATTAAACGGACTCCCGCTTTAGCGGGAATCCAGGAATATACTGGTCTCTCAATGAGATTATTCTAATCCAATTAATTTCTTCGGGCAAAGATAGGCATTACCTAAATTAGTTACATTAGTTTGCTGAGAACCGCCACTCATGAAACCGCCGTGACGATCAAATGAACCACTCATTGATCCGGTGACTCCTGCTCGATTAGTTACAAGTTGAATATAATTTGCACCCAATTTCACTGCTTTATTCTTAAGATCATTCATCGCACCTTCTTCTAGGTTACGATTAGAAGTAAATCCTCCGGTAAAGAAATTACCCTGGTTACCGACCACTTGACCTAAATATTTGCATCCTTTAGGTACAGGATTAGGCGAAGCAATGATACGAGCTGCTTGCGGATCAGGTGGAATTGATGCACAACTAGTGAGAATAAGAGTAATCGCAGAGATAGAAAGTAATTTCTTCATTTTTACAACCTTATTGTTAGATATTTTTTGCACACTAGAATCAAACTAGCACCAAGATATTACTCTATTTTAAGGGCAATAAACAGAAGAGATTGTTGAATTAAGCCCTTTTAAAACCGTTGGGCTTGGGCTGCCTAACCTTTGATAGGAGCGACCTTACTCGTTTTTGTTGTAACCTTAGCGTACAATAATTCTTTAACATTGAGAAAGTTAACTAATTTATTGTTATAACTAACTCACCTATAATAATTACTGTTTAATTTTCGGGTTTTTGGCATCGTAGTTTCTGCTTTGTTCTTCAAGAATATCTATATCATTATTGCAAATATACTGTTTCAGGGAGTTAAATTTTTCTTTATCCCAGGAATAAATACCTAAGTTGAGAATTCTTTGAATCACGTTGTCTTCAAACCGTTTTTTAACTGGTATTGCCGGACTGCCCGCCACAATACTGTAAGGTTCAACATCTTTTGTAACGATGCTATTAGAAGCAATAATTGCTCCTTCCCCAATTGTAATGCCAGGCATAATTATTGAGCGCATACCGAGCCAAACCCCGTCATTAATGATGGTATCACCCTTCCCTTGATAAGCATTGACATAATTATCATCAAAAGGATATAAACAAAACCAATCGACTCGATGATTATGATTCCCTCCTAACATAATAATCGCTTCGGCTGCGATACAAACATAATCACCTATGTATAGCTGGTCAATTTCCCATTGTGGTTGCCAGGTTTTTAAACTGAATTCATCCCCATAGAGATATCTCACCACCGTCTCTTCAAAATTTCCTGACCAGGCATTGCTATAGTAACTATGTGTTCCTTTTATATGGATATTGGGATTCTTTACATGTTCATGAAGGTACTCTACTCGAGACCAATGTTTTTCTATTGGGTTTATCATTATTACCGTTCTCAAATGTTATTGAAAATACAGGCCATTTTACCTTGAAAATTAAGGTCTCTAGTCCTTCTCAAAATCATAAATATTTATGCCTGAGATAAGGATCAGAGTGAAGGGCCTGGCCCACCAAATTCAACCGCGTTAATTTGCGAACCTGTTCACACAAAAAAGGTAGAACAGGCTTTCGCAAGAATGATATTAGGCTGCTTTAACGGGAACTGGACATAAACTGACTGCTACTCCGCCTGGGATATTTGCTGGGTTGTAGACTGAAACATCATCATTTATATCCGCTTTATTGCCGGTAAATAAATTTGCAGCAAGACAAGCATTGGCCAGCTCGGTAGCCACAGGTATTCCTACTACCCCCCCTACTAATATCGCCCCTCCTCGATTAGGATCTGCTGGCGATGCTCCTAATGCAGTATTTGCCGTAAAAGCATTAGAAGAAATCTTTGCGTTTCCAGAAAACTCAACAGCAATTGCACCTCCTCCAGGCGCCATAGAGCTTACTGAGGAAGCATTATTGGTAAAGCCATTCGCTACTAGATTAAAGAAAAATACAGGCGAAGTAATACCTGCTGGTACACCTACAATGGCATTATTTGAAAAAATGTTATTTATTATTTGTGATTGTGGGCTTAAGGGAACCCCAAATATAGAATTCCCAAAATTAGAATCAAAAATTGCCCCACCTTCCAATTGCGCCTTATTAGCAAAAAAAGTACATTGCATGACTGTTGTTGGTATTGAGTCCAAATATATTGCTCCGCCAACACCTCCAAAGTTGCTGGTAAACTCAGAATTACTAATCAGAGCCTGCGTGCCTGAATTGGGAAGTATTCCGAAAACATTAATACCGCCGCCACCAAATGCTGCGCCCAAATTATTGGTAAACTTTGAGCTTGTAACAGTTAAAAAATGAGGCGTGCCATCATTAAAAGGCGTGTGGAAAAAAATGGCTCCTCCCCCAAAACCTGTAGCAGTAGTCTTATTTTGTGTAAAACTGGAGTTAGAAACTGATAAATTACTATTGATAATACCGATAGCTCCGCCGCTAGCATCTGGAACAGGGCCTATCAATGCATTATTAGTGAAACTACTGGAGGTAATACTGAGGTTTGCAGCATCTTTAGCCCGAATAGCTCCACCATTACGAAAGGCAGCATTATTGTCAAATTGACTTGCATTAATGGTATATGAAGCACCAATCATCGCTGTCAATGCGCCACCACTAGCCCCTGGAAATAAGGATATATTATTTAAAAATCTGGAATTACTTACAGTAATTAAAGTCCCAGGCTCTGTTGCTGCTACAGCTCCTCCCCCCGATACTAATACAAGCAGCTCTCCTAACAAGAGCTCTGTCACCGTTGCTCTAGAACCATTAGAAGCATTTAGTTCAAAGACTACTCTATTGAGATTAACGGTTGAGCCATACCGTGCCAAAAGGCCGCCACCGGCATCATGAGCATAGTTTAAACTCAGGAGTACATTGTTGACTCCTAAAACTCCGCTATCTGGACCATTTGCATACCCACCTCTGACGATCAGGCTATCCAGCTTAACATTTTTAACGCCAGTGCCCGGCAAAAGATCATCACCAGCTATAAGCACATGCCAAACACGATCATTATCGCTGGCAGGCGTATAGGGAGTGAGGCAATTTGAAGTCATATCACCGCATAAAATAGTCGGATTCAGCAAGCCATTTCTTTCTTCGCGCCTGGTTTCATTCCCCAGAAACCCTCCAAAAATGGCTGTATTACTTGGTAAGTTAAATGTTCTGAGTTTAGGTGTGGCGATTCCATAAGAACCCCCAACAACTCCTTGGGGAGCATATATTTTTGAAGGTTTATATACTCCTGTTGCTACCCAGATTTCAACAGCAATCGTTGAAAATTGAGCCGCTTCTAGCGCGGACTGCAAATTATTAAACGCAGTAGCCCAGCTAGTTCCGTTACCATTTACAAGGTTACTGCCATTAACGTAGAGTCTTGTCGCTTCCCCCCTAGTGATATTCAAAATATCTGCTGCATTAGGTTGATAACATTGTAAAGGGTTGCCTTGACTGCATACCACAGGGCCTCCCGTTACAGTATCCGCTATATCGCTGCCATCGACTTGCAAGACTAAGGTACAGGATTGTTGATAACCCAAGCTAAAAGAGCTACCACAGACCCCAAAGCCTGAGCTAATCTGGGTAATACCAGGGATCGCTTGCATCACTAAAGTATGTGATTTTTTTGATTGATTAGTTACGAGGTACTTAATGGTGGCCGTTCCTGTGGGACTTAAGTTAATTTTGGGCGGGAACTGAGGAACTGGCGTAAAGGTCCATAAAGGGACACCCGCCTCTGATACAGTGAAAAAACTCAAACAAATTAAACTCAGACCTAATCGAGGCAATAAACGCAATAATTTCATAATGTATCCCTACGCGATATTTCAGGCCGCAAACCATAAACGGTTTTTAGAGGTAAAAACGGTAAAGGATCTAATCATAGAATGTTATATATATCAATACTGGGATGTGTTAACTATTTAGTCCTATTGCCTGAATGCTGCTGCCACCTGTTGTTGGAATTTTAGTCTCCCTGTTTAATTAACGGGGCTTGTTCAAGTATTTGGGCGATCTTTTCGTACCGAAATCTTTTGAGCCCGCGAAATAGTCCTGGGGCGTAGAAAGGTACTTATTCTAGCTCATCCAACCTTAGAAATTGACGAATAGTCCAAAACTCTTTCCATGGATCCGATTTCAATTTTACTAGACGTTGGGGTAAGGTACGAATGGTATAAAAGGTATCTGCAAAATTATCACTCAGCTCATCCCAACGAAGAGGAGTAGCTACTGGAGCGTGCAATCTGGCGCGAGTTGAAAAAGGGGCAATAGCTGTGGCGTCCTGCTGATTCCGCAAATAATCAACAAAAATTTTTCCTTTTCGCTTGGCCTTTGCCATTTTGCTAATGTATCTTTCTGGACTTCTTGTTTCCAAATATTCAGCAAAAATACGAGTAAATTTTTTCACTTCATCCCAATGATATTCAGGCTTTATTGGTATTACGATATGAAGCCCTTTTCCTCCCGTGGTTTTTACGAACGATCTGAGCTGATACTGGCTTAATTGCTCTCTGATATCAAAAGCTGCCTCAACAACCATTTTCCACTCAACCCCAGGCCCGGGATCTAAATCAAAAATAAGCATATCAGGGTACTCAAGTTGCTCGATTTTAGAACCCCAAGGATGAATTTCTAATACACCCATTTGCACTAAATTAAGCAAACCCGCTTTATTATCCAAATAAATATACTGCTCCACTTTACCTTTTTTATTTGCAACAGGAATGGTATGCAATTTTTTAGCGGATTTATCCATGTGTTTTTGATAAAAACACTCTTCATAACCAGAAGGACATCGCACTAATGTCAAGGGACGATGACTAATATATGGCAAGATATAATCACTGATTTGATCATAGTAATGATAAAGATCTTGCTTGCTAATTTTATCCTCTTTATACAAGATCTTGTCCGGATGAGTCAGCTTCAACGTGTCGGATGAGGATGTGTCAGGTTTAATTGTTTTTATTGAATTTTCTTTCTCTGCCTTTACTTCTTTTGGTTTTTTATCCATTCGTAATCCTTTAAAACTTGGATGTCTTAATTTCCCATCTTGAGTCCACTGTGAAAATTCAACTTCAACAATCAATTTAGGTTCTACCCAGGTTGCAACTTTTGCTTCTGGAGGTACAGTATTAAAAGGATTTTTTTTACTAATTAGCGGTTTTAATTTTTCATAAACCGCTTTTAAAGACGCTGTGGTAAATCCAGTTCCAACATTGCCAGTAAATATCAGTTCGCCTTTCTCATTAAATACGCCCAAGTAAAGTGAACCAAAATATTCTCGTGAACGCTTAGGTTTTGAAAATCCGCCCACTACAAATTCTTGTCGCTTCGTACATTTAATTTTCAGCCAGGATTTACTACGCTTTCCCGTATAACGACTATCAACGCGTTTTGATACAATACCTTCCAAATTAAAATCGCAAGAGCGTTCCAACATTTCATCACCCTGTCCCACAATATGATTGCTATATTTAATAGAGGAAGGCGCTGCTTCCAACAAAGAAGCCAAAATCGATTTGCGTTCAAAGAGTGTTAACGAGCGTAGATCATATTTATCAAGGTATAAGAGATCGAAAATATAATAATAAAAATGAACTTTTTTTTCTGATTTGAGAGCATTTTGCAATAATTGGAAATTTGAGCGGCTTTTTTTATCCAAAACGACAATTTCGCCATCAAAAATAGCGTTTGTTAATGGTAGTTTTTGGATATCGGGAATCAAACTTTTAAATTCATTAGTCCAATCTTTTTCATTGCGAGAAATGAACTGTATTTGCTTTCCCATCTTCATAGCAATCATCCGATAACCATCGAATTTTACCTCATGCAACCACTCATCTCCTAGCGGTGCTTTATCGACTAAAGTAGCTAATTGGACAGCTATTTTTTTAGGAAATGGGCTAGGCGAACCTAGCTTTGCTTTTAATTTGGAATTGATAAGCTTAGTTTGATAACCTTTTTTAGTCCAAACCTCATCATATTGAAGACTAATTTCTTCCATGGATTGATGATGAAGCACACTGAGTGATTCTTCTTTAGTAATATCATAATCTTCTTCTGATTTAGCAAATTGATCCTTGTATTTAATCAAAAACCATTCTTTCTCTTTAAAGCGAATTAAATCCCAACGACCCTGTAATTTTTTAGCATCTAATTCAAAACGAAGATGTCCTTTTTGATAAGCTTTAACGGGATCGTTATCGAGCGAACGCCACTGACCTTGATCCCATAACATCACCGTACCACCGCCATATTCTCCTTTGGGAATAATACCTTCAAAGGTTCCATATTCAACAGGATGATCTTCAACATGAATCGCCAAGCGCTTTACTTTAGGATCAAGACAGGGGCCTTTCGGAACGGCCCAACTTTTAAGAACACCTTCTAATTCCAAACGAAAATCATAATGGAGATGACTTGCTGCATGTTTTTGGATCACAAAAAGGGAGGATTTACTGTGATCAACCTTTCCCTTCGGTTCAGTTGTTTTTTTAAAATCCCTTTTTTTATGATAGCTATCCAGACTCATAAAGTATCCCTAGCACTACGGCATTCTTGCATAGCGAGGTTCGTTATTTATCGTTGGGTTTGCACCCACTACCACTAGTTTAAACTCCTTTATCAACGTCTGCTAACAAGCCGGGACCTTGAGATAAAAGCAATCCCTTTAATAATAGTTAAGATGAAACTAACTCAGCTAAGCAACGTAGATAATCTCCTGCGATGTCTATCTTGGTTTCTGCGGCGATTTCGCAAATACAAGTTGGGCTAGTCACATTAATTTCAGTCAAATAATTACCTATAACGTCAATGCCAACAAAGTATAGTCCCATCGATCTAAGGGTCGGGGCAATCTGCTGACATAGCCAGCGGTCGCGGTCGGTAATAGCTACCACTTCACCATGAGCACCCGCAGCAAGATTACCTCGCAGTTCGCCTTTGGCAGGAATGCGGGCCAAAGCATAGGGAACTGGCTCGCCATTGATTAATAAGATACGTTTATCACCTAAACTGCTAATTTCAGGAATATATTGCTGCGCCATGATGCTAACAGTTTGACCTTCGGTTAGTACTTCCAAAATAACTGATAAGTTTTCGGCATTCTCGTTGACATGAAAAACAGAACTCCCCCCCATACCTTCGAGGGGTTTAAAAATTACATTTTGCTGTTCTTGCCAAAAAGCACGAAGACGCTTTAGGTCGCGGCTTACCAAAGTTTGCGGGCAACATTGAGGAAAATTTAAGGTAAAAAATTTCTCATTCGCATCGCGTAAACTGCTTGGTTTATTTGCGACTAAAACCCCCTCTCGTTCGGCAAGTTGTAAAGCGTAAGTTGTATAAATGTACTCCATATCAAAAGGCGGATCCTTGCGCATCAATATAATATCGAACTCATTTAAAGCTTTTTCGCCTTCCTCTTTAATCTCAGCCCACTGGCTAGTATTTACATCACCTATTTTGATTGAAAACACGCGGGCATAGGCATGACCTTGCCGGCAGTATAAGTCGTCTTGAGTAAAAAAAACACAGTACCAACCCATCGCCTGCGCACTTTTAAGCATAGCAACCGTAGAATCCTTATAAGCCTTAATTTTATGTATTGGATCCATCAGTACAGCTAGTTTCATTACTCGCCTCCAACTGCTGCAATTTCTCTTGCCGCAGCAAGTGCTGCTAGCCGCGCGATGACTCCATAAGCATAAAACCGGTTAGGACAATCCACAACTGCTAAATCGTTACGAGGCATATTACAAGCTTGTGCAAATGCAAGTGGTTCAAAATGCATACCTGGCGCATTAAGATTTTCATCAATACCGCGACCTTGGTGTACTCGATAAAAACCGCCCACGACAAATTGGCCGATCATATACACCACAGGTTCAGCCACCGCACCATTAGGCATCGTTTCAAAGGTATAAACCCCCTCCTGAATCATCACCCTTTCCACCTTACGACTTCCTTTACTTGCTGCCATTTTCGTACGTTGCTTGCGATTAAGTTGGCGCAACTCATCGCCTTCATGCACCATCATGACACCCATACCATAGGTACCATTATCAGCCTTAACAACGACAAAGGGTTTGTCTGAAATAGCATAAGTTGCATATTTATCTTTGATCATTGCTAATAATTTATCCACCTGATCAGCTAAATTATCTACTCCTTCTTGAGCCATAAAATCGACCCCGTCTACCGCATTAAAATAGGGATTAATTAGCCAAGGATCCATATCCACTAACTGGGCAAATTCGCTAACTACCTCATCAAAAAATTGAAAATGGTTGGATTTAAGCCTGGAAGCCCATCCTAATTTTGAAGTAGGACTTATGCGTTGCTTCAAATTTTCTAGAATTTTGGGAACACCTGAAGAGAGATCATTGTTAAGCAGGATCATACAGGGATCAAAATTATCTAGTCCTATTCTATCTTTGTCACGATGTAAAGGTTCAACGAGTAGAGTTTGCCCCTCTTCCGTAGTCATTTCTGTCTCTTCGGTTACTTCAGGATCTAAACTTCCTATGCGTACTACAAATCCCGCCTTCATAAAAATATCACGCAGTATCAATAAACTGCTTAAATAGAATCGATTTCGAGTATGGCTCTCAGGTAAGAGCAAAATATGTTTGCATTTGGGCATATAATCAATCAACGCTGATTGAGCAGCCTGAATACATAAGGGTAGAAAATCACGATTAAGATTGTTAAATCCCGCAGGAAATAAATTAGTATCAACTGGGGCCAGTTTAAATCCAGCATGGCGTAAATCCACAGAAGAAGTAATCGGTGGAGGCGTTTCCTGCCATTTTTCGCGAAACCAAGATTCAATAGTAACTATTTGTTTTAATATAATTTTTTCCACATGGCATAAGGGACCACTATGGGCTGTAGTTAAATGAGGTACAGGGACATCCTCTACATGCATATTTTCTCCAATAACAAACTTTATCAAAGGGATGTTAACTCAGGTTAAGGATCGAATAAAATAAAACTTTGTGAATTCATTTATTATAGGATCTGTTGACAATTCATTCCTGCTGCCTACATACCTGCGATATCAAGCGATCTTCCCTACCCAGATCTCTGGATCCCGTGAACAGGCCGCTTAAAGTAGCCTTAGGTTTTTGCTGAGCTGTAAAAATACTTACTAAATAGCCGCCTTCCTGTCATAATCCTTCGCGGAGCTAATTGAGAATACATTGTGAATAACACCAAAACCTTACCCGCTTTAATTATTTTAATCGCACTAGGATTTATCTGGGGTTCAGGATACACTCTCGCCAAATTCGCAATGACTCATGGCGTACCCCCTTTAGGCTATGCGTTTTGGCAAGCACTCGGACCGGCTTTATTATTAACCCTCTTCTGTCTCAATAAGCAATCCTGCCCCCTGTTTAAACCCCAGTATTGGAGCTATTTTCTCGTCTGTGGTTTAGTAGGAATTGCCATCCCCAATACAAATATGTATTTCATTGCCAGCCACATTCCTGCTGGACTTCTTGCTGTATTGGTGAATACCGTACCTCTGCTGGTTTATCCAATGGCTTTAATTGCCGGCCAGGAACGCTTCGATAGCTGGCGCATTCTTGCTCTTTTACTAGGTATGGCTGGTATTTGGCTAATTATTTCCCCAATCAACCAAGATTTGCTCTCAGGTTGGACTTTTCTTGCCTTAATCAGCCCTTTGGCCTTTGCCTTCTGCTCAATTTATATTACCGCTAAACAACCAGTGACTTTAAACGTGTTGCAATCAGCGAGTGGCATGTTACTCACTGCCTCTTTATTACTCACTCCACTGGTAATCCAGCAACAAGCTTTCTATCCTCTTAGTTTGTCTTTTACGCCTGTTGAACAAGTTGTACTCTTAGAAATTGCTCTTTCCACTATTGGTTACTTGCTTTTCTTTCAATTAGTCAAGCTAGCCGGCCCCGTTTTTTATAGCTTGACGGGAGGAATAGTCGCTTTAACCGGTTTATTTTGGGGCTTTGTTATTTTTCATGAGAAACCCAGTTCTTTACAGAACCTAGCCATTGCCTGCGTGCTTTGCGGCGTTTTTCTGTTATCATGGCGACAATCAAAAACACTCAAGGGAGCATAGGACATGCTAACCGATTTTATTCAGCAATATAATAATCAGATTCAGACTTTCCATTATTTATTAGTACTTATTAATGCAATTCTGCATGTCCTTTTTGCCGGCGCTGTTGCGCGTGATGCTGGAAACCTTTATCAATTGGGCCAACGCCCTGCTTTGGTCTCCGCTGGAACTTGGGCTTTTGCTACACTGCTTGGCGGGGTAATCACTGCTGCAATTTATTGGTTTATTCATCATTCCACACTTACTAGACCCATGCTCAGAGAGAATCATTATGATAGAACCTAAAATCAATACCATTGATGTCCACGAATTAAAAAAGCGACTTGATACCAACCCCAACCTATGTTTGATTGATGTCAGAGAATTACATGAGTGGCAATCCCTACATATCCCAGGTGCTTTGCATATTCCCAAAGACGAATTAGCCGCTAAAATCGAAGCGCTAATCCCTGAGCGTGAGAAACCTATTTATTTACATTGCAAAGCTGGGGTACGTTCCCTCTATGCTGCAAATTGTTTACTCAATATGGGTTATCAAGAACTGTACTCCATCGATGGCGGAATTGCTGAATGGGCGATGGTTGGTTATCCCGTAGAGTCGTAATAGCTTAGCCCAATAGGCATCCGAATGCCCATACGTCATCCTTTAAGAAAGCAAAGATTGACGGATGGGCGCGGTCAGCAATTAGCCTAGACCAGCAGTATTAGTAGGCGCTGGCTCACCATTTCCTTGCGTATTGCTCGGATGAACAGGCGGCGCAGTTTCGGGAGCAGGTTTAGGAGCAGCGGAATAAACGCCAAAAGTAGGAAGCAAATTACCGAAGCTCCATGACCCCGGATTTTTTGCTTGTTCAAGTTTTTTCTTTGCTAGCTCCGCTTCTTTTTCTTTTTTCACTCTTGCCAATTGAGCTTCATGCTCCTCTTTGGCACGTAGCAACTCTTCTTCCTTTCGAATTCTCAGGTCTTCAGCCTGCTTAGTCACATTTTCGTCTACAATCTTATCCGAAGCCTCTAGGATTATTTTAGAACTTAACTTTAAATAGGCACTGACATCGAGATTTTGAATATCAGAAAATGCATGCTTTTCTCTAAATCCTAGAGTGGATCGCTTATCCAAATGCTCGTGTGGAAGATAAACATAAGCTTCAATAAAATTCTTCGCAGTTTGCATAAATGTTTGCATCCGACCGGGGCTTACCTCGTTTAGTTTAGTACGGCCAGTACTCGCGAGTAATCCACGGAATAATTCACTTCCACCGCCTACATAACCACCGCAACTACCTTTGTAGGTTACACTGGTTCCTTCCACATGATTAGAATCGAAAATGCTTTCATTACTGCCCTCTGAGATTTCAGCAGTTACCAGCGTACTCAGGCTGGCGAAGATGATCCCTTTTAATAACTCTTGCTGTTGTTCTGGTTCTGTAACTTCGTTCACTGCAGCACGATCCGATTCACAAAGCAGCTCCATTAACTGTTTCGTTTCAGCTTCACAAAATAGCTCAGTTACTCTATGTAAAAATTGAGCTTGATATTTACGGTGTGCAGGTAATTCTTCAATAGTACGAAGATTCCCATGTTTTCTTTTCAGATCTTCAAGAGCATGCACAAACCCTGAATTACGAAGCTGCCCTTCTTTAGGTACGGCGCCATTTAGTTGTTCACTGTACGGTCTAATAACAAAATCACCCATCTTTTTCTCTCCTTAGACTCCATGAAATAGGTTGCTAAAATACATCGCGCACTCAGTGTAAACTAATTAAATTGATTCGTCATGAATTTTCTTTAGGCTAATTAATCAATTAGCAACCTCATGATTAGACTAAAAAAAGCAGCCTTTGCTCAAGATTAGAGCTACAAATAAAATCGATCTGCATTGTTTAAAATCAGATAATTGCTTTTTTTGCTATTTACCCTCAGCAGAAACTCATTTAGGATGCGATCATTAATTTTTTGTGCAGAGATCAAAATGAAAAAAGGCCTGCTTTTAATCGCATTATTTTTCTCTTCTATATCATTCGCCAAACCGCCTAAACTTGTTGTTCAACTGGTTATCGATCAATTACGCGGTGATTTAATCAATCAATATCGCCCTGAGTTTGGCAAAAATGGCTTTAATTACTTATTGGCCCATGCGCTTGACTATCACAATGCCCATCATCCTCATGCCAATACAGTAACCTGTGTTGGGCATGCAACCATTGCAACAGGTTCATTCCCTGCCTTACATGGCATTGTTAGTAATGAATGGTATGATAAAAAATTAGCTAAAAGCATTAATTGTGTAGAAGATGAAAAAAGCGCAATCTTAGCAACTTCCCGCACAAAAAAAATATTGGAGGGGCGCTCTCCTCACCAACTAATAGCATCCACTTTGAGTGACGAACTAATTTTAGCACAGGCAGGCCGTGCCTTCGCTGTCTCCTTAAAGGACCGCTCTGCCATTACCTTAGCAGGTCATGCAGGTAAAGCGTTTTGGTTTGATAAAGAAAATGGTGGCTTTATTACCAGTCAGCACTATTATTCATCCTATCCTCAATGGGTGGGTGCATGGAATAAACGCTATGAAGCCAAAGATGAGACTTGGAATCTAAGCCGACCAGTAGATAGTTATCATTTTGCCAAAGCTCCACGCTTCATCAATCGCTTTCCTGGCTTTGGACAAAACTTCCCTCATCATTTAGGGGATCCCGGCAGTGCGGAGTATTTTAAATTTTTATCCATTAGTCCCTTCGCCGATGAGTTGACTGCTAATTTTGCCATCAGCTTATTGGCAGAGGAAAAGTTGGGTAAAACTAAGAATAAAACCGACTATTTAGCCATTAGCTTTTCCGCTGTTGATGGAATTGGACATCAGTTTGGGCCGAATAGCCTTGAATCAGAAGATAATTTACTACGCTTGGACAAAACCTTGGCAAAATTATTAGCGGCTCTTGAGCAAGAGGTTGGACTTGAAAATACCTTGATCGTACTTACGGCTGATCATGGGGTTAGTGATTCGAGAGCTTATCTTGCTGCCCACCAAATTCACCAAACTCATTCCTTAAAAATAGGGCAACTACAAAGTCTTATCGAAAAAACTTTAGCTAAACGATATCAATTAGCAAGCGATAGTTTGCAAGCAATTTCCTTACCCTATATTTATCTTAATCATCAGATAATTCACAAACAGCAATTATCAGTTCATCAAGTGAGTGCTTACCTGGCCGATATTTTGCGGCAACAACCGGGCATATTCCAAGCTTATTCACTGCCTTTAAGTAATATCGAACGAGATTGGTTAAGTGCTAAAGTGGATAAAATGGCTTTTCCTGAGCGTTCTGGCGATCTTTATTTAGTGCCGCCACCTTATCAAGCCTTGGCTGATAAAAGCGAACAACGCGTCGCTCATGGCACACCCTGGCAATATGATAGCTACGTCCCTTTATTATTCGTTAATGCTAGATTTAAAGCACAGCGTATTTATCACAGGGTGAATACCACTGATATTGCTCCTACTTTAGCGGCCCTTTTGGCCATTAAACCACCTTCCGCCACGGTTGGACAACCACTGATGGAAGTTCTGCATGAATTTGAGTTGAAGGGCTAAGGAAGTTAAACGTTGGGGGGATCAACCAAGGCTTAGCAAGCCGTCTTGCAATTAACCTCGCTTCTGGCTACTTTTATACAATAAGGCTCTAAATCTAAGAGTAGGTTATGGAAAACAAAGCAAAAACCTTTGTTCTTTTAGCAGCCCTAACAGCCTTGCTTCTTATTATTGGTAATCTGTTAGGAGGACATACCGGGCTGCTTATAGCACTTGCTTTAGCTGTTTTTATGAATTTTAGTGCTTACTGGTATTCTGATCAAATCGTATTGCGCGCCTATCAAGCACAACCTTTGGATGAAAATCACCCTGTTTACAACATCATTGCTCAATTAACTAAGAAAGCACAAATTCCAATGCCCAAGGTCTATTCTGTAGAAACCCCTGTGCCCAATGCCTTTGCCACAGGCCGAAACCCCGAGCATGCGAGTATCGCAGTAACTACAGGCATCTTAAATCGTATGAATGAGGAAGAACTAGCTGGCGTGCTTGCTCATGAAATGTCACATGTCATTCATCGAGATACCCTTATTAGTGCTGTAGCAGCAACCCTTGCCGGAGCTATTAGTTCTTTAGCTAATATTTTCATGTGGAGTTCTTTAGGGCGTTCGTCGGATTCAGAAGATCGCGTTAATCCAATCGGTGCTATGTTAATGACCGTTCTAGGACCGATGGCGGCGGGCCTAATTCAAATGGCTGTATCACGCTCCTGTGAATACGATGCCGATGCCAGTGGCGCTAAACTCTGTGGGAATCCTTTATGGCTAGCAAGTGCTCTAGCAAAACTTGAGGAAGCCAATCAACAAGGGCAGTTTCAAGCCGCTGATGAACATCCTAATACTGCACATATGTTTATTGTTAATCCGTTAAGTGCTGCAAAATTAAGCCAATTATTTTCTACTCATCCACCCACTGAAGAACGGATAAGACGTTTACAAGCGATGGCAAGAGAATCATGGGTAAGATGAGATAATGGAATAAATTGTATGCGCTCACAAAGCCAAAACTGAGCACTTATAATAGAATTGCACGCCTGGTTTAATCAAGTGATCTTCCAATGCACCAATTTTACAAATGCTAATTTGAGCAATTCCTACGGTTTAACCCAGGAAGAATTAAACAATGCTTGTGGTAGACCCGTGACGCTGCCAGAAAAACTATCAATCCCTTCTTGTCCCAGAGAATGATTAATTAATCCAGGAAAAATATTCCTGTAAAGGGGTTGATAACTTGCGTTGAAACACCAATCTAAGGATAATTCATTTTTTGTAGCTAGCTTACCAGGTAAAATATGGGACACTTAGGCCAATTTATTACTAATCATTGGGGACTTTGGCTCGCCTTAGTCGTGATTTTATTATTAATTTTCATTAATGAACTTCTCACCCAGAGAAAAAGAGCAAAAGAAATCTCCCCTCAAGCAGCAGTGAATTTAATCAACCATGAAGATGCGATGGTAGTCGATTTGCGTGAGGTCGATGCTTTCCGTAAGGGCCATATTATTGATGCAGTTCGTGCTACTCCTGATGATTTTGCTCAACAACGCATGGATAAGTATAAAGCGAAAACACTTATTCTAGTTTGTGCTCGCGGTTTGCAATCTGCGCAACTGGCAGCTAAATTACAAGCAGAAGGCTTTTCAAAATCCATGGTATTAGCAGGTGGAATAGCCGCTTGGCAAACTGCTGAATTACCGCTCGTGAAAGGAAAATAAACATGGCAACAGTCATTATGTACAGCACAGGTTATTGCCCTTATTGCCGCTCAGCTAAAGCGCTACTGGAAAAAAAAGGCGTACAATATACCGATATTCGTGTCGATGAAGACCCTAGTAAACGCGATGAAATGATAGCCAAAAGTGGAAGACATACCGTGCCACAAATATTCATAAACGGCCAACACATTGGTGGCTGTGATGATATGTACGCCCTAGACAATCAAGGGCAATTAGATGAACTTTTACAAAAATAGGAAAAAAAATGTCAGAACCAGTAAATGCTCCTCAACAAGATGAAGCGCAATTTATGATCCAGCGTATTTATGTTAAAGATTCTTCTTTTGAGACTCCTAATACTCCCGCAGTTTTCCAACAACAATGGGAGCCTGAGTTATCTTTAGATTTAAATACTCAGCATGTTGAATTAGAGAAGGGAGTCTATGAAGTAGTGTTAACAGTGACTGCTACAGTAAAAAACCAAAATGCCGTCGCATTTTTAGCTGAAGTTAAACAAGCAGGTATCTTTACTATTCAGGGCGCTCCCTCTGACCAACTCGATCATTTACTAGGTAGCTTCTGCCCAAATATCCTTTTCCCTTATGCACGCGAAATGATCACTGCTCAAGTTATTCGTGGTAGCTTCCCACAATTGGTGTTAGCGCCGATTAACTTTGATGCACTCTATATGCAGCAGCTTGAAGAGAAGCAAAAAGGGAAGCAACAAGAGACTGAATCAACAACACACTAAACCACGAAGCACTAGCTCGAGGAGTGTCCATGTTTTCACGAATGGTTATTTTTCTCAAATGAGTCAAATAGGGCCATTCCCTAAGTGGGACTACATACTTACACCATGACAAAATCGACGGTTGCCATACTTGGTGCCGGTTCTTGGGGCACTGCTGTTGCTATCCATTTGGCTAAAAATGGTAATCAAGTGATGCTGTGGGGGCACAACCCACAGCATGTTCAAGAAATGATTAAACTACGTTCTAATCAACGTTATCTACCCTCTATTCCTTTTCCAGAATTACTCGTCCCAACTGCTGATCTAAAACAATGCATCACTGAAGCCACTGAGACAATCATCGCCGTACCTTCTCATGCTTTTGCAAATTTGTTGCGACAATTAGCTAAACCCAAACACGGCATTGCTTGGCTCACAAAGGGAGTCGACCCAGATAGTCATCGCTTACTTAGTGAATTGGTCGCGGAACAATGGGGGGAAGACTTCCCTTTGGCAGTCATTTCCGGTCCTTCTTTTGCCAAAGAAGTAGCTAACTTTTTACCAACCGCACTCACCTTGGCTTCAAATAACCCAAGTTATCAAAAAACGATAAGAGCTTTACTTCATCATGACAATATACGTGTCTATCTGAGTAATGATGTGATTGGTGTGCAACTATGCGGAGCAGTAAAAAATGTATTAGCTATTGCCTGTGGTATTAGTGACGGCCTTGGCTATGGTGCCAATGCAAAAGCAGCCTTAATTACTCGAGGCATCGCTGAAATGAGTCGTTTGGGTACTAAAATGGGGGCACGCGAAGAAACGTTTATGGGTTTGGCTGGTCTTGGCGATTTAGTACTCACTTGTACCGACAATCAATCCCGCAACCGCCGCTTTGGTATCCAGCTAGGCCAAGGCATCAATCTAATTGACGCAGAGAAACAAATCGGCCAAGTTGTAGAAGGCAAACATAATGCGGCACAAATATGCCACTTAGCTGAACAATTTGCAGTTGAAATGCCTATTTGCTTGCAAGTTAATGCTCTTTTACAAGGGCAAATCACTCCTCAACAAGCAGTGACCAATTTGATGAGTCGCTCTCCTAGAGAAGAATAACAACTTTAATCTGATATAATTCTAGATATCAATAGACTGTTTTGCTTATTATTGACACATTATGTTTGTTTAATAGAACACTCACAGGATCGACTTGCAAAAACTTAAAAAGGATATTGACCTTATTAAGACACTAAATTTTGGAAATTATGATGTGATATTAAAACTTTTTATCGCGATCATCGTCATTTTCTACCTGATAACCTACAAGACTACGCTCCTTTCATTCCCCACAACCCCAAGCAGCACCACATCCTCGATCAAACTGCTGCAAATCTAAGCTATCTAAGCGCTCAGAATCCTCTGAGGTTGTACATTGAACACGAATAGGGGCTTTATACATTGATTGACCAATCGCCTGCTCAAGGGTTTCTAATCGCATTATAGACTGCTCATCAAGATGAGCTAATTCTCGTGTTTGGCTGTGGATACAGGGGCTACACTCTAAACTTTGGTGCGGAAGAAGATTAAACCCAGTCCTTTTGATTAACTCCGCAAATTCGTGATTATTCATTTGCCAAAGCGGGTGCCATATGGTTCTACCTTGATATAATTCATCCTCTTTCTCAAATTCTTGCAAATTGGCATAACGTCGTGAATCACATCGTCGCTTACCCGATACAATGAGCGCTTCGCAAGCAGGATCAAAGTCATCCAAAAAATTCAGAATGGTTAACCCTTTCAAAAAACTAGCACACCATTGAAACTTATGACTGGGAAACTGTTTACGATCCCTAACCATGTCAGGAAAACTGGTTTGAGCACGTAGCCAATGAACCTTTACCCCTTGATTACGTGCATAGTTAGAACACGCCAACACGCGTTCAGACCAAGCAGTAGCGGTCCAACCCGTATCAACACAAACAAAATGAAGTTCAGGCAGAGCTCTTTCAAGCAAGTCTTGCATAACAGCTAAAGAATGATTACCAAAATTACCGATAATGACGTGTTGCATAAATAAATTTAAATAGCTTAGTTCGGAGCCAGAATCAATTTTGACACAATATAGGCTAAATTTTAATCAAGGTTATCATAATACATGATTTGTTAAAGAATGAAAATTTGTGTCGAATGGCTTTTTTAAATGAGGTCATTGAATGTCTTATCAGTAAAGGCATCCCAGATACCTAGGTGTTGTTCGAAACCTCGTTTACAAATATCCATAATTTGGGATAGCAGGGGTGTTTAATGAAAAAATGAGTAAACAGCTAATAAATCTAATTAAGCACAGAAATCAAAATGCGGGAGTTGGTTAAAGCAAGTACTATTTTTCGCCTCTTTACTTGTCTAAATTTACTAGACTACACTCATTCATTGTACTTTTTTAACTTTATCTAAAAATTGAACTTTTGCAAGGAATCCTTAATGATTATGAAAATCGTGCATTCAGCTGTATTTCTTATGCTCTTTAGCAATATGATAATCGCTAAATCCGCTTCTTCAGTTAATTCACCGGGAATTGAAACCTTGCCTTATAAAATGGATAACGGTATAAAAGTTTTCCATCTGACGCCCATGGTAGTTACCCGTACTATTTACGATAAAGGTATCGATAAAACAACACCTTTCGTTAAACCTGAAAACCGTCTGAAGAATTTCAAGGAAATGCCTTTTAATATACCTTCCAAAAAAATTACAGGATATGGATTTAATGGCTCAATTCCTGGGCCAACCATTGTCGTTAATGAAGGGGATCGAGTTAGAATCATCGTTGAAAATAAACTACCAGAACCAACGTCTGTACACTGGCATGGTCTGATAGTACCCAATTCTGAAGATGGTGCAGGTGCAACGACACAACCAGTAATAGCACCTGGAAAAACATTTACTTATGAATTTAAAGTCAAACAAAACGGTACGTTCATGTATCATTCAGGTTTTAATGATATCAAACAAGTTCAGAAAGGGATGGGCGGAATGTTTGTTGCTCTACCGAAAGATAAAAAAATAGATAAGGATTATGCCATTCTTTTACAAATGTTCACATTACCAGAAAATGACAGTAACCCAATAGTATTTACTATGGATCCAAGTTGGTTTACTTTTAATGGGCTCGTTATGCCGAACTTTCCAGTGTTGGAGGCTAAAATGGGCGAAAAAGTACGTATTCGTTTTGGTAATCTTTCCATGTCAGCCCATCCTATTCATTTGCATGGTTATTCATTTAAAGTAGTAGGGACAGAAGGGGGAGCTATTCCTGAATCGGCACAATGGCCGGCAGCAACAATCAACATCAACCCAGGTGAAACCCGTGATATTGAATTTGTTGCAGATAATCCAGGATTATGGCGACTCCATTGCCACAAAATATTACACATTTCTAATGACACTGCCTATTGGAAGACAAAACAACCTGGCTTGAAATTAGTTCCCTTGGGAGGTATGTATACTTATCTATCTGTCTCACCTTAAACTAGCTCTCATGAACCTTAGCAACAAGGGCGCCAAGTGAATAATATAACATTCTATTTTACTATAACATCATCTACTAAGTTGCTTAATGTTGGTGTACGTGTTTTTGAGGAAGGGAGCGCCAGTTATGTCAGGAAGACAAAAAATAACACTGAAACAATCGATACTTGTTTGGGGAACAGGAGATATTTATTTTATATTTGCTGTGATGATCTCAGTTTTATTTTCCGTGTTATCTCCAGACATCCAAAATCAATTGAGGCTAAGTAATACTCAATTAGGTTTGCTTGGGACAGCTTTTTTCCTCTGTTATGGTGTTGCACAGCTATTTACTGGACGTTTGTTTGATCTGATCGGCCCGAAAATAACACTGGCAGGCTCCGCTTTTATTTCTGCCCTTGGATTAATATTAATGGCGGCCAGTCAGGGCTTTGGTATGGCTATTACCGCAAAAATTATCACAGGCTTTGGATTATCTACTTCTTACATAGGCGCTATTTACCTAGCGAATACTTGGTTTCCTGAAGAACGATTTGCTTTAATTTCCGGTATTACTCAGATGTCATCCAATATTTTAACTGCAATGTTAGTTATTATCTTGGCGTTGACTGGCATGTTTATGAGCTTTCGACCAATGATGGTATACCTTGCCATCTTGATGGTTGTCATAGCCGTTTTAATTATTATCTTTGTTCATCAGGCCCCGAAAGACACTTCTTCTGAAGAGCTGTCAAAATCGTTACATTTTTTTGAAAGTTTTTGCCAATTAATCAAAATTAAACAATTTTGTCTTGGAACAGTTTATTTTAGCGTGGGCTTTGGAGTTTTACTTACTTTATCGGACTTATGGAATATTCCGACGCAAATAGCCTATCATCATAGCGTGAATACATCAGCCATGATGAATTCCATGTTTCCACTTGGAGGCGGTATTGGAGCGCTGGTTGCCGGTTGGATGGCTGATTATTTAAAAAAACCAAGTAAAGCTGCCCAATTTTTTATAACTGGCATGGTGCTCTTTTGTGGATTCGTGTTTTATGGGCCTGACTTTACCATCAAAACCTCATTTTTTCTCTTATTTATTCTTGGCTTTTTTTTGGGTGGGACTGTGCTTGGTTTCTCCATTGTCGGACAGTATTTGCCTGAAACACTTAAAGGAATGGCCTTTGGTTTTATGGCTATGGTAGCTTATTTAATCAGCTCCTTTTTGCAATATTTTGTGGGTTTGTTATTAAGTGAATATCATACGTCCAGCTCTATAAATACAATTCATGACTTTAAAATAGCCTTAACCCCTCTGTTTATTACTTTGATGATAGGTTGGTTTGTCAGTTTATGGCTAAAAGATAATATTAACCAGGAGGATAACTAAATGCACCACAAGGATGAACGAATCATTGAGCGCTTATTAGAGATTACCAAACAAGATATTGTCCCGCTCACTCAAGCTGGCGTTCAACAAGGAAATAAATTATTTGGTGCTGCAATTTTAAGGAAAGATGATTTATCACTGGTCATTGCTGAAACCAATAATGAAATTCAAAATCCTCTTTGGCACGGTGAAGTACATGCCATGAAGAAATTATACGAAATGCCGGCATCTAAACGTCCATCCCCTAAGGATTGTATTTTTTTTGCAACACATGAGCCTTGTCCTTTATGTTTATCAGCAATAACCTGGGGTGGGTATGATAATTTTTACTACTTATTCAGTTATACGGATTCAAGAGATGCATTTAATATTCCTCACGACTTGAGAATTTTAAAAGAAGTTTTTAAGTGTGATGATGGCAAATATGCTCATGAAAATTATTACTGGAATAGTTATGATCTACAGCAATTGATTAAGCAATGTGAAGTATCCGACAAACAACGTTTTCAGCAACAGGTTGATGAATTAAAGGGGATTTATGATGAAATGTCAGACATTTACCAACAATCGAAGTTGGACAATGATATTCCTTTAGGATAAGAATTCCAGTCAATTCCAAAATGTGTAATTGGTGCCCAGGGCCGGAGTCGAACCGGCACGGGATTTAACTCCCGAGGGATTTTAAGTCCCTTGCGTCTACCTGTTTCGCCACCTGGGCAAATCTTGGAGGCTGAGGCCGGAATCGAACCGGCGTACACGGCTTTGCAGGCCGCTGCATAACCACTCTGCCACACAGCCAAACTATTAGAGCAACAGTTTAGCTCTCATCCAACGAACTGTCGTAATTCACTCAATTCAATCTAATTGTTTTGAGCTACTAGACAACTATGAATTCTATGGGCCTAGCCTATAAACTAACTCGCTAAAAAAAAAGCGACTGTCGTCGCTTTAATTTGGAGCGGGAAACGAGACTCGAACTCGCGACCCCAACCTTGGCAAGGTTGTGCTCTACCAACTGAGCTATTCCCGCGTCTCTACGGGGTGCAATTCTACCGAAATTTAACCTGCTGTCAACAAATAAAAATTAAAAAAATTAACTTAGCGCATGTCCTTTTTTCATCAACTGTGGCCATGCAATACTAAGATAAATAATCATTGACCAAATCGTTAAAATTGCTGCCACATAAAGCATAATGAACCCAAAAACACCCCACCAGGACTCTGAAGGTGAAAAAGCAATTAATAAGAAAAGCGCTGACATTTGTAGAGTTGTTTTTATCTTGCCAATATAACTGACTGTAACACTTGCACGGCTGCCAATTTCTGCCATCCATTCTCGCAAAGCCGAAATGACAATTTCTCGCCCAACAATAACAATTGCTGGGATAGTAATATACTCCACATTCTTCGCGCCGACTAAAAGAAGTAAGCTGCACGCTACTAATAGCTTATCCGCGACAGGATCTAAAAAAGCCCCAAAGAGCGACATTTGCTCAAGTTTACGGGCTAAATAACCATCTAACCAATCAGTAAAACTAGCCAAAGCAAAAATAGCAGCGGCGAAACCATGTGCCCAAGAGAACGGAAGATAAAAAACAATAATAAAAATGGGTATCAACGCGATACGCATCAAAGTCAACAAATTGGGCAGATTGGTTAATTTGCTCACAAAAATCCCCTTTAATCCAATTGTAAATATTCAGCAAGTTGCTGATAATCATCAAAAACGGCCAAAGCGCCTGCATTAAGGAGTGCAGCCTCTTGCTGATGATAAAAATCCACCCCAATTGCATCCACAGCAAGGCTTTTTGCCATTTCGATATCACTCACTGAATCACCCACCATTAAAGTCTCTTTTGCATTCACGCCGTAACTGTCCATAATCTCTTGCAGCATTTGTGGACAAGGTTTTGCGGGAGTCTGGCCGGCTGAACGGGTCACCTTGAACAATTGATCTAACCCGCTGGTTTGCAGAACTCGCTGTAAGGATTGGTGCCCTTTATTAGTAGCAATGCCTAGATCGATACCTGCGCGTTGCAAACGCTCAGCAATTTCTCGTGCGCCTGGAATCAAATAGACTTCAGTTGTGCGGGAAACTAAGGATTGATGTACGGCTAACAAAAGCTGCTCTTGTTGTTCTTCATTCAAATGAGGGAATGATTTTTTCAAAGCGAGAACCAAACCAAGCCCTACCGATTGACGAGCTAGCTGTTCATCTAATTTACCAAATTGCAACCGTTTAGCTTCGGTGGATACACTATTTAAAATTTGTCCTAGGATGTCGCCTAAGGTCCCTTCCCAATCAAATACCACCAAACGATATGGTTTACCCATGAGTCAACGAACTCCTCGCACGTAATCTTTTCAGTGTTTCTGCAAACCTTTTATCTAAGTTTGCTTCGAACAGATAATTTTTTCCGTTCAGGTTAAATTGAATTGCCCTAGCATGCAAATATAGTCGCGATTTTGCTTCTAAACCTTCAATTGGCTCCGATTTGCCATATTTTTCATCGCCTACAATCGCATGCCCTAAATAAGCACTATGCACTCTGATTTGATGGGTACGCCCCGTTTTGGGCGCTGCCTCGACCCAACAAGCCTGTTGATAATTTTCGAGTAACTTAAAGCGCGTCTGCGATGATTTACCCTCTTCGCTCACTGCAACAATCCGTTCACCTGACTTGAGAATGTTTTTTTCAAGTGCGGCGTCAACCATAATTGTTTTCTTGCCTTGCCAAGGATGATGCAATAAAGCCCAATACATTTTATTGACTTCTCTAGCCTCTAACAAGGCTTGAATCGCACGTAACATACTGCGTTTTTTTGCCAGCAATAAACAACCCGAAGTTTCTTTATCTAAACGATGAACAAGCTCAAGATAGGACAAATCATCACGTGTTTTACGTAAGGCTTCAATAACCCCTAAACTCAAACCACTACCGCCATGAACCGCAATTCCAGCCGGTTTATTAATCACTAAAAGGCTATTATCCTCAAAAATAACACTGTCTCGCAGACGCTGATCTAGTTTTACGCCCACATGGATCTCTTTATCTTGAGCTATGCGCACCGGTGGAATACGTACACAATCTCCTTGAACTAATCGCGAGGAGACTTGTGCTCTTTTTTTATTAATACGGACTTCACCTGCGCGTATTATGCGATAAATATGACTTTTGGGGACGCCTTTTAAAATTCGCATTAAGTAATTATCAAGACGCTGCCCTTCTTCTTCGGCATTAATTTCAGTGTAACGTACATCACTCATGGTACAAACCTATTTGCTGTAGCTGTTTTTTTTTGTTACTATTCAGAATTGTGTGATAATTGTCACACGACCGAATTATAACGCATAAACAAAGAAAAAGTTTATCGGTCGAAAGCAATTCGACCAAATGTTGGGGTTCTGTTATTTGCTCGCTAGCATGAGCTTTAAATAAGAGATTTTCAAGCACTGCAACCTAGTATTTGTCTAGAGTGACAGTTTATTCAAAGAAAAGCCTTTATTTGAAGCTATAATTAGTAGAGTAGAAAACAAACCAAACGCGCTTCCCTTAAGTATATGATATAAGGAAGCAACCCAGTACCAGAGCCAAATTGAAAACGAACATATCAGATACCCACGCATGTCAGACATGCCTTACATCAGCCGCCACTTATTTTGCAGATTTTAAGCAAGAGGGGGTTTCTATGCATGAAACAACCAATATACCTTATTTATCACGAAATCAGTCAGTTCCGATGTATATTACCCAGTATGCGCCGCTATATTTACCGGTACCATGCGTGTGGTCTGTTTTTATGGTCTTGGGTGTTGCTTAAAGTGGATATTTTTTGTTATTGAGGGATTGTTGTCAGCTACCTAAGTATAATTGACAATAGTTACAAATGAGATACGGATTATTGCTTACTATATTAAGCTCTTGAAGCTTCAAGCCAAATTTGGCTCAAGCAAAACGTAGCCTCAAAACACTAAATAGATAGCCTTATACTATCTTTGCTTGAGTGTATAGCGCCCTTTTATGGGGTAAATAATGGAAAAAATGTTAATAAATGCGACTCAAACCGAAGAGGTTCGTGTCGCGCTGGTAAAAGATAATGATTTGTACGATTTGGACATTGAATGTCCTTCAGAAGTTAAAAAGAAAGGAAATATTTATAAAGCATTAGTAACCCGTCGTGAACCGAGTTTAGATGCTGTTTTTGTTGAATATGGCGCCAAACGCCAAGGTTTCTTACCACTTAAAGAAATCGCTCCGGAATATCTAAGTAAACATCCTGATGACTTTGGTGATGAAAAACCTCCCATTACTAGTTTAATTCGTGAAGGCCAAGAATTACTTATTCAAGTTGATAAAGAAGAACGAGGAAACAAAGGGGCAGCACTTACCACCTATATTACCTTAGCAGGCTGTTACCTCGTTTTGATGCCTAATAATCCAAACTCTGGCGGCATTTCTCGTCGCATCGAGGGAGATGATCGCGATGAGCTTAAAGAAACTTTAAATGCTTTGCAGCTACCCGATGGGATGGGCCTTATTATTCGCACCGCTGGTGTGGGTAAAAATATAGAGGAGTTACAGGCTGACCTTGATATGCTGTGTAATCAATGGCAAGCCATTCGTCAAGCTTACAATACTCAACTTGCTCCTTGCCTGATTCATCAAGAAGGCGACGTTATTATTCGCTCAATTCGCGATAATCTGCGCAAATCCATTGGTGAAATTATCATCGATGACCAAATTTCTTATGTGAAAGCAAAACAATACATCGAACAGGTAAAGCCCGATTTTCTACCCAACCTAAAACTCTACAACAACACTATACCGTTATTTAATTTCTATCAAATTGAAAGTCAGATAGAAACCGCTTATCAACGTGAAGTCTTGCTTCCTTCTGGTGGCGCTTTAGTGATCGACCGCACAGAAGCCTTAATTTCAATCGATATTAACTCAGCCAAAGCAACCAGTGGTTCAGATATCGAAACAACTGCCTTGAACACTAATCTTGAGGCTGCCGATGAAATTGCTCGTCAATTACGTTTACGTGACCTCGGTGGTCTAGTTGTTATTGATTTTATTGATATGAGCTCCAGCAAGAATCAACGTGATGTTGAAAATCGCTTGAAAGAGGCCCTTAAAGCCGATAGAGCACGTATCCAAGTGGGTCGTATATCTCGATTTGGCTTGCTTGAAATGTCGCGTCAGCGCCTACGTCTGTCTCTTGGTGAAAATGCCCAAGAGGTATGCCCACGCTGTGAAGGTCGCGGTACTGTAAGGAATATTCAATCGCATGGTTTATCCATCACTAGGCTCATTGAAGAAGAAGCCTTAAAAGAGAAAACCGCTGAAGTGCAAGTACAATTGCCCGTTGAATTAGCTACTTTCATCATCAATGAAAAAAGAGAATTTATTCTAAATATCGAAAAACGTCATAATGTGCACGTACTGATTATTGCTAATCCTTACATGCATCCACCGCAATACAACATTATACGCTTGAAAGAAGACAATGTCGGAAAGAATAAAAAACCAAGCTACACGCTGATTCAGCAACCAGAGCTTAATGTGGTTCGCGCAGATCAAGAAGCCACAAAACATGATGAGCCTGCAGTGAAAGGTTTTTCTGGACACCAACCAGCAAAAACACAGCACAACAGTTTCATAAAGCGCTTATGGTCAAGCTTGTTCGGCAGTATTTCGGAAGCATCTACTACATCCACGCCTATTACTGCAACACCTAGTCGGCAGGAGAGAAGTTCGCGTAGCACTCAACAACCGCAGCGGCAAACAAACCAAAGTGCGAGTGGGGAAAAACGTCAGTCAAATCAACCTAACCGTCGTCGTCGCCCAGGAAACCAACAGCGTAATACAAGTGGCAATCCACAACGACGCAGATCGCAACCTGGTCAACAATCGGCAGGTCGCGTAGTACCTTTAAAACCTGATTCCAATAAGAAAAAAGAGTCAGCGAACAAAGAGTAAGTTGTTGCATCTTGAATGGGTACGTAGGTTGGCCAAAGCCCAACCTACTTCCTTCGCGGCCTCTACTCTGCTTCTTTTAAACCAGTAGCTATGGGCGTAATACCAATATTTGGATTAACTCCACAATCATCAAGCAATTTAAGTAAGTTATTTCCTCTACGAGTTAGGCGCTTAACACAATAAGCCTCTAAATAACTATCTAAAATATAATAATATTCTGGCAAAGTAAGGATGGTAAGAATTTTCT
This sequence comes from Legionella nautarum, assembly GCF_001467895.1. Lineage (GTDB taxonomy): Bacteria > Pseudomonadota > Gammaproteobacteria > Legionellales > Legionellaceae > Tatlockia > Tatlockia nautarum. The sequence continues at coordinate 294,719 of NZ_LNYO01000024.1, forward strand.
CAGCACGCTCAACATGATGAGCATTGCTATAATCACAAGCTTGAAAAAGTATTGCACCTAGCATGGCTGCAAAGCTTGCTTTACGTACGTAATTGGCTAAATAAAACCGCTGAATACACTCATCCAGTGCACGGTCTTTATCCCATTCAACCCAGGTATTATAAAGATCGACAGCAGCTTGAGCAGAAAATTCGCCAGTTAAATCGAGTTGCTGTAGGGCATAACCGACCGGCACAATAGCTTGCACATTTGCCCAAGAGCAGTTACCGGTAATCTGTGCAGAAATAGGCATTTTAGCGACCGGTGTTAAACCTAATTTTTTATTGATCGTTTCATGAAAATAGGTACGAGGCTGCTTTTTATAAAGAAATTCTAGTAAAAAGTTAAGATTAAGGGCCTCGGGACGAGAGATACGGTAAATATTAACCGTTCCCTCCTTTAAACTATTTTCACCCCGGTCAATTTTTACCCACCATTCCTTATAACGCAAAAAACCAAGTGCATGGCCTCGGCTCGCTGCTGGTAAAATTAGCATAGGTGATTGTGCTAGTAGACTAGCAAGCTTCGCTTTATGCCTATCATTTAAATTCAAATAGAAACTATGTTGTAACTTTAATAACTCGCCTGCGACTGAGAAAGCATCCATGATGGGATAAATAAAAGGAAAATACTCTCTCAAATGACGTGTGGAATAACTGCTCGTAAAACGCCTCAGAGAATCTCTGACCACCGCTACAGTGAATTCAAGCATGAAGCCTTCATAATTAAGCTCGACAAACTCATTTTGAGCATTAACGATATCAACATGGCCTGTTAACTCATAGCGATGCCCTATCAATTTGCCATTAATAAAATCCAAGGCAAAATCAAGTCTTGCTCCATGCTGATAAAGTAAATGCTTAAGATTATCATTTCCCCTTAACACAGGATAAACTAAGATGGAGAGGCCAGAGGTCGTGTAAGCATTGGGATTGGCTCCATGATCTAACAATAAGCGCGCTAACTCAATATCATTATTATCAGCAGCCCAATGAAGTGGTGTCCTTCCTGTCATATCCCCTTTATTGACATCAACACCACGCAGCAATAATTGCTCAGCGATATTGGTTTGACGAGCAATTGCGCATTCAACAAGCGGTGTAAAACCATATTCGTCAATATCATCTAAGGATTCACCTTGACGAAGATAATGGTCAAAATCAGGCATGCGGGAGCTGATGATATCATTGGCAATAGTCATTTAGCGATCCTAAGGCTTGTATTCAGGCACTGAGCCCAATTTTGGCTGAAGCCCTAATTTTCTCTGGAGTTGCAACTGCTGTTCATTTCTAGCATTTTGAGCTTTTATCAATGCCTCAGGATCTCCTCTTGGATTCTCATTATCAGCAATCCCGTCAAAATAAGGATTATCTAAGAGAGGATGACTCTGAATTGTTTGTTGAAAATCCTGATCTTGTCCTGTTTGTGGTTCATAATGCTCGCGATCATGAACTTTTGCACCCAATTTACGATGACCGTTTTTTTCTGCTTCACGCCGTTGATTCTCCATTTCCCAGGTTTCATCTTTCAATATAGAACCACCCCGATTATTACCAGATAATCGGGTAGGAAAATCAATGTCTCTTCTACTAGATTCGCTCATACGTTTAATTATAAATTATAAATACTCACGTTGCAGAATTTCTGCAATTTGTACAGCATTTGTCGCTGCTCCCTTACGAATATTATCGGCAACAACCCATAAATTTAAGCCATTCGGGTGAGAAATATCCTTTCTAATGCGCCCAACAAATACTTCATCACGACCGATTGCATGGCTAATAGGTGTTGGATATTGCAATTTAGAGGGATCATCGATCAATTTAACACCTGGAGCTTTCGCTAATAGCTTACGGGCTTCTTCGGCCGACATCGGTGCTTTTAACTCAAGGTGAATCGCTTCAGAATGGCCATAAAGAACAGGCACACGAACTGTCGTAGGATTCACAAGAATCGTCTCATCTTCCAGAATTTTTTTTGTTTCCCACACCATTTTCATTTCTTCACGGGTGTAGCCATTCTCTTGAAACTCATCGATGTGGGGTAACACGTTAAACGCAATTTGCTGAGAATAAACTCCAGCTTTTGCAGGTCGACCATTCAGTAACTCGCCTGTTTGGGTCACTAATTCAGTGATTGCTTTCTTACCCGTTCCTGAAACAGCTTGATAAGTGGCCACATTGATGCGGCTGATACCGACTGCATCATGCAGTGGTTTTAATGCGACAACCATTTGGATGGTTGAACAATTTGGATTCGCGATAATTCCGCGATTTTTGTATTCAGCAATACGATGTGGATTGACCTCGGGTACCACTAGAGGAATATCTTTTTCATTACGAAAGTAGGAAGTATTATCCACAACTATACAGCCGGCCTTGGCTGCGATGGGGGCATACTCTTTAGAAACTGAGCCCCCAGCAGAAAATAAAGCAATGTCTGCTTGGCTAAAGTCAAAGGTTTCGAGATCAACTACCTCTAATTCGTGGTTGTTAAAAGTAACCGTCTTACCCAGTGAACGATGACTTGCAAGAGGATAAAGTTTATCAACTGGAAAATCACGCTCTTCCAAAACAGTAAGCAGTGCTTCACCCACTGCACCAGTTGCACCCACAATTGCAATATTAAGTCTTCTATTCATCACTACCTCAAATTAGGAACCAAATTATTATCATTTCAGAAAAAGTTAGGCACGTCATTTGTTCTGTGCTTTATCCCGCAAATAATGATCCATCAACACTAAAGCCATCATCGCTTCAGCTATAGGAACAGCACGGATACCTACACAGGGATCGTGACGTCCCTTTGTTACTATGGTGACTTCTTCACCTTCTGTATTCATTGATTGACCAGGTTTAATAATGCTCGACGTGGGTTTTAAAGCCATACTGACCCTGAGATCTTGTCCTGTGGAAATGCCTCCAAGTACACCACCCGCATTATTACTAAGAAAACCCTTTTGTGTTATCTCGTCACGATGTTCGCTGCCCAATTGGCTTACCGCCGCGAATCCGGCGCCGATTTCTACGCCTTTTACCGCATTGATTGACATCATGGCATAAGCCAGCATAGCATCCAATTTATCAAAAACTGGATCACCAAGTCCAACCGGTACTCCACGGGCCACTACCGTCACACGAGCCCCGACCGAATCACCTTGGCGACGTAATTGATCGATATAATCAGCCAGTGCTTGAATTTGATGCTGGTTGGGACAAAAAAAAGAATTGTTGTTTATTTCTTTTTCATCAACAAAATCAAGGACAAGTTGTCCCATTTGCTGCAAATAACCAATAATTTCTATCCCTAAAACGCGCTGCAAATAAAGACGTGCAATGGCACCCGCTGCAACCCTCGCGGCTGTTTCGCGAGCAGAGGAACGCCCTCCGCCACGATAGTCGCGATGACCATATTTATGATGATAGGTAAAATCGGCATGTCCTGGGCGAAAGATAGTTTTTATCGCCTCATAATCACTGGAGCGCTGATCACTATTCTGAATTAATAAAGCGATGGGAGTGCCTGTTGTTAAGCCTTCAAATACACCCGAAAGAATTTCAACTTTATCTTCTTCCCTTCTTTGTGTTGTGTATTTTGATTGCCCAGGTTTCCTTTTATCAAGGAAGGGTTGAATATCTTCTGCGGATAAGGCTAAACCCGGAGGACAACCATCCACTATACAACCTAAAGCTGGACCATGGCTTTCACCAAAAGTTGTTACAGTAAACAATTTTCCGAACGTGTTTCCACTCATTTAATTACCTGTAGACGCAAAATGTGCCGCCAATTGTTGACGAGTTAGTAAGAATACGCCATGACCACCATGCTCAAAATCAAGCCAGGTAAAAGGGATTTGCGGAAAAGCATTAACCAATGCTTCATCGCTATTACCCACTTCAACCACTAAAATACCATCCTCTGTCAGATAATCATGGGCGTTTGCAAGAATTTTTTCAACAATTGCCAAGCCATTATTCTTTGTTTCCAAAGCAAGGCGGGGCTCATGAAGGTATTCTTCAGGCAAAGTTAGCATTTCCTCCGCACCAACATAGGGAGGATTGCTCACAATTAAATCGTAATGTTTCTTCGGTACCTCTGACCAACAATCCGATTGAATCAACGTTAATACCTCTTGTACACCGTGGCGCTCTCGGTTAATTTCAGCTACTTCCAAGGCCTCTGAAGAAATATCCACCGCATCAACATGGGCATCAGGAAAAGCATAATTGCAGGCAATCGCAATACAAGCACTGCCAGTGCAAAGATCCAAAATTCGTTCTACTCTCTCTGCTTCTAGCCAAGGAGAAAATTGCTGTTTAATCAATTCAGCAATTGGTGAACGCGGAATTAGCACACGCTCATCCACATAAAACGGTAAATCGCAGAAATAGGCTTCATTCGTCAAATAAGGGACAGGCAGTTTATCGATAATTCGGCGCGAGAGGCGATAGGCCAGAGTTTGCTTTTCTGCGGCAGTCAAACGTGCTTGTAAAAGCATAGGATCGCAATCAATAGGTAAAGACAGACTTGTCAGAATCAAGGCTAGCATATCATCCCAAGCATTATCAGTCCCGTGGCCATAATAAAGGTTAGCAGTCTCTGCTTGGCTTATACCAAAACGCAGAAAATCAATAATTGTTTCAAAATGAGTGGTCACTGTCGCATAAGAGTCTGTCATAAATTACCTTGTAGTATTGGCTACTTAAGATGTTAATGTAACGAACATAATTATCACAAATTGTACGCTAACTTAGAGATTTTGTCCTCCTTTATTGTAGCCTGTCGGTTGAACCGAGGCCCGGGTGAAGCGTTGAGCTTGGACTAAGCGTTGAGCTTAGGAATCAGCGTTGTTGCAGATCCTATTCTCGTACCTACCTACCGCGACTTATTCGCGGTATCTAGGCGATCTCATTTCATACCTAGCTCTCTGGATCCCCGCGAACAAATCGCGGGACATAGAGAGAGAGTTCGACCATGCAACAACACTGAACAAATCGCGGGGCTTAGAGCTATAGTTCGACGTAGGGACAGAGTTCAACCATGCAACAACGCCGAACAAGTCGCGGGACTTAGAGCTATAGTTGGACTTAGGAATATATGTTTATTTTGCCCAAAATCTGCGTTTAGCCTCATAAATACATTATAATTTTAATATTCCTGTTTCTATTTTAGATCCGTATGTCTGATGATTCTTTGTCTGACGAAGACAAAGCCTTGTTTCGTAAAATGATGAGTGGTGTAAAACCGCTGCACAAAACGAATAAAATACAAGTATCCACTACTCCTAAGATAACAAAAATCCGTAAAAGAGAGTCGATTCCAAGCCAAGATGTACCAACGATTTATCTTTCGGATTACTACAGTAACGAAGTCCAAGCACATACGATTTTATCCTATTCTAGCCATAGTATCCCATCTAAACGCCTGCGTGAGCTCAGAATGGGGCTAATTCCCTGGGAGGCGAGATTAGACTTGCATGGTCTTAGACCAGATGCTGCGAGAGAATCCTTAATTAAATTTATAACGCAGCAAACCGCTTTAGCTCATCGCAGTCTTTTAATTATTCATGGGAAAGGAAGCCGTCAAGGCGAGACACCCGTCTTAAAAAATTTAGTCAATCACTGGCTACCTCAATTTTCACAAGTATTAGCCTTTCACAGCGCCTTAGCGCGAGATGGTGGCGAAGGCGCCCTATATGTCCTTCTTAAAAGAAACAAATTGAATTTATTGTCATAAAGCCTTAACATTTGCACAAAATTTTGAATAGTGGCGTCATGAACAAACAAGCAATTATTATCGGAATTTCTGGTCCGTCAGCCTCCGGAAAAAGTCTTCTGGCAAATACGATTGTCAATGAACTAGGTTCTGAACAAGTTGTTGTCATCTCAGAGGATGCCTATTATAAGGATAATAGCCATCTTCCTTTCGGTGAACGAGAAAAAATTAACTACGATCATCCTGATGCATTTGATCATGCCCTCCTTTGCGAACATTTACGTAAATTACGGCAAGGTGAATCCGTTGAGATCCCTATCTATTCTCATTCTAAACACCTTCGTTTGGCCGAAACTCGTCGTGTTGGCCAACATGCAATTATCGTCTTGGAAGGTATTTTATTGTTTACTGACAAGCAATTGCGCGAAATAATGGATATTCGTATTTTTATGTCAACTCCTCTAGATGTTTGCTTAACCCGTCGCTTAAAGCGTGATGTTGTTGAGCGGCAACGTTCTTTTGAATCGGTTGTTCATCAGTATGAGACGACAGTCAGGCCAATGTATCTACAGTTCATTGAGCCTTCGAGTCGTTATGCAGATCTCATCGTTCCCAGAGGAGGAGAAAATCGTATCGCTATTGATATGATCCAGGCGAAAATGCGCGAGTTACTTGCGAAACACTTAGACGGTTAGAGGAGATTAAGATGGGTTTTTTACAAGGGAAAAAAGCATTAATTGTTGGACTAGCAAGCAATCGTTCTATTGCTTACGGAATTGCCAAAGCATTTCATGAGCAAGGTGCTGAATTGGCTTTTACTTATCAAAATGAAAAGTTGCAAAGTCGTGTTGAAACGATGGCAGCGGAGTTTAATTCCACTCTGACCTTTCCTTGTGATGTAGCCAACGATTTGGATATTCAAGCAGTGTTTGAACAATTGGGTCGTCACTGGAATAAATTAGATATTCTTATTCATTCCGTTGCTTTTGCACCAGCAGATCAAATCAGTGGTGATTTTGTTGATTGTGTTCATCGTGAAGGTTTTCATATTGCTCATGATATCAGCGCCTATAGTTTAATTGGGCTTGCTAAAGCAGCCTTACCTCTAATGCAAGATACCCAAGGGGCAATTCTCACACTGAGTTATTACGGCGCTGAAAAAGCAGTACCAAACTATAACGTCATGGGTATTGCCAAAGCGAGCCTAGAAGCTTCTGTACGCTATTTGGCAGCAAGTTTAGGACCACGTGGAATACGCGTTAATGCTATCTCCGCAGGGCCCATTAAAACCCTCGCTGCTGCAGGCATTAAAGATTTTCGTAAAATGCAAACGGCCTATGCCAATACTACACCAATGAAACGCAATGTCACTGCAGAAGAAGTAGGTAATACAGCCGCATTTCTTTGCTCAAATTTAGCCTCTGGTATTACCGCTGAAGTAGTCCATGTCGACGCTGGATATCACGCTATTGCAATGTCAGATTTAGAATGATGTTATCCGCAAAGCGGCAGAGAAGTCCTGGTTGCAAGCAACCAGGCTACAAATTTTTTTAGATTTTCGTTAAATGTCACAACTTCAGTAAGCCTTAACAAGCAAAGCTTATTAAGGCCAGATTTTATAGTCCACTACCTGGGATGCTCGGTGGGTTCGGGATATAAGCAGGTTGTTGTGGTTGATAAAGAGGATAAGATCCCTGAGGAATATAAGGAGGAGGATACACTCGAGATGGAGGAGTGTAAGGAGGAGGATATCCTTCGTGGTATGCAGGCATTTGAGAGGGAGTTTGCTGATGTGGATAGAATTGAGGCTCATCATTTGGCTGTTGTTGATAGCGTTGTGGATCTTGTGGATAGAAATCCTGTCTATGACTAACATGTACATGTTGTGAAGTTTCTACTGACAATTCTTCTTCATCTGCTGGGTAATAATCATTATGATTAGAAGCTTGATGTTGCATTTCTGATAAAGGACGCAAATCAAAATTCAGCTTAGTACCACCAATTTCTATTTCAATTGCTGATAATTTACCACGGCGTAATTCTCTAACTTGCTCTATGATCTCTTGCTTGTCACTGTTAAATAAACGAGTAATATAGTAAGGCAGTTCATTTTTACCTAATTTCTGACGAAGAGCAGCAATGGCACATTTTACTTTTATTGGATCAAGATTTTGAGCAATTAAATTTTCTTCTTCGGCTTTAGTCAGTGTAAATCGATGGGGATCTTGGGGATCCAGTGCTTCAGGGTTTCTTATTTTTACGAGGTAATTTTGCAAGCTATTAGTAATAAAACAACCTGCTCCAGCACCAATAAAAGTTAGACAGATCACACCTAAAATAACCATGCCGACGGGATTTACACCTGCAGCAACAGCCAAAGCAGTTATGGGTGTAGCAAGAAAAAGAGCCGTCAACCAACCTGATGCGGTACCAAAAGCTATGGCACTCAACATGGATATCATTGCCTGCCATAAGCCTTCGTTATGCCACAAGCGCTCCATCGTCTCAAAAAATTCCACAAATAGATAAGCAATGGCAATAAAGGTCAAAACAATCGCTACAGTACTAATTAATAATAAAAGCAGAAAAGCCCATAAATTAGCTTTATCCTTATCACTCACATTATTAAGACTATCACCATAACCATTATCATTAGTACCAACACTAGCAGCAGCATCATGTAAATGATGAAGATGATGATCATAAGTAAGACTATCTAGTAAAGACCAATAGAAAATACTATCTGCAAGAGAGCAATAATAATAATCGTCTCTTCTCTCTCTAAATTCGTTTAATTGGATCACCGTAAACATAATTGGCGGGAAAAGCCATTGGGGTGGAAGAGCTTCTTCTTTAGGTAATACAGCAGCTAAAAAGGTATCAAGTACTGTTCTAGCTTTTTGCCATTCTCCTTCAGGTAGGCGCCATAAAGAACTCTCATTATTATATATTAGATTAAATTCAAATTTGTCACGTATAAACTTAGAAATCTCTTCAATCGACTTCCCTTCCGCGTTTAATCTTTGGTAATCTTTTAACATACTCAGTTGGAATTGAGTAAGCATATTGTCAGTAAACTTATCAGCCATTGTAAATCTCCCTGCTAATTAAGGGCTTTGAATTTTTGAAGCAGCGACTAAATTGTTAATGTACAAGTCATAATCCATAACACCGTAGTTTGCTTCAATTTGTTGGGCTATGCTTGCTTGCTGTTCTTTATCTAATAATTTCAATTGTCCGTCATTAATTTTCTTTAAACGCACAATCACATAATTGCCGTTAGTTAAACTCCGACCATTACGACTATTAGTGCGAGGCAAGCTAAACGCTAAATCGTTAATCGCAGTATCGGCTTTATCGGTATCGCGGGTTGCTTTTGTGATTTCATGCCACTGCAATTGCTTGTCTTTCATTAATTTTTCTTGCAGATTACCATCTTCCTTATTTGATAATAATTCAGTACCTAGCTGTTTAGCTTGTTTTTCAGCATCAATGAGAGCTAATTTTTTGGCAATAAAATCTTTGACCTCTGCTAAGGGTTTTTCCGTGGCAGGAAGGTGTTGATTGACTCGTAAAACGACCACGCTGTCATTATCCAACTGTATCGGCTCACTATTATTACCAAGTTGCAAAACATCATGGCTAAATGCAGCATTAACAATCTGTTTATTCTTGGTTAACTCAGTATCGCCACCTTGACGTGAGAAAGCTTCAGAATGTTCAACAGGTAGTTTTAAAGCATCTGCAACGGGAGTTAATGAATCAGGACTTTGATAACTTAGGTCACCGAGTTGTTCTAAAGCTTGGGCATATTGTGCCTGAGTAAGATCAGAAACTAATTGCTCTCTTATATTAGCTTGTACTTCTTTCAGAGGCTTCATTGTTGCGGGCTTGTAAGCTATCAGTTTAAAGAGTTCATATCCATGAGGCGATTTAGCCGGCGGAGAAATTTGTCCTGGTTCTGTTAAATTAGCCAAGGTCTTATCGAATCCTGATTGACCAGCTACTAGCCAAGGAAGCAAACCACCATTGGCCAGCGATAATTTATCGTCTGAGTTTGTCTTGACCAATTCTGCGAATCGCTCTGGGTTCTTTTGCAAGGCTTGATAAGTTTTTTCTGCTTTTTGTTTGATCTGATTTTGCGTCTCTTCCGAAGCATCTTCAGGTATAGCAAAGAGAATATGTGCTACTTGCCACTGAGCTGGAGTCTGAAAACTGCTTTGATTTTCATCATAATAACGTTTTAGATCTTCAGGGCTCACCTGAACTTTGTTTTTCATCTCTTGCGTGGACAAACGAACAAAATCAATACTCACTTTTTCAGGAGTTAAAAATTCCTTTTGATGCTTTTGGTAATAATCATTGATTGCAGCTTCAGATACTTGGGTATTTTGGCTAAATAAGCTAGTAGGAATTTCTAAATAATCGTAATCCCTTGTTTGCATATAAAGTTTAACAAAGCGTTTAATTTCAGCGGGTAAAACAAAAGAACTACCTATGAATGCAAATCGTTGTTGATTTAGCAACATGCCTTGTCTTACTTCATTTTGAAAAGATTCAGGCGTAAACATCGCATTACTCAGGGCTTGTTGGTATCTCTCCTGAGAAAAATGCCCATCTTGTTGGAACTGCGGAATACTGAGAATTGCAGCATTAGCCTGATTTTCGCTGACTTCAAAACCTGCTTTTTTTGCTGCTTGAACACTGACTTCATTCGTGATCATGTCAGTTAGAACTTGCTTCTTGAGCGCAGCTTCACTTTCAGCTGTGATTTGCGAAGGATCGCGTTGCTGTCGAGCTCGGCGATAATTAATTTCAAAAGCCTGCTTGCTAATAGGATGCCCATTCACATCAACTTCGATATCCGAGGTTTGATGAGACTGCATGAAATAGTCTACTCCGAATAATGTAAAAGTAACCGCAATCAGAATAATAACTACCCAGGCTATAACACCCTGTATGCGTTCGTTCAACTTCTGCAACATGTTCGAAATTCCATATTTGGTAAATTCGCAAGGAAATGCTTGATTTCACGTGGCTGATAAAAAAAACGCGCCATTCGGCGCGTTTATCTGGCGGAGTGGACGGGGCTCGAACCCGCGACCCCCGGCGTGACAGGCCGGTATTCTAACCAACTGAACTACCACTCCTATTCTTGGTGGGTGCTGCAGGGATCGAACCTGCGACCCTCGCCTTGTAAGGGCGATGCTCTCCCAGCTGAGCTAAGCACCCAAATTTTTAGCCTTCTTGCACAGCTTCTTTCAAAGCCTTACCAGCTTTAAATTTAGCAACTCTTGAAGCTTTAATTTCAATTGTTGCACCAGTCTGCGGATTCCGACCAGTTCGCGCAGAGCGGTTGCCGGTGGAGAAAGAACCGAAACCTGGCAATACAACCTGATCACCTTTCTTTAAAGCGTCAGTAACGGTCATCATAAAAGTATCGAGAACTCGGCTAGCGTCTGCTTTAGTTAGACCAGAACCACTTGCAATTGCTTCAATCAATTCACTCTTATTCATCATTTCCCCTATCAGTTATTCTTCCTTTAGCCGAGGCGATTAAAACAGAATCATTTACCTCAGTCAAGCAGTCACATCCTTGCATCGCCCGCCAGTAGCGGGCAACGGAGTGAAATATACCCGGTATTAATGGGCGTGTAAATCCTTATTTTTATTTTTTTTAGAACTTTCGCTCGAAATAATCTCTGAAGGACCTGATTCGGAAGATTTTCCAATAGGGTTATGCTGTAAAGCTAGCTCTAAAACTTCTTCAATCGTTTTTACAGGATGTATGACAAGCTTTTTCAACACATTATCTGGAATCTCTTCAAGGTCTTTGCGATTTTCCTCAGGAATAAGAACATGCTTGATTCCACCACGATGTGCAGCAAGAAGCTTTTCTTTCAAACCACCGATAGGAAGAACCTGACCACGTAGGGTTATTTCCCCGGTCATGGCAACATCTGCACGTACGGGTATTTGTGTGACTACCGAAACCAGTGCAGTACACATACCGATACCAGCACTAGGCCCATCTTTGGGCGTTGCACCCTCAGGAACATGGACATGGAAATCATTCTTCTCGTAAAAATCATCGGGTAAATTAAAGGATTTAGCCCGACTTCTGACCACTGTCATAGCCGCCTGGATAGACTCCTGCATGACTTCACCTAATTGGCCGGTATGAGTAGTTTTGCCCTTACCTGGCATCATGGATGCCTCAATAGTAAGCAATTCTCCTCCTACACTTGTCCATGCAAGGCCCGTAACTTGACCGACCTGATCAAATTCTTCTGCAAGCCCATAACGGAATTTTTTTACACCAAGATATTTTTCAATATTAGTGCGAGTTACAGAGACTTTTTTGACCCGTTTTCCTGTTAAAATTTCTTTGACCACTTTTCGGCAAATACTTGCTATATCACGCTCAAGGTTACGCACCCCTGCTTCACGTGTATAGTGACGTACAATTTCGCGAATAGCACTTTCGCCAATACTGATTTCTTCAGGTTTAAGCCCGTTTAGAACCAATTGTTTTGGTACTAAATAACTCTCAGCAATATTTATTTTTTCATCTTCCGTATAGCCTGCCAGGCGGATAACTTCCATGCGATCAAGCAAGGGTGCCGGAATTTCTAAGGAGTTTGCCGTAGCAATAAACATCACATCACTCAGATCATAATCCACTTCGAGATAATGGTCGTTGAAGGTATGATTTTGCTCGGGATCAAGAACTTCCAACAAAGCAGAAGCAGGATCGCCACGGAAATCCATAGCCATTTTATCCACTTCATCAAGCATGATAAGCGGATTTTTTACCCCTGCTTTAGATAATTTTTGAATAATTTTTCCAGGCATAGAACCAATATAGGTACGTCGATGGCCACGAATCTCGGCCTCATCTCTTACGCCTCCTAAGGCAATGCGAATAAAGGTTCTCCCTGTCGCATTAGCAATTGATTGTCCTAAAGATGTTTTACCCACCCCAGGTGGTCCAACTAAACATAAAATAGGGCCTTTTAAGCGTTTTACACGCTGTTGTACTGCAAGATATTCAATAATGCGCTCTTTGACCTTCTCAAGACCATAATGCTCTTTGTCGAGCAATTTTTCAGCCTTGCGTAAATCAAATTGAATCTTATTTTTTCTCTTCCATGGTACACCAAGCATCCAATCTAAATAATTGCGAATGACAGTTGCTTCAGCCGACATCGGCGACATCATTTTTAATTTTTGCAGTTCTGCTAGCGATTTTTCTTTCGCTTCTTTTGGCATGCCTGCTTTATTAATGGAGGCTTCTAATTGCTCTAATTCGTTACCTTCTTCTCCAAGCTCACCCAGTTCTTTTTGGATCGCTTTCATTTGTTCGTTAAGATAGTATTCTCTTTGACTTTTTTCCATCTGTCGTTTTACGCGTCCACGAACACGTTTTTCAACATGCAAGAGATCGATTTCGCCTTCAATAGCGGCCATCAGCCGTTCTAGGCGTGTCCCGACATCAACAATTTCAAGTAAATCCTGCTTATCATCAACTTTTAAGCTCAGGTGAGCCGCAATGGTATCAGCTAGGCGGCCTGGTTCTTCAATACTTGCCAAAGAACTTAATACTTCTGGTGGTATTTTTTTGTTAAGTTTAATGTATTGCTCAAATTGCGACATCAATGAGCGCATTAGAATTTCGATTTCCTGCTCTTTTAAAGAGGTGCTGACTTCCTCAATCGGCTCTAGATGAGCTTCCAAAAACCCATTTTCTTGGGTGTACTGAATAACTTTGGCACGTTGCTCCCCCTCTACCAGTACTTTCACTGTACCATCAGGAAGTTTCAGCAATTGCAAGACACTTGAAACGGTCCCTATGTTAAAAACATCTTCGGAACTCGGATCATCATTAGAGGATTTTCGTTGAGCAACTAAGAAAATTTGTTTGTTATCCACCATAGCGGCTTCTAAGGCTTTGATGGATTTTTCACGTCCCACAAACAAAGGAATGACCATGTGCGGGTAAACTACAACATCCCGGAGAGGTAATACAGGTAAAGGTGACATTACTTCATTTTTAGACGGCATGATTTCATTTTCGCTTTCGCTAGACATAATGAGCCCTTTTATTCAAACGACAATCCTATGAGAAACAGCACAGCCTTTTAGTTGAATTGTTTACTCCCTCAAGGAGAGTAAACAGAAAACTTTAAGTCAACTCTACAACAGTTAAATACTAACCAGTAATAGAACGATAACGCGCTGCTACATGACTTCTTATTCCCTTCCACCTGCAGCAGATTGTTTGCTTTCCTCACCCTCATAGATAAGGATAGGTTTTCCAGTATTATTAATGACAGTTTCATCAATCACTACTTTCTTAACCCTTTCAAGAGAAGGTAATTCATACATGGTGTCTAAAAGTATATTTTCAAGGATGGCACGTAACCCTCGAGCACCTATTTTTCTCTCTAAAGCTTTCTTAGCAATCATGAGAAGGGCATCGTCACGGAATTCAAGCTCCACATTTTCCATTTTAAAGAGAGCATGAAATTGCTTGGTCAGTGCATTTTTAGGACGCGTAAGAATATCCACTAAGGCTTCTTCATTTAATTCATGCAGTGTGGTCACTACAGGTAATCGTCCTACAAACTCCGGAATCAAACCATATTTCACTAAATCTTCAGATTCCAGTTGGTCTAAGATTTTTTCCAAGTCTTTAGGGTTTTTTTGGTTTTTCAATTGAGCAGAAAAACCAATACCTGATTTGTCACTCCGCTCACGAATCACTTTATCAAGTCCAGCAAAAGCGCCTCCACAAATAAATAGAATATTTGAGGTATCCACTTGTAAAAACTCTTGTTGTGGATGCTTACGCCCGCCTTGTGGTGGTACGGAGGCAATGGTTCCTTCTATTAACTTCAGTAGGGCCTGCTGCACTCCCTCACCTGAAACATCACGAGTAATTGAGGGATTATCTGATTTACGTGAAATTTTATCGATTTCGTCGATATAAACAATACCTTGTTGGGCTTTATCAACATCGTAATCACATTTTTGCAATAGTTTTTGAATGATATTTTCAACATCTTCACCCACATAGCCTGCTTCCGTTAAGGTTGTTGCATCAGCCATGGTAAAGGGGACATTGAGTAATCGAGCTAAGGTTTGAGCCAACAGTGTTTTACCACTACCCGTTGGACCAATCAGGAGGATATTACTCTTACCTAATTCGATACCATCTTCTGTTTTGTGATGTAAGCGTTTGTAATGGTTATAAACAGCAACCGACAATACTTTCTTAGCATGGGGCTGACCAATAACGTATTCGTCAAGGAAATTGGAAATTTCTTTAGGTGTTGGTAAATGGGTTTCAGCTTCTTCAGGTGTTTCCTGAGTTTCTTCACGGATAATGTCATTACAAAGCTCAACACATTCGTCACAAACAAAAACAGAAGGGCCTGCAATCAGTTTTTTTACTTCATGCTGACTCTTTCCACAAAATGAACAATATAAAACTTTTTCGCCATTGCCGTTACCGGTTTTACTCATCTACAAACCCCTTTCTTACTGCTATCTAGCCCAAACTAGATACTCTAGTAAAATTTTAGACAATTGAAATAATAACGCCAGTGAAATTGCCGATTTGTTAACTACTGTAACAAATTCGGCAATTTCATTATAGACTATTCAGCTGTAGCTATCGCTTCGCGATCATGGAGAACCCTATCGATTAAACCATATTCGCAAGCTTGGTTTGCACTCATAAAGTTATCACGTTCAGTATCTCGCATAATTTGATCGGAGGTTTTTTTAGTATGTTTAGCCATAATACTATTTAAACGTTCACGAACAGCTAAAGTTTCACGGGCATGAATTTCAATATCAGTCGCCTGGCCACGGTAACCCCCTAAAGGTTGGTGAATCATTACCCGTGAATTTGGCAAACAAAAACGCTTACCATCAGCACCTGCACAAAGCAATAAAGCAGCAGCACTCGCTGCTTGACCAATACAAAGTGTACTAACATCAGGCTTAATAAATTGCATTGTGTCATAGATCGCAAGCCCAGCAGTAACTACACCGCCTGGTGAGTTAATATACAGGGAAATATCTTTCTCAGGATTTTCTGACTCTAAAAACAGTAGCTGAGCGACAACTAAATTCGCCATATGATCTTCAACTTCTCCTAAAAGAAAAATAATCCGTTCTTTCAAAAGCCTTGAATAAATATCATAAGAGCGCTCACCCCTTGAGGTTTGCTCAATAACCATAGGTACTAAGCCGCTGGCATTTCTAATCAAGTTTTCTGAATAACCCATCTATTATTCTCCTTTAGTTTCCTTGGCGCTAGCTTCATTTTCCTTAGCAGGATTCATGACAGCTTCATAATTCATTGCTTTCTTCACAAGTTTAGCATTTTCACTCATCTTTTCGGCAACAACTTCTTCCATCACTAAAGCTTCAACTTCTGCCAAACGCTCTTTGCTGCCTTGGTACCATGAACGCAACTCATCAGGATTCTCGTAAGCACTTGCAAACTTTTCAATCATTGCATCTACTCTTGCTTTATCAGCAACAAGCTCGTGTTTTTTGACATATTCTGAGAACAGTAAACCTAAATGAACGCGACGTTTTGCTTGCTCTTCGAATAAAGACCGTGGGAAATCTGGGATTTGCTCATTGTCAGAATGTTCATGACCGAAGAGACGGTGATACATATCATGCTTCAAATGTTCGATTTCTTTGTCGATTAATGCATTAGGTAAATCGAATTGATTAACCGTTAGCAATTTATCAAAAATGCGTTCACGATTCATCGCACTGACACGACGCTCAAGTTCCCGCTCCATATTTTCTTTAATATCTTTTTTCAGCGCCTCTATACCGCCTTCTTTAATATTAAATTTCTCAGCAAAAGCATCATCTAGTGCTGGTAATTTTCCTTCCAACACTTGGTGGATAGTAATTTTAAAGGTCGCTTCTTTGCCAGCCAACTCTTGATGGCCATAGCTCTCTGGGAAAGTAACTTTGATATCAAAGGATTTATTCTTTTTACCGCCAATTAAGCCATCTTCAAAGCCTGGAATCATTGCACCTGAACCAATAACGATTTCATAACCTTCGGCCTTACCACCTTCAAAGGCTTTATCATCAATGAAGCCTTCAAAATCAATGATAACCTTGTCATCTTTTGCGGCAGCTCGTGAAACCTCTTGCCACTCTTTGTTCTGCTCGCGCAATTTTTCAATCATTTGGTCTACATCACTGTCTTTGAGTTCAGCATGGATTACTTCAATTTCATCCTTATTTAACTCAGTGATGGTTACTTCTGGGAATATTTCAAAAATTGCGGTGTATTTGAAATCTTTACCTGATTCAATTTGCTCAGGCTCAACAGCTGGTGAACCAGCAGGCACTAGCTCATTCTGTTGCAATGCTTCAAATAAGGTCGATTGCACCATTTCTCTGGCAACTTCCTCGCGCACGCTATTGGAAAATCGGCTCTTCACTAAATGAAACGGTACTTTACCAGGACGAAACCCATCCATTTTTACTTTACGAGCAAGATTATGGAGACGAAGGCTCACTTCTTCCTCGACTTTTTCGGTGGGTACCGAAACTGTTACTTTACGTTCCAAACCTTTCAAGGTCTCAACAGAAACTTGCATCTAGTCACCTCTCGGATATTGTCATGAAATGGTGCGAAAGGAGAGACTCGAACTCTCACGGGTTACCCCACTGGAACCTAAATCCAGCGCGTCTACCAGTTCCGCCACTTTCGCAAATTAGGGTGGAATTATCAAACAGTAAGTCTATCTTGTAAAGACTCAGAATAAATCTTTAGCATTAATTTCGAAGTCTGGGGTGAACGATGGGACTCGAACCCACGACAACCGGGATCACAACCCGGGGCTCTACCAACTGAGCTACGCTCACCATTTTTATCTTAATTGTAAAGAGAATCTTGCTCAAAGGCTGGCACGCCCGGCAGGATTCGAACCTGCTACCCTCGGCTTAGAAGGCCGATGCTCTATCCAGATGAGCTACGGGCGCAAAAAAAATTGGTCGGGGTGGAGAGATTCGAACTCCCGACATCCTGCTCCCAAAGCAGGCGCGCTACCAGACTGCGCTACACCCCGTTTTCAAACCCGTCCCCTAGGACAAGAGCGCAAATAATACTCGGAGCTGTACTGGAGGTCAATAACTTATTTCGATAAATTTTATGATTGCTGCCTCAAGACAGAATAAGCTAGCATTAGGCTATTCTTTATTACCCCTGTTTTTCCATGAAAATACAACTTTTACCCTTGTTTGATAATCTCGATAATCTGCATAAAAACCTGGACAATGTTATCTTAGTTAATCCTAATTTTCATAAAGATTTTTATTATTGCCTCAATTTTCTTAAAAGCTACACGGGTAGCCTCGGTACCTTCAATAGTTATCGCCGCGAAACAGAACGTCTTTTACAATGGTGTTGGCATATAAAAAAAATAAGTCTCACCGCACTTAAACGTGAGGATATCGAGCAATTTGTTCGTTTTTGCCAAAACCCACCAGAAAGCTGGATCAGTTTAAAAAAGGTCCCACGGTTTATCGAGAAAGAAGGCAAACGCGTACCTAATGTCGAATGGCGTCCTTTTGTTGTTACCTTGAAAAAGGCAGCGAGAAAACAGGGTACCAGCGCCTCCATTGAAGAATTTAATTTATCTCAAGGTACAGTACAGGAAATTTTTGCAATCCTAAGCACCTTATTTAATTTTTTAATTGCGGAAGAATACCTTGTCTCTAATCCCGTCGCTTTAATCCGTCAAAAAAGTAAATTCATTCGCAAACGCCAGCAAAATGCGCCGATTCGGCGTCTTAGTATGCCGCAATGGGATGCAGTTTTAAGCGCAGCTGATAAATTGGCCGCAGAAAATCCTGAAAAACACGAACGTACACGTTTCATGTTGAGTATGTTGTTTGGCATGTATTTGCGTATCTCTGAGCTTGCTGCCAGTGAACGGTGGATTCCTACTATGAATGACTTTGCAAAAGACAGTAATGGGTATTGGTGGTTTACAACCGTGGGCAAGGGCAATAAGGAACGTCAAGTTGCCGTTAGTGATGCCATGTTAGAAAGTTTGATGCGTTGGCGAAGTTTTTTAGGATTAACCCCACTACCCTCTCCTTCTGATAATTCCCCGCTCATTCCGAAAATTAAAGGCACAGGACCAATGAGTGATACCGCCCCCATTCGACGCCTAGTTCAACTTTGCTTTGATTTAGCGGCAGAAGAATTACGTCTAAAAGGACAGGTGGAAGCTGCAGATAATTTGGCCTCGGCTACTGTGCATTGGTTAAGACATACCGGTATTTCAGAGGATGTAAAAATCCGCCCTCGCGAACATGTCCGTGATGATGCCGGCCATAGTTCTAGTGTAACAACCGATCGCTATATTGATGTGGAAATGGAGGCTCGTTATCAATCGGCGCGTGGAAAGCAAATTGCGCATAAAAAACGGGGGAAGAAGGAGTTGGTTGAATAGTTTAGGGGCGGGATTGATGGTCCAATGGCTCCTCCTGTCTCCGTCCCGCGGCTTTTCCGCGATATCCAAGCGATCATTTCATGCCGAGAGCTCTGGATCCCGCGCACAAGCCGGACAAACTGCGGTACGTAGGAAGGGAAACCCTTAGGTAGTCCTATTATAAAACCAAGGCCTACCCTACGTAAAATCTAAGCAGGGCTTTGAGCGTCGACCAATTCTATTTGATGGACCTGCAAGGGTTCGCCTAAAAAGATTTCGCCTACCGCTTGGAAGCGCTTGACAGAATCAGTCACTAAATAATTGATTCGATTGTCTGAGGCTTGCTCATTGCTAAACAAATCAGCCTCTCCTAGCACTTTTTGTAGTTCCTTCGCGGTGGCTTCAGCCGAATCCACGATAGTAACCCCTTTTGGCAAAAGCGTTGCGAGTAAGGGTTTAAAAACCGGGAAGTGGGTACAACCTAAAAGCAAGGTATCTTCACTACCAAAATCCGCTAGATAATGTTTTAAAGTTTCACGCGCAATCGCATTTCCAATCATTCCCTCTTCTGCCAAAGCGACTAGAAGGCTGCAAGCACGCGCATTTATCGTTGCTTGCGGTAAATGGGCTGTAATTAAGCTCTGGTAAGCATTCGACGCAATCGTGGTTTCAGTCGCTAATACGACAATGCGATGGTTTTTAGTGGCAGCAACTACTGCGGAGGCTCCAGGTGTCACCACGCCTATCACTGGCATATCTGGGAGCATCGCTTGCAAATGCGGCAAGGCGGCCGTGGTTGCTGTATTACAGGCAATCACCAAGGCTTTGATTTGTCTCTCTACGAGGACACGTGCCATCTGAATCGCGTATTGCTGGATAGTATTAGGGCTTTTAGTTCCGTAGGGTAGTCGCGCCGTGTCGCCTAAATAAATAAAAGACTCTTTTGCAAGGGTAGTCTTTAATGCACGCAGTACAGTCAAACCACCCATTCCTGAATCAAAGACACCAATAGGCAAATTATTTTTATTCATTTTATTCTTCTTAATTGTTTAAAAATCCATTTTCCACTTTTAAGCAACCGGGGCTGGCCCGATAGTATCATCTATCTCTTTGTTACTGTCTTTAATTGCTTTTAGTTTGTCTGAATAAAATTTTGACAAATAAGCCGTATCTTTTTCAGTTACTTGCTTCGATTTGCGCTCTGTATTATCTGATTTTAGTTCATCTATTTTCTTTATGTTCTTCAGTAAGGTAGTGACACTAGGATGCTTTTCAAATTGCGTTTTATACAGAGAGTCACTAGCAAACACAAATCCAGGTATTCTTTTTCCAAAGACTGTTTTAAACTCTGTTTCAGGATTAAATGCTGCGTTATCTATCATGATTGAGTTTTCATCAAATCTCATATTGGGATCATTTTTTCCGATTATCATTAACGCCGTCCATGCATATTTCACTTGGTCAAGTGGGCCTTTTAAAAGAATTGGATCACCGGGAGTCGGTGGTTTTCCACGTGCAGCGATCATTCGTGTTGCCATTTCCATCGCTTGATGAACTCTGGCTTCAGGCTCACTCGGAGGAGGAAAACTATTAGCGGTTATGGTCATTGCCGATTGGTATTGAGTAACCCCTTTATTGTCGACTACGCCCTTTAAATCACCAGCCCCACGCTCCTCTATGTAAGAACTTTTAACTTCTACGAGGGCTCCGGTACGCGGGTTTATTGTTTCATAATAAACAGTATATTCGCGGAATTTACCTGGCTCAACCATATCTACCGAATCAAAACAATCGGGAGACACTGCTGACTGTAGCTGAAGTTTTTTATCCTCCGCAGTGGGAGCACCCTCACTTTTCCAGGTTGCATCAAAATGCTTTGCCCGGTCAGCATTGGGATAATCCTTCGCGTAGCTTTTATAACCCTTTATTCGAATATCTGTTTTACCTTCTTCCGCTTGCTTGAGGGTGGCTAAAATGCCTTGTCTGATAACTAGAGCTACGTTTTTGCTGTCTTTAAGCGCAGGGTCCCCTCTAAATAAGGTCTGTAATTTTTCGTATTCGTTTAGTTCTTTTCTAATTTGATTTCTTAGATTAGTTATTTGTTCTCTGTTTTTATTGGTCGCCTTTGTCATCGCCTCTTGTTCAGCAGCGGTAGCACCGTTATTTAGAATTTCCAGATTAGAAGGCAGACTGTCAAGCTCTTCTTGAGCTTGTCTAAGTTGGTCTCTAAGATGGATTACCATGGTATCGCAAGTTGCAGATAATTCGCGGAGCTGGTTACCCATCTTTTTTGCATTTTCTTTCGAAGCAGCCTGAAACGCCGGATTAAGCCAATACAAAGGTTTAGCTATAGCGAGCCGCTTTAACGGCAGAGGAGACTTTAATTTTATGTCGGTAAATTGCTTTATTTGAGTTGTTGTCAGTTTTCTCAATTGGGCATCAAGCTCTGCCTGATAGTCTCTTGGGTTCAGTAGAGTTTGTTTTCTTCCGGCAATTTTAATCTCGGAAAAACGTTTTGGCGTGATTTGCTTATCTAAAGGAGGGGTAAATTTCGCTGCATAGCTAGGGGGCGGCTTCTTATTAATCTTCTCAATAAACTCTCTGTAAGTGCCATTCAAAGCCGCATAAAGTAATTTTGGCTCTCCTGGAGTAGCTGGAGTTGTTGCTGCTGATAATTCAGCAGTTTTATGCAGTGCAGCTATCATCGCATAGACTGCTTTATCTTTTGCAGTTGGAGCATTGCGATAGGCTGCTGATACATGCTTATTGTAGTTATATTGAGCTTCAATTTCCCGCTGAGTTTGAGGATTAGTTCTAAAAGCATCCTTTATTTTTTTAATTTCTGCATTATTAGCTGGTTTAACCAAACCCATTACGTTGTAAATGATATATTTGACTCGAGCATTATAGTTAGTTGCATCAAAATCAGTCGGCTGATCAAACCTCAAAATATAGTCAGTTACTTGAGCAACTTGAGCTTCAGTTAAAGCTGGCTGTATATTGACTAGTACATGAGCCAATACACTATTTGGAATGCTAGCAATAGCAGTTAAATATTTATTTTCTTCAACCAAGGCATCAACTAAACGAGCATCAACAAGTTTACTATCTAGGATACGAAAAACTTCTTTATCTTCTTTCGCTTCACTTAAAGCAACTAGTGCTTTAGGATTTGCGAGCAAGGCACGTTGTTTGTCCAAGGGCAGGCTATCTACTAACTTCAGTAAGTTTTGATGTCGATCACCAGAGAACGATAAACGCCAATCCAGATCTAGTTTGATGAGCTGCGTGCAGGCCGCTTTTTGGATCTGCTCCATTGTTTCAGTGTTTACCCAGCTATAATCAGCTACTCCAAGCGTGCTAAGTGCTGCTTTACACTCATCAATACTCGCTGCTTTAGCTAAGATTTCTAATGGATTGGGCGCAGGGGCTTTAGGAATTCTATCATTAGGGAAATTGCGAATTAGAGATTCGACTAAACTAGCTCTAACTCTTTCCCTCCCTTTATCTGGAAAGATGGAATCCTTAATTAAGTCATCAAGATCAGCGCTTTTTGGATTATTAATTTTATCTAGCAACTTTGTATGCTCAGCATCTCCAGTGGCTTTAGTTAAATCAATTGGTTGCTTCGATCTTCCTATCTCTTGCTCAGCAGCAGCATAAGCACGAATTCGTAATCCTATACCTCTATCAGGATTTGTTATTATATTTTGTAATGCAGTGTTTGTAGGAGGAAATCCTAGTAATCGATGAACAGGAGCTATTATATCGGGAAGACCATTATGTGCATTCATTAAGCTTGTCAGAGCAATGTCACCCAATAAAGGAAGCTTTTGTTCTAAGTAAGTAATTAAAGCCTCATCACAGGCCTCATACACCTTGCCTTTATCTGCAAAATAGGCTTGTAGCGCTTGTTGTACAGAGGGAGGCTGCTGGTCTGCAAGATGATTGAGATAATTAGCAGAAAATTTTGAAGGATCAGAGATAAGCAACCCAAGCACATCTAAGCGCTCATTCTTTTCATCGGTTTTTGTTGGTAAAATGGTTACATTTTTTCGGATATGGGCACGAGCGACGATATCTTCAACCTTCGGATTAGTAAAAGCTTCACGGAATGGAGCTCCTATAACACCTGAAAAACCAAGAGACTCTGCAGTCGCTAATTTTTGCTTTAATTCATTATTGTCTTGTACTGATATTAATTCATTAAGTACCGCCTCATCTTCACAAGTATCAATGCTTAACTTCAAAGCTTGATTTGCTGCAGCTTGACGAATAGCCGCAAAAGTATCATCTGTTACTGCATGATCTAGATAAGTACCATTTTCAGGCATTCCTGAAATTGTTCCTCGAAGGGTTACAACATTCGCAGCACTGGCAATAGCCTTTAAATCATCGAGATATTTTGCTTGTAAATTAGAATAGACAGAGATTAAATAACGAGTACCGAGCTGACCTTTCAGCTCATCAACATCACTATCAGCAAGAAATTGAGCGGCAGATGAGGGCATTATACCTTTAAAATCTTTACCGTTGACAAGAATACTCCGAGCAATTTTTTTATTTTGAGGTTCGTCTAAATCTAAGGATTTAATATCTAAAGCCACCGCTTTTTTAACAGCAGAGTCTTCTATTGCACCAGCAAGATCAGAACGAGCCATAGAATCAGTAAAATGAGGATGTCCTGGTGGAACGCCGCAAACCGCTCTGGCTGCTTGTTTAAAAGTTGGATCATCAGCGCTTCTTAGTAGATTTTCAATTAGGTTTCTATCATTACACGCAGCGATTTTTTTTATTAACAATTGACGTTGTGCTTCTTTTTTAATTCGAGGAATCGCAAGGCCGTCAATTACTGTCGCAGTATTCGGATCCCATGTCCATGTACTAGGAGCTGGTGCAGGGTGTATTGTTAGCGGTGGAGCGCCAAAAATAGCTACCCCGTCACGCCCGAAAAGTTTTTCGCGGACGGCAGGATGGTTATTTGTTGGATCTAAAATCGCTTCAAGCTGTGCCTCATTCGCCTCTCTGAGAGTAAAAAGCACGCGCTTTTCAGCCACAAACTGTGCTAAAGCAACAAAATTGTTAGCTCCCTGGTTTTGCAGAAAATTAGGATCATTGGTTTCATCCTTACGTACTTGGAATCGAGACCCTCCTCCTAAACCATTCCAAACCTGATAGTGCTTAATCACTGCAGCTCTAAAAGTATCATCATTGTTAGCAGCAAGGGATTCTATTAATTCATTTAATGCGAGAATAACATTTGGTCGCGTTGCCAATAAAGGGTCGTTTAATGCGGCAAGAAACTCGTTATTTTTTGGCATGTGCGTACTCCAAATTCACAAATAGCAATAATTATAATTAATTTTAAACTTTATTTCTTAACTCTACCTTAAATTTCCTTCAGGTTTTTTAAGAAAAGTCTTTGAAATGAAAAAAAGTTCGTATAATTTGTATAGTATAACAGAGCTACAGGGCCGTAGCATGAACAGAATTTTTTCCCTTTGCTTTTTACTTTTTCCAAGCTTTTTATATGCACAAGGTTGCATCATCGGTAATAAACCGGATCGCCCACGTTATGTTTGCTTTGATGGGAGAACGCTCTCTACCAGTTCGACTGGTTTCGTTTGGAATGCCAAGCGCGGTTGTTTTATGAGTTCGATACCCTGTTGTGCTTATGATGCGACCCACTATAGTTACTCGGAAGATCCGCAATATGTTTATCATTCGTTTAAGCGTTGCCGTTATCAGTATCCTTTCCATTTAGGAGAGATGCAAACGCATTAGTGATATTTATTGTATATTCTGTGATTAACAATTGTTTGATGGTTTTTTTTTGACTTTTATGACCATTCAAAATACTATTTGCATCCATCCTTCAAACCTAAGCTATTTTTGTGTACGAAAAAACTGAACAAGAAGACACTAATGAAGAAGCAAAAATTCTAACACTTCCAGATGAACTACTGACTGGAGTGATTTCTTATCTTCATCCTAAAGTAATACTGAACACTCTAAGATTAGTCTCTCGGAAATTTTACACCCTTTCTCATGATATTGCGTTTTGGCGAATGGAGTTTAGACAACATTCTTCCACTTATTTCCGTGAAGAACGCTATCTAACAGACAGCAGAACCCGAGGATCCGGTTTCTTGGAGAGTTGGCTTAATCTTATTATCAACTGGGCTATACGTAATAAAAGTCAGAGCCTATTAGACTCTTTTTATCAACAGGTGATTGTTACTCGTTATCAGGCATGGAAAAAGAAGGGAGATATTAACGATAGAAATGGGCGCACTCAAAGCCATTGGGCTGCTATATGCAATCAATTGGCTGAATACCAAAAAGCTGACAGCATGCTTATAGGAATTCGCGATAGTAAGGACAGAACAGACTTGGTAATTGCAGCTCAGCATGGTCATCTTGACCTAGTCAACGAAATTCTGGCTAAAATCGATGCCAAAGATAGTGTCTGTTACGGATGGACTACAGAAAAATGGACTGCAGAAACGAATTTAGCTTTGATATATGCAACTGATAAAGGCCATTTTGACATTATCGAAGTACTTCTTAACCATGGTGCTGAACTCAATGCCATTGAATGCCCAAGGGGAACAGCATTGATGATAGCAGTTGCAAACGGTCATTATGATATGGTCGACTTCCTTCTGAAAAAAGGGGCTGATGTTAATGTGAGCACGAACGATGGACTAACTGCGTTAACGGTGGCTGTTGACAGACGTTATCTTGAGATAGTTCGGCTGCTGCTGAAAAATGGTGCCAATGCCAATATCATCTCCGCACAGAGACAAACTGTATTGTACCTTGCGGTTATAAATAACCAAATGGAAATGATTAAGATCCTCTTTGAAAACACGAACGATAGTTATGTAAAGGGTATGGCTTTAATAGACGCATTTGTACAGTGGAGACTTCAGATTGTTAGCTTCTTTGCGGAAAATAGTACCCTGAAGGATGCGATTAGTTACGATATTTTTGAAGCACTCCTATTAAGCACAACTTTGGGAGGGAATTCAACCAAGTTCAAGGCCCTTTTGCCTGTTCTTAGTTCAGATAAAATCCATACTACTTTAGATACACTCCTGACAATCGCCGTTTTGTGTGTGAATGATCCTTCGACAACTGAAGTTAATCCTGGATATATTGAGATAATTGAAATCCTTAGCAGCCATGGTGGCAAGATTCAAGCTATCAATGATAAAGAAACCGCACTTATCCACTTGATTACTCATCTTGAAAGACTGAAAACAACGTCTGAACAAAATACCAAATTTAAGGTCGATTACTCATACGATTTATATTATCGCTACCATAGGGCAATCAAATTTCTTTTGATACAAGGTACCGATGCTAATGCCACTGATGAATACGGTGAAACCGCGTTAAGCTTAGTCGCTAAGAAAGGAGGGCTGAAAATCCTTTCATTTCTCCTAGACTACGGTGCCAATGTCAATACTCCATCCAGAGGAAAGAAGACAGCACTGATGCACGCCGCTCAAGGAGGTCATTTGAAAGCGGTTGAACTTCTCTTGGAAAAGGGCGCCAATGTCAACGCCACCGATGATGAGAATAATACCGCATTGATATGTGCTGCTGAGGAAGGCCACTTCCAGATCGTCTCTCTCCTTCTAAAAAGCGGCGTTAGTCATGCTCAAAAAGCAGAAGCATTAGCCAGAGCAACTATGAAAGGTCAGCTTGAGGTGGTTAATCTTCTTCGAGTTGAAATGGTAAAAAGAGCAACAGTGGACTATCTACAGTGGAGAGCAACTGAAGCGCCAGGACATCGTCTTCTTAACCGTTTCAATCATTGGTATCACGGAACAAATGGTATTAAGCGCACAGAAAATATCCTGCAATC
Organism: Legionella nautarum; assembly: GCF_001467895.1. GTDB lineage: Bacteria > Pseudomonadota > Gammaproteobacteria > Legionellales > Legionellaceae > Tatlockia > Tatlockia nautarum. The sequence goes on from NZ_LNYO01000024.1 coordinate 321,839, forward strand.
AATCAATAGCGGGGTTTCACCCACTCAATTAATGCAAGAAGTGAAATCAGCCGTTGAAGATTCAAGTCATCGCAAGCATTCTTATAGTCGTTATATTTTTGATGTATTTAAAGCGCCTCCAACAAGCACTGTCAATAATCAAAGTGATGAAGACTTTTTAGAATTAAAAAAAGAGTTCTTAGCCAATTTTGATCAACAGTTTTTATCGGTTTAATAGTTGTTCCCTGTTGCACTTATATTTCTGTTGCACTTATATTTATTGTATATTGTAAGAATTTAACAACTTTTTTGCTGGTTTTTTTTTGACTTTTATGACCTTTCAATATACTATTTGCATTCATCCTTCAAACCTAAGCTATTTTTGTGTACGAAAAAACTGAACAAGAAGACACTAATGAAGAAGCAAAAATTCTAACACTTCCAGATGAACTCTTAATTAAAGTAATTTCTCATCTGCACCCCCGCGACATATTGAACAGTTTAAAATTAGTTTCACGGAAACTTTACACCCTTTCTCATGATATTGCTTTTTGGCGAATGGTATTTAGACGTGAAGAAAACACCTCTCTATGGAGTACATCGTATTTCTGGGTATTTTCCGGTTACTTGGAGAGTTGGCTTAATCGTATTATCAACTGGGCCATACGTAATAAAAGTCAGAGTATATTAGACTCTTTTTATCATTGGGTGGTTGTAACTCGTTATAACAAATGGAAAGAGAAGGATAAGACCTGCGATTCGGAGGGACGCACTCAGAATCATTGGGCAGCTATATGCAATCAATTGCCTGAATTTAGAAAAGCTGACCAATTGCTTATAGATAGTCGCGATAATGCGAACAGAACAGCTTTGGTCATTGCAGCTCAGCATGGTCATCTCGAACTAGTCAATGAAATTCTGGCAAAAATCGATGAAGACAACGTTACAGCCAAGAGTAAAGGATGGACTATAGAAAAGAATCGAGCCTTAAAATCTGCAGCTCGTCAGGGCCATTTTGATATTATCGAAGTGCTTCTTAACCACGGTGCTGAACTCGATCCTATCGAGCACCAAGGTGAAACGGCATTGATGATAGCAGTTGGAAATGGTGATTATGACATGGTCGACTTCCTTCTGGAAAAAGGGGCTGATGTTAATGTAGCACGGGGGGTAAATGGGGAAACAGCGTTGATGCTAGGCGCTAGCAATGGCCATGTTGAGATTGTTGGGCTTCTGCTGAAAAAAGGTGCCAATGCCAATCATGTCACATACGACCATCAGACTGCATTGATGGCTGCGGTTAGTCTTGACCAAGTGGAAATGTTTAAAATCATTTTTGAAGAAACTAACATTGATCTAAGGACTATGGCTTTGTTCATGGCTGTTAGCTGGAAGAGGTCTGAGATGGTTAGATTTTTTGTGGAAAATACTGCCCATGAGGATGCGATTGGCTCCAATATTTTTGAAGAACGCCTATTAGACACAGCGTTAACAAGACCAAGCATGGTCCTGCCCCTTTTGGCTGGTGTTAATTTTAATTCCGATACCATCTCTTCTACTTTAGAAACACTCCTAACAATTGCTGTTTTGCATAGGGATGATTTATCGGAAACTAGCGAGGAAGCTAATCGGTATTTTGATCTTATTGAAATACTGAATAACCACGGCGCTAAGATTGAAGCTATCAATGATAGCAAGGAAGCCGCTCTAAGGCACTTGATTGCTCATATTGGAAAAATCAACGCAATGGCTGAACATTTTTATGTAAATATTTATGTTCAATACCTTAAGGAAATCAAATTTCTTTTGGAAAAAGGGACCGATATCAATACTCCCTTTAGAGGAAAGAAGACAGCACTGATGCACGCCGCTCAAGGAGGTAATTTAAAATTGGTTGAGCTTCTCTTGGAAAAGGGAGCCAATGTAAACGCCACTGATGATGAGAATAATACCGCGTTGATAAGCGCTGCAGAGGAAGGCCACTTCCAGATCGTCGCTCTCCTTCTAAAAAGCGGCGTTAGTCATGCTCAAAAAGCAGAAGCATTAGCCAGAGCAACTATGAAAGGTCAGCTTGAGGTGGTTAATCTTCTTCAAGTTGAAATGGTGAGTAGAGCAACAGTGGATTATCTAAATTGGAGAGCAACTGAAGCGCCAGGACATCGTCTCCTTAACCGTTTTACTCATTGGTATCATGGAACAAATGGTATTAAGCGCACAGAAAATATCCTGCAATCAATCAATAGCGGGGTTTCACCCACTCAATTAATGCAAGAAGTGAAATCAGCCGTTGAAGATTCAGGCTATCGTAAGCATTCTTATAGTCGTTATATTTTTGATGTATTTAAAGCACCGCCAATAAGCACTGTCAATAATCAAAGCGATGAGGAATTTTTAGAATTAAAAAAAGAGTTCTTAGCCAATTTTGATCAACAGTTTTTATCGGTTTAATAATAGTGCGGAGCAATGGTCAGCAACACCGCAAAAAATAGCCATAGTACCGTAATAGTTAAACCCTCATACGGAAAACTGTGATAGCTTTTTCTTTTTACCCAATACTGCAATCCCATCACTGGAAGAAAACTAAACGCCATTAAAACCAAAATATTCGCCACATAATTCGCGCCACGCTGGAAAGGCATCCAGCTTGCTAATTTTGTGCTTAAAGCCCATAAAAATCCTTGGATATGAGTAAGCAGCATGTAAATCCAAGGTTCAAAATTAACTATTAACGCTGTGACTAGAAGCAAGGGTAAAAGGAGTTTCATACCCGCGATAGCAAAGATTTTTTTGAAAAGATCGCTAAATTCTTTCGAAAAAAAGACGACAATCGAACTCAGTAACACAACTAAGGCTACCTTTAACATATCGTCCATAAGGTTACCCTCTTTCCTCTAAAGCTTCCCAGCGTGCATAAAGGGTTGCTAATTCTTCTTCGTCCCCTGCTAGCTGCTGGTTGTAGGTGCTAATTGCCTGAGCGTCTTGTTGATAAAATTCAGGCTCAGCCATCTTTTGCTGTAAAGCAGAAATTTTTTCTTCTAAAATTTCAATTTTTTGCGGTAATTGCGCTAACTCTCGCTGTTCGTTGAAACTTAATTTAGTTGAGCCACCTGATTTTTTGGCAGGTTTAGGCGTAGGGACTTGTTCGCGCTGCTGTTTTTTCTGAGCACGATAATCATCATAGCCACCAACGTATTCATTAAACTGCCCCTCTTTCTCATAAACCAAGACAGAAGTAACAACTTGGTTAATAAATGCTCTATCGTGGCTAATTAATAATAAAGTACCTGGGTATTCCATGAGCATTGTCTCAAGTAACTCCAAAGTTTCGATGTCTAAATCATTCGTCGGTTCGTCCATCACCAAAAGATTGACTGGTTTTGCAAATAATTTAGCCAGTAATAAGCGATTTCTTTCGCCCCCAGAGAGTGTTGCCACAGTTTGATTAAAACGCTCCGGTGGGAATAAAAATTCGCGCAAATAAGAGGCCACATGCTTTTGCTTGCCATTGATAGTGACATAATCGGCACCATCACCGACATTGTCCATGACGGTTTGTTGCTCATCCAACCGACGACGTAATTGATCGAAATACGCGACTTCCAGCGCAGTCCCCTGCTTGACTGTTCCCGAGTCAGGCTTAAGTTCGCCGAGTAATAAACGGATTAAGGTTGTTTTGCCGCAGCCATTCGGGCCGATAATGCCAATCTTATCACCGCGGGTCAATAACAGTGAAAAATTGCTCAATAGGGTTTTATCGGCGATGCGATAATTAAGATTTTTAGCGTCAATCACAATCGCACCGGAGCGCGTGACATCCAGGGTTAAAGACTGTACTTTGCCTAATTGTTCACGTCGGGCTTTATATTGTTCACGCATGGCTTTTAATGCACGAACTCGACCTTCATTACGTGTGCGACGCGCTTTTATTCCCGTTCTTATCCAAACTTCTTCTTCTGCAAGACGTTTGTCGAATAATTCATTATGCTTTTGCTCACTGAGACGCATCGCTTCCCGTCTATCCAAATAAGTCTCATAATCACAGTCGTAAGAATAAAGTTTCCCACGGTCGATCTCGACAATCCGATTTGCCACTTGATTTAAAAACTCACGGTCGTGCGTCACCACTAACAAACTACCCGTGTACGATTTGAGATAAGATTCCAACCATTCAATGGCGTTGACATCCAAGTGGTTAGTCGGCTCATCAAGAATCAACAAGTCGGGAGCAGCAATCAGTGCTGCAGCCAAAAGCGCTCGACGCTTCATACCACCGGAGAGGCGACTCATTTCAGCATCAGCATCGACCCCTAAACGACTTGCCATCATTTCCACACGGGGTAGCAAATCCCAGCCATGCAAATTATCCATTTGCTGTTGACATTGAGCTAAAGCCGCTAAATCATTTGATTTTGATAGACGATGAAATTCTGTAAGGACGTCACCAACCGCCCCTAAACTCTTGACTAAAAAATGATACACCGATTCTTGATTGGCATTAAGGGGTACTTCTTGCATTAAACCAGCGACCCGCAACCCATTGATTTTATTGACTTGCCCCTGATCCGCGACTAACTCTCCCTGCAGTAAGCGCAATAAGGTTGATTTTCCAGCTCCATTGCGTCCCACTAGTGCAATGCGGTCCTGCGGCTGAATTTGCCAATCAACTTGATCGAGTAAGCGATTACCAGCCAAGTTTAAGGTGACATTGTGGAGGGAAACTATACTCATACAACCTTCTTATTTCTTTATAACTAAACGTTTATCTTGTTGTGATAGATTAAATTGGGACAATACATTCATACCCAATAAAACAAGATCCCCCTCGGAAGGTACAATCACTGCTTTTACATTACTGAAGGTAAACCCCGCAAAAGTCAGTTGTTGTAATCGTGTTAGTGAACCTGTCACTTCGCCACCAGCGGTTTGCAGATTAACTTGATAACGACCCTGCAAATTCAGTTCCGTGGCTAGCGTTTGCGGAATTGCCACCAAACTAGCTCCTGTGTCCACTATAAACTTAACAGGAGAATCATTGATATATCCATCAATACGGTAATGCCCCTGAGCATCGGGAGTAATTGTCACTGTTCCATGCTCAACTTGATAGGAGCCTTTTTCCTCTTGATTGTAATAGCGAAAAAATATAAACAACAGAACAAAAAATATTAACCAAGCAATAATAAACATGAAACGCCCAGTTTGGGCGTATTGTTTATCACTCATGGCCTAGCCTCGATTTGCTGCTTTAAGCACCATAATTCCATCGATTTCAATTTGAGCACCACGGGGCAGAGCAGAGACTCCTATTGCCGCCCGAGCTGGATAAGGCTCAGCAAAATAACGGGTCATTGCTTCATTAATTAATGGAAAATGATTGAGATCAGTAAGATAAACAGTGATTCTAACTAAATCCGCTAAACTACCACCGGCTGCTTCACAAACGGCAGCTAAATTATCAAATACCTGATTAATCTGCATACGAATTTCATCGCTACAGAGTTGCATCGTTTTAGGATCCAGAGGTATTTGCCCTGATAAATACACAGTATTATCGCAGCGGATTGCTTGGCTATAAGTGCCAATTGCTGCCGGTGCCAAATCAGTATGAATAGGTTGCATCGATTAATCTCCCTGCTTTTTACGATAAAGGCGCATTACTACTTTATTGGCACGCAAACGACGCATCACCCGCGCCAAGTGGGATCTGTCGCGTACACTTATGGAAAAAGTCACCGCATTATGACGTCCATCCCTAGGATCAACATTGATATTCCCAATGTTGGATTCTGCTTCAGAAATAGCGGTAGCCAATGCAGCAAGCACACCGCGTTGATTCGCCACCTCAACGGTGATATCAACCCAATATTCACCCTCAACCTGTTCATCCCAACGCAAAGAAATCAATTGGTCAGGGTGGCTGCGCCCTTGATTTATATTGGAACAATCACTAGCATGCACAATAATTCCGCGCCCTTGTTGGAAGCGGCCGACAATATTATCACCAGGAATAGGTTGACAGCAATCGGCAAAATGCACCACCATTCCTTCAGTTCCTTTAATTGCTAAAGGACGACTCCTTGCTGTTTTATCAAGCTCAGCCATATCCTGGGTGCTCACTAATCGTTTAGCAATCACCATGGGCATCTGGTTCCCTATGCCAATCGCATAAAGCAATTCATCTGCCGATTTATAACTTAAATCATGAAGCAATGCCTGCAAAGTTTCGGGCGGTACTTTCGCATAATCGCTAGTTAATTCCGTCAGCGATTGCTCCAATAAGCGTTTACCCAACACAATCGATTCGGCATGCTGCTGGCTTTTAAGAAAATGACGAATGTTTGAACGGGCTTTACCAGTGACCACAAAATTCAACCAAGCTGGATTAGGATGGGCCCCCGGTGCAGTGATAATTTCTACTGTTTGACCATTAGTCAGCGGTATACTCAGAGGAACTAATCGACGATTCACTTTTACAGCCACGCAACTGTTTCCTACCCCTGAATGGACGGTATAAGCAAAATCCACTGGCGTAGCCCCCTTCGGCAGCTCCATGATGTGGCCTTTGGGAGTAAATACATACACTTCGTCTGGGAACAGGTCTATTTTCACATTTTCGATAAACTCTAAGGAGCTTCCGGTACTTCGTTGCATTTCAAGTAAGCGTTGTACCCATTCTCGAGCACGTAGTTGTGCTTCGTTGACTTCGAGGCCCGAGGATTTGTAAATCCAATGAGCCGCAACTCCATTTTCAGCCACTTTATCCATATCGCGGGTCCTAATTTGTACTTCCAATGGAACACCAAAAGGACCAAACAAAGTAGTATGTAAGGATTGATAACCGTTTGCTTTTGGAATTCCAATATAGTCCTTAAAACGCTGAGGCACAGGCTTATAAGTTCGATGCAAAGCCCCCATAACCCGGTAACAGGAATCAATATCTTCAGTGATCACGCGAAAAGCAAAGACGTCGGTAATTTCAGTGAACGACGCTTTTTTTTGGCGCATTTTGCGGTAAATACTGTATAGATGCTTCTGTCGACCAAAAACATGTTCGTAGGGTATGTTGAGTTCATGCAAGGCTTCTTGCAAATCTTGTTCGATTTTTTGCGTTAATTCTCGACGGTTGCCCCGCGATTTTTCAACTGCCGATTTAATCGCACGGTAACGCATAGGGTAAAGGGCTTGAAATCCAAGATCCTCAAGACCAGTATATATGGCATGCATGCCTAAGCGGTTGGCGATGGGTGCATAGATTTCCAAAGTTTCAATTGCAATGCGTCTTCGCTTCACGGCAGGCATCGCACCCAGGGTATGCATATTATGAAAGCGATCGGCAAGTTTGACGATGATGACCCGAATATCTTTCACCATTGCCAACACCATCTTGCGAAAATTCTCTGCCTGCGCTTCGGCACGCGATTCGAATTTGATTTTGGTTAACTTTGTTACTCCATCAACGAGAGCAGTAACATCTTCGCCAAATTGCTGGGTTAAATCATCTTTGCTAATGGAAGTATCTTCAACCACATCATGGAGTAAGGTTGCCATAATGGTTTGATAATCAAGGCGCATACGTGCAAGGATAAGCGCTGCCGCCACTGGATGAGTGATATAGGGCTCACCAGAGCGACGCATCTGACCATGATGTGCTTTTTCAGCGACCAAATAGGCTTGGTAACATTTTTCAATAAGCGGTTGCTCAAGGTAGCATTTAAGCTCTTCGTCCAGCTCCTTAAAGTAGCTCACGCCGCACTCCCCACATTCCACTACCACTAACTTCACCTAGGCTAAAGCCCCCAGTCAAACAGATGATTATATTCCAATAAAAACTAAATATGTCCAAAACAGCGTTTTTCAAGCGTTTTAACGCGAGCCTTTTATAGTAATATAGTAAATCGAGGGAGAGAGGGGCTTAATCCTTATCCAAGATCTCTGGAGTTATTAAACCTTCGGCAATCTCTCGTAGAGCGACTACAGTAGGTTTATCATTTTCCCACTCAACCAAGGGTTGTTCCCCACGCACAGCTATATCACGCGCGCGCTTGGTAGCCACCATAACTAATTCAAAACGGTTTGCTACATGTTCTAAACAATCTTCTACGGTTACACGCGCCATTATTAAGCCTCCAAAATAAAGAGCAAACTCTAGGTGAATTGCTCATTGTCACTGAAATAACCAAGCGCTAAGATTTAATTCCTAGCGAAAAACTGGCTAAAACATTCTATTTTACTGCGATGCAAGCAGGAAAGAAAGTAATTTTCCTTGCTCTACCTGTTGACGTTTCATGCGCAGGCGGTTTGCAACCACGATTGCTTGCAATTCTAAAGACGCTTTTTCGAAATCATCATTAACTATCAGATAATCAAATTCAGAAAAATGACTTAATTCGTCTTGTGCACGTTGCATACGATTGCCAATGACTTCTTCATCATCTTGACGCCTATCAAGCAGACGTTGCTGCAAAATAGTCAAAGAAGGTGGAAGAACAAATACTGAAATTGCCTCAGGGAAAATGGTTCTAATCTGCTGGGCGCCCTGCCAATCAATATCTAACACCACATCAATGCCGGCTATTAAGCGTGCATTGATTTGCGCTACCGAAGTACCATAATGATGGTTAAACACTTGGGCATGCTCAATAAATGCATTCACAGCAATCATATCGAGAAATTGCTGTTCACTAATAAAAAAATAATCTACCCCGTCTTTTTCACCAGGACGCATCTTACGCGTGGTATGGGAGATAGATACCTCGATATCAGGCAAAGTCCTTACTAATTTTTTAACTAAACTCGTTTTGCCGCCACCCGATGGAGCCGCAACAATAATTAAGTTACCTGGATATGAATCACCCATCTTTTCACTCTATATTTTGAATTTGTTCACGCATTTGTTCGATTAGCACTTTCATCTCTACAGCACTCTGAGTTAAAGCCACAGAATCCGATTTGGAGCTTAACGTATTTGCTTCTCTATTTAGCTCTTGCATTAAAAAATCCAATCGCCGACCAGCAGCTTCAGAACTTTTTAACACTTTCGCCACCTCGGCAATATGGGTTTCTAAGCGATCTAATTCTTCACTTACATCTAATCGAGCAAGTTGCAAAGCAAGTTCCTGCTCAATACGAGTACTATCCACTTCTAATTGCAGCGACCTTAGGCGGGTTAATAATTTATCTCGAGCTTGCTCAGTATTAGAAACAATATGGAGCTGCGCGTTCTTAACTTCGGTGCCTAAGCTTAGTAAACGGTTTTGCACAAGGGATCGTAATGCCTGCCCTTCAGTTTTTCTCACAGCAACCAACTGAATAAGTGCTTCGCCGAATAATTGTTCCGCATGTCGACCTAGAATTTCAATATCTGGTTGAGTAACTTGGATAACGCCAGGCCAGGTAAGAACAGCGTTCAATGTCAAATCATTAGCTAAATGCTTTGCAGCAGATAGTTTATTGCCTGCATCAATCAAGCCATTCACTAAATTTTCATTAATATGCATCACTTGATTATCACTAGTCATATCTTGAAATTTGAGTTGGCACTCTAATTTACCACGACTTAAGTGATCACGCAGCATTGCGCGCAACGAAGTTTCTAAAAATCGAAACGCATCGGGAAGTCGAAAAGACACATCCAGATATCGATGATTTACTGATCTGATTTCCCAACAAAATATACCCGTATCCAGTTGTTTTTGAACTCTGGCAAAGGCTGTCATGCTATGAGTCATAATGATACTAACTAGTCTAAGATGGCGCGACTATAAACTAAATTTGTACAAATGCAAGTTTTGATAAGGCAAAAGGATGCATGAAGAAAATGAAAGGTTTATACTTGCTCATTTTACCGAGGATTATCACATGCGCCCTAGTAACCGTGAACCGAATCAATTACGCCCTATTAAAATCACACGAAATTTTACTGCTCATGCCGAAGGCTCGGTACTCATCGAATTTGGTCAAACTCGCGTGGTCTGTAATGTTTCTGTAATCGATGGGGTACCCCGTTTTCTTAAAGGCAAAAATCAAGGTTGGGTTACAGCTGAATACGGTATGCTACCTCGTGCCACCCACAGTCGCACGGAACGAGAAGCAAGCAAAGGAAAACAAGGTGGTCGTACGCTGGAAATTCAACGCCTAATTGGCCGCTCCTTGCGCACCTGTATCGACCTGAAAGCTTTAGGTGAAATCACTTTAACCATCGATTGTGATGTCATCCAAGCGGATGGGGGTACACGCACTGCCGCCATAACGGGGGCATGTATTGCTATGAAAGATGCTTTGAATTGGATGGTTGCCAGAGAAAAAATACGCAAAGCGCCTGCTTTTAATTATGTAGCAGCAGTTTCAGTAGGTGTTTATCGGGGTCAACCGGTATTGGATTTAGATTATGCTGAAGATGTGCTTGCTGAAACGGATATGAATGTGGTGATGAACGAAGAAGGTCATTTCATTGAAGTTCAAGGTACTGCTGAAGACAGAAGTTTTACACGGGAACAATTAAATAGCATGTTAGCCTTGGCCGAGGGCGGTATTGCGCAGCTCATTGAATTACAAAAGAATGCTTGATTAGATACCCTCACCATTAAGCTAAATCTTATTTAACCTTGTAACCGTTCGGGCGAGGCTTCGAGACGGCCTTACGGCCTCCTCAGCCCGAACGGGCTAAGTAAAAACAATGACAGGTAAGCCCAGCCCGAACGGGCTAAGTAAAACGATAGCAAACAAGCTCGGCCCGAACGGGCTAAGTAAAACAATGGCAGACAAGCTCGGCCCGAACGGATCAATAAAAGATAATTACAGGCAAACTCTAATAGATTAGCTTATTATGACAATTACCGAACGCATCGAAAAAATTCGCCAACTTATTGCAGCTACAGCAGAAGCCTGCCAGCGTTCTCCCGAAGAAATTCAATTATTAGCAGTCAGCAAAGGGCAACCTGCGAGTGCAATTCAAGAGGCATATACAGCAGGCATTCGTAACATCGGAGAAAATTATCTCCAAGAAGCCCAAACCAAAATTCACGCATTAAAAAATCTATCTCTATGCTGGCACTTTATAGGACCCATCCAAAGTAATAAAACGCAAGCGATTGCTGAAACCTTTAGTTGGGTACATAGTATTGATCGAGAAAAAATTGCAAAACTTCTATCACAACACCGACCCGATCATTTACCTGCGCTCAATATTTGCCTCCAAGTTAATCTCGATGAAGAAGACAGTAAATCTGGCCTTGCTCCTGAGCAACTTAAACAATTAGCTTTGCTGGTCACGGAACTACCCCGCTTAAATTTGCGTGGCTTAATGACTATTCCCAAACCGCGGTCCGATGAGCAACAACAGTATGAGAGTTTGCTGCGTTTAACAAAATTATTTAACCAATTGAATCAAGAACTTAATTTATCGATGGACAGTTTATCGATGGGCATGACCGACGATTTGGTTGCGGCTATTCGTGCAGGAAGTACAATGGTTCGCATTGGTAGAGCCATTTTTGGCGAGAGACAATAAGGTTAGAACAATGAAAATCCATTTTATTGGTTTTGGAAATATGGCAAAAGCCATCGCTGGGAGCTTAGCTACCCAAGATGAAAGCGTTCAGATTAGAGCGAGTTCCCCTTCGTTGAAAACAGGAAAAACTCCGGAAGGCATTATCACCAATGCGAATAATTTAACAGGGCTTCAAGAAGCTGATCTCGTTATATTGGCCGTTAAACCCGCTAAAATGGCGGATGTTTTAGCTGAAATTAAGGCAGAACTGCCCAAGTCTTGCCTACTTATCTCAGTCGCAGCAGGTCTCAGTTTGAGCTGGTTAGAACAGCATTGCCGCCCCAATCAAGCTATCATTCGTTCAATGCCTAATATAGCAATTACGGTGGGTAAAGGAGCCACTCCATTAATTGCTAACCCTTTTGTCAGTCAAAAGCAGAAACAGGATGCTGAGCAACTGTTTCAACGCTCGGGAATCGTTTCTTGGGCAACTGAGGAAAAAGAGATTGATATCTTTACCGCCCTATCCGGCAGTGGCCCAGCCTATGTTTTTCTCTTTTTGGAGGCAATGATTAACGCGGCACAGCACTTAGGTCTTAGTGAAGAAATAGCAAAAACCTTCGCTTTACAAACAATGACGGGGGCTCTAAATTTAGCAACACACACCAAGCTTGAAATCAGCGAATTGCGAAAAAAGGTTACCTCGCCTGCAGGGACAACAGCGGCTGCAATCGATATACTTCAGCAACAGGGATTTTCTGAACTAGTCTTAAAAGCAATGGAAGCAGCTTATGAGCGTGCTAGAGAGCTCGGTGCTTCACCCACTCTGCGTTAACTATTTATTGTGAGGATAACATGTCAGGATTTATAGCTGTTGGTCATTTTTTAGTATCACTCATTTTTGGCTTATTACTATTGTTGTTATGGGCACGTGTGTTTTTGCGTTTTTGCAAAATTTCCCCCCTCCATCCAATTTACCAAATGGTAAAAACGTTCACGGATCCGCTGGTCAAACCACTGGAAAGCTTATTCCCTGCAAAAAAAACCAAACCTTCTCGCTATGACTGGCCTTGTTTTATAGTCATCGTGATTGTTGAAATCATTAAATTTACTCTACTTAGCTTCTTGCTTTATAAAGCGATGATGCCTTTGGGCTATTTATTATTATTTGTTTTTGCCGACCTTATTGTACAACCCTGCAATCTACTTTTTTACATTATCTTAATACGGGTCATCATGAGTTGGGTTAACCCCACCTGGCACCATCCCGTTGTGGAAGTGATGAGGAAGATTAGCGATCCTTTATTAGCATTCGGACGCTCTCTAATACCCGATATTTCCGGCTTTGATTTCTCGCCCTTTATTATCCTTATCCTCTTGAAAGTAATTACTTTATTCATGAGTGCTTCACTACCGATAAGACTTATTTAAGCCTTGCTGATTGGTAAATATTTATCAAGTTGACTAATTATTATTTCTTGATGAAATTTACTAATCAGCTTGAGAAAAACTTTCTCTTTTTAACAACAAATTAACAGCAAAAAAATGAAGAGAGAGCTATACTAGAATCAAGTTGGAATTATTTGAGATGAGCTCATGAGTAGCCGATTAGTGGTAACTTTGGGAGTGATTACTTTCTCATTGAATGCAATGGCTGGTGTACAATCCTATTATTGCCCACAAAACCGCGGCTACATAAGCATTGGCATGACTCCAGACCAAGTCATCTCTGCTTGCGGCCAACCGATCAGCCAACAACAATCGAGTCAACCCGTTATGCAAAGGGTACCTGTACAACAACTGATGTATAACAATGCAGGTGCCCCAACCGCTTTTTATGGCGTATGGCAAATACCAACAGGTACCAACACCGGCGCACAACTGCAAGTGAATGTCGTTGATGGTAAGGTCAAATCTGTTAATATTAATGGCTCTGGAACGAACGCCTTTTCCGTTTGCGGCGGAACTAGTATCCAAGTCGGTGATCCTGTTTCTAAAGTTTATGGCTCTTGTGGCAATCCTTCTGTAGTCAACAATAGCTACATCAATGAGCCAATCCAGTCTAACCAAAAACCACAGGTATGGATCTATCAAGCCGGTGATTATCAATCGCCAGTCACCTTGACATTTGTTAACGGCAAACTACAATCCATCGATTAAGTTACCTTTTGGAATATCTATTATGAGCGAATCAATCGATGATTTAACTATCGCTTACAGCGAAGATGGTAGTACGGAAACAACTAAAGAATTGGGAAAACATGTTTTATCGAAAGGTGCTTGGACGACAATTATGTATCGTTACCAAGATTGGGATAACAGCAAAAATGATTTTGGACCGGTGAAATATTCAATCAGACGCTATCAAAAGCGAAACAATCAATATTGGATGAAATCAAAGTTTAATATTTCTAGTGAAGATCAGGCACGTAAAATTATTGAGGTGTTGAGCGATTGGTTGGCTAGAGATAAGGCCTAGAGTGAAAAAGTTTGGGGTTGGCCGTCAGGCTAAAGCCGTGCCTAGCTTATAATTTGATCTTATATTCTAACCATTTGGACTCTGTTTTATCCCCATCTAAGGAATTTGTATTCATTTTATTCCCTTCAACCTGAGGAGCACGCAGGCGTGCGTCTCGAAGGCTTGAGGTACTCGAAGGCCTGCCCTGAGGCTCTCGAAGGGGGGCTTTTGCGGCACTTCGAGACAGCGCTGCGCGCTTCCTCTGTGCGAACGGGATAAACAAAGCGATCAATGAATTGAACAGTCTATTTAATGTTGTGGGGATCCCTCAGAGCCCGAACGGAGTTAGGTAAATTCTCTTAGCCTTACTGCTATGGGCCTTGACCCAACCTACGCTAGTTCCTAAAATTTCACCATATAAGCTTCAGGTTTATCCTGATTTATCTTTTGAATCACATCTTTACTTAATCCCGTAGCGCCTACGATTGTACCTAAATTAAAATGTTGTACCCCATTCATTAAAGTGATTTCATTGATGTCATCAACACGATTGAAACCTTCATAAACTTCTAAGTCGTCATTACCAACATTCAAAAAGCTATGAAAATTCCCGATAGGAATTGAAATTAAATCACCTCGATGAATAAGCGTGTGAAATACTTTTCCATCATCATTCATCATAGTGAAAAACGCATCGCCTCTTAATACAAATAACAACACATCACCGGAGGTATACCAATGAGGAATACGTAAGACTTTAGGCTTCATGATCGTTCTTTGTAAAGCCATGTTCTTCATGTTAGCGTTAATTTTAGGGTCGATTCTTGTGATAGAACCCAGTGCTGACTGATAAACCGGTTTAGTTGTTTTAAAATTATTCGCTAACACACTATAGACCTCAGCCTTATCAGGTGTAGCTGCCGGATCAAAGGCACTTAATTTATTAACAGTCGTTTTTTTAATACTAGCAATATCACTTTCGGTAAGACCAACAGCCCGTGCTAGTATTGTATCAGGCAATGAAGCCCAAGCAGTTAAAAAATCTCTATCTGCAGCGATTGGCGAATCGTAAACAACAAGAAATTTCATCTTGTCTTGACCCACATTTTCTAAGGAGTGGAGTTTAGCCTTGGGAATAATCCATGTGCCGTTTTTCTCCACTGTGTACATTTTAGTTTTACCTGAGCCTTCCCAGATGGTGACCCGCATTTTGCCTTCGAGAACGGTACCTATCTCTGTCGCATTAGCATGCCAATGCGGAACTCGCATCGCGTCGGTGACTACTTCGTAGTAAAACAGCAAGCCTGTTTCATTAGAAAGCAACTGTTTTGCTGTTTCTGCAATTCTTATTCCGGCACTATTTTTATCAATCTGACCTTGTTTAAATAAATTGATGCGGTAAGGGAAATCGGCCTTTAAATTGTTAGCTTCATCCTGTAAAAGTTTTTGGATTTTAGGGTCTGTACTGTAAGTAGAGCTATCAGGTCCCGATATAGTAGTTCCTGTTGCCTGTGCTTGCGACATCAATAGCCCGGATAGAAAAATAACTATTAGGGCGGCTAAGCGATATTTCCTTATCATCGTTCATTCCTTTGATGAGAACATCCTTTCAATTTAGAATAGACTATTTTCACCGAATTATTCATGAAATAATGGTAAGCTAACTGTTATTCGCTTACTGGAGAGCTTTTGAATCTTTATCCAAAGTGAATTATAATCTTCCGGTCTTCAATACTTGGGTGCTTATTGCATGAAATACCGATCTAAAGTCTTGCTTTCGACACTCATAATTTTTACAGCGCTCTGTTATATCTTCGCCAGTCATCATAAAGTGACCAACAAAAATACGAATGAACCTAAAGCGATTACCGTAGAAACTGCGCCTGTTACTGAAAAAATTCTTGCTGAGAAATTTGAAACGATTGGCAGTCTAGCGAGCACAGATAACATCGACATTAGCTCCGAACTTGCAGGTCAAATTGCAGCCATTCATTTCACACCTGGCGCTTATGTTAAAAAAGGAACCTTACTCATTCAATTAGATGATACTGTCTTGAAAAGTGAATTAGCGAGTGCGAAAGCTAATCTCACTTTGAGTGAAACCAATTATATTCGCACCAAAGAATTAGCAAAGCGAAGCCTCGCCTCTGAACAGGCTCTGGATAAGACCTTGGCTGATTTACAAGAAAAAGAAAATACGGTCAAAGTTAAGCAAGCTCAACTTGAGAAACTAAGCCTACGCGCTCCTTTTTCAGGCACCTTGGGCTCAAGACAAGTGAGTGCCGGTCAATATGTGAAAATCGGCCAACCACTACTTCACTTGGTTGCTAATCAAAAATTGCGCGTTGAATATAATTTACCAGAACGTTATTTGCCCAAACTTCATCTTGGACAAAAAGTCAGCATCCGTTCAGATGCTTTCCCTAATAAAACCTATGTCGGTATCGTTAATTACGTCGCCCCTGCCATCGATAAAGAAACACGTACTATCGCTGTGGAAGCGCTAATCGACAATGTAGAACGCCTATTATCGACTGGTTTATTTGTAAGGGTAAGCCATCAATTTGGCGAAAAAAAGAAACGACTACTTGTCCCTGAAGAAAGTCTAATCCCCACTATTAATGGTCAGAAAATTTTTGTTTTACGCGGCAAAAAAGCAGTCGCTGTGCGCGTCAAAACAGGGGCTCATCATGCTTCAATGACCGAAATTTGTAGCGGGCTAAATCCTGAAGATATCGTCATCATTCGTGGTCAACACAAGCTAAAAGAAGGTAGCCGCGTGATTGATATTCATCAAGGATAAGGCTTATGGTAAATTTTCCTGAACGCTGTATTCAACGTCCTGTTTTTACAGTAGTTCTAACTCTCATTTTGATTATCGCCGGTTTAATTAACTTCAGCAAACTCCCTCTCAGGCATTTACCCAATATTGATAAACCCGTTGTTCACATTGCTACCGATTTTGACGGAGCAAGCCCTGAACTCATGGAAAAAGAAATCACTATCCCCATTGAAAACACCATTTCCGGTATTTCAGGCATTGATACCCTTCGTTCTACTAGTCTTCTGGGCAAGAGCCGCATCAATATCGATTTTCAACTCGGTGTGGATATTAATGAAGCGGTCAATGATATTCGCAATAAACTTTCTGCGTTGCAAGCAAAGTTACCTAAGGATAGCCATCCCCCTACTGTTAGCAAAAATGATGCGGACGCCAATCCTGTAGCGGTCATTGGTTTTAATGATAAATCAAAAACACCGCTCGATATTACCGATTATGTGACACGTAATATCAAACCTATTCTGCAAGAAATTAAAGGAGTGGGGGAAGTAACCTACCACGGGGGTCGAGATTATGCGGTTAAGATCGCTCTAGAACCAGTCAGAATGGCGGCTCATCAGGTTACCGTTGCGGAAGTAAAATCTGCCCTGATGCAGCAGAATATTGACGTCCCTAGTGGACAAATCAAAAGTACTAACCGCTATTATACGGTAGTCACTCATGCTCGTTTACAAGATGCCAAGCATTTTTCAGATTTAGTCATTGCTCAACGCAATAATCAGCTTATTCGCCTGGGCGAAATCGCCAGGATCACAGTCGGCAGCGAAAATGAGGATAACTTACTGCGAATTAATGGCAAACCCGCCGTCGGCCTCGCTATCCTTGCTCAATCGACAGCTAATCCAGTTGAAGTGGCTGCAGCAGTGCATAAGACAATTAATTCCTTAAAACAAACCCTCCCTCCTGGTTTTAATATCCAATTTGTTTTTGATTCAACGCGTTATATCAAACAATCCATTCATGAGGTGTATAAAACATTTATTGAAGCCATCCTGTTTGTTGGCCTCGTGGTTTTTTTATTTTTAGGGAATCTGCGTGCTGCTGTTATTCCGATTATTACTATCCCGATTTGTTTAGTAAGCGCTTTTTGGCCCATGTATTGGCTTGGATTTGAACTCAATACCCTTACTCTTTTAGCTATGGTTTTAGCAATCGGTTTAGTTGTCGACGACGCGATTGTGGTACTTGAAAACTGTCACCGGCATATGCAAAACGGTCTGAATCCGCTTCAGGCAGCCATCCGAGGCTCCAATGAAATTGTTTTTGTGATACTAGCAATGACCATTACCCTCGCTGCAGTTTATGCTCCCATGGGATTTGTCGCTGGTTTTACTGGAAAATTATTTTTACAATTCGGTACTACCCTTGCGCTCAGCGTCATTATTTCAGGGATTGTTGCCCTCAGTTTGTCGCCAATGATGTGCTCTAAATTATTAAAACCGGAAGATGGTCGTTATAGTCGTTGGCTCGATCGACAATTTGATAAATTAAGCGCTAGTTATCAGCAGAGTTTAAATTTTGCGCTTAATCATCCTCTGCGTTTGTCGACTATCTTATTATTCTCTTGCCTGATCGGCCTTTTTTGCTATTTCCATTTAGGTGCAGAGCTCGCTCCGATTGAAGATCAATCCTATATTATCGGCCCTATTTCATCGCCTACTAACTCCAGTACCAG
Organism: Legionella nautarum; assembly: GCF_001467895.1. Lineage (GTDB taxonomy): Bacteria > Pseudomonadota > Gammaproteobacteria > Legionellales > Legionellaceae > Tatlockia > Tatlockia nautarum. The sequence continues at coordinate 340,281 of NZ_LNYO01000024.1, forward strand.
CTACACTGATCACTATAGTCGTAAGCTTGAAGCGATTTATGAAACCATTCCAGAAAAAGCAACTTACCTCACCTCAGTCAAACCCACCTCGGCGTTTACCTTATTAAAATTAGTTCCTTGGGATAAACGAAAGCGCTCACAAAAAGAAATCTCTAATGAACTTAGCGATAAAATGCAAAAAATCACCGGCGTTAGTGCATTCCCTGTAAGCCCTAATCCTTTTGGCCATCGAGGTGGAAACAACAGTCAATTTAGCGTCGCACTTTTAGGCAATATTTCTTATTTAAAACTCAATGACATCAGTAGTGAAATTGTAAAAATCTTAGCGGACGATCCTCGTTTAAGACATGTGAAAAATAATTTAGCCCTGGATAGCGAGCAAGTCGATATTGAAATAGATCGCCAGTTAGCAGCAGATTTAGATGTTAATTTAGCCGATGTCGCCGAATTGCTTTCGACGATGCTGGGCGGCTCTAATCCTGTGAATTTTAATTTTGATGGCCAATCCTACAAAGTGATTTTACAACTACAGCAATCCGATCGAAGAGATGTGTCAGTATTGAATAAACTTTATGTACAAAGTGGTCGAGGCCGAATGATTCCTTTATCCACTCTTATTCAAATTAATAACACCATAGGCCCTGATAGTCTTCCACATCTCAATCGTTTGCGTGCAGCGAACATTAGTGCAGAATTAACCCCAGGCGCGCGCCTCAATGAAGTGATCAAAGATGTTAAAGCTCTTTTTAAAGAAAAACTTCCTGATGATATTCAATATCGTTTTATTGGCGCAGTTAGGGATTATATTGAATCATCTGACAGCAGCTTATATGCTTTTTTGCTCGCCTTATTGTTCATATATCTGGTACTGGCCGCGCAATTTGAAAGTTTTATTGACCCCCTTATCGTCCTTTTTAGTGTTCCACTTTGCTTAGTCGGGGCGATCACTGCACTCTATTTATTTGGTGAAAATTTATCAATCTACAGTAACATTGGTATGGTTACTTTGATCGGTCTGATTACCAAACATGGAATTATGATTACAGAATTTGCTAATCATCAAATTAGGTTGGGACGAACTAAAAGAGATGCCGTAGTAGAAAGCGCAAAAATACGCTTACGCCCTATCCTGATGACTACCCTAGCGATGATTTTGGGCGCGCTACCTTTAGCCCTCGCCTCCGGCGCAGGCGGTGAAAGTCGCCAGCAATTGGGCTTGGTTATTATAGGAGGAATGATGGTAGGAACGTTGTTTTCGTTGTTTATTGTTCCTTTAGCTTATGTGGTTATATCGAGGAGAACGATTAAGGTAGCAGCAGTTGGAGAGGTTGGAGAGGCTGTGCTGCTCGAACCTGGATTATAGACGTTAGGCAATCATTTCTAAATTCGGGAGAACTCCTCAAGCTCAAAGGAGCAAAAGCTTCTTTTTCAACAGGTTAATATCCATTTTTCACTGCCTATAATGTGGATTAAAGAGTGTGGGATTATTTTCCAACTTCATTTTTCTCTTCTCTTCCCTGGTAGGTACGGTAAGCAGGGGCGCAGGATCTTCCAAAGCCTCCTTCAAACTAATAAATTTATAGCCATTGCGTTGATACAGCTCCAAAACATCTTTTAATAGATAGCTATTGATTAGATTGGCATGGAGCAATAATATTTGCTTTGTTCCTTGCCCTTCTTCTTGTGCTCTTTTTTCTGCTTGCAACGTTTGCTGCCAAATAAAAATTAAATAGAATGGTTTAATTCCTTTAATATATTTTTCGCGCAAATGAAGGGGAACTTTATAAATTAAAGCATTGAAATCATAATCTCTGCTATTGATGGTGACTGGCGCAATAAGATAATTGTGTTCATTAAGATAAGCGCTGACTTTTTCTTGGGTAGCCGGACTACCTTCGGCGAGATAGGGATAACGAAAATATTTAGGCTTTGAAATGACAGGTTCTAAAATTTTATCGGCACGGTCAATATCAGCAATGTACTTTTCTGCACTAATTTCATCAAGATTATAGTGCGAATAAGTATGGTTACCAAGCGTGAGGCCAGCTTGGCGAAATTGATTTAAAAAAACCCACTGTCCTTTCTCAATGGACCCAGCAATCACAAAACCAGTAGCAGGCACTTTGTACTTTGTAAATGCCTCTACAATACGGGTAAAACGCTCCATCGCTAATAGCTTATCGTTCATGGTATTCATTTTTGAAGCGACAAGCGGTAGGTCATCAATAGTTATTGCAATTTCTCGCCCTTGTGCAAAACCTGAGGAACAAATTAAGGAAGCCCAAAGGAATAATAATTTAATCATCGATAATCCATTACCTTGATTTTAACTACTCATCCTCATTTGGTTTAATTGTAGTGAAAAAAAACAATAATGCACAAAATTAAATCATTCTTTTTAATCATTTACCCCTAATTTTCTGCTCCAAAAGCCTGGAAACGAAAGATCTGGCCAATCTTTTTTGGTTTAATTTTTATACATAATATAACATTAATGTTCATCGTGTATTATTAGATTAAGTCGAAAATTAATGTGATACATCATGCCAAAGAACGTAATTAGTTTTTTCTTTCTAGGCACAGCCTGTCATAGAAGCTGTTATCAAGATGCTTTGACTCATTTTTATCAAAAGGTATCCGAGGAAAAAACGCCTGCTCGTTTATTCGATGGCGTGGGTTCAGTGGCCGCAAACGCAGAAGAAGCAAAAAAGAATCCTAGCCCAGGACGATACATTTATAACCCACAAACAGACGAAAAAATCCCTATACCAGGAAAATTACTCCAAAAAGTTAGAGATCTTATGCATCAATTGCAAGGTTGTCTTGCAGGCGAAGGCATGGATGAATTATTGCTTGAGGCCATTTTCTATATTGAAGAACAAATTAGGAAAAATGGCGAGGCTCCAAAAGCCATTAATTTGCATGGTTATAGTCGCGGAGCGGATGCCTGCATGCGACTTGCTCATTTATTAAATACCATGTATCCCGATATCGATGTGAATATGTTTCTAGTCGAGCATGTTGCAGGACCCGGACGTTTAGAAGATCCAAACTCCTATACTATCCCACCTAATGTCGCAAAATTTGAATCAGCAACGATGCTACATGAATTTAAGCCCGGCTTTGACCCTCAAGATAGGGATAGATACGTCATTTCTAATGCTCGAAAGACCAAAATGTCAACTAAAATTTATCCCGGTTGGCATGGTACAGCTATGTATCTCACAGAAAATGAAAATACAAACCATGTACCTAGATTAGTGCATGATGATTTTTTCCGCTTCACTAAAGAAACAGGTAGTTTACCAGTGGATGCACCAGTACCTAATTATAAGGTCATGCATAGCTGGACGAATTATACTGAGCGTAAAGCAAAATTGCTAACGCCAGAAGAGCGGTTTACAGAATATGTGGAAATGCAAAAGCACTGGTGGTTTTACTCTAAAGGTACTGAACTTAATACAAGACGAGTTTTAACTGAGCATAGACGCTATGTCCGAAATTTAGAATTATTTGTTAATCAAGAGCATTGGGAATTATTTGAACAAATCTACCCCCATTTAGCTGATTGGTTTTATAATAATTCGCTAAATCAAGAGCTGCCTCCAGTACTGGCCGATCTTGAAAAGTTAAAAGAAACCCACCCTCAATTCTATGAGGCATTTTGTAAAAGTTGTGGGATTAAAGACGGCAAGATACCAGAGCCCCGCAAGAAACTACTCTTTCCTTATCCAAAGCTAGGAGAAACGCTAGTAAGCGATGATTTTAGTTTTCTACAACACTCTATCTTAGCGATTATTAATTATAATATTCATCACCGCCAAGAAAATACTATGGAAACGAGAGCGGTTATCAGATTATTACAAGATAGGCTTGCACAAGCTAAAGCGAGTAATTCACGGGAAGCTGCAACTCAACTTTTACAAAAAACGATTTGCACTGCATCAAGTTACTTATCGCAGACGGAGCCAAGAAGCTATATGGCGCGCCAATTAAAAAAATTAAGTGTCGGTCCTAATCAATTTATTGATGAGGCAATGAACTTGTTTAAAGAGAACATTGGCTACAATCTTTATCTTCATGAAAGTCAAATAGCTTATCTAAAGGAGGTTAATAAGTCTCTCAAAGATTTAAAAAATAATCCTGAGATTCCTACTTACGAAAAACTTAGGCAAGCAAAACGGATAGTTAGAGGAATGCTATTACAATTAGATAATAGAACCGACGAGGTCTTCATTTTTAATCAGCAGGCAGACTCACACTACAGGCTTTCAAATCATCCTTATACCTATAAGAAATTGATTTCATCTATCAATCGCCTATCATCACCCAGTTTTGGAGAATCTACTCTTGCCTATACAATGGCTCAGCGCTTCTCTGCCTATCAAAAAAGAAGTGAGTTTTGGGGAACCGTGCATACTATTTTATCTACCATTAGTCCTATTAAAATACCACCATTTTTCTCTCCGGATAAAGTAAAGTTGGCAGAAGTAATACAGAAGAAATTACAAAAATTAGACAAATATGGACTCGGGGATAATTTAACCGAATTATTAAAAGCCCTTGCAGACGGAGAAAAACAGCTTCATGGTATCTATAAAAAGGCTGGCCATTATATTAAAGGAGAGTTCGATAAGATTATAGAAACCTGTCGCGGGGAAATTTGGCCGGAGATAGATACTTCTCCTTCGGAAGCTTTAAGAGCCTAAATTAATAGACTAAATTTGTTATTGATTATTACTATCTGCCTCAGTATAGTCCACCATTATTTATTTTTGTGATTAATCTTCGCTAAATGCTTCCAAAAACAAAAAAGCGTCACAAATATATTTATCTTTATTCTCTTTATATCGGCCTAGACAGTTATAGGCTATCTTTTGCCATGATTAGGTACTGTTTTGACCTATTTTTTGCAGATAGTGAATTTTCAGCCCATGAAATGCAAGAGTGGCTCAGCTCGCCCGCTGGTATAGCAATTGGTCTATTGGCTGCCACAAGTCTAATTAGTTTCGCACTGCTAGCCACTTATTTTGATAAGGGAGATGACAACGCGTTAAAACGCTTGATTGCGACTAGTTGGCCCTATATCCGCGACTCCTTAAAAAGTTTACGCAATGCTTTACGGGGAGTGACTAGTACTCTTACCTTAATTTTTTTACTCGATCTTGCCGACATTCGCCATCTTATTATGCCTCTGGGGCTGATGATAGGCATTCTATCGATACTAAACCGCATTTGGTTTCGTTATAAAACAAACCTTCAAAATGAAATGCTTGATACTAATAAAATCTTGCTAGCTGAGATCCGCAATTTATCAGAGTTATCTCGAGAAGATATTGAACTAATCCGAGACCAAATATGCAGGCCCTCGACTCAACTTAAAATTCTATCGTTTCTTTCTTCATTATTATGCGGATTGATCGATGGCATCAATCCCTATATCGGTGTTTTAGCCTTAGGTTTGCTCATGCCACATGCCTTATCTTTTATCACCATTTTTTGTGTCATTTATTTTATTGCTACGCTAACTATCCGAATTTATGATGAAATTAATTTACAGAATAAGTTGAAAATTTCACAAAAAAAAATTGAATTTGCATTATTAGAAAAAGAAATTAATAGTTTAATTACTCGATTATCCGAGCTAGAACAGGAGATTTCCTCAACCGCTAATAATGATTTATTGTCAGAGGAATACCTTAGCCTTTTAAGTGAATTGGAGCACAAACTATATAAGCAAGAAAAAGGCATTGATAAGTCTTTCTTAAAAAAAGATATTTTTATTTTCTGCCAAGGCGTGAAATCAGGTTTAAATATTTATAAATATATCATGCTAACAATTAGTTTTATTATCTTTTTATCTCCTATAAAAATCCCTTCTGTCAAAGCTATAAATCGCGCCATAATAGGCACCACAGCATTAACTTTGGGTCTCATCTATTTCTTATCAACTTCATTGATAAGAAATCGAATGAACACAGAGGAAAACCCCAGCAAAGCCCCTGTTAATTCCAAAGCAGGGAAAAAAGAAAATTACAAGAGCACTTATTGGAAAACAAACTCAGAATTAAAGCAGTCAAATTTGTTTTTTTCATCACCAAAAGATGGATTTATCAACGAAATTTCCCCCTTTAAACAAAATCTCCCTTTAAACAAAATCTATTGTTATTAAAAAATGAGGGCACAGAGGTATCCCCACGAAATTAAATAGACTGTTTTGTTCATCGATCGTTTTGTTTATTCCGTCCGCACTGAGGAAGCGCGCAGCGCTATCTCGAAGTGCCATGAAAGCCCCCCTTCGAGAAGCCCTCAGGGCAGGCCTTCAAGGAGCCTCAGGACAGGCTTCGAGACGCAGGCGATGCCTGCTCCTCAGCTCGAACGGGATAAAATGAATACAAATTTCTTAGATACTCATTTCATGGGGATACATCAGCTGGGGATTGACAGACTAGGATATTTTTATCAATTAAGATATTGGCTCGTTTGGAATATGTTTTTCCACAACATCGAAGTAAATCCTAACCACGTATTTAGCAATTTCTCTTAGTATATCTGGGTAATCGTTGGTTAATTGTTCGAATACCGTTCGTGATATTTCAAGCATAGCCGCATCCTCATTCACTATCACTTCAAGCTGACTCTTGCGTTCAGAAAGCAGAACAAATAAACCAAGCACATCATTTTCTTTTTCATAGCGTTCTATTTTTCCATTATAAACAACGGCAACGCTGCCACTTAATATTGTATAAATTTTGTCGGGATAATCGCCTATGTTTATCAGTTTTTCTCCTTTTGAAAACTCGACAAAATGACATTCTTCAGCAACTGACATAAGAAGTTCAGCAGGCATATCTGCATAAATAGCAACCTTCCTTAATGCAAAAACTTTATCGATTGTATTCATATCGCTACCCTTTGAAGATTCATGTTGTAATACTTTTTTAGACCAGCAATCTAACTGAAATTCTAATGAGTTATGATTAGTGACTTGCAATTGATTTTCAATGGATGAAAAAACTTTCTTTGCTAGATTTCTATCTTCAATCAACCAATCAAGATACTCAAGAGCGATTTCATATTCAACACTATTTTGCTCCGATAAATGCTTCGCTTCTAACTTAGGATAAATTTCCATTATTTTTCTTGGCTGACTTACTGTGGCAAGATAATAAATTAGTTTTTTCTCAATTAATTGTCTACGAAATAAAAACTCCCGCTTTTTGTTCTCGTCTGTTTGTTGATGAAAGAAAAAATTATACCTATTTAAATCAGCAATAATTTCATCAATATGTGACAAAATATCCGCTTTTAATTGTTCCGATAATGGTTGTTTTGAAGCTCTTAATGCGATTTGCTTAGCCAGTTCAATCGAAAATAAAAAGGGCACCTTCGGTATCAATCGACTTAGACATTTCTCCGCAGTAAAAGTATTCAGTTCGCAAAGTACTCTAATCAGAGGCTTATAGCGATGAACATTTATTTTCAAACAACTACGATAAATTAAGGGAGCGATATCAATTTTAATTTTTAACAATGATTGCATCGCGTCATGACAGATATTCGGCGTATCCAATTTCATAATTAGAAATCGGGCAATCCGTCTGTCTGACATGCTATAAGTCGCTTTAACTGCTTGTTTTGCTATTTTGTAATTTGAATCATTCATTAATTTTTCTATCAACTCTACCGGATTACCAATACTAATCTTTTTCAATGCCATTACAGCGAATAATTTGACATCTTCATCGTTTGAATTAGTCATTTTTTCTAGAGTTTCTATCGCATTACGAACTTGAGAGAATTCACCATATTTTATCGCGGAAACAACAGCAATAGCTTGATAAACTGGGCGCGATGAATATAAATATTCGTCTAATCTTCCCATTATTTTTTCATGAGATTTCTGCAAAATTAAATCGAGAAGTTGCCAAGTAGCTTCTGAATTTGTTTCTTTTTGTAACTGTTGGACTAAGTTATCAATAGATATTTTTTTGAAATCACGCGAGGCCTTATACGCTTCGATTCGAATCAAATAATCAGGATTGTTAAAAAGCTTAAGTAGCTCTTTACTCACTTTTTCGCCTTTTGAGCGCTTTAATTTTAAAATAGACAAACCAATTCTTATTTTTATTGGATCGTCACTTGCCAATAAACTTCTTACTTGTTTTGCTAGAAAATTATAATCATATTGTTCATCTAAATTTGACAAATAGAATCGCTTTCCTTTAATCGTTGAAAGCAAGGTTTCGCCATAGAATTTCTTAATTTTCCATGAAAATATAAACATGATAGCGAGGAAAAATACGGTTAAGATTTGATAAGGATAGAATTTAAAATGATAAGCGAGGATTAACAAACCCAATGACGCAACAATCCGGGCTGCATTAACGACAATTGAACTGATTAATATTTGACCTTTATTTTTCAAACCAAAGGGCAGTGCATTTAACGCAACTTGATCACCTAACAGGATCAAACTAACGTAGACAGTCCAAACAATCACATTGAATAAAGCGATGCTGTATAAATTAGGATAAACAATCGATGGTATAAGAAAAATGAATATAACAACTGTAGATAAACTAAACAATATTGAGATTCCCCATCCTTCTAAAAGACGCTTTGCATAAAACTGAGGTAGAAATGCTGTTATATTCAACGAAAGATAAAAAAGCGTCATAAATTTTGTAATTTGCGTCATATCAAATGCTTCGCTCAAACGAAACATCATTTGATAATTTGCAAATATGATGATGCCGTTAATTAAGGCTATAAAACCGGCTAGAACCATGAATAAGGGATAAACTCGTAGCGATGAAGAATTCGTTGGGCTCTTCAAGCTTGTATGGAGCAATTTAACCCTTGACACTGCTATACAATTGACAATCATAAGAAGCAAAGAAAAATAAATTAAAAAGTTTTTTCCAAAAATTTCGATTCCAACATAAGAAAAAATACCGACAAAAATACAGCCTATACACATGATAGTTAAAAATTTATTGGTAATTTTTTTAAACACACGAAGCTCAAATGCAAATTCTGCAATATCCCAACTATTTGCATAATAAATAGGTATTAGAGCAACAAATAAAAAAGTATAAATTAAAGAGAGAGTTTTAGAAGGCCACATAGTAAGTATCAAATATAATATGACAAGAATTATCGATAAAATCTGAACAAACAATATGGGTTTTTTATTTGTTGTGGCGAGAAAGGGGATTAATACCCACATAACAAGAACAGAAGCAATTCCGGAAAATATAAAAAAATAGGGTAAAGTTGAACGAGAAAAATTACTAATATAAAGTGCTGATGAGTAAGAATTTAGCAGCGATCCCATCCCAACTGCTGTCGTGAGAATGATCGCTACTAAATAGAAATTAGATTTATCTCTATCATTCATTGCCTTTGCTCAATTAAGCAAAAAAATTAAGAATTATTCTATGACTTATACTCAGTTTTCATGAACGAAAAAAAATTCCCATTCAATCGAATCTTTTAGATCTGATGATTGCCTCTAAATTATAGCTCAACAAAAAGAACAAAAGCTTAGCTTTCACCAACTACAAATTAAACTCTAAAGTCAGTCTCGCTTGAAATCTATTTAAAATTAGCATTAAATGGTTAGAACATATCTAGAAAATAGATAAAACGGATTTTAGTAGCGGATCCCTTGACCTGTGCAGCTCTTAGCAGGCAGGGAATAACTCGATAGCTATTACACAAGGATGCGGTATTATGACAGGAAATCTAACAATTGCAACATCCCTTAAACGCTTAGCTGCTTTCACACTTCTTTTCTTCATCGTCATGATAAGTGGCTGTAAGCTTGTCGATCAAGTTAAAGAAAGCACCAATGCAATTGGCAATAATCGCCAAGCCGTGGAAGATAGCACCAAAGCCATCGCTGCTAACCACCAAGCTGTCGAGCAAAGTACTACCGCGATTAATGGCAACAGCCAAGCCGTCAACCAAAGTACTACTGCGATTAATGCCAACCGCCTAGCTGTCGAACAAAGTACTACTGCAATTAATGGCAACCACCAAGCTGTAGAATCCAGTACAAAGGCCATTGAAGCTAATAAATTAGCCGTTGAAGAAAGCAGTCGAGTCATTACTGCCAATAAAGATGTGGTTGAGCTGAGCTCTAAAGCAATTCGCGAAAACCATGATGTTGTTCAAAAAGCTAGCGAAGCAATCGACAATAATCAAAAAATCATTGCGCAAAGCACAACAGCAATCCAAGCTAATATTAATGCTATTGAACAAAGTTCAGCCACGATTAAGAAAAATGCGGCGCAAATTCAGGAATTGTCTGGGATGTTAGATAAAGTCACGCTAAGTCCTGCTGCTTTAAATTTAGTCATGGTGATTATGGTTGTTAGTCTCTTTCTCATTCCCTTTTTAATGATTTTTTTCATGTGGCGTATTCATAGAGACATGGTTTTACTGCGATCGTCTGTAAATCGCTGAGTGTCCCATAACCAACATGATTTTTTGCCCAAAATAGCTGTGATACCGTTAAGGAGAATGGTATGGGAATTTTAACCTAATGAAATTGAACCAATTAAACAGCATGGGCAAGCTTGCGATTCTTATTTGATCCATTAGTCTCTGCATCCTCTGGCTTGACCTGATTTTTGGCAAAACTAAGGGGAGCTATTTTTCAGGAATTTAGTTATCTAAGACGATACGATAACGTGCTTTTCCTGCTCGTAGATGCTCAACTGCTTTATTGGCATCTTTCATAGCAAAATGCTCTGTTAATGGCTGAATATTGTGGCGCACACAAAATTCAAGCATATCGAGAGTAGTCGCAGGACTTCCAAGTGGTGATCCTGATAAACTGCATTGAGGAAAAATAAGCGACATAACAGGAACTGGAATAGGCTTAGGTACTACACCCACTATATGCAACCGTCCACGTGGTGCAAGCATAGATAGATAGGCTGGCCAATCAAGATTTGCATTAGCGGTGTTTAATATAAAATCGAAACGCTTAGTTAATTTCTGCAACGCCCTATTATCGCTGCTATTCACCACATAATGCGCTCCCATACGTTTGGCCTCAGCTTCTTTAGCCGCCGTAGACGAAAAGGCGGTCACCTCACATCCCCATTTATTAAGAAACTGCAGCGCCATGTGACCAAGACCGCCAATTCCAATCACAGCTACACGATGTGTGGGGCGGATATCAAATTGCACAATTGGATTAAACACGGTGATACCACCGCATAATAAAGGACCTGCATCGCCCGCTTTCAATTTTTCAGGTAAAGGAGTTGCCCAGATTGAGTCGCAGCGCACCAAGTCAGCAAAACCGCCATGTCTTCCTACAATAGTATGTTCTGTTGTATCACAAAGATTATGATCGCCGCGAAGGCAGTGATGGCAATACCTACAACTTCCGCTGAACCATCCAAGCCCTACCCGCTGGCCAACCTTGACATTTTTAACGCGTTCGCCTACTGCACTGACTGTACCTACCACCTCATGCCCCGGCACTAGAGGATAGCTGCTCAATTCCCATTCATTGTCAATCATTGAGAGATCCGAATGGCAAACACCACAGGATTCTACTTTAATATCGACCTGTTCTGGCCCAATTTCCCCCAAAGTATATTCAAAAGGCGAAAGCTGACCAGATTTTTTATGAGCGGCATAAGCATGAACTTTTGTCATAGAAATCGTCCTTGAGTTTATTGTTTTAAGACTGGCATAGCCTTCAATACCTGTCAAACCGCTTTTTAATTAACAAGTTCTAAGGTCAACAGTTTAATTTCCTTTTGTCAGTAAATTAGATGGTAAATCTGGTCGAAAAACCCTATTCTTTTCCTTAGAAATAGATACTTGAGGCATGAAAAGATTAGGAATTTTGACAACCGTTTTAGCAATGCCCATTTGAGCGAGCACCTCATTACAATTTGCAATTAAATTGAGATCAGAGCGACCATTAGTAAAAATAATTTTTTTACGCACAAATTCTTTTATGTACTCTGCATAATTAGATAATTCCCCAATTTTTTCCATGTACTGAAGAATAACTAGAGCATGGGTCTTTTTATTATTTTTTAATGCATAGAAAAATGGATCAAATCGATTTCTTTTATGTCCTTTGAAATCCTCCAAAGTAGGTTCAACTTTCTGCATAAAATGTTTTAAATAGGTGGAAGAAGCGTGATCAATTAATGTGAAGATAGGTGCTTTATTATTTCCATCTTTGAAATCTAAGCTAGATGTTTTTACAAGCAGATCTATGAGACCCAATCGTTTTTTTACATCATGAGGATTTCTATCCAGCGAAGTGCCTAAACAAGCAAGATGCAAGGCTGTACGGCCCGACATGGCTTGTTGAATGTTTGCATCTGTTTTAGGGTTTTGGAGTAATTTCTTCAAAACAGCTACTTTACCTAGATAGGCGGCCATCAACACTAAAGTGATTCGTTCTTGCTGCCAAAGTGGTGTGAATTGTCCATCTTTTACTTTTAAAACCGGCAGCGGCAAATGGGAAAAAGCATCATATTTTTTGATGCTTTTATTATGCAACATCTGGTAAATCGGCTTAGGTATAAAAGCAGTATCTTCTCTCGAAATACCTAAGGCGCTAAGATCATAAGAACAGTTTGCAAAATGATAAGGGACAGGATGATAGTAATCCTTATTCGCTGCAAAAATTTCCTGTGCAGATCTGAAGTTGTCCGAAGGGTGTAAAAAGAAAGGTTTAAAGCCAAAACGATAATCTGGACCATAACTAACTAATAACTGCTCATCCTCAAAAATATCTGTGACAGCAATGACCAACATTTTCCCTTTTCTTTCTCTAAATTGAACATTTTCCTTAGCGGTTGAATCATTAATAAAACGAGAACCATTACCTAGATATTTAGCATCAATCTTTTTTGGGGGATGCATTAAAAGCATAAAATAATCGCTGTCTCTCTTTTCATCTTCATTTTCCTCATCGGAAACTTTTTCACCGGTATACTCAAATAAAACCGTTCCTTTTTTGATAAAACACTTGGCGTAAACCCCGTAGTGAGTTTGCTGCGATGAAATGATATTCAGAGGAGCAATGTATACCAGACCTGGCTTATCCTTTTTGCTACTTAGGTATTGAAATTTAACCCTGACTCCGTTAGCTGATAAGTTAATCGAATTCTCTAACTCTTGAATGGAGTTATTATCGTCAAGATAGAAAAATGGCGGGCGATTTTGTGGAGCTATTATCGTGGGAAAATCATAGTCGCCTACCTCCCGTTCTTTCCCTTTTTCCTTATCCCTATCATTAGAGGTTTGCAGGGTAGGCAGCGCTATTGGCCCCATTATTGGCGGTAACATTTCATCTGGTTGCCCTTCATCGTCAATAATGAAAATTGGTGCTTTTGCAGGTTGTGGCTGCCTTGCTTGGATAGTTTGAGGCAATTTAGCTTTCTCTTCCTCATCAGCAAGCGGCGTCAATGATATAGTTTCTGCTTGAGAAAAGAGCAAATTCAGCATATCCTGAAAATTTGGGGAAGATAGCAAGGCTGCAAAGTGATTAACTGGGCTCGTTTTTTGCTTTTTAGGCGGTTGCCCTTTATAGAATTCTTCTTGCCCAATTTCCACTATCCCATCTTCTTCTAAGCTTGGTTGTTTTATTAATACTTGAGATGGTTCTAGGGTCTTTGCTTTTCTTTTGCGAGGATTATTTTCGTTTTTTAATTTCATACAAGTCTACTATTAAGCAATAAACTAGAAAATTTTACCAATATTTTATTAAAGAAAACTTAAAAATTGAGCTAAAGCCGATAACATGAGTAATACTTGCCTCAAAGTGATTGCATGTCCTTTATAATTTTGCAACTATTTATTGATAGACAAAAAATAGATGTATCGTTATAGGAAATCCAATTAGCGATGATTAGCTTACATAATGTTTCCAAATCCTTTGATGGAAAAGTGGCTTATTCAGTAAGAAACATTAATTTAACTATTGCCGATGGAGAAACCTTAGTTTTACTTGGCTCATCTGGCAGCGGTAAATCAACCTTACTCAAATTGATCAATCATACACTTAAACCGACCTCAGGCAGGATAGAAATTGATGGCAAATCAATAATAAAATATCCTAAAGTCCAATTGCGACGATCTATGGGTTTTGTATTTCAGCATACTGGTTTATTTCCTCACATGACGGTGGCTAGAAATATATCCATTGTCATGCGATTAATGGGAGTTCCAAAAAAACAATGCGAACAACGGGTCAATGAATTACTAGAGCTCGTTAATCTCGAACCAAAGAAATACTATAACCGCTATCCTGATGAATTATCAGGGGGCGAACAGCAACGAGTTGGCGTAGCGCGTGCTTTGGCAAACAATCCCAAATATATTTTAATGGATGAGCCCTTTGCTGCCTTAGATGCAATCACTCGGGAGGCGTTGCAAAATGAAATTATCGCCTTAAAAGAAAAAATCAAAAAAACAATTATTTTTGTAACACACGACATTAATGAAGCTTTTCGTTTAGCAGACCGAATTGCCATCATGCATGACGGTCATCTTGAGCAAGTTGAAACAAAAGACGAAGTATTGGCCCATCCTGCTACCGAATTTGTTAAACAATTACTTAATAATAAAACAATTAATTAGATGGATAATAACTGGGCTTTTATTAAATCACATTTATCTGAATTACATACCAAGTTAATCGAGCATATCTCTATATCTGTCTCGGCGATGCTCATTGCGATCCTCATTGGTCTTAGTTTAGGGCTGTTAATTACTCGCTTGCCCAGATTAAGAGGTTTTTTACTTGGTATGACGAATATTTTTCAAACCATACCTAGTATAGCCTTGCTTGGTTTTTTAATTCCATTTGTAGGGATTGGCTTGATTCCTACACTGATTGCACTCATCGTCTATGCTTTATTACCCATTACAAGCAATACTTACACGGGATTAAAAGGCGTTTCACCCATCTATCGTGAAGTTGCAGATAGCCTCGGTTTTACGCGTTGGCAACGCTTATACCTTGTTGAACTCCCCCTTGCCTTACCGGTCATCATGGGCGGCATTAGAACCTCTATGGCTATGACGATTGGTATTACCACAATCGCTGCTTTTATAGGTGCTGGGGGATTAGGTGATTTTATTACTCAAGGTTTGTCGCTCAATGATCCTCGACTCATTTTACTAGGGGCCATTCCTGCTGCTCTATTGGCTTTAACTATCGATTATGTTATCGCGACCCTTAGTCTTTTATTATCGCCACGACAGCGGTTAAAACTGCGTTTTAAAAAAGCAAAAATTATCTTAGTTAGTCTTATTATCGGCACTCTAATTTTCACCGTCACTTATGATTCAATCTCGTTCTCTAAACACACTAAAAATTCAGTGGTGATAGGAACCAAAAATTTCACCGAGCAGTATTTATTAGGTTATTTAATGGCAGAACTACTCGAAGCTAAAACTGATTTGCGTATTATTAAAAAATTTAATCTCGGAACAACAACCATCTTACAAAATGCTTTACTAGCCGGCCAAGTTGATATTTACCCCGAATATACCGGTACTGCTTATCTTATTGTACTTAAAAAAAATCAGATCCTAAGTCCGCAACAAACCTATGATTTTGTTCGTGAAGCTTATCTGAAAAATTATGATTTAGTCTGGTTGGAACCTTTTGGTTTTGACAATAATGAATCGTTAGCAGTCAAAGAACAATTTGCCCAGCAACATCATTTAGTGAACTTAAGCGATTTAACACCGTTCAATGCTCAACTTATTCTTGCTGCCACAGCTGAGTTTCTTATGCGTGAAGATGGTTTACCAGGCCTGACTAAAACCTATCAACTTAGTTTCAAGAAAATATTACAAATGCAACCGGATCTTGTCTATCAAGCGATTCAAAATAGTGATGTGCAAATTATTGAAGTATTCACTACTGATGGCAGGATTCCCGAATTTCATTTACGCGTATTAAAGGACAACAAGCATTTTTACCCCCCTTATTATGCCGCCCCTATCGTCCGTAACGCTATTCTTAAAAAACACCCTCAGATTGCTTCAGTTTTAAAACCTTTGCTAGGAAGAATTGATAATAAAACCATACAATATTTAAACTACTTGGTGGATGTAAAAAAAATGAGTCCACAAACCGTTGCCCATGATTTTCTAATAAGTCAGAAACTCATCTAAATAAGCAAGACATGAAATTTTTATTCTCCCAGCTGTGGTTTTTTTCTCAAGCCTTTAAGTTGCCCCTGCTTGGATTTTTCATCCAACATTTTTTGCTTAGAACGTCTAGAACGCCTTTTCTTTTGTCGTTTTATTTTTTCTAGTTTTTGCTGATTCTTGGTCTTCTCATCAGAGATTAGGGTCTGTAATTTTTCGCAAAGACGCATTCTTGCAAAATAGCGGTTATCCTCCCGACTCCTGGAATCCTGACATTTAATTTCCAAATTAGAGGGCGGATGCTTCAAATAGACCGTCGAAGCCGTTTTATGCAACTTCTGTCCACCCTTACCGCTACCCAAGATAAATTTTTCGATGAGGTCAGCTTCATTGATCTGAAGCTTGGCCATCCATACGGCTAATTTCTCCCATTTATCATTGCTAATCATGTGATTGATGATGTCCCGGCCTGTTGTAAAAGATGGCAGATTTTGATCTTTTAAAGCAAATTGAAAGGAGTATAAAAAATACCAACCGTTTAATATTGATAGCTATTGAAGCCATGTAGGCTTGTATCTGAATATTCTCAATTCCACGATATTTTGCTCTAAGCAAGCCGTTATGATTTTTTAATTCATTCATCACACCTTCAATTTTCCATAATCGCTCACGTAGTTTTTGCTTAAAAATCTCAGTTTCCATTTGCCTTTTTACTTGCTTAAAAATGTCATCATGAATATGTCTTGATATAACCCGGATCCCTCTACCTTTTACAATGGGAGCTTGACAAGCATCACTTAGAGGGCAATACCTACAATCTTTAACTCTTGTGCGATAAGTAATAATTTCGTCAGAATTAACCTTGCTTGCATGAAAGAATACATTGTTACTACAAACATAGGTTTTTCTTGTATGATCAAAAGTTATTCCTTCAAACTCGGAGCAATTATTACCACTTCGTGTTGTAAAAAGAGGTATAAAGGAGTTAATTTCATAATCTTTTAAAAATGCCAGTATAGCTCCAGAGCCATAAGCTCTATCGGCGACAACTTCTTTGATAGAGTTAGAAAATCTAGTATTTAATTCCTTAATTAATTCTTTAAATGGCTGAGAGTCATGAGTTGCCCCAGTTGTTATGTGAATAGCCGTTATTACTCTTCTTTTACTGTCGCAACAAACATGGGCTTTATATTTAAGGTCTCTTGCCATTCCAGCCTTGAAAGCAAGAGTAGCATCAGGGTCGGTAACGCTGCGGTGTGTTTTGTTTGATAGTTGCCATTTTGTATTTTTGCAACTGCTACTGGGTCTACTTTTTTGTGGAATTGATTCGTCAATCGGTTTCATTGAATCTAATGATGCATTGGCTTGGATAAAGGTGCTGTCTGTCATAACGCAGCGGCCCTCTATTAATCCGGCTTGTTGGCACTGATAAACAATATTCAGGAAAATATTTTCAAATACGGCTTTCTTAAATCTTTGTTTAATCCGACTGAGACTTGCATGGTGAGGAATTTTATCGTGGATAGTTAATCCACAAAACCAACGATAGACAATATTGTAACGAATTTCGTCAATTAGCTTTCTTGTAAATTTTATCGAATACAGATAACTCAAAAGAATCATTCTAAAATACAATTCTGGGGCAATCGATCGCCGACCATTGTTAGGACAATATAAACCTTCCGTTATTCTAGTTATAAAAGTTAGATCAACTACTTTATTAACTTTCTTTAGAAAATGCTCTTCAGGAATTAGCGCCTCTAAGCTGAAATAATTAACATTGTTTTCTTTAGGGTAGAGTGTACCTTGCATCTGACAAACAGTTTCAAAATAAAGTGCATTAGACCAATAACCGACTGTTTTGTAAACAAATTTTTCACCTTTTACAACAGGCCGGTACGTTATCTATCTCAAAGTCGAGGCAACATTACCTATTTATGATAAGAGTCTAATTTTTATGCAGGGTATTTTTGGGGTTTCCTAAACAGGTCTCGTAAGGTAGCAATTTAAATCTTCTAAAAAATTTATAATAACCTTGACCCGATTACTTAGTTACCTCATTGCTGGATATACCACATACATATCCAGACTTGGCACCTTATATTCACACAAGACCTCAGCTAACCCTACTGATTTAAATGCCAAAACTGCACCATAAGGCATTTATTCACGAGTTTATTGGTACCAAATCGGTATTATGATACAATAACGATCATTTAGGTTTTTATTGATTCATATTATGACTAAAGGTTTCGAAGAGGCACAAGAAAAGGCTGAGTTGGATTTAGATCTTCCTAAGCTACCTGAGGAGATCTGGATAAAGATTCTAAGCTTTCTCGATATCCAAGATCTCCCCAATGCCGCCTTGACTAGCCAGTTATTCTCTGTTCTCATCAAGGATAATTGGCTTTGGCAGCAATGCTATCTACATTATTTCCCTCATCATTTTCAACAGGCGAAAAACGATAACCCTGTTTCATGGAAACTTCTATTTCAAGAGAAAGAAAGTCAAGAATACAAACACCTCGAACCCTACTTTAAAAAATTATTCATTGCGGCAAAAGAAGGCAAAATTCAGGAATCAACTATTCAAGAACTTAGCCTTGAAGACTTTTTGCAAAAAGATGCCAGCGGATATTCACTCCTGTATTGGATTAAAAAATACAATGACCAGCAAAGCTTAAATCTAGTGTACCAAAGGGCTCTTAAATTCTATCAAAAGTCTGATTATGAAATTGATACAAAAAAAGAGCTAGGCCAAAGTACCATTCTTCATTGGGCGATTTTTTGTCATCAGCCTTTAGAGCAGATTGAGTTATTAATTCAACAGGACGCTAAGATTACTCATCCTACTCTATTGCACTGCGCTGTATTATACGACAATCTTCCAGCCTTGAACCTGTTATTAAAGAAGTTATTAGAGCAAGGCGCTGAGATTAACCCCAAGGAAAATAACGGCTGGACTCCACTGCACTGTGCTGCTAACAAAGGTCATCTTAAAATCCTCAACCTGCTACTAGAGAAATTATTAGAACAGGACGCTGAGATCAACCCCAAGGATAATGAGGGCTGGACTCCACTGCACTGGGCTGCTAAAAATGGTCATCTTGAAATCGTTAAACTGTTATTAGAGAAATTATTAGAGCAAGGCGCTGAGATCAGCCCTAAGGATGATGATGGCTGGACTCCACTGCACTGTGCTGCCAAATACGGTCATCTTAAAATCTTCAACCTGTTATTAGAAAAATTATTAAAACAAGGCGCTGAGATTAACCCCAAGGACAATGAGGACTGGACTCCACTACACTGGGCTGCCCAAAACGGTCATCTTAAAATCTTCAACCTGTTATTAGAGAAATTATTAGAACAAGGCGCTGAGATTAGCCCTAAGGATAATGAGGGCAGAACTCCACTAGACTGGGCTGCCCGAAACGGCCATCTTGAAGTTGTTAAGCTGTTATTAGAGAAGAGAGACAATTTCCTGATTTACGATTCATTCGGGAAGCCGGCGGAGAACAGCTCAAAAAATACCTACATAAGAGAACTGCTTAACACCTTTAAGATCAAATGGCAGACCTTTGCTGCACAACTTTATGGCCGCAATGCCACTGATAATGAACTGCAGCAATTGAGATCTTATTACAATGCCGATGAGAAACAACTCATTTTAACAGGAGCTGCCGGGGTTGATAGAGGAAAACTCTTGTATGAATTACTGACAAAACCTTTGATCTTCGATTCTTCTTCTTTGTTAGCCTTTGCCCAAAACGGAGGGAAGGAAGTGGTTGTTGCTTATATTCAAACCTTAGGTGAAGAAGAGCAACGAGAACTCATCGAGAGCATTCTTAAAAAAGAAACTCCCTTAGGTGAATTTTTCTGGATGCAACGAGGCTGGACTACTCCAAAGCTTGGCCATGGGCAATTAGCTGTGCTACAAAAACTACTTACTCAATTGGACAGTAATGAGGAAGCCGATTATCGCAAGAGTCAAACCAGTCAATCTTGCTTTGGCCTGTTTTTTAATTTTTTTACTTTTAAACCAGTTCAAGGAGGATTGTCTGACATAAAAGGGCAGATAATCTCTACCAATAAATAATGCAATATTTGATTTAAAGGCCAAAACTGCACAATAGGTATTTATTCATGAGTTTGTTGCTGCAAATAGGGCTATATGATAATAAAAAACCAATTTGTATATTACATATTTATTATATGATCTTAGGTCCTTTTTGGTGTCAACGTGATATATCTTGGATACGCTTTAAAGTAGATGAGACTAAACAAATTTCTGCCGAGATTGCTCAGATTTCCCCTGAGAATTCCGAACTAAGCACTCCCTGGAAAACAGTAACTAAAGGAAGTTGGCCTACGAGTAATTCACGTACTCGGCCATTAATGAGAGATACATTAAATGAGCTTGCTTTAAAAGACTCAAATGGAAAGCCTCTGCCCGTTCTCGAAAAAGGTTCAATTATCTTCCCGCCCCATGCCATAGCATTTGCTCATGCTTTTGGATTTTCCTTCGATGAATACACTCACAAAAATGATTCTGAGGGTATGCCAATAGAAGAATTAAAGCCAGTCATAGTTGGCCTGGGACTAAAGATCGTCGGTTTTGCCGCCATTTAAGGGCTTGATTTGGTGGTTATTTTCCAATAAATTTAATATTATCAATAGAATAAAGTTATCATTTCATAACCATTTTTTGGGTGATTTTGAACAGATTAAGAAAATTAGGGATTTTAAATTTTTAACTTATTATCAATAAGCTAAATAGGTCAATGTTTGCTGTAATGAGTAACTTAGAAAACTAATATTTCTCCCATTGACACAAACATCTAACCCGCGCCAGTACTGAATCTATCATTAAAAAATGGCCTTTAAATGGGGGCAAAACCGACGATCTTTAGTCCCAGGCCCTCGGCAAAAAAACAGAAGGCGGGATTGCTACGCTTGCTTTAAACCGAATGAACTCACTGGGTATGCCAGTTTCCGTAAAAGTGAAATAAAAACATTCTAATTGAGTCAAATTCAACCTAATTTATAAGGCAGGCCTCTTCTTCAAGACCCCCACTAAATACAGCATACTCGCTATTAACCCAATGAATTCTTGGCTGACCTGATTTTTCACTAGGTCTATATAAATGGCTGGTGACATGCTCTAAATAGGCTGGATTGGTAAACATGGCCACGGCGATACGGTTCCTAAGCATTTTATATTGGCCATTGTTATATAATAAATCAATTTCGCCATGCCGCGTAACATCCACACCTGTTAACACACCCAGAGAATAACCATCATGCTGTATAGAATTAACAGCATAGGGGCTTGCATATTGAGTACTTGATTTAAAATCAATTTTCAATTCGTGCAAACCATAGTCAGCCGGCCATTGAACATGATTCAATCCTTCTTGTTGACTTAAGGTTCCTGCTCCATTGAACACTAATCTTCCTTCATCCAGTTCTATTTCATCAACAGATACACGAGTTCTCCAGGTGTCGGTAGCAATTTTTTCAGATTGAATGTTTACAGTATGGGTGTTAGATAGAGAGTCATAGATAGTCATACTACTGTGGTAGTCATCTTTTTCAGTTGCCATAGCAGGAAAATTGATGCTAATTTTTATTTTACTGGTTGCTTTAGGCGCTAAATTTGCTATAGGAATCTGGATCTTACTCAAGTGCTTAAAATCTGATTTTTTTGTTACTGCGAGAAAATAGTCCCCTTCATCGCTACGAAGGTAGTAGGCTTGGTCTAAAAGGATTTTTCCATACCGAGTAAACAATAATTCACTGTCTTTTTTGCCACGGGATACAACAAAATAGCCTTTATTCATCAAAGCAAGATCAAATGGATTATCTGTTACTGAAATGGGGCATTGATTAAAAGTTAAAGGCTCTTTAGTCAATTTATACAGATTACCTGCATACAATTGAGGTGAAACAAGAATAGCTACCGCGACTAGAATCGATTTAATGGTCATGTAAATCCTTTTAAATAAATACAAGGGTTAAAGTAAAGAATCTTTTCCTTATCACAAAACACTATCATTCCTAGTATCTTATAAAAACGCTGGCTTTATTTCATTAAAAAAACTCTCTGTACTGACAAAAAAACTAGCCAACTCGTTGTTAATTTCTCATCGGGGTTCCTTTCAGGAAGGGACGAAATTTCCCAGTACATCTTTACAGCCCTTTACCAGTCTAGACTGTAGCCAATAAATCGATTTTTTCACTGGATATCAAATTTTGTATAAGTTCATGTATTAAGAGTATGCATGGAATTAGAGCGTATCACTTTAAAAAAATTTGGTTTTATAGATCAATAAA
Source organism: Legionella nautarum (assembly GCF_001467895.1). Classification (GTDB taxonomy): domain Bacteria; phylum Pseudomonadota; class Gammaproteobacteria; order Legionellales; family Legionellaceae; genus Tatlockia; species Tatlockia nautarum. Next base: position 362,769 of record NZ_LNYO01000024.1, read on the forward strand.
AGTGTTAAATATATTTTCTCAACCAGTCTTACTGCATACAGGATATGACGCGGTTGATAGAATATTGCCGTTTAACCTATAGATAAGTTCCTCCAGCAGCACGGATGGAGGCATCATAGCGCCGCAGCTCTATTTGGCGACATCATGTCGCACAGGGCTTGGTGACGTGGTCTAATAGATCTGTACACCCCAGTTAAGAGATAATGTACTTAACTGGAGAAAGTAATGATGATAAGAAAGAAATACCCCAAAGAATTTAAACTTGATGCGATTAGCCTAGTATTAGAACAAGGCTATGGGGTGACCGAAGCAGCGAATAATTTAGGGATCGCTCAAGCCCTATTAAGCCGTTGGATAAAGGAACATAAAGAGCAAGATAGCCAAGCATTTCGAGGCAATGGCAAGTTAACAGCGGAGCAATTAGAAATACGGCGCCTGCAAGAAGAAAATAAACGCCTTAAAATGGAAAAGGAAATCTTAAAAAAGGCGGCGCTCTTCTTTGCTCAAGAAACGAAATAAAATATTCGTTTGTCGCCCAACATAAGAAGAGCTGGCCAGTTGGCGTCATGTGTCAACTACTGGGCATTACACGGCATGGATATTACAGTTATCAACAACGGCAAAGAAATAAACCTGATGATCCTGAGCATCAGGAGATGCTTGAGTGGGTAAAGAAAATAGCAGAATCCAGCCAATATTGTTATGGAAGCCGCAGGATGAAAAATGCTTTAAATGCATTAGGTTATCCAGTAGGTCGAAGACGAACTCAAAGTTTAATGAAAGAAGCGAAAATTTTTGTTCGTTATCGAAAGAAATACAAAGTGACAACAAATAGCAACCATAAACAGCCAGTTTATGAAAACGTTTTAAATAGAGAATTTGATGTTAAAGAAGCAAATAGAGCTTATGTATCTGACATTACTTATGTCTGGACTCAGGAAGGCTGGCTTTATTTAGCGGTTGTTATGGATTTATTTTCAAGAAAAATAGTCGGTTGGAGTATGGGTTCTAGAATGAAAGCAACATTAGTCTGTGATGCTCTGAATATGGCTATTTGGCAGCGAAAACCATCTTCAGGTCTCGTTGTTCATTCAGACAGGGAACTCAATACGCAAGTTACCAATACCGTAAGTTATTAATGAATAAAGGTTATATTGGCAGTATGAGTAAAAAAGGAG
>NZ_LNYO01000024.1:363956-377749 GCF_001467895.1 Legionella nautarum
TGCATGGTTGTCTTATTATTACTCAGTCCATGTCAAAGGCGCTCCTGAAAAAACTGAACAAGCCAAAATGAAGGACCTGTCAAAATTTATTCATTTTTTTCAAAATGAAGTAGGGCATGACTTGGTCGATAGTTGGACACCGGCGGTTAGTAAACATTTTCAGAAAAATTTAAGCAAAACGATTTCCGAGAAAACAGGAAAACCCTATAAGGCAACTTCTATTAATCGCACCATGGCAACCATTCGTCATGTAGGTCGCTGGCTTCATCAACAACGTCCATTATTAGCAGGTGATCCATTAGCACAAGTTAAAGATTTACAAACAGATGCGCCCGATTGGAATGGTTTAACATCCCGTCAATTAATGAGATTAAAGTCAGCTTGCGAGCAACGAATTAAAAGTTGTACGCGCAAAAATCAAAATCCACTAATGGAAACCGCTTTATTTTATGTGCTGCTTGGCACAGGGCTTCGTGAATCCGAAGTCGTTTCTTTAAACGTAGGTCAGTATCGACAAAAGGGTTTATGTGAAGTTCTACGTCATAAGTCAAAACGTATTAGTCAAAAAATTCCTTTGCCGCAAGAGAGTAGGGGGTACTTAGATCAATATTTAGAAAAAAGAGAAGCTCAAGAAGATGAACCGTTATTTGTAACAAGGTACTCTACTCGCTTACAAACCTTGGATGTGTACCGAATTTGTCAACGTGTGTTAAAACAAGCATTAGCATTTTTACCGGAGCATGAGAAATTTGAGTTTACGCCTCATAAATTACGTCACACCTTTTTAAAAAAGGTAACTGATAAGCATGGGATTCACTTTGCGCAAGAATTGAGCGGGAATGTTTCTATTAAAGAAATTTTCCGTTATGCCAAGCCTAGTCAGGACGAAATGCAATCAACGATCGAAGAATTGTTTGAAAATTAATAAAACCGTTATTAGATGGATTAGATATCAGAATTAACTACTAGTGAAAAAAGAAAATTAGAAAGAATTTTGTGCATAAGAAGAATATTTGTTCTAAATTATAACTGACTGAACTTTTAGCGGGTTTTTTGAGGAATACAAGAATGAACTTTTTTGGCATTTATTCGACAAGACTCCATAACTGTAGGAGCTGGTTTGCGTAAGTCTGAGCTGGTTTCGTTAAATATGTCAATATCATTCATAAGGGACACATTTGATTTATGCTAATAGTCCATCCATGCGATCAGACATGAGGTAAGATCAATTATCTACCCTTTCTCTCTATAATTTATTTAAAAGCTGATAAATTACCCTGGAGCAAAAGATGTTTATATGCATAAGCTGTGTTAATCCAGAGCCTCTTAAAAAATACATAAAAAATAAAAATAAGAAAACTAACTGTGCTTATTGTAACGCTTTTGATTTTAGCGTTAAAACTATACAGTTGTATAATTGCTTGGAACAACGGTTTAAAGGACTTTTAGTTGAGGAAAATTTTCTTTCACCATATGAACGGGGTATGATTTCTGAGTGTGGATCAGATATACCCGTTGTTAAGGAATTGTGGGAATGGATTGGTGACTTTAATATTGCCATGCCGAATATAACGGAAGAGTTTTATCATTGGATAAATGATAGGTGGCATAATAAAGAAAATCAACTATATGCTTTAGATGATGGAACACTTGAAGATAATGAATATGAAAATAAATGGGACAGATTTACTGAAAAATTATTTCATAGTCAGCGTTTTTTTAATCAAGATGTCGAGTTATTTTTAGATTCTTTATTCAAATATCTTAATATTAAACCTAATGAACAAAATAAACTTATTAAAGTTATAGAGCCAGAAGTTCAAATTTATCGTGCTCGAGTTGCTAATTCTAATGATAGTATACAAAAAATTGAATCAGAACCGCATACTGAACTTGGACCTGCCCCTGGAACTAAAGCAAGAAACCAGAGAATGACTCCTACAGGTATTTCTGCCATCTACTGTTGTTTTGAGAGAGAGACATGCTTAAGTGAAATTAGAGCAATAACTGGTGACATAGTTGTTTCGGGAGCGTTTTCACCACTAAAGGCTCTTCGTCTGTTAGATTTAAATAAATTTCGGGAATTGGATGATGGTAATCCTCATCCACTTACATTTGAGTTTTCTAAAAAAAAGCATATATTTCAATTCTTGAAGCAGTTAATAACTAAATTATCTATTCCAAAAAGAGCAGGAGAAGAACTTTCTTATTTACCTACTCAGGTTCTTTTTGAATATTTTGAGAAAAAATATGGTGACTTAGTTGATGGCCTTACATATCCTTCTATACAAACTGGTTTAACTGGTCAAAATTTAGTTCTATTTCCTTTAAAATCAAAAACCGCAAAAGAGAATTATATTCTTAACCATGACGAGAATATCAATAATCCATTTATTGATTTAATTAACTATGACGCCTTACCACCAACTTTAAAGTTTATAAAAGATAGTTTAATATTTCATAAAATAACTGCTATCAAGACAGAATCAGAAGACTCCGAAGATCCATTTATTTTTATGGCCGATCCTTTAACCAGAAAGAGATTAAGTATATAAATATTTATATACTGCAATATGTGGATGTCATTATTGTCGCGATCAATATTCAGTCAGCAATAGAAAACAAATTGGATCTTTGTCATTATAAATATATAGATTCATAGTTTAATCAAGTATATTCCTTGCTAAAGTCCCAATAATTGGCCTATTTAGGCAATTTCTGGCTACGTTAAATTTGATCATATTTTCAATAGACCGCTTACTTTTGTAATTACTCCATATAATAATTTAATCAATAATTGACATATATCAAAAAATGATATAAATTTATTATTATGAATTGGACAATAAAAATAACAAATAAAGCTGCTAAGCAAATAGAGAAGCTGCCTAAATCCGCTAAAGCTACTTTATTACTTTTGCTGCGTGATATAGAACGAAACGGACCCAGCACAAGTGGTAGTTGGAAAAACTATGGAAAATTAAAAGGCATGATAGGAGACAAACGTCATTGTCATTTAATAAAAGGAAAGCCAACTTATGTTTGTTGTTGGGAAGTTATCGATAAACAAATAAAACTTATTGAGGTGTATTATGTCGGAACACATGAAAAAGCCCCATACTGAAAATATTGCTATGGTTACTTGGCATGGAGCACATTATGCATTGCCAGTAGGGGTGATAGAAAAATATAGAATTAAAGAAGATAACAAAACTCATTTATCTATTGATGATGTTTTTGGTGGACTTATTAATGAACATGGTGAGCCTGGCATTTTATTAAAAGGTTTGCGTCATAGAGAAGGTTTAAGCCAAATTGAATTTTCAAAAACTCTAAATATAACTCAAACAAATTTGTCTGCCATGGAGAATGGTAGGCGTCCAATTGGAAAAGAGCTTGCAAAACGGATTGCTGAAAAATTTCAAGTTGATTATCGTATCTTTTTATAAAAGGCAATTAATAACTTTAGGAAGCAAAATAGATCTATGATCTTGCCTCGAAATTTCGGACACCAACTTTATGCTGCAAACTGAAATTCATTTGGTGTCTGATATCCCAGAGAAGAAAGTAGTCGCTGCCGATTATAAAACATCTCTAGGTTGTCTTTTTTCATCTATTATTTCACAGCGCTACTCATAGTTTGTTTATATACCCCTAATATATTTTTGCGCAAGTTGAAACAAAATTAGATCAAAGAAGTTTATTTTAAACTAATAGAGTAAACTACATCCCACAATAAATGGGTAAATATTTGACAAAACAAAAGTAGTGCTCATAAAATTCGCTACTAGTAGTTATTTTGCCATTTATGCCTGATAACATGCTAGGGGTATGATAGTCATTTCTATAGCCAAATTAATGTCATCATATAATTTCTTCGGCTTTTCACTTTACTGAATTTCTGAAATGGTATGAGATCCCATTTCCTATTCTCGTAGGCTAATCATCGAATGGGAATGCAAGATTTAACTTAGCAAGATTTTAATGGAAATATTAACTGACTTAAAAGCAATTTTGCACTCGAAACGCGCGAATATATATTACTTAGAAAAATGCCGCATTATGCAAAAAGATGGGAGAGTGCTGTATCTTACTGAGGCAAAAGAGGAAAACCAATATTGGAATATCCCTATTGCTAACACAACCTGTCTGCTACTTGGAACTGGAACATCTATTTCTCAAGCTGCAATGCGCATGCTGGCTCAAGCCGGAGTATTAGTTGGATTTTGTGGCGGAGGAGGTACACCACTGCTTATGGCGAATGAAGTCGAATGGTTCAGTCCTCAAAGCGAATACCGTCCCACAGAATATGTGCAAGGATGGATGAAATTTTGGTTTGACGAAATAAAACGCTTAAATGTAGCTAAACGATTTCAGCAGGCTCGTATTACTTTTATTGAACAAGTATGGGGAAGAGATTCGGATTTGATATCAAAGGGATTTTATCTTGATGATATTGATATTCAGACGGCATTAACCAACTTTCGTAAAAGCATTGTCAATGCCCAAGGAGTATATGAGTTATTACTTATTGAGGCCAAGTTAACCAAAGCCCTATATAAGATTGCTGCGAATCGTACGAATCAAGCTGGATTTACACGTGAATATAATAGTGACGACGATGCTAATGCGTTTTTAAATCATGGCAATTATTTAACGTATGGACTTGCTGCGACAGTATTGTGGGTATTAGGTATCCCACATGGTTTTGCTGTTATGCATGGAAAAACGCGTCGTGGGGCGTTGGTTTTTGATGTGGCCGATTTGATTAAAGATGCCTTAATTCTGCCATGGGCTTTTATATGTGCCAAAGATGAAACAACAGAGCAAGAGTTTCGTCAACAATGCTTACAAAATTTTATTAAACATAATGCGCTTGAGTTTATGTTTGATTTTGTTAAAACAATCAGTTGTGAAGGGCCTTCTTTATGATGGTCACGTTTGTATCACAATGCGAGAAAAAAGCGTTAAATAAAACACGTAGGGTATTGGACTCATTTGCAAGTCGTATTGGTGAAAATACTTGGCAAACTATTATCACCCATGAAGGTTTAAATGCAGTTAAAAAATTATTAAAAAAAACAGCCTCAAAGAATACGGCTGTTTCTTGTCATTGGCTGAGGAGTCGTAGCCGTAGCGAACTAATTTGGATTATAGGAAATCGTAGTAAATTTAATGCGCAAGGTATTGTTCCGGTACACTTCACGCGAAAAGATATTGTAAATACGCGCTGGGAAAATGATTGGCATTATCTTCCTTTGATTAAATGTCTGGCAGCCTTAGCCTCCTTATTTCATGATTTTGGCAAAGCTTCGAGGTACTTCCAAGAGAAATTGAAACCTGAAAGTAAAAACAAACTGGGTGACCCCTTGCGGCATGAGTGGGTATCGGTTTTATTGTTTCAAGCATTTGTAAAAAATAACTCAGAGGTAAAAAATAACTCAGACGCTCAATGGCTGGATCGTTTGATCCATGGGGATCTGAATGAAATGGTTTTGGCACAAAATATTTCAGAAACACCGTTGGAAAATTTACCCCCACTAGCAGGCCTGTTGGCGTGGTTGATAGTATCTCATCATAAATTGCCAATTAATTTAAACCGTAATTACAAAGATGACCACTTAAGAACACTAGATGAAGCGTTAGGTCAAATTTCTCAAACTTGGGGTTATGAAAACAGAAAAGATGAGAAATTTTATAAGGCCAAGCTTAAACAGTGTTTGACCTTTGATGATGGTTTGTCCAGCCAATCACTGCCATGGTTAAAACTTGTCAAAAGATGGGCATCCAAAATGCGAGATTGCCTATTTTTATTAAATAAGGCTATGGAAAATGGTAGCTGGCGATTAATTTTATATCACGCGCGTTTATCATTAATGTTGGGCGACCATAATTATTCATCACAAGGTGCCAGCAAAACCTGGCATTCAGATATGGATTTGATAGCCAATACATATAGAAAAGATTGTAATGGCCATAGTAAAGGAGAGCCCAATCAAAAGCTGGATGAACATTTGGTTGGAGTAGCTCATTCGGCGCTTGATATCGCCCAATTATTACCGGCATTTGAGAATGAATTACCCTATGCGTACGATATAAGAGCACTCAAGAAAAAAAGCCCGTCTGCATTTGGATGGCAAGATAAGGCCGTTGAAAAAGTTAAAGAATGGAAACAAAGCGTTCCTGTTGCATACCAAGATAAACAACATGGTTTTTTCGCAGTTAATATGGCAAGTACGGGTTGTGGTAAAACTTATGCCAATGCAAAAGTCATGCGCGCCCTATCACCTGATTGTGAGAGTCTTCGTTTTATTTTAGCATTGGGTCTCAGAACACTTACGCTTCAAACTGGTGACGAATATCGGGAACGTATCGGTTTGGACAACAGCGAGCTTGCAGTAATGATTGGCTCCAGAGCTGTAATGGAGTTGCATAAACAAAATAAGCTTGAACAAAAAGAGCAAGAAGACTTTAATGAATCAGCCGGTGCTGAGTCAATGGGGGCTCTATTGGATGATGATATGATTGATTATGAATGCGTAATACCGGAATCGCGGTTAAATACTGTTCTAATCGATGAGCGTAGTCGGAAATTTCTTTATTCACCTGTGCTGGCTTGCACAATTGATCATTTAATACCCGCCACAGAGTGTGTGCGTGGAGGGCGCTATATTTTGCCAAGTCTGCGATTAATGTCGTCAGACCTAGTAATTGATGAGATTGATGACTTTAATGGGGCCGATCTTGTCGCTATTGGTCGCCTTATTCATTTGGCTGGTATGCTGGGACGAAAAGTCATGATTTCTTCTGCGACAATCCCCCCAGATCTTGCGGAAGGTTATTTAAACGCATACCGCGAGGGCTGGTTGTTATTTGCCAATACACGAGATGTTAGTTTCAATATTGCTTGCGCATGGATCGATGAATTCGGGACTCAGATTGAGACGTTGTCTGATTCAGATACTAAACAGGCACTGAAGTGTTACGAGAACTATCATCAAACGTTTATCAAGAAACGAGTTAAAAAATTAAAAGCGGAGCCAATCAAGCGTAAAGTCGAAATAGTTTCGTGCCAGCACATTAAGGAATTTAGAGCTCAGGTTAAAACAAATGAGGATAAGATAACAATAGAACATGCATATTTTAACGTAATACAAAAAGCAATTATAGAAAAGCATTTACAGCATGCAGAGATTGAACCGTTAACTGAAAAAATGGTTTCAATTGGTCTTGTGCGTATGGCGAATATAGATCCTTGTGTAGCTTTGACTGAATATTTGGCTACTACCGATTGGCCGAATGACATTGATTTTCGTGTGATGGCTTATCATAGTCAGCAGGTGTTGTTATTACGTAGTGAACAGGAAAAACATCTCGATGAAGTGCTGAAGCGCAATGAAAAGGGTGGAGAAATTCCAAAGCCTTTTCAAAATGAGATTATTCGTTATCACTTATCAAATAGCAAATCACAACACATAATTTTTATTTTGGTTGCTACTCCAGTTGAAGAGGTAGGGCGCGATCACGATTTTGATTGGGCTGTAGTAGAGCCGTCTTCTTTTCGTTCTATTATTCAATTGGCTGGTCGAGTGCTGCGTCATCGCAATAAAATACCAAAAACACCTAATATCGCTTTGATGCAATACAATTTGAAAGCGTTAATTAATGCCGATGAACACCCTGCATATTGCTGTCCTGGTTATGAACAAAAAGATTGTTTATTTTCTACACATGATATTAATCAGTTAATTGACCATAAATTATTAACTGAAGGTATCAATGCTCTACCACGGATACAACGGGATATTAGTCTCAAATATAAGCACAATTTTGCTGATATGGAACATTACTCCATATCAAAACTATTAACAGGTTGGAAAATTAAAGATAGCGCTGCATTAGTTGGGCCTGAACAAATGCAGGGATGGTTGACCCAATGTTGGTGGTTAACCGCTTATCCACAAAATTATAATCGGTTTCGTGAAAGTGGTTTAGATGAACAGTTATTTTTAGAGGCAGAATGTGGTGAGCTGAAATTTATGCAAAAAACTGAGGGAATTCCGATTGAGTATGTGAATCGAACTGCCGTTTATGGGATTAAAGTGAATCAACCGGTAGAACGAATACTAAGTAAATTATGGCTGGATTGCGATTATCAACAATTAATAGAAGTTATTGCCAATAAAACAAACAAAACTAAATCACAGGCCACACGTATTTATGGTGAAATTTCATTGCCAGTATATAGTCATAAAATTCAGTTTTATCAGTACTCATACCAACTAGGTTTATCTCGACTACGCTGATTAAAAGTTATTGATCTTTCATGAGGCCAATAACTTCTGTTAATTTTCGGTAAAAATGTTGCTGCCTATTCGGCAGTTCATAAATTAATGGAAATAATTTTTCTAAGCTACCTCTCCGGCAGTAAAGAGTTCAATTAGTCGGTTTAGCTCACAGCTTAGTAAATTAACATAAAGTATATAGAGCATAGAATCCTTCTTCTGAGCTTATATTAAAAATATAATCACAGCTGATTCATAAAAAACCAAAAAAGTAATAATTAATAGAAATAATTGGTTTGACAATTGTGTTGAGAGTACTTATATTTCCGCCCGATCGCACTAAAACGGGGAGTGATTTTGGGTGATGTTATTAAGACCTTTTTATTTGAAAGAAAGGCGAGTTGGATTAAGAAAAAAATCAATTCCGGAATGACTTCCGAGGAAATAAAGCGTATTGAGCAGGAGTCAAATAATATTTTTTCGCCTGATAGCTGGTTACCTGACGCTGCCAAAAGGGCTAGTCAATTATCCATAGTGAGTCATCCTGGAAAATTTAGTCATCCTGCTGCAAAAATCAGTCCTATTATCGCTGAGTGTAAGAGATCCGAGGATGGATTTTTAAGGACGGGCAATGCACATGCTCAATTAGACGTTTTTGGTAATGCTGCAGCTATGGATGTGTTTAAATTCTTGTCGTTGACGCTGGACGATGGGCAAACAATTTTGACACATTTAGAGCTTAATACAGAGGTCATTCAAAATGAAATGAATGTATCGACTACGCATTTTGATGTGTTACGCAAAGGGTTTCTTTCGATAAAGAAAAATACGACTACTGCGATTACAAGTGAGTGTGTGAAGCAAGTATATTTTCCTGTTGCTAGTGGTTATCATTTATTATCAATTTTGACACCCTCAGGTTTGGTATACGAATTAAGAAACCGTATTCAAAGTATTCGATTTTCTGATGAAATTAAAGAAGCTCGGGATAACAAACGAAAAAATCTTTATAACGAAAAAGGTTTTGATGAGTTATATGGTTTAGCGATGATTGGATATGGGGGAACCAAACCACAAAATATCAGTATACTAAATAGTACCTACGGTGGAAAATCCTATTTGCTCTCAAGCATCCCTCCAAATTTATCCAGTCATCATATTCGTTTGCCTAAAAATAATTTTTTTTCTAACACTCTGAGACCCAAAAGTTTTGAGCAACATTTTGTCAAAATACATAATTTATACCTTGCGGATTATAATAATAAAAAAATACGCGATAGCTTGGATTGGAGAGTGCAAGATATTATTAACGATATTATTGAAAGAATGTGGGTGCTCCGTCTTGCTGAGCCAGGTTGGTCGAAAGACACAAATTTACCAATTTACCAAAAAATATGGCTTGATGAGTCTCGTAAGGACGAACGCTTAACGGATGAGGATTGGCTTGATTCGGTGAGTACTGATTTTGCACGCTGGTTTATTTCAACCTATGAGAAGTTAATAGGAAAAATGGCGATTACTTTGGATGATACTTATCTCCAGCATCTCAAGGCAGTGATGATAAACAATGAAGAGAACTTGCTATGAAACGAATCCTACTACTTCCATATTTGCGTATACAAAATGCCAACGCCTTATCCAGTCCTTATACCATAGGATTTCCGGCTATGACGTCCTGGTTGGGCGCTGTACATGCATTGCAAAGACAATTAAATCAACAGGGATTTACTGATCTTGTATTCAAAGGCGTCTCAGTTGTGTCTCATGAATTCAAGTTGAATACATTCAAAGGGCATAGTGATTACGTATATTCCATTATTGGAACTGGGAATCCACTAGATAAAAACGGTGAGCGTTCGGCATTTATTGAAGAGGCGCGTTGTCATTTGACTGTTTCTATTGTGATTGAATATTCTGGCCTTGATAAAGATGATGAAGATAAATTTATAAATATTTTATATGCGCAGATGCATAGGAGTATGAAATTTTCGGGTGGAGATTTCCTAGGGTTTAAGAAGCCTTTTGAAAAACCCGAGATACTTAAAATAGGAGAGGATAAAGATTATCGTAAACTCGTACGAAAGTTGATGCCAGGTTTTGTTCTAGTCGAGCGTCGTGATTTGATGATTGACGCGATGAAAAATGGACAAGACGCAATTGATGCGATGCTTGAGTATTTAAAGATAATGCATCGCAGTGAACAAAATGATCAGGGTAAAGTAACTTGGACTAGCGGACGTAAAACATCTGGATGGATTGTTCCCATAGCTACTGGTTTCCACGGGATTTCTCCTCTTGGACAAGCACAGAATCAACGAGCCCCTGATATACCTCACCGATTTGCCGAAAGCGTTGTAACTCTTGGAGAGTTTAAAATGCTATATCGTATAAAAAATATTGATGACATGCTTTGGCACTCCTGCTTCGATATTGAAAATAATTTATATCTTTGCCAACACAATACATAAAAACTAAATGTAAGAGGAAATTTATACTATGGCTAAAAATGAAAACATGGCGACCGTACTCGCATTTGAAAAAAAACTGGTACCTTCGGATGGTTATTTTTATGGTACAACTTGGAATAAACGTCATCTTGAGGCGACACCTTTGCAACTATTGGAAAAATCAGTACGTGGAACGATTTCGAATCGGTTGTCAAAACCATTACAAGCTGATCCTACAAAACTGGATGCAAAAGTTGAAAATCCCAACTTACAAACTGTCGATTGCTGTGCTCTTGGTGTTGAACAAGATACACTTAAATTGCATTTCACTCTGAAGATCTTAAGTCAGGTTGAAAAACCTTCTGCTTGTAACAATGCTGTATTTAATGAGAGTTACGCTGCGGCAGCTAAGAATTATATCGAGCAAGAAGGTTTTACGGAATTAGCAAAACGTTATGCCATTAATATAGCCAATGCACGTTTTTTATGGCGTAACAGAGTAGGTGCTGAACATATAGAGGTTAGTGTTAAAGTTTTAAATTCTGAAAAAGAAGAGTCTTGGGTTTTTGACTCCTCTAATTATTCTATTAACGATTTTAACCATAGCGATGAGTTGATTAATCCCTTGGCTGAAAAAATAGCCCTTGCTTTATCTGGTAAGATACCCTTTTTATTATTGAATATTACAGCTTATGCGAAAGTTGGTCGCTCTCAGGAAGTATATCCGAGTGAAGAGCTAATTTTGGATAAAGGAACTGGTAAAAGCAAAAAGAGCAAGATTTTATACCATATTAACGGCGTTGCTGGCATGCATTCTCAAAAAATTGGTAATGCATTAAGAACTATTGATACCTGGTATCCAGAATATTGTCATGTTACTACAGGGCCGATTGCTATAGAACCATATGGTGCTGTAACTAATCTTGGGATTGCATATCGTAACCCTAGAAATAAATCCGATTTTTTTACCTTGTTTGATAAATTTGCTCGTGGTGAAACGTTGACAACAAAAGAACAAGAGCATTATGTGATGGCAGTATTGGTCCGTGGTGGCGTTTTTGGCGAAAGCGGTAAGGAGTGATCATGAATTTTTACCAGGATATCACTTTACTGCCCATGGCTGATATTAATATATATTTCTTATGGGAGAAAATATATCAAATGATTCATTTGGGTTTGGTGGAAACAAAAATGCCTAATGGTTTATCACCAATTGGACTTGCTTTTCCAGAGTATGATGCTGAAAAATGTCAGTTGGGTACCAAATTAAGAGTATTTGCTATGGAAAAGCAAATGCTCGAGAAATTTAATGCAATAAAATGGTTAAATAATTTCTCTGATTATGCTCACATAACTGGAGCTCGTGATGTCCCGGGTAATATAACCAGTTATGTTCGTTTCAAACGAAAGCAATCGAAGTCTAATACTGAACGCATAGCTCGAAGAAAGGCAAAGCGGGAAGGGATTGATTTGGAGAGTGCGATGGGATTATTAAAAAATCATAAAGAATCATTAATACGCGCGCCATTTATAAAAATTTCGAGCCTAAGCTCCAAAAACACATTTAAGCTCTTTATTTATAAAGAACCCTCTGAGGAACTTATAAATAATGCATTCAGTTGTTATGGTTTAAGTTCTGTATCAACGTTACCTGACTTTTAACCTTTATTTTTGCTGTTCTTTAAAAATTTATTTAAATCAATAGGTTGCGAGCATATAAAATATCAATGGTTACACATCGATATTTTATACTAGCTTATTGTTTATTAAATTGATTTTAAGTGTGAAATTTGGGTTAACTGCCGTATAGGCAGCTTAGAAACAACAATGCCATCACGCCCTATTTTTTCCCAAGTTAACTGCCGTATAGGCAGCTTAGAAATCGAACTGCTGCTAATTTGTCTAATGACTTATGTTAACTGCCGTATAGGCAGCTTAGAAATATAGGACGTGGAGCTTTAGTGCCTACTTTTGGTTAACTGCCGTATAGGCAGCTTAGAAATCGTGCTAAACGTCTTGCTAATATGGTTGAGGGTTAACTGCCGTATAGGCAGCTTAGAAAAGCATGGGTTTATTAGGGTCAAATACGGCTTTGTTAACTGCCGTATAGGCAGCTTAGAAATTATCTTGAAATGGCAAACGCACCTCGTGCTAGTTAACTGCCGTATAGGCAGCTTAGAAATGACGTTTGATCGTGCTCGCGATGAACCTTATGTTAACTGCCGTATAGGCAGCTTAGAAAAAGACGCGGCATTAAACTTTTCATAATTACCCGTTAACTGCCGTATAGGCAGCTTAGAAAGTCCGCATCTGCCCACATAAAGGGATTGTTGCGTTAACTGCCGTATAGGCAGCTTAGAAACGACAAAGGCATGCAAAATGTGACAATCAATCGTTAACTGCCGTATAGGCAGCTTAGAAAACTGGAGTACTTTAAAATCAAATTATACCCACGTTAACTGCCGTATAGGCAGCTTAGAAAATCTGTTAAAATCCAGTCAATTTGCAAATATTGTTAACTGCCGTGGTCTAATAGATTTTGACACCCCAGTTAAGAGATAATGTACTTAACTGTAGAAAAAAATGGTGGCAAGAAAGAAGTATTCTAAAGAATTCAAACTTGATGCAGTTAGTCTGGTATTAGAACAAGGCTATGGCTGCACAGAAGCGGCTAAAAGTTTGGGGATTCATCAAGCTCTACTTAGTCGCTGGCTTAAAGAGCACCAAGAGCCTGATGGGCAAGCATTTCGAGGAAATGGCAAGTTAACAGCAGAACAATTAGAGATACGTCGCCTGCTGGAAGAAAATAAACGCCTGAAAATGGAAAAGGAAATCTTAAAAAGGGCGGCGGTCTTCTTTGCTCAAGAAACGAAATAAAATATTCGTTTGTCGCCCAAAATAAGAAGACCTGGCCAGTTGGCTTAATGTGCCAACTCCTGGGCATTACACGGCATGGATATTACAGTTATCAGCAACGTCAGAGAAATAAACCTGATGATCCTGAGCATCAGGAGATGCTTGAGTGGGTAAAGAAAATAGCAGAATCCAGCCAATATTGTTA
>NZ_LNYO01000024.1:377759-421091 GCF_001467895.1 Legionella nautarum
GAACTCAATACGCAAGTTACCAATACCGTAAGTTATTAATGAATAAAGGTTATATTGGCAGTATGAGTAAAAAAGGAGATTGCTGGGATAATAGTGTTATTGAAAGCTTCTTTGGAAGTTTAAAGCAAGAGCGAATTCAATGGCAGAACTATCAAACTCGATGGGAAGCTCAACAGGACATTTTGAATTACATTATTATGTTCTATAACAGCCACAGATTGCATTCTTATTTAGGATATTTAAGCCCAAATCAATTTGAAAAACAAAATGATTTTTTAATGAAAGTTGCTTAACTGGGGTGTAACAATTTGGTTGACCACGTCAAGCCTACATGGCTTCAATAGCTATCAATATTAAACGGTTGGTATTTTTTATACTCCTTTCAATTTGCTTTAAAAGATCAAAATCTGCCATCTTTTACAACAGGCCGGGCCTTCCCCGATCCCGGAGGACATTCTCGAGGCTATGTTATCGTTCATCTAAATAAACAGCTGATCCCGATGCGCTAGTACCTAATTCCAAAGCAAATGGGCAGAATGTTGTACTTTAATAAAAAACCCTTTATTACATCGTTCGCAGTAATGTTCTTCTTTTTCTAAATCAATTAGGATTTCTAAAGGACATTCTTCTAGGCTATATAAGTACATCTCACAATAACCCGCTTCACTTTGAAGTTCAATTTCGTTGCCACATTTACAGTGAACTAATAGGCTGTCATATAAACCCATGAACTTTCCTCCTTTTAAGTGATGTCCTAACGCAAATTTTATGTCAAAAGGCTTTTTTTATTACAAACAATATCGTGATCTGATTATTCCTTCAATAAGCTCAGAGTCCTGATTCCAAGAAATTTACCAATTCTGCGTCTATAATGAACAAATACCGTGAGTATTTATCGAAGTGCTCTTAAAATGAACTCATTTACCCCAGGTTTAATTCAGGACGAACCCGCTTTCAAGGAGGAGAAATAATGACGAATTAATGTGAAGTTGTAATATGAAAAAGCAATATATTAAATTACTGAGAATTCTTTTTTTAGCCCCATTATTAGCATTTAGCTCCCCGAATTTAGAAGAAAATGCGCCGCCTTCGCTAGCGGATCATCTCCATTTGTCGAAATCGCACGATCCAATCGATGGAGGTTGGCTGCCTGATCTTACTGGTTTACCTACTAAAGCCCAAATTGAACTTTTTACTCAGCATATCGTTGAAGTCATGAATGAAGAAAACGATAGTGCCTGTAAAGCGGTACACCCTCATCTGAGGCTGCTAATATTCCAGCACTTTCTTATTTATCAACAAATTGCCAATGCTCATCATATTTATTTTAACGATAACACGGCCTATCGATGGGCGCATATTCTTGCTATGATCCTCAAAGAAAGCAGCGGAGATTCGTCCAACGTGACTAGCATGAGCGGTAACTCCATCTCTACGAATGCACCTAGGACAGATTTAGAACACTGGAAAAACATATTAGACCTTACGCTACAAAACCGAGTTAAATTGAATTATCAAACGAATTTAGGCTTGACTCAAACCTCAGCTGATCGACTATTTGATGCTTTTCATTTAGCGCAAAATCAGAGTTACGATACCGATTTTTTAGAGGGACATGAAAGTGCTTTAACGCCAGGAAAAATAAATCTAAATACAGCCATTGCCATAAGACGATTAATTTGGTTTTACCAAGACTTTGCCCAAGGTCGAATAACGCAAACCGATACACGTATTCCCCAAGAAGATATTAATTACCCGGAATTTGCTCAGCGCTATCAAGAGGGTTTAAAAACCGCACTCCTCTTCTGTGGAACTACTTATATGTTTCACAAGCCAGGCAACGAATCCTTTACTTTTAGGGATCCTGGACCAAAACTTATCAATGCCATGGCATCCATCGCTTATTGCAAACTGGGGAACGCAGAGGGTGGCTATGGTGTTAATGAATTTGATGAACAATGTTATGCAGACTGGGTAACCTTGTGCCCTGCATTAAATATTGATATCGCACTTCTTACCCCCTTGAGCTATTTTGAAACAAGAGGAGCAAAACCAGTCTGTGAAGGGACTTTTAAGCAACTCATTAATAAACAACCATCCTCAGAAAATAATGGAACGGCAAACTAAACTCAGCCCTTGTTAAAAATCAATTGCTGCAAGGCTTAGTGAATAGTTCTTGATACCCGCATAAACTAATTTCTTTTTTTCTCGGGATCACAGGCATGTCCATTAAGCGCAATAATAGGTAGCTCTAACCACTTTTGAAGATTAAATGCTCTAATCTGATTTGTTACTTCTGTACCATTGATATAATGGTCGCTTTTTTAGCTGAAAAGATGCAGCCGTATTGGATTCTTAAGGTTATTCTACTAATCAATTGCTCTTAATATTCTTTTAATTTTTGTGCGTTATTATTAAAATTTTATAGATATTTAGCTGAGACCCCTTTTTGAAAAACATCGACGACATCCAGGATGAATTGAAAATAATTTTGGAGAAATTAACACTGAAAGATATGTCTCATTTTATTTCGATTTATGAGATTAAAGAAGATACACCAGAAAAAACGAAAGATATTTTTTATTATCGTTTAGTGGATAATAAAATAGTTGTTCAATTGAATTGCTTAGATGGTACTGTAGAAAATTTTTGTTGTGAACTAAGTGAACAGGATGAGCTAACCTCTATAAAACAAAAAATAGTTTTAGAGGCTATGAGGCTTGGATATATTGGGATTTTAAAAGATTTCAAAGACCTCTGTAAAACCTGGAGTAGTATTGATCAGGCAGCCGTTGGAAATGATGCTCTATTACAAGAACAGATTCAAAGATACAATAATAATCTACTGAAAATGCAACAATACTTTAGTCGAGAAGTTGATCTCATTTTTATCGAAGAGTTACAGCTAAATAATACTCTTTCACCCTTGCGTGGTCCAATCAAAACAAAAGCTATCCAAATTGCATCTAGCCTTCCGGCTAGAGAACGTTTCTATCGCCGATCCCAAGAGGCTCATTTTTATCACAAAACACATACGCATGGTAAAAAAATAACAGGCTGCAAATTATCCGAAGTAAGTAAGAAAAAATATGATAAAAGTGAAATTTTAATAGCCGTCGATGAGAGCCAACAACTCCTAGCTAATATTGAAGGAAAATTAGTAATAATAGCTCCTTCCATTGAAGATAAGAGAAAAATTATCTCCAAAATACTAGAGGGTAAAAAATTTAACAATCAAGAGCTAAGAGCAATACTTGCGGCAATCGCAGTCAAAACCGGCATCAAATATAATTTAAAATACGAGCTAAACCGCTTTGGTGAAAATGTTAGTGACATGTTATCAGAAGATGGCGACTCTTATAGTGTGGGGGCAAATGCTTCACGGGTAGATAGAATTATTTCCTTTACATCCAGAAGAAGCAGGTTCAATACTAGTTATACCCCTAAAAAAAGAAATAATAGAGCCTTCAATGAATTAAGAGACAGAGTATTAGTCCACAAAAATAAAATGGTTGAAATTTTAGTAAATCAATTAGCTTGTGAAAAATTTGACTGGCTTAATGTGAATAGAGAGCAACTGAAAGCCAAATATCCCTGCCTCATAATAACCTTCCCGGCCGTAAATATGGAGGGTTTAGGAAAGGTAGAATTAAGTCGAGATGATCACGAAACTCCAAAGGGTTATCCTGAATTTGTTACTCATTTAATGATCGCTCAAATTAATTTGCAATTAAAGGCAAAAAAGCTTTCTCCCCTCATTGAAAGAAGACAAAGTTTTGGTTTCTTAACACCTACCTTAACAGAGATCGAAACTGGGGTTAGATTATCCCTAGGTCTCACACCCAATCAAGAATGGATAGCTTGTGTTATCGAGGGAATTAAAGCAACAAATGCAGCACTTAACGAGCTACAGTTTAATAAAACCCAAAATGAATTAGAGAGAAAATTTATTGGGGGAGAACTTTGTGCAGAGGCTCATAAATATCTTTTAAACCTCTACAAAAGAAAAGAATTTTCAAAAGTTGTTACAAGGAATGATGTCATTTCAGTATTGAAAGAAGTGGACAAAAAACCTAAGATTTTTTTATCAAAAAAAGATATCGATAGACCAAATAAAGTTAGAATAGAGAAAGGGGCAATCAATAAATATTATTACTTTAATGAAATCGACAGCACCATTATTATCTATGATAAAAGTGGCAATAAATCAATTGCTGTAGACAAAGATAAAATCAATTATTTCCTTAAAAATAATTTTAATGATGATGACGACCTGTATTCTTTAAATGATGAGCAGGACCTTTGGTTAATTGAAGCTATTGAGAATGCAGCCCCCGGTCGCTCTGAAAAACATAAATCAGATGAGGAATTTAATAGCCTTTATTCTGATATCATGTTGATTTATTTAAAAGTTATAAATTCTAATACTAAATTACCGGCTATTTTAGAAAGCAATGATCTTGAATATCTAATAAGAAATTTATGTGAAACGCAAGATTTGGTTGTGAATTATCTGGTGAAGAAAAATCCACTTATCACAGAGGATACAAGTGATGAGGACAGCGATAATGAATTTACCAAAAAAAATTATTATTCGCCCGCCGGAATGAGCGCCCTCTTTGCTCCACTGTATGCTGCCAGAAAGGTTTTTAACTCAAAAGAGACTATCGCGACGCCTTATGGCTGCGATATATTTAATTATTTTGAAATTGCAATAACCTGGAATAAAGCCTTAGACGTAAATCAATTTATTCGATGCGACATGATTGAAGATATGTTTAAGAGAAATTCTTTTAAGATTATGCATCAAAAATTAGCTGAAGATACGAGCCTCCCACCACTGAATTATTTGGCTGGGCAAATTTGCTTTAAACCTATTATTCCTGTTATTTATGCACATAGAATTCAGGGAAAAGAACTAAATATAGAAGCTTTAATGGCTCAATGCTTTGATGAAATTGCCCATGAATTATCAGTCAACTCCAAACTTATTGACAACTTTCCTGTTCTACAAGCAAATCTGAAAGAGATCCTTAAAAACGGGATAAAAATTATTAATGAATGTTCTCTTACTTATATTAATGAAACAACGATAGATAAATTACAAAAACCTTTAGTTTATTATGCTGATAATAATCCTTGCGTTAATAAAGACGGGGTAGAAGCGAATACTGCTCTGCAGGTACTCGCTAATCTTTTAAAAGAGGGTGTTCATCCTCAGGTTTTTGTATTGGATACTACCTCCTCCACCACAGAACAAATTCAAACCTTTCTAACCGAATTTAATAAACAAGATAAAATTCCCATTCTTGTTACTGCAACAAGCCTGGCAAAGCACCATGAACTTGGTTTGGATTTATGGCAAGGCGGCATAAATAAAGCTTACTTATCGACAAGCTGCTCTGATGATAAGCAAAAAAGGCAAGATTTTATTAATTTTACTAAAGAACTTAAAGTTGTAACTCGCAGCACCGAATCGGGATTAAGCCGTTTTGCTAGACGGTTTATTCGGGAAAAATTAAATTCAACTTTAATGAGTACGGAGATGCAAGGAGAAAGTGCCTTTTTTACTCCACCAAAGAAAGAAAAATCTAAAAGCATAAAGGAAAATAATATCCCTATGATAATTGAACAAGATCTTTAATCGAGCTTAATAAGTGTCTTCCGGCTTTGCTGTCATCCCCTCCTCCGCAGGAGGGCTGACAACAAAGATGACTGAGATCACAGCAACATAGTGGAAACGCATCAAGTCTCGAAGCTTGAGAATTCATGCTCAAGACAGCAATTTATCTATCCACCTTTTTTAACCCCATTTTCGATGCGTTCGCCAATCTGCTGGTCGATGTTTTTCCAGTATTTGAATGCTCTCTCAAGCACAGGTTGGCTTACACCCTTTTTCAGATGACCGACTACATTATTCACTAACCTGTTACGCGCTTCATCGTCCATCACCTTGCGCACAAGTATATTGGCTTGTCCAAAGTCATCATCATCTTTACGGAGGGTATAGGCCGCACGTACAAACTCTCCCTGTGCCTCCCAGGTTGCGACTTCCGGATTTCTTGAACTATCGGCCTTAGGCCCTCCTTTGGAGTTAGGGGCATAAACAGGATCAGAAACATTTTCGACACGCATTGCACCCTCTTTGCTGTAGCTGAAAACAGGGCATTTTGGTTTATTAACGGGTATCTGCTTGTAATTTACACCCAATCTGGCACGATGAGCGTCGGCGTAGGCGAACACTCTGCCAAGGAGCATCTTGTCGGGGCTGATGCCAGTGCCGGGCACCATATTATTAGGTTCAAAGGCAAGTTGTTCAATTTCAGTGTGATAATCTGTTGGGTTTCGGTTCAAAGTAAGTTGACCTACTTTGACCAGGGGATAGTCAGCATGTGGCCATACCTTTGTGAGATCAAAGGGGTTATAACGGTAAGTCTCCGCTTCTTTGAACGGCATAATCTGCATATACAGCGTCCAGCTCGGATAGTTACCCTGCTCAATCGCTTCATAAAGATCGCGTGTATGATAGTCAGCGTCTGAACCTGCCAACTTATCAGCCTCTTCCTGGGTCAGGAATTCAATTCCCTGGTTGGTCTTAAAATGATATTTTACCCAAAACTTCTCATTCTGAGCATTCACCCACATGTAAGTATGGCTTGAAAAACCATCCATGTGACGCCAATTTTTCGGAATACCACGATCACCCATTAACCAGGCTACTTGATGAGCCGATTCTGGAGAAAGGGTCCAGAAATCCCACTGCATATCATGATCACGCAGATTATTATTAGCGCGACGTTTTTGAGAACGGATAAAATGCTGAAATTTCATTGGATCACGCACAAAGAAAACAGGCGTATTATTCCCAACCATATCAAAATTACCTTCGCTGCTGTAGAATTTCAGAGCAAACCCACGTGGATCACGCCAAGTGTCCGGGCTTCCGCGCTCACCAGCAACCGTTGAAAAACGAACTACGACTTCCGTCTTCACTCCCCGTTGGAACAAAGCTGCTTTGGTATACTTGCTAAGATCTTCTGTTACTTCGAACTGACCAAAAGCGCCACCGCCCTTTGCATGGGGTTGACGTTCGGGAATTCTTTCACGATTAAAATTTGCCATCTGCTCGATCAGATAATGATCATGTAGAAGGATCGGACCATTGGGTCCAACAGTTAAGGAGTGTTCATCACTAGGTACAGCTATTCCTGCATCGGTTGTGGTGTATTTTTGAGTTTTATCCTTGTCCATTAGATATCTTCCCTAAACATTATAATCAGTTCGAGTCTAGCAGTTATGCTCTAATGTTCAAGAGGGAGGAAACCCAAGTACTGAGGCTTATGTACAATTGAGTATCAATACACGCGATCTGTTTGACGCCAAATTTAACAAACAGTTCTTATTGAACAACATCTGCTCATATAATAGAATGCGCCGTAGCTTTTTTTATCAGTATGATAATGACCAGATATTTTAGCTTTCGTAAGAAAAGAGGCTTATTATCCTCTACTCAAGACCTTTATCAATGGGAAATCTTATCTAATGAGCAAGTCGATCAGGCACTCGAAATTGCACCTCTACTAAATCCCTACATTGATGCACTTGGAGACGAATATATCAATCATGCTTTTTTTAATAAGCAAGTCAATGAGATTGAAGAGAAATTTCCAGCTCAGAGTAAGAAATCAAAAACCCTTAAAATTTCCCTCGAAAAATTAAAAAAAATTTCTATTGTAGGTTCAATAGGTAGGGTTTCTTTATTTATTCAAGTCATTCATGCACTGGTTAATAAGGGTTATAGGATTTCCTTTAATTTCAGTGAAGTTTTTTTACAGACCAATGACCAATCTCCCCCGGCACATTACAGTAAAGAGGATGATTATTTGCTAAGGGACTCAGAAACCTATCTGCAGCTCATTTCTGGCTATGGTTACCAATTTGGAAAAGCATTATTCAATAGGTTTAGACCTCAAATAGATGCACACAGTTCAGAGACAGACATTCTTGTTGCCTCTTATTACACAAGCATTAAACCAGGGGATGAAAAGGAAAATGCTGATCTCGTCACCCCCTTGGCCACTCTACCTTGCTTTAATTCATCCTATGAGGCTCATACCTACTATGATATTTGCAGTTGGGATAACATCTGCAAGACACTGAGTACTAAACCACAACCCAGAAAAAACTGCCTAGTGCTGGTTTTTACTTCTCAAGACCCGATTACGGAATTATTGGACTCCTTTGAATGCTATAACAGTACTCCCTTCAAATCCCATGCAGAAATAATCATTCTTCTACAAGGAAAAGCTTATGAAGCCCTTGAAGAAAGAGAGCGAATTTTTAGTGCTATTGCCGCAAGTTTGCATCGCCTGCAGTGCAAGAAATTTTTTCACCTCATTTTACTCACCAAGGATCTAAAATCCCTTAATCCAAGAGAAACTCTTCTTTCTTTAGCACCAACTTATCCACATACAGATGATTTTAGTCCTTTGGCAAATAACGCAGGTTACTACTTAAGTAGCTCTGCATTCTTTGCGACTATAGGTTATTATCTCGAGCAAAATCAGGATGGGAACCTCACTTCAGACTGGCTTGAGCAGGCTGAAATTTGCCCGAAGGTTAAAGAGGTTAAAGCTGAAGAGGAGGTCTGCGGTTATATCTATGGAGGAGCATCTAGCGAAGCTATTCGCCAGTCGAAACGCTTGGATAAAGGATCTTTAAAATCCCAGGTTGTTGGTCTAACTTTTAAATACAATCTAGAGCTCAAGCAGGAAATGCGACAGGAACTGCAGCAATCTCAAGCACTGAAACAAAATCAGGACCTAGCAAAACAGCAAAGTATTACCCAGCAAAGACAACATCAACTCAATGAGCAAGTCGATTTCCCTTTTTACACACCACCAGTTCCAATTTCAATTTTCGCTTTAAGTTTACAAATGTTTGCGGAAGAGGATTTAAGGAGTCGAACCCTTGAAGAGCAACTACAGCAAGAGGTGTATTATACTTCTTGGTACCGCTCCAATTATTCTCAAGCGGCTATTTTTAGGAAAATGTTGGATATCCCCACCGGATTTCTTGCTGATCATATTGCAAAAATACTTGGGCTCGCTTATACAATTTCACCAGAAATGGTAAGCCTCGTTGCGGCAGAGGGTACCAATGTATCCCTTGGCCAGGCAGCGAAACTAGTTGGTAACATAGCCAAAATAGCATCAACTACCCCCATGTATCATGCGGGGCAGCACAAAATGGTCCCTTTACCAGGTTATTCTTGTGAAAGTCTTGAAGACTTTCTTATAAGAGACATCTATGATCATTTTAATGATTTCGCGGATGGTATAAATCCAGCTTGCCGCCATAAAGGTTATTCTCGTGTTTTACAAAAAAGCTTAATGCAAGGTTGGGATAATATATCAACAACCCAGGTGCCACTCTCGACACTACCCATTGAGACTTCTAAACTAGCTTTGTTAGCTAATCGAGAGGATTGTGGTTATCAGAGTCATTTTAGCCCTAATTTGCTCAGTTTTGATGAATTACAATCTTCTTATCTAAACTCTTTACTAAAAATTTTTACGCCTAATCGCTACGAGCTTTATCGTCTGCCTAAACTGCCTACCAACATTCAAAACTATAAAAACAGTTATGTCTTTCTGGAAAGGGCCAAGACACTTTATTATATTGACGAGAGCGGACAAATACTCGCTTCTAAACTGACTGATTATGCCCCTCTTATCGCAGGTCTTAAGGAAGCAAAACCTATAGCACCGAACAAATACTGGCTTAGCTCGGAACAGCTAACAGACTGGATCACTGCAAAGAACGGTGTACCTGCGCCAAACAGATTTTCAAACCCGGATTATATTGCAGAGAAAGAAGCAGATTTTTTTGCCCTAATCAAATTAACTTTCCCAGAATATATTGACATTGTTAACAAATTATTTGGAAATTTTGATACCCATAATCTAGATAATATTCGCATTCTTTTTCAGCTTTTGATTTCTGTTGGACAAAAAAGATTTGCTTTATTTTTAAATTATCTTGTTTATCTTGATCAAAAATGCTTATTAAACCATTTTTCTAAAATCTATTTTAGCTTCGCACCAACCGTATTTTCTCTCGTTGATTTTTTCAAAAAAGCAGAAGCAGAAGTAATCTATGCCAGCCATAATCATCATGGCGGTCACTTGACGCATAATCAAACCACCATCGAGGAAACCAATAAAAGTTGTTTTCTTAGCCTGGCACAACGTACGCCAGTTTCCAACTCAGAACAAGACTGGCCTTTGTTCGAAAGATTTGCTCAGGCTGTTTTAGTGTTTGCGGCTAAAAATTATATGGCTATTAATTCCAGTGGTCTAAAAGAGCTAGAGGAATTCTGGCATAGAGTGGCTGCGAAGTTTCTAATCTATTGTGAGGGGAATGCAAACCAACAACGGCAGCTACTTAATCTTTTTTTAACCCATTTGATTAGCAAGGATGGTCTTAAGCTAGCACCACTGAGAAAACTAGATACGCTTTTAGTCTGTCTAGAAAATCTTATAGATCATACTATAGAAACACATTCTCTGTGGGAGCAAATTGCGGAATTAGAGGCTATTTCTCTAGCCTGGACTGATGTGCCTTATGCCATTGACTACAATGGCTTTCATCTGGTTTGCAAAGAAATGGAGCTCAAAGCAGGCTCAATGGGCGCAGGCAGAAACAGTTATGCGGTTTCTTTAAGGGAATTAACGGCTGCTATTCGTGCCTTCAATCCCTCCTCTCCTTCCTTAAAGACCGAAGTATTCCGCTACCTAGGCAAAGAAGCTTTTCGAGAACAGCTTGATTTTTATCGGAATCTTTATCCCAGTCAATACTCCAATCCCAATGAACAGAAAATCTACGAACTGATTTGGGCTTACTACGTCTCAGCGTTTACAGGACTCAATTATAACCCTCATCCTGAAGAAATCGATTTCATTCGTCGATGCCACCATTTTCTGCAACAACATCCTTATGCGAAAACGGTGGATGTCGACCCAATTTTACTCATCAGTCATTTTTTGCAAAGGCTTTATATGGTTAAAACCAATGCGCAAAAAGGGACTATGACCTTATGGGCACTCTGGCAAGAAAATAACTTATCCCTCGACTTGCCAACTAGCCTCCCCATACCCGAGATTCTTGCTCATAAATTTGAGCGAAAAGCGCTTAAAAAGTTTCTTCTGGCTCACCAAGCAGAGCTCAAGAGCTGTCTACCAATTCTTCTGCGCCATGTGAGGTTAACAACATCAAGAAAAACACTGCATACTGCTCAGGCTGAAACTGTCCTTGCCGAGTCACTGCTAGCCAATTTTTTTGCTGAGGATAAGCAGAAATATGAGATCTGCCTACAATTGTTTAAAATTCTAGTTCCTCATTTTGGTATCACGCTTTTTCTCGAAAATTTGTTGGATCATCTCGTCTTAGTTGAGAGTATACGCCAGCTGAAAACAATTGATGTCCAATTTTTTACAGAGCTTCAAGTCATACTCAAGGAAAATCCTGATCTCAAAGCGGCTATTTCCTTACTTAGGTTAGCTAAAGAAAAACTCGAGAATCAACCTGAGCATTTAAAACCCTTCACTCTTTTTTTGCATGGCCTAGCAGCAAATCCTAAATTATTACCCTATTGCACCACCTTGGATAAAGGGCTTGAGCTCATCCTGGATTATTGTCTTAGTGTGCCGATTGATGAAACGTCTTTACCGCTGCTCTTTGGTCTGTATCAGACCTTAGAGGACGATAGCGAAACCCTGAAAACACTATTAGAACTGATGCACGATAAAAAGGTGTATGCCTTTTTTCACGAACATATTCAGTACGAGCCCTCTGCATCCTTATTAAAAAAAGCAACAGAACTCATTAAAAAAACCAATGATGCACCTAGTGTATTGACTATTATTGAATATTCTCTTAGGGAAAAGGAGCACACTGACGATAATCGCTTCATCGGTACCCTCTTAAGTCTTGAAGAAAAGAAATGTTCATCTATCCTGTTTCTTTGCTCTGCGATTTGCAAGCAGCAAAATCAATCTCCCTCTCAACTACTTGAGCTTTTAATACCAATCCCAGAAAATTATTTACAGACTTTAATCTGTCTTTATAAGCATTATCAAATTCCTCTATCAACGCTTAAAGATATTCTGGAATCACGCTCTGTAACCGCAGCTATCGACGCACTAGAGGAAGAGATTTATCAGGAGGACCTGCCCAGTTATCGCTATGATGCAAATGATCTTAAGCAAAAAATAAAAGAAATTAGGTACAACTCCTGGGATGACAAACCACCTAAATTTCTTACGCAGTCTGAACGGAAACGCCTAAAACGTGATTACAAAAAGGTGATGGACTATATTGAAAACCAACCTGTCTATGTTGAGATCATGAATGGAATAAGTTGTTCCTATACTGTTCATCAACTCAAAAATCGTCATTTTCCAGTTGTTTTCAAAGCACTTCAGGAAAGAATCAGTCGCGGCGAAAACAAAAAAGAAAATCAACTTGCTCTGCTCGCTGTTTGCTGTGTTGTTCTTAAAAGAACCTGTAAAAAATTTCCCCGCTCAACCCAACTTCTCCCCCTTATTCATAGCCTTAGTGAGGAAGGTCAATTGGTTCAGGAGCTGAAAACAGGTGCTGGGAAAAGTATTATTGCTGCGCTGCATGCTGCTTTACGCGTTGCCGCAGGGAGAACAGCCCTTGTTCCCACTGAAAATGAGAAGCTGGGGCGCGATGGTATTGTAAATTTTAAGGATTTTTACCACTATCTCGGTATTCGTTGTGGTGAACGTATTATTGAAGCGCATAGCCCCTACTCTGACTATGTGGCCAATGGAATCAATTATTCCACTCCTTACGGGCTTTCATTATTTTTTATCAGTATGGCTATTCAAAAGAAACGCCTGCCCAAAAACAGGGATCTTATCTGGGATGAAATTGATGCAAGCCTCATCTCGACGGTTCCCTTTCGCTTAGCGGCAACCTTGGAACCCATCTTACTTGATACTAAAAACTGGTCAAAAGTGTATAGCTATTTGCTAGAATTTGTACAAGAAAAAGAACTTTTTTTAGACAATAACTGCTCGAATAGAGACGATATACACAATTTCCGTGTGTATTGTCTATCAAAAAATCCCGACAAACCACTCACTGCGTTTATCAAACGGATTCCTGATTCTTTGCTTGAAACCCTTTTCGATTCGGCAAGACTCGCCGTCCAGTTGGAAGAAAACATCGACTATATGGTGGTCGAGAAAGAAGAGCAGGGCCATAAAAAACTCTATGGCGCCCCCTATTTACCGCATACGAGCCGAGCTGAACCAGGAGCAAGTTTTGGTGCAGGGGCACAGCCTCTTTTGCATACTGAAAAAAATACCGCTCTGTCGGATGAAGAGTCCACCGCTTTTAGTGTTTTACCTGACACAGAAACAATTATTAGCATGACCCCTAAAAATCTAGCCGATCTAATACGGGCAGAGGGTGAATTTATTGGTCTAACCGCAACGCCGGGTATGCCTGATCAACTTGGTGAATTTCATAATTTATATGGTATTAGAGCCGCTTATTATCCCAGTTTCCATCCTGATCGCTGCCAAGATTTGGGTATTGTGGCCGCTGAAGGTTGGAATGACCAAAAGCAAGCGGCCCTTGAGCTCATCAGGCTATCGAGAGAGCAGCGACAAAACCAGCCCATCTTACTCATCTGTGAATCAGCCCAGGCTGCCTCTGATCTTTATCAGGACTTGAATTCTGATGAGTATCCATGGAGTACACAGAGTTATTATGGCTACAGTTCGGATCCGCACGAGGAAGAACGATTTATTGTTACGGCGGGTGAAGAAAATAGAATCAGTATTTCAACAAAATGTGAATCTCGCGGCGCTGATTTTGACTCAGCTCATGAACATGGTCTCCTGGTAATTAACTTATGTACTCATTTGACTGAAGAACAATTAATCCAAATCATCGGACGTTGTGGGCGTAATGGTCAGCTAGGACAATTTTGCTCAATTATTGACGTGCAACTACTAGGTTTAGTCAAAACAGCACCTACTGAAGAAATTGCTGCTACTTTCAAGATTTTTCAGCAACAAATTGGCCTTAAAGCTCAACAAGAACGGGCGCGAACTCGTTTTCTGGAAGATAGCCGTTGTTTAGCTACCTGGTATCTACTTGATCTTAGGGAAAAAGCCGATCGAATCTTAAGCCGTCAACATGGCCGAGACTATTCTCTTGTTGAAACAGTCGAATTTATGAAAACCCTTAGGGATTTCAACAGAAAAACAGAAAGCCATTATTTTGAATTACTCAAAATCCATGAACAACCTAATGAAGAACTAAAGCAGCGCTTCCTCGAGTATTTGTCCCATGAATACAGTCAGATTGTGGAGCGCTGGCTTCCCGATGAAAAATTTAGTCATTACCAGCCCGTAGAACCTTTGGTTCCCTTGCAGAAACTAGAAGCTTTTGAGGGGATGAATGAGGTAAAAATCAAACAGTTGCTTGCAATCAGTGAATTGCTTGCTATGGGATGGGAAACTCTTGGCCATCAATCGATTAATACGAACCTCACCAAAGTCGAACAAGTTCTAGGAGTCCTGGATCAATATGGTAATGACCAAGGCGGAATTCAAACGATTATCGGTCAGTTAGTGACTGAACTTGAGCTGGTTAATATTCCGGAGCTCATCCCAATGCTTGATACCATTGAAGCAAACTGCCTCGAGCTTCTTGAAGAAATCCCTCAGGTCGCAGAAGGACTTTTCTCAAAACAAAAAGCATTGAATTATGTCAAAGAATATGTAGCAAAAACTAAAACACTACTTCTAGAAAAACGCTGGCAAGAATTAACTCTTCCAAGTCTCGCTGAAGATATTTTTTCATCGGAGGATAATTCTTCTTTTCTGGCTGGCATTGCTAAAAAGGGTTTAGTCAATGTGGGGGGTAAGGTAGGTATTTACGCCTTAATCAAATTTTATGCGCTGCCCAAAATCATGAAGCTGCTGCAGGATCAGATTAAAATATTGATACCCGATGACGAAGCAAAGCAGCTGCAATTGATGAAAATCTTGCAGGAGCTTGAACCCGCTTTGCAAGATTTCTTGACAGCAATCCCCAAACATCTCCATTCTAAGGAGGCGATTTGGACTTTAATCCTGGATAAACTGCTACCTATTTTGGAGCATCCAAGTATCAAAGAAGCGATGCAACTCTTAAATAATGAAGCAGGAACAGCACTCGAAGGGATAGTCACTATTATCAAATCGTTTGAAAATGCCCCCTCTCTAAAAGAGTTACTTGATAGCAAAACTTTGATCCCGCTTTTCAAACTAGCCAGTCAATATGGTTTGATTCAGCTATTAGTTAAAGACCCGACATTCAAAGAGATTTTGAACCGATTTTCACTATTGGATCCTGAGTTTTTCACGGCATTTTACCAGTCTGATTTTAAATCTCTTTTCCATCTTATTCATCTCCTTGCCCATCCTGTCTTTTTCAAGTTTTTAAAAGAATTGCCGCCTAATGCCAATTTTAGTCAGCTAAAAGCTTGGTTAAATCCAGCAGCAGACAAGCTCCCAGATAGCGTCAGCCAGGCTGTAGAAGCACTCAATGAATATCAAGGTAATCGTGAGAACAGGGAGGCAAGGCAGGCTCAAAAAATTCAGGGACTGAAAGCAAAATTTAGCTTGTCACCCGAAAAGCTCCAACAGGATTTGCAAGCACTCAAGCCTGTATTTCCAATCGAAGTACCGCCGCCGCCAATACCAACACCTCTCTCATCCCTTATCCTTACTTGGATCGCAACGCATTGGTTACAAAGCCTGCTTCTCTTAACCGCATCTATACTTTTATCTTGGATTATTATCCCTGTTATCCTCGTTGCCGCCGTTATCTATACTGGCGTTCTTCTTTGGCAAAAAATTGCTGCCCTAATGGAAGGTGAAAAAACCTATCAAGAAAGTTATATTGACCCTGTTACTGTGGATGTATCTCTTGTCGATGATAATAGCCAGCTTAGATTTGAAATATTAGCTGAAAATGTCAATCTTCCTTCTGAAGGAAACCCTCCGCCTGCAGTAATGACGGAATCTGCCCATGATGGCGATAACATGGAAAGCACTAGTTCAATAAAAGCCTGTTATCCCGAAGGTTCCAAAAGGTCACTAGGTTTATTTATCAATGGGAATGTTGAAGACATCTGTTCTTCTCCCCCCTCGCAAGTAACCGCTAAAGAACCGCATTTATCTCTTCATGGCAATGGAGGATTAGCCCCCCCTCTCTTCCTATAGATTAACTTGATGGTAAAGGAACGCCCTTGGCCCGGTGAACTTGTTTGCTAATTTTTCTAATTAGATTAATGGATATGGTATGTTCAAGTTTTTCATAAAGATCCGGATCTTTAATTTTAAGTTGATCTAACTTCTTTTTATCCCAAACAAGATAATCCACTGTATCGCTTGCCACAGTCACTGTTGCATTTGCCATTTGACCTGTTAAAAAACTCATTTCCCCCACAAAAAATCCAGCGCTTAATGAGGTAATAATCTGCTTATCTTCTATGATATCAGTCCTGCCCTCTTTCAATAAGATTAAGCTCTCTACAGGTTTATCTTGAATAGTAATTTGTTCACCCTGCTTTACACTGGCTGTCTTGCTTAATTTATATATTCTTAAAAACTCATTGGGTGTCATTATGTCAAAAGTTTTTGTATAAATATCTTTGAGTTCATTCGGCAAAAAAATAGGGATTCGAGCCAATACAATTCGAATACTTTGAATAGCATTAATAGCAAAATTAATTAGGGAAAAAAGAACGATCGTGAGCATACCAGGCTTATCGAGACCTGCAATCGATCCACCAAAAAGGTATCCCACTGCCCCTAAAATAGACAATAAGCGCAAAAGAAGAATATCTGTAAAAAAATAAGATAATGATACCAGCGTTGCGGCAATTAAAAAGATAATATTAATTAAATCAAGATGCATAAGAAAACCATTCCTTTTGTGCTTAAAACACCATTTACTCTTAAGCAGTATACTGCCATAAAATCCTAACAACTAACAACGCTCAAAAAGATATGGTGGAGACAGGCTTTAGTTTGTAATATCCCAAGGATTAGGTAATTGTATGCCAGCGCCTTCAAAATCTTTTATCTTTCGTGTTACTACCACAAACCCATGAACCAAAGCTGTAGCCGCTATCAATGCATCTCTTTCAGCACGGCGATCAGGAGTATGAAGTTTTGCACATCGCTGTGCCACTGCAATATCAACCAATATACAAGGTAGAGCAACTATAAGTACTTGTCTATTATTTAACCTGCTAAATGTCAATCTATTCTATACTTGAATAATAGAGGCAGGATCTTCCTTTACTTTAATAAGCTATCTATTAAAAAGAGAACGCGCTAATGATTTCGATATCAGGATATGCCTTACAAGAGAAGATGCGGCATAACCATAATATTGATACTTATTATGGCATGCGTCTTAAGGATAAACGGAAAGTTCTATTAAAAACACCTAATAGTCCTCATATGAGCTCTGAAAATTTAGCCATTCTCCAACATGAATACCAATTGTTGAACATGATTGAAACGCCCACAATTATTAAAGCCTATGATTTTTTGCAAAATACACCTGCACCGGTTTTAGTTCTCGAGGATGTTGAGGGTCAATTATTAACTTCTTATTTGCTACTTCATCGGTTAGAAATCGGTGATTTTTTTAATCTGGCCTTACAATTAGTCCATATTGTAGGTGAATTACACCAACGCAATATTGTCCATAAGGAGATTAACCCCTCTAATATTGTTATTAACCCTGAAAAATTAATTCTTAAATTAGTTGATTTAAGTGCCTCTACTAAACTTTCTGAAGAAACCTTTGATTACCTGAAATTAAATGAGTTTGAAAATGGATTAGCTTATATTTCTCCTGAACAAACCGGGCGCATAAACCGTCCAGTTGATTATCGAACCGATTTTTATTCTCTAGGTATAACCTTTTATGAGATGTTGACCAATCAATTGCCCTTTCAGACAGTTGATACTCTTGAATTAGTTCATTGTCACATTGCTAAAAAGCCTCCAACTGTCTTGCTAGTTAGGCCCGATGTACCAAAAATGTTGGCAGCCATTATCGATAAATTATTAGGAAAAATGCCTGAAGAGCGCTATTCCAGTATTGTCGGCTTAAAATCTGATCTACAAGAGTGTTATAAACAGTGGCAGGATAATGGCGACATTCGTGAGTTCTGTCTTGGCTCAAATGACATCCGAGATCATTTAAGTATTTCTCGCAATCTCTACGGTCGTGAGCAACAAGTTTCCCAATTAATGACGGCTTTTAATCGTGTGAGTCGCGGCACTAAAGAGATGGTTTTTATTGCCGGTTATTCAGGAATAGGTAAAACCTCTCTCGTTAAAGAGGTACACAAACCGATTGTCCAACATCGAGGCTATTATATTCAAGGCAAATTTGATCAATTACAACGTAGTCTGCCTTACGGTGCTATTGTTGCTGCTTTTCAAAACCTCGTGAAACAAGTGCTCTCAGAAAGTGAAGATAGGTTGGAAAAAATTAAACAAAATCTTGTTAATTCTTTAGGCAATGTAGGTCAAGTTGTCATCGATGTTATTCCAGAAGTAGAGTTAATTATCGGCAAACAACCACCAGTTCGAACGCTTAATCCTACAGATGCGCAAATTCGTTTTAATCTAGCCTTTCAAAATTTTGTACGCGTATTTGCTCAAATAGATCACCCCTTAGTAATGTTTCTGGACGATTTACAATGGGCTGATAATTCCTCGCTTAATTTTATCGAAAATTTATTACAAGATAGAGAAACAAATTACTTACTTATTATTGGAGCATATCGAGATAATGAAATTGATGATACCCATCCTCTCCAATTAAGCATTAATGATTTAACTAAAAATGATATTGAATTTAATAACATTATATTAGAGCCACTCCAGTTAAAGGATATCCAACAGCTTTTACATGATACCTTTTCTAGTCCCTTAGAAAAAATTGAAGATTTTGCCACTTGCATTTATGATAAAACTCAGGGAAACCCTTTCTTTATTAATGAATTCATTAAAATAATTTATCAACAAAACCTACTTTTTTTCTCCTATGAACTAGGCTCATGGGAATGGGATTTAGCGAAGATTAAATACCAAAACGCCACCGATAACGTAATAAATTTACTTACAGAAAAAATTCACTTACTGCCCAAATCAACTCAAGAAACTTTAAAGTTAGGCTCCTGTTTTGGACATGAGTTTGATTTTAAAACATTACAAAGCATTACCAGACAAACAATCAGCAAAACAGCTGAACAATTATGGCAAGCCATTAAAGCAAATTTAATCTATCCACTTGATGAAAGTTACAAAACAATTGGTTTAATCGGTTTAAAAAAAGTGGACACTGAATTTGATATGCGCTCTCTACATTACCGCTTTTCTCATGACAGAATTCAACAAGCAACCTATGCCTTAATCGACGAGAGCGAAAGACCCTTTATTCATCTTAAAATTGGTCGATTTCTATTAGAAGAAAAGCAATTGACCAAACAGGATGAGCATCTTTTTAAGATCATGGAACATTTTAACAAAAGTCTTCCTTTGATTGATGATAGAACTGAAAGATTGCAATTAGCTAAATACAATTATTGGGCGGGTCAAAAAGCAAAGTTGGCCTCAGCTTATTATGCAGCGGATGAGCATCTATCAGCAGGCGTTGAATTACTAGAGCCCGCTAATTGGGAAAAAGATTATGACTTGGCTTTCCAACTTTATAAGGAGTTAGCAGTTTGTAAATATTTAATTGGAGATTTTACCCAAGCAGATTGTTATTTTTCTAAACTTTTAGAACAAGCCACAAATTCATTGGATAAACTGGAAATTTATCGCCTTAAAATTGAAATGCTATCGGCCTTATCAAAGCATGATGAGGCATTAAAAATAGGCTTAAATGCTCTGAAAAATTTTGGAATAAAATTACCTAAAAGACCGCGAAAAATTCATATCTTGGCTGCTATTGGAAAGATAAAAATTCATTTGATAAAAACTAAAATTGAGGATATCGACCTCCCTCCGATGAAGGATTTAAAACAGATAGCGATAGTGGATTTAATAACTCAGTTACTGGGTAGCGCTTTCATTAATAATCAAACTCTATTTGTTATTTTAACTTGTAAACATATTAGCTTAAGTTTGCGGCATGGTTACACAGAAAGCACCTCAACTTCTATTCCAGTTTATGCTTTTATCATTATGCATTCACTGAATTTATATGAGGATGCCATTTCATTTGTAAAACTTTACAATAAGTTAAAGAAAAAATACGGCGCATCAAATTTTGAAGGGAGAAATCAATTTGCATTAGGTGCATTTATTGAACCTTATCAGAAAGAAATTATCGCCTGTAATAATATTGTGATAAAAGCATTTAGACTTTGCTGTGAAGTCGGCGATTTAATTTACTCTAATTACAGTAACTTACTCCTAATTTTCCATTCACTCTCATTTGGTAACTCACTGAACAATATTAGAAAAAATGTTCAATCAGCTTTGCTATTTATTGCAAGAGTGAAGATTTCTGATTTTAACAATATCATTCGATTTTGGGATTACTTGACCCAATGCCTAGAAAATCCGGGATTAGCAAATAAGCAGCGGATATCCAGTTTTGAAGTAGAAATTATAAAGGATAAAAACAAAACTGAATTAGCTTTCTTTTATAGCAGTTTAACCCTTTTAAATTTCTTATTGGGAAATTTTGAAGAAGCAGTAAAAGCTGGAGAGAATCATGAAATTTACTCTGATTATAACAAAGGTTTAATCTCTAATTTTGACGGTAAATTTTATTTTACTCTCTCCTTATTCTGCCAGCTTGAAAATCATCCAAGAAATAACAAGAAAATTTATTTGAAAAAATTAAAGAAACTGAATTCATTTGTTGAAAAAATAGCCAAATGGTGCCCTACAAACTTCAAGGCGCATTCCTTATTAATACAAGCTGAATTTTCTGGCTTGCAAAATCAAGTTAATACTCTTTCAATCTATGAGGAAGCAATAGAAGAAGCCCGTTCACGTGGTTTGACTTTAATTGCTGCAATAGCCAGCGAAAGAGCTGGCAATTTTTGCCTTAAAGATAAGATTAATAGGGTCGCAAAATTATATTTCGATATGGCCTATCGCTATTATAGTGATTGGGGTTTAAATTCCAAGGTTAAATTATTAGAAAAAACTTATCTTAAAATGACTTTTGATAAGAATCTTTTAACGGGTTATAACCCTCTAGAAAGCCCCTCCAAAGAAAAAACACCAAGTTTAGATATTTTATCCGTGTTGAAATTTACTCAAGTGATCTCAAGTGAAATTCGTCTTGATAAACTGTTGAAGAAATTTTTAGTTATTGTCATAGAAAACGCAGGTGCGCAACGAAGTATTATCTTATCGAAGGAGCATGATAAATGGATAGTTGAGGCCGAAGGAACACCTGAACAACAATGCATTTATATTAATAGTTCCTTCGCTGATAAACCGCAAATAAACTACCCGTTTTCTATCCTAAATTACGTTCAACGCACCCAAAAACCTATCATTTTAAATGACGCTATCCAATCTGAACTTACCCTACATGATCCTTACGTCCAGCAAGAAAATCCACGCTCACTTTTAATGATGCCTTTATTTTATAAAGGTAATTTATCTCGTATCTTGTATTTGGAAAACAATAGTAATAGTTACGCCTTTACCCCCAGCCATCTAGACAGCCTAAAATTATTAGCTTCACAAGCAATGACCTCTCTTGAAAATGCAAAGCTTTACTATCAAGCCACCCATGATCCTTTAACAGGGTTAGCCAATCGAAACATGTTGTATGAAATATTTCAACAAACCATTGTACAAGTCAGTCATACCCAAACCAAAATAGCGCTCCTCTTTTTAGATATTGATTACTTTAAGGTTATCAATGATACCCTAGGCCACGATAACGGTGATCAATTGCTGGTTCATGTGGCGAAGACCCTCAATTCTTGTCTGCGTGAAGGAGATATCGCAGCTCGCTTAGGAGGGGATGAGTTTACCGTTGTATTAGCGAATATTATTTCTGTTGATCAAGTGACAGCCATTGTTGAGCGTTTATTTCAAGAGATTTCCAAACCCGTTCCAATTGATGAGCATCTCATCCAAATTACCTCAAGTATGGGAATTAGTATGTTCCCTAAAGATGGCCATGATATTGCAACCCTACTTAAACTGGCCGATACGGCACTTTATCAGGCCAAAGAAAAGGGCCGGAACCAATTTCATTATTATTCGACAGCACTTTATGAAGAATATCAACAAACTCATGGCCTAGGTAAAGAATTACAGCGCGCTTTTGATAAACAGGAATTCTTTTTAATGTATCAACCTGTAGGTGATACTTTGACAGGGCAAATCATCGGGCTTGAATCGTTATTACGTTGGAACCATCCTACAAAAGGCATTTTAGAGGCCGGGGACTTTATCTACACCTTAGAAAAAAGCTCTTTACTAATTCCCGTCAGTGAATGGATCATTAGGCAGGTATGCCAACAAGCGAAACGTTGGTCTGACAAGAAAATCTTTTTCGGCCCTATTGCTATTAATATTTCAACGATACAATTTCTTCGCCATTCTCTGAGCAAGATTATCGCTAAGGTTTTGGCGGAAACAGAATTAAGCGCATCAGCTATTGAGTTAGAAATTACTGAAACTATTTTCATTGAATACAATGACAAATTATATAATGAAATTGATACCTTACGTGAAATGGGTGTGCATCTAGTCATCGATGACTTTGGCACTGGCTATTCCAGCCTATCCTATTTAAAACACTTACCTGTCAGAAAAATAAAAATTGATAAGGCTTTTATTGACAACTGCCATAGCGATTATCTTGATCAAACAATTATTAATGCAATTACAACTATCGCCCATAAATTAAATATCAAAGTTGTCGCTGAAGGAGTTGAAAATGAACAGCAATTAAAACTCCTGCAGAATAATGGCATTGATGGTATCCAAGGGTTTTATTATTCCCATCCTATCAGGGCAGAAGATTGTGAAATTTTTCTAAAAAATCGCTCTCAAAAGGATTTTCCAATTAAATAAGGAGGAGCTCGTCTAAATCTAAATAATTAAAACCTTAGTCCCAGGATTGGCTTTTACCCAATTAGCGACATATTCAATATAGTTATTTTTGCCAACAGCAATGCATCCTCGCGTTGAGTAAGGTAAGTTGTTTAACCAATTAAACAGACTAGCTGACTGAGCTGGCCCATGGATTCCAACATCTCTACCTGTATAACCTGCCGCTAATTGCTTTGAAGTCGGATAAAGGATTGGAATAAAGACTTTAAATTTAGTGGACTTTCTTGGATAAGCCAAACGATACAAACCAATTGGCGTTTTATTATCACCCGCTCGTTTTTTACCGACACCTTTGTAGCCGATAGCTACCCTAAAGCTCTTAATAACAGCCCCTTGTTTACAAATATTTAAAATTCGCTTTGTGGTGTGTACATTGATCCCGTTTACTAAAGGACAAGTTGCAGTACTAGCAAATAAAACAGTCGGGAAAAAAATAGAGATCATAAAGAAAATTGCTTTTATTTTCATACAAATAGGCAAATATTGTCGCAGTTGGCTAATAATTATCCCACAATATTAGCTTGATTCATAGGGTTAAAAAACTAAACTTTCATCAATCGCCCAGCAAGAGAACTTAATTGAAATTAATTTTAGGATTAAATAGTGCTCTCGATCCGCTCTTGTTGTCATCCCTGTTTTATTGTATTGGGAAAGTCAATATTTGATGATCTGGTTTTTTTGTTACCACAAGCCAAAATTTAACCTCCTGATATACGATTATTCATGTTTATATTTTTACGTATAGTAGCTTCTTTCTGCTTAGCAAATTTTGCTTTGCTCTCTCTCTTTCATGCTCATACCTGAACTTTTGTTTGTCTAATCAGACGTATCAGCGATTCTAAGAGAGCCTATTTATAATTTTGCACTAAAAGGATCTGGTTCGCATTCATTGCTATTGTTTATCAGTGATTTTTTAACGATGGGATCATTTCCAATATTCGAAACCAGGCATCTTATATTTGGAAAATCCTCTTTGATACGATTTATAATTAAATCAACCTGATGTTCTAAACACAAAACTTTAATTTGTGGGCCAGCATCCGAGGTAAAATAGCAGTCAATTTTTTCCTCACGTAGACCTCTAATAATAGTCATTACCTGATTACTTTCCTCTGTATGATAGCTTATGCCCACTTGTTTTAAACAATGGTGCATCTCTAAACAATCTTGTTCCATGATGCTTCCTACAAGCTCAATTTCTTTATCTTGTATCGCAGCGATCAATGAGTTAATCCTTTTTTCAGCTGCGTCTACCCAACCCTGATAAGCTGGACTTTTTACTATCATTTTTCCAGCGTTGCGAGTGCTTAACGATTTTGGTTGTTCTGAAATGACAATTACTATCATTCTTAATTCGGGCCAATGATCAGCGGGAAAAATAGTTTCTGCAAAACAATCTTTACCCTTTGCATCTTCTCCACTGTGCCAAAATACCATACCACCATAAATCGAACGGGTAGCAGAACCTGAACCCAAGCGAGCGAGTGCAGCCAACTCTTTTCTTGAGAGATTTAACTGACAAAGTTCAGCTAAGGCGATACTTAACGCAGCAAAACCGCTACCGCTACTCGCTAGTCCACTTGCCGTTGGAAAATTATTTTTTGATTTTACATTGAAATATTTTTGAATCTGATACAGTTTTCGAAATTGTTGAATAAAGGCCATTACCATTTCGATCCCTGCTTCATCCTCATAATTTTCAATTAAAATCTTATCTTTATTTTCTCCATGATTAAATGAAACCGTAGTCTTAGTAAAAAGATTCATCAATGATAAAGCAAAACTAGATCGGGTCGGTAGTCTCAATGATTCATCCCGTACACCAAAATATTTTACTAAGGAAATAGTTGGATGAGTTATTACAGTAACCGCAGGGTTGTTACTATGAAAAAAATAAACACCATAAGAGGAGGAAAACATAACAAATAGTTACATGCTCGTTATTTAAATAAAACCAATACATTATCGTCAAAAAAAATACTAGAGTAAATAGTGCGGAAAAAGGGATGGCAACACTAATGTAACATTTACTCGAAATAACTATCTTTTAAAAAAATAACTCGATGCTCTATAATGAAGAATAATATACCCCAGAAAGAGTCGGTAGGTTATGCAAAAACATCAAGTGATGGGAATAGATAGCCAGGCTTTTCATAAGATGGTTTATTATGAATGGGGCGACTCTAGCAATTCTAAAGTGTTGCTCTGTGTTCATGGTCTATTTCGTAATGCTCGGGATTTTGATGACTTAGCTCAAGCTCTATCATCTCATTATCGCGTGATTTGTCCTGATATAGTTGGACGGGGCTTAAGCGATAGATTAAGTAAGCCAGAAGACTATTCCATTACAACTTACCTCTCTGATATCACCATTTTATTAGCTCAGCTGGGTGTAACAGAAATTGACTATATAGGTACCTCTATGGGGGGGCTTATTGGTATGGTGATGGCGGCGATGAAACATTCACCTATTAAAAAATTAGTGCTCAATGACATTGGACCTTTCGTTGACACAAAAGCCTTAGAGCGAATTGTTGAGTATGGTAAAGAAGGAAGTAAGCACTCTTTTACAACACTGGAGGAGGTAGAAATCTATTTAAAAGAAACCTACTCAAGTTTTGCGCAATTAAGCCCCGAACAATGGCAACAGCTTGCGGCCTATGGAGTTTGGAAAAATCCGAATCAGCAGTATCAATTATCTTACGATCCTAAAATAATTGATAATGTCATCTTAGCGACCAAAAATAACACGCCGCAGTGGGGTTTATGGAGTAAGATTCAATGTCCAACCTTATTACTGCATGCATCATTATCCGATGTCTTATCGGATGCTACAGTAGTAAAAATGCAACAGTTGAAAACCACTTTAAAAACAGTCAGTTTCACGGGTATTGGCCATCCTGTTTCATTGATGAAAAAAGATGAAATTGAATTAGTACAACAATGGTTGATTAAAGATACTCTAATCAACACAGTATTCTAAAGCGGCCTAACTATTGACTTGAAATAGCTCAATCTCTTAGCGCTGCTGCCCAGCGGCGTGGGTCCCTGCAGTTTTACTTGCCTGGCTGTTTTCTCCCAAGAAGGTGGGTTCCGAATTATTAGGTTTGAAAAAACCAAATAAGTTGGGCGTTTCCGAAGTATCTTTCTCTTCTTCTTTCTCTTTTGATAAAACCTCTTCGTCGCTATTCTCCATTCCTTGTATCTTTGTACGGGCTATTTCTTCATGGTGCTGTAACAATGAAGCTATTTCTCCATAATTGAGAAACTCGGCAAGCTCTCTTGCTGTGAGTTCTAACATTTTACCCGAGGGCTTCATTTCATAAGTAGCCACTAAATCGAGACGAGCACCTGATTGAATGAGCAATTTTACATGGTCAATTTTTTTACTTAACACAGCATGATGTAATAATGTACAGTTTCCTGTGTTAATAATATATTCTGGATGGATATCATTTCTAAAAGAATTAAAAAAACTTAAGATCTTTACTAAACTTCTAGGGTCTGCTTGATAAATGGTTTCACTCTTGGGAAAGGAATCAAATAAATTAGAAAACCCATCATAAACAAGAGCAACGCTTCTTTCTTTCTTGTTAACATAATAAATTTCACCTGCGTTTCTTTTTGTGGTGGATACGTAGGCTTCATTAGTAGCGAATGGAATTGACAATAATTTTTCTTCAGTTATAGGAGGCTTCAAATAACACAAACTAAAATCGTGCAGGGCTACTCCACTGGAAGTATAGGGTCGTTGTTCATTAATATCTCCATATTTCAGATGCTCTGCAAACTCATCAAAGTTTCTATTAAACCAATAAAATAAACCTCGAGACTCCTGCATAAAATAAGATTTATAGCTTACCTTATTTACTCCCATTTCTTCTTCATTAAGGTAAGGGACGTCAGTAACTTTGAACACACTTAGGTTACAAAATTGAGGATCAGCTATCCAGGCATCTAGGATCTTTAACATTTCAGTATTCATAGGCTCAGGCGAATACATGATATAAAAATCATTAGAGTCTTGAAAACCTGATTTAGCTGTAGTTACAACGGGTTCATCTAATAAACTAATTACCTTATCTTTTTTAGGAAAAACATTGGTATCAAAAAAATAGCCACCTTGGCTAACTAATAAAAATAAAGAAAAAACATCTTTGTATGCGACTCTTCCAGATAGTTCTTCTAAAGATTCAGCCATAAACGTCTGCATCCATTCCGCATACTCTACTAAAGGTCCTTCCTTGTCCTCTCTTAACAATCCCTCAATAGAACAAACCTCTATATCAACCTCTTCTAACGCAAATTGCTTTTGGTAGAATGCAGTATGCTCTTCTAGACACCAGAACTTGATGGGATTAACTTCCTCACCTTCTTCAGCCTGAATTTTTAATGCTCTAGCCATTTTAATAGGGCCTGCAACATCATGACCGGCAATGGCAGTGGGATCATTTTTTGTGGGTTGGCCTACCCATACATAGTTAATAGTCTTTTTCATAAACAGCCTGAGCGCATAAAATTCAGATCAAATTATACTTGCAGATAATTAAGAGATTCTTAGCAATAGATTACATATTGATTTATTTGTTTAAATACATACCAAAACCGAGTTGCTCATGGGTTCATAGAAGTTTTGGAATCAGCATTAGTTGGCGTCATATCACTGTCTTGTAATTGCTTCACACCTTGCTTAAAGCGGCTTGTTATTTCTATACCCTCTACCGAGTCTGTTTTTGCTAAGGAGTGAATAGAGC
Source organism: Legionella nautarum (assembly GCF_001467895.1). GTDB lineage: Bacteria > Pseudomonadota > Gammaproteobacteria > Legionellales > Legionellaceae > Tatlockia > Tatlockia nautarum. The sequence continues at coordinate 405,730 of NZ_LNYO01000024.1, forward strand.
GAACTGTTTCTGCGATAGCTGCTGGGTTTGAGCTTATCTTATCTTTAAAATCACAATACTGGGCTAGCCATTCAAATAATGGTTTTATATGGCCAACAATAGGCTCTGCTACCTGTTCAAACACAGTAGGTCCATTCGTTGAATTTGCAAAACTTACCACAGAATCACCTGTTGCTATATCCATAGCACAAAATGAAATAGAACCCGTATTATTCCCCCAATGAAAGGCAATCATTTTTTTTGAATTATTGTCCCTATAAAGCCCCATTCCCAAACCCCATTGGACCTGTGAGGTCGGCGGGGAGGTTGGATCCTTCGAAGGAATTGCAGGAAGCGTTGATAAAACAGCTTTCAGCAGTTTTGATTTAAGGGGCTCCTCTTTAAAACAATACTGGAGAAAACTGATGTAATCATTTGCGGTTGTCAGTAAGGAGCCAGCAGGAATCCCAGGATAACTGTCTGGAAAAGGTGGTAAGGGGACAAGAACGCTACTAGAGGAATCTATTTTATGCGCGCTTGCAACGTCTCGGGGAATATCATGGAGCAGCCCCCCTGGCAACTGTCTCTTAAAGGTAGAACTCTCCATACCCGCTTTTTTGAAAAAATCTTGCGCAATTGCTTCCCAGTCTTTTTTCAGTTCTTTCTCAATAACCTGCTTTAAAAAATCAAGTGCCACACCTGAATAGCAAAAACGTGTGTTCGGTTTTGCAATAAATTTTTTCCCATCATCACCATCTTCGCCAAAGTTTGCCAGACCTGAGCATTGTCCAATGATCATGGCAGTTGTAAGTTTTTTATAATCTTCATCATAGGGGGGTTGCCGAAGTTCTAATGGACCGTAGGATTCGTCGTATTCAAAGAGCGGCTTATCTAAATCCCATTTACCTTGAGCCACCAAATCTAAAACAATAGCCGCTGATACAGGCTTACTTAGGGATGCCGCTTGAAATAAAGTATTTGTATCTACGGGCCTTGGTGCTGATGTGTCAGTCTTACCAGAAGCGACACTATAGCGAGTGCCTTTTTGACTCCAAGAGAACGATAACGCAGGGATATTTGCATCCTCAAGCAGTTTTTCCATTAATTCCTGCCGTTCATTATGTTCTTTTCGCTCTTGCATAAAACACCACAGCACTCATTAAATGATTTTCAGCTTAAATTATAGTATAAGTTCGATCCAACTCTGAATTTAAGAGTTTAAAGGGGCAAGCCTCGCTTTAACTAGTAAAAGATTAAGAAGCAAAGTTTTGCCTATTTAGAGGCTCAGATTCAACAAGTACAGCAAAGAGCTCCTCAATTAACAGGCAGTCTGAGCTGCTGGTAGTAAATTTCTTTATTTAAATCCATTACCACTCACCATCTGTCTTTAAAGACAGCTCTTGCCATGCTTTAAGTTCTAATTCCTTTTGAGCGATAACACTTTTAAGCCATTCTACGGCATCAGATCCTGCTACAAAGGACACGGGAGGATTTTTAACTTCCACTAACTCCCTAATAACATCTGCCAATTTTTGTGGATCACCTAGTTGTTGATGGGAGCGGTCCGTGAGAAAAGAATGATAGTCCTGCATGACCGAATCATAATCACTAATAGATCGGGTTAAATGTTTTACAGAACGAGCATCAAGAAAATCTGTTCTAAAAAATCCAGGCGAAATGGCGGTGACATGGATACCAAAGGGGGCAAGCTCTTCGGCAATGGACTGAGAAAACCCTTCGACAGCAAACTTGCTGGAATTATAAAGTGCACCTCCAAAATTACCGCGCAGACCGGCAATCGAAGAAATATTTAAAATATGTCCCTGTCGTTGCTCCCTCATAAAAGGGATCACAGCTCTGGTTACATCCATGAGACCAAACACATTGGTATCAAACTCAGCGCGAACCTCTTTTGAGGTAGACTCTTCGAAAACACCGAGATGCCCATATCCTGCATTATTGACAAGTATATCGATGCGGCCAAACTGTTGGATGGCGGCATCGACTGCAAAATGAATTTGCTCCTCTTTAGTCACATCAAGTGATAAAGGAAGTAAATGAGGAGAACTCCCAAACAAGCTAATTAGTTTGTCAGAATCGCGAGCCGTAGCAACAACATTATCACCCGCACTCAATGAATTTTTTACAATTTCTGCACCAATGCCCCGGGATGCTCCCGTTATAAACCATGTCTTTTTCATCTTATGTTTATCCTTGCTTTTTAAACTAGTAGATAATCTAGCGTTTAAAATAGAAGTAAAATCTAGGATTTCTGCTGTAACCAGTGCCGAATATGTTCCTCGGTTTCATGAAGGACTTTAATCAGCTGATGGTAAAGTTTATCTAATAACTCGCGATGACCCGCTTTGTGATATCGCTCAACGTACTGGCAAGCATATTTTAACCTAATTGTGCCGCAATAAAGAGCACCACTTTTAAAATGATGAGCCAACTTTTCAATCAGCGCCCAATCCAACCTAGCATGGGCCTCTTCTAAACGCTTTAATGTAGAAGGTATTTCTTGTGAAATCATTGAGTTAAGCAAATCCCTTAAAATCTTTTCATTACCCAAATTAGAAATACCTTCTTTACTATCCAGCAAAGGATAGGAATCCAAGGCAAATAATTTCTCCTTTGTAGCGGGTAAATCTTCACCTAATGCGGTTTTTTCAGATTCTATTGCAGACGTTTTATTAAATAACTGGGGTAAAAATTGAAAGAGGACAGACTCCAACACAGATAATTTGATTGGTTTAGAAAGGACTTGGTTCATCCCAGCGTTAAGGGATTCATTTTTTGCTTCGGTTAAGCCATGAGCAGTTAAACCAATTATGGGAATAGGTTCTTTATTTAAATTTTTTTCCCATTGGCGAATTTTTCGAGTTAATTCATTACCTGACAGACCGGGTAAACCAATATCGGTAACAATTAAATCAAACTTTTTAGATTTCGCTAACTCAAGCGCTTCCTCTCCATTAGTCGCTGAAACATAATGGCAACCGCTTTTTTTCGCATTCATTTCAATCATTCGTAAAGCGATTTCATTATCCTCGACTAACAAGAGTGTTGCAGTAGAATCCAAATAAATCGGAGGTAAATCTTCCTTCACATGAGGCTTAGAAATCATTTGAGCCGCTTTCTTTTCTTTTTTAGGTTGTGTTGTTGGAAGGCTATCTTCTATAGCATCTTTCTGCCCAATCCTTAAAGGAATAGTAAAAAAGAATGTTGTCCCTTTTCCTTCAACACTTTCTAATTGAATTTGCCCGCCTAACAAGGTCACATATTTCTCGGCAATATGGAGACCGATACCGTGACCGTGGTGATCACCTTTATAAGAAGGACTAATACGATAAAATTGCTCAAAGACTTTAGATTGCAAGGAAGATGGAATCCCAGGACCAGTATCTCTCACGCTAAATTTTAACTTCACCGATTTTTCAGAATGCCTCACTTGTTTAATAGAAAGCTTTATATAGCCCTTTTGTGTAAATTTTATCGCATTCCCTATTAAATTAAGTAAAATGCGATTCAATTTAAAGCGATCGCAAATAATGTAATCAGGAATTCTTTTGTCGATATCGACTTTAAATTCTAGATTTTTTTCATGAATAGTAGGTCTTTCAAGCTGGACAATATCTTCGATATTTTGACGAAGGCTAAAACAATTCGCCATAATATCTTCTTCGGACAGATGAGCAGCAGAGATCACATCAAGGACACCATTCAGCAGTTTTAATAATTGCTCACCACTTTCATTAACCCACAAGGCATATTGCTTCTCTTCTAAATCAACTGCTTTTTCTTCTAAAAAACGAGACATACCAATAATTCCGCTCAAAGGCGTGCGAATATCATGGCTCATATTAGCAATTAATTCGGTTTTAGCCTGGTTAGCTGATTCGGCATTTTCTTTGGCACGTTTTAAATCATTGAGTAATTTTTTTTGCTCAGTAATATCGATTGAGGTTCCGACAATACCAATGATATTCCCCTCATCGTCACGTAAAGGGGCTTTAATAGCAGTAAAATATTTTAACTCACCCGTTGCAATATCACGTATCGCCTCTTCTTGAGCAAGCACTTTTCCGGTTCGCATTACTTCTTCATTGTGCCGTTTAATGTGGGCTGCCATATCCGCAGGATACAATTCAAACAGTGTTTTTCCGACATAAGCATCAGCTAACATTGCTCCAGTCGCAGTAAACACAGCCTCGTTTCCACCTAAAAGCACACTGTTTACATCTTCCCAATAAATAGGGGCTGGAAGAATAGGAGCAACTATTTTAAGGAGCTCAAGAATCTTTGCTTTCTTTTGCACGTTGTATTTCCTTCTTTAAATAGTTACTTACTATATCCTTATTAAGTCTCGGCCATTCAAATCCTAATTTTTTTAAAATAGCTTGTGTTTTATCTTGTAGTATTCGAAAAGAGGTTGAATAGTCATGTTGTTCATTTAACCAACGTCGGTGGAGTAAAAAAAGTTCGATTGATTGGTGATGATCAGGATTGTCTAACAGATTAATAATTATCGTAATAAATTGTTCAATCGGCACTTGTTCTACATTAAAACTACCCTCTTCAGAAAGAATAGCACTCAAGTCACAAGTTGTTGGGTTAAATACATGAAATGTCTTATTGTCAAGCCCTGCATGATCAAACAGCTTTACTATCGCTTGTGCAGTTAAATCAGCAGGCGATATTTCTTCTATTCCAATTTCGGGAGAAATCATTTTTAAATCAATTAAACAGCAAAGCCGAGTAAAAAAACCATTTTCGCTACTGTTTTCTTGCGCCTTTTGGTTTGAGAACATAAACGCTAAATTACCTACTCGATAAATGTTACTAATGACGCCATGTTTCCTATATTTAATAACAATTTTTTCACCCTCGTATTTGGTTTTGACATAAATATTTGAGCGATCCTCCAAATTGTCGCCTTCATCCTCTTCAGTAAAAACATAATGGCCACAGTTTGGAACATAGCCTTCATTTAATACGGAGGTCGTTGAAATGTAGTGAAAATACTTCAGCTCAGTTAACTTAGAGAGCTCTAAAAGATGAATTGTTGCCTGCACATTCGCAAGGTAAAAAGTATCGTAGATCCCATAATGCTTCGTAAGTGCTGCTGAATGAATGATACTATCAACTTGAGTCACAAGTGTTTGATAAATTTCTTTTGAAATCCCCAGGTCTTTTTTCTCAATATCACCTGCGTAGACAAAAAGACGCTTATTATGAAAATGGTGTAAGCTACTGTCAAAATAGTACTCATACTTTTTACTGACTCGCTCAAAGGCTTCTTCGTCGGAAGTAGCGCGGACTAACAAAAAAAGGCTGTAATCCGTTGTCGTTAATAAGCTATTTAATAAATTAGCCCCCAAAAAACCCGTAGCCCCCGTGAGTAACACATGGCTAATTGGATTTTTAAGAGAGGGTAGCTCAAACTGGTGAATGCTTTCAAAATAGTAATCTAATTTTTCTTGAAAATGCGTTTCATCGTCTATAAGTAGTGTTTTTGACTGATAATCCGCTCTAATTTTTTCTAAATGATGTTTTAAATTATCTTTAATAAAAGGAATGTTCTTGGCAATTTTTTTTGGCGTTTTTAAATTAAAGATATCCATTACGGTGATATTAAAATTGACTTGTAATTTGGCAACAAGGCTAATAGCCATAATAGAATTTCCGCCTATCTTAAAAAAATCATCCTCAATTCCTACTTTGGACAAACCCAACACCTTTGCAAAGGAATCACAAACATTCTTTTCTTTATTATTGGTTGGAGGAATATAGTTATCGGCTACCATTAACTCCGGCATAGGCAGCGCATTTCTATCCAACTTGCCGTTGGCTGTAACTGGGAATTCAGTTAAATGCATTAACGCCATAGGATGCATATAATCAGGTAAATGAAGAGCAAGATGCGCCTCTAGATTCTGCTGATTGATTTTTTCTTTAGCAACATAATAAGCAACTAAAATCTTATGACTGGTCGCTTCTTCTTGCGTAGCAAGATTTCTCACAAGCACCACGACTTGGTCTATATCCGGATAATTAATTAACGCATTTTCAATTTCACCCAATTCGATACGATACCCTCTTATTTTAACTTGGAAATCATTGCGTCCCAGATATTCCAAATTACCCTCTGGGGTCCAACGAACTAAATCGCCGGTTTTATAAAGACGGCTATTGATACCTTGAATTTTTTCCTCCTCCGTCTGGAACGGATTAGAAATGAACCGTTCTGCAGTTAGCTCGCGATTATTTAAGTACCCCTTTGCAAGCCCCTGGCCCCCTAGATACAGCTCACCGGCAATACCAATAGGGAGAAGCTGTTTTTCGGCATTTAGCACATAAGCTGTCGTGTTAGCGATGGGTTTTCCGATTAAATTCACTTCATCGACTTCTATCTGTTTTCCTGTCGCATAGATTGAAGCCTCAGTTGGCCCATAATAATTAAACAGTTTAATTTTATTGGACCAATAATGAGCTGTTTCCTTATCACAAGGCTCCCCTGCATAAATAATTGCTAGTAAATCAGGGTATTTAATGCGCGGTAAATTAGCTAATAAAACAGGGGGTAAATATACGTAATTTATTTTATTGTCATAAAGGTATTTACTAGTTGCTAAAATATCCCTTCTTAAGGTACTACTCAAAAGATGTAATTCATCTCCACGCAAGAGTGGTACAAAAAACTCTGAAACGGAGACATCAAAGGCATAACTGGTGAACGCTGTGATTTTTAGGGGCTCATCCGCGTCTTCTTTTTTCTGATAGACCTTATCCAACGCGCAAAGCGTATTAATGACATTTTTATGTTCAATCATGACCCCTTTAGGTTTACCTGTAGTGCCGCTGGTATAAATGACATACGCTAGGTTGGCACTGGTATCGGCTGTAATGACATTAGTTATTTCGAATTCATTAAGCTCATCCTGAATTTTTTGACTATCAATCGCAATAATATCGACCCTATTCGGCGCTGTTTGGTATTCATAATCACTATAATCTAAAAGGGGTAAAAATTTATCGCGATGTATTTCATTGGTTAGAACCATTTTAACTTCTGTATCCTCAAGAATATATTCAATACGTTCAGAAGGATAACTTAAATCAAGGGGTACATAGGCTCCGCCTGTTTTTAAAATAGCCAAAATAGCTATCAGGATGTATTCGTTTCTTTCCAATAATAAGGCAATTAAATCATCCGGTTTGACATGGTAATGATCGCTTAGATAATGGGCCAAGCGATTGGCTTTTTGATTAAGTTCGTTATAGGTGAGTTTAACTCCCTCAAATACCAATGCCGTTCTTTCCGGTGTTTTTTCGACTTGCTCTTCGAAGAGATCGGGAAGCGTTTTTCCTTGAGGAAAAGATTGTAAAGTCTGATTAAACTCAGACAAAATCAACTTCTTTTCTCGCTCAAAAGTTAAATCAAAGGTTAAACATGGAAGTTCTGGATTACCTAATAATTTATTACAATAATTAAAAAACCGAGGAAGGAGGGTTGATGTGACACAAGCTGGGAATAAATCTGAAAAAATATCTAGGCTGAATATCAATGAATCCTCTTCCTCTTTGTATTTGATGCTTAAATTTGAATTCGCAATTTGAGGATAAGCTTTACTTGGGAACGACTTGTCATCCATAAAGATATTTCCTGGTTTAGCAAAATTCGAACTTGCAAAACTCGAGATAGGTGCAAAATGAACTCGGTTTCTTAGCTCAATCTGCGAAAGCAATTTGTAAAAGGGCAGTTTCGCTTTTAACCCTTTAATCAGGGATAAATAAGTTTCCTGGGGTCTAAGTCTCAACGGCAAAACAATTAAATTAATAAAACAACCAGGGATAGATTTATCGATGCGAATATTAACTGGATAATTCACTAACACATTGTTTTGATTGCTAAGTTTAGCTATAAAAGTACTCCAAGCTAACAACAACAAATTAAAAATACTCAGATTAGTGTTCTTACTTGCATTCGTTAATTTTTGCTTTAAATCTTGCGGTAGAACTTGAGTAAAATATAAAAGCTCAGACTTGACATTCGAATGTTGATATTCAATATGATTAGCGATATCAGCCACTTCCTGAAGATAGGATTCTAAATCAGGATGCTCAATCCCTTCTTGCAACGATAACTCATTTTTTACCCTTGATAGATAAGTTTCGGCATTTTCACAAACAATAGGTTGACCTGCGATTAATTGATTTAAATCATTAATAAATTGTTTAAGGCTAAAACCATCCATCAGAATATGATGAATATTAAAAAAAGCAAGGTAACTCTCATCTTCATTTATTTTGATTAGGTTCAAACGAATCGCTGAATATTTTCCGAAATCATGAGGCTCATTAGTTAGTGTTTTTTCAAGCTTATCAAGATCAGCAATTGTCGATGAAAAAAAATGAATGTTAGCCGGTAAATCACTATGGATACGTGCAACTACTGTATCAGCTTCAAGGGTAAACGTTTGCCTTAAATACGCCTGCGATTTGATTAGCTTTTGCAACATTTCTATCAATACATTGACTTGACTTTCACTGGTTAAATGATAGGAAAAACATAAGTTATAGCGGTTATTGGCATTATTTGTTTGGTTCTGTTCCGCTAAATAAAAGGGTAATAAGCTATTGGGCGCATGATATTTTCTCATAATGCCCCTACCCTCTTTGCATAAAAACATCGATTGGGGGGAAAATAGCTTCCTAATGAATAAATAATTATTGCTATTTTTATTCTTGACATACAAAACCTGATAATCGGCGATATTCCAATTATAGTTTAATTGTCGATCAGGAAAAATAAATTTTGGCCATTCTTGGTTTGGATTTTACGCTAGACAAATAAGAATAGGAAGTTACACAAGCGCACTCAGCAATAACTCTTTTATTATCAATAAGTTTTCTAAAATCAACGGAGCCCCGTTATTGAGAACGATTCCATCCATTCTCGGAGCTCTTTAGGCTATAAGATAAATAAACAGGTTAGTCTTGACAGGAGTTATACCCATGTTTTTTTAATCCTGCTGAGCTAGCAACTGAAACAACTATTCAGATTCACGGCGTAAATTAAGATTCCAGCGATTTTGTTTCTTTGAAATTAACTTATTCTATCTAACTTCAAAGCGCTAAATCGCCATGCTTAAAAGGCAATTGGATCTTTAATTTCGTTGCAGCCATTTTCTTTAAATCATACACTAGACAAAAACAGCTAATTACTGCGCAGCAATAACCCAATAAATACAAATAGAAATTATTTTAAACTACGCTTTAGTGTTGCAGCACAAGCCATTTATACAGACGATTAGGTAAGTAGATAATGATTAAAATAGGTAAATATAATACGTTAAGAGTCATAAAAGAGGTACCGTTTGGTATCTATTTAGATGGCGATGATTTTGGTGAAATCTTATTACCCAAAAAATTTGTGCCCAAAGGGGTAACGATTGATGACAACGTAAAGGTTTTTATCTACTTTGATTCGGAAGATAAAATCATCGCAACAACCCAGTATCCTTTTGCTCAATTAGGTGACTGTGCTTTTTTAAAAGTCATTGATGTCAATCCTATCGGCGCATTTCTCAATTGGGGTTTAGAGAAAGATTTATTAGTTCCCCGTGCAGAACAACAACGCCCTATGGAGAAAAATAAATCCTATCTCGTCTACCTGAAACAAGATAATCAAAATCGGATCATTGCCAGTTCTAAACTCGATTATTTCTTAGATAAGTCCCAACCCCATTTTAAGCCTGGAGAAGAGGTAAATCTTTTAATCGCAGAATCTTCCCCCTTAGGAAATAAAGTCATTATTAATAATAAATACTGGGGATTGGTTCACGCAGCAGATATTTTTCAACAGCTCCATTATGGGGCAAAAATGCGAGGCTACATTAAAACGATCCGGGAGGATGGCAAAATAGATGTGGTGTTAAGAAAAGTAGGGCAAGATCGAATTTATGAACTAGCAACACGAATACTTAAGGAGCTGCAGGATGCGGGTGGCTTTTTGCCCTTGCACGATAAGAGCCCGGCTCATGATATTGAACGAAGATTCGGTGAAAGCAAGAAAGGTTTCAAGGCTGCGATTGGTCATCTTTATAAACATAATAAAATTGATATCGAAGAAAATGGTATTCGTTTACGATGAATATAATGTGAGCCTGAAGTTATTGCCTGCTGGTTGGAATATCACCTCACGCTAGAAGCAGAGTATGCGGTTTCAATGACAGTAGAACCTCCACACCTCACCGGGATACGCCCCATTTAGCCGGTAGTTAATAAGTGTTTATTGATATCTTGATTACCTATTTAAAGACAAGACATTCTAGTTCCTTATTCTTAGATATTTTTCGCTAAATATCTGATGGTTACAATCGCCAACCTTCGACAGGCGGCAGCAATAGACTTCTATTTTAGTTCAGATTATACTTCACGGGTTTCTAAAGGATTCTGACAACTCATTAATCGCATAAATGTGGATAACGCTAATAAACAGAAAAAATATGGCTTGAAACGCTTAATCAAGGAATCTTCTACCTCCAATGATCTGGGGGGCAATATCCAAGATGCATTCTTGGTTTTCACGCCCAACGATTGTGAGGCGAGTGATTATTCCGTAATTACACCGAGTTTTGCACTTTGAACAATAAAATGCACAATAAGGATTTGTATGGTTCTTACACCGAAATTTGAGCAAAATTCACCACCTCCTCTTAAGCAAAAAAAAGACTCTTATGGATGGTTTTTGTTATTACTGACATTATCATTAGTGATTATTGCACTTTGGCTTCCCTTCGGATTTGGTTTAACTGCTTTATTAGAAGAATGGGGCGTTCTAGGTAGTTACACTACTCACGGCTTATTTTTTATTGTTGATCCATCGAGTCCAAGTCGATGGGCTATTCACGCATCACGTCCGCTCACCGTGTTTTCTCATGCGTTTGCTTACTATTTAGATGCTAATTCCTTTGATTATTGGCATGCCCTATCAATACTGTGTTTATTAATTAAAGGATTTGCATTCGGCTACTTAATTAAGCAAATTACTCACTCTTTTCAATGGGCCTTGTTAGCCGGGATTCTTGTCATTGTCTATCCTGCTGATACTATGCAAATGGCTTTACGGGGCCTTCATATCAATTTGGCTCTTTCATTAGTCCTTTTAGCCAGTTGTTTTTTTATAAAAGGTTCTGAAATAAAGCAGTCCTTGATTAGCTATTTAATTTTTTGCACACTAGCTGCAGGATTAATGTTTGCTGCTATAAATATGTATGAGGCAGCAATTCCTCTTTTGCTATTTCCTTTTTTAATTATATACATCAAAGAGGGATTCCAAAGTTCCTGTCAACATTTGTGGGGCCGGAAAATACTAGTTATTAGCTGGATTGCTAGTCTTTTAGTCTATTTGCTTTATCTGCATAGTATCAATTCTAAAATCAACACCTATCAAATTAACCTGATTGGTGGCAGAGGGTTTTGGGAATTTCTTATACAGACACCCTTTTCAAAATTGTTTTCAGTAGGTGCTTTACGCGCGTTATTAGGGGGATGGGTTGACGCTTTTGGCATGTTTTTTAAAGAGTTTGGCGCTTATGGTTACCTCTACCTTTTCTTAATTGTTAGCTTTATTTATAGTTTTGTCTTGTTAGCTAAATCGGTTTCACAAAAAAATAGCGAAGATATCAACTTTAGGATTAGGGAATTATTGCGCCTTGGTATGGCTGGTTTTGTATTATTACTTGCTGGATATTCCCCTTTTCTCCTTTTACCAAGCCACATGGCAACAACCCAACGGACCTTCTTATTTGCCTCCCCGGGTGCAGCTATGGTTTGGTTAGCCTTTTTAATGTTAATTGCATATCGAGCAAGAAAAACAGCTCTTTTCCTCGGTTTTATATTAGTTCTTGTTGGTTCAGCTGCACAATTGCATCAGTTCCATCATTATTCGCAAATTTCTACCACTCAGCGAACCTTGTTAAAAGCTATCGTTGAAAACTTTGATGGTGAACCTAAGGACAAGACCTTACTTATAATAGATAAAACTAACCAGCTCAATTATGTCTGGATGCTACTAATACCTAATCTACAAGGTGCATTGTCTTATTTTTATAACCATCAGATTAACCCAATTATGGTCTGTCGTTATCCCGGAAATAGTTGGCAGCTATATGCTGCAAAGCCTGGGACCTGTATTGAGCAAGAAAACAGTTGGTCATTTTTATCCGCGAAGGAGAATGAAGATAAAGAAACTCAACCAGAGAAAACACTGCTCAAAAAGGATTTAGTTGTTTTAACTATCGAGCCAGATGGAAAGGTGATTGCAGATCCTGCATTAGAAGGCTACCGGCATAATTTATATCAGGGACAAAATGAAACTTCTCTGCGCTTTCGAAATATTTTGACTGAAAAAACCTGGCTTTCCCATTTTAGCTGGATATGGAAAAGACCTGCCTCCGACAGATTCCAATGGAGCTTTGGGAATTGGTGGGGGCTAGAAAATCCCATTCCTGGAAATGGTTGGCAAGAGGCTGAATGGCTGGTTAACAATTTCCAACACAAAGCCCTCTCATGGAAAATAGCAAAAGAAGCCAACTTACAATTCAGCTTAATCCCTAGCGCGGATTTTTATCAATTACGCATCCGGTTAGTGAATATTGTTAACGAAAGAGTTCGTAACAGCCTCCAAATTCGCATTAATGATCATGAGGTCCCATTTCGCTGGTTAGACCCTAAGTTTGAGACTGATATCCCAAGTAGCATAGAGTTAATAGCAACTGTCCCACGTAAAGATTTATTCTCTGGTATTAACTCTATAGTTTTCAGATCCGATACGGTTAAAGAATATTATGGATTATCTTTTCAGTTAGCTTCAATTAAGTTATTGCCTAAGTCTTTAAATAGCTTGAACTCTGACAAAGACAAAACCTAAGGGGTAAAAATGCGAAAAGGACAACGGATACTTTGGTTAATAAATCATAGAACTTTAATGCCTTATGAGGCCAAACTTCTTGTGCAGTTAGGATTCGAAGTATTTACACCCAAGGTTATTCCTAACGAATCATCTTTTAGGAGTGAACTAGTTGATTTTACTTATGATTCCAGTTTGACTATTCCCGCGCAGGTATTAGCTCGTTTAAACCATTTCAATTTCTATCAAGATGAATGGCCAAGTGATATCGTAGCTATGGTTAATCGATATTTCGGTACTGTTTTCACTATTCCCTATTCTGTTCAATTCAAAGAAGTTGTAAGAAAATTTAAAGGCCAAGTCCTGTTTCGAGTTTTTGGACTTGATAATAGCCAAAACTATTGGAATATTCTTCAAATATTATATGGTCCTGAGATATACGTAGATATTTATGCGATTAGAGAGCGCTTTTGGTTTGCTCAAGCCTATGCTGAGTTGGCTGAAGTGGAACCACCTCTATTAGCCGAACGAGCCTTATTTCTACCCATTGGCCTTCCTGATTCTTTTAAAGTCAATGAAAACTTTCATACTGGCACAGATAATCGCATTTTATTCCTTTGCCCTAACTGTGTAAGTACTCCTTATTACGCGGCTGTCTATAAAAAATTTAAGGAAGAATTTGGAGACCTACCCCATGTGATCATTGGTGCTCAAGATACACCGGTTGATGATCCCAATGTTCTTGGGTTTATAAGCGATGAGGAGCTTTTGCGACTTTACCGAGAATGTGCCGTTTTATATTACCCTTCCAAAGAATTGCGTCATGTTCATTATTCTCCAATAGAAGCAGCAATCAACGGCATGCCTGTAGTTTACTATGCTGAGTCACTACTTGGTAGGATGACAGCTGAGATAAAACTAGGACGAGTGCAGTCTCAGCAAGAAGCTCGCTCATCCATTGAGAGGATTTTGGAGGGCGATCGAGAATATATTACTGAACTTCGAGCTGAACAACGAACTCTTGTTCACAAGTTTTCTGATGAATATTGTACTCCTATATGGAAAGAGGGTCTCTTTAACAGCGGTTATAGCAAGGCAATTAAAAAAGATGCGTCTATCCTATTATTTATCTGGCGAAAGCTTAAGAAAAGCCTAATAAAATCAATCAAAAATGCAATTTCAGTGTTCTTCCCCTTACAACCCTTGATAATACCGCCTGAACTCCTGCCAAAGGCTGAGAACAATAATGCAATTGAAGATGGGATAGACTTTTCAGAATTTACTTACCCTACCTCGGTACTTGAAATTAGAGGGCTATCTAATATTAACGACGCTAGCGGCCGATGGAGTATAGGTCCTTTAATCTCAATTAAATTTTCCAGATTATTACCGAAGCAATTCAAATTAATTATTGAAGGCGGTGGTTATGGCCCTAATATTGGAGAACCCATTAAGATTAAAATTGGAAAATTAGAACAAACTTTTAAATTTTTGCAGCCCCCTAAGCTTGAGAAGAACGAAAAAATAATTTTACATTACTCATTACGGCGAAAGACTAATCTTATTGAGATAAAAGTACCAAAACCAATTTGTCCACCAAATGACAATCGTGAGATCGGCATTGCACTCTCCTATTTGAAAGTTGAGCCTATTGGGAAATAACACTGCCACAGTTATGTCACAATTTGTAATGTACTGTATTACCAAACTATTTCAAAAACGGTAGAAAAGGACTTTGTTTTTACGATAATATATGCAAATTGATTACCTCCCAATAAAACGGGTAATCCCCCCGAAAAATAACTGATGTCAAAAGTAGAATTTTCTCATACCCTATGCTGGAGGAGATTCTGCATGAAACGATCAAAATATTCAGACAGCCAAATACTGTCGATACTAAAACAATATGAAAGCGGTACGCCTGTTTCGGAGATTTGCCGAGAATACGTTATTAGCGCGGCACTATTTTATAAATGGCGGTCTAAATATGGAGGAATGGACGCTTCAATGATGTCGCGTCTGAAAGAGCTAGAAGCAGAAAATAGTCGTCTTAAAAAGATGTACGCAGAAGAACGATTGAAAGCAGAAATTCTTAAAGAGGCCATTGAAAAAAAGTGGTAACGCCGTCGCGCCGACGTGAACTGGCGCAAAAGGCGGTGAAAGAGAAAGGAATTTCAATCCGTTTATCGTGTTCGCTCTTTAGCCTTAGTGAGACCTGTTATCGCTATCAGCCTAAATTAAGCGAGGAGAATGCACGGATAGCGGATTGGTTAGAACGGTTGACTCAAAACCAGCGTAACTGGGGCTTTGGTTTATGTTTTTTATACTTGCGTAATGTGAAGGGATTTGCCTGGAATCACAAGCGCGTTTATCGTATTTATCGAGAATTAGAACTCAATATGCGCATTAAACCAAAGAAACGGTTAATTAGGGAAAAACCTGAAGCCTTAGTGGTTCCGAAGACTAT
>NZ_LNYO01000024.1:421101-708601 GCF_001467895.1 Legionella nautarum
GGGTTTGCTGGCAACTATTAAGATAGGCTTTAACCGTTAATATTTTTTCTCGTTCTTCTGATGATAATCCGTTTAGTAGTTTGAGGGTTGCAAATTTGAGTGCATCCTGCCGAATGCCCGTTTCAGAGGTACCTAATTCATTTCTTGCCATTTTTTTTAATGTTGAATCGGTCACGATTTGAAAAGCAAGTTTGCTGGCAACTGCTGTTTTTCCGAGCCCTTTTGCAGCAGCGTATTGCTTGATTAGGGCTTGCTTTTGCCAAACTTCTTGCTCTAAAAGTTCTTTTTGCTCTAATAGGCATAATGCTCCGGAACTTGCGCTGTGACGCAAAAACGATAAAGATATTGGATTGATATTGCCTTAATAAACTACATATAACTCGATGAGGCTTATTGAGGCCATTTTTAGGCAAAGCAAAATGCTAAACTCCCTGCACTAATTGACTTAATAAATATCACTAGCAATAAATTTGTGCTACATTTTTGCGTCACAGCGCAAGTTCCGGAGCATTAGGCCTCGAAGGGGCGCTTTCACACTTCGAGACAGCGCTGCGCGCTTCCTCAGTGTGAACGGTATAAACAAGCCGAGCAATGAACTAAACAGTCTGTTTAATTTCGTGGAGATACCTCGGGCTGAGGTATCCTCGACGAAATGAGGATCTAAGGAATTTGTATTCATTTTATCCGTTCAGCCTGAGGAGCACACATGGCGTGCGTCTCGAAGGCTTGTCCTGAGGCTCTCGAAAGGGCGCTTTTGCACTTCGAGACAGCGCGCTGCACGCTTCCTCAGTGCGAACGGGATAAACAAGACGAGCAATGAACTAAACAGTCTATTTAATTTCGTGGAGATAACTCGGAGCCCGGACAAATTATAATGTGCAATCCTTTAATGAATAGCCATCGGAACACACATAAAAAGGGTCATCATATAAAATATCGTTTTCTTTAAAAAATCCCCTTCTTTGAGCACAATTGCCAGCATAGTTAGTGCGATAACCCCAGGATAAGTTAACTCTAAAATAGGAGCAAGGAAGGCTGCAATTCCTCTAAAATCAAGGAGCGAAATAACAAAAGAAACGCCGGTCGTTATAAGAAGAAGAATATAAAATTTATCCTCTTTTAGTTTGAACAGAGAGCAAAGATAGCGAGCATATAAGTTATTCAAGGCAACTGCAGTTGTTAGACAAGAAAAAAACATAGCAACGCCGATGAATAAAGTGGCATAAGTACCCATGGCCTGTGAGGCAATACTGGGTAACATCAATTCAGGGGAGGTATTTTTTAGGAGTGAGGTGTAATGTGAGCCTAAAAAAACAAAACCAAAATAAATTAAAGCAAGCAGTGAGGCGCCCAAAATACTTGGTTTAATTGCAAACAAAAGAATTTCTCGATTACTTGCCTTCGGCAGTTGTTGCTGGATTTGCGTAAAAATGAGTGCTGAAAAGAAAAAAGCAGCAAATAAATCCATCGTTTGATAACCGGTAGTAAATCCATTCAGAAATGCCGTATTCGCTAAGATCTGGTTTTCGGGGCTAGGTGCTTTCATTGCAGCAATAACAATCATGACAATTAGGGTAATGAGTAAGATGGGGCTCATCCATTTTCCCAAAATTTTGATCATCATCTTATCATTGAGGCAAAAGAAAAAGGTGATAAAACAGAACAAAAGGCTAAAGGGCATTAAATGTATCTGTGGCACAATATAACTTAAACTACCGTAAGCTACAGTAATGCAGCGGGGAACGACCCCAAAGGAGCCAAGCAGGGAAAGCATGATTAGAGGCAAAACTATCCCTGCTAACTTTCCGGCACTGCCAAAGAAAGCATGGTAATTTCCCTGATAAAGTTTGATAACAAAAAGGCCCATAAGGGGGAGTAAGATACCTGTTAAGAGAAGACCAACGAAGCCCATAACCCAGCTATCACCGGCTGCAAAGCCAATTTGTAATGGAAAAACTAGATTGCCAGAGCCAAAAAACATGGCGAAGATTGCGAAGCCGTAGATCAAAATCGATTTGTATTGTTGCATGTCCTGTTTCCCAATTTTTTGTTTGGTTAGGTGGTAAAAGCGAATTGTGAAAGGAGATTAGTTAGATGGCCGCGGGGGCCACAACAACGACGACAACAGCGAGAGTACTTACCTCGGTTGGAATAACTGAAAAAGTGGGTTGTATCAGTAATAAATCATTCATCTTTGTTAACTTATTGCACAAATAAATTGCAGGCAAACTCCTTTATACACAATTTGCGTGCAAATTGCAAGTTTTATGAGGTCGCTACAGGAGGCGGGGAGCAAAAGTTATGCTTCTTGTAAATACGACGTCAACGGATCGTATGCCGGAGGTGCAAAAACCTGCCCCACATGATAACTGTATTATAAAAATGATTGTTATTTGCAAAAAATGAATTAAAATTGCCTGCTTGTGCAGGCCTAAAATATGCAGTTGTAATAATTTTGAGCGAGTGTCCATAATGCCTAAAGATAAGAGAAAGGTCGGTTTTTTTGGCGAGAAAAGCGCCCGACCTAGTCAGAAAAAGCCAGTAGCTCCTAAAATTTCTAAAAAATCTAAAAATTCTGGTCAATTAAAGAAAGTCGAACCTCAAGCTTTTAATGACTATCTTCATGACGCGATTAGGGAGGCTACACGCATTCGCAAAATTTCGAGCCGCCAGCAGCGTTATAGTGGTGCTCAATTTGAAGTGGCTCTCATCGGTTTTGCTGATATCAAAACATTAAAAACCGTGATGGATAAAGATATTTACGTTAATTTTGATGAAGCTAATATTGAAAGAGACTGGACAGTCGGGTTTGATTGGCTTGATTTAGCCGTTAGCTATCACGATCCTGATGCTATTGAATATTTTCAAACACGCTTGGAAGAAGTTATTTTTCGTACTGCTTATGAGAACTATAAAAGGGAGTTTCGTCCTGATTGTTCACTGATTAACTATGAACAAAACACCACAATGAGTTTCTCGGTTAAGTAGGATAATGAATAATATTATGGAAAACAGCGCTGACAGAGCCTTTATTGCGATAGCCGTGTGCTTGGTTAGCAGTAAAACGTAGGGCATCGCCTTGTTGTAAAGTTTGCCAAATATTATTCAACAATACTTCTATCTCTCCACTCACAACAATAACATGTTCAACTACCCCAGGTTCGTGGGCTGTTGATAAATGCTCAGAGCCGGGCGGTAATTCAATCGAAAAAAGCTCGAAGTGCAATTGTTGATCAAAAGGGAAAAGCGTTGTAATGTAAATTTTTTCATTCATATGGCTGAGACGTTGAGTTTGGACCGAGCGATAAATCATGCCTTCGGATTCAGTAGGAAAGTCCTCGATAAAAGAAGAAAATGAGGTTTGAAAACCACTGGCAATTTTCCAAAGTGTGGCTACTGTGGGACTGGATTCTCCGCGCTCAATTTGACCTAGCATCGCTTTGCTGACACCCGTTTCCTGCGCTGCTCTATCCAAACTCCAGCCCTGTTGTTGGCGTAATTTTTTTAAGGTTTCGGCAATATGTTGGGAAATAGTTTTCAAAATAACTCCAAAAGAGTATGTGCGTTATAGCGCACAATCCTGTGTTAAGATATAATGTGCGTTATAGCGTACAATTTTTCCACTTGGGAAGACCATTATGTTCAATAAGTTCATTTTTGCCAATCTAACTGCAGGATTTGTGACGGTCATGGTTGGTTTTACTAGCTCCGTAGTAATTATTTTTCAAGCAGCTGCTGCAGCCGGCGCCAGTTCTGCAGAAGTGAGTTCTTGGTTGCTTGCTCTCGGATTAGGCATGGGAATAACGAGCATTGGACTCTCTCTTTTTTATCGCGTCCCCATTTTAACCGCGTGGTCAACGCCGGGGGCTGCGCTATTGACTACTAGCTTGACAGGCGTGTCGATGCCTGAAGTGATAGGAGCCTTTATTTTTTCAGCCTTACTTATAGTTATATCGGGATTAACCGGATGGTTTGAAAAGCTAATGACTCGCATCCCCCGCACATTAACTTCGGCAATGCTTGCTGGTATCTTATTACAGTTCGGGATGAATCTATTTGTAGCAATGGAGCATCAATTTCTCTTAGTGATTGCCATGTTCGTCAGTTATTTAGTGGGCAAGCACTTATTTCCACGTTATGTCATTATTTTTTCTCTGCTAATAGGTATTGCCATTGCCAGCTATGCAGGTTTATTTAATTTAGCAAATTTTCATGTTGCTCTATCAACACCTCAATTCGTTAGACCCGAATTTTCTTGGCAAGCACTGATGAGTATTGGTATTCCTTTATTTATAGTCACCATGACTTCGCAAAATATTCCTGGCGTCGCGGCCTTACATGCCTCAGGCTATAATCCACCCATTTCACCGTTAATCAGTTGGACAGGGCTTGCTAATTTAATCCTTGCCCCCTTTGGTGGGTATGCGCTTAATTTAGCCGCTATTACAGCGGCAATTTGTATGGGTAAAGAAGCCGATCCCGATCCTCAACTACGTTATCGTGCAGCGGTCTGGGCCGGCGTCTTTTATCTAATCACTGCTATCTTCGGGGCGACGGTCGTTGCTCTATTTGCTGCTTTTCCCAAAGAATTAGTGTTAGCCATCGCGGGCTTGGCCTTGTTAAATGCAATTGGTGGAAGTTTAAAGTTAGCAGTTGATGATGACTCTCAACGAGAGTCAGCACTCATTACTTTTCTGGTATCCGCTTCAGGCATCACTTTATTTGGTATCGGTGCTGCATTTTGGGGGCTAATAGCCGGTACTTTAGGCTATTTTATCAATTCGACTATACTTTCTGCTAAGCGAGATTTAGCTAAAATTTGAGTTGCTATGCTTTGTTATCCCTGCTTTCGCAGGGACGATAATCAAATCGTGAGATAACTCATAGCCCTGATAGGAATTTTATAAGATGAATAGCAAACTTCGTTTTTGCTTAGATCAATTACAATCACCGACGCATTATAATTTGCATCGTTATTTGCAAGAGAGGGGTTGGCAGAGCTGTTCTTCTCCGAAACAAGTTAATTTTAGTGACATTAATCTGCAGTTTGATGCACAAGCAGCGGAGTCACTTGAGTTTAAACATTTATTGGCTAAGCTTGTTGCACAATATTGCCCGGAAGTGATGCCAATAACCTATTGTATTAATGATGAAAACTGGCCAGTTATTTTAAATAAAATTGCCAATAAATATTATTTACTCAATGGCCAATTCACTAACCAAATGGATGGTTTAGTTTGGATTTTAAAACCAGCTCTTCTTAATAATGGAAAAGAAATTAAAATTTTTCAGCAATTAAGTGAGTTGGAGCAGCATTATTTGAGTGGTAAACGCTTAGGTGGTGAGCATGTTTTGCAGCAGTATATTAGCAATCCTCATCTATTAAGGGATGAACGCAAATACAGTATTCGCATGTTTGTTGTTATCAGCAATTATGCCGGCGCTTATTTGTACCCACAGGGTTATTTTAATGTGGCCATGCATCGCTTCACGCCAAAGGATTTTTCCGATTTGCGACCCCATTTAACGAATGAGCATTTAGAAGAGGATGAGTCTAATGTGATTCAAATCCCTTCACAACGTTTTGAGTTATTCGCAAGCTTGTACCCACAAATTAAAGCTCAGATCTCCTCCGTTATTAAGGGATTGGAGCAATTATTTCCCCAAGCTTTTGTCTGCCATAAACGTCGTCATTTAGCGATTTATGGCTTTGATTTTCTGATAGATAATCAAGGCCATTTATGGCTTTTAGAAGCAAATCATGGTCCCTGTTTTCCAATCTCAGATGGGCACCCTTTGCAAAGCCATCTCTATTATGATTTTTGGCAGCACTTTATAGCTAGTTTTGTAGAGCCCATTGGCTTAGAAAAACCTTGCAATCAAATTCGCTATTCTTTATTTGAGCCCATTGAGATTTAACCGCAAAAGTTAAGTTTTAGACTAGGCTATAAGTATATCCATTCGATAAATTATAAGGATTTGAAATGAAAATAATAATCATTGGATTACTGAGTTCACTTATTTGTGGAACAGCAGCAGCCCGAACCTTAGACACAGCCCATTTTCGAGTGGTGGTTAATTGCTTGGACTCTAAGTCTGAAGCGGGTTGTGAACGGGTTAGTTATGTGGGCACTAATAAAGAAAAAAAGGTAACTATTCATTTAATTGGCAGGCGGCTCATGCAAATGTGTGCCGATAAAGTAACCCCCTGCCATTCTCTTGGTTATGAATTCAGCAATGGCAATACCACCTATTTTATCTCTGAAGATGGCCATCTTAAAGTGACGGATGGCTCTAAAGTCCTAGTCGATGAGGTTGGGGAATGGACTTATGAATGATTTCAATCAGTTAGGATCAACAAATTCATTATTCGTTGAAATATGGGTCTAAGTTCTTACCTACATTTAGTAAAAAAGAAACTAAACTTAGTATAGGGAAACAAGTCTTCAGGAAGGTTGGTATGAACAGGTTATTTTATGGTGTATTAATAGCCCTAGTAACAGCGGTTATCGTTTTTTTTGCACCGGCTGCCAATGCAGATGCATCCCAAGTGACTTTACCGGGTAGCGCCCCTCTTAGTGGTTCACCTCAACAGAAAAATGCAGTTCACTACAATGTGAATGATAGCGGGGTACATTATTATCATCCCGGCTCAGTCGGACCCAATACTGTACCGAATAATGTAAATAGTAATGGCACTGTCTATACGACACCTGGGATCTTAAATGGAACTGATAATAGTAAGTGATGGGTATGGAAAATTTTTTCTAGCTGCGATCCTCAGCAGGCCGCCCTTTAATCGTTGGAAAAATATCGGCCCAATGCTGGTATGCAGTTTGCTACACTAAACTTAAGTAGTACAGGCAGAGAGGTATTATGGGAAAATTAATTTTACATCCCACTGAGATGAGCCAATGGCATGCATTGGTGAATGAAGCACAGGCTTCAACTCATTTACTGCTTAATGAAAACACAGAAAGTTATCTGGTTTTTCTGCTGATGCGTTTTTCTCAAGGTAGTGAATTAATTGAATCAGTTGTCGCCCTCGATTTTCTTGAATCACTACAAACCACAAGGCATCGGCAGGTTGAAGTGCTACGTGAAGTGGGTGATAAAAGCTTGCTTTTCTGCGGTCTTTTCCCAGGTATGGCCAAAAAGCGCAATGTCAGTCTGAGTTATTTTGCTGATATGGGGCAAGCAGCTTATTTAACTGTTGGGGAATTATACGAAGGCCAGGCAGGGTTATATTTTCAATTAAGTAAACAATTTTTAACAATGCAACAAGTACTACGAGCAATGCGTAATGAGTTTTTTCAATTTTCAGCTGCGGACAGTGTGATTATTTCTCCGCCAGATCTTCCCCTACAGTAGTTTATCTACTAGTCTAAATCGAGATACTCCCCGCCAACCACTGATTTTAACCAGCGATAAGCGGAGAGTTTTCCAGAGAAAGATCTCCCTGTCTTTGCAGACAGAACAACAAATCCACGAAGGCCGAACTGCCTTTATAAGAGACTTAAGGCTTACGAAACAACATCGTAATATCAATAGGATCGTAGCTATATTGTTTACTACAAAAATCGCAGCTTATTTCTACTTTGCCTTTTTCCTGCAATAATTTTTGCGCCTCTTCTTCGCCAAGAATTTTCAAAACCTCTTTCATTTTCTCTTCACTGCAGCGGCATTTGAAACTGACTCTGCGACTATCAAAAATACGTAATTCTGTTTCATGGTACAGGCGATGTAAAAGCGTCTCGTTCTTTAAATTCAATAATTCGTCTTCACTGACCGTTTGACCAAGTTGAACTGCATATTCCCAAAATTGTTCACGTTGAACTGTATCTTGATCGGGCATTAATTGCAGCAACATACCTGCCGCCATGTCGTCATTAACTGCTAACCACAAACGACTTGCAACCTGCTCTGATTGCGCAAAATAATACATTAAATTCTCACTCATCGAGGTCGATTGCAGCGGAACCATACTCTGATAAGCTTGAGTTTTGTTATGCTGGTTGATCGTTAAAACCATTTGCCCTGTTAAAAAAGCTTCCGCGTAATCAGCGATTTCAAGATTCTCTTGATAAAGTGCAAAGGCTCTTAGATGTAATTGATTATCACATTGAACAAGTAGTAAAGGCAGGCGTTTATCCCCCTGAAACTGCAGACTGATATCCCCTTCAAATTTGATACTTCCTGCTAAAAGAAGACAGGAAATCAATGCTTCCCCTAATAAATTTCTCACCATTGGCGGATAGGGGCGTTGATTTAAAATCGTTTGATAAGTGTCTTTGAGATGGGCAATTTCACCGCGGATGCTGGCATGTTCAAACATAAATCGTTGTAGGGAATCGGTTTCTTTCATAGTGGCCTTCTAAATTCTAAATCCTTCAAAATCAATTAACCTGGCTATTCTATCATAAAAGATTGCCTGCTAGCGCTGGGCACGCGATAATGCTCCTTTTTTGTTCGGGCAAAGACATGCTTAATTCACAACAAATGGCAGCGGTTAAATACATCGATGGTCCATTGTTGGTATTGGCCGGAGCAGGCAGTGGTAAAACTCGGGTAATTACCCAAAAAATTGCCTATCTCATTGAGCAATGTGGTTACACGGCGAGCACGATTTGCGCAGTGACTTTTACCAATAAAGCAGCTAATGAAATGCGCGCACGCATCGCTTCAGTATTACCAGCAGCAAGCCGACGCGGTTTAAAAGTGGCAACTTTTCATACCTTAGGTTTGAGTATTTTAAAACGAAATGTTGCCTTCTGCGCTTTAAAAAAAGGGTTTTCCATTTTTGATAGCGAAGATTGCCAGCAGCTTTTGCGAAGTTTTTTGCCAGTGGGCAAAGCCAGTGATCGCGAATACCTCATGCAGGTTCAGCATCAAATTTCTCAATGGAAAAATGATTTATTAGAGCCTGAAGAGGCTGCCCATTATCCAGCGACTACCCCGCTTTGGGATGAGGTTTTACTCATTTATCCACGTTATCAGCAAGCATTGAAAGCCTATAATGCAGTGGATTTTGATGATCTGATTCGTCTACCGGTTAAACTGTTAACCGAGCATCCAGAAGTTCTCGAATATTGGCAAAATAAAATTCGTCATT
This sequence comes from Legionella nautarum, assembly GCF_001467895.1. Lineage (GTDB taxonomy): Bacteria > Pseudomonadota > Gammaproteobacteria > Legionellales > Legionellaceae > Tatlockia > Tatlockia nautarum. The sequence goes on from NZ_LNYO01000024.1 coordinate 430,214, forward strand.
TATTGGTTGATGAGTATCAAGATTCCAATACTAGCCAATACCGATTAGTAAAATTGCTGGTCGGTGCGCGAGCGCAATTTACGGTTGTGGGTGATGATGATCAATCCATCTATGCTTGGCGCGGGGCAAAACCGGAAAATTTAGCGCAGTTGAAGCAAGATTATCCCCGCTTAAAGTTAATTAAATTGGAACAAAACTACCGCTCTACCAGTCGAATCTTGCATGCGGCGAATCATTTAATTGCTAACAATTCTCATTTGTTCGACAAAAAATTATGGTCTGAATTAGGTCATGGTGAATTATTACGTGTGCTTTGTTGTAAAGATGAAAACGATGAAGCAGAGCAAGTGGTGGCCGATTTGATTAGTCATAAATTGCGTCAGCGTACTCAATATGGCGACTATGCCATTCTCTATCGCGGTAATCACCAATCGCGGGTGTTTGAAAAAGTACTGCGTCATCATGGTATTTCCTATCGCATTAGCGGCGGACAATCTTGGTTTGCCCGTGCTGAAGTAAAAGATATCTTTGCTTATCTGAAATTACTTTGTAATGAAGCGGACGATGCTGCTTTCTTAAGAGTTATCAATACGCCAAAACGGGGTATCGGGGAAACGAGTTTGGATGCTTTAGGGCATTATGCGCAATCAAGAGGACAAAGCTTATACAGTTGTGCGGAGCATCTTGCCTTAGGCGAGCTCCTTGCTGATAAGCCGCGAGCGGCTTTGCAAGCATTTAAAAAATGGTTCGAGCAGATTAAAGTGCGTACTCAGACTGAAACTGTTGTCGAAGTTTTACGTGAAATGATCGAGGACAGTGGTTATGAAGCCTATATTTATGAACAATGCGACACGCCCGCCAAAGCACAAAAGCGCATGGATAACGTTTGGGAGTTAGTGGAATGGGTAGGGCGCTTGCTCGCTAAAGATCCGAGTCATAATTTGGCCGATGTAGTCAACAAGCTCATTTTGATTGATATTTTAGAACAATCCGATGAGCAGGATGCCGAAACCTTACAACTGATGACTTTACATGCTTCAAAAGGTTTAGAGTTTCCCTTTGTTTATCTTGTGGGTATGGAAGAAGAGCTATTACCCCATCGGGTAAGCATCGATGCTGAGCAAATTGAAGAAGAGCGCCGGCTTGCCTATGTAGGCATTACCCGGGCGCAAAAAGGTTTATGCTTTACTTTGGCCAAGCAACGCCGGCGTTTGGGCGAGTTACAGGATTGCCTGCCGAGTCGTTTTTTAGATGAATTACCACAGGATCATTTGGAATGGTTTGGGAAAGGTGAACGGAATGAAGCCAAATCAAAAGCACTAGCGAAATCGCATTTGGCGGGATTGAAGAATTTATTAGAGCCATCATAAACAGATTTATAACTGGGATTTGCCTATTTATTGTCATCCCTTTTTTGCAGGGATGACAATTCTGTGATTAAGCCGTAGGCGCTGCACTAATTTGCTGAGGCAAATCTTCTTCAAGAAAAGTCTGCGTGCGTGTATTAGTATTAGCCTTTGGTCTGAAGAAAGGATAATCATGCCGCTGCTTGTTATAAACTCCCTCTTTATTCCTTTCAGCATCCGCAGCAATACAAGCTTTAATATTTTCTTCAGTTGGATTATCGAGATGACGAACCTCATTGCGCAGTTGTTTCAACTGTTCAATTTTCTTGGGCGCATGGCCACGAGGATCCAAACTCACCGAGCTTAAATGCTTGTCGATGTATTTCGAAATTCTCAGAGCAGACTGTTCTACTTTCCAAGCATCAGAGGGTTGTTGAGCTTTCTTTTTGAGGGTCACAGACTCTTCTTTGGCTTCTCCTGTTTGTCTTCTCAAAGCATCTTTCCAGGAGAGACTTGTGTCCCTGTTGTGCTGACCGGTTAGAGAAAAGATAAGATCAAGTTCATTCGCTTTTGCTGGTTGAGAGCGCTCTACAATTGCTGCTTTGAGGCCTACAATTGCCGCTTCATTTGTTTCATTTAACTTAATCTTTATGACTTTTTTCTTGCTTGCGTCGGCATAATAAAGCTGATCATCATTATATAAAATCACTGCAGATTTGCCCTCTAGCCCTAACTCTTTAAATTTATGTGGCTTAGTATCCATTTGCAAAAGCTCACATTCTTGCCGAGGTTTTCTCACCAATCGAGTTGCTGCCCAATCCCAGCCTGCTGCAGCGTAAAAGAGTGGAGCAAAGAGCAATTTAAGCAATTGAGTTGGAATATCTCTACTGTGGTCATGACCATGACCTTCTTTCAGTCGCTCTTTAATAAGGCTTTTAGTGTCATGGTCATGTTTGTGAGTATGGAAAAGATCACCGAAGAAATAATGGAAATCCTCAAAAAATTCGCTAGTAAATCCAAGCCCTGAGGAAGCAAGTTCAGGAATACCAGGAACCCTGTCCGAAGAGACTGCAATGCCAATTAAATGGCCTAAAAATACAATCATACGCAGAGGTACAAAGGTCAGAAGTAAAATTAAACGCGGTAAATTGAGTAATTGCAAAAGATTCTCATTGTTGCGCATGGCATTAAATTCTTTAGAAAAGATATGACCAATCCTTCTCCACATACTGTCTTCTGATTTAAACGCATCACGGATGAGTTTCAAGGAGCTAAAGACATTTTCCAGGTTAAAGATAAGCTGAGCAGATCCAGTAATGACAAACAGACCACTAGCAATGATATTGGGAATTTTACTCATCCAAGCAAAGAGTGGACGAGTATTTTTAGCAACTGTCCACCAAGTACCTGCTGTACAGAAAGTAAGGGCACCTGTTAAAAGAACTAAAACAACAGCAGCAACCGCTATGGTGGCGCTACGAAAAGTGATTCCCTCTTTGAGATCCTTAACTATTTTATTGGACCATTTCCGCACTGAATCGTTATTAATCATATCGGTTACTGCGTTATAAATGAGGAAGCCGTAAGCCACGCCCGCTAAAATTGCAAGAGGGAGAATAATCGCAGGTAAAGCGGTAAATGAGATGGCTGCAAGAATAGGTAAGGCGGCAAAAGCGTCGATTAAAAGATAGGTCGTACCTATGCTCATAAAAATACCAGCTAGTACGCTGAATACTTTGACAGCATTAAACGTTTTTTGCCGCTTTTGAAATAATTCTTGAACATTTGCTTGACCATTCTCTTTGAGCCAATCGCGCAGCTTTGATTCATAAAGAGTCAGGTCGGTTTCATCAGCTGATGAAAACAATTGCAAAGCAAACCATTTTTCCATGTCACGCAAGGTTTTTTTAATTTGCTTCTTGGTTTTTTTAGAATCTTTATTCAACCGCTTATGATCAAACTTATGCAATAACTTCAGTTGAGCCTCATAATCTTTAAAAAATTGCGGACAATTCTCATCTGCCGTGTCAACAAGTCCTTTAGTAAAAGACTTCATAAGAAATTCATTAGCCAGATGATTCTGCAAATAATCTCTCTTAAAAAATAACTTATTAAGAGCGCTTTTAATGTTTTGTAGATAAATTTCTCCCTCATAAGCAACGGACAGAACGAAAGCAGCAATCGCTAAAGAAAGAAGAGGTACAATCGTAAGCATTCCTGTAAAGCTTAAAAAACCGATAATTAAACTAGCGCCCAAGGTAAGAAGCCACGGAAGAAGATAATTAGGTATTTTTCTTAATTTCATTGTTCACCACGCAAGCAGTTTTGAAGGAAGTGAAACTTTATAACAAATGAAAATGATTATCAATAACCATGAGATCAAAAAAAGGGCATTGTGCAAATTCAGTAATAGCTCACTCTTGAGTATCACTAAAATCACGGGGCTAGTTGCTACGCCCAAGATCTGAGGTATCCTCATGAAGTATTGTCATCATCCCCTTCTCGATTGGCTGGCAATTTAAGCATAATGAGAATAATCAACTCAAATTCACACTCAAAAAGAGGGGGGTATCTCAGTCGGGGTTTGACGTATTCTCTGGGTTCATCTGAGTTTCTTATGATTTATACCTGGTAAAAATTGACAATAAATTTTAACAAAGAAATAATGAGCCATTAAAGCTAAGGATCAGGTTTGAGTATCCTCCAAAATGAACAAAGAAAAAGCAGTTATTATAATTCCTACCTACAATGAAGCCGCTATTATTGAGGAAACCATTGAAAAAGTTTTTCTCGAAGTAGCCCATGTGTCTAATTTAGATATTCAGGTATTAGTTTTTGATAGCAATTCTAATGATGGGACGCAGGATATTCTCTACAAGCTGCAAAAAAACTTCCCTCAATTACAGGTCAAAACTGAAGAGTCAAAATCAGGTTTAGGTTCCGCTTATTTTCAGGCGATGACTTATGCTCTAAATGAATTACAGGCGGATATTATTGTTGAATTCGACGCTGATTTATCTCATCAACCCATTTATCTGCCGCCAATGTTCGCAGCGCTGCAACACTATGATGTAGTCATTGGTAGCCGTTATATCATGGGAGGAAGCATTGCAGAAAACTGGGCGTGGAGCCGAAAATTGTTATCCATTTTAGGTAATCAGGTTGCTCGTTTGATGTTAACCAGGGAGTATAAAGATTTTACTAGCGGCTTTCGCGTAACGCGCAAAAATGCACTTATTCAAGCCTTACCTTCCGCATTTATTTCGCAAAATTATGCTTATAAAATAGAACTTTTATGGTTGTTGCATAAGAACAAACTCTCTATTTTAGAATATCCAATTCATTTTATCGATAGGCAAAAAGGAAAAAGTAAATTGCCTGCCTACAGCATCTTTGATTCAATTCGAGTGCTATGCAATTTACGATTTAACGAATTAAAACGATTGATTAGTTTGTCTTAAGTATTTGTGATGCTATGAAAATCAATTTTAAAATTCCAATTCTCTTGATAACTATCTCTGTCTTGCTGAGAGTTTTTTTTATTTTAAATGCCAACTTATTAGTACAAGAAGCTTATTATTGGAATTACGCTAACCATTTGGATTTTAGCTATCTCGATCATCCGCCAATGGTTGCTTTACTCATAAAATGGGGCACTTTAATTTTTGGAGTCAACGAATTAGGTGTTCGCTTCGCTACGATTCCTTGTTGGTTATTGACGGTTTTTTTCAGTTATCGATTAACCGAATTAATTCAAAAAGGTGCAGGAAAATATGCAATCCTTTTGTTATCAATTCTACCTTTTTTCTTCGTTCATTCTTTAATTATTACACCCGATGTTCCGCTTATTGCATGCTGGTCTGCGACCTTGTATTTTCTGTATCAAGCGCTCGTTTTAGAAAAACGAAGTAGCTGGTATTGGGCTGGGTTATGGATTGGTTTGGGGCTTTTATCGAAATATACAATTGCGCTACTAGGTTTTTCAACGCTCATTTATATGATTCTTTTTTCAAGAAAATGGTTTACGCGTAAAGAGCCTTATTTATGTGCGTTAATCGCTAGCTTATTATTTATACCAGTCATTTACTGGAATTGGACTCATGACTGGGCTTCATTTCTATTTCAAAGTAAACGAAGGTTAGAAAATCACTATGTTTTTTCTTTCCATGCTCTAGTTGGATTATTGATTGTTTTTTTAACTCCGCTAGGTATTTGGGGCGGCTGGCAATTAATTAGCAATAAATTTTCACCAGCGATAAAAATAAAGGATAATAATAAACAGTTTTTAAAACTATTTAGCCTAGTCCCTCTTCTTGTTTTTTCCGTATTTAGTTTGTTTCGCGAGCTTAAACTGAATTGGATAGGCCCCAGTCTTTTGGCCCTTATTCCCTGGTTGCTAATTTTAATGCATGAAGACTATAAAACTCGTTTTTCAATGAGAAAAAGTTGGATCTTAACGCTGAGCGGATTGTTATTCTTTTATGCGAGCATTATTTTTTGTGTTTACTCCGGCAAACCGCAAGCAATTTATCAATACGCTTTTGCCAAACAATTACCCTGGGAAAATTTGACCTCTCAAATACAAGCGCTTGCTAAAAATATAGAATTTAATACTAAAAGCTCTCCTATTATAGTACCTTTGGATACCTACAATATTGGTAGTGAATTTGCTTTTTATCAGGAAAAATTTTTTAAACAGGGACAAAGCAATTCGATTTACCCGATTATTGGTTCGCATATTTTTGGTACTAATAGTTTGATGTATAAATATTGGGGAAATGTTAAAGAAACCGAAGGAAAAATTTTAATTTTAGTCGCCAAAGAACGATATCGATTTAATAACCTGGAAATCTGGCAAAAAACCATTTTTCTAACCTCTGTTTTAGAAATGAATCCCTATAATGAATTAAATAAAATCAATCAGAATAAATTCTATTATCAAATTGTGAAAAAAACTTAGTAATCCTGTAATAACGAGCTTTGTTACGCCATGACCCTCCGCAAGCGATAACCCTTAACAACGACCAGGAGTTTGTCTCGTAAATATTGTATCCTTTTCATTCTCGTGTACGATCGGTGCAAATTTTAATCCCTTTTCTGGAGATAAGATGTCTTATTTTTCTAGGCTGAGATGCCTTACTGGTAGTTTGCTCATGGCTTTAAGCCCCTTGCTATCTGCCCAAACACAGGCTACTGAGCAAATCCAATTACCTCAATGTTTAGCCGCAAAATTAACTCGAACTTATCCTGTGCTTGCGGAGAACGCTGAGTTTAAAATCATTGATCTACCCTCAAGCGAAATTACTCCCTTAGTTTTATTAGCGGACCAGGCTGGTTGCGGGCGCTTTGTCAATCTCTCTCATCATTTTGCAACCCGAGATCGAGTCAAAAAGCAACAATTGGCAACTAAGCTACTACTATCAAAACCTGCGGTTCAAACAGAGTTTAAATCAAAGCAAGGCTATAAAATCCAGCATGAAGCGGCTGTTAACGAAGCATTATCCAAAATTGATGCTGACAGTATTTGGCAAACGGTGACTCATTTAACAAACTATTACAATCGCTCTGCGAGCCAGCCGACTGGTGTAGAAACAGCAGAATGGTTGAAATCACAGTTTGAGCATTTAGCGCTTGAATACGGCCGACAAGATACTGAAACTTATTTTGTGGCTACAGGTACTCTATACAATCAACCTTCAGTTGTCACCGTGATTGGTAAAAACAACAAGGAACCGGCTATTGTTATCGGGGCCCATATGGATACTTTGGATGGTCGTATGCCAGGCGCAGGGGATGATGCCAGTGGTTCGGCAACCATCATGGAAATGACGCGTATCTTATTAGCATCGCCGGTAAAGTTTAAACATCCCATCTATATCGTTTGGTATGCTGCTGAGGAGCGAGGTTTAGTGGGCTCTCAGTTTGTTGTTGAAGATTTCATGAATAAAAAGATTCCAGTGAAAGCAGCTATCCAGTTTGATATGACAGGTTATCGTAGTGATGAAACAGATCCTACCATGTGGATTTTCCGTGATTATACTGATCCGCAATTGAGTCATTTTTTGGCCGAGTTAATTCAAACCTATATTAAGGTTCCCGTAGCCTATTCAAAATGTGGTTATGGCTGTAGTGATCATGCGTCATGGATGGCTGCAGGGATCCCAGCTGCTTTCCCCTGTGAAACCAGTTTTACTGAGCATAACCCCTATATTCATAGTTCGGCAGATACGATGAGCTTATTGAATACCGAACATTTGGTCAATTTCACCAAATTAGCCTTGGCATTCACCATTGAATTAGCGAAGTAAACAGTACCGCCCATCGCCTGTGCTTGACACCTTGAGGGCAGGCGGATAGAGGTGAAAAGGATAATTCAACCAAGGAATCCTTATGTTTGCAGTGATTTATCGTTTTAAATTGAAACCACAGCAAGAGAAAAGTTATCAGCAATATTGGCGCACCATTGTTAATTATTTTGTAAAACATCGCGGTGCAATGGGTTGCTGTTTGCATAAAGGCGAAGATGGGCTTTGGTTAGCCTATTCACGCTGGCCAGATAAGGCAACTCGCGACGCAGCTTGGCCGGGAGGGCAGGCACCTAACGAAAACTTACCTATTGAAATCAAAGAAACCATTCGCAAAATGCAAGCGATTCGCCAAGAAAACCAAGATTTGGAGCAGTACGACGAGCTTTGTTTCGATGTTGTTGAAGATCTGCTTAATTTTGTTGATGCTTAGTGTTGGGCCTTGGCCCAACATTTATTAGACTGGTTTTGCCAAGGGTATTTTATTGATCTAAGCGGAGGTAAGCGGCGTTCCTTTTAATAGGGACGTAGCCCTCGTCTTCAATCGCATGGCGTAACATGCTCTCGGTCGCTTTATGATTGGCGCCGGCTTGTGAAATAACATTTTCTTCAATCATAATACTACCTAAATCATTAGCACCACAGTGCAATGCTTTTTTACCTACATCTAACCCTTGCGTTAACCAAGACACTTGGGAATTAGGAATTTTTTGCAAATAAATCCTTGATAAAGCAAACCATCGCAAATACTCTTCTGGTGGCACACGGTCTGGATAAATTTTACCAATAGCCGTATTATCAGGTTGCAAGGTCCAAGGAATAAAAGAAATAAATCCTCCTGTTTCATCTTGTAATGTAGCTAATTTTTCTAAATGGTCAATGCGATGCTCAATTTTTTCACCCATACCAAACATCATAGTTGCTGTGGTTGGTATATTGAGTTTATGCGCAACGCGCATGACTTGTAACCATTCTTCGCCTGTACATTTACTGCGCCTTTTTTTCCTAAATTCATCAACAAGAATTTCTGCGCCTGCACCGGGTACAGAATCAAGGCCAGCTTCTTTTAATTGGATTAAGACTTCTTCTAAGCTTAAATTGTAAATTTTCGCGAAGTTATCAATTTCTGGCGGCGAAAAACAATGTAAATGTATGCCATAACGTGATTTTAATTGCCTTAACATGTTTAAGTAATACTCAAAAGGAAGATTGGGATGCAAACCACCCTGCATTAGAACACCACTGCCGCCTAACTCAAGCATTTCCTCTACTTTTTGGTAAATTTCTTCGTAGCTATGCACATAAGCATCTGGTGCACCAGGCTTGCGAAAAAAAGCGCAGAAGTTGCATACTGACGCACAAACGTTACTGTAATTGATATTTCTGTCTATGACATAGGTGACGACGTTATCTGGTTTATTTCGCTGACGTACTGCATTGCCTAACTCATATAATTCTTCTGATGGCATTACTTCTATTATCTTTAAGGCTTGTTTTGGGGTTATTCTCTCCGTGTTTAAAATTTCTCCGTATAAGGATGTTGTAGTCATAACTGCTCCTTACTCCTACTGCTATCAATCCATAAAAATTATAGTACATGAATATTTCATACGCGATAATTTTTATTTAATTTAGCCTTAAAGTTAACAAAAAAAAGCAAATAATAATAAGTTATTGAGCTTAATAATTCACATAAGCTCCATGTTTTTTTTCAATAAAATAAAATATATGGACTGAAGATGTTTTCCGTATTGATATTTTCAAATATTTATAAGATTAAAATCTAAGTTGTTTTTTTGAAAAATTTATCTATATTTTTAATTAATATGGTTATTATTTTTAGCGTTACCATTTTGTGTTTTGTTGTATGGTTTTAGCTAGTTGAGGATTAGGTAATGGCTCACAGGATTCAATCTTATAAAACAACTGAAAAATCTCATACTTTGATTGATAATTATTTAATTGATAAAGCAAAAAATAATAAAATAAATCTCGGAATAATTGACTATTTCATTAATCATCCTATCGTTGGCTTATTATTGAAAGAAAAAAATTTACAAAAAAATTATGGAATAAAGATCATCAAAGGTGTGCCAACTCAAATTAATTCAGCACTGCTAAATGGTCGCGTCGATATTGCAAATGTCTCAAGTTTTGCATTTGGCTGTCATTGTGATAAATGGCTCTTATTGCCAAATTTTTCGGTTTCATCATCAGGTCCTGTTCGAAGTGTATTATTGTTTTCACATTATCATCGCTGGGATCAATTAGATGGTCGCAATATTGCCATCACTAATCAATCTGCAACATCAGTTGGCTTATTAAAGTTACTATGTCATGAAAAATACAAAATAAACCCTCAATTTGTCGTATCAAAATCCAACCTTGATGTCATGCTTAACGAAAACAGTGCTGCTTTGATTATTGGGGACTCTGCATTTAAAGAGGGTATCTTAAGAAGATCCTTTGGGGGGCGAACTCCCTATATGTATGATTTAGGTCAAGAATGGAACAACTGGTTACATTATCCATTTGTGTATAGTGTTTGGGCAGTGAGGCGAGAAATTGCAAAGCAGGTGATAGATTCAGAGTGTTTGTCACTGTTATATGAGTCGAAAAGCTATGGAAAAATATCATTAGATGAATTGGCGAAATTAGAAATGCAAAAGACCAATTTACCCTACTCTGCTTGTAAAGATTATCTTAAAAACATTAGCTATGAATTAACCCTTAAGCATCTATGTGGGTTAAAAATATTTTTAGAGTTAACTGTGGCAGGTTTTCGTTGGGAAAACATTAAATTTCTTTGCGACTCTAGCTAACTTTTCGTTCAATTTTTCACAGGAAAGTCGAGCGCAGAATTAGCGAATAAAATTTAATTAATAGGATAACGCTTATGATTGACAATATTCGATTAGAAGAACACTTTAATGCGCATGATTCATTACCTAAAGAAGCTATTATTAAGGCCGATATTTTGCGTAAAGGATTAAATTTCGATACTGATACACTTGTTGACGGACGAGATACGGACACTGTTAAACATCAGCCTAAATCCTACTTTATTTTTTCTTTTGATATGGTCACCCAAAAAGAATTAGATGATGTTCCTAAGTGGCGCGCTCCTGAAGAAATAGCTTTATTTGGTGGAAAATATAATTTGCAGCGCACGATTATTTCTGTTCGTTTGAATCCGGCTTCCATCTATCGTGTGACACGTGTAGACGATGAATTATGGTTATATGCAGGTGAAGAGATGCTTGCACAAGTGTATTTTCGCGAAATGCCCGCTTACTACGGAAAAAAATTAGCAGACGGTCGACCTGTCGCTGAGTTGGCACCTTCTATTGAGTGGGGATACTTGCTTTATCTAACCGTATTTCGCATCTGTCAGTATTTTGGCAAAAAAGAAGAATGCCAATATTGCGACATTAATAACAATTATCGTCAACAAATTAAAGAAAAGAGGCCTTATACCGGCATTAAAAGTATCGAGGACATATTAGCCGCATTGGAAGTTGTCATGGAAAGCGATACGTCCAGTTATGCTTATACTCTCACCGGTGGAAGTGTGACCTCAAGTCTACAAGGGAAAAATGAAGTTGAATTCTATGCGCAGTATATAAAAGCAATTCAGGAACGATTTCCAAAACGCTGGATTGCTAAGATAGTAGCACAGGCATGGCCCGTCAAAGATGTGAAAACATTAAAGGACGCAGGTGCACAAATTTACCATCCCAATTATGAAATTTGGGATCCCGAACTTTTTGCAAAGTTTTGTCCAGGAAAACAGCGATACATAGGTAGGGAAAATTGGATTCGACGTATTATTGATGCAACAGAAGTCTTTGAGCCCAGTAATATTATCCCTAATTTTGTTGCAGGAATAGAGATGGCTGCTCCATACGGATACAAAGATGTTGAATCAGCCATTCGTTCAACAGCAGAAGGGTTGGATTTTTTCATGTCGAAAGGTATTGCCCCTCGCTTCACAACTTGGTGTCCTGAGCCAATGACACCTTTAGGTGACACAAACCCGGATGGGGCGCCGCTTGAGTATCATTTACGGCTACTCGAGGAATACAGGGATAAAGTGAATTACTATGGTCTTGGTCCACCACCTGGTTATGGTGAAGCAGGTGTAGGCAAAGCTGTTTTTTCCGTTAGTCCGTTCATGGATGTACTGTCTACAAGCAAGGAATAATTTAATGGGAATTATTAGTGATAATCGCAAGCTATTGCGAGCTAAATTTATTTTTCCGGTGAGCGCACCACCCATTCATAATGGTGCCATCATTGTTAGTGATGACCGTATAGAGGCTGTTGGAACATGGCAGGATATACGAAAATCATTCACGTATAGCGAAGTTTTTGATTTAGGTGAGAGTGTTATTTTGCCAGCCGCGATTAATGCACATACTCATCTTGAGCTTACATCACTTGTAAATGCAATTCCTGAAAATACACCCTTTGTGGATTGGATCTTATCTTTAGTCAAAGCACGAAAGGCTTTATCGCAAGAGGATTTTGTTAGTTCCGCAGAACAGGGTATTAACATGGTCAAATCTTTTGTAACAGCCGCTGTAGGTGATATTGCAACAGTTGATAGCAGCGTTGAACAATTAGCACAAGATAGTTTATCGGGTATTGTCTATTATGAGCTTTTGGGTGTAGACCCTGAAAAAGCACCAATTATTCTTAAAAACGCGCAACAAAAACTCACTTTATGGCAAACATGTTTTAAAGAAACTAGCATACGATTTGGCTTATCTTTACATACACCATTTACAACATCGCCCGAATTATTAGCCAGCACGGCTCGTTGGTGCCAATCGAATAAGGTTCCTTTATCGATTCACGTTGCAGAATCATTGGATGAAACTCAATTTCTTTTTGATGGTAGTGGGGCGATACCTGATAAACTTTACCAAATGGCTGGCTGGCCACGGCAACCTTTTACTATTCCAGGCTGTTCTCCTATTACTTATCTACACCAGCTTAAGGTGCTTGATGCTCGGCCATTGCTTATTCATGGTGTTCAGGCAACGACGGATGACATCAAACTTTTGCGACGCAAACACATAGCCGTGGTGCACTGTCCTCGTAGTAATACGCAGTTAATGAATGGGCGTTTTCGATTAGCAGAATTTTTAGATTCAGGCATCAAAGTTTGTTTAGGGACCGACAGCTTGGCGAGTTGTCCTTCACTTTCAATTTGGGAGGAAATGCAAGCTGCCTGGGATATGCATAATAAGGTTGGTGAAAATATTTCGCCGCAAAATTACTTAGCCTGCGCTACCTTGCATGGGGCTCAAGCACTTGCTGTTGATGAAACCTATGGTTCTATAGAAACGGGTAAAGCTGCATTATTTGCAGTAGCTTCGCTAGAAAATTGTTCAGCGTCTGAAGGCAATGATCCTGATCGGATATTAACACAGTTGATGACGGGGGCATCACAGATAGCCAATTTACCAGTTTTGTTATCCTAATTATCATTGGATTAGGAAGCATAACTTATTGATAGATATTGAGTAATTTTTTACTGTTGTGAGGTTTTTATGAAAGAAAAAAAATATTCAAATCTGAGGATTACAAATTGCCATTCTCTCATTAGTTTTGCTACATTAATGCAGCAACTACCACTTATGAAAAATGATGCTTATTTTATTGAAGAGATAAGACGGCAGATTAATAACATTATTCATAACAGAGATGATCGTTTAATAGCCATAGTAGGCCCTTGTTCCATTCACGATACGAACTTAGCGTTGCATTTTGCTGAATTATTAAAAAAAGCGATAGAGCGCCATAAACAAGAGTTACTTATCATCATGCGCGTGTATTTCGAAAAACCGCGAACCTCAGTTGGCTGGAAGGGTTTTATTAATGATCCTTATTTAAATGAATCTTATGCTATTAACGATGGGTTGAGGATGGCGAGAGAATTATTACTTCAAATGACTGAAATGAAAGTGCCTGCCGGGACAGAATTTCTTGATCCATTCATACATAAATATATCAGCGATTTTATAAGTTGGGGGGCAATTGGTGCAAGAACTTCAGAATCACAAATCCACCGTGCATTAGCATCCGGTTTACCAATGGCAATTGGATTTAAAAATAATACGGATGGAAATATACAAGTTGCTGTTAATGCTGTTTATTCAGCGAGACAAACTCATCATATTTTGGATATTAATGAAAAGGGGGAAGCGGTAATTATTGAAACAAGTGGTAATGAAGATTCTCATGTTGTTTTACGTGGATCATACCGTGGTGCTAATTATGATGAAGACTGCGTTTTACAAACATTTAATGCAACTTCAAACAATGGATTAAGTCCTAAGTTAGTTGTTGATTGCAGCCATGGAAATTGTCAAAAAAATTATGTTAATCAGCGTATAGTTGTTGATAATATTTGTCAGCAAATTGAAAATAATAGCCAAGGGATTGCTGGAATTATGCTGGAGAGTAATTTACTTGAAGGGAACCAACCTTTAAAAAATGTAAATGAACTTGTTTATGGAAAAAGCATTACCGATGCTTGTATTTCGTGGGAAGAAACGGAATATTTATTGGAAAAGTTAGCAACGGCGATAAAAATAAAAAGGAATGTCCATCAAGGCCTCGTGGTTGGAGCGGAGCGCTGAGCTGAAGCCAGCTCAGCTCAGGATCTTTTTATCAAGGAACCCGCCGAGGGTCTAGGTGATACCAATGTATATGCTGTGTTTTTTTGTTCCAGAAGCGCATTTGGAAATTGTTAAGAATGCTATCTTTGCTACAGGGGCAGGGAGTATTGGCCATTATCAGCATTGTGCCTGGCAAACCTTGGGTGAGGGGCAATTTATGCCATTAGCTGGCAGCCAGGCTTTTATTGGAAACGTCAATCAACTCGAAAGGGTAGCTGAATATAAAGTAGAAATTACCTGTACTGAAGAACAAATCCAGGCTGCTGTTGCGGCTTTAAAAAAGGCTCACCCCTACGAAACACCTTCTTATCAAGCGTTCCGCTTTGAAATGTTATAAACAACATTGCAAAGCGGAGAAAATGTATTTTTTGCCAGCAAGGATAGCTGTTTGTTAAGTTGTAGGCGCATCCTTCGCGGCCGTTTTCCCGGCGGGCAAAGCGGGACAATGGTATTCGCCAGTAATTTGCCCTTGCAGGTCTATTGCCTGGAGAGTCACTGGAAATTTCCATAAACTATAAAGATGTTTAAGCACTTCTTGTGTATTTTCACCCAGAGGTACGCGATTATGTTGCACGTATTGCAGGGTTAATGAGCGATCGCCTTCTATGTCTACCGCATACACTTGGATATCAGGTTCGAGATAACCGAGATTGTATTGTCGCGACAAGGCTTCACGAATGATTTGATAGCCATGCTCATCATGAATTGCCCCGACCATTAAGTCCGGATTTTTATCGTCATCGACAATATGAAATAACTTCAATTCTCTGATTAAACGAGGTGATAAATATTGAGCAATAAAACTTTCATCTTTAAAATTGCGCATGGCAAGGTCAAGACTCGTAAGCCAATTACTATTCGCTAAATAAGGGAACCAATGTTTATCTTCGTCGCTGGGATTTTCACAAATGCGTTTGATGTCCTGCATCATATGATAGCCCAAGGTGTAGGGATTGATGCCGCTAAAATAAGGGCTATTAAAGGAAGGTTGCATAATTACATTGGTATGACTTTGCAGCACTTCCAACATAAACTCATCAGTGACTAGCCCCTTATCATAAAGCCCATGCAAGAGGGTATAGTGCCAAAAACAGGCCCAGCCCTCGTTCATCACTTTAGTTTGACCTTGAGGATAAAAGTACTGCGCTATTTTGCGAACAATTCGCACAATTTCACGTTGCCAGGATTCTAATAAAGGCGCATTCTTTTCAATAAAATAAAGGATATTTTCTTGTGGTTCTTCAGGAAAGCGTTTTTTACGCCCATTTTCATCGATCTGCTTGCCTTTAGGAATGGTACGCCACAACTCATTAACCTGTGATTGCAAATAAATTTCACGATTCTGTTGGCGAATTTTTTCTTCCTGCATGGATAAATTCGTGGGGTGCTTGTAGCGATCTACGCCATAATTCATCAAGGCATGGCAAGCATCAAGGATCGTTTCCACCTCATCAATGCCAAAGCGCTCTTCACATTCACTAATATAATTTCTTGCAAAAACCAAATAATCAATGATGGCATCGGCAGAGGTCCACATTTTAAAGAGATAATTGTTTTTAAAGAAAGAATTATGGCCATAGCAAGCGTGAGCAATGACTAAAGCTTGCATCGCCATAGTATTTTCTTCCATAAGATAGGAAATACAGGGATTGGAGTTAATCACTAATTCGTAAGCTAAACCCATTTGTCCGCGTTTATAACTTTTCTCGACGCCCACAAAATGTTTACCGAAGGACCAGTGATGATAGCCGATTGGCATTCCCACCGAGGCATAAGCATCCATCATTTGTTCAGCGGAGATTACTTCAATCTGATTAGGATAAGTGTCTAATTTGAAGTCTTTTGCAAGCTCGGCAATTTCTTTGTCATAGGCTTGGATAAGCTCGAAGGTCCACTCAGCACCAGTCGACAAAGGTTTTTTTCTCCTCATTCTGTCTTCCTCTTAAATAATTCGCGAAACACAGGATAAATATCAGAGACATTATCAATATTTTCCATAGCGAAATTTGGATAGTTATTTTTCACTTGCTGATAAACTTCCCATAGGCTTTGGTGGTGTCGAGGCATAATTTCGATATAGGCAAAATATTGCAGTAAAGGCATAATTTTTTCTTGCAGAAGTTCTTGGCAATACGGTGAATCCGCATTCCAATTATCGCCGTCCGAGGCTTGAGCAACGTAAATATTCCAAGAAGCTGGCGGATAACGTGCTTCAATGATGTTATGCAATAATTCCAGGGCACTTGAAACGACGGTTCCACCTGTTTCACGAGAATAGAAAAACTCTTCTTCATTCACTTCTTTTGCCGAAGTATGGTGACGGATAAAAACGAGCTCAATTTTCTCATAGTTTTTGGTCAGAAAAAGATAGAGCAAAATAAAAAAACGTTTCGCCACATCCTTTTTCGCCTCATCCATGGAACCTGATACATCCATGACACAAAACATCACGGCTTGGGTTGAGGGGGCTGGAATGCGAATGCGGTTATTATAACGAAGATCTATTGTGTCGATAAAAGGCACGGTATTGATTTTCTTTTTCAAAAATTCGATGTCCCGTTGTAAACGCATTAAATCGACGTTGTCGGGATTAGGCGTGGCTTCTAGTTGTTTTAACTCTTCCTCGGCCTCGCGTAATTGTCGTTTATAAGGAGAGGCTAAGGCCATTCGTCGTCCCGCGGCTTGCCGCATGGAGCGAACGACGTTGATGTTGGCAGGAATACCGCTGGTACTCACTCCAGCTCGCACGGTTTTAAACGTGGTGAGGCGCGCTAATTCTTTTTTGACCAAATCAGGAAGTTCTAAGTCTTCAAAATATAATTCAAGGAATTCTTCACGTGACAGTTCGAAAACAAAATCATCTTCGCCTTCGCCTGTGTCACTGGCCTGACTGCCGCTACCACCGCTGCCATCAGAGGGGCGTTTAATTCGGTCGCCTGTTATAAACTCATCGTTGCCAGGTAAAATCCGCTCAATTCGCCCGCCCTGACCGCGATGAAATCGCGGTTCTGAGATATCTTTGGCAGGGATACTGATTTGTTCTCCTTGATCAATTTCTGTAATACTTCGTTTACCTACTGCCTCGGATACTGCGCGTTTGATTTGACTTTTGTAACGGCGCAGGAAGCGTTGGCGATTGACTGTGCTTTTCTTACCTGCATTCTGCCGTCTATCTATCAGTTGCGACATAAACCTCCGTCCTTATTCAGCGCCCGCTAAAGTCAGTGAAGTGATTATTGTGATTTTCTAACCCGCAGATACCATTCGCACAATAGCCTGACTTGTTTACGGGTATAGCCTTTATCGACCATTCGCGCAATGAATTCTTCGTGTTTCTTCTTATCGTCTTCAGATGCTTTAGCATTGAAAGAAATCACCGGTAATAAGTCTTCGGTATTGGTAAACATTTTCTTCTCGATGACCGATTTTAATTTTTCATAGCTGTTCCATACCGGATTTTTACCATTATTATTGGCTCGAGCTCTAAGGACAAAATTCACTACTTCATTACGAAAATCCTTAGGATTAGAAATTCCTGCTGGTTTTTCTATTTTCTCAAGCTCTAAGTTGAGTGATGGACGATCAAAGATTTCACCTGTATCTGGGTCGCGATAATCTTGATCTTGAATCCAAAAATCTGCGTAGGTAATGTAACGGTCAAAAATGTTTTGGCCATATTCTGAGTAAGACTCAAGATAGGCGGTTTGAATTTCTTTACCAATGAGATCAACGTATTTGGGTGTTAGATGCTCTTTAATAAAGGTTAAATATTTTTCATGCAACTCTTGTGGGAATTGCTCTTGTTCAACTTGACGTTCTAACACATAGAGCAAATGAACAGGGTTAGCGGCGACTTCAGAATGATCAAAGTTGAAAACCTTCGATAAAATTTTGAAAGCAAAACGAGTTGAGATGCCGCTCATCCCTTCATCCACACCGGCAAAATCACGGTATTCTTGATAGGATTTTGCTTTAGGATCAGTATCTTTGAGTGATTCACCATTATAAACGCGCATTTTGGAATAAATGCTTGAGTTTTGGGGTTCTTTTAAACGAGTCAATACGGAAAATTGGGCCAGCATATCCAGTGTACCAGGTGCGCAGGGTGCATCTTTCAACGAACTGTTATCTAGTAATTTTTGATAGATACGCAATTCTTCGCTAACGCGTAGACAATAAGGTACTTTAACAATGTTAATACGGTCGATAAACGCTTCGTTGTTTTTATTATTGCGGAAGGTTTGCCATTCTGATTCGTTAGAGTGGGCAACGATAATTCCCTCGAAAGGTAAGCCCGATAAGCCTTCCGTCGCGTTATAGTTCCCTTCTTGAGTCGCTGTTAGTAGCGGATGCAAGACTTTAATTGGCGCTTTGAACATTTCAACGAATTCAAGCAAACCGCGGTTTGCGCGGCAGAGACCACCAGAATAACTATAGGCATCGGGGTCATCTTGAGAAAACTCTTCCAATTTCCGTATGTCGACTTTACCGACTAGAGAGGAAATATCTTGATTATTTTCATCGCCTGGCTCTGTTTTGGCGACAGCAATTTGCTTCATGCGGGACGGTTTAACTTTGACCACGCGAAACTGACTAATGTCACCGTTGTATTCATGTAAACGTTTAACAGCCCAGGGTGACATGGCATAACGTAAATGCCGGGTCGGGATGTTGAAGCGCTCAAGTAATAATTCGCCATCCTCATCCGGGTTAAATAATGAAAGCGGTGAATCAAAAACGGGTGAACCTTTTATCGCATAGAAGGGAATTTTTTCCATTAAATCTTTTAACTTTTCCGCTAGCGATGATTTACCGCCGCCCACCGGACCCAGCAAATAAAGTACTTGTTTGGTTTCTTCAAGACCTTGAGCCGCGTGTTTTAAAAAGCCAACAATCTGTTCGATAGGCTCTTCCATGCCATAAAATTCATCAAAAACTGAATAGCGAGGTATGATTTTATTAGAAAAAATACGCGAGAGTATTGGGTCATGGCGAGTATCAACCATTTCAGGTTCGCCGATTGCCATTAATAAGCGCTCAGCTGGATTCGCATAGGCAGAAGGATCAGAACGACATAATTCTAGGTATTCATCTAGACTTAATTCTTCGGCTTTATCGTCAATAAAGCGTTTTGTATAGTTCGCCAAAAATTCATTTGTGTTCATAAGCCTTCCCCTTTACTTATGTTTTTCTACTACTCTTTTGATTCTTTTAGTTTTAGTATAACCCATATGCAATTAAAAAAATCAGTAAATTACTAATGTTGTAGTTTTTTTAAGATGGAGCAATGTTCATGCCAGAGAAAAAAACCATATATCGCAAAGATTATCAGCCCCCTAATTTTACAGTGGATACGATTGACCTCGATTTTGATTTGCATGATGACCATGCTTTGGTTAAAAATCGCATGCAATTACATCGTCAACGTGCCGGCGAACTGCATCTTTATGGTGATGAATTAGAGCTTATCAGCATAGCGATGAATAACAAACAACTTTCTAAAAAGGACTATCGCTTAGAGAAAGATGACTTAATTATAGAAAATTGCCCTGAGGCGTTTACTCTCGAAATAGTGACACGCATTCGCCCGCAAGATAACACGCAATTGTCTGGTCTTTACCGGTCTCATCAACTTTTTTGCACGCAGTGTGAGGCCGAAGGATTTCGCAGAATTACGTTCTATCTCGACAGACCTGATGTTTTGGCAACCTATACTACGTGCATTTCTGCGGACAAAAACAAATATCCTGTACTTCTTTCTAATGGAAATTTGATTGATTCTGGCGATTTAGACCATGATCGTCATTGGGTCAAATGGAAAGATCCTTTCAAAAAGCCTTCTTATTTATTTGCTTTGGTTGCCGGTGATCTCGCTTGTGTCCAAGATAAATTCACCACCTGCTCTGGTAAAACCGTGGATTTAAGAATTTATGTTGAACCAGGTAATGAAGACAAATGCGCCCATGCCATGGAGTCGGTGAAGAATGCGATGCGCTGGGATGAAGAAGAGTTTGGTCGCGAATATGATTTAAACATTTATATGATCGTCGCTGTCAGTGATTTTAATATGGGGGCAATGGAAAATAAGGGTTTAAATCTGTTCAATTCCAAATACATCCTTGCGCGGCCGGATACGGCAACCGATCAAGATTTTGCCGATGTGGAAGGTGTTATCGGCCATGAATATTTTCATAATTGGACAGGTAATCGTGTCACTTGCCGTGATTGGTTTCAATTAAGTTTAAAAGAAGGATTGACTGTCTTTCGTGATCAAGAGTTTTCACGTGATATGAATTCCCGTGACGTCAATCGTATTGCAGACGTTAAGGTGCTGCGCAACACGCAATTTCCAGAAGATGCTGGCTCCATGGCGCATCCGGTAAGACCTGAGTCTTATCAAGAAATCAACAACTTCTATACGGCAACGGTTTATAACAAAGGTGCTGAAGTTATTCGGATGCAACATACCTTGCTCGGCAAAGAGGGGTTTCGCCGGGGTATGGACTTATATTTTAAACGTCATGATGGCCAGGCGGTAACCATCGATGATTTTGTGGCCGCGATGGAAGATGCGAATAAAGTAGATCTGACGCAGTTTAAACTTTGGTACAGTCAAGCCGGTACTCCAGAAATTCAGGTAGCCACTGAGTATGACTCAGGTAATCTCGAACTAACCCTGACGCAATCTTGCCCCCCAACGCCGGAATGTAAAGAGAAAAAACCCTTTCATATTCCTATTCGCATTGCCTTATTTGATGAAAAAGGTAACTCATTGCCGCTTAAGCAAGAAGTTTTAGGGCTGCGGGAAGCGCAACAAAGTTTTCATTTTTCTGGTCTGACGGCCAAACCCATTATTTCCTTATTGCGTGATTTTTCTGCTCCAGTGAAGCTAAAGCGCCAGCTAAGCCAAGACGAGTTGCTTTCTTTGCTGCGCTTTGAGTCTAATGGCTATGCAAAATGGGACGCCGCCCAGCGCTTAGCTCTGGATTGCATCAATCATTATTTCAATACTCCCATCAATAAATGGACTATTCCTCAGGCATTAGTTGATGCTTATCGTCATGTTTTAGAGGATGAATCCCTTGATTATGCTCTACGAGCCGATTTACTAACCCCTCCAGGCTTTGAAGAAGTAGCCGCTACCTTGACCTCTGTGGATGTGGATAGGGTAGAGAAAGCCCGAGATTTTTTCCGTGTTGAATTAGGCAAACAGCTTTACGAATATTTAGAGATGATGTATCTGGCTCTTTGGCAAGAAGAGGACCATGGTATGTACGCAAAAGCCTATGGCAAAAGGAAGTTACGCAATGTTTGTCTTGGATTAATGATGAAAGCGGATGAAGCCCATACTCTAAATATTTGCCAACAGCAATTTATCAAGGCGAAGACCATGACGGATCAAATTGCCAGTTTTGCTGCTTTAAATAATTGTTCGCAAGGCACGGCAAGAGAGCAGGCCATTGACAATTTTTATCGCCAATGGTCGCAAAATGACTTGGTCCTTGATAAATGGTTTTCTATTCAGGCCACTAGTGAATTAAAGGACAGCTTAGCACGGGTCAAAACGTTAATTAAGCATCCTGCATTTAGCATGAAAAATCCTAATAAGGTGCGTGCGGTAATCGGTGCTTTCTGCCAAGCTAATCCCCGTCATTTTCATGCTGCTGATGGTAGTGGTTATGTCTTCTTGCGCGAGATTTTAGAGCAAATGGATAAAATAAATCCGCAAATTGCCGCCCGTTTAGCCACGCCGTTTACGCGCTGGCGTCGTTTTGATTCGGCTCGGCAGCAGTTCATGAAAGAGCAGCTTAAGCAACTTGCGGTACTCGATTTATCGCGAGATTTAGGTGAGGTGGTTGAGAAAAGTTTGGTGGATTAAGCATGACAAATCATTTTGCCGTCATGGGAAATCCTATCGCTCATAGCTTATCGCCTTTTATCCATCAGCAATTTGCTGAGCAAACAGGCATCAGATTAAGTTATGAAAAAATCTTAGTGCCTGAGGGTGATTTTGAAACATGCGTCGCTCAATTTTTTACCCAAGGAGGGAAGGGGTTAAATATCACCCTTCCCTTTAAGCCACGGGCTTTTGCCATGGCAGCTGTTGCTAAACTTCGTGCCCAGCAAGCTAAAGCGGCCAATACACTATGGATGCAGGAGGGGCAATTACATGCGGATAATACCGATGGCATTGGATTAATCAGGGATCTTTCTCATTATCTTAATCTAGCAGACAAACAAGTGCTTATCCTTGGAGCAGGAGGTGCTGCCAGAGGAATTATTAATCCTTTATTAGAAGCAGGGATAGCCCAACTCGTTATTGTTAATCGCAGCGAAGATAATGCGAAGCGCTTAAAAGCGGATTTTGCGCAAATAAAATGCAGTTCTTTATCAGAATTAACCGGCCATTTTGATTTAATCATCAATGCAACCTCAGCAAGTTTAGCTGAGGAGAAACTACAATTAGCGCCTTCGCTATTAAAATCAACTACAGTTTGCTATGACCTCGCTTACAATCTTCAAGCGCATACCCCCTTCGTGGAATGGGCACATGAACAGAAAATTGCGGGAGTAGATGGTTTGGGTATGCTGGTGGAGCAGGCAGCGGAAGCATTCTTAATTTGGCATGGTCTGCGACCTGATGCTCGCGCCGTTTTACATCAATTAAGAAAAAACAGCTAGTTCGATTTTGATTGACTAGACTTTGAGAAGTGATTACAAACTACGAACTGCGCATAATAAGGAATTTGCTTTATGAGGATACTAGTAGCACTGCTGATCTCTTGTTTGATATGCTCAAGCTCCTATGCTGAAAGACTAGTTGTGGGCACTTCACCTTTTGACCCGCCGATGGAAAGTCAAGCGACAAAGGATAATGTATTTACTGGTTTTGAAATTGATCTTGTCAACGAGGTTTGTCGCCGGATTCATGCAACTTGTGTCTTTGAACCCATGACCTTCGCCGACATAATGAAAGCAGTGGCAGCAGGAAAAGTTGATTTAGGCATTGATGGTTTTTTTATTACCCGAGAACGACTCAAATATTTTTTATTTAGCCAACCCTATTTACAAACCAAAGCCCAATTATTTACCACCGTCAATTCGGGTATGGACATTAACACGGTCAATGGCAAACGCGTTGCTATTGAAGCAGGTACTGTCTATAAAATGATTCTAGAAACGAGCTTTCAAAACGTTCAGGTCATTGAATACAGTAAGCAACAAGATATGTTGCAAGACTTGGCCGATCAAAAAGTTGACTTTATCATGTTTGACTTTATCAGTGCGTCCTATTGGGTTAATAGCAATCCCACGGTGTTTAAGCTAGTTGGTCCAGCAATACCCTTTGGTCTGGGCTATGGGATTATGGCTAATCTCAATTCAGGCCCACTCATTGCTCGCATCAATAGCGCTTTGAATGCCATGGAAAATGACGGTACCTATTTAGCCATTTATTCACGCTATTTTTAATTCTAATTGGCAAAGAATTTGTTAACTTGATCGGCTGAGGTAATCGTGTCCTGATAACCTAAATCAAGAAGCTCGCGAGTAAAGCCAGGTTCGAATAATAAAAAGCTGAGTAGATCGCCTGATTTATTTTTAGCACCCAAAATATTCAGTAAAAAACGCAGCAAAGCAGGCATGGTTGCGTATTGTGCTTGAGCAATGTCAGCGATATCGATACTTGGTCTTAAATGAAGTGTTTCAATGGGACGCCAGGGAGAGCGGCGTTTTTTCCACATAGATAATAGACGAGCAATGTCATTCATGCGATTGACCATTTCAATATCACGATCAAGATTATCGAGAAATAAACCATTTAACATCCCACCGAGAATATGGGCAAAGCCAATTTCACCGTTGCGTAATTGATCGGGATCATGGAACACCGGTAATTGGCGCGTACCCAAGATAAGAATTTTTTCAACCTGAAGACGTAAGGCCCCGCGTAGGGGCGAAACCAAACCGATACTGCCGTCACCATAATGAAAGCCGTCAATATTGACGGTGGGAAAGAAGAGCGGCAACGCGCTCGATGCGAGAATATGCTCCATCTTCAGGCTAGTTTGTTGACTGACATGCCGTGGATAGTGCCAATCTTCAAACCCAGCAAAATCATGACGATAAAAAGAAATCGTCTGTTGGGTTTCATAGCAGTGGCTGATGACCTCCATGGCTTCCAAATGGTGATCAGCGATGTTGGTTTCAATCAAATTAAAATCAATGTTTGAAGTGATGAATTCACGTAAAGGACTAGTATCCAGTAGATTGCCTGATTGGCGTTGTCTGACGATTAAATGACTCATATTTCGGAGAACTGATTTAGAAAGTGCGTAATTAGAGGCATTAAAAATGTGATGGCAATGAATCTCCGCCCACATCGCTTCAAGTTTTTCCAATCCTGTGGGAAAGTCATGTGCCATTTCAGCAAGCACTGCAGCATTCAGGCAGCCAACACTGACGCCGCTAATCATTTCAAACGGAATCGTTTTCACTTGTAAGATATGGCCAATGGCTTTCAACACTCCTGCTTGATAAGCGCCACGTGCTCCACCTCCGGCCAAAAAAAGAGCTTTTCTACTAGCCATGTCAATTTATTTTTCTTGGGGGATTAGGGCAATATAGTTGACAAAACAGGGAGCTGGCAAGCAGTTTTTATCAGAAAAATTCATTAAAAAACCGCAACTCCCCACGCCACGCTATCTCGAGCATAGCAGAGGAATCTCTCTGTAGTGGCACAAGCTTTAAAATAATGATGGATACAAATCAAGGATAGAAGAGTCAGTGAGAGCACTATAAGACTACTGTTCTCGCAAGTTGTGGTATAATTGCGCAGCAATATGATGTTTCGGTACTTGTGAATGAGTAGAAGTAAGTTAGAGCCAAGAGAAAACTCTGAGATAGAGCCTATGAGTTTCGAATTGACAGAGACTGAGCTTTTATTAGCACGCCAGCAAGCTTTAGAAATGCAAGAGCCGGTTAGTTTTCAGTTTAACCCACCGCCTGAAGATGTTTTAACGATTGCGTTATTTAAAAAAGTTCCCTTCCTTTCTGGTTTCTTACGCAGTGTTGATGGAACAGGCGTAGCCATTAGTAAATTGGCTTATATCGAAGGAAGGGAATTAGCAGGTTCAATCAACTCGGGTTTTCGCGTTGCTGGCGTGATCATTGCCTTTATTGATTTTATCCGTATTCCCTTGATGTTTTATGCTGCTTGGCTTTTAGGCTGCCCGTTACCAATTACTTTATCGCATGCAGGGCGATGGCTTTATTCTGCTGTTGTTTTAGGCTTAGCTTTAGCTGGCGTATTAGCTCCTGTCCCAGTAGCACCTATTATAGCATTATGCGCAGGATCCCTTGCCTTGGCGGTTAGCGTTTTTATTTTGGTCAAACATTTTTACGATCGTTCCCAAACGAAGCAAGCCTTGATTCAGGGCACTATAGATATCGAGAGGGCTGAGTCGCAGTTACAAAATCTGGTAGAAAAAGCGCAGCGATTATCTGTTTTACTTAATGATCCAGGAGAAGTAGCAAATTATCCTGATTACGTGAAGCAGATTAAAAAAATGCAAACTAAATTGCAGCGGCGAAAAGAAAAATTACAAAAGTTGTATGACAAGCAATTTGAAAACATGCAACTGATGAAGGATTTAAGTGGGAGCGCTGTACGGGATAAAAAGGTTGGTATGGCCTTAGCTATTGTAGCAGTGATTGGTTTAGCTTTAGCTATTTTTTTTCCCCATATTGGCTTAGTCCTTTTCGCGATAAGTGCTGCGACGAGTGGTTTATATCTTATCGGCTTACTGACCTATCTCCTCGTTCCGATTGTCATTGAAAAATTTAGGGCTAAGTCAGCTATGGAGATTACTCAGATAGGTCAGCTTGAGGATAATGGGCTGGAATACGATAAAAGTCTTGCCTCGACGAGCATAGCAATGCTGACGCTATCTGGAATGAAAGAGGAAAAAAAATCCAGCGAACAAGAGCAACATCTTAGAAGATTAAAACAAATTGATAACAATCTATCGGACTACCTAGAAAGAAGCGATGTACCCAAAATCATATATTTTTTTAGCGAGATGGCTAGCTATACTCAAGCCCATCAAGCCAGCGAAGAAGATATAAAAATTTTCCTTGATTATTTCACCCACACCAATCGAGCATTGCAGATACTTAATGACGCCTTGTGCAATGGTGAGGTGGCTAAAGAGGAAGAGGATAAATTATTAAGCTATCGGCCATTAACCTGGGTTTTAATCGCAAGGGGAGTCACTGGTTTGGATTCTCAGCCGGCTCATTTTGTCCAACCCCTGCACGCTTTAAATTACTGTGTACCTCCTCTACCAGACATGGATTTCAAATCAAATCTCGAAGCAAAAACTGTTTAAAATCTGTTATTTGCATTTCATTTTGAACTAGTATAGCGTTTTAGCTATTCATTTAGGGCGTCAAGGTGATCGATGCTTTCTCTGTTTCGTAAACAACCCCGTGCTTTCCATATGATTTTTATGCTCGAGATCTGGGAGCGCTATGGTTACTATACCATGCAAGGCATTCTTACCTTGTTTTTCATTCGCTATTTAGGCTTTAATGAAACAGATGCTTATTTTACCTTTGGTGCTTTCTCAGCGCTTGTCTATGGGATGATCGCCATAGGCGGCTATCTCGGTGATAAAGTATTAGGTACTAAACGCACCATCGTTTTAGGGTTAATTACCCTTGCTCTCGGTTATCTTTCTTTAGCTTTGGTGGAGAAGCAGCATGTATTTTTAGCTTTAGGCCTTATTTGTGTAGGTAATGGTTTATTCAAAGCCAATCCTTCAAATTTACTTGCTAAATGTTATGAAAAAGAGGATCCCCGTTTACATGGAGCCTTTACACTTTATTATATGGCAATTAATTTAGGCTCTACCTTTGCCTTAGTGATAGGCCCCACTCTGGCTAGCCACTATGGTTATTCTTATGCTTATTTCAGTAGTTTTATTGGCTTATTGCTTGGATTAGCCAATTATTGGTTTCAGCGTCAGCATGTTGCCCAGATTAATACACCCTCAGATAATAAGCGTGTCCCTTACTGGCAATGGGCTCTGGTTATCCTTGGAATAATAGTTATTACTTTGATATCCGCTTATCTCTTACAGCATGTGATTCTTGCTAAAAATTTAGTTTGGTTAGTTACTGCTGTTGTTGTGGGAATTTATTTTATTTTTATGCGCCGAGAGCAAAAATCATCTTTTAGACGCATGTTTGTTGCATTAATTCTGATGCTTGAAGCAATTGTTTTTTTCACCTTATATCAGCAAATGCCCACCTCATTAAATTTATTTGCCGTTCATAACGTCAACCCTTTTCTTTTAGGGGTTCCTCTTAATCCACAAAGTTTTCAGGCTTTAAATTCAATTTGGATTATCATCATGAGTCCTGTGTTGGCGATCTTGTACAATAAGCTTGATCGCCAAGGTTATTCTTTTTCTATTCCTTATAAATTTGCTACAGGAATGCTCTGTTGCGGCTTAAGTTTTAGCTTACTGTTCTTTGCTAGATACTCGCATGACGGTCAGGGTATTGTTTCTTCATGGTGGTTGGTGGCGAGTTATTTTTTTCAGAGTACCGGGGAGTTATTGGTCTCAGCGCTGGGAGTTGCGATGGTTGCTCAGTTAGTACCAAGTCAAATTACAGGTTTTGTGATGGGGAT
This sequence comes from Legionella nautarum, assembly GCF_001467895.1. GTDB lineage: Bacteria > Pseudomonadota > Gammaproteobacteria > Legionellales > Legionellaceae > Tatlockia > Tatlockia nautarum. The sequence goes on from NZ_LNYO01000024.1 coordinate 458,250, forward strand.
GTGGTTCTTAACGTCATCAGTAGCCGGTTTTATTGGCGCGACTGTCGCCAATTTTGCTGCTCTTCCTACTAATGTCACCCCGGGCATTGAATCATTGACCATCTATACCCGGGTTTTTGCTTATATTGGCTTAGTCACTCTGGCGATTGGCCTTTTAATGTGGTTAATTGCGTCTCGATTAAACCGCTCCATTCATGATCTTTAAGAAAAAGTTACTTCTTTTGTCTCATGTAAATACGCTTGAGGCGGGCGCATTTTCATCAGCACGCGTTTAATTCCTAAACTAATGTTCGCTAAATTAATTGGCAGATAAATCAGTAAGGAAGTGCCGGTAGAGTAGTTCGGATTTAAGGAAAGATAATAATTGATCAAAGGATCAGCTTCATCTTCTAGGATGGGTGGATTAAGCAAGGGGATTTGATTATGGATCAGCATAGGATGCTTAGCATCCGTTTCCCAATGATGGAGTCTTTTTAAATGCTCAACCAGCACTAAAACAAATTCAGGAATCGGTGTTTCTTCATTGGGATAGATACCGTTATTCAGTTTTGATAAAAATTGGAAGCGGGTTGGTGTGCTGACTAGTGAAAAATAAGCCATATTTTCGTGAGGGCGCTCTAATTTATAGCGTATTGCTTTTGCTAAACAAAATCTTGCTGCAGTGAAGCTAAGGTCTATTCTGGGATCATAGTAAGTACCTCCGATATAAGCGGTAAATTCACTGTCTTGTACCTGAAGTGAATGACGGCAAATACGTGAAAAACCAACAATTTTATTATTAAGATCATAGAAAACACCCAGTGAACCTGTTGTTTCGGGGCTTAAAATTTGCTCATTGAATTGATGGTGATTGGCGATGCGATAATGTTTCCTCGTAAATTGCTCAAGATCGAAAGCCAAACTATCAGATAAGGGTAAATAAGTATCAACTTCTATTAATTCTGTCCGTAACGCTAAAGAACTACTCATTTTCCCCTTCCTAGAAAAAAACTAAGTAATTAAGTAGAAAAGAAGATTTGCAAAAAGTCAAATCCCTAAAGTTGCTTTAACGAAAGGAACGGTAATTTTGCGCTGTGCGGCTAAAGATGCTTTATCTAAGGAATCAAGAATATGTTGTAAATCATGCATATTACGCGCACAGCGATTAATTAAAAATTGTCCGACAGAGGTGGGTAATTCAAAACCACGCTTACTGGCCTGTTGCTGTATCGTTTTAATTTTAAAATCATCATCCAGCTCATTGAGTTGAGCGACTATCCCCCAGGCTATGCGGGATTTAAGATCAGCAAGTTGAATATTTAGATTGGAAAGCGATTTTCTGCTGCTCATTAACAGTAGGGTTCTACCATTGTCTCGTACTCGATTGTAGAGATGAAACAGCGCTTCCTCCCAAATTTTATCGCCAGCGATGGCATCAATATCATCAATTGCGATTAAAGTTTGTTCAGAGAGATTATCGAGACTCTCAGGTCCCCATTCTTTAAGGAGAGGTAAAGGTAAATAAATTGAGGTTGCATCAGGCATCGCTTGGCAACAAGCTTGCAACAAATGAGATTTACCACTGCCGACCTGGCCCCAAAGATAGAGTTGTCGCTCACCCGTCCCTGCTAGGCAGTTCTTTATTTGCTGCTCTAATAGTTGATTAGAACCCCAACAAAAATCAGTCAAGGTTGCTTCATTATTAAGCTGAATTGCTAAAGCCAACTGACGATTCATTTTGCTAAATGATCAATGGAGTACGCTTTTCTACCCCAAGTACAAACATAATCAATGTAGGATGCAGAGGTTGTAATCGCTGTAATTAACATAAGCGTATTAATGACATAAGAAGGGAAGGCAAAAAAAGCTAACTCAAAAAGGCAGAAGGTGACGAGAGCTAATTGCAAGGTTGTATTAATTTTACTTAACAAAGTGGGTTCAAAATCGAGCTTACGCTGCACGAACCAAAACCAAGCCATTACACCTATAGAAATAGTTAAATCACGCATAAAAACGAGAATAACTAACCACCAGGGTAATTCGCCAAGTAAGGCTAAGGAAATAAAGCTCGAAGCGACTAACAGTTTATCTGCCAAAGGATCGATAAAAGAGCCCAACGGACTTTGCCAATGGAAATATCGGGCTAGCCAACCATCCAATCCATCAGTAAGTCCTGCTAGCATAAACATGTAAAAAGCGTTGACGTATTCGTGCCTGTAAAGAAACACCAGAAAAGGTGCTATCAATACTAGCCGAAATAAAGTAAGCGCATTAGGTATATGTTTCAATATCATAGGTAAACGACTTTTAATACGCTAATCGCTTTGGGGCAATAATGTATAGTGTTGCACCATTAGCATTTAAGCTTTAGTGAGACAGTCCTTAAAGTGTATACAATCCTGGCGTCACTGTCACGCTCTGAACAAAATCGGAGCTCAGTAATCTAAAAAATTAGGCACTAATTGATGAATTTTCTGTTGTTTCCTTTGCAGTTTCATCGATAAGAAACAAATATGCTCCCTAGGTGCTGACATAAGCTGTTCGTATTGGAATGCGGATACTTCAGCAGGAATGCCTCGAGTCAGACGCGCAAAGTTACTTTTAATAGTACAAGCAACAACTTGCCATAATTTGAGCGGTTCTAAGCCATAAGATCGACTCAAACAGTTTATCCAAAGGCTCAAGTTATTTTGGAGATTGGTTTGTATAAATTGCTGGCAGACTTCTTTGAGAGTACTTGTTGTCATGGAAGAAAGGGCGCCCAGTCTCTGTTGCTGGTAGATTGGTTGCTGGCAAATAGCTAACTGATTAAACCCGCGAAATACTATGGCCTGTGGTTGATTCTCATGAATTAAAATAAGGGTTGTTTGCCAATCGCCAGCCAAGGCTAGACCATACTGCAATAAAAGATGAAGTTGGCCTTCCAAGAGTTTTTGGCAATATTGCTGAAAATAAGATAAAGGACAGAGGTTACTGGCCGCGATAATTTCAAGCAGCAAAGGGGCCTCAGAACTTGGTGAATCAGCAAATAAAGCGGCCAGAGGAACTAGGCGCTGCCCTTCTTGTATCTTCTGGTTGGGATTTTCACTTAGGGCAACAGCCAATTGTTTCTGCTGATAACTCGGTATTGCATTACCATCGACTGTTAATTCCGCGAGTTTCTCCACAATCAATAAACTCTTCTGATAATGCTGGTGTTTTTCCAGTAACTGATTTAATTCTTTAGAATAATTAGCCATCGATGCAATTGGCTGGCAACCATCCAGATCTAAACTGAGATTGAGATAAGAAGCGTTTTTAGCTTGCGGCATCATCGAAGAGATAGCTAAGGACGGCTTCACTGATTGATGATGGGGGAGCAAAATTAATTGTTTATTATCAAGCAGTGAAGCAAAAGAATGTTGTAATTGATTACGCCATTGCCAAGGGTGAACAGGTAAAGGGTAAAAATTGTCAGGATTTTGCTGTTTAAATCTCAATTTTTCTTGCCAAAGTTTGTACTCTTCAGAAAATTGCCGTTTTATTAACTCTTGATAACCCAGTTTCCCAGCGTCAGTATTTGCTGCTGCTTTATCGATAGCACACCAATGTAAACTCAGTTGAGCATTGAATTCCGGTGAATATTGTAAGACTTCTCGACGACTAAACCCCAGTTTTGCTTTTAAACCTGGATAATAAGTAAAGCCAATACAACCCCATTGCTCTAAAAGCTCAAAGGCTTCATGGGCATTATTGTCTTTGCAGAGCCACTCCCAAAAATTACGCTCAGTACCTATTTGACGCTTCAACTCCCTTTGCCAGCGCTGCCGATATACTTGAGCCATTGCCTCATTTGCAATGGCTGCTTCTATTTCCTCATGCAAAACTTGCCAATTAAAAAATAAGGAAGCCGGATTTTCCTGTTTAAGTTGTTTTTGCAATTGGGCAAGAAAATCATAGACATGATGGCTAGGTAGGAGCACATCAGATAAACCTTCAATCACAGCAATTTGCCGCAATTGCTGTAAACATTGACGATGCGCTGTACTGATAAAACTATCGATGGAGTGTTGAGGAAGGCCAATCCCTAATTCGAATAATAGAAATCGCAATTGATGATTCAAACCCTGGAAACCACCATAAGCTAAAGCCATATTTTACTCCAAAAGATAGATATAGGATTAAATATAAATGATAATCATTATCATTTGCAAGCTGCAATAACCTCTCAACCTGGTATATTTGCTTGTAATGATGTGGACCCAAGATCGCAACCACACCCCCATAGCCCATAAACAAGGCCTGTCTACCCGCAGGCTTTTGAAGCACAAGGAGGTGCTTTAAGAGTGCTATGGATGGTTGATGCCTGCTTACAAAAGCCTGCGGGTAGACAGGCCTTGCGTCCGCAGGGAACTAGAGGAGGCTGTAGATCAGCTGACAGGTACAAGGAACAAACGAGTTTTCTCTAGCCTAACCAAATTGAAGAGCGGCAAAGAACTAACTATTCTCTTCATTTTTGCGGTAAATAATTGCCGTATTGCCAATGAGTTGAACCAATTCAGCCTGCAATTGGGTACAAAGTTCTGTAGCCATATGCTGCCTATCCTCTTTTTCAGCCCCATTAATTTTGACCTTAATAAGCTCATGGGCGATTAAGGCAACATTGGTTTCTTCAATAACAGCCTCGGTGAGACCTTTGGCGCCTATTAGAACGACTGGTTTTAAATGATGTGCTTTAGCTTTTAAAGCTTGCTTAAATGCTGTATTCATGTGGGCTAATTGTATAAATGGCGGATTATTGCACGTTTTTCTGGGAAAAGGTAGTAAAATTAAGTATCATGCACTATTTCTTATCTGTATAATAACCGTTATGCCTCGCTCTAAAAGTAGTAAACGCTGGTTACACGAACATTTTGATGATATCTATGTTAAAAAAGCTCAGGCTGAAGGCTATCGTAGTCGCGCTGTGTACAAGCTAAAAGAAGTCGATGAGAAAGAGCGTTTGCTAAAACCTGGTATGACAGTGGTCGATTTGGGGGCTGCTCCAGGAGGATGGACGCAGTACATTGCAGAAAAACTAGATGGTCGTGGTATCATTATTGCATTGGATATACTGCCCATGGATGCTGTACCCGGGGTTAGCTTTATCCAAGGTGATTTTCGGGAGGATTCGGTCCTCCAAGAATTAATAAATTTAGAACCAGAACACGGAGTAGACTTGCTTTTATCAGATATGGCCCCAAATATGAGTGGTACTGCTGCAGTTGATATTCCAAGGGCTATGTATTTAGCAGAGTTGGCTTTCGATTTTGGTAATAAAATGCTAAAACCAGGGGGAGCCATGCTTATGAAGGTTTTTCACGGAGCTGGATTTGACGAACTCATTAAACAAGCGCGTTCTCAGTTTAAGCAGGTCGTTATTCGTAAGCCTTTAGCCTCACGTTCTCGCTCACGCGAAACCTATTTGCTGGCTAAGGGCTATAATTTATAGTAACTTTATCGTTCTAACGTCGTAGAAATACGTCACAATTGAGGTCAATGCTTTGAACGACATGGTAAAAAATTTATTTTTATGGCTGATAATAGCTATCGTACTGGTCTCGGTATTCAGTAATTTTGGCCCACGCCATACCTCAGCCGAAAAGCTTTCCTATAGTCAATTCTTAAAAGAAGTTGATCAAGGCATGGTTAACTCTGTGACCATCGAAGATTCCAAAGTCATTAAAGGAGTTACAAAGAATAATCATCGCTTTGTAACTTATATGCCTATGCAAGACGATGCTTTATTGGGCGAATTATTAAAATCTAAAGTCGATGTCAGTGGTCAAGAAAAACAACAAGAAAGCTTCTTATTGCATCTATTTATCAATTGGTTCCCTATGTTACTCCTGATTGGTGTTTGGGTATTTTTTATGCGCCAAATGCAAGGGGGAGGTGGACGAGGAGCGATGTCCTTTGGCCGTTCAAGAGCACGTTTATTGGGTGAAGACCAGGTGAAAGTCACTTTCGCCGATGTTGCTGGTGTCGATGAAGCGAAAGAAGAAGTGAAGGAGTTAGTTGATTTCCTGCGTGACCCGACTAAATTCCAAAATCTTGGCGGACGTATTCCTCGTGGTGTTTTGCTCATTGGCCCTCCTGGAACCGGTAAAACCTTGCTCGCTAAAGCGGTTGCCGGAGAAGCAAAAGTACCTTTTTTCACCATTTCAGGTTCGGATTTCGTGGAAATGTTTGTGGGTGTCGGTGCTTCTCGCGTGCGTGATATGTTCGAACAAGCTAAAAAACATGCGCCTTGTATTATCTTTATCGATGAAATTGATGCTGTAGGACGTCATCGTGGTGCAGGGCTTGGTGGAGGACATGATGAACGTGAGCAAACCCTTAACCAATTACTTGTTGAGATGGATGGTTTCGAAGGGAATGAAGGGGTCATCGTAGTCTCTGCGACAAACCGTCCAGACGTACTTGATCCAGCTTTATTGCGACCAGGCCGTTTCGACCGTCAAGTTGTTGTGCCTTTACCTGACATTCGTGGCCGCGAACAGATTCTTAAAGTGCATTTGCAAAAAGTACCTATCGATAAAAACGTTGAAATTTTACCAATCGCTCGAGGAACCCCAGGTTTTTCTGGCGCTGATTTGGCAAACCTTGTTAATGAGGCAGCCTTATTTGCTGCAAGAGCGAATAAACGAAAAGTGAGCATTATTGAACTTGATAAAGCAAAAGATAAAATCATGATGGGTGCCGAGCGACGTTCTATGGTGATGGACGAAAATGAGAAAAAATTAACGGCTTACCACGAAGCAGGTCATGCTATTGTTGGTTTATTAGTGCCCGAACACGACCCAGTTTATAAAGTAACAATTATTCCTCGTGGCCGTGCGCTTGGAGTGACAATGTTTTTGCCTGAGCAAGATCGATACAGTCATTCTAAGAGACGCTTGGAAAGTCAGTTGTCTAGTTTATTTGGTGGTCGTATCGCTGAAGAATTGATTTTTGGCGGCGAAAGTGTAACGACCGGTGCGTCTAACGATATTATGCGTGCTACCGAAATATCACGCAAAATGGTTACTACCTGGGGTCTCTCTAATCTTGGACCACTTACTTTTGGTGAAGAAGAGGGTGAAGTTTTCTTAGGTAGATCAGTTAGCCAGCATAAAGAAATTTCTGATAAAACTGCTCAGCAAATTGATGAAGAAGTCAGACAGATTGTTGATAGAAACTATCAACGTGCGAAAGAAATTCTTCTGGCCAATATGGATAAATTGCATTTAATGGCAGAAGGTTTGATCAAGTATGAAACTATCGATGCCAAGCAAATAGCAGAAATTATGGCTGGACAGGCTCCTTCCCCACCAGAAGATTGGGAAGCGCCAAAGAAATTGGATCATGATAAAAAAGGCGAAGACACCAAGTCTAAACCGGTCAATGGCAAAACAATCGATCACCCAGCTGGTGAACACTCATCCTAGAACTCTGATTTTTAATTATTACCATCAAGTTTCTAAAACAAACTTGATGGTTTTTTGTTGTCGAGAAATCCGTGAATACAGCGCAATTTAAGCAATGGTGTGAATCCTATAGTTCATTTGCCTTAACTAATAAACTACAAAAGCCTCTTATTATGGGGGTGCTTAATGTTACCCCTGATTCATTTTCTGATGGGGGACTGTATTTTCAACCAGAAAATGCCCTAGAACGAGCACTGCAAATGATTGGCGAAGGGGCTGACCTCATTGATATTGGCGGAGAATCCACAAGACCAGGAGCTCAGGCGATAAGTTGCGACGAAGAATTGTCTAGAGTAATTCCTGTCATTCAGCAGATACGTAAAAGAAGTGACATTTGTATATCAATTGATACAAAAAAGGCACAAGTAATGCATGAAGCTATTCATGCAGGCGCGTCTGTAATTAATGATATATCGGGGTTTCAGTCTGATCGGTCATTAGCGATGGCGGTTGAGTTGGATGTGCCTCTTTGTTTAATGCATATGCAAGGAGCTCCGCAGGATATGCAAAATAATCCTCAATATACACAAGACGTCGTGGATGAAATTAATCTATTTTTTCAGCAGCGCATAGAAACATGCTTAGCTGCTGGGATAAAGCGTAAAAATCTCATACTTGATCCAGGTTTTGGGTTTGGAAAAACGCCTCAGCATAATATGCGCATAATTAACCAAATGACGAAATTTCAGCAGCATAAGTTGCCGATAATGATTGGTGTTTCACGTAAAAGTACTCTTGGAGTAATTCTAAATAGCTCTGTCGAGAAGCGGTTAGCCGGAGGTCTGGCTATTGCCGTGTATAGTGCACTACATGGAGTCGCAATGATTAGAACCCATGATATTGCTGAGACTAATCAGGCGCTTACCATGGTGCAGGCTATCAATGAGGCGAGTGAAAATAATAAGACGAGGGCAATATAATGAGTCAGAGAAAATATTTTGGTACAGACGGAATCCGAGGTCGAGTCGGTTTATCGAATATTAATCCTGAATTCGTTTTAAAACTTGGATGGGCTGTCGGTCGAGTCCTTGCTAATGGCCATCGGAAAAAAATTATTATTGGTAAAGATACACGAGTATCTGGTTATATGTTGGAGTCCGCATTGGAGGCAGGGCTTTCTGCTGCAGGTATTGATGTTAGTTTGTTAGGTCCAATGCCTACACCGGCCATTGCCTATCTGACACAAACACTTCGTGCCAATGCAGGGATTGTTATCTCTGCTTCTCATAATCTATTCGAAGATAATGGAATAAAATTTTTCTCAGCGGAAGGAACAAAATTGCCCGATACGATGGAGCATGCGATAGAAGAAGAAATTGAAAAGCCCTTACAAACAGTGACCTCTGCTAAATTAGGGAAAACAACTCGTATTAAAGATGCTCCCGGTCGTTATATTGAATTTTGTAAATCAACAATCGCTTCATTAACACGTTTGTCAGGTTTAAAAATTGTCGTGGATTGCGCAAATGGTGCAACTTATCACATTGCACCTAATGTATTTAGTGAGTTGGGTGCCGAAGTGATCAGCATGGGTAATATGCCTGATGGGTTTAATATCAATGAGAAATGTGGTTCTACATCTCCGGAATCTATGCGTCAACTTGTTTTACAAACCCAAGCGGATATTGGAGTTGCCCTCGATGGTGATGGCGATCGAGTGATCTTAGTCGATGCGGAGGGTCGTCTGGTTGATGGCGACCAAATTCTTTATATTATTGCGAAAGATCGCCACCAGCGAGAACATTTGCATGGTGGTGTTGTAGGAACTTTAATGAGTAATTTTGGATTAGAAAAAGCAATCAAAGAGCTCGGGGTTCAGTTTTTGCGCACAAAAGTGGGCGATCGCTATGTTCTAGAAACCTTAAAAGAACGGGATTGGAAAATTGGCGGAGAACCTTCCGGTCATATCGTCTGCCTTGATAAAACAACAACTGGGGACGGCATTATTGCTGCTTTACAAGTACTTTCATGCATGGTTAAACAAGAAAAATCGTTAGCAGAATTATGTGAAGGGATACACTTATTGCCTCAAACTTTAATTAATATCAAAACAGAAAATGCACATCTATTGGCAACCAACCCTAAAGTGATAGAAATGGTTGATATTCTGTCAAATCAATTGGAGGGAGAGGGGCGTGTTTTATTGCGTCCTTCAGGTACTGAACCATTATTGAGAGTGATGGTTGAAGGGCAAAATAGTAAAGAGGTACAATCTCACGCAGAGCGCTTGAGTAATGAGATTATTCATTTTGAGAAAAGCATTTAACTCAAAACATAAACAGGAAAATGGCCTAATTAAGATCAGTTCGTTTTGATAAAGCGCGACTGGTCTTTGTCATTGATAAAAAACCTACTGAAGGCTAGGATTTGCTACAACTTTGCTGTATAGTCCCGCCCGATTATAGCCATAGGGAAACTCATTGGAGTGAAATGTTGGGCCAAGACCCAACCTGTAATCCAGCGGCTACAGAGTTGAATGACAAAAAGCATTTAACTTGATAGCTGTGGGCTCAAATCTGGGGGTAGAATGAGGCAAAAAATTGTAGCAGGTAATTGGAAAATGAATGGCCGTATCGAACAGGTCTGTTCTTTATTACAGCAGCTACGGAGCTTATTGAACCAGCAAACAGCTGCCGATTGTGTGGTAATCCCACCGGCAATTTATATTCCCATGGTTAAAGAATATTTATGTGAAAGCTCGATTAAATGGGGGGCGCAAAATGTCTACCCCCAAGATGCTGGCGCGTTTACAGGAGAGTTATCAGCCCCCATGCTACGAGATTATGATTGCCGCTATGTTTTAGTAGGGCATTCGGAACGTAGACACTTATTTGGCGAGAGTGAAAAATTTGTTGCTGATAAATTCCACCATGTAAAAGAACATGGTATGATACCGGTTCTTTGTGTGGGCGAAACCCAAGAGGAGCGAGAACAAGAGCTTACAAAGCAGGTTCTTGCTAAACAGTTGCTTGCAGTGACAGAGAGAGGCAAGCATTGTTTTAAAAACTGTGTAATTGCCTATGAGCCTGTTTGGGCAATTGGAACGGGGCAAACTGCCTCACCTGAACAAGCACAGGAAGTTCATGCGGCAATTAGAGCGCTAGTAGCTGGCTTTGACCAAGACGATGCGCACCATTTGTCAATTTTATATGGCGGCAGTGTCAATGAAAAAAATGCTGCTTCACTATTTGCTATGCCAGATGTAGATGGCGGCTTGGTTGGTGGTGCATCCCTTAATGCACAACAGTTTGTGGAAATCGTAAAATGTATCAATTGATTTTAATGATTCATGTGCTGGTAGCTATCGTATTGATAGCATTAGTATTAATACAGCATGGTAAAGGTGCCGATATAGGTGCCGCATTTGGTTCTGGCGCATCGAACACGGTGTTCGGAAGCCAAGGAACAGGAAGTTTTTTATTTAAATTAACCGGTGGTTTGGCTTTGACTTTTTTTGTTACAAGCTTGTCTCTGTCTTATTTGGTATCTTCTCAATACCAAAAAACAGGGCAACAAGTCATACCTCAACAAACTACTGTACCGGAATCAAAAGTTCCAGTACCGGTTGATAGCAGTACAAGCGGAAAACAATAACTTAACATTGCCGAAGTGGTGGAATTGGTAGACACGCCGTCTTGAGGGGGCGGTGGCGTAAGCCGTGTCGGTTCGAGTCCGACCTTCGGCACCATTAAATCCGAGAAAAAAAATGCTATCACTATATTTACCTATACTTATTTTTATCATACTTGCCCTTATAATAGGCTTGGTCATGCTGGGTGCAGGTGCGTTATTGAGTAAGCATAATCCAGATAAAGCAAAAAACGCTCCCTATGAGTGTGGTTTTGGTGCCTTTGAAAATGCCCATATCCCTTTTGACGTAAGATTCTATCTAGTTGCTATACTATTTATTATATTTGACTTAGAAACTGCCTTTTTTGTTCCGTGGGCTGTAGTGTTACGTAAGATTAATTGGTTCGGCTTTTCCGCAATGATGATCTTTCTTGGCCTGTTGGTAATTGGCTTTATCTTTGAATGGAAGAGGGGCGCACTTGAATGGGAGTGATTGTCTCTAATTTCCTGTTAAAGTTTTATCAAGTGCCCCACAAGTTGTTATTGTTAACTTAAACTATTTTTAGAGGCTTGCTATGGCGGTTGCTGAATTGCAGAAAACTGGTTTTGTTACAACATCAGTAGATAAGCTGCTTGGTTGGGCACGTAGCGGCTCAATGTGGCCAATGACCTTTGGCCTCGCATGCTGCGCTGTTGAAATGATGCATGTTGGTGCTGCACGTTACGATTTGGATCGTTTTGGTATTATTTTTCGTCCAAGTCCACGTCAGTCAGACGTTATGATAGTGGCTGGAACTTTATGTAATAAAATGGCTCCTGCTTTGCGCAGAGTCTATGACCAAATGCCAGAACCACGATGGGTTATTTCTATGGGGTCATGCGCCAATGGTGGTGGATACTATCACTACTCCTATTCAGTAGTACGTGGATGTGACCGAATTGTACCAGTGGATATCTATGTTCCTGGATGCCCACCAACTGCTGAAGCCTTGCTTTACGGTATTATTCAGCTGCAGAATAAGATCAGGCGTAAAAAAGTAATTGAAGTATAAGACCAGCACAGGTGCTAACAGATGACGAAATTAACAAGCTTGGCTGAACGATTAAAAACAGAATTGAATGAGCAAATCTCTAGTGTTTCTTTGGAAAAGGAAGAGATTACACTAGAATGTGAAGTTGGGCATTTAAAAGATGTTTTATATCAATTGCGTCAGCATGAAGCCTTTGCCTTTGATCAACTTATCGATCTTTGTGCGGTAGATTATTTACTATACGGTGAGTACGATTGGGAAACAGAATCCGCTACCGAAAGTGGATTTTCACGCGGCGTTGAGCGACAAGAAGCCAAAGCCTATGCAAGGACAAAGCCTCGCTTTGCAGTGGTTTACCATTTATTATCAACAACACTGAATCAGCGTGTACGAGTAAAGGTATTTATCGAAGAGGCGCAGCTTGTGGTTCCTTCAGTACATAATATTTGGAAAGCGGCGAATTGGTTTGAGCGAGAAGCTTATGATTTATATGGTATTTTGTTCGAAGATCATCCTGATTTAAGACGAATTCTCACCGATTATGGCTTCATTGGCCATCCTTTCCGTAAAGATTTTCCTCTCAGTGGCTATGTTGAAATGCGCTATGATGCTAGCTTGCAAAAAGTAATCTATGAACCAGTGGATATAGAGCCAAGAGTACTTGTGCCTAAAGTGATACGTAATGATAACCGCTATCTTGATATCCAACATCAAGGGGGTGAAAAATGATTGAGTTAAAAAATTACACCCTTAATTTTGGTCCTCAACATCCTGCTGCGCACGGTGTATTGCGGTTAGTGCTGGAATTAGAGGGCGAGACCATTGTTCGCGCGGATCCACACGTTGGTTTATTACACCGGGCTACCGAAAAGTTAGCTGAAACTAAACCCTATATTCAAAGCATTGGTTACATGGATAGGCTCGATTATGTTTCCATGATGTGCAATGAGCATGCCTATGTTATGGCAATCGAAAAATTGCTCGGTATCGAGATACCATTGCGGGCAAAATACATTCGTACCCTCTTTGATGAAGTAACAAGAATACTGAATCATCTCTTATGGTTAGGTGCTGTAGCTTTAGATATCGGGGCAATGACCGTATTCCTTTATTGCTTCCGAGAGCGTGAAGACTTATTTGATTGCTATGAAGCTGTCTCTGGTGCTCGTATGCATGCCACATATTATCGTCCAGGCGGGGTGGCTCGAGATCTGCCGAATACTATGCCACAATATAAACCTTCTCGCTGGCATGACGAGCGTGAGGTTGAAAAACTGAATGTTCATCGCCAAGGTTCATTGCTTGATTTCCTGTGGGCGTTTACTGAACGTTTTCCGAAATGCGTTGACGAGTATGAGGCTTTACTTACCGAGAATCGTATTTGGAAACAACGTACTGTTGACATTGGTGTTATGTCAGCAGAGCAAGCTCTGGAGTGGGGCTATACTGGACCTATGCTGCGAGCTTCAGGCGTCGCATGGGATTTACGTAAAAAACAACCCTATGCTGCTTATGATAAAGTGGAGTTTGATATTCCTGTTGGAAAAACGGGTGACTGCTATGACCGTTATTTGGTTCGAGTTGAAGAATTACGCCAATCAAATCGGATCGTAAGACAATGTATTGAGTGGCTGCGCAATAATCCGGGTCCAATAAAAGTGGATGATTATAAAATTTCACCGCCTACTCGAGAAAAAATGAAACATGATATGGAAGCACTTATCCATCATTTTAAATTGTTTACTGAAGGATTTTGCTTACCACGCGGAGAAGTTTATTCAGCGGTAGAGGCGCCTAAAGGTGAGTTTGGTATTTACTTGGTTTCGGATGGTGCTAATAAGCCCTATCGTATGAAGATTCGTGCGCCAGGCTTTCCCCATTTATCCAGTTTTGATGAAATGGTGAAAGGCCATATGCTTGCAGATGGGGTTGCAATCTTGGCAAGCCAAGACATTGTATTTGGTGAAATTGACCGATAAATCAAGTGAGATTTTTCGTTTAATTAATTCGTATTAAAGGTTAGAAAGAATGCCCGATAAATCAACACAGTTACTTCATCAATTAATATCATCTGCAAGTGTGGATGAAATTGACCTTTGGATTGCAAAATATCCAAAAGAAGAAAAGCAATCGGCAGTAATGTCAGCTTTACGAATAGTTCAGGAAGAAAAAGGTTATCTAACGCCCGAGCTTATGGATGCTATTGCTGAATACTTAGAAATGCCTCCGATTGCAGTGTATGAAGTAGCCTCTTTTTATACCATGTATGAACATAAGCCAATCGGACGCCATCTAATTAATGTATGTACAAATATTTCCTGTAAACTTACTGGTTCATCAGAAATCGTGAAACATTTACAGAAAAAATTGGGCATTCAGTTGGGCGAGACAACAAAAGATGGTCGATTTACTCTTCGGTCGGTTGAATGCCTTGGTGCTTGTGTCAATGCACCTATGATGCAAGTTGATAAAAATTATCACGAGAACTTGACTGCTGAAAAAGTTGACGAAGTTTTGGAACAGTACGAATGAACGATAGAGGTAGTTGTCATGGTTGAACAAAATCAAGTCTGTTACCGAACATTCCATTTAGAGGAACCTTGGACACTTAAGGCTTATGAAAGCATAGGTGGGTATAGTGCATGGCGCCGTATTTTAAAAGAACAAACACCGCCTCAGCAGATCGTTGAAGAATTGAAAACTTCAGCACTACGTGGGCGAGGAGGTGCAGGATTTCCTACAGGGCTTAAATGGAGCTTCATGAATCGAAATTCACCGGGACAAAAATACGTAGTTTGTAATTCCGACGAAGGTGAACCAGGCACTTGCAAAGATCGTGAAATTTTGAGCCGAAATCCGCATCAATTAATAGAAGGTATGGCTATTGCCGGTTATGCGATGGGAGCTACTGTCGGCTATAACTATATTCGCGGTGAATTTTGGTTGCCTTACGAAAGAATGGAGTCCGCGCTAAAAGAAGCCTATGCCGCAGGTCTATTAGGTAACAATATTTTAGGAAGTGATTTTAGATTTGATTTATATAATCACTTAGGGGCTGGTGCCTATATTTGCGGTGAAGAAACTGCACTATTGAATTCTCTTGAAGGGAAAAAAGGACAGCCGCGTTTTAAACCACCATTCCCAGCCAATTATGGTTTATATGGTAAACCTACAACGATTAATAACACCGAAACTTTTGCCTCTGTTCCTGTTATCATGGAAAAAGGCGGAGAGTGGTTTCTACGTTTAGGTAAACCGAATAACGGTGGTACAAAATGCTTTTGCGTGAGTGGCCATGTTAACAAGCCTGGAAATTTTGAGATTCCACTTGGGACACCGTTTAAAACGCTGTTAGAACTGGCAGGTGGCGTACGAGAAGGTAGAAAGATTAAAGCAGTAATTCCAGGTGGAACTTCTATGAAAGTACTACCTGGTGACATCATGATGAACCTTGATATGGACTACGACAGCATTCAAAAAGCAGGTTCAGGTCTAGGTTCAGGTGCAGTGATTATTATGGATGAGACAACTTGTATGGTTGATGCACTGTATCGTATCTCAGAATTTTATATGGATGAGTCATGCGGTCAATGTACTCCATGTCGTGAAGGAACGGGCTGGTTAGTGCGTTTAATTCATCGCATAAAAGAAGGACATGGTGAGCCTGGTGATATTGAAAAACTTGCTAATGTAGCTGACAAAATTGAAGGTCGAACAATCTGTGCTTTAGGTGAAGCAGCTGCATGGCCCGTACAAAGTTTTGTCAAACATTTTTACCATGAATTTGATTATTTCATTAAGCACAAACGCTCGGTCGTCGCAGCATAATTGAGAAGGTTTAAACAATGGCTACCATTGAAATCGACGGTAAAACATTTGAAGTAGAAAATGGCAAGATGATCATTGAGGTTGCAGATGAGGCAGGAATTTATATTCCACGTTTCTGCTACCATAAAAAATTATCTGTTGCAGCAAATTGCCGCATGTGCCTAGTTGAGGTAGAGAATAGTCGTAAGCCTGTTCCTGCCTGTGCCACCCCAATTACTAATGGCATGAAAGTTTTTACAAAGTCAGAAGAAGCGGTTCGTTCACAACAAGCAGTGATGGAATTCCTCTTAATCAATCACCCTCTTGATTGTCCGATATGTGATCAAGGTGGGGAGTGCGAATTACAAGATCTTTCCATGGGCTTTGGTCATGATGCTTCAGAATACAAAGAGTCTAAGCGCTCTGTTTCTGATGATAATCTTGGTCCATTAATCGCCACTGAAATGACACGCTGTATTCACTGTACACGATGTGTCCGTTTTGGAGAAGAAGTTGCTGGATTACGGGAGCTTGGTGCTACCGGTCGTGGTGAGCATATGCAAATTGGAACTTATATCCAGCACAGCATCACCTCAGAAGTTTCTGGTAATGTAATTGATCTATGCCCCGTGGGCGCTCTAACTTCTAAGCCTTATCGTTTTACAGCAAGAGCTTGGGAAGTGACGCAACACGACAGCCTGGCCCCACATGATTGCCTAGGATCGAATGTCTATTTACATGTTCGCCGCAACGAACTAATGCGTGCAGTTCCTAAGGAGAATGAAGAGATCAATGAAACTTGGCTTTCGGATAGAGATCGCTTCAGTTATTTGGGATTGACTAATATTGATGCCCGAGCTAGTCAACCTAGAATCAAGAAAAATGGCCAATGGGAAACCGTAAATTGGCAAGCAGCACTTAAATTTGCTGCAGAAGGGATAAGCCGTGTCATCAAACAACACGGCCCTGAACAATTTGCCGCCTTTTCATCTTCTTCGTCGACTCTTGAAGAGCAGTACTTACTACAAAAGTTAATGCGCGAATTGGGGGTGAATAATCTTGATCACCGCATTCAGCAGACTGATTTTCGTGATCAAACTACCCAAGCAACAATGCCTAGCAGCTCATTAAAATACAGTGAACTGGAGAGTCAAAAAGCAATCCTTATCTTAGGTTGTAATATTGATCGAGAAGTACCCTTAGCAGGCATTCGTGCACGTAAAGCGTTTAGAAATGGCGCAAAATTATATGCTATTAATCCAGTTGATTATGACTACCGTTTTGATCTCAGTGAAAAGCTAATTGTATCCCCACAGGAAATGGTTATGCAGCTAGCCAAGCTTCTTGTTGCAATGACAGAAGACGTTAAGCTCATGCCTGAAGAGGTGCAAAAATTATTGCTAGGATTAGAGCCTGATAAGGCAACGAAGGCTATTGCTCTAGCATTAAAACAACCTAATGCCGCAATAATTACCGGTGCCCTTTGCGAAAATCATCCTGATGCCTCCTTATTGCGTACTTTGGTCCATCTCATCGAAGAAACTAGTCAGGTCAAAGTATTACGCTTAACAACCGGGGCAAACAGTGCTGGTGCTTGTTTCGCAGGAATGTTACCTCATCGAACAGCAGCGGCTAAGCCTGTTAATACCCCTGGCATCGATGTACAAGCAGCATTAGATGCTAAGTTGAAAGGATATTTCTTGTTAGCCGTTGAGCCAGGGTTTGATTTTGCTAATCCCTACCGTACTAGACAATCGATGTTAGCAGCAGAATTTGTGGTTATGCTCAACGCTTTTGAAAATGAGTCTATGCATGATTATGCAGATGTCATTTTACCCATAGCGCCTTATGCAGAGACCTCAGGAACCTATATTAATGTTGACAAACTATGGCAATCCGTAAAAGGTGCACAAAAGCCCTACGGTGAAGCTCGACCCGCGTGGAAAATTTTAAGAGT
Organism: Legionella nautarum; assembly: GCF_001467895.1. Taxonomy (GTDB): domain Bacteria; phylum Pseudomonadota; class Gammaproteobacteria; order Legionellales; family Legionellaceae; genus Tatlockia; species Tatlockia nautarum. The sequence goes on from NZ_LNYO01000024.1 coordinate 476,081, forward strand.
CATCGCCAACTTGCTTCATTGCAAAGATTTTGATTATGTTTCCTCAGAAGATATACTCAATGAAATGAAGTCGTTAGCGTCGATGACTGCTGAAACAAAATATGAGCCTTACTTCCCCGAGTCACTTCCTGCTAATAACCAAGAGCTAGTTCGTGTCGGCGAATGGCCTCTCTATCGCGCCGATGTGATAGTGCGACATGCACAGGAACTACAAACTTGTGCTGCAGCGGAATCTGCCTGCATAAGAATACATCCGAATACGGCTAATCGATTGAAATTAGATGAAGTTGCTACTGTATCTCAAGGTGATATTGAGATAACATTGCCGCTTAAACGCGATGAGCGCATGGCACCCGATGTAATATGGGTTGCAAATGCTATGCCGGAGACCGCAGACTTAGGTTATTCCTTTGCTGCAATAACAATCAAGCGCTAACAGGTAAAAATATGCTACAAGACATTGGCATTTTGCTGTGGATAATTATAAAAATTCTAATCATTGTGATTCCACTTTTACTTGGAGTTGCATACCTGACTTATGCTGAGCGAAAAGTCATTGGTTATATTCAGGTACGAATAGGACCTAATCGCGTCGGTATAAAAGGGTTATTACAACCTTTTGCTGATTTACTTAAACTGATTACAAAAGAGATTATTGTTCCGACAAAATCAAACAAATATCTCTTTGTGATAGCTCCTTTATTTGCATTGACCCCGGCATTAGCGGGTTGGGCTGTAATCCCTTTTTCGCAAGGTATCGTTCTTGCTAACATAAATGCTGGCCTTCTTTACCTGTTTGCTTTGAGCTCCTTAGGCGTATACGGTGTACTGATTGCTGGTTGGGCATCCAACTCAAAATATGCCATGTTCGGTTCATTACGAAGTGCTGCCCAAACTATATCCTACGAAATTGCGATGGGCTTTTCGATTGTTGGCGTTTTACTAGCCGCAGGTAGCCTGAACATGAGTGAAATTGTTGAGTCACAACATGGCGGTATTTGGCATTGGTGGTTTCTACCCTTATTACCTCTATTCATGACTTTCTGGATTGCAGGAATCGCTGAAACCAATCGAGCTCCTTTCGATTTAGCGGAAGGTGAGTCAGAGATTGTGGCAGGCTTCCATGTGGAATATTCTGCAATCGGGTTTGCTCTATTTTTCCTTTCTGAATATGCCAGCATGATTCTTATTTCAACAATCATGGCCATATTATTTCTTGGTGGATGGTTATCACCGTTTGAAGGAATACCTACACTTCAAGATATTTTCTTTTTTGTCCCAGGATTTGTTTGGTTATTAATAAAAATTTCTTTCTTTCTGTTTGTATATTTGTGGATTCGTGCCACCTTCCCTAGATACCGTTATGACCAATTAATGCGGTTAGGGTGGAAGGTATTAATTCCTATGACTATTGTGTGGATTGTAGTGACAGCATTAATGGTCATGACACACCTTAAACCGTGGTTTTAACCAGTAATTGAGCAGGCTAATGAAAAAAGTATATCGATACATCAGACATTATCTTCGCAGCTTTCTGCTTCTGGAACTATTAGCTGGTTTGAAAGTAACAGGAAGATATTTCTTTAAGAAAAAAGTAACAGTGCAATTCCCCGAAGAGCATACTCCTTTGTCACCACGATTCCGGGGGTTACTTGCGCTGCGTCGTTATCCTAATGGTGAAGAAAGATGCATTGCCTGTAAATTATGTGAAGCAGTCTGCCCCGCACTAGCTATTACGATTGAGTCAGAGCCAAGAGCAGATGGCTCGCGGCGCACTACGCGTTATGATATAGATATGTTTAAATGTATTAACTGTGGTTTGTGTGAAGAATCTTGCCCAGTTGATTCAATCGTGGTTACACCAATTCACCATTATCATATAAGCGAACGTGGGCAAAATATAATGACGAAAGAGAAATTGCTTGCCGTAGGTGATTTAATGGAAAAGAAATTAGCAGCAGACAGAGAAGCCGATAAAGAATGGCGCTAACGGGGTTAGAAAATGCATGACATATTTTTACAGATTGTTTTTTATGGATTCGCAGGATTAGCAATTCTGTCGGCATTGATGGTTATTACTCAAAATAATCCGGTACGCTGCGTACTTTTTTTAGTAGTAACTTTCTTCGCAAGTGCAGTAATTTGGATAGTAGCAGAAGCTGAATTTCTCGCATTGATACTTGTTTTGGTCTACGTGGGCGCAGTGATGACCTTGTTCTTATTCGTGGTCATGATGCTCAATATTGATGTGGAGTCCATGAAAACCCATTTTCTAAAATATTTACCCTTCGCCCTCATCCTAGTTGCCCTACTTGTCGGTTTGTTGCTTGTTGCTTTACCTGAGGGGAGTTTTACGAATGGCGTTGAAAAAGGCCCGACCACAGAAAATTATCAACCTAGCAATGAGAATTATTTAGCGCCGGTAAATCCGCCGTCTAATACCGAAAGAATAGGCTTAGTCCTTTATACTGATTATGTCCTTGCATTTGAAATTGCAGCGGTTCTTCTTTTAGTTGCAATAATATCTGCAGTGACCTTAGCGCATCGTGGAGTAACCCGCTCTAAGCGCCAAGATATCAAACAGCAGATTATGACAAGTCCTAAAGACAGACTAAAACTTATCAACATGAAATCAGAGAAATAAACACTAGGAAGATAAATGATACCCGTACTCCATTATCTGATATTGGCTGCAATTTTGTTTGGCCTTGGCCTTGTCGGTATTATGTTAAACCGCAAAAATATCATACTGTTGCTTGTGTGCATTGAGTTAATGCTGCTAGCTGTAAACACTAACTTTATTGCATTCTCTCATTATTACGGAGGGATAGCTGGACAGATATTTGTCTTTTTTATACTAACCGTTGCAGCTGCCGAAGCAGCTATCGGTTTGGCTATAGTGGTGTTGCTATTCCGTAATCGGGGCAATATCGATGTTGATAAGATGAATCATTTAAAAGGTTAACAACGTGAACATTCAACAACTATGTCTAATCATTGTTCTGGCACCCCTCATTGGTTCAATCATTGCAGGTTTTTTTCGTAACCAAATAGGCAGAATCGGGGCTCAGACTGCCACTATTACTGGTGTAGGCATATCCCTTTTATTATCTCTATATGTCGCCGGACTTATTTTGAGTGGTGCATCCGAAGCAGTCAATGTCAACCTCTATACTTGGGTTGGTGGCGGTGATTTATTTCCTTACACCTTTAATATTGGGTTTTTGATCGATCGACTTACAGTCATCATGCTGGTGGTTGTTAACTTCGTTTCTTTTTTAGTCCATATCTATAGTATTGGCTATATGGCTGATGATGATGGATATCAGCGTTTCTTTAGCTATATCTCATTATTTACTTTCATGATGTTAATGCTGGTAACCGCTAACAACTTCCTACAGCTTTTCTTTGGTTGGGAAGGCGTAGGCTTAGTATCCTATTTACTTATCAGTTTCTGGTACCAAAAAGAGTCAGCAATCCAAGGCGGTTTAAAAGCATTTATTGTTAACCGCATAGGTGATTTCGGTTTCGTCTTAGGTATAGGGATGCTTTTAAGCTATACCGGAAGTATAGATTATGAAACAGTATTCCGTAGTGCTAATAGTTTAGCGAATCAAAATATAGAATTGTTCTCTGGTCATCCATGGTCCGTGATCACAGTCAGCTGTTTATTACTTTATGTAGGGGCAATGGGTAAATCAGCTCAAATACCACTTCATGTGTGGTTGCCTGAATCGATGGAAGGTCCGACGCCCATTTCGGCATTAATTCACGCCGCCACAATGGTTACTGCTGGCGTATTTATGATTGCAAGAATTTCCCCTCTGGTGGAGCTATCAACTGTCTCGTTGAGTGTAATTCTCGTCATCGGTGCAACAGGCGCTTTATTCACTGGAATTTTAGCGATAGTGATGAATGATATTAAGCGTGTTATTGCTTATTCAACCTTATCACAGCTAGGTTATATGATGGTAGCAATGGGGGCTTCCGCTTATAATGCTGGTATCTTCCATCTATTGACTCATGCTTGCTTTAAAGCGCTATTATTCTTAGGTGCAGGTTCTGTTATTCTTGGTATGCATCATGAGCAAGATATGCGTAAGATGGGTGGGTTATGGCGTAGAATGCCAATTACCTATATTACATTTATCATTGGGAGCTTAGCTCTTTGTGCAGTTCCACCATTTGCAGGTTTTTATTCTAAAGACACTATTATCGAAGCGGCAAAATTGTCTGAAATTCCGGGTTCAGGCTACGCTTATTTTTGTGTGGCAATTGGCGCGTTTGTTACTGCTGTCTATACATTCAGAGCTTTATTTATGACTTTCCATGGTAAGCCACGCATGGACGAACATACTTGGTCTCATGTCCACGAGTCACCTTGGGTAGTATGGCTGCCTCTGGTAATGTTAGCAATCCCTTCAGTCATTATTGGTTATATTCTTTACGAACCAATGCTCTTCGATAAACCTACTTTGTTTGGTAATACTTTGTTTGTCCTTCCAGCTCATAATGTCCTTGCTGAGATTGCACGAGAGGCGAGTTCGCCTTTGCAAGCTGCTTTAGATGCTGTTCTAACTCCTGTTTTCTGGCTGGTCGTTGTAGGGGTTGTTCTGACTTGGGTTTGCTATATTGCGGTTCCAACTATACCAGCTAAGATCTCGAAAAAGTTTTCTTGGATTTATAGTGCCCTAGTCAACAAATATTGGTTTGATGCATTCAACGATCATGTTATTGTTCGTGGTACAAAAGGCTTAGGTGGATTCTTCTATCAGATAGGTGATCAAAAACTTATCGATGGTATGGTTGTTAATGGAGCGGGCCGCACGATTAGATGGTTTGCACAAAAGGGCCGAAATATACAAAGCGGATACTTATACCATTATGCAACTTTTATGGTGTTAGGTCTTTTTGTTTTTCTATGCTGGTTGTTACTTGGCTGATTATAAGGTGAAGGTATGCATCATTTGCTCAATTTACTGATCTGGTTACCTATCATTGGGGGAGTATTTGTATTTCTCACTGGTGATGATAAGAATCCAAATGTATCGCGTTATTTATCGTTGTTTACGGTGATTTTAACGTTACTGATATGCATTCCATTAGTTTCTGGATTCGATGTTAATACATATAGCATGCAATACATTGAAGAAATTGCATGGATGCCTGCCTTGGGAATTAATTATAGTTTAGGAATCGACGGCTTATCGTTACTTCTTATTGTCTTAAGCATTTTCACAACTCTCATTGTGATTCTTGCAACATGGGAGAGTATTGAAACGCGCGTGGGTCAATATATGGCTGCGTTTTTGATTATGCAAGGTTTATTAGTTGGTGTCTTTTCAGCAATGGATGCCATCGTATTTTATATTTTCTGGGAAGCAACCTTAATCCCAATGTATTTGATCATTGGAATCTGGGGTTCATCCAACCGAGTTTATGCCGCAATTAAGTTTTTCCTTTATACCTTCCTTGGTTCAGTACTAATGCTTGCCGCATTCTTGTATATGGGATATCAAGCAGGTAATTTTAAAATCGAAACCTTCTATGCGCTTAAATTAGGTATGACAGCACAAACCCTGATTTTAATTGGTTTTTTCTTTGGCTTTGCGGTAAAAATACCGATGTTCCCAGTACATACCTGGTTACCTGATGCCCACACTGAAGCACCGGCCGGTGGTTCTGTTGTGTTAGCAGCAATCTTACTAAAGCTAGGTGCTTACGGTTTTATTCGTTTTGCATTACCTATTGTTCCTGATGCTTGTAATAAATACGCGATGGTGATGATTGCTTTGTCACTTATCGCTGTTGTCTACATTGGTTTGGTAGCTATTATACAAAAGGATATGAAGCGTTTAATCGCCTACTCTTCAATTTCACACATGGGCTTTGTTACTTTGGGATGTTTCGCAATATTTAGTATTGCTCATCAATCCAACTTGAATAATGCGGGACTAGTGCTTGAAGGTGCCATTGTGGTTATTGTTTCCCATGCATTCGTTTCCAGCGGTCTCTTTGCAGGAGTTGGCTATATCTACGATCGGCTACACTCTCGACAAATCAAAGACATGGGTGGCCTTGTCAACACAATGCCAATCTTTGCGTCCTTTTTTATGCTTTTTGCAATGGCGAATGCTGGTCTACCAGGGACTTCGGGCTTCGTCGGAGAATTTATGGTTATTCTAGGAAGTCTTAAATCAAATTTCTGGATTGCTTTTTGGGCAGCAACCACACTGATTACCGGAGCGGCCTATACGCTATGGATGTATAAGCGGGTAATTTTTGGCCCTATTGCTAATGAAAAAGTTGCAAAATTAAAGGATCTTTCTGGCTTTGAAATATCTGCTTATGCATTGTTAGCCTTTATGGTTATAGCATTAGGTGTCTATCCAAAGCCTATGTTGGATTATGTGCATCAGACCGTAAGTCATACGCTTGCACAGGCAGATAAATCAAAACTATAAAATAACTTCAGGTTGAAAGGTTAAACAAACATGACGATAGCATTACTTGAAAATGTACATATTGCATTACCAGAGATGATTATATTGGTTACGGCTTGTGTTGCCTTGCTTGCTGAGCTTTTTTTTCGTCATCGTATTCCAGCAATTACTCTAACATGCGCGACAATAGGATTGGCACTAGCAACCTGTGTTAGTTTGCTATTTATAGGTAGTTTTAAAACGGTAATTTTAGGTGGTCTATTTATTAGTGATGATCTTGCTCAACTAATGAAAGTATTCATTTATATCTCTGTGTTTTTGAGCTTCTTCTACTCAAGATATTATATCATTGAGCGCCAAATGCCTGAGGGTGATTATTATGTCCTTGGGCTGTTTTCAACTCTTGGAATGATGATACTGGTTTCCGCGCATTCTTTACTGACAATCTATTTAGGCTTGGAACTATTATCTCTTCCAATTTATGCTATGACAGCAATTCGTCGTAGCAATAGTGATGCGAGTGAAGCTGCTTTAAAGTATTTTGTTATGGGAGCTATCGCATCAGGAATGTTGCTTTATGGGATGTCACTTCTTTATGGAGCGACCGGCAAGCTTGAGCTTACTGAAATTGCTAATACGATTTCTAGTAATGGCATACAACAGCAGGGCGCCTTATTAACCTTTGCCTTAGTTTTTCTTATTGCCGGTATTGGATTTAAACTAGCATCAATCCCTTTTCACATGTGGGCTCCTGATGTTTATCAAGGTGCTCCAACGGCAGTGACCTTATTCATTGGTACTGCGACTAAAATTGCGGCTCTAGGTATGGCAATGCGTATACTAATCTTAGGTTTTGGTCTACCTGGTTTGATAGAACAATGGCAACAACTTTTATTAGTAATGGCTTTACTATCAACAGGTTTAGGTAATCTATTTGCAGTGATACAAAATAATATAAAGCGTCTTCTTGCTTATTCAGCTATTGCACATATAGGTTATTCTTTATTCGGACTTTTGTCTGCTACGCCTGAAGGATATGCTGCTGCTCTCTATTATGTATTAATTTACTCACTCATGAGCGCCGCTGCTTTTGGTTTAGTCATATTGATGTCAAATAAAGGATTGGAAATCGAGAACGTTGACGATCTTAAAGGATTAAATAAAAGAAATCCGTGGCTAGCGTTTATGATGTTGATTGTTATGTTTTCCATGGCGGGTGTGCCACCAACCGCCGGCTTCGTCGTTAAGCTATTAGTTTTAAAGGCGTTAGTTGATGTTAATCTAACATGGGTCGCGGTTCTTGGTCTTTTCTTTGCGGTCGTTGGTGCTTATTATTATTTGCGCATTGTTAAAGTGATGTACTTTGATGAAGCAGCCGATAGTACGCCAGTTAGACTTTCAACTCCAATGAATATGGTCTATTCAATTAATTGTCTTGCTTTACTGTATTTTGGAATATTCCCTTCAGCTTTAATGACTGCTTGTACGAATGCTTTTTCAGGTTAAGAATAGGCGCCGGGCCTCAATAACCTAGGTTGGGCCCGACGACATAATCTATAGAAACAGTCATCATTAAAATTTTTTTGCTCCCATATAATCTTGTAATGCCAAGACCCGGCTTATCTCAACTGAATGTTTTCTAGAATTGTCAACCTACGTTGACTGGGATCTATCACTATTTGGGTATTGTACTTCGTTGTGAAATGATTTTCTGTGTGTATAAAGATGGCCACAAAAAGGAATTCCACATTAACCAATAAAAAAACTTGATAAGTTCAAGAAGGGTGAGTATACTTGCCCTCAGTTGATGCGGGGTGGAGCAGCCTGGTAGCTCGTCGGGCTCATAACCCGAAGGTCGTAGGTTCAAATCCTGCCCCCGCTACCAATTTTATTAAACCCCATTATTGGGGTTTTTTATTATGTTTTTTTCGGTAGTTTTGGGTACTACCAGATTCATCAAGATGACTCGTTAAAGATAATCATTTCGAAAAAGGGTGCCTGAATCTAGTTTAGATTTAGAAATGCCGACTAATGAGTAGGTTATGATACGAAACGAAATTGAAGCGATGTTAATGCCTCTTGTTGAAGATCTTGGATATGAATTGTGGGGATGCGAATATTTGTCACAAGGTAAACATTCTCTACTACGTATTTACATCGATAAAGAGGATGGCATTAACATTGATGATTGTGAACGAGTAAGTAAACAAATAAGCGCATTCCTGGATGTTGAAGACCCTATTCCGGGTAACTATAGCTTGGAGATTTCTTCTCCCGGCATACCGCGTCCTCTATTTTATAAAGAACAATATAAGCGATATCTAGGACAGGATGTTCAAGTTAAACTGTTCAAACCGGTCAATGGTAGTCGTAAATTTACGGGTACTATTTTAGATGTAAGTGAAGATGTATTGATACTACAAATGGGTGAAGAAAAGATAGAAATACCATTTACCCATGTAGTAAAAGCAAACTTGATAGGTGAGTGAGAGGCGAACAATGAGCAAAGAATTGTTATTAGTTGCTGAGGCATTATCCAACGAGAAAGGTGTGAGCAAAGAAGTTGTTTTGCAAGCGATTCAAGCAGCACTTGAATCTGCCACTCGTAAACTCACCGATAAAGATATTGGTGTGAGAGTGAAGCTTGATCCTCGAACTGGGGAATACGAAACCTTCCGATACTGGGATGTTGTTGCAGATGAAGAGCTTAAATTCCCAGAGAGAGAGCTGACAGTTGAGCAAGCTAAAGAGCGTGTGCCCACAATTGAGCTTGGTGGGAAAATTGAAGAGCCTATGCCATCGATTGAATTTGGTCGAATTGCAGCTCAAACCGCACGACAAGTTATTATGCAGAAAGTGCGTGAAGCGGAAAGACAACAAGTCGTCGATCAGTTTAAAAACAAACTTGGCCAGCTTATTTATGGTACTGTTAAAAAAGTAACTCGCGATAATATTATTATCGATTTAGGCGGCAAAGCAGAAGCATTTATGCCACGAGGAGAAATGCTTCCGAATGAAATGTTCCGACCAAACGATCGAGTACGTGCTTATTTATATGAAATTACTCCCCAATCACGGGGTCCACAACTTTTTGTCAGTCGAATTCGTAATGAAATGCTGATCGAATTGTTCCGAATAGAAGTGCCTGAAATTGGTGAAAACGTTATTGAAGTGAAGGCAGCTGCACGTGAACCTGGCAATCGTGCTAAAATTGCAGTTAAAACCAATGATGGCCGAATAGATCCTGTAGGTGCCTGTGTTGGTATGCGTGGCGCGCGAGTACAGGCTGTTTCAAGTGAGTTGGGCGGCGAGAGAGTTGATATTATTCTGTGGGATGATAATCCTGCGCAGCTCGTTATCAATGCCATGGCACCTGCTGAAATCTCATCTATCGTTGTGGATGAAGATAGCCATACAATGGATTTGGCAGTGCAAAAAGATCAATTGTCACAAGCAATTGGCCGAAACGGACAAAATGTAAGGTTAGCAAGTCAACTTACAGGCTGGACGCTGAATGTTATGACTATCGAGGAATTCAACAGTAAGAGCCAGGAAGAATCAAGCAAGATCATTAACTTGTTTACTACCACTCTTGAAATTGATGAAGAAATTGCCAGTCTCTTGGTTGCACATGGGTTTTCTTCATTAGAAGAAGTTGCCTATGTTCCTAAAGAAGAGTTAATGGCAATCGAAGAGTTTGATGAAGAAATCGTAGAGGAGTTAAGAAACAGAGCAAATGATACTTTATTAACTCAAGCGTTAACTTCTGGAGAGGGTCTAGCTGGTAGTCCTTCAGATTCACTTCTTACTATGGAAGGAATGACAGAAGAGTTGGCGACTAGTTTAGCCAGTAAAGGAATAACTACCATGGAAGCGTTAGCTGAACATTCAGTCGATGAATTACTTGATATTCCAGGAATGACAGAAAAAAGGGCTGGTGAATTAATTATGAAAGCTCGCGAACCTTGGTTTGAATAAAAAAAAACAATTATTGAATATTAGCATTTGCCTTAGCTGAAATAATTTGAGGTAATGCTGCCTTATTTTTCTTGCGCTGAGTTGGCGTATGAATCATTAGAATTAGAGCAATTTAACAGATAGAAATTGCTGAAGGGGGGTTAAATTTATGGCGGATGTGACGGTTAAACAATTGGCGCAGGTCGTTGGTATCCCTGTTGAGCGCCTATTGACCCAGTTACAAGAAGCAGGGTTGTCATTTACTGATGATACTCAAACGGTCAATGAAGAGCAGAAGCGGATCTTGCTAACTCATTTAAAGAGCCATGCTAATCGTGAATCACGTACTACTCCAGAGCGCATTACTTTGAAGCGAAAAAGCTTGACACAGGTCAAAGTGGGGCATGATGGCTATAGCGGAAAAACGGTGAGTATCGAGGTTCGTAAAAAACATACTTACGTTAAGCGAAGTACACTCGTTGATCAGCAACATCCTGAACAAGAAGATGAACATGAAGAGGAACAAGTGCTTGCTGTCGAAGCACATGATGGAATAGAAACTGCCGCTCAAGAAACAGAAATTCCAGTTGAGTTAGCAGTTGAAGCGACTGAGGGTGGAACAGTTGAACAGCCTGCAGAGCAGAGCGATGAAGAGACAACTGAGGCCAGTTCAAAAGAGCAACAAGAAAACCTTGCTGACCAATCTGAGGTTGAACTACCAACTACTGATGAGCCCGCTACTACTAATCTTATTCCAGAAAAGGTAGAAAAAACTGCTAGGAAAAAGCATAGTGAAAAGAGTGATACTGATTCTGAAATGGAGTACAAAAAAGGTAAGAAAAAAAGCAAATATCAACAACTACCTGAGCGTGACGAAGATGAACGTGGTATGCAAGTTCGTCATAAGCGAGGCAAGGCGAAGAAACGTAAGCCGAATGAAAAATCAGATAAGTATCGTGAAGCAGAAGAAGCTTTAACGCACGGATTTGCTATGCCTACATCGCCGGTGGTTCGTGATGTAGCAATCCCAGAAACTATCACCGTTGCTGAATTAGCAAAACGTATGTCGGTTAAAGTAGCTGAGGTAATTAAAGTAATGATGGGGCTAGGCGCAATGGCTACCATCAACCAAGTAATTGATCAAGATACTGCAGTTATTGTCGTTGAAGAAATGGGTCACAGACCACGACCAATAAAAGAAGATGCAATTGAAGAAGATTTAGGTGATGTGTTGTCTAAAGGTAGTGTCATGGAGTCTCGGGCTCCTGTAGTGACTATTATGGGACATGTCGACCATGGTAAAACCTCATTGCTTGACTATATCCGCAGAACTAAGGTAGCAGCAGGCGAAGCAGGTGGTATTACTCAACATATTGGTGCTTACCATGTGGTTACGCCAAAAGGAAAAATCACTTTTCTTGATACTCCTGGTCATGCCGCGTTTACTGCAATGCGAGCCCGTGGTGCGCAAGCAACTGACATTGTTATTTTGATCGTAGCTGCTGATGATGGTGTTAAACCACAGACAATAGAAGCAATTCAGCATGCGAAAGCGGCTAATGTTCCTATTATTGTTGCTGTTAATAAAATGGATAAGCCAGATGCTGATCCTGATAGGGTGATGAATGAGTTGTCAGCGCATGATGTCATCCCTGAAGCTTGGGGTGGCGATACTATGTTCGCTAAAATTTCCGCAAAATCAGGCGAAGGTATTGATGAATTATTAGATGCCGTATTATTGCAATCTGAAGTATTAGAATTAACTGCTAATACTGACGGAGCAGCAAAAGGTGTAGTTATCGAATCACGATTAGATAAAGGTCGAGGTCCAGTTGCAACTATTTTAGTTCAGAGTGGAACTCTGCATAAAGGCGATATTTTACTCGCTGGTTTGCAGTATGGACGCGTCCGTGCATTAGTAAGTGATAATGGTACTCAAGTTGATAGCGCCGGACCTTCTATCCCTGTTGAAGTTCTTGGTCTTTCAGCAATTCCGCATGCTGGTGATGAAGCAGTTGTTGTTCCTGATGAAAAAAGAGCTCGTGAAGTGGCCTTATTCCGTCAAGGAAGATACCGTGATGTTAAATTAGCTAGGCGACAAAAATCGACTATCGAAGGTATTTTAGAAACAATGACGACAGCGGAAGCGAAAATACTTAATGTCGTATTGAAAGCTGATGTGCAAGGTTCTGTTGAAGCAATTGCAGATGCCTTAGTCAAACTATCTACAGATGAAGTCAAGGTAGAAATTATTGCTAGTGGGGTTGGTGGGATCACTGAATCCGATGTTCATCTAGCGATCGCTTCCAATGCCTTACTCATTGGTTTTAATGTTCGTGCAGATAGTGGTGCTAAACGTTTGGTAGAGCAGGAAGGTGTATCCTTACATTACTACAGTGTTATCTATGACATCGTGGATCAAGTAAAAGGTGCTCTAACTGGCATGCTTGCTCCTCAGTTTAAAGAAGAAATTATTGGTATTGCAGAAGTTCGTGATGTATTCCGCTCACCTAAATTGGGTGCAATTGCCGGATGTATGGTGATTGAAGGAGCCATTAAACGTAATAATCCAATCCGTGTACTCAGAAATAATGTAGTTATCTATGAAGGAACGCTTGAGTCATTACGACGATTTAAAGACGATGTGGTCGAAGTACGCCAAGGATTTGAATGCGGTATCGGCGTGAAGAACTATAATGATGTTAAGACCGGCGATTTAATCGAAGTATTTGAGACTATAGAAATTAAGCGTGATTTATGAGTAATGACTTCAAGCGTATCGATCGCGTTGCAGAAATGATGCAACGCAAGCTATCGCAACTTATTCAGCAGGAAATCAAAGATCCGCGGTTGCCTCCTTTTGTGACGGTTTCAGCCGTAAAGGTAGCCGCGGATTTAGGGCATGCAAAGGTGTATTTTACAGTTTTAAATGCCGATGTTGAAAAAACTACAGTAATCTTAAACTCTGCAGCAAGTTATTTACGCACCGCCTTAGCTCGAAGCGTAAAACTTCGAACGGTTCCACAACTGCATTTTATCTATGATGAATCCGTAGAGTACGGTCGACGTCTAAGCCGTTTGATTGATGATTTAAATCCACCTGACAATGAAGATGAAGAAAGTTGAGTGCGATCAAACCATCAATGGGATTTTATTAGTAAATAAACCTCAGGGATTGTCATCAAATGCTGTTTTACAACAGGTGAAGCGCTTATACCGAGCAAAAAAAGCAGGTCATACTGGGAGTCTTGATCCTTTAGCAACAGGTATGTTACCGATTTGTTTTGGGGAGGCAACCAAATTTTGCCAATACATGCTTGATGCAGATAAATCGTATGAGGCAACGGGTTTATTCGGGATAAAAACGAATACTGGCGATGCAATGGGAGAAGTGCTTGAACAAACAGAGTCTTTCCAGTTAACCGAAAGTGAAGTGCTTGCCATTCTCCAACAATTTACAGGCCCAATTAAACAAATTCCATCGATGTTTTCTGCCTTAAAACATAAGGGTACTCCCTTGTATAAATATGCAAGAGAAGGCGTCTCAATTGAGCGCGAAGCACGGGCGGTTACAATTCATGAATTACAGTTAATTGCCTTTGATGGCCTAAGTTTCGGTATAAAAGTGTCTTGCACGAAAGGAACCTATATTCGCAATTTGGTAGAGGATATAGGCGATGCTCTTGGTGTCGGTGCTCATGTCACCAAACTTCATCGAATAAATACAGCAGGATTTGTCGATGAGCCAATGTATACTTTAGATGATTTGCAGCAACAGGCAATGACTGAATTAAGAAGTTACTTATTGCCAATGGAGAGAGCGGTAAATTATTTACCTCTAATTCAATTAGATGCCGTTGAGTTATTGGCTTTACGTCAAGGAAAGGCGATAAAAGGAAAAGAAAACGGTCTTACGGGAGAGGTTCGCCTTTATTATCAGGATGAATTTATTGGCTTAGGTGAGTTACACGAAGAGGGTGATTTGAGTGTGAAGCGTCTGTTAGCATTTTAATGCAGTAACAATCAGGCGCTGATCTTATTTAAATAAAATATTGCACAAATTATCATCTAATACTTGTGTCTATTCTCATGCCTTGGTAGAATGCTCCCCTTTGAAAGAATACATAGCTATCTTCGGGAGTGAATATGTCGCTAACTAGCGTACAAAAAACAGAAATTGTTAATGAGTACAAACGAGCTGAGAATGACACTGGCTCGCCAGAAGTACAAGTTTCATTAATGACAGGTCGTATTAAGTATTTAACAGACCATTTTAAAAGTAATAAAAAAGATTTCCATTCGCGACGAGGCTTGCAAGAACTTGTAAACAAGCGCCGCAAGTTGCTCAAGTATTTGAAAAAGAATGATCAAGAGCGTTATCAGACTCTGATCCAAAGTCTGGGCTTGCGTGATTCCTATTGATACATGCAAAAAATGTTCAATAGAGCTAACAGGTTCAACAATCTAATTTCAAAGGAAAGGCGCAGTATTCTGCGCTTTTTTTTTCTCGTTGTTAACATCCTAAAGACACATAGCCAATTGGCGCGAGGATGCAGAAGTTGTGAGTGTTAGAGTTTTTTTGATAATGGCGGAAGTTTTTTTATCGTTAAGATGAAATAGGAAATTATCAAAAAAACTTTAAGATTCGCTGCAGTTATGGAGCAGATTGTATTTGCGGTTTTAGGATTCCAATTTTAAAGAGGTGACACACGTGGCTAAAATCACTAAAGAAGTGCGATTCGGTGAGCATACGCTTGTGCTCGAGACAGGTGAAATTGCAAGACAAGCAGATGGTGCCGTTTTTGCCAGCATGGCGGGCACACAAGTTCTGGTTACTGTGGTAGCTAAGAAAGAGGGTGCGGAAAATAATAATTTTTTCCCCCTGACAGTAAATTATCAAGAAAAAGCTTATGCAGCGGGTAAAATTCCAGGCGGCTTCAATAAGCGAGAAGGTCGTCCAAGCGAACTTGAAACCTTGACTTCACGTTTAATGGATAGACCATTGAGACCTTTATTCCCAGAAGGTTTCCATAACGAAGTACAAGTTATTGCAACGGTGATGTCATTAAATCCTGAGGTTCCCTCTGACATTATTTCCATGATTGGTGCTTCAGCAGCGTTAGCGATCTCGGGTGTTCCTTTCCAAGGTCCCATTGGCGCAGTTCGTGTAGGTTATAAAGATGGTATTTATATCCTTAACCCTAGCTTTAAAGCAATAGCCGAGTCTGATCTCGATTTAGTTGTTGCTGGAACTGAAGACGCTATTCTAATGGTAGAATCAGAAGCACGGGAATTGAGTGAAGAAGTCATGCTTGGCGCTGTGTTATACGGCCATGAAATGATGAAAGGCGTGATTAAAGCAATAAAAGAATTAGCAGCAGAAGTAGGTAAATCAAGCTGGGATTGGACTGCCCCGCCAGTGGATACTGTACTTACCACACGCGTTGCTGAGTTAGGTACCGAACAAGTTACGGAAGCTTATCTAATTAAAGACAAAACGCAGCGTTACCAGCGGTTGAATGAAATTAGACAGCAACTCGTTGATGCCTTAATGAGCGAACGTGAAGAGCTCAAAGAAGAACAAGTGAGTGAGGTTTTAGGTTCACTGGAAAAAGCAATTGTACGAAATCGTATTCTTGCTGGAGAACCACGTATCGATGGACGTGATCAAAAAACAGTGCGGCCAATCGCAATTCGTACAAAATTCCTAGAAAGAGCACATGGTTCGGCTTTATTCACTCGTGGTGAAACTCAAGCAATCGTAGCGGCTACCCTGGGTAATGAACGTGACGCACAAACTTTAGACAGCCTAAGTGGCGAATCGAAAGATAGATTTATGTTGCATTATAACTTCCCTCCATTCTCCGTGGGTGAAGTCGGTATGGTAGGAAGTCCGAAGCGACGCGAAATAGGACATGGACGCTTAGCTAAACGTAGTTTAATGGCCGTTTTACCTACTGCAAGCGAATTTCCTTATGTTATCCGCGTGGTGTCAGAAATTACTGAATCGAATGGTTCAAGTTCTATGGCAACCGTTTGTGGAACAAGCTTAGCTTTAATGGACGCAGGCGTACCTCTAAAAGCACCTGTTGCTGGGGTTGCAATGGGTCTAATTAAAGAAAATGATCGCTTTGCAGTATTAACTGATATTCTTGGCGATGAAGATCATTTAGGTGATATGGACTTTAAGGTTGCAGGAACGGAAAAAGGAATCACAGCGCTGCAGATGGATATCAAAATAACCGGAATTACCAAAGAAATTATGGAGCAGGCTTTAGATCAGGCATTAGCCGGCCGAATTCATATTCTTGGCGTAATGAATACTGCTCTCTCTGAACATCGTGAAGAGTTATCAAAACATGCCCCTAGAATTACAACTATGAAAGTTGCTGAAGATAAAATTCGCACAATCATTGGTAAAGGCGGTAGCACTATTAAAGGTTTAATCGAAAGCACGGGTGTTGCCATTGACATCGATGACAGTGGCGTAGTTCAACTGTTTTCACCGGACGCAGATGCTTTGGAAGAAGCTCAACGACAAATTAAAGCCCTAATTGCTGAAATTGAAGTGGGACAAACTTATAAAGGTAAAGTCAGTAAGATTGTTGATTTCGGTGCATTCATCAATTTATTACCTGGCAAAGATGGACTTCTGCATATTTCACAAATTTGTTCTGATCGCTCACAAAAAGTTGAGGCAGTTCTCTCTGAAGGACAAGAAATTGAAGTTTATGTTGCAGGCGTGGATAAACAAGGCCGCGTGAAGCTTGAGTGGAAAGATAAGCCACAAACAGCAGAAGCAACAGCTGCCCCGCAAGCACAAGAATCTGAAGAAGCAGATTTATCAGTAGAAGCGGATGTAGAAGATCAGTCAGAAGAGTAGATTAGTTGCGAAGAGTTCAGAGTAAATGAACTCGCGGAGCCAAATTGTCACCCTTGCGGTTTTATTTTCATCCTTGCCTTCGCAGGGATGAAAATAAATAGTGATGACAACCATGCCAATACCGTGCTAATCGAATTCTGTTATACACTGTTCAAAGTGCCAAAGTCGTTATACTCTATAGATATTAGTGTGTATTAGCTTATCTCGCTCGTACGTTATCCTAACTCTCCTCCGTGGCTTGCTATGTTAGATCCTTCGCTACGCTCGGGATGACTTGCAGGGATGAGCTATTACATTAAGGTTAGATAAATGGCATAGGATGCCGATGAAAAAACAAAAACTCCTTCCCTTATCGTTAGCGGCACTTGGCATTGTCTATGGTGACTTAGGAACGAGTCCTATTTATGCCTTACAACAAACTCTACTGCATATTTCTGTTAGCACTGAAAACATTTTGGGTATCTTATCCCTAGTCTTCTGGGCCCTGGTTTTAGTTATCTCAACTCGTTATGTCATTGTTTTTCTACGCGCAGATAATGACGGCGAAGGCGGGGTTTTAGCCTTGGTTACTTTACTCAGACGCCAGGATAAAAAAGTTCCACGTTTATTTTTCTATTTAGGCATCATTGGAGCCGGTTTACTCCTAGGTGATGGCATGATTACCCCCGCAATTTCAGTGATTAGTGCTGTTGAGGGATTAAAGGTGATATCCCCTAGTTTTTCCTACTTAGTGGTTCCCATATCTTTCGCGATTCTTTTTATTTTATTTGCCTGCCAGCGCTTTGGAACCGAGAAAATTGGCTTTTCTTTTGGGCCAATTCTTTTTTGTTGGTTTATAACCATTGCCGTTTTAGGACTAAATGCCATCATCCATAATCCAACAGTCTTACGAGCAATTAATCCTTATTACGCTTTTTTATTTTTTAAGCATGGAGGGTGGCATGTTTATATTTTATTAAGCGGGGTTTTTTTGGTGATCACTGGTGCGGAAGCGATGTATGCGGATCTGGGTCATTTTGGCAGATTGCCGATTCAAATTGGTTGGTTCGCAGTTGCTTTACCGTCACTGCTATTAAATTATTTTGGGCAGGGAGCCAATTTATTGCAATCGCCGGATGCAATTTCCCATTCATTTTACGCACTTGCTCCTTCTTGGTTTGCCTATCCGCTATTAATCATTGCTACTTTAGCAACAATCATTGCGTCTCAGGCAGTAATCTCTGCCAGTTTTTCCCTAACCCGACAGGCAATTTTATTGAATGTATGCCCACGGCTATCTATCATTCATACTTCAAAAAAAGAAAAAGGTCAGATCTATATGCCGCAAGTGAATTTCATTCTGGCGACAGGCACCTTGTTATTGGTTCTTATTTTTAGAAGCTCTGACGCTTTAGCCGCAGCTTATGGGATGTCAGTTAACCTGGTTATGATTATTGTCGCTATTTTGGTCATGTGCGTCGCGCGATTAAATTGGCAATGGTCTATTGCAAAAATACTTCAAGTTTTCCTTATTTTCAGTTTAATTGATCTAGCTTTTCTGGGGGCTAACCTCCATAAGATTGAAGAAGGCGCATGGATTCCTCTAGTTTTCGCTTTGGTGGTCGGTACAATGATGATTACTTGGGAAAAAGGCATGGAAGTTTTACGGGCCTCCTACTACATGAAGAGAGTTGCTTTACTGGATGGGCTTGGTGAATTGAAAACTTCTAAATTAAATTTTTTGGATAATGTGACCGCAGTTTTTATGGCTGATCCCTATGATAAAAGTGGTGGTAGTTTTTTTCATTATTTGAAGCTGAATCGAATTATGCCGGAACAAGTTTTAATTGTAAGTATGACTACGGAAAACTATCCCTATGTTTATGAAAAAAAGCGCTATGAATTACAAAAACTGCAAAAAAATATTTATAAATTAATTTTACACTATGGTTTTATGCAGACTGTGTCTATTCCACGTGTATTGCAGTTAGCAATTCAGAGCAAAATATTTCCTTTTACTCTTGAACTTGAGAAAGCCATTTATCTTGTAGAGACAATAAATATTACAAATAAGAAAAGATCCTCACCACTCTATCCATGGCAGAAAAAATTGTTTTATTTCTTATTGCGCAATTCGGAATTAGATATCCAGTTTTTCAAATTACCAACTAATAAAACTATATCTATTGGTTCTTATTGTGAGATTTGAAATTAGGCTGCGTTGACAAATTCTTATCCTTTACCTGTCGCAGTGTGTCCACTGTTGCTACATAAACCGTTCGGGCTCTGAGGTATCCCTAAGAAATTAAATAGACTGTTTAGTTCATTGCTCATTTTGTTTATGCCGTTCGCACTGAGGAAGCGCGCAGCGCTGTCTCGAAGTGTCGCAAAAAATCTCCTTGAGAGCCTCAGGACAGACCCTTCGAGAGCCAAGCCTTCGAGACGCTCGCGATGCGTGCTCCTCAGGCTGAACGGAATAAAATGAATACAAATTCCTTAAATCTTCATTTCGTGGGGATACCTCAGTCCGAACGATTGCCAGACAAGTCCCTGTATGTAGACAGTAGGTAAGAATTAAATCTCATCGCTCATAAGTTGCTGCATCACCTCTTCCTGTGGTGCCCAGTCACGCTGGTGTTCAGCAGCAATGGCTTCATTAATTGCTTTAATGTCTTTCGCATTAAGAGGTTTTTCATTTTGATCAGTGTACACGACCGATGGATTACCTACTGGTGCAGAAGTACCATAAGGCTTATCAAATAAAGCCTGAGTGACTGTTGGACCCGGTGCGGATAGGTTGTTTCCACTGCCTGTTGTAACGCAGCCTCCTAGAAAAATTGAAAGTGCAGCAATGCCTATTTTTTGCATTTGCAACCTCCTTGTAAAAGACTCTAAGTCTTTGATTAGAATAATGGATAGCTAAGACGAGTTATTATCAGTATAGGAAACAATGGAGTAAATTGATCAGAATGATCAAAAAATAAAAAAAAGAGGAAGTTAGACTAGAATGATGAAGCTTTTCGCTTCACCATTAGCCTTTAGAAATTAAACGTAAAAATTCACTGCGACTCAATGAGCTCTCTTGCATCTCACCCCGCATGACGGAAGTCGTCATAATTGAGTTTTGTTTTTCAACACCACGCATCATCATGCAAAGATGCTTTGCTTCAATAACTACTGCGACCCCACGTGCATTGGTAATTGAGGCAATACAATCAGCGATTTCTAAGGTCAAACGTTCTTGAATTTGTAATCGTCTTGCAAAATAATCGACAATACGGGCTATTTTAGATAAGCCTAATACTTTCCCATTAGGTAGATAACCTACATGGCATTTACCTAAAAAAGGGAGTAAATGGTGCTCGCACATAGAATACATTTCAATATCTTTGACGATGACCATCTCAGCCATATCGGAGTCAAACAAAGCATCATTGATAATCTCATCAAGATTCTCTTGGTATCCTTTTGTAAGATAGCGAAATGCATTAGCAGCTCGTTCTGGTGTACCTCGTAACCCTTCACGTTCAACATCTTCACCGATTGATTCTAAAATTTGTTTGTACAATTCTTGCATGGTTCTTGCCCTAACCAGGAGGCCACGTCATCTGACGACCACCTAGTACGTGTAAATGAATGTGGTAAACTTCCTGCCCGCCACCAGAGTTAACATTAAAAACCAGACGGTATCCGTCGTCGCTAAGCTTTTCTGCTTTAGCCATCTTTTTCCCCATAAGGATCATGTGGCCTAAAAGTTGTTCATCTTTGCTATCTGTATCGTTAATTGTAGCAATATGTTGCTTTGGAAGGATCAACAAATGCGTGGGTGCTTGTGGTTTTATATCACGAATAACCATTATTTCTGGATCTTCAAATACCACTGTAGCTGGAATTTCTCCTGATACAATTTTGCAAAATAAGCAACTCATGATCGTCCTGATGTGTTTTAGCTAAACTAGCGATTATACTCCGACAAAGGAGTTGACAACAGACCCTGTCGGCGATTGAAGGGTTAAATTTTGCCTTTTAAACCTATTTTGCGCATAATAGCGGGTCTTATTAATTGAGAGATATAAAAATGGGTTTAATGGATATTAAAAGTGGTCGTAATATTCCTAATGAAATCAACGTCATCATTGAAATCCCTATGCATGGGGAGCCGGTAAAATATGAAGTCGATAAAGAAACTGGGGCGTTGTTTGTTGATCGTTTTATGACAACAGCTATGTTTTATCCTACTAATTATGGATATGTGCCTAGCACCTTATCAGAAGACGGTGACCCTGTTGATGTTTTAGTGGTTACGCCAGTACCTTTAATCTCTGGGGCAGTTATTCCCTGTCGTCCAGTAGGCATGCTTAAAATGACGGATGAAGCAGGAGTGGATGCGAAGCTATTGGCTGTTCCTATCAGCAAATTGAGCAAGATGTATGACTCAATAAAAACCCATGAAGATATTCCGCGTCATTTATTGTTATCTCTTGAGCATTTCTTCCAACATTATAAAGATTTAGAAGAGGGAAAATGGGTCAAATTAAATGGTTGGGAAGGCCCTGAAGCCGCTTACCAGGAAATATTATCCAGTATCGAGCGCTACAATAAAAAAACAGAGTTTATATAATCAATCCGTTCGGGCTAAGGTATTCTCAGGAAATGAGGATCTAGGGAATTTGTATTCATTTTATCCGTTCAGCCTGAGGAGCACGCATGGCCTGGGTCTCGGAGCCTCTCCAGAGGCTCTCGAAGGAGCTTTTTGAGACACTTCGAGACAGCGCTGCGCGCTTCCTCAGTGTGAACGGTATAAACCAAACGATCAAATGAACTAAGCAGACTATTTAATTTCGTGGGGATACCTCAGAGCCCGATCGGGTTTAATCGTGCATAACGCCAGTTATACATCACTTCGGGCAAACAGCAGG
Source organism: Legionella nautarum (assembly GCF_001467895.1). Classification (GTDB taxonomy): domain Bacteria; phylum Pseudomonadota; class Gammaproteobacteria; order Legionellales; family Legionellaceae; genus Tatlockia; species Tatlockia nautarum. Next base: position 498,262 of record NZ_LNYO01000024.1, read on the forward strand.
GATTCGCGCAACATTTTAATCACGCTTTTTTTGATTTAGTCGTCGCCACCCGGTCCTCTTGCAATACCAGCTCGAGCTCGCCAGTTGCTTGTCGGGCAAAGTTTATCAGTTCATGTTCTGTTTCGAAAAATTTGAAGGATTTAACTAAATTAATTTCATCATGATGTTTAAACGTGCGTGCCTTACTGCGCGTATTTTCTGGACTATAGCCTAAAAATTTCATGATTTCTTGTGCCATAGTTAATGAAGAATCAAACACTTCTCGTCTAAAATAATCGACACCTTCCTTATGTAATTCATAAGCATGTCGCCTATTGCGAGCGCGGGAATAGATTTTTATCTGCGGAAACGCTTGTTTCGCAAGTCTTACTATATCTAAACTGGTGTCTGGATCATCCACAGCAACAATAAGCAATTTTGCTTTATCGGCACCTGCGTTTTTAAGCAAATCCAAGCGTGAGGCGTCACCAAAATAACCTTTAAATCCAAACTTACGCAATAACTCAATTTGGTCCGGATCTTTTTCCAAAACAGTAAGTTTAATACCTTGAGCATTAAGGAAACGTCCGATAATTTGGCCAAAACGTCCATAACCAGCAAGAATAACAGCATGTTGCTCATCGATAGTATCGTATCGAGGGGGTAAATTGCTCATAAAAAGTGGAACAATCAAACGAGTATAAATTATCATCAAGAGTGGAGTCGTTGCCATCGATAAGGCAATCGCAAAAATAAAGAAATCTGCTAAATGCTCGGTAATAACTTTAGAAGAAGAAGCAAATTGGAATAAGACAAAAGCAAATTCACTTCCCTGAGACAACAAAAGTGCAAGGCCTAGGGATTGCGCTCTGCTGAGCCCAAAGGAGCGACCGAGAAACAAAAGAACTAATGCTTTGATTGTAATAAAAAGAGCGATTGTTCCGAGCAAATAAATGGGATGATGAACGAGAATAGTAAAATCCATTCTCATGCCCACAGAGATAAAAAACAATCCAAGCAATAGACCTTTGAATGGTTCTATATCGGTTTCTAAAGTGCGTTTGTATTCGGAGTTGGCAAGCACTACGCCGGCCACAAATGCTCCGAGGCCTGGTGAAACGCCTATTGTCTCCATTAATAAGGTGATGCCAACAATTAAGGCTAATGAGGTTGCAGTAAAGACTTCGCGCAAATTCGTTTGCGCAATAATATAGAAAAAATAATGCGAGAAAAAATACCCAATTACAATGATGGCGGCAATAAGGGCGGTGATGATTCCAGCTTGTTGCCAACCGGGCAATGAATCCAGCAGCCCCGTTTTTTCTACAGGAGTGATGCCTTGCGCAACCAATAAAGGCAAGATGATTAATATTGGAATAACAGCAATATCTTGGAACAACAAGATGGCAAAAGAAGTTTCACCGATAGTTGTACGCATTAAATTCTTTTCTTGTAGAGATTGCAAAACGAGAGCCGTCGACGACAGGGACAGGGCCATACTCACTGCCAAACTAATTCGCCACTCATAGCTCAGAAGGATGCCAATAAGTGTGAGGATTGATGTAGTCAAAATAACTTGGAGACTGCCTAAACCGATGATTGCTTTGCGTAGTCGCCATAAGGTTTCAGGCTCAAGTTCTAAACCGATAAGAAAAAGCATCATAATGACGCCAAACTCCGCAAAATGCATAATTTGTACAGCGTTACCTATCAATTTGAAGCCAAAAGGCCCTATAAGAACCCCAATGATTAAATAGCCTAGTACTGAGCCAAGTTTAAAACGGCTGGCCAACGGTATGATGATGCAAGCTGCTGCGAGGAAAATAAAAATATGATAGAGGGAATAAGTAGTCATCGATTGCTTGGATCGAAACCGGGTAACTAAGGAGTATACTGGAACTTTGCTGAAGGTTATATCTTAGTTTGGATTTCTACTTAAAATGGGTTTCGTGGTCAAGCCGGCGTTGTTGCAAATTTTAACCCTTCCTGCCTACGCAACCGGTATCTAGGCGATCTTTTTTCATATCGAGATCCCTGGATCCCGCGAGTCGCGGGACGTAGGGATGGAGTTCAACTAGGCAATAACACCAGTCAAACCAGGAGGTTCATCGATCTGACTCACAAAGCCTTCCTAGCCTAAGCTATTTCATCGGCTCCAATCCTGCCTCATCCAATATAGATTTTGCATTTTGCGCAATCAATTGATGAATAGTTGCTGTAGGATGGACGTGATCCCAAAATAAATAGCCTTCACAAGACTCCTTGTCAGCAGCTAATCTGGGTTGAAGTTGATTTTGATAACTCATACTCAAGGCTTCTCGGAGCGCTGGGTTTTCAAGGATAGCTTGCCTTGTTTTTTCATCTAAATTGACCTCGTTTTTTTGCGCTTGCTGGGTTAAATAATTATTAAGTTGTATGGGATTATTGGTGGTTTCTGCGGTGACAGAACTACCATAGAAACCGCCTGTATAGCAAGGTTGAGTTATATTGCTAATACCGTATTGTTGAGGAGAATCCATCACCTGATTTAACATGCTATAGACATCAAAATAAGTCCAACTGACATTGGGGTATTCCTCTTTCAAGGCATTGAATTTATCGAGTAATTTTTGATTATGCATAAGGGTTAATTTAGTTAACAATTCTTGACTATTAGATCTTGCGGCTTCCGGTGTTTTACCTAAATCCGGCAGATTAACGACTAAAAACATAACGCCACCGCGCTCAACCAGTGCTTTGAGATTATTGCCAATTGCATCCACGACAGAGGTAGTAATGTCATCCACATTGCTGGGGCCATTAAGATAATTATTCCCGCCAATCCACACAATAAATAGCGTTTTATTTTTATTGGCAAAATTATGCAAATACAGATAATTATTGAGCTCAGCATCTAAGCTATAAGGCAAATTTTCTTTATAAGAAAGGACAGCTCCCGCACCGCCGACTGCGAAATCGAGGAAATTCTCAGGTTTAGTATTAGTAAAATAAGTTTGATATAAATTTTCAATCCACACCGGCCCATTACTGAAACGACCTTCATAATAGGGAGGGGAGCTTGGAATGAGATGGCCTATAAATTGGTACAAATTACCGTTGTCAGACAAGCTATCACCGAAAGTGACGATAGTGTCGAATTTATAGCTGTAAGAGTTAAGTGAAAAAAGAAAAAGAAAAACAAGACAGAGTGTTTTTTTAAACATAAGCACATCGATGTTGATAGAACTGCTTAGCATTATAAAGAGGATTTATTAGCTCAATATTAAGCCTGATAAATAAAAAAAAGAGCACCAATGTCAGCTAATGTTTGCGTTAAATAAATTCAATTATTCCAAGCAATAAATAATTAGATTTTTTTATGGCTTATAAGGTAAAATGCCCGGCGAATATCAACCGCGTTATTAAGGAAGTGAAAAATGTCGCATTTATCAATAAGAGAACTTAATAGGATTGTTGAAATAGCAACCGAGATGTATGCCCAAGGGAAAAAGGCTACTAATGCTTTTGATTATCTTAGTGCCTGTAAGGGTTTTGATGTAAGGCCAGATGCTATACCAGAAAAAAATAACGATTCCGAAGAAATAGAATTCGATCGTGAGGATTTTCAAATAAATTATAATCATCAAACAGCTATTAACGCTTTTACTCTTGCCGAAGAAAGCGCAGATTCAGCGTCTGAAAATCCAAAGGAGGTCTTCGCTGCAGCATTAAAGGAAAACCTACGAGGTGTATTTATTCTTCAAAATCCAATTTTTTCAGCCATTAATGAAATCGACCAACATCTTCAAGAGTTCCGCTCACCAGCGAATTGGTTTAAACGTAGCGCAAGAGATAAAATAGCTGCTTTGGAAACGTTAAAGCAACGGCTCTTAGAGGGAAGGGAAGGCACTATTGGGGAAACAATAGCCTCGTGGATGGAACAAAATAGACAAATTATCGCTAGTTCTAGAAACCTTCTTAAAATGAATGGAGAAGATCCTCAGGCTAGCACACTTAAATTTATTAACGGCCTATTACCAGTGTATGGCGAAGTCTCTTTAGAAGAAGACTATGATGATTCCCTGTCTCGTCAAGCCAAGCAAAAAATTTATCAACCGTTGTTGAATTATATTCAAGCACGCACAACATGGTTTCAACAAATCCTCACTTTTATTTTTAGAAACACGGCTCTTTCTAATGAAAAATTGGTTTTTGCGCAAGACCTGATTGAGAAAATACAAGACTCTAAGGACAGTTATTCTGCTTTAGATAAGATGTTACGAGATAAGCGAAATATACATGCTCATATGAGTGAGGAACAAGATCTGAATCATTACAATCTTAGAGCGCCAAGGGAGCTGCCTCAGACTGAAGAAACTCTTTTATCTTCATCTTCTCAACACGAGGAGAGAGGGATAGCTTCTCAGCAGCAACGTAAAACAACTATTCCTTTTTGGCAGCGTGCTATGGTGGTAGAGGAAGGTGAAATGTTTACTAAAAGTGACTTAGCCGAAGCACTGCATGAGTCTATTGAAATGACTTCAATGAGCATGTAATTGTTTTAAAAGTTGCGCTAAGGCTCATAACTGTTAGGCTAAGCCTTATTTAGCTTATAATTCGGTCTTTAGGCTGACTATGAACCCCTCGGGCTCTAAGGGAGCCCCACGCAATCAGGATCTAAGGAATTTGTATTCATTTTATTCCGTTCAGTCTGAGGGGCACGCATGGCGTGTGTCTCGAAGCCTGTCCTGAGGTTCTCGAAGGGGCTCTTTCATAGCACTTCGAGACAGTTTCCGTTCCCTTCATCAGACCAGTGAACAAACCCCTTGTTTCTCATTTTTGTATAAAATAAAATCAATTGTTTCAAGATCTAAATAATTAGATATTTTAATGACTTATAAGGTAAAATGCTCCGCGAATATAAATCGAATTATTTTAAGGAACTAAAATGTCGCATTTATCAAAACAAGAGTTTAATCACATTGTTGAAGAAGCCTTACGATGGTATGAACGGGACAACGACGCTGGAGCTGATACAGCTCAGCAATACCTTGAGGCTTTTAAAGCCGCCCGCTTAAAGCAACCTAAAAAATCATCATCACAATCAGCCGCCTCCTCATCAGTTGTTGATCCCGAGGCTTTAGATAATTATGAAGCAGCGAGATTGCGAGCAAACTTAGCATCAGACGATAAGGAAAAAATATTCGTTGAAAAATTAAAAGCAGATCTACGCAAGCAATTTACTATTGAAGACCCTGTATTTACGGTTATTAATCGGATCGAACAACACATTCAACAATTACGCTCGCCCGCGACCTGGTTTCAATATAGTGCGGAAGCTAAAATAGCTGCTTTGGAAGCGTTAAAGCAAACACTTTTAACCAGAACAGAGGGCACTATTGGCGAAATAATAGAGAGATGGGAGAAAGTGCATAAGGATACCATCGCTAGCTCCAGAAACCTTTTTAAAGGAAAAGCACAGGATCCGGATACTAATACAGTTACACTTATTAATGACCTAAAATTAAAGTATGGCAATGAATCTTTATCTCTACCCGAAGACTCTGACAGCTCCTTGTCCCGTAAAGACAAGCAAAAAATATATCAACCTTTTTTAAATTATATCCAAGCACGGACAAGCTGGCTTCAACAGTTAATCACTTTTATTTTTAGAAACAGAGCTCTTTCTGAGGATAAATTAGTGTTTGCTCAGAGTGTGATGGAAGATATACAACTGTCTGATGACAGTTATAAAACTTTAGCGATGCTACAAGCGAAGCGAACGGTGCATGCTGAGATGAGTGAAGGCTGTAAGAAGTTCCATAACAATCTTAGAACGCCAACAGATAACAGCAATGAAAGCACTCTCTTGCAACAACCACCACAATACGAGGATAGCTATGCGCTTATGGCGGCTCTTCCCCAGCAGCAGCGTAAAACGACCCCCTCCTTTTGGCAGCGTTATCAGGAGGTGATGAAAGAAGGTACAAGCAGCGACTTAGCGGAAGCGTTTCATGAATCCATCGCTTCAATGAGAAACTAGTAGGTTGAGCCTTGGTTAAGAGGATTTTCAGTGAATTGGTTGGGTCAAGGCCCAACCTGCGATTCAGCAAAAAAAGCCGATCATTCTTCTTTTGGGATGCTAGAAAGCAAAATGACATAAAGTTGATAATGTTGTTATCTATTTGCACATTTTCTCTTTTTTAGTGATTTACAAAGCGTGCATACTCGAGTAGAGTAGGACGGCTTTGATTATTTTTTACACGATTATTAAGATTATTTTAAGCTTGCTTCGTTAAAATAAGGTTTAAAATTTTTTTTGAGTTTTGTCCTTATAGAAAGGGCGTTAAGCAAGCAGTTGCAATAGCAGAGAAGGAATGCAATGAGTTCTAATAAGCACGCGTTGACCATTTTTAGCCTAACCATGATTACGGTAGGTTCTGTAGATAGTATTCGTAATTTACCCGCTACCGCTTTATTTGGCAGTCAGTTGATTTCCTTCTTCATTATGGGGGCCTTGTTTTTTCTAATCCCTACGGCTCTGGTCTCTGCAGAGTTAGCCTCTGGTTGGCCGAAACAGGGTGGAATTTATATTTGGGTTAAAGAGGCTTTTGGTAAGCAAACCGGATTTTTAGCGATATGGTTGCAATGGATAGAAAATGTGATTTGGTATCCAACCATTTTATCCTTTGTAGCAGGAACGATTGGCTATCTTATTAATCCTTCGATGGCTTCAAACCCCTGGTTTCTGTGGCTGGTCATTATTAGTTCTTTTTGGGGAGCTACCCTGGTAAATCTGCGGGGCATGCATTCTTCTGCTTTATTTAGCAATATTTGTGCGTTGTCGGGTTTATTATTACCGATGGCTTTAATTATTGGCCTAGGCGCCGCTTGGATAATCGGTGGTAATCCTTTACAAGTGCAATTTGATGCACAGAGCATTAGCCCGCATTGGCAAGATCGCTCCCTCTGGGTTTCTTTAACAGCAATTATGATGTCTTTTTGCGGTATCGAAATCGCAACGGTGCATGCGAATGATGTGAATAATCCTCAGCACGCTTTCCCCCGAGCCTTGGTTTATTCGGTGCTGATTATTTTAAGCACTTTGATTTTAGGTTCACTGGCTATCGCGGTTGTTTTGCCGCAAAATGAGATCAATTTGGTTGCAGGTATCATGCAAGCGTTTGATGCGTTTTTCGCTAAATACCATCTAGTATGGTTTATGCCCATTGTGGCAATCATGCTAGTACTTGGCGGACTGGGTGGCGTGAGCAATTGGATTATTGCGCCAACAAAAGGGTTATTAGTCGCTGCTGAAGATGGTAATTTGCCAGAATTTTTCCAACGAGCCAATCGTCAAGGTGCGCCAGTTGTTATGTTAGTGACTCAGGCCATTATCGTCACGATCTTATCAGCCTTATTTCTTTTTATGCCTAGCGTCAATGGGTCGTATTGGTTATTAACTGCCCTAGCTGCCCAACTCTACATGTTGATGTATCTTCTTATGTTTATCGCTGCCATCAAATTGCGATTGAGCGCACCAGAGCACCCCAGAGCTTTTCGCATTCCTGGGGGATTAGGCGGTATGTTATTTGTGGCTGGCGTGGGGATTATTGGTGCCTTGACCACTTTAGCGGTCAGCTTTATGCCTCCTGAGGGGATTAATGTCGGTAGCATAACTCGTTATGAATTCACCTTAGTGATTGGTTTGATTGTGATGTGCTTGCCACCTTTCATCTGTTCGTGGCGACAGGCCCGCCTATTGGCTTTGCAACAGCAATTAGAATCTGCCTAAGTTCGATAGCTATGGACTATCGTGCGTTATTGCAGGAGTTAACTGCAAGACTACCTGAGTTGGAGTGGAAAATATCCGCTCTTGAAGGGGCGCTTTCAATGCATTCACTTCCCAGAGGATTATTTCGTCCTCGTTTAGAGGTTACCGCTGCAAGTTGCATCGAAGAAATTAAAGCGGATATTCGAACTTTAGCAGAACAAAAAATGGCTTCAAGCGCTTATTATCTAGCCCAACGAATCCAACAAAAAATTAATGTTTTGGTTACCCTTTGTCATCTGCAATCAAGCAAACCCAAAAATGAAAAAAAACCTAATTTTGGTTTGAACAGCATCAGTACTCGGCAACAATGGTTACAATCCTTAGAACAGGATATTAATCGTTTAACGGAGCAACAAGAAGCGATGAGCAAAGCACTGCGACAGATGCAGACTAGGGGGGATAGCCAAGCAGTTTTGCAGCTCAACGCAGAATTAGGGGAGATAGAAAAGCGCTTAACTTTAGCGAAGGAAACTTTTGCCCGTGCTTAGAGCTTACACATAGGTCAAATTATTACTTAAAAGTTTCGCAAATGCTTTGGCGTTCATAGGTTGGCCGTATAAGAAACCTTGTCCCTCGTCGCAATGGCAGTGTTCTAAAAAACGAAGTTGTTCAACGGTTTCGATGCCTTCAGCTAATACTTTCAATTTTAAGCCATGCCCCATAGCAATGATTGCCTCGACGAGTGAGGCATCACTGCTATCAACGTTGCAATTTTGTACAAAAGACTGATCAATCTTAAGTTTGGCGACAGGAAATTCCCTTAAATAATTGAGGCTGGAATAGCCGGTACCAAAATCGTCAATTGCTAGGTTAAGCCCCATCTCTTTTAGGTGCTTCAAAGTATATAAGTTTTGTTTTCTATCATCCATGAGGGTTGATTCGGTTAACTCAATTTCTACATATTTAGGGTCTAGTTTCGTTTCATGTAAAGCAAGTTCAATCTGTTTGACAAAGTTCTCTCGCATTAATTGTATGCCTGATACATTTATGGCGATATGAATGGGTCTAAGCCCCTGGTCTTGCCAAGCTTTATTTTGTAAACAGGCGGTGCGAAAAATCCACTCACCCAAGAGCACGATTATTCTTGATTCTTCCGCAATGGCAATAAATTGTAAGGGTTGAATTACCCCTTTTTTGGGATGTTTCCAACGAACGAGCGCCTCAACACCAATAATTTGTCCAGTTTTTAAATCAATAGTGGGTTGATAAAGTAAGAAAAATTCATTATTGGCCAACGCATTGCGCAATTCAATTTGCATCGCTAAGCTTTTTTCAGTACGCCTTTTCATGCTTTGATCATAAAGTTTGATAGTATTGCGTCCTTGGGATTTGGCAAGATACATTGCGATATCTGCATTTTTAAGTAGAGTTGCTGCGTCGGTGCCATCCTTAGGGTAAATACTTACACCAATGCTGGCAGTGACGACTATTTCTTGCTGCATTAACTGCATCGGTTTGGTGATTGCATCAAGCATTTTTTGTGTTAGTTTTAATATATCGCTGTATTTATTAGTAATGAATAACACAATAAATTCATCGCCACCAAAACGGCACACTGTATCACTTTCACGCGTATTATTTTTAAGACGTTTGGCAATTTCTTGGAGTAAAATATCTCCTAAATTATGACCAAGGTTGTCATTAATTAGTTTAAAATTATCAATATCAAGAAATAATAGATATAATTTAGTTTGATATCGTTTGGCATAAGCAATACCCTGATTTATTCGGTCATATAACAATGTTCGATTAGGTAGCCCGGTTAAAAGATCATGTGTTGCTTGGAAAGCGAGCTGCTGCTCCATCTGTTTTCTGAGTGTTATATCGCGAAAATTCCAGGCTCTTCCCGCGATTAAATTACGTCTCCAGTGAGGTTTGGAATACCATTCGAATACTTTGTTTTTACTGACAATTATTTCATCAAAACTTTCGTGAGAAGGATTGTTATGATTATCGTTTACTATTTTTAAAAATTCTTTTGGATTCTTAATTTGCTTTAAAGCCTCATTCATAAATAATTGTAAGTTTGGATTTGTAGCGAATAAGTTAGGAATTTGCCACATATCCAAGAATTTTTGATTGTAATACTCTATATGACCTTTAAGGTCGATCACTAAAATGCCATCGGCTGTCGATTCTAAAGTTGATTTAGTGATAGCCAATGCTTTTTCTAATTCATCTGCACGGCGGTTGACCCGTTTTTCTAGTAGTTGATTCAAGGTATCAAGATTTATATTTTTATATTGAAGCGTTAGGGTATTAATTAAAAATTTATTCATATAATAACAGCAAGAAAAAATGATGGGTAAATAGATAAGTCCGCATAATCCTAACAAAATATAGATTCCTCCTTGCGCAAAAAACCAAATGATAAAAGGGATAAAACTAGGAAAGAGAAAAAGAGCATATATCAGCGGAATAGGCGAAAAAAAAGGTATTGATACTGCGGTTATACCGAGGATAAAAATAAGCACAAAGGTTTGATGGAGAATGTTGTTCATCGGAATCAGAAGCGAGCCTGAAAACCCCCATCCTATTCCAGAAAAGAATGCGAAAAATGCTAATAAATAAAACCAAGTATGTTCTGTTAGTAAATCATGATTTTTTCGAAAATAGTAGATAACTAAGTACCAGGCACTATAGACAATTAAAATATAAACCAACCAAACGGTTATCAGTCGATGAGAAACGACAGACCAAAGTGAAATCGCGAGAAAAATTGCTGCAAAAAAATGAATGAAGATGCTGAAATAATTTTGTTTATAAAATAGGTGGATTTGCTCAGAAAGAATTTTATTTTCTAAAGGATTATTTCGATCTTTATGTTGTAAAATGAAGGCTATTTTTTTTTGGGTATTAAGTGCCATTAATTAATTTCCCCCTTTCCAATTAGCCTTCTTAGATCCTATTGCAGCTATTTATTAATTATAGCCAAAATCCTAGTCTAGCAACTGTTTTGAAAGTTTCTCTTGCAGTACAGGACAGAGGCTATACTTATATGACAAACCGCATAGGTATGAAAATGTTTAAAAAAATTCTAGTAAGCAATCGTGGGGAAATTGCTCTGCGTATTGTGCGTGCATGCCAGGAAATGGGTATTGCGGCGGTGACCATTTACAGTGAAGTAGATCGCTATGCTTTGCATGTTAAACGCTCTTCCCAGTCTCATTGCCTAAGCAAAAATCCTTTAGATGCTTATTTAAATATTCATCGTATTATTGAATGTGCGAAGGCAGCAGGCTGTGAAGCGCTTCATCCGGGTTATGGTTTCTTGTCTGAAAATGCTGATTTTGCTGATGCCTGTGAAAAAGCAGGGATTGTATTTATTGGCCCGTCTGCTCCTGTTATTGCAATGATGGGCTCAAAAGTCGCTGCACGAGAAGCCATGCAGCTTGCTGGAATTCCAACCATTCCAGGTAGCGAAGGCAGCTTGAATTCGGTTGAAGAAGCGCTGAGTTGTGCTGAAATTTTAGGCTATCCTATAATGCTCAAAGCAACTTTTGGGGGCGGAGGACGCGGTATTCGGTTATGCCATAATCCCGAGCAAATACGTCAACTCTATGCACGCGCTCAATCTGAAGCCAATAAAGCCTTTGGCAATTCACAAGTCTTCATGGAAAAATACCTTAGAAATCCTCGTCATATTGAAGTGCAAATTTTAGCGGATCATTATGACAAGGTCTTACACCTCTTTGAGCGCGATTGTTCTATCCAGCGACGGCATCAAAAATTAGTAGAAATTGCTCCCTCTCCTCAATTAGATGAAAGCACGCGCGAATTAGTTTATAGCTATGCGATTAAAGCTGCTCAAGCGGTAGGCTATACGAATGCAGGTACCGTTGAGTTTATGTTAGATGAAGATAATCGGCCTTATTTTTTAGAAATGAATACTCGTTTACAAGTTGAACATCCGGTGACGGAGCAAATTACCGGTATCGATTTAGTACAGCAACAAATTCGCATTGCAGCAGGTGAAAAATTGGATATGACCCAAGAACAGATCCATCGTCGTGGTTTCGCTATTGAATTTCGCATTAACGCTGAAGATCCACAAAATGATTTTTTACCAAGCTTTGGTCGGATTACCCGTTATTATGCACCCGGTGGGCCTGGCGTACGTATGGATAGTGCAATTTACACCGGTTATACGATTCCGCCAGATTATGATTCTTTGTGCGCGAAACTCACTGTTTGGAATCTTGATTGGCCCTCAACCTTATGCCGCGCACGTAGGGCGCTGGAGGAGATGCGTTTATTTGGGGTAAAAACGACAATCTCTTACTACCTTGAGATGTTGAAATCAAAGGAATTGCAGCAAGGCTTGGTGAATACTAGTTTAGTCGATGTTCATCCTGAATGGCTCCGTTATTCTAACAAGTCCCTACCCCAACATAAGGCAGCTGTCATTGCAGCAGCCCTTGCAGCTTATACTCATCAGCAGCAAGTTTGATGTTTTTACTCATTCCCAAGCTGAGATTTTTGCCAATCTCTGTTGTATTCATCCCTGCTTTCGCAGGGCTTGACAGTATTACAAATCAGTTCTGAAGGGCATAATTATCAATTAAGCGAATGTCTCCTATTCTCACTGCTGCAAAACGCCGGCCTGCATGTTCTTCAATGTATTCTACGAGGATGCCTTGTTTTTTAAGCGCGGTGATAATTTGTTGACAATCGTTTAGCTGATGAAAAATTTTAGCGAATTGCTCAGCTTCAATCCTTTGAGATGGGGAAAGGCGGTTATTGCGTGAACTGTAGGCCAACCCACTGTCTTCGCGAATGGTCGGACAGGCTTTGACTTCTATGTTCATAAAAAAAGCGGCAACCATGTCGCGAATTAATAAGTATTGTTGATAATCTTTTTCGCCAAAATAAACACGATGAGGCTTGGCAAGCTGAAGTAATTTCATCACTATAGTTAGGACACCAGTAAAATGCCCAGGTCTTTGCTTGCCTTCCATTAGTTGGCAAAGTTCGGTTTCTTGTAATTGATAGCGATAACCATCAGAGTACATAGCTTGTTCAGTAGGAAGGATACAAAAATCAACAGCGGCTTGTTCAAGAAGCGTCAGATCTGCCTCTAAAGTGCGTGGGTAATGGGTGAAATCATCACGTTGATTAAATTGAGTCGGATTAATAAAAAGACTTGCAACTGTATAATCATTCTCTTGTTTTGAGATAGTAAATAATGAGCTATGCCCACGGTGCAGGTTACCCATGGTGGGTACAAAACCGATTGATAACTTGGGATCTAAGGACTGACGAACGGTCATCCACTCCGAAAGCTCATGAAAAATTTGCATGTAAAACCCCTTAGATTGATTCCTAGCAATAGGAAAGCATGCTCAGCAAACCAACCTTGCCATTAAGTCTAAAGAATTGCTCTTTATCTCGACGCCCCAGGGCTTGCCCGCGGGACGTCGGCAAAGGAACAACCTGAGCTGTACTTTTTAAAAAGCATATTCCTTCGTTGGAAAGTTCGCGCTTTGGACTTCTTTTGCATAGCTATTGATTGCTGCTAAGAGTAGCCCTTTAGATTGTGCGTATTGCTTCACAAACTTGGGTTGAAACTCGGTTTGCAAGCCTAAAAGATCATGCCAAACTAAGACTTGGCCGTCAGTGTCAGCGCCAGCGCCAATACCAATGGTGGGAATGGTTAGGGTCTGTGTAATTGCTTTTCCTAATTCTGCCGGCACACATTCAATAACCAAGGCAAAGCAGCCTGCAGCTTCCAACTCTGTAGCTTGTTGGATGAGACGAGCAGCCTGTTCTTGCTCCTTACCCTGTACCTTGTACCCCCCTAATTGATGCACAGACTGAGGTGTTAAACCAATATGTCCAATAACGGGGACACCGGCTGTCACGAGGTAGGAAATGGTTTGGCAAGTATCAGAATCGCCACCTTCAATTTTTACCGCATGGGCTCCGGCTTGCAGAAGGCGTCTGACATTACTGACAGTGTCTGCTTGCGAGAGACGATGGCTTAAAAAAGGTAGATCCGCAATTAAAAAATGCGTCTTCAAGCCGCGGGCGACTGCTTTAGTATGCAATTCCATCATTTCCATTGTTGCCATAACCGTTGTTTCATGACCGTGCACTGCCATAGCGACGGAGTCTCCCACTAAGACGCAGTCAATGTTTGATTCAGCGATAATCCGTGCGGAAGGATAATCATAGCAAGTCAGCATGCTTATTTTATTTTGTAGCTGCTTTTTTCGTTTAAAATCGTGGATTTTCATGCTGTCCTCCTTAATCGAGGAGTGACAGAAAAAAGAAAGAAACACAGAAAAATTTTAGGTACCTGTCGCATGGATCAAGTCCTCCAAAAATGATTTATAAGGTCACCGCTTTTAAAAAAGTCGGTGCTAGCAGCAATTAAAAACTAAATTGCTTATCTAAGATAATAAATCACGCGCGCGAAAATGCAAGTTGGGTTATGATTCTTAGATTCAGATCAAATGGGTTTTCTATGATCCTAAGCGATAAATTAAACAGCCCTGGAGAGCATCCTTTTATTTTTAGCGGTCTAGCAGGGCAGTTGGAGGCTGTATTGACAATACCAACTGAGGCCAATCGATCTTACCTTGCCTTACTTGGGCATCCGCATTCTTTGCAGGGCGGGACAATGAATAATAAAGTAGTTACTACTATGGCTCGTGCGTTTAAAGAGCTCGGAATTCCTAGTTTACGCTTTAATTTTCGCGGTGTTGGCCAATCGGAAGGCGTTTATGACGCGGGTTTAGGTGAAAGTGAAGACCTGTTGGCTTTAAAGCGTCTGTGTCAACAAGAAAGGCCCGAAGCGCAATTTATCTTTGCTGGTTTTTCCTTCGGTTCTTATGTTACTTATCGAGCGGCAGCTCAATCTGAGTCTCGGTTATTAATCACGATTGCTCCACCTGTTCATCATTATAACTATCGCGAATTTACAGCACCTCAGCCCTGGTTAGTGATGCAGGGTGATGACGATGAAGTAGTGCCTTTATCTCTTGTGCTTGATTTTACAGAAGAATTTACGCCACCGTTACCTGTGACTCGTTTTGCAGAAACAGGCCATTTTTTTCACGGTAAATTAATCGAGCTTAAAGAACAACTCATCCAATCGATTTCTGCTGAGGTTGCTGGACTATGACCTTAGTTGAGCACTATGAAGAAGGCATTATAAGAGGCGATATTAATGACGACCCTGCACAACGTCAGGTTTTGTGGTCTATGCAAAGACTGTTGGAAGAGTTAGAACAACCCAAACCCTCTTGGTTTTCTTTACGAAAAAAAGCGCCAATAAAAGGCATTTATTTACATGGTCCTGTCGGTGTAGGGAAAACTTATCTAATGGATATGTTTTATCAGGACCTCCAGGAAAAACACAAAGCTCGCTTTCATTTTCATCATTTTATGCAACAAATCGATGCCCAGTTACGCAAGCGACAAGGCCAAAAAGATCCCTTACGCTATATTGCAGCCGATATTGCTAAAAGTATTCGCTTACTCTGTTTTGATGAGTTTCTTATCCATGATGTTGCTTACGCGATGATTCTCGCTGAATTTTTGCAGGCACTCTTTGCGAATGGCATCATTATCGTCGTGACTGCCAACACCAAACCTGATGATTTATATCTTAACGGAGTGCATCGTGAACGGTTTATACCAGCAATCGAGCTCATTAAAACAAGATGTGAAGTCATCAGCCTAAGCCATCCCAAAGATTATCGTTTGGGAAGAGAGCGGATTCTTGAAACTTATCTTTATCCTCTCGATGAAAAAAATCAGGTAATTATGGCGGAGCAATTTGCTAGTTTGACTAAAGTTGTCCAAGAGAATGGTAGTTTGAATATCCAAAATCGCGAGATACCCTATATCAAATGTGGTGAACAAGAAGTATGGTTTGATTTTAAAGTAATTTGTAATTTACCTCGTAGTAATTTGGATTATTTAGAAATTGCTGAGCGCTTTGATACCGTGTTTTTGAGTGGCATCCCGCAGTTATCTGAGAATGATACGGTGTATGCGCTCTTGTTAATCCACTTTATTGACGTCCTCTACGATCGAGGGATTCGCTTAATCATTTCTGCAGCAGTTCCGCTTGAGGATCTGTATTTAAAAGGTGAGGTGAAAGGGGAATTTACCCGTACCTTGAGTCGATTACAGGAAATGCAAGCGGCAGATTATTTACAACGTCATCCCTGGCGCCACGAACACGACTTATCGATGTTATTGTAAAAATATCAAACTACTCAAAAGCAAGTGGTTAAAATCTAGTATTTTGATCTATCTTGAGTATAATGAGTAAGTTATCGTTCGAGATATCTTAACTTCTTATCTTTAGTGCATGGATTGCTATGTGGCTTGTCTGGGTTGCCTTATCGAGGCCTTATACTTTCATCGTGCTGGCTTTAATGCTATTAATCATTGGGCCATTAGCGATATTACGAACACCAACTGATATTTTTCCTAATATTAATATCCCCGTTGTGAGTGTCTTATGGTCTTTCGCTGGTATGCCCCCGCAAGATTTAGCAGACCGTTTAACCAGTGTTTTTGAGCGTGCAGTTACTACGACAGTAAATGATATTGAGCATATTGAATCAGCATCGCTTTTGGGAATCAGTGTGACTAAAGTGTTTTTCCATACTGGCGTTAATGTGGCCCAAGCCTTAAGTCAGGTAACAGCAATTGGACAAACATTGTTAAAACAAATGCCGCCAGGAACTACGCCGCCGCAAATTTTATCCTACAATGCCTCTTCTGTTCCTGTCCTTCAATTGATTTTATCGAGTAAAACTTTACCCGAGCAAGATCTCAATGACTTAGGCAACAATTTTATTCGGACTCAACTTGCAACAGTACAAGGGGCAGCTTTGCCTTTTCCTTATGGGGGTAAAATAAGGCAGGTTCAAGTTGATTTGAATTTAAAAAAAATGCAAACCTATGGGATTTCTGCGCAAGATATAAATAACACTATCAATGCGCAAAATCTTATTTTACCTGCCGGAACGCAAAAAATTGGCCTGTTCGAATATTACGTCACCCTGAATGCCAGTCCTAAGTCAGTTGATGAAATGAACAATTTTCCGCTGAAAGCAATTCCCAATGGCGTGCTCTATGTCCGCGATGTTGCTCATGTTCGCGATGGCTTTCCTCCGCAAACCAACATAGTAACCGTTAATGGTCAGCGCGCAGTCATGATGTCGGTGATTAAAACCGGAGCTGCTTCGACTCTAGATATTGTCAGGCGAGTGAAGGCGCTTATTCCCTTATTAAGGGACATGATGCCGCCCGCCTTAAACTTATCGGTAATTGGTGACCAGTCTGTATTTGTGATATCAGCAATCAAAGGTGTTATCAGAGAGGGGGCGATCGCTGCCTGTTTAACAGGATTAATGATTTTACTGGTTCTTGGAAGTTGGCGTAGCACCCTAATTATTACTCTTTCCATACCTTTGTCGATCTTGGCTTCGCTGTCAATTTTATCGGCATTAGGAGAGACAATTAATATTATGACTTTGGGTGGTTTAGCTCTTGCAGTCGGTATTTTGGTGGATGATGCGACTGTCGCCATTGAAAATATTAATTGGAATTTAGAGCAAGGCAAGGATGTAGAGACTGCAATCTTAGATGGTGCAAAACAAATTGCCATTCCCGCGTTAGTTTCGACCCTCTGTATCTGTATCGTTTTCGTGCCTATGTTTTATTTGGGGGGAGTGGCTCAATACCTCTTTGCTCCTTTGGCTGAAGCGGTCATTTTTGCGATGCTAGCTTCTTACATTTTATCGCGTACCCTTGTTGCAACCATGGCAAAATATTTACTAAAGCGACATGATCTAACTCATTCCGCAGAAAAGAGCCCTAATCCTTTTGTTCGGTTCCACGTTGGTTTTGAAAAACGCTTTGATCAATTCCGTCAAGGTTACCATTATTTATTAGAGCAGGCTTTAAACAATAGAAAAATCTTTGTTCTGTCTTTCTTGACCTTCGTTTTGGGTTCAATTGCACTGATGGGTCCTTGGCTTGGTTCTAATTTTTTTCCTGATGTGGATGCTGGGCAAATGAAATTGCATTTCCAAGCCCCCACTGGAACTCGTGTAGAGGAAACGGCACGCTTGTCAGGAGAGATTGGTGCGATGATACGCAGACTTATTCCTAAAAATGAGCTTGGTAGTATTGTCGGAAATATTGGGTTACCTACCAGCGGGATTAATTTGTCCTATAGTAATTCTGCCACAAACGGTCCAGGGGATGCGGATATTTTAATTTCGCTAAAGGAAAAGCATAGGCCGACTAAAGATTATATTCGTGAATTGAGGCCGCTATTACAAAAAAAATTTCCTGGCGTCGTTTTTTCTTTTTTACCGGCCGATATCGTTAACCAAATTCTTAATTTTGGCTTGCCATCAGTCATTGATATTCAAATCGTGGGCTGGAAAGCAAAGGCGAATATAGAACATGCTAAGATGTTATTGGAGCGGGTGAAGCATGTGCCGGGGGTCGTCGATGCCCATTTTCGCCAAGCCTTCAATTATCCAACGATAGCTGTGGAAGCTAATCGTAGCCGGGCAAGAGAACTTGGATTTAGTCAATTTGATGTTGCGAATAATTTATTAATTACGCTTTCCGGCAGTTTCCAAACGACGCCTAATTTTTGGGTGAATCCAAAAAACCATGTTTCTTACCCCATTGCCACTCAAGCACCGCAATACTATATGAATTCTTTACAAGCGTTGCGTAATATTCCTATTACTAGCCCCTTGAATAGTGCTCAGGCACAAATTTTGGGGGCATTAAGCAAAAATACGCGCACTATAAATCCTGTAGTTGTTTCCCATTATAATGTTCAACCGGTCATTGATATCTTTGCTTCCGTCCAAGATACGGACTTGGGTTCGGTGGCTAAGGCGATTCATAAAATTCTTAGGGATACAAAAAAAACCATTCCTCTTGGCTCATCGGTGGTGGTGCGAGGACAAATAGAAACGAAAGATCAGGCTTTCACTGGGTTATATATTGGACTTATTTTTTCGATTGTCTTGGTTTATTTGCTCATAGTGATTAATTTTCAGTCATGGCTTGATCCTTTTATTATTATTACCGCTCTTCCTGCTGCATTAGCTGGTATTGTCTGGTTGCTATTTCTTACTCATACTACTTTAAGCGTTCCCGCTTTAACGGGTGCAATCATGTGTATGGGAGTAGCCACTGCGAATGGTATTTTGGTCATTAGTTTTGCGCGTGATCATATGAGAGAAGGGAATGATCCTTATCATTCGGCACTTGAGGCCGGTACTACGCGATTACGGCCAGTATTAATGACTGCTTTAGCAATGATTATTGGTATGTTTCCCATGGCACTTGGCCTAGGAGAAGGCGGTGAGCAAAATGCACCGCTCGGACGTGCTGTAATTGGTGGTTTATCGTTTGCTACAGTGGCTACGCTGTTTTTTGTTCCTACTATTTTTTGCATTATTCATAGCCGTAGATATAAGAAAGAGCAGGGAGAAAAGCATGACTGACGAAAGTCACTTGCCCCAAAAATCTAAATTCTTGCGCTACCTTGTGTTGGCCCTTATTTTATTTTTAGGGCTTGCTCTGTTGCTCATTTTTTCGCGTATGCAAGCGAATCATAAGCTACGTAAAAGGACTAATGTTCAAGCAACACTCGTGGTTGCTACGTTGATTACAAAACCCGGTCCTGCCACTGAGGAAATTGTTTTACCCGCTACAGTACAAGCTTGGCATGAGGCAACGATTTATGGACGAACCAATGGCTATATTAGAAATTGGTATGCCGATATTGGCTCTCACGTTAAAGAAGGTGATTTGCTTGCTGAAATTGAAGCCCCCGAAGTGAATGCTCAATTAAATCAAGCAGAGGCCGATTTGAATACTGCGATTGCGAATGAAAATCTCGCAATTATCACCGCAAAACGATGGATCAATTTATTAAAAACAGCTTCTGTCTCAAAACAAGAGACGGATGAAAAAATCAGCGGCCAAGAAGCAACGGCTGCTTTAAAACAAGCGGCGCAGGCAAACCGCGATCGCTTACGTGATTTGGTGAGCTATGAACGAGTTATCGCCCCCTTTGACGGTATCATTAGTCAGCGTTCTATTGATATCGGTTCACTAATCAATGCCGGAAGTGGTACAGGGGTCTTTCCTTTGTTTCATATCGTGCAATCGAAACGCCTGCGTGTTTATGTGCAAATCCCGCAAACTTATGTTTCGAATATCAAACCCGATATGGTGGTTACTTTGACTTTCTCTGAACATCCAGGCAAAAGTTTCCCAGCAAAGCTTTATAAAACAGCAGATGCAATCAATGCGACTTCACTAACCTTGCTGGCTCAATTCTGGGCTGATAACCCCGATGGGGAGTTGTTGCCAGGCGGTTTTACAGAAATGCACTTTAAGATGCCGCTGTCACGAAACCTTATCCATATACCGGTTAACGCTCTCCTATTTAGATCAGAGAATTTACAAGTTGCGGTGGTGGATAAGAACAATAGGGTAAGTCTACGCTCTATAACAGTAAGTCGCGATTTTGGTAATGAGGTTGAAGTGAATACTGGACTTAAGATCGGGGAACGCGTTATTTTAAATCCACCCGATTCCTTGAGTGAAGGACAAAAAGTTCAATTGGCACCTAAAGATAATGAAGCACCAAAAGAGCCGCCCTTAAAATGAGCAATAAACCTGTTAAGCAAGTTATTTTTCTTGGTTTAATCATTCATTTCTTGTTTGCCTGTTCTTTTGCTCCTAAATATAAACGTCCGCCTATGCCGATTCCGGCGCACTACAAAGAAACTAAGGATTGGAAACTTGGTGCTGGCTTAGCTGCCCTTAATAAAATAGACCATTGGTGGTTGATATTTGACGATCCGGTGTTAAATGAATTAGAAAATAGATTAACCTGTGGTAACCAGGATCTAAAAGCCTATTTTGCACGGTTGCAAGAAGCTCGCGCCGCTGTCCAAGTCGCTCGCTCGGCCTTTGTTCCTACTATAACAGGAATAGCCAATGCCAATACACAACAAACGTCCAACCATGTGGCTAACCCAAATACGACAAGACGCTACAGTGATTTATTAGTAGGCGCTGATTTGACTTATGAATTAGATGTTTGGGGGCGCGTGCGCAATTTAGTGGCAGCCAACGAAAGTCTTGCAGAAGCTAGTGCTTCCGACCTGGCGGCAGCTACTTTGAGTATCCGTGCTGAATTAGCAAGTGATTATTTTAGTTTAAGAGGAGCCGAGGCAGCGCAGCGTGTTTTGGATGACACCGTCATTGCTTATCAGAAAGCCTTATTTTTAACGCGCAAACGATACACAGGTGGGGCGTCGCCTATTGCTGATGTTGATCAAGCGGAACAGCAATTAGAAAATGCCAAGACTTTAGCAACTGACATACGCTTACAACAGGCACAACTTCAGCACGCAATTGCTGTATTAGTGGGTGATATTCCCGCCAATTTCAATATGCCCCCCGAAGTAACTAAGATGAAGTTAGTTGCCGTGGATCCCGAACTGCCTTCCAGCTTATTGGAGCGTCGACCCGATATTGCTGCGGCTGAGCAACGTGTACAAGCAGCAAATGCAGAAATCGGCGTTGCCCGTGCTGTCTTTTTCCCGCAGTTTACTTTATTGTCAATAGGGGGTTTTGAAAGTCGCGCCTTAGCCAATTTGTTCACCAAGCCAAGTATATTTTGGTCGTTGGGGCCGCCCAGCGGTATCTTTGCTAACCCTCTTTCGCGGGTCATCTTATATGATGGCGGTTATTTAGAGGGGCAATTAAAATCGGCTACTGCAAGTTATCACGAAACAGTGGCTCTGTATCGCCAAACGGTACTGACTGCGTTTCAAGAGGTCGAAGATGGTCTTGCCGCCGTTCGTTGGTTAGATCAAGAAGAGCGTAGCCAAATCGCGGCTGCAGCGGCGGCCAGTCGTTCCCTAACTCAGGCTAAAAATCGCTATGTAGGTGGTATTACCAACTTTCTTGATGTAGTGGTAAATGAGAATATAGCCTTACAAGCTGAGCTTGCATTAGTCAATATACGCACGCGTCGCCAGCTTGCAAGTGTACAACTTATTAAAGCTTTAGGTGGGGGGTGGTCTTGCTCAACTAAATGTGCTGTAAGTTGCCCAATACGAAAGGGGTGTTCGACAGCATAATGGAGTAATTATTAATGTTGCTTTTATTTTAAGGAAAAAATTATGGCTAAAATTCTTTGTGTTCTTTACGATGATCCAATCGATGGCTATCCGCAGACCTATGCACGCGATGATTTACCTAAAATAGAACATTATCCCGATGGACAGACAGTGCCTACGCCTAAAGCGATCGATTTTCAACCAGGCACTATGTTAGGAAGTGTTTCTGGTGAGCTTGGTTTGCGCAAGTTTCTGGAAAGCCAAGGTCATGAATTCATTGTTACTTCGGATAAAGACGGTCCTAATTCGGTTTTTGAAAGAGAATTAGTCGATGCTGATGTGGTCATTTCGCAACCCTTTTGGCCGGCTTATTTAACCGCGGAACGCATTGCCAAAGCTAAGAACTTAAAATTAGCAATCACTGCTGGAATTGGCTCAGATCATGTGGATTTACAAGCCGCTATGAATAGAAATATTACTGTTGCCGAGGTCACTTTTTCAAATAGTATTAGTGTGGCTGAGCATGTGGTGATGATGGTTTTATCGCAAGTGAGAAATTATCTGCCTTCTTACCAATGGGTTCTTGATAAAGGTTGGAATATTGCAGATTGTGTCAGCCGTTCTTACGATCTTGAAGGCATGACAGTCGGTACTGTTGCAGGGGGCCGTATTGCTTTAGCTGTATTAAAGCGCTTAAAACCTTTTGATGTTAAGTTGCATTACACTGATCGTCATCGCCTACCTGAAAAAGTGGAGAAAGAATTAGGTTTAGTGTTTCATGACAAGGTAGAGTCTTTAGTCAAAGTTTGTGATGTGGTTTCTATTCATTGCCCTCTGACCCCAGAAACAGACAATCTATTTGATCATCAATTAATTTCTAAGATGAAACACGGTGCCTACCTGATCAATACAGCCCGCGGTAAGATTTGCAACCGTGAAGCGATAGTAAAAGCTTGTGAATCAGGACAACTTGCAGGCTATGCAGGTGATGTGTGGTTTCCTCAACCCGCACCAAAAGATCACCCCTGGCGTACCATGCCCCATCATGGTATGACGCCTCATATTTCTGGAACCTCGCTTTCCGCCCAAGCTCGTTATGCTGCCGGAACACGCGAAATATTAGAATGCTGGTTCGATAAACGTCCTATTCGCGATGTGTATCTTATCGTCGATCAAGGAAAGCTTGCCGGAACAGGAGCGCATTCTTATACAGCAGGAAATACGACAGCAGGGTCGGAAGAAGCGGTTAAGTTCAAAGAAAAAATTTAGCAAATTAGCCTTCACTGAGCGGCTTGATTAGAAGGTTTTTAAAAGACCGCAGCAGCACCTGGCATCTGCTGCGGCCTATAATAGCATCTACATTATCCTAATAACTTACTCCCAATTTTTTCTAAATTGAGAATGATTCTCGATATCATTTGTGTTAAACTTTTATACTAGATGTTTTTTTGAATTGGATATCATGCGCATTACTGAACTGGCCAAAGGTGATCGTGTACGTTTAGTTGATTTTGGTTTAACCGATCTAGCTTATCGACGACGTTTATTATCCTTAGGTATTACACGCGGTGTGGAATTGCAAATTGTAAGGGTAGCTCCTTTAGGCTGCCCAGTTCAAGTAGAGGTTCGTGGTACCGCATTGACTTTGCGCAAAGAAGAAGCCGGCGAATTAGAGTGGGAACGGATATGACGCAGCTTTTATTAGTAGGTAATCCAAATTGCGGTAAAACAACCTTGTTCAATGCGCTGACAGGCGCCAATCAACGCGTAGGCAATTGGCCTGGTGTAACCGTAGAAAAGAAAACAGGCCGTTTTATTCTAGACGAACAAACAATTGAGGTGACTGACTTACCTGGTATTTATTCCCTCGCTTCATCCGGCAATAGTTCAAGTCTGGATGAGCAAATTGCAGCCAATGCAATCGTCAGCCTTGAGGCGGATTTAATTATCAATTTAGTAGATGCTTGCCATCTTGAGCGCCATCTCTATCTGACAAGCCAAATTCTAGAGCTAGGTAAACCGGTAATAGTTGTCCTCAATATGATGGATATTGCTAAACAACGAGGCATTGAGATCGACCTCAAGCAATTATCTAAGCAATTGAATTGTCCTGTCTTTGCCATACAAGCCCATAAGCAAGTTGGGTTATCAGCGCTACAGCAAGCCATTAAAAATCCTGGTCAAATGAGTAAACCACTCGACCTCAATTTTCCTCCTTCCATTCATAACTCTTTATTGCGGCTAGAGCAACAATTGCGAGCGCAATCTATTGAATCGCGCTATGTCCCTTATTATGCCCGTCGTATTCTAGAAGGCGATTATGCTTTAGGACTTAAGCTTTTGGGTGAAGATAAGAGAATTAGCGAGTCTGCTGAACAAGATATAGACATTATTATCGCTGATGCGCGTTATGAAAAAATACACCAAATCGTTCAAACGATACAACAAAAAGGCAGTGATGCAAGCGAGCATTTTACTGCCAAATTAGATCGTGTTGTTTTGCATCGCTATTGGGCTTTCCCTATATTTTTTGCCATGATGTATCTGATGTTTTTATTCGCAATTAATATTGGCGGCGCTTTTCAAGATTTTTTTGATATCAGTACTGATGCTATTTTCGTCCAAGGCTCTGCTAAAGTGCTGGAACAGTTCAATAGCCCTGCCTGGCTTATTGCTTTAATCGCCAATGGGGTAGGTAAAGGCATTAATACCACCTTAACCTTCATTCCTGTTATTGCAGCCATGTTTTTCTTTTTATCGCTATTGGAAGCCTCCGGTTATATGGCACGCGCAGCCTTTGTTGTGGATAAGGCAATGCGCGCGTTGGGTTTGCCGGGTAAATCCTTTGTGCCCATGATCGTTGGTTTTGGTTGCAATGTCCCTGCAATTATGGCGGCCCGCACACTTGACTCGGAAAGAGATAGGATCTTGACCGTTTTAATGAGCCCTTTCATGTCCTGCAGCGCTCGCTTAGCTATTTATGCGGTTTTCGTTGCTGCCTTTTTCCCGACAGGCGGCCAGAATATTGTTTTTTCACTGTACCTAATTGGTATTTTGATGGCCGTATTGACTGGATTTATTTTACGTAAAACCAGTTTACGCGGGCAGACTTCGCCCTTGATTTTAGAGTTACCTGCTTATCATCGGCCTTCATTAAAACGTTTAATGAAAGAGACTTCTTTGCGTTTGCGTCATTTTGTTATTCGTGCCGGTCGTTTAATTATTCCTATTTGTGTCATTTTAGGTGGTTTGAATGCAATGACCATTCAGGGTGGTCTAAGCCAAGCGGAAGCAAGTACTCATTCTGTTTTGTCGGCACTAGGTCAATGGCTAACCCCTGTTTTTGCGCCAATGGGACTACATCAAGATAACTGGCCTGCAACAGTGGGTTTATTAACCGGAATGCTAGCGAAAGAAGTTGTCGTTGGCTCTTTGAATTCGCTGTATGCGCAAATTGGTCAGGTGGGACAAATGTCGGTTGCCCATTTTGATTTTTGGGCGTCATTACAGGCGGCACTCTGGTCAATTCCGCAGAATTTATCGCAATTGGGATCTGCTTTAATCAATCCAATTATTGCGAGTGCTCCTGATGGAGAGGTTTCGCAATCTGTTTATGGAATGATGGTACAACGTTTTGATGGACAAGCAGGGGCTTATGCCTATTTACTATTCATTTTACTCTATATTCCCTGTGTTTCGACGATGGCAGTTATCCGCCAAGAAGCAAGCCGTAAATTGATGTGGTTTTCTATCTTTTGGTCCTTTATTATTGCCTATGCTACGGCAGTCTTATTTTATCAATCAGCTACTTTTGCTGCTCATCCGCAGCAATCAATAACCTGGGTACTAGTAATCTTAGGTTTTGCTGGTTTAGCATTTGGAGTCTTACGGGTTAGAACGTTGAATTTAGGAGGGACTCATGTTACTACAAATTCGTGAATACCTACGCCGCGAACGAGTTGCTAGCAATCAGCAAATTGCAAGAGAGTTCCATTTGGATCTGCAAGCCTTGCAACCCATGCTTGATCTTTGGCTACGCAAAGGTGTTATTGCCTGTTGCCAAGCGAAATCAGCTTGTCAAAGTCGCTGCTTTAAATGCAAAACTCCCCCGGTGTATTATCAATTTTTAGAATCTTGCTGAATAATTGCTTCTTTTACACTTTCTTAATGTTCTAGAACTGTGCTCGGCAAGCTAATTTGGGCTAAGATAGTTTATATCTTAAGAAAACCTGTAGATGAGTATTGATATGGCTAATGAAACTCCTGAAGCTAGTTTAGGAATGACCATTGACGACGATCCAGTTGCAATCGTCGAGAGAGTCTACCAATTATGGTGGCATTGGGCTAATTTTGAGCTATATATTGTTAGTCCATCCATTACTCCCATCTCCCCGCCTCTTGTTCTTGAGCCGGAAATTTTACCTGGCACTAATGAACGTGAATTTGTCTATAATATTGACGATCATGGATTTAAATTAGTGACCTCCAAAGGCGAAGACATGTATACCAGCGGCATGTCAATGTGTAAATTATTCAATACCATTGAAAAGATGATTTATTTGCTGATCGAACGTTTAAGATCAGGCGGTGTTGATGAGGAAACCGAAGTACAGGTTGCTTTTGGCGGACATATCCTTGCCCAACGCAAAGCCTTTGAGTCAATCATTAACCTAAGTTATAACGTCGTCGTGACTAATTTTGATCCAGGTGACTGGGGTGAAAATTATCTACAAATAGTAAAACGCTTGGCTGATAGAGGTTACGGTTACCCCTCTCCTACGCCCAGAGATCGGCGTCATGTCCCTGCCACACCTCGATTTACACGCTAAGTGCTCTAATCTCTTGCTTGGTACTTTGCGCCAAAAAAACGGAGTGCTATACTGGGGTCTATTTCTGTCCTTTATACCGTGTCCATAATTGGATCTAAAATTGAACACGGGATTTATTGCGTAATTAAAGTGTTGGTATTTCTGTAAAACTATTCAAAATTAAATTGTTCTATGACTCGCATTTTTGAAAAACACCTGGCAAAATTGGTTTTGCCTAAAAAAAGCTGCCTCGTCGATTTGGAGAGGTAATAACATTTTCTTTTAAGGAAGAGTTTGACAGTGAATCAAAAAAGACCAGTGAATTTAGATTTGGGAACCATAAAATTTCCCGCTATGGCCATTGCATCGATTCTGCATCGTATCTCCGGGCTTGTTTTATTTTTGTTACTACCTTTTATCCTCTATCTTTTGAGTAAGTCACTTAATAGTGATGTATCGTTTATGCAGATGCAAATTCTCCTCCAAAGTCCTTTTTATAAATTGCTGCTATGGGTTTTCAGTGCTGCTCTTGTTTACCATATCTTGGCTGGTATTCGTCATATGATTATGGACTTAGGCTATGGTGAAGAAGTGAAAGAAGGACGCCAGACGGCCATATGGGTTATTGCATTAGCTGTAATTCTGACAATTTTTCTAGGAATTTGGATATGGTAACGAATGTCACAAGTTTAACAGGTAATGGGCTAAAAGATTGGTTGATTCAGCGCTTTACCGCAGTCTATTTTATGATTTACT
Source organism: Legionella nautarum (assembly GCF_001467895.1). Taxonomy (GTDB): domain Bacteria; phylum Pseudomonadota; class Gammaproteobacteria; order Legionellales; family Legionellaceae; genus Tatlockia; species Tatlockia nautarum. The sequence continues at coordinate 525,756 of NZ_LNYO01000024.1, forward strand.
GCATTTATATGTTGGCCTATTTGCTGTTTACACCGCCAATGAACTATATGCAATGGTATGCCTTATTCCATAATGGTTGGTTTCAGGTTGCCAGCCTAATTGCCCTATTCACTCTTAGTTTGCATAGTTGGGTAGGGATTTGGACCGTCACCACTGACTACATAAAATGTACTGCTATCAGACTCACTGTACAGTATCTAGTTATTTTGTGGCTGCTTGGGCAATTTATTTGGGGCTTAATGATTGTGTGGGGACGATGAGCATGGCAATTGCACGTAACAAATTTGACGCAGTAATTATTGGTGCAGGTGGTGCAGGAATGAGAGCTGCATTACAAATGGCCAACTCCGGTTTAAAGGTTGCACTTCTATCAAAAGTTTTTCCTACTCGTTCACATACTGTTTCTGCACAAGGCGGTATTACTGCTGCCCTCGGTAATGCGGATGAGGATGATTGGCGTTGGCATATGTATGATACAGTGAAGGGGGCGGATTATATTGGCGACCAAGACTGTATTGAATACCTTTGTAAGACAGGCCCAGAAGCAGTTTATGAATTAGAGCATATGGGCTTACCTTTTTCGCGCATGGATAATGGCAAGATTTATCAGCGCCAATTCGGTGGTCAATCCAAAAATTTTGGTGGCGAACAAGCAGCGCGTACCTGTGCTGCAGCGGATAGAACAGGGCATGCGCTTTTGCATACCCTTTACCAGCAAAACTTAAAAGCTAAAACTCATGTATTTAGTGAATGGTATGCCCTTGATTTGGTTAAAGATGCTAACGGTCGTATAGCCGGTGTTACGGCAATGTGCATTGAAACGGGCGAGATCGTTTTTTATCAAACTCGAGTATGTATCTTAGCAACCGGTGGTGCAGGCCGTATTTATCAATCCACAACCAATGCCCTGATTAACACTGGTGATGGGTTTGGTATGGCTTTGCGTGCCGGCGTTCCATTACAAGATATGGAAATGTGGCAATTCCATCCTACAGGTATTGCTGGTGCCGGTGTTTTAGTGACTGAGGGATGTCGTGGTGAAGGGGGGTATTTGATCAATAAAGATGGTGAGCGCTTTATGGAACGTTACGCTCCCCGGGTTAAAGACTTAGCTTCGCGAGATGTCGTTGCACGCGCCATGGCTCTAGAAATTCGCGCCGGAAATGGTTTTGATCCCAAAGGTGTTGATTATGTTAAATTAAAACTTGATCATTTGGGTGCTGACCTTATTAAAGCTCGTCTTCCTGGTATTCGTGAATTATCTATGAAATTTGCTGGAGTAGACCCTATTGTTGAGCCTATCCCAGTCGTGCCTACCTGCCATTATAGTATGGGTGGCATTCCAACCAATATGCATGGACAAGTGATAACTCACCGAGACGGAAAGGATCACATGGTTGAAGGTTTATATGCCGTAGGCGAATGTGCTTGCGTTTCTGTACACGGTGCAAACCGTTTAGGTGGTAATTCACTCCTCGATTTAGTTGTCTTCGGAAGATCTGCTGGTCTGCATGTTGAAGAATTATGGCAATCTGACCAAATGCCAGAAATGCCCTATGTTTCCGATGATGATATTGATGCGTCTTTAGCTCGTTATAATCGTTGGGCCAATTCTAAAGAAGGCGAGAGCCCTGCAGTTATTCACGACGAAATGCAACGTATCATGCAAGAAGATTTCGGAGTATTCCGTACAGGTGATGTAATGGCTTCAGGTTTAAAACGCTTAGAGGCATTACGCGAGCGTCTGCCCAACGCTTATTTAAAAGATAAGTCTAAAATATTTAATACTGCAATGGTAGAAGCTTTAGAATTGGATAATTTAATGGCAACCGCTTATGCGACAGCCCATTCGGCAATTGCGCGAACAGAAAGTCGTGGTGCACATAGCCGAGAAGATTATCCTAAACGAGATGATGCTAATTGGATTAAACACACTTTGTATTTCCCAGAAGGTGATACTATCGAGTATCGCCCTGTGAATACATCACCTAAACACATCGCGCCGTTTGAGCCGAAAGAACGCGTTTACTAGAGAGGATATGCCGTGGCTGATACTAGAACTCTGAGCCTGTCAATTTACCGTTATAATCCTGGGGTTGATACTAAGCCCTTTATGAAAGATTATGAGATTGAAATTCCGGCTAAAAGTGATCCAATGTTGCTTCCTGTACTTGAGCGTTTAAAAGCGGAGCAAGATCCCACCATTACCTACAGACGCTCTTGTCGAGAAGGGGTATGTGGTTCTGATGGTATGAATATAAACGGTAAGAATGGCTTAGCTTGTATTACTAAGCTTTCTCAATTAAAAACTGACAAAATCGTCATTCGTCCTTTACCTGGATTTCCAATAATCCGTGATCTAGTGGTTGATATGACGCAATTTTATCAGCAATATGAGCGTATCGAACCTTATTTGCAAAATAACGATCCTGCTCCAGCACGTGAACGTTTACAATCCCCTGAGGAACGTGCGCAGCTTGATGGTTTATATGAATGTATTTTATGCGCCTGCTGCACAAGTTCATGCCCCTCATTCTGGTGGAATCCAGATAAATTTGTTGGACCAGCTGGATTGTTGCAAGCTAGACGATTCTTGGCCGATAGCCGTGATACTGCGACGAAACACCGCTTGGATAAATTACAAGATCCTTTCAGTGTATTCCGTTGCCGCACAATTATGAATTGTGCTGATGTTTGCCCGAAGGGACTCAATCCGACGAAAGCAATTGCTGAAATACGCAAGCAAATGTTAACCGAGGAAACTTAATAGCGATTTCTTATTATCCCGATCTTCATGATCGGGACGTGTCCCTTTGGAGAGAATAACGATGAGCGGTACTGACCTGCAAAAACAATGGGCTTCTTCCTATTTATCCGGTGGAAGCATGGCTTATGTCGATGGTTTATATGAAGATTATTTAGCGGATCCCAATTCAGTCTCTGCTGATTGGCGTGCAGCTTTTGATGCATTACCCAAAGTAAATGGTGCAGAAAAAGAATCTTCACATCGCGAAATTCGTGAGCATTTTTTGCAAAATGCAGACAAAAGGCCCTCGCCCATTGCTTCTACTGGAGACTCTAAGCAGTTTCAAGTCGCTCATTTAATCAATGCTTACCGCTCACATGGGCATCACGTTGCCAAACTGGATCCTCTGGGGATGGCAGAGCGGATACAGGTTCCAAGCCTTGAATTAGGTTACCATCAACTGTCTGAAAATGATCTAGATCGTCCATTTATCGCCGGCAAATATTTTAATGGCTCACAAATGCTGCCACTGCGTGAAATCCTTCAAGCACTGCGTGACACTTACTGCGGAAGTATCGGTATTGAATATATGCATATTTCCGATAATGCAGAAACTGAATGGTTACAGCAGAAAATGGAAACTATGCGGGGGCGTCCTCAGTTTAATGCGAAGAAAAAATTAAATATTCTTAAAGATTTAATTGCAGCTGATGGTCTTGAGCGCTATTTAGGTACACGCTATGTTGGACAAAAACGCTTCTCCCTTGAGGGCGGCGATGCGTTCATTCCGATGATGAAAGAAATTATCAATCAAGGCAGCGAAGTCAATGTAAAGGAAATTGTCATTGGCATGGCTCACCGTGGTCGTTTAAACGTATTAGTTAATGTCTTGGGTAAAGCACCTGACCTTTTGTTCCAGGAATTCGAAGGGAAAGTAAAATCAGATCGCACGGGTGATGTGAAATATCACATGGGATTCTCTTCTGATTTATGTATGGAAAATGGCAAAGTTGTTCATTTAGCCTTGGCATTTAACCCTTCACATTTAGAGATTATCGGTCCAGTAGTAGAAGGTTCCGCCCGTTCGCGTCTAAGACGTCAACACGATCTAGTGAAAAAAGATAAGGTTGTTCCTGTAGTTGTGCATGGTGATGCTGCTTTTGCAGGTCAAGGTGTAGTTATGGAAACCTTCAACTTTTCTCAGGCAAGAGGATACTCCACCGGGGGAACAATTCATATTGTCATCAATAACCAAGTTGGTTTTACTACCTCTAATCCACTTGATGCACGTTCAACCCTGTATTGTACGGATGTTGCTAAAATGGTGCAGGCGCCGGTGATTCATGTGAATGGCGATGACCCAGAGGCAGTGATCTTCGCAACGCAAATCGCCTTTGAGTTTAGAATGAAGTTTAAGCGCGATGTGGTTGTTGATTTGGTTTGTTTTCGCCGTCACGGTCATAATGAGGCTGATGAGCCTGCGGTGACCCAACCAACCATGTATCAAAAGATTAAAACCATCCCTACGCTGCGAGAAATTTATGCTAACCAATTAATGGAAAAAGGCATTATCAACAGCGAAGAAGTGAACAAACTGATGGATGCTTATCGCGATAAATTGGATAAAGGCGAAGCGGTTGTTGACGTGGTTCATGGTAATTATGAGGGTCGAGTTTCTGTCGATTGGACACCTTACATTAATGCTAAATGGACAGACAAAGTCGATACTACCATCACCAAATCGACTATTCAAAAATTATCAAAGCAATTAAGTACCTTACCTGAAGGCTTTGAATTGCATCCGGTTGTGAAACGTCTTCTGTCTGAAAGAGAAAAAATGACAGAAGGCGAAATTCCCATGAATTGGGGATATGCGGAAATCATGGCTTATGCCAGTCTGCTTAACGAGGGTTATGGAGTACGGTTGTCAGGCCAAGATTCCGGTCGTGGTACTTTTGCTCATCGCCATGCTGTTCTGCATGAGGTTAATACAGGTAAAACCTATGTGCCTCTGGAGATAGTTGCCACTGATCCCAACAAACCGTTCGCGGTGATTGATTCTGTTCTTTCAGAAGAAGCAGTACTTGCTTTTGAATACGGCTATGCTGCTTCAGAGCCTACTTCTTTGGTGTTGTGGGAAGCGCAATTTGGTGATTTCGCGAATGGCGCTCAAGTGGTTATCGATCAATTCATCAGCTCGGGTGAACAAAAATGGGGTCGCCTCTGTGGTTTGGTCATGCTTCTACCGCATGGTTATGAAGGCCAAGGCCCTGAGCATTCCTCTGCCCGTTTAGAGCGCTATATGCAGTTATGCGCTCAGCATAATATTCAAGTTTGTACACCAACAACTCCAGCACAAATGTTCCATTTGCTGCGGCGTCAAATGTTGCGGAAATTCCGTAAGCCACTTATTGTCATGACACCAAAGAGTTTACTGCGCCATAAATTGGCTGTTTCGCCTCTAGAAGACTTAACTAAAGGCAAATTCCATACGGTTATCCCTGAAATCGATGATTTAGCTGCCGATAAGATTACAAAAGTAGTATTATGTTGCGGCAAAGTCTACTATGATCTGCTGCAAAGAAGGCGCGAGGATAAAAAGTTAAATCACGTCGCGATTATCCGAATTGAGCAACTTTATCCTTTCCCGAAAAAAGCATTGATTCAGGAGCTTGAAAAATATCCCCATGCTAAAAAAATTGTCTGGTGTCAGGAAGAACCACAAAACCAAGGTGTATGGTTTGCCTCTCAGCATAATATTGTGGATTGCTTATCTGATGATCAATCTCTAAGTTATGCCGGAAGGGAGTTTGCTGCCGCACCAGCGGTTGGAAGCCCCATATTTCATGCTCAACAACAACAGGGATTAGTTGAGCAGGCCCTATTGGATTAACAAATTAAAACATATAACGAAAGAAGAAGGTATTACTATGTCTATTGAAGTTAAAGTACCTGCACTACCCGAGTCGGTAGCCGATGCTACAATTGCTGGTTGGCACAAAAAAATTGGCGATAAGGTAACTCGCGATGAGAATCTTTTAGATCTAGAGACAGACAAAGTCGTTCTTGAAGTTCCTGCCCCAGCCGATGGGATTTTGAAAGAAATCCTATTTAAAGAGGGGGATACCGTGGAGGGAGGTCAGTTACTTGCTCGCATAGAACAAGGTGTAGCTGAACCCACTAAGGAAGCAACACCAGCGGCTAAAGAGGAAAAAGTTGAAGTCAGTGCATCAGCTAGCGAAAAATCAACAGGCCCTGCAGTAAGACGTATGCTTGCTGAGAATGATCTACAATCCAGTCAAATTCTAGGTTCAGGTAAAGATGGTCGTCTCACCAAAGAAGACGTGATTTCTTTTATCGAAACTAATCGTGAAAAGCCTGCCGCAAAACCTGCCGCTAAACAAGAACAGGTTACTTTGGGACCTCGTGAAGAACGTCGTGTACCCATGTCAAGATTGCGTGCTAAAATTGCAGAGCGTCTTGTTCAAGCACAGCACAATGCAGCGATGTTAACAACTTTTAATGAAGTGAACTTAAAAGCAGTCATGGATTTGAGAGCTCAATATAAAGACAGCTTCGAGAAAAAACATGCTGTTAAGTTAGGTTTTATGTCCTTCTTCACTAAAGCAGTGGTTGAGTCGTTAAAGCGTTTTCCTGCTGTGAATGCTTCTATCGATGACCAAGACATTGTTTACCATGGTTTCTATGATATTGGTATTGCAGTATCAACAGAGCGTGGCTTGGTGGTGCCTGTTGTAAGAGATGCCGATCAAAAGAGTATGGCAGATATTGAGAAAAGCATTAACGATTCAGCGACCCGCGCAAGACAGGGCAAATTAGGCATGGAAGAAATGCAAGGTGGTACCTTTACCATTACCAATGGTGGCGTATTCGGTTCCTTATTAGCAACGCCAATCATTAATCCACCGCAAACAGCAATTCTCGGTATGCACAAGATCCAGGAAAGACCTATTGCTGAAAACGGTCAAATTGTTATCCGTCCGATGATGTATGTAGCCTTATCTTACGATCACCGATTAATTGATGGCAAAGAATCAGTGCAGTTCTTAGTAAATGTGAAAGAGTTACTTGAAGACCCAGCCCGTTTACTTTTAAATGTTTGAACAGAATGACTAACCGCAAGACCCGCGACGCCGGGTTTTGCTTTTTTAAAGGGTAATAGAATGAATTTACATGAATATCAAGCCAAGGAGTTATTTGCTAGCTACGGCCTGCCTACTCCAAATGGGCAAGTAGCCCAAAGTATTGAGGATGCGCTGCAAGTTGCTTCTCAACTTAATACCTCTAAATGGGTAGTAAAAGCTCAGGTTCATGCGGGTGGTCGTGGTAAAGCAGGTGGTGTTAAAATCGTTTCTGATAAAGACGAATTAGCAAGTGCAGTGAAAGCCATGCTGGGTACTCGTTTGGTCACTTACCAAACTGATGCAAAGGGACAACCCGTCAATGCAGTGTTAGTTGAAGAAACCTGTGACATCGGTCGCGAACTATATTTAGGTGCCGTGGTTGATCGTGCAACTCGCCGAGTTGTCATTATGGCTTCTACTGAAGGTGGTGTTGAGATTGAGAAAGTAGCTCATGAAACCCCTGAGAAAATTTTCAAAGCAACCGTTGATCCCTTAGTCGGTGTCATGCCTTATCAATGTCGAGAAATGGCTTTTAAGCTTGATCTGAATGACGATCAAATGAAGCAATTCACCCATTTGATGATAGCTTTAGGCAAAATGTTTGTCGAATGCGATTTAAGTCTACTGGAAATCAATCCTCTTGTTGTCACTAAGAAAGGCGAACTGCTTTGTCTGGACGGTAAAGTGAATATTGATAGTAACGCGCTCTACAGACAGCCTAAGTTGAAAATGTTACGTGATATTACACAAGAAGATGAGCGTGAAAACCGTGCTACGGATTGGGAATTAAATTATATTCCTCTTGACGGATCCATTGGTTGCCTGGTTAATGGGGCAGGTCTTGCAATGGCAACAATGGATGTCATTAAATTACACGGCGGCGAACCGGCAAACTTTTTAGATGTGGGTGGCGGTGCAACTAAAGAACGAGTCGCTGAAGCCTTTAAAATTATTCTTTCTGATGACAAAGTGAAAGGAATTTTAGTAAATATTTTTGGTGGTATCGTTCGCTGCGACTTAATTGCTGACGGTATTCTTGCTGCGGTAAGAGAAGTTGACGTGATAGTACCGGTGGTCGTGCGCCTTGAGGGTAACAATGCAAAATTAGGCGCAGAGATTCTAAATAAAAGCGGCTTAAACGTCATTGCTGCTGATAGCTTGACCGATGCAGCTAAAAAAATTGTGGCGGCTATCGCCTAGGCCCTAATTATTACTATTTTAAGTCCACCTTAGATCATTCTTAGGTAGGCAGAACTACAGATCGAGGCTAGCAATGAGCGTATTAGTAAATAAAAGCACAAAAGTGATTTGCCAGGGTTTTACTGGTAAACAAGGAACTTTTCATTCTGAACAAGCAATCGAGTACGGAACACGAATGGTTGGTGGGGTGACTCCTGGAAAGGGAGGTCAACAACATTTGAGCCTGCCTGTTTTTAACACAGTCCGCGAAGCGGTCGAGGAAACAGGTGCTCAAGCCTCTGTCATTTACGTACCTGCACCATTTTGCAAGGATTCAATTTTAGAAGCAGCTGATGCAGGGATTGAATTAATTGTTTGTATTACTGAGGGCGTGCCTGTGCTTGATATGTTGCAGGTGAAAGTTTATTTAGAAAATAATACTTCAGCACGCCTGATAGGGCCAAATTGCCCAGGAATTATTACTCCAGGTGAATGTAAAATTGGTATTATGCCTGGCTCAATCCATCTGCCAGGTAAGGTCGGTATTGTTTCTCGTTCTGGTACTCTGACTTATGAAGCAGTTAAGCAAACAACGGATAAAGGCTTCGGACAAAGTACTTGTATAGGAATTGGTGGTGACCCAATTCCAGGAACAAGTTTTATTGATGCTTTAGAATTATTTGAGCAAGATGAACAAACACAAGCCATTATTATGGTTGGTGAAATTGGCGGTTCTGCCGAAGAAGAGGCGGCTGAGTATATTAAATCCAATGTAAGCAAACCAGTCGTTTCTTATATTGCCGGGGTAACAGCACCTGCTGGTAAGCGCATGGGACATGCTGGAGCGATTATATCTGGTGGAAAAGGAACTGCAGCTGAAAAATTTGCAGCCTTAGAAGCTGCTGGTGTCAAAACAGTTCGCTCCCCTGCTGATTTAGGTGATGCAATTGCTGAAGTCACTGGCTGGAAATAAGTAAAACATAGCAACTATGCTTGCTGAAAGATGGTCAACATGTAAGTTTGACCTTGGCCCAACAAAGTCATTTCTTATGGAGTGTCGGGCCAAGGTACGACCTACATTCGACTAGGTAAAAAAACGATCACCCAAGTGTCTTAAAAAACCTCATATTTCCTTAATGTTAGGCATTTATACTATAAACACAATTTTCTGACCCTAGTATAAAATGCAGTCTGAACAAGAAGTTAAGAATTTAATTGCGCGCGATAAAAGTTCCCTTTCTAAATTTATCTTTGATTTATGTGGTTTTACTCTCGATAGAGCAGGCTATGATCCTCAAGTTTATAGGTTTTATCTGCACGTTGCTTTCCGTCATCAAGCGACTTGTCGTAAGGAAGAATGGGATGCACTCTGCAGGGATGTGGGACTAGCAAGCGAATCTAAAAAACCGCTTAATTGGGATGAAGATAATAAAGTTTTACATGACAGAATTGTGAAGTTTGCTCAGACCATCGTTAACGAGGTGAGCGAGGCGAGTCAAGATAACTGGGCAGTGAAGCTGATAAAAACGAGTTATCTCCACAATTTAGATCGCGTATATGTGAGTTGTGAACGTCTAATCAACCATCTCGAAGAAAAATCAGACGAAGAGTCTTCACCTGCCGACAAAGCAATGCAGGCTGTTTTGCAAGCACAGGTCGACTATTTAGACTCTTTATCTACTTTGCCCTTTGTTCTGGAAAAAATCTGTTTAAAACTGGCGAACAACAAAGGAATTAACTATCAACCAAGAAAAACAGCCGAGATGTTGGCTGCGTCCCTAGACACTATAAATGCTGCCTTGAGTATTGAGAATAGAAATACTGCTAGAGATGCATTGACCGAAGGACTTAAACTCGCTATTAAAATTACTATGCCAGATTTACCCATGGATAGCGAGCTGCTTGATGCCATCCAAGAGGAATTACCTACCTTCAATAAAATTATAAAAAATACGAAAAAACTTGAAGAACAGAAGAAACTTATTTTTCCGAAAAATCGTGACGGTTCAGATTCAACAGTGGCGGTAGCACGCAAACAAATGCTGGCTGCGTTAGAAGTCAATTTTGATTCGTTAACTGATATTTTAACCAAAACCTTACTAGAGCCAGTTCGTCAATGTAAGCAAGTCGTTGCTGACGGTAAGAGCGCTGCCGTTGCGATTACTAATGCTGTTCAAGATGAGAATTTATTTAATCGATTAGGCTATATCAGCGAAGCATTCAGGGATTTTGACAAAATTACATCCCTCTGTGCTGGTTTAGAAGAAACGGATGTGCTTCCTGCTTGGCTAATGCAAGCAAATGTTTATTATACTGGCTTAAAAGGGGGCGGATCTAAGGTTCATGATCTTATTAACGCGACTAAAAAAGGCTTAGGTGCATTTTTTAGTTATGCAATTTCTTATATACCGGAAAGTGTTTCTTATTATTTATCACGTACTGATGCCTTAACGAGAGTGTTAAATGAGGTTGCTCTTATAAATGAATTCCCAATTGATAAAATAATCGCTTATGTTCAATTTTATGAATTAACTCAACAAGGAAAAATTGAAGGTTCACTTAAGGCTAAGTTTTTTAACGCTTACATGCAAGAAGTCGTGAAAGCATCAGAGGGGAAACTTAAACTTGAGGAGTTTAATTTTGAACATTATCAGCGTCTGGAAACTAAAATAGAGGAACAAGGGTTTAATATCTATCAAAGCTTGGCTGAGCGTATTAAAGGATATGCTAAAGATAGCTTAAGTGATTCATTTATTATGGCAACCAATGACGCGTTTAATATTCAACCCCTGCAATTGGATATTCTTGCCTTAATCAATCGGTTGCAGACTTTAGAAAGACAACTTGATGTCAAAGACCCCACAGCCGTTTTTCAGGAGCTAACTGAAGCTGCCACAGCAATAGCTGACTCTCCTCATGATGTCCATAAAGTGTTTGGTGAAGAGTTCTTTCAACCGGCAATCAAGCGAATGTTTGAGCAATATCAAAACAAACAATTGGCTTCTTTACTGGAGCAGATGCTTGATTCGCACGAGTTGGATTCTGACGATTATTCTCTTCGCACAATTTATAAGAAATTGAATGAAAATTTAGCCATTTCTGTTGCTGATTTGACCACTGTTGAAGAAATTTGGATAAAGTACCAGGAGCTAAAAGAAGACAGTGCTGTTCAATTTAAAAATCAGATGGCTAGTGTAAAAGAACTCACTAGGGTCTTGGGAAATGACAAAGAACAACAACCTAGCAAGGAAGCAAGTGCTGAGACACCCAATGAAAAAGGGAAAAAAGGTGCTAGGGCAACGATAAAAAAAGTTAAGCCCACTATTCGTCTCTTTCTTAACCAAATACAAGACCGATTAGAGGAGCAAAAAAAGTCTTGTAAAGAACTGAAAAGACTCGCTGAAAACAAAAAAATCGCTGATTTATGCGATAGCAAGCTACGATATATCAATGCCTTATCAGGGTTAATAACACGTTTTCAAAGGGATTTTAGAGATAAAGGTTCCAAGTTAAATAGTCATCTTATCCTTTTACTCAATGGTGAGCTTACTGAGCTTGCCCAGCAATCAATAGAAAGCAAACTGCAAAATTTATCCATTACCTCTTTTGCTAAAGGACTATTCAATTTTGTTTGGAACATATTGCCGCCAGATATGGCGCAGATGGATGAGAAATTTTTAGCCAAGCTCATTGCTTTCTACCTAGCAAATGCTGAAATTGATGAAGTTAGAGCTGCGGAGGCCGCCTATTCCGCCAATTTAAATCGAAATCCTATTCCTGCATTGATGAAGGAGCTTAGTGATCCTCTCGCTGTTGCCAATATTCTTCCTAGTCAAGAAAAAATGATGGATGCCCTCGTCGATAATTTAATCGAAATCGGTGGTAAAACAGCTTTTTCATGGGGAACCAATTTTTTAAAGAAAATTGCTTCGCAGATGACTCAAGAGCAACTCATTCGATTTTTACCCTATCCGTTTTTAGCTGAACTAGCATTACAAGCAATCAAAAGTGATGCTGTGCAAGCGCAAGTAGCCCCAATTATGAATCATTTGGTGGGTCAATACGGTGGTGCTCTTGCAGAAAAAGCGAACGAGTTTAAAGAGTTGGCAAAAAACCGTCTTTACCCTATTTTGGGAATAGAAATTCAAAAGACAATTGAGGCGAATGCTTTTCATTATGCAACGAATCCTAACGAAGCAAATGAAACAGAGCGCGATTCCTTTGCCATGTATTATTTGCAATATCGCGAAATCATAAAAAATGGACAGGCGTTTGACAGAAAGGGAGTGATTCAATTTCTTTTTCCTGGACTCTTAGCTAAGAAGAAAGAGGATGAAAAGGAAGCAATAATCGCCAGTATTGCAAACGCATTTACAAGAGTAGATGGCTTATTCAAAGAGACTTATCCTCTTGCTGCCAAGCCTCTTGAAGAAACGAATCAGCAATTACAATTTTTAATTGAACACGTCGATCTAGCCGATAACGCTAACGATAGTTTGATTAAATTAGCCTTAGTGAATCGCTTATTAATTATGACGATGGATGCTTCATCCCAATTGGGTTCTGACGTTCAAGAACAATTACAACAACAAGCGATTAATAAAGTAGCGGAAGTTCTCAATAAAATTAAAGCTCAAGCAGAGAGGGAAAAGGAGGTGGAACAAGGAGCAACTTCGGAGGAGATCATTTCCGCATTAAATGCGGCTAATAACCGTGCGCGCAAATTGCAACTCAGCCGTGTTCAAGCAAAACTAGCGCAGGCGGAAGCTGCAGTTGCTACACAAATAGCTCATCATGAGGAATTATTAAAATCACCAGAGCCGAGATTAGGTCTTAGTGTGCTGGAGTGGGAATATCACAAATCCTTTGCCTCAAGAAAAATCGTAGCTGTATTTTCTTTTCTGCTTGAATTCTTTAGTTTTGTCTCAACTTGGTTATCCATTATTTCTCCTTTAATGACCGGAGGCTTTTTACAAGCATTGTTGGTTGCAATAGGTGTTGGGACAGGTGCAACGGGTATTGGCGCTGCAGTAGTGGGAGCGTTTGCGTTAATGCGGCTGGCCTACAAATTTGGAATGGAAATTTATAAGCATAAGGATCAATTTCTAGATCTCAATGACAATCCCTCATTAATGCAGAAAATAGGAAAAATGAGTTTATTAGTGCTTAAATGTTTCGGTCTAGCACTAGCCAAAACTATTTTTACGGATTTTATCGTCGCCAAAGTGAGTACTTTATTAGCTTTTTCAATGTTCGAGAGTATTCGCAATGCATTTCGCATTTGGCCCAAACGCGATCGAGTTGAACAAGAACTTGCTCAGTTAAATCTGGTAAAAGGCCAATTAACCCATTTAACAGCATTGCTCAACCAACAGGTTAAATTTATCGAGAAAAAAGTAGATGAGCAAACTAAAATGCCATTTAGAGATCAGAGTGAAGCGATTGAGCAAACTCTAGAACAATTGCAAGAAAAAATGGCTGAAGTTGAGGCGATCTTAAAAATTAAGTTTAACGATGCGCGAAAAACCTTGGCGGAGAACTATACAAGTTCACTTGAGAGCTTAGTAAGCTCTTTTGCAAACTTACAACAGGAAGTAGCTGCTTTGCAAAATCTACAAAAAGCTCAGATGAGTTTCCTAAAGGAAGAAACTGTTGAAGAACCTCCAGAACCATTGATAAGTGTAGAGGCTGAATTAAGTGCGGAGCCAGCCGCAGTCAAAGCCGTCGTGATTGATCTCAATGCCTATAAACAGCAGCTCGGCATTACTGCTCAAGCTGCATCAGCAACTCAAGCGCAGGCTGAGCCTATTAGCAATTTTTGGCAACGGATTAATCCTTGGGCTAAATCACCCAACGCGGCTACAAAGGAGAAAGAGCAAGAAGAAACAGAATTAAGCTCAAGTGATCTTGACTTTGTACTACTTAGGGGCAGCGAACTACTTAATAGCAGTATATTCACCAACGCTGGTTATGACAAGGTTGAGGGCAAAGGCGAGAGAAGGTCTTCATCTGAGAGTGCAGGGTCCACACACCCAGTACCAGATATCTTAAGCTGCTACCAACCGAAATTTTTCAAGACAGAGGCCGGGGAGCTCACTCAAACTCATGCCACTCAGGATGAAACTTGTGTATTGGGACAAGGCAGCTAATTAGCCGCCCCTAATTCTTTTTTAGATAGATAGCTTATAAAGCGATCTAGCATTCTTACACTAAGAATACGCTTAAGTATCGTAAATAAATGAGCAGGGAAAGTGACTGGGTACTTCAGTTTAGGTTTTTTGGCTTCAATGGCATGAATCAGTTTGCTAATGACTGCGTCTGTTCCTTTGGTAAAGATTGAGTCTTCTTTTTGCTCGCGATAACCATTCAGCATTCGATGATATTGTTGACGAAAATGGCTGTTGTTTTGATCAATCTTTTTCAGTGAGTTGTCGATCGCATTATCACGAAAGCGGCTTGCAATAGGGCCAGGTTCAATACAGATCACTTTAATTCCTGAGGGTTTAAGCTCGAGTCTTAAGGTATCACTCAGACCTTCAACGGCATATTTGGAGGCATTATAGGCGCCGCGAAATGGCATGGAAATTAAGCCTAAAACAGAACTGATATTAATGATGCGCCCTTGTCCCTGTTTACGCATGATAGGAATGGCAAGTTTAGTGAGATTCATCAGTCCAAAAACATTCGTTTCAAATTGTTCGCGTAATGCGTCCCGTGGGATATCTTCTAGAGCACCGGCCTGACCATAACCCGCATTATTAATGAGCACATCTAGACAGCCAGATGTTTTTTCTAGAACTTCGCTAAATGTGGAAGCAATGGATTGTTCATCATTCACATCCATTTTTACAGCCTCCAGCCCTAACTCAATAAGCTTGCTAACATCCTCTTCTTTACGACAAGACGCTATCACTCGATGGCCGCGACGAGCTAAACTAAGGGCCGCATCATGACCAATACCCGTGGAGCAGCCAGTGATGAAAATTGTTTTTTGTTCCATGAAAAACCTGCCATTCTAAATCCCTGTTCGCCTAGTTTACTAAACAGATTCTGTTTTGGTAATAGCTATCTGTTCGCTAGAATCGCAAAGGCCCAACACCTGTTGAACCTGGACTCTCGTTTTCGCCGAAGGGCGGGGAATAATTGCTTAAATTTTAACTTAGATGGATAGTATAAGAATAGGAATTAAATCCATCGTATGTCATACCGTCATAATGTAAACCATTACATGAGGCACTAATAGTGGGGTGCATCATATAGGGACCGTCTTTTACATCCAAGACACACCAATTATAAGGATCATAAGCAACGGTGACATGTCCATAACCTGTTTCACAGCGATTAGTATCTTTTATTTCAAAGCTTCTTGGACTAATAAGATGCAAGTCAATTTCTGAGTTGCCGTAGACACTCACAAAGTTAATCCCTGGATGAATTTGTTCGTCCAGATGAAAATAATCTTTATAACCGCAAGAAAAATTTTCTTTAGCTTGAGCATTAAAAGTGAGTAAACCGGTAAGTAAAAGCAGAGAAATTTTTTTCATGATTTTTTCTTATTATGGTTAAAAATAGGGAAGCTAATTATATACTCAAGCTATTTCAAAATGCTATTTTTAAACGAGACTTTTTTAGCTAAAATCTAGTATTTTAAGAAAGCATTTATTGCTTTGATTTTATTTGCTTTTCTTTCATTAACTTATCGAAAAGCTCTCTCTGTTGGGGTGGAAGTTCCTGCCGCCGTAAATTCACCATTTCTTCCATAGTTCCCTGCACACACTCAGGTGTTAGTCGATCAGTGATTAATGTCCCATTAATATGATCAATTTCATGTTGTAAAACTCGGGCATAAAAGCCAGTTTCTCTACGGCTGTATTTCTGCCCCTGTTCATCATAAAATTGGACTGTGATTTGGTTAAAACGAGGAACTTTCCCAGCTTTATTCGCCACCGAATAGCAAGCTTCAAAATCAGAACTCTTTCCTGCAGAATCTATACCCACATAGGAGGGATTGATCAGTATATGCATAGGATAGGTCCTAGCATTAGTACGCAACAGAGCCGACTCTTCCGGGATATAGATTGCGATAATCTGTTTGTGGTGATTGACCTGGGGAGCCGCTAATCCAACGCCCTGTAATTCATAGAGTTTCTCCTTCATTGCCGCAATAAGCGCTTTATCTTCTTTAGATAAAGGAAAATGAACGACTTTTGCTGGTATCTGTAAAACCTTGCTGTGTACTGATTGCTCAGCAGTAATAATATTGAGTGCATAGGCTTGTTGTTCAGTCATTAGAAGTCCTAAGAGCAATAAAGAGAACAAAAGTTTATAGAAACTACGCAACCTAAGATACCCCGCAAATATTGTGATTTTACTACAAGTTATTTGTTAACTAGGATTTGGAGTTGAATCGTTTTCAGAGGAGGTAGAATTCGCAACAACTGGTTTGGGTAATTCGTAGCTCCGAGATGTAGGGGTAAATATTCGGTAGCGATTGAGACTTTTCGGGCTAGGGGGGGTTGTAATGGCATCATTTAATTTCTCATACTCAACATAATACTCTGGTTTAAGAAGATTAAAAAGATTTAAAAAGGAGGATACTTTTTGCATAAGCCATTCGTAGGTCAAAACCTGATGTTTAGAATGCTCAAGCATAATTTCTCTAAAAGTACAGGATTTACCGTTGTAAGACAGAGGACTATTAACAAGGGTTCTCATTTCCTTTATTCGAGCTTCGGTGGATTTAAGTGGATTAGTAGCAATATTTTTCAATCTAGTAATGATCAGTTGTTTTTTTTGCAAAGTTGTTTCGGTTTCAAAGCGAGAAATTTGCTTTTTGACATCCATTTCAGCTTGTTTGAGATAAGACTCAAATTCTGCAAGCTCAGCCATTATTTCATTGAGATGTGCATATTTTTTATAAAACTCCTTGTCGAAATTTTTGACTCTTTCTTGAACAATATTTTGAACAAGTTCATCGATATTAGGAGCATTTTTTGCGCATTCTAGAATGGTAGGTTTCCAGTGTAGTAAATGCTGTTTCAATTTATCATTGTATTCGCCTTGCATAAGATGCAAATCAGTTTTTCTTCCTAACGCCAAATCGAATTGCTTTTTAAAAACTGCATTAATGTAGTTGAAAGTAGCTCTTTCTGTCACCAGTGTTTGTTGGTCACGTAGAACAGTTAAATATTTTTCTTTTTCCGCGGCTGTTTTTTCTCTTAGCTCCCAAGTTTTGACAATGCCTTCATAATAACTACACACAAGTTCACATCGTGTTTTAATGTCAACTTTTCTTGGTTGATCTGTAGGCTTAGCCTCTAATTTTGTAGAATTGACTAACCGATCGTAATGTTCAAAAACAAACTGGCACTGGGCTAAAATATGAGTGTTCTCCATGAACTTGTTAGCTGCAGAAACTCGGTCCTTTTCAGTGGAGTCTAAATCAATTTCCGTCGAGTCTTGTAATAATAGTTCTGTCACTCTAGGTCCCAAGATTTCATCAATTTGAGGACTCACTTTTACTTCACCTGACAGCGTATCCAAGAGTGCTTTATGCTGTTTTAAAATGGGAATTGCCGCTTCAAACTCAGAGCGTAGTTTCTCTTGCATCTCTTTTAAGACATGCTTTGGGGGTAGTCCAAGTATGTCGATTAAACGTTTTAGTTTTGCATGGATTTCTGTATTTTGTTTTAGTTCTTCGGCTGTTAATTCTTTTTGTTTAGCATCTGGTTCTTTTGAAGGCGGAATAAGTTCAATGGGTGTTTTAGGGGTTAGCAATTCATCAATTTGGGGGCTTGCTTTAACTTCACCTGCAAATGAAAGGAATAGTGTCCCTTGTTGCTGAAGCAGGGGGAGCGCTTCTTCATAGGCTTGAAGTAAATCTTGTTTCGCAAATTCGATAAAATTGACCGATGGAGGAGGACCAAAGCCGGGACTAGTAAAGTTTTCATAGCGCTTAATGCAGTCTACTAATTTTTTCAGGCAAAGATAGTCAGCCATGTAGTTTGCTTTTTGTTTTTGAGCATGTACCCTTCTTGCTGCTACCGCATCAAGGCGTAGAGTGACTGGTTGGCTGTTTGTAATTAGAGCAATGTGTTTTTGTGATGCGCAGCCTAGTGGTTGTACTAGACCTTGATAAAACTCATCAAGTATCGTTTTCATAGGGCCTGATAATTGACCTGGTTTTAATCCAACTCTATCTTCCCACTTATCGGTTTCAAGTAAAATTTGAGCGAATATGCCGGTATTGATTTCTTCCAAATGACTTATCACGGTGTCATGTGAAAGCGTAGTAAAATGTTTAACCTTTTGTTTTAGTTCTTTAAACAATTGGTACATCATTGGCGTTTTAAGAAATAACTTGAAATAAGAGTCCGAGTTTTCAATAATTGACTCGATATTTAGAGCGACTTGCTTAGCGTGAGCAGCAATCCTTTCTTGCTCCTGGGATGGCACCTCCCCTTGATTTAAAAGAGTAGCAATATGGGTAGGGGCATACATCAAGGCGTTAAGACTATACCAGATGGAACCATACTGTAGTCTTGTATCATTTTCAGGAATAGGGACGGTAGTTGGGTCTTTTCTGTAAGGCTCAGTTTTGCTCACTAAGGTTTCTGAGATGTGTTTTGCTTTGCTAACCAAATCAGCAACTAACAATCTTAATAGAGGGTCTTCATATAAGCTTTTTGATAATTCAAGAATTTCACCCACATGGTTATTGGCTTGAACTAAGTGAAGAACATAAATAGCCTCCCAATTGTTATCATTTAATTTTTCTAGCTGTTGGCAAATTTTTTCCAAATGGTATAAGCAGTTTATAAGCCGCTTAATCCCTATCACTTGTTGACCCTGCGCAAGTAACTGATTGCGATTTTGTAACTCTGGAAAGGGAGCTCCGTCACCAACAAAGGGTATGCTCCAGTAGCTAGCTGGTTCAAGCTCCTTCTGGATTGTGTTATTAAATAGAGAGGTAAGCTTGAGTAATGATTCTTTAAATTCACCAACCGCTTGAGAGTAGTTGCGGTGCTTAATTAAAAAATCGCGCCTTTCTTGGGCACTGTTCTCATAGGGAGTCAGAGTGGATTCTTTCGTTTCTGCTGCTAATTTTTGCTGCGCTAATTTTTGCAGCATTTGTGCTCGATTTTGCCAAGCAGAACCGGTATTTGTAAACCAGCTTTGGAGGGTTCGCCCTCCCCTTAAAGCATTATTTTGAAAAAAATAGGCTGTGTGAATGGGGCTGACAGTTTCGAATTCTCGATCGTCTAAACTTTCTGGAACGGGAGATTGTAAGGCATCAATGATATCCTGATCGTAATTAGGAAGCTCAGGAGCGGCTACGATGAGATCAATCAAGTAAGGTCGAAATACGCAATATAAATCAAGCAACTCCTTTTTAATGTGCTCGTTTAAATCCTTGAGGCGGTTTGGATGCTGAACCCGAATGGTCTCAAAAAAACGTTTATAAGCCTTTTCGGCTCTGTTTAGCTTTTCAACTCTTTCAGCATAATGTTCGGCAAGAGTAAAACTTTGATTAGCAGTTAAGGCTTCTGGGTGGATCACTAAACGATTCGGCGGATTTTCAGTAAAGTGTAATCTTTTTTTCACATTAGATTTTACTAAAACTTGTGCTTCATCGACCACAAAATGGTTTGTCTTCCCATCGTAGGGGAATACATGAGTTTCTGCGCTTTCATAGATAGATTCAATCTGAGCTTCTTGAAGTTTTATATGAAATTGTTGAGTTGATTTATCTCTAGCAATTATTGTTTCTACGCTATCTTTTAGTGCCAATATTTGACTTAGCTTTACTTTAGTTTGTGTAAAAGGGACTTGAGACCACCAAGTACTATCTTTTGTTAACGCATTAATGATGTCATTATTGAGTTTTTTATCAAAATGATTAACGAAAGGATGTAAAAATTTATAATTTTCCAACAGTAATTTTCTAGTGGATTCAGGTAAACTACTCAAGTCTCGGTCGGGGTTTTTTTTAAGTAGACTGAAAAAGCGTCTACAAGCCTTTTCTGTTTGCCCGAGATGAATTAACCATCGTTTTTCTTGGTTAATTTTGTGTCGTATTGGCTCGAGTCGCAACTCCATAAAATGTTCATCTTCGATCGCTAAAAGCTCTTTTCCTTTCACGGAAAAGTTAACGATACTCGAAGTATAGGAAATTAGGGTTTGATAGGGAGCCCTTAACTGCCCCAATACTAGATTGGAGAGCGAACCTGGAGCAAGCAACCCGTCGTCCTCAATGCGATCCACGAAATTGAATAAGGGTATTAACCACTTGTATTTTAATTCAGCTAAATTATTGCGAATTACTTCTTGGGAAGATTCATCTAAATTTTTAGCTTGTTCTAAGGTGGTTTTTGAGAGACGAATAACACGACGTAGTATATCGACGTAATAAATGACTTTAGCAGGCAATAAAAGGTCATTATCGTTCTGCAAGACGCTTAAGGAGTCTAATAATTTCAATCCCTCTCTATGTAACTTATCGACTTGGTCTTGATCTAAGCCTGGTTTTACAGAAGTGATTTGTGGTGAAAATTGTTGAATATAATTCGTAGCTTGTTGAATATATCCAGGTAAAGCAGCACTTAATTGGGTTAAAAAATGATAATCAATTTTACCACTGCCTGCTCTCATTTGATCGACAGTAATACCGCTTAATAATCCACCATTAAAACTAATAGGATATTCTTTTAATTTAGCGGCAAACGCGGCCGCATCGTCAGCATATTGGTCAGTAAAATCGTTAAATATACGAAGTAAATGCAGCCCTTCTGTTATTTCTGCGGAGAAAATATTAGTTAAGTCAATACCAAGATGAGTTAAAAGATAACTTGCATGATAACCATGCTTGACAGTATGAAACCAGAGTTGTTGTAAATCCTGAGGCCAATTTAATTTATTGCGCAAATTAACGGTTTCTAAATCACGGAAAGCAATTTCTGCATGGTATATTCCGTTGATAATTTCTTTAATTTGGATGACTTCTTGGGGTTCGGTCGAAAAATTAGTAAAGGGCTCGCCAAAGCGGTTGATTTTTTCAAAATAAGGCCGAAGTTCAGGGCTAAATTGCAAAGTTGGAATTTTAGTCTCAAGTTCCAGGCTAGGCTGCGAATCTTGAAGTTCTGAGCTAGATTGCAAAGCTGGAATTTCAGGTTCAAGTTTCAGGCTAGAGTGCGAATCTTGAATTTTGGCAAGGATTTGTTGTCGAATATTCAGTAAGAATTTCGAAGTTTGACGCTCTTTAAACGCGTCAAGCATCTTTAAAACATTTTCCAGCATGGACGCTACATGGCCTGAGTAAAATGCGCTCATTATACACGGAGTTTTATTAAGGTAATATTAACAATAGCTAAGATTTATTTTATTAGTATCTTCATGCCTGGGGGTATAGGTATCTTTTGAGCTTCGCATTATAATCAACAGCATTTATCTGGGTTCCTAAGAAGATGAGTAATTGGAAAACAATAGCGGATATTCGCCGCGAATATGGTGATTTACAGTTGAACGAAGACAGTCTTCAAGAGTCTCCACTCGCTCAATTTAAGCGTTGGTTTGAAGAAGGTTTGATGACAGAAAAAAGTGATCCGACTGCAATGGTGCTTTCAACGGTTGACGAGAAAGGGCGCCCTGACTCACGAGTTGTTTTACTCAAAGGGTTAGATGAAGGTGCTTTTGTTTTTTATACCAACTATCAAAGCACAAAATCTTTACAAATACAGCAGGGGCCTTATGTTGCTTTAAATTTTTATTGGCCACAGTTGTCGCGTCAGGTGCGGGTGCGTGGGCGAGCTAAGCGCGTATCAAAAAAACAATCTGATACTTATTTTGCTTCTAGACCGGTGACAAGCCAGTTATCCGCGATTGCTTCTCCTCAAAGTCAAAAAATTGCTGATCGGGATGTTCTAGAGCAAGCATTAAACAAATTAATTGCGCAATACGGTCAAGACACCATTATACGACCAAGATATTGGGGAGGTTATATGGTTATTCCGGACGAAATAGAGTTTTGGCAAGGCCGTGATAATCGTTTGCATGATCGGATACTTTTTTATAAAAAAAGAGGACATTGGTTGCATTGCAGGTTAGCCCCCTAATAAAGTTTGCCGCATCTGAGGCTTGGCAACAAATTTGGAGGACTGGTAAAACAAGATTTGCCTCTGGTTGAATTGCTAACCTGCAAATTTATAGGATGCCAGCGATTTTACGCCAAAAAGACTGTTTAAGCTTAAATTTTATAAATCAACGAGTTACCTCTCAACAGAAGTTCAAAAAAAAACAATAAAGATTTCACATTGTCAAGAAAGAGTAAAAAAAAACCACTCTGAGGCATAACTGTTCCTATAGTCGTAGAATGATGTTAAATAAGGCGTTTATTGAGTGAGATTAAACATTTTATTTTCTTGGCAGGATAAATGCTTTGTGTGAACTATCTTAAATTTGTTTTAAGACGCTAACGAGAGGGTACTAATATGAATGACACAACTGAGTTGTTACCACATATTAAATTGCGTTTTAATATTGAACATCCAAGTTTTGAAGAATGCTATTCTTATGGCTATGAGTGTGCTTTAGCTGAGGTAGGAGAGGATGAAAACCCTTTCCCCGAAGGCAGCCATGAATATGAGCAATGGCAAGAAGGTTGGTGGGCTGGGTTTTATGGTGAGAAACCGTTATATGAACCTACTGAAGCTGAAACCGGTGCATCTGAAGCAGCAAATGATCAAACCTATCACTTCATTACCAGTTTAGTAAGCAGCAATTTTTTAGCGAATATGCTGAAAATAACTGGTGCACTCGCAGCGACAGCTGTAGTAGGTTATCAGGTATTTGAACTGGTGGCTTAATTATAAAAAACAGGGGTTCATTTTGATTTTACGCAATTTAAGAAGGATGGTTGATTGCACTCTGGAAACAGAAAAATCAGCCATCCGCTGCTTGTCCGTTGACAATCTACTTAAATAATTTCAATACCATTGATTTCATTCTTCCTAGCTCTGCCGGGTTAAATTCTTTATAAATCTCCGAACCAATATTCAAACAAACATGTACGTTTTCTCCAATGCCTTTTAGCAAGTCAACGCCTGATAATTTGAGTAGCAGCACTTCCTCTGTAATTTCTTTAGCCCAATTATCGAAGCACAGCATATTAGTGAATACTGGCAGATAATATAGGCCGCCCTCTTCTAAATAGAGAACCTCAGGCTGTTCTTCTGTGGAGTTTTTATCGATAGGAATAATAAAATTTGCTTTTATAAATTCCAAATAGGCTTTATTCGCTTCCTTATTGTTTCCTTCTGTATTAAGCGCATTTTTTATTGCCAATTCGAGAGCATTCATTTAGTCAAGACCTATAAAAAAGCAGAATTATAACTGATTTGCTCGTGAGTTACCTCTAAATGATGTACAAAGCTCGAGAAAAATGATACGTTGCAGATCGCTCAATGTGTTGAAATAATCATCGCTGACAGTATAATGTAATTTTGCGATTGGTAATTTATTAGCCAATTATTCTGCTTGGATTCTGCGCGGGTAGTGTGTCTCAGCTTCAGCTAGGATGGAAAAGTAACTGAGTAGTGAATTTATGAATATGATAGCAATGTCTAGTGAAAAAACAGGTCGTATTAGTCAATTAGGTTTTGCATGGATTGTTTGGGGATTAGCCGCAGCCTTTTATTTCTCTGATTATCTAGCACGCGTGGCTCCAGGAGTCATGCACCGCAGTTTGCAAATGGATTTTGGTATTAATGAAGCAGGATTTGGAATTCTTACTGCCTCCTTTTATTTCCCCTACATCCTTATGCAAATCCCGGTGGGATTAACTGTAGATCGCCTAAGTATTCGCTCAATTTTAACAGTGATGTCCTTAATCACTGCCTTGGGTTGTTGTGTTTTTGGTTTAGCTGATGGTTTGATGATGGCTTCCGTGGGTCGTATGCTTATCGGTTTTAGTGCCGCGTTTGCATTTGTGAGCTCGTTGCGCTTAGCGACTTCTTGGTTCCCTCCTGCCATGCTAGGCTTATTATCAGGTTTAACCCAAGCATTAGGGATGTTGGGTGCTGCGGCAGGCGAAGCGCCGGTGTCTTTTTTAGTTGCCAATGTAGGCTGGCGTCATAGTATGTTGATTATAGCCTTCTTATTTATCGCGCTTGCTGGTCTATTGTATCAATTTGTTCAAGATGCGCCAGGTACGAAGCGACATGAAATTCACAGTGAAAAAAGCTTAAGTATTTTATCTAGCTTGAAGATTATTCTCTCTCATCGCCAAACCTGGCTTAATGCACTTTACGCCGGTTTTCTCTTTGGTCCTACAGCCGTTATTGGTGAAGCAATAGGTCCTGCTTATTTGCAATATGGACGAGGTTTGTCGGCTCACGCTGCAGCTTTTGCCACAGGACTAATTTTCATTGGTTGGGGGATAAGTGGTCCCTTATCAGGTTGGCTATCCGACAAAATGGGGCGCCGTAAGCCTTTAATGATCTTCTCCGCCTTGTGTGGGATCATCTTGACTTCGCTCTATGTCTTTTACCCAGGAATTGATAAAACAACGGCTTATGTTCTATTTTTCCTATTTGGTTTGACAAATACAGGGGTCGCTATTGCTTATGCGGTTTCGACGGAAATTCATGAAAGTAATGTGATTGGAACGTCAATAGCGTTTACTAATATGATTTCTATTTTTGTGGGGGCACTGATGCAGCCCTTGGTCGGGCATTTAGTAGACTCCGTATCCGGTTCGCGTGCTTATAATGTGGAAACCTTACTGCTTTCAGATTTCCAAGCAGGATTAAAAATTTTGCCACTTTGCTCATTAGTGGCACTGATCCTCGCATTTACTGTTAAAGAGACTTACTGTAAGCCTATTCGTAAGGCTTAGTAAGTTGCTGTCAGTTAACATTTTTTTGCACATATATCTTTGCTAGTTAGCGAATCTCGTGTTTTAATTGTTGCGGTGCCTCTGCAGAAAAAGTTCAAAGCTATTTGGATTTTGGAGAGGCCTGACCTTAACTCGGAGATAATAATGAAAAAATTCACAGGATTAGTGATTATCCTAGTGGTTCTACTCCTCGGCTCATATTACGGGATGGGGTATCTCACTGAAAAGCAAGTGAAAGAAGACCTCAAAACAGTAAATCAATCCAACGGATTGACTGTAAATCTAGAAGGATACAACCGAGGTTGGTTTACCTCCAAAGCCATTCTCAATTGGGGCTTACATATCCCCGCGCATGTGGTTAGTTCAGCAGACGGTCAATCAGAAACTGTAGCTGCTCAAGATTTTCAAATGAAGATGCCACTCACCATTCATCATGGCCCGGTGATATTTGCTGATAAATCTGTCAAATTTGGTTTGGGATATGCTCATACGGAATTATTGCTACCTGAGAAATTTGCTCAGCAATTTAATAATGCCTTTTCAAGCGAATCAACTCAGCCTAAATTAGACTTAAGTTTATTTGTAAGCTATCTCCTAAATACGAATATCGATGCATCCGTTCCGGCGTTTAAATTAATCGCTAAACAAGGTAATGGACAATTAGATTGGTTAGGTATGACTTCCTCTACCAGCCTCTCTCCTGATATGAAGAAAGTAAGCGGTAACATTACTGTTGATGGTTTGCGAATTGCTAAAGGACCAATAAAAACGGATATGTCTTCTGTAACCAGCGAATACAATCTGCATAAGACAAGTTCTGGATTATATCTTGGTGATGCGAGTCTATCTTTCCCCTCATTAGTTATCACAAATAATGATAAGAAAATTTTTGAGCTTGCACAATTCGATGTCCATTCTGACACTAACATTGAAGAGGGTTTATTTAACTCGCATTTCAAGTCCTCCATCGAGAAAATAGCGACTAACGACAAAACTTATGGTCCTGGCCGTTTGGAAGTTGCAATTAGAAATCTCGATGCAGACGCGCTAGCCAGAATTAATCAGCAAGCCAACCAACTGCAGCAGGGGCCAGATGCGCAACGTCAACAAGCATTATTAGCGATATTACCAGAATTACCTCAGTTATTTAGTAAAGGAGCAGAATTCGAAGTAACAGAACTCAATTTTGTTATGCCACAGGGAACTATCGAAGGAAACTTAATGGTCTCTCTACCTAAATCTGCAACAACGAATCCTTTTGAGCTGATACAGAAAATTCAAGGAAATGGAAAGTTAAAAGTACCTTCTGTAGTTGTTAAAGAGCTCATCTCTGAGTCGATTAGACAAAAGATGTTGGCAGCTCCGCAGCCACCGCAAACTATTCAGCAAGGTATCGTGCAACAAATGCAGCAGCAAGCGGGCACAGCACCTGCGGGAAGTTCTAATAACGCTACGCCGCCTGCGACTATCGATCTGAATGCTGTGGCTCAACAAGCAAGTGCCGCCGCAGATAAACAAATAGCAACCATGATTCAGTCGGGAGTGCTAGCGGTACAGGGTAATGATTATGTAATTGAAGCGAACCTTAACCAAGGTCAATTAATGGTTAATGGTAAGCCTTTTAACCCTGGAATGTTAAAGTTTCAATAATCGAAGATGAGTTTTAATAGAAGTTATTGAGTCAATTGAGTAGAGTTTAGCTACTCGGTAATTCCTGATTTTTAAGTCAAATTTTCCGAAAGTAGACTTGTCAGGAATTACTCAATTGGGTAAGATGCAGCTTTTTAAAGGAGGAGTGAATAAGAATGACAACAATCAGTAATGAAGCCGGGGATACAACTGCATCGCTGGCCGCGAGTGTCACTCAATCAGTGCAGAAATATTTCGCCGAGCTGAAGGGAACTGATCCTGTTGATCTGTACCAGTTTGTTCTTGAAGAAATTGAAACACCATTATTTCGCGCTGTCATGGAACATTGCAAATACAACCAATCACGCGCAGCAATCATGCTTGGTATCAGCAGAGGTACATTAAGAACCAAACTGCGTCGTTATTTCGATGATAAATATGTAGGTACACGTGATTAATTTCGCGCGCCGATGCGGGCGTTATAAATTCTAAAGGAAGCAAAATGCTTCCTTTTTTTTAGGTTATTACACCCCCATAAGTCCTCCGACATCCCTGCGAATTTAAACACAATGAAAGTAATTAATTCAAAGAAAGTAATTAATTCAAATCGACGCTCAAACAAACCAGGGGGATACCTTAGCTCAGAATAACGTATGGGGCTCGGGATTGACGGACGGGGTCTAAAATCACGTATGGGACTCGGAGAGAATCCCACGACTAGACCCTGGTAGTATTGACAATAGCTGTTGACTATTCAGTAAACATTGAACTAACAGATTCCTCGACATTAACTCGCTTGATCGCTTGTGCTAGCATATCTGCCAAACTAACCACTCTAATTTTCTCACAACGCTTTGCTGTGTCAGTGAGAGGTATAGTGTCAGTAACAACCACTTCATCGAGGGACGAGTGCTTAATGTTTTCCACAGCGGGTCCAGACAAGACGGGATGAGTGATGTAAGCTCTTACACTGGTTGCGCCATTACGCTTCAATTGATAGGCCGCTGAGCATAAGGTTCCTGCTGTATCAACAATGTCATCAATAATGAGACAATGCCTTCCGGCAGGTTCACCAATAATATGCATTACTTCTGATTTATTTGGGCCACTGCGTCGTTTATCGATAATTGATAATTCTGCATCATTAAGCAATTTTGCCATCGCCCTTGCCCGAACTACCCCTCCTACGTCTGGGGAAACGACCATGAGATTAGCAAGGTTTTGCTGCTTAATATCTTCAAGTAATACAGGCGTTGAATAAACGTTATCAACCGGCATATAGAAAAAGCCTTGAATCTGATCGGCATGCAAGTCTACGGTAAGCACTCGACAGATACCAACTGAAGCCATCAAATCTGCTACTACTTTGGCTGTAATAGGGACACGTGCTGAGCGAACACGTCGATCTTGACGTGCATAACCAAAATAAGGGACTACAGCAGTAATTCGTCCAGCAGAAGATCGCCTCAAAGCATCTGCCATGATCATGAGTTCCATCAAATTGTCATTTGCTGGAGCGCAAGTCGATTGAACGACAAAGACATCACGACCACGGACATTTTCAAGGATTTCAACCATGGTTTCGCCATCGCTGAATGTTCCCACAGTTGCTTGACCGATAGGGATCTGCAGGTGAGAAGCTATTTTAAGTGCCAGCTCTGGGTTAGCATTGCCGGTAAAGATCATCATTGTCGACATGTGTATAAAGCCTTCGAAGGGTTTAATCAGGTATCTTAAACACATAGCAGAAGACAGCCAGAAAGATATAGTTATTATTTGAGCGATCCGGTGAACGCATCCTTCCCGGGTATCTTCTGCCGTCTGTTTACTTGAATCAACAAGAATTGTGGCTGGGGTGCTAGGATTCGAACCTAGGTATGCAGGGATCAAAACCCTGTGCCTTACCGCTTGGCGACACCCCAATAAGTTTTGTAGATTCTTTAAATCTCTTCCTTGAATACATCGCACAGCTAGTGCTGTAACGTGCTGCGTATTTTGCAGAGTATTTAAAGTCTTGTCAACGGGAACTATATTTATTTTTGCATTTATTCGCCTAGGTTTTATAAGGCTTAGCCAATCTACCCTAGCCATCAATTTACTTTAGATTTGATGGCTAATGGCTAAAATGCCGGATCAAACTCTCCAGCTTTTGATAACCATTTTGATAAAAATTCCATTCCCTTGCAATCTCACGCTTGTTGGAAGTGAGGCCCCACCAGCAGAAGTATACTGTAGGTATTGAATGGTATAACCACCTTGCCTTAGTTGGACTAAGTGGCCCGATGCATCACGTTTCTCCCCTTTCACAGACCCAGGGGCTGGAATGCCGCGTACCCAATAATAAAGGTTAGAAACGGGTAAACTAACGCCAGTTTGTTGTTTTAATAAAGATTCGGCATTCGATGAACTTGCTGTTTTTGGTCCGTCACGAAGGGTAACTGCCCCTCCGCTTCGACTAATAAGTACCGTACCACTGCCTAAAGGGCCTGATAAACGGATTTGATATTGACTGGCACCTCGCTGTACCCAGTTAACCGATGCGCTCCAGCCCTTGTTTTTACTGCGGGCCGCCATTGCTCCTGAGATGTCCCAGGAGGAGATTCTTGAAGCGCTAGAGGAAGCCGCTGTGGCTTGTTTTTTGTTTGAGGGAGAGCGGTCTTTAACGCCTTTTTTATTCTCAGCAGTTTTATCCTGTTCAACAGCTACCCCTTTCTTATCGCTGCTAAGTTCAGTAGGGGCTTTACTATTATTCAGTGGTTGGCTACTGAGCGGTAGTGAGTTAGCTTCAGCCGATGTTTCGGGTGCGGTAGGTGTTGTAGGATTCAAGGGTGCTTCAGTGATCACTGAACGCGAAGCACAGGCACTAAGGAGTAAAAAAGAAACAATATAGATGTTACGAACGGCAATCATTGCAATCCTCCGATTCATCCTTGTAAGGAGGGTTTGTCCGACCCATTGGAGTTTGTGTCTTCAATGAATCTACAGACCCTAGACAATAGTTTTTCTTATCACAATACGCTAGACTGCCAAAACTTGCAATTAAAGCTTGTCAATATGAAACATAAAGCAATTTATCCAGGAACCTTTGATCCAGTGACCAATGGTCACGTTGATATTATTACCCGTGCCTCTAAACTATTTCCAGAAGTAGTCGTAGCGGTAGCAAGCAGTAGTGCAAAGCGCCCCTATTTATCGTTGGAAACTCGTATTGCTTTAATACAAGAAGTTGTCGGCTCCTTACCTGGTGTTTCGGTAATTGGGTTCGATACTTTATTAATTGATTTTGTTCACAAGCAGAAAGCGAGTATCATTTTGCGCGGTTTACGGGCAGTTAATGACTTTGAATATGAATTTCAGTTAGCTGGTATGAATCGTAAATTGTCAAAAGAAATCGAAACCTTGTTTTTAACGCCTTCTGAGCATCTGATGTTTATTTCCTCGACGCTAGTCAGAGAAATATCTTCCCTTGGCGGAGAGGTTTCACAATTTGTTCCTCCCGCAGTCGTGCAAGCGTTAGAGCATAGGAGACAGCAAAATTTATGAACTTTAGATTTTGTCTATTTGCGCTCCTTGTTTTATTGGGGTTTAACACCACCAGTAGGGCTGACTATCCTTCCACGCCACCTGCTTACTCTGTTGCATCAGCTCATCCACTAGCAACTAATGCGGGCTTAGAAATTTTAGCTGCTGGAGGAAATGCTTTTGATGCTGCAATTGCCGTATCTGCAGCACTTGCTGTTGTAGCACCTTATCATTCTGGCCTAGGTGGCGGGGGATTTTGGTTGTTGCATATAGAAAAAGAGAAAAAAAACGTCTTTATCGATGGACGTGAAACAGCACCGCTTGCTGCCCATCAAAATATGTTTCTTGGGAAAGATGGAAACCCTGTTCCTGGATTATCTTTGAACGGCGGATTGGCTGCGGCGATTCCCGGTGAGCCAGCAACCTTTGCCTATGTTGCCCAGCATTATGGACGTCTTCCTTTAGCGAAATCCTTAGCACCGGCTATTCGCTTGGCCGAAGAAGGTTTTACCATCGATCACCAATTTAATTTTTTTTCTACCATGACCGATCGTTTAGAAATATTAAAGCGCTATCCACCGACTGCGGCTATTTTTCTCCATGAAGGTAGGGCTTATGACGCTGGTGAACGTTTTAAACAACCCGATTTGGCAAATACTTTGAGAATTTTAGCTGAAAAGGGTCATGACGGTTTTTATCGTGGTGAACTTGCTAACCGCTTAGTAAAAGGAGTAAGGAAAGCTGGGGGAATCTGGACTCTGGAGGATTTGGCGCGCTATCAGGTGAAGATTCGTGAGCCTTTACAAGGTGCTTTTCATAACATGTTAATCATTACCTCGCCGCCTCCTTCAGCCGGGGGAGTGTCTTTAATAACCATGCTAAATATTTTAGCGGATTATCCATTGCAGTCACTTTCAAAGGTACAATGGATCCACTATGTTGTTGAATCAATGCGACTTGCCTTTTGGCAGCGCTCTGAATTTTTAGCGGATCCTGATTTCGTTAAAATTCCATTGGAACATCTCCTCTCTGCCGAAAATGCGAAACAATTGCGTCAATTGATTCCTGTAGACAAAGCCCTACCAAGCACAGCACTAACAGGAGGGAATAAAGCAAATCTAGAAAGTAAAAATACCACCCAAATTGCTATTTTGGATAAAGAAGGAAATCGTGTTTCTGCAACAATGACGGTGAATTTTATTTTCGGTTCTAGCGTAGTGCCGGAGGGTACAGGTGTATTACTGAATGATGAAATGGATGATTTCTCCACTAAACCAGGGGCGAGAAATGTTTACGGTATAGTCGGGAGCGATGTGAATCTCATTCAACCTGGTAAACGGCCGCTGTCTAGCATGGCCCCGACTTTTCTTGAGATGCCTGGCCGTTTGGCTATTATGGGAACACCTGGAGGTAGTCGCATTCCAACCATGTTATTACTCGCCGCTTTAGTTTTTCATGATTACCACGGCGCAATCACAATGGTTTCCAAAATGCGTTTTCATCATCAATACCTACCTGATTGGATACAAGTTGAGCCGGAAACTTTTTCGCCTTCTCTGCAAGCAGAGTTAAAAGCGATGGGATATCAATTGATGTTATTGAAACAGTATTACGGTGATATGCAGGCAATTAGTTGGGATAAAGAAACTAATATTGTGACAGCTGCTTCTGATCCGAGAAAGCAAGGACTAGCAGCGACAATCTCTGAGCGGCAACAAGGCTATGGTTTTAAATATTAAAAGAATAGGAGTTTATCTAGGGTGACATGGAACTAGGATGGAATGGTTTTTCCTCGATCTCAGGAACTCTTCAATTTCTTTTTCTGTGCCACAATTGGGAGGGAAGAGCCCGTCCGTGGGGAAGACATTTATTCTTCACCCACTAAACTTTTCATGGATTGATAAACTTCATCAACCAATTTATCTCGAGTTTCGAAAGTATATCGAGACGCATCAATGGGTTTACCGATATGAACTTCGGCCGTTTGATTAATATTAAATTGCGTGGTTCGAGCAGGAAGTATGTCATAAGCACCACGAATACCAATAGGAATAATCGTCGCCTTTGCTGCAATCGCTGTAATAAATCCTCCTTTTTTAAAGTGGGCGAGTTTACCGTCTTTAGAGCGTGTTCCTTCAGGAGCTATCCACATAACAATGCCGCTTTCCAGAAGCTCGCGAACGGCCTCTAAATCTTTTACTGCCTTGTGTCTATTTTGTCGATCGATAAAAGGAAATTCAGCCGCTGCCATTCCTTTACCCATAATAGGAATCTTTGACAACTCTTTTTTGGCCAGCATGCGAATAGAATGAGTGGGGAATGCTCTGAAACTAATAGGAATATCGTAAAGGCTACTGTGATTACACATGACAATAGTCGCTTTTCCCGGTTCAGGTTTTACGCCATAAGGATTAAAGATTTTGCATTGCACACCGACTAAATGGAGAATTCGATTTGCCCAACGCTGAATGATGGTATCGACCCAAACGCGGTTGGTTTTGCCAAAAAGCGATTTGATTACCGATCGGCCACAAGCATCGACAGTATAAAGGGCCGAAAGAACCATAATCCATTGTGTGCGGAGTTTGCTTATTTTCATGATAATAATGAGCTAATAAATAATGCATTGATAATACTGCAAGAGTATAGCCTTGCGAAGAGAAAAGGGGCTTATTTATCTCATATGCCCATCTTACCTGGAAGTAGCATGGGCTATAGGTTGACAGTTAGGGCAAAAAGCCGAACTACGACCGCCTAGCATTATCGTTTGGATTGACGTGCCGCATTGAAAGCAGGGTAAATTTTTGCGCCCGTAAACTTGTAGTTGATTGACAAAATATCCGGGTTTACCATCCGCCGCATAGAAATCTCGCAGCGTTGTACCACCGGCATCAATTGCTTGTTGCAACACTTGCTTAATGATGGGGACAAGCTTATCAAAATCATACTGGTTTAGTTTTCCTACCGGGGTTTGCGGATGGATACCGGCGAAAAATAAGCTTTCCGTAGCATAAATATTACCTACCCCGACAACGATGTCGTTTCTCATAATAAATGCTTTAATGTTCTGATTTTTTTGCTGGGCACGGTTAAGTAAATAGGCACTATTAAAAGCTTCAGAGAGTGGTTCAGGGCCTAAATGGGCTAAAAGGGGATGATGCTCAGGATTTTTCTCAATATAAAGCCAGAGTCCAAAACGACGGGGATCGTTATAGCGGAGGGTATGGCCATTATTTAACAGAAAATCAAGATGGTCATGTTTGCCTGGTGCTAGATCTTGTGAAACTATCCGCAAATGCCCAGACATACCAAGATGATTGAGCAAATAGCCTTCGGATAACTGCAATAATAGATATTTGCCTCGACGGGTAATTGCTTTTATTTCCTTTCCGACACAAAGCTGGTTTAACCCAGACGGAATCGCTACACGCAATTGCTGCTGTCTGATGACAGTACCTATGATGGTTTGATGAAGGAGGAACGGGCTAATACCGCGTCCTGTGATTTCTACTTCGGGTAATTCAGGCATTAATCTTGATCATTATGTTCAATAATGCGCCCTTTTTTTGATTTAACAGGCGTTTTACTGCGGTTCTGGTGGGAAAAGAGAAGGTTTTTGATTGAATAAATGACCCAGAGTACACCACCAATTAAGAGCCCCCACATGAGGACATAGGAAAACATGATAAACAATCCAATGGCCAAGGCAATGGTAATTCCTATGATTAGGAAAGGGATTAAATTCCCTAGCAAGCGTTCTAATTTGCTATTCATGTGTAGAATCCTAAGGAACTGCGCTGAGTTCTATTTATAGCCTATATCTAAAATTATCGTTCACAAGTGAAATTGATGCAATGAGAATTGTGCATTTTGTGATATAATTAGGTTTCGGACAACTGATTGTAATAATCTAAAATTAGATTACAACTTACGTTTTTACCCAATTTTAGTCTATTATCATCAAAGTCAACTCATTATACAGTGGAGTAGCTTATGATTTATGGTGTTCTAAACCTATCGTTATGGGGTTATGTGATAGCGACACTCGTGTTGACACAAATTACTATCGCAGGAGTAACTATCTACTTGCATCGCTATCAAACACATCGCGCCTTAACTTTACACCCAATTGTCAGCCATTTTTTCCGCTTTTGGCTTTGGCTAACCACAGGAATGGTTACCGCCCAATGGGTCGCTATTCATCGCAAACATCACGCAACCTGCGATGTGGTAGGTGATCCGCATAGTCCTAAAGTGTTGGGTTTGAAAAAAGTATTTTGGCAGGGTGCTGAGCTTTATAAACAAGCTGCACAAGATAAAGAAATGATCGAGAAATATTCTCACGGTACCCCTACAGATTGGGTAGAACGTAATATCTACTCTCGTTTTTCTTCCAAGGGTATTTTATTAATGTTCATCACGAATTTAGTACTTTTTGGTCTGCCAGGTATAACCATTTGGGCGATTCAAATGATGTGGATTCCCATACACGCTGCCGGTGTGATTAATGGCATAGGACATCATTTCGGTTATCGCAATTTTGAATGCCCAGATGCTGCGACCAATATTATTCCCTGGGGATTTTGGATCGGTGGAGAAGAGTTACATAACAATCATCATACCTTTGCATCCTCTGCTAAGTTTTCTGTGAAATGGTGGGAATTCGATATTGGTTGGTTGTATATTCGTTGCCTCTCATTTTTGGGGCTTGCGAAAGTTAAAAAATTACCACCCAAATTAGCGCTTGATGCAGGTAAATTGCACATTGATCTTGAAACAGTGAAAGCGGTTGTGAGTAATCGTTTCCAAATTATGTCTTATTACTATAATCGAGTTGTGCGTCCCATTTTAAAGCATGAGCGTTCAAGCACGCTGAATAAAGACGATAAGCGATTATTCCAACGCGCTGGGAGCTTGTTACGCCGCCAAGATTCATTGTTATCAGCACGAGCGCAAACTCGTCTGCAAGCTTTATTAGATCGATATGAACAAATCCGTTTGGTTTATAACTATCGTCAATCTTTACAAAACATTTGGCTAAAAACCGCAAGCTCACAGAAAGAATTGGTAGACGCTTTGCAGCAATGGTGCAAGCAAGCCGAGGAATCTGGTTTAGAAGTACTTCGGCAATTTGCTTTACAAATGAGAGGTTTTGTACCAAAGCCTATTAAAGTTTAATCCTCCTGTTGTAGCAATTGTCTTCTCAAGACAGTTGCTACAACTAACGAATCCCGGTGATTTAACCGGCAATTTTTACGTATTAAATCGTCCGACCTCCTCGGCCCGAACTTTAAAGCAATTCATCGCGGATAATCAGAAAATAACCGACTAAAATTAAGATTGACATTCGCTTGGTTTTGTTTTGAAGTAATAGTAAACCAGTTACATTATGAGGAGAGTTATTTATGGAACGAATGACAGCCGTTGTTACTGGAGGTACGGGCGGAATTGGTACTGCTATTTGTAGACGTCTTGCAGCAGAATATCGAGTAGTAGCCTGTTATTTTAAAGATGGGAGACATGAGGAAGCGAAGCGTTGGCAAGAAGCACAAAAAGAAGCAGGATATGACATTGATATTCTTTATGCTGATATTTCAAAATTTGAAGACTGTGAAAAATTAGCTGCCCTAGTGATGGAGCGTTATGGGCATGTGGAAGTATTAGTGAATAATGCTGGAATCACCGCCGATGTAAGTTTGAAAAAAATGACTCCTCTGCAGTGGCAAGAAGTTATCGATGCGAATTTAAATTCAGTATTTAATGTCACACGCAACATCTTACCGTCTATGTTAGAAAAGGAATACGGACGGATTATCAATATTTCATCAATTAACGGTCGTAAAGGACAATTTGGACAATGCAATTATGCGGCATCGAAAGCAGCACTTTATGGTTTCAGTAAAAGCCTAGCTCAGGAAGTGGCAAGCAAAGGGGTTACGGTTAAT
This sequence comes from Legionella nautarum, assembly GCF_001467895.1. Lineage (GTDB taxonomy): Bacteria > Pseudomonadota > Gammaproteobacteria > Legionellales > Legionellaceae > Tatlockia > Tatlockia nautarum. Next base: position 561,813 of record NZ_LNYO01000024.1, read on the forward strand.
ACGATTTCTCCTGGTTATATTGAAACGCCTATGTTAGCTAGCATGAAAGAAGAGGTGCTCAAATGCATTATCGCAAATATTCCAGTTGGACGCTTAGGGCGGCCAGAGGAAATTGCTGAAGCTGTCGCTTTTCTTGCTGCTCGGGAAGCAGGTTTTATGACAGGGGCTAATTTAGACATCAACGGTGGACAGTACATGTAACCTAAGAGAATAAACATGGAAAAAAATAAGGTTGCACTCATTACTGGCGGTACCGGTGATATCGGCACAGCTATTGTGAAACAATTGGATTCCCATTACGGCAAAGTCATTGCACTTGATGTCATTACTAGTGATAAAGCGTCTCTGTGGCAGGCTGAACTCAATGAGCATGGTTACCATCAAGCTTTGTATCGACGAATGGATGTTACCGATTTTGATCAGTGCAAAGTGGTAATTGATAGTATTATCCAAGAGTTTGGCCGTGTTGATGCATTAATTAATAATGCCGGTATCACTCAAGATGCTGTATTTCACAAAATGTCTAAACAGCAATGGGATGATGTTTTGCGTGTGAATCTAGATGGCATGTTCAATGTTACTCGACAGGTGGTCGAATACATGCGTAATCAGGAAAACGGCCGCATTATTAATATCTCCTCGGTTAATGCGCAAAAAGGTCAATACTCACAAGCGAATTACGCTGCCTCCAAATCAGGTATTTATGGATTCACGAAAAGCCTTGCGCAAGAGTTAATGGCAAAAAATATTACAGTAAATAGCATTTCCCCAGGCTATGTGAATACCAGATTGATGCAGGGAATTCGACCGGATATTTTACAATCGATCATTGACTTAATTCCTGCTAAACGGCTAGCAGAGCCCGAAGAGATTGCCTGGGTTGTAGAGTTTTTGGTGAATGATAAAAGTCGTTACATCACTGGAGCTAATTTAAGTGTTAATGGTGGATTGCATATGTATTAAATTGAATAATGTGAAATCCATGGCAGCAATAGGCTAAGAGATTGCTGCCCTCATTCAGTTACTTGAGACTATAATGGCGAGACTAATAAAGAAATATAAAAACCGCAGACTTTATGATACTGAGAAAAGCCAGTATATAACGGTTGAAGAATTACAAGCTTATGTCATTGATGGCATTCCCTTTCGCGTCGAAGATTCAGCCACTGGCAAGGACATAACGACCGCCACACTACTACAAATTTTTGTGGAAATGGAGAGCGGGCCAACGCAATTTTTAACTCAAGAAATGTTACGCCAGTTAATCATTTGGGCGCATCATCCAATGAGTCAGTCTTTTAAAAGTATGCTGGAACAAATGTTTTCTGGGATGGAAAAAACTTTAGGAAAAAATGCTTATCTTAATGATTATCAAAAAGCTGCCGACAGTTGGAACCAACAAATGCAGCAACTCATGAAGCAATGGCAAGGCTTTTTAAAATCTTAAAAGAAGATCTTTGCTGCAACGCAAAAAAAACTATAAAAATTCTTGACATTTATATAAGGCTGGTACTAATCTAATATTGTGCATTGCAACATTTGAGGAGATTTGACATGAACCAGCCTTTTGAAAAGTGGAGTGAGATGGCCAAAAAATTGCAAGCACCTTTTCAAGAAATCGCTGAGCTAAACGTGAAAACTTTGCAAGGTTTTAATTATTTAAAACCCGATGAGTTAGCTAACTTAAAAAAACCAGAAGAATTATTAGAAAAACAAATAGGTTTAGCTATTGAGAATGGCCATAGAGCATTGGACTACATGCAAAAGTCATTTGAGATTTTAGAGAAAGCGGTGCTTTCATTCGTACAAGAAGTTAAAAACAAGACTGAAACAAAACATTAATCTCATTTCCATATTGAAAAGACTACCTTGCTCGGTAGTCTTTTTTTTTTAAGTACTCTTGCCTAGCATCGATCGTCTGTATTTGACGCAGCTTAAGCGAAAATCCAAACGCTTTCCAGGTTCAAGGGGGTTCTCTGAGCCGATTTATGCTGCAGTGCAAAAAAAATTTACCCGGCTCGCTTGACACTGGGGCTAGGTCGTACTAATCTATTATTGTGCATTGCAACATTTGAGGAGATTAATATGAACCAACCATTTGAAAAGTTGAACGATGTCGCTAAAAAATTACAAGCACCTTTTCAAGAAATTGCCGAGCTAAATGTTAGAACTTTACAAGGTTATAACTATCTCAAACCAGAAGAGCTAACTAATATAAAAAAACCCGAAGAATTATGGGAAAAACAAATTAACTTGGTTGTTGAAAATGCTCACAAGACTTTAGATTACATGCAAAAGTCTTTTGAGATTGTTGAAAAAGCAATGCATTCACTGGTACAAGAAGTAAAGAAGAATCCGGTCGAACACTAAGCCTAGGTTCGTTCAACGCTAGAAGGCTACCCGCGTGGTAGCCTTTTAATTTGTACCTAAGCACTAGCAATCTTTTATCCTTTCCCTTCCACTTTGAACAACACGCTAAAAGTGAGGGCTCCAACCATAAAGAGAGCAGACTAATTGCGGCTAAATTGCTCTTGGATTTTTCCAAGCCATTTCCTTCTGAAATGTCCAAAGATAAATTACTAAAAGAGAAAAGGCTCCGTTGCCAAAACGAAAGATAGTTTATACTTTGAGGTAAAACGATTAAACGGAATCGAAATGCACTCCACGCAACCTGCAGCATTTAAATGGAGTCATTTTCATGGTGGGGTAATCCTGCAAGGTGTGCGCGGGTATTGGAATTACGGCATCAGCTATAGGGATTTCGAAGACATGCAGATCAGGGTAAGCTTAAACGGCTCATTAATCCGGTTAAAGGATTTCACTCTAGGAAAATACGCTGCTATTAAAGGATTTGAAATCATGCGAATGTTTAGACTTATTAGGGGGGCTAATGGGTAGGGATGCTCATCAGAAGTTAATTACCTGTCTTAATAATGCGATAGAGCCACTCTCAGAATCAGGTGATTACTCATCACTTTTAGAGAAAATAGGTGATGCTCGTTTTGTGATGATTGGTGAGGCTACCCATGGAACGCATGAGTTTTATCAAACACGTATTGAAATTACGCAACAGCTGATTAAGCAAAAAGGCTTTATGGCTGTAACAATAGAAGGGGATTGGCCTGATGCCCATCGAGTTCACCGTTACCTGCAAGGCATGGATAATAATGATTCAGAAAGTGCGTTAAATGACTTTAAGCGTTTCCCCTGCTGGATGTGGCGAAATACGACCATGCCACCTTTCCTTAAGTGGCTCAGACAACACAATGACACTATTACCTCTTTGCACAAAGTTGGATTTTATGGACTTGATTTATATAGCCTTAATGCCTCCATGGAAGCTGTTGTTAATTATTTAATGAAAGTAGATCCGCAGTCTGCGATGGAAGCTAAAAATCGTTATTCCTGTTTTGATCATATGACGATTGATCCACAAATGTATGCTTATTTAGCAACTAATCGAGTAAAAAAATCCTGTATTGATGAAGTGATAGCACAACTTCGTGACATACAACACAATGCTTTTAAATATCTTCATAAAGATGGCATTGCGGCTGAAGATGACTATTTTTTTGCGACTCAAAATGCTCGAATCGTCAAAAATGCTGAGATTTATTATCGGTCCATGTTTGAGGGGCACATTGCTTCATGGAATATTCGTGATAGACATATGGCGGAAACATTGAGTGTATTGGCCGATCATTTGGAGCATCGCTTTAATAAACCTGCAAAAATTATTATTTGGGCTCATAATTCACATGTGGGTGATGCACGAGCAACTGAAATGGGAGAGCAGGGGGAAGTAAATATTGGACAGTTGGTAAGAGAGCAACATACGGAAACTTACTCCATTGGTTTTTCAACCTATGAAGGTTTTGTCACCGCTGCCTCTAATTGGGATATGCCCGCAGAATGCAAAAAAATTGTCCCAGGTTTTGGGGAAAGCTATGAGGAACTATTTCATCAGCTACGCTACAAAAAGTTTAGTTTACATTTAATTGGGAATGAGGAGTTGACTCATTTCTTAAAGATTCCTCGTTTACAACGAGCAATTGGTGTGATTTATCGACCTGAAACAGAACGTTTAAGTCATTATTTTTTTACACAATTACCTTATCAATTTGATAGTTTGATTCATTTTGACAAAACAATGGCATTACAACCTCTTCCCATTAATGCTGACCTGAAATAAACGTACCTATTATTGAAGGAGGGCCATATGAGATACAAACATATTTGGTAGCTGTTTATGGTAGTGATGAAAAAATCATAGCGGAAGCACAAGGTTGGCATGCTGATTTGCTTGTTATTGGCACACATGGTGCCATGGTATAAGTCATTTCTTTGGGAAGTGTAGCAGAAAGGGTACTGCGTATTGCAACTATGCCTGTGCTTTTACGGAGCGAGCGCGTTAAAGATTGCGCTTGCTCAGAGCATCATTTCGAGATAAAAGAAAGAGTATTACTTTGATTGGCTAAAGAACTTGCGGATTTCTTCCATGAAATCTCTATTATGTTGTTTTTTCTCCATTCTATTTTTCCAACGCTGATGGTTTCCCTCTGCAATTATTTTAGCTAATTTAACCATCTGATCATTTTGTTTTTCTAAAATGTATTCTTTAATTTTCTCTATCAACACTTCCTGCCAGGCTTCGTCGGCAAGTTCTAAAAAATAGTTTCCATGATCGTGTTCACCATGGTGGTGGCATTCTTCCTGACTCAAATGACATGGACAAGAGCATTGTTCTTGAGCGCATCCGTTGCTTTCCATATTTTTCTCCAAATTTTAAAATGTTTAGGTCTTGTGCCTAAATAGGATTACAAAAAAGCAGCCACAAATCAATTCATAAAAACGCCAGCAAATCAGCCCGGCTACGCTTGCTTAGCTTGTAATCAGCTATTGTTTCTTCTCTGTATCTGCAGAGTCAATAAAATGACCAATGGAAGATACTAATCTTGCTTTGTCTGGAGGAGCAGATAGTAGGTGTATTATCTCTTAATGCTTAAGCGAGAGAACGACAAACCCGCTGAGAATTGAGGTGTAGACAAGGATGCTTCGAGACGGAGCTAATGCGCCTCCTCAGCCTGAATGGATTGGGGTCTTATTTAACAAAAGGCTCCGCATCAAGCCGCTGTATTTACACCGTTATTGGTTTCAGTATAAATGTCTTTATCGACAGTTGCCGTTTCTTCATTCGGTTCGTCTTGCTTGGGTGTTTTATAAGTCTTATGAACATATTTCCCTGGCGCGTCCATTAGCCCCTTATAGGGTAATTGCTCAAAACTAGGGGCATCAACAATTCGGCCTGATTCTTTTTCCAACCATTTTAGCCATTCAGGCCACCAAGAGCCCGGACGTTCTTTTGCTTTTTCTAACCATTCGTCCATAGTTTGTGTGGTACTGGTATTGTGATAATAACCATATTTATCGTTGCCAGGAGGATTAACAATCCCAGCGATATGTCCAGATCCACCCAACAAAAAGCGTTTCTTGCCACTCATATGCTGGAAACCTAGGTAAGTGGTTTGCCAAGGAGCAATATGATCTTTTTTAGTTGAAACGAAAAAGGTGGGGATATCAATTTGGCTAACATCAAGAGGAACCTGGTTAAGGCGAATTTTCCCTGGTTTAACTAAATCATTATGCAGATACATCCAGCGCAAATATTGAGAATGCATCTTGGCTGGCATGTTGGTAACGTCGGCATTCCAATATAAAATATCAAAAGGCACCGGATTTTGCCCTTGCAGATAGTTTTTAATAAAAAACGACCAGACTAGGTCATTGGCACGTAAAGAATTAAAGGTGCTGGCCATGAAGCGGCCGTCTAGAAAGCCCTTCGAATGCATTTCTTCTTCAATACGGACTATCTGCTGTTCATCGATAAAAACTGAAATATCGCCTGGATCACTAAAATCAATCATTGAAGCAAGAAAAGTGGCAGAACGTACCGGCTTTTCATGATGCGCCTTTTGATAGGCGAGCATACAGGCAAGCAAGGTTCCGCCAATACAGAAGCCTAAGGTATTGACTTGTTTCACCTTAAGCTGTTCTTGCATGATTTTGATTGCCGCCATCGGGCCGTCTTGTAAATAATCGAATAATCCCTTTTCGGCATAGCTTGCATCAGGATTAATCCAAGAAATGATGAAAACAGTAATTCCCTGCTTAACCAGCCAACCCACAAGTGAATTATTTTCGCTCAAATCAAGAATATAGTACTTATTGATCCAGGGTGGAATCATTAATAAGGGAATGGATCTGACTTTCTCAGTTTGAGGGGTATATTGAATCAATTCCATCATTTCATTACGGAAAACGACTTTGCCTGGTGTAGTAGCAAGATTCTTTCCGACCTTGAAAGCATCGGTGTCAGTCATTTTGATGATAAGTCGCGAAGAACCTGATTCCATATCGGTGAGCAGATTTTGCAGGCCGCGTAATAAATTTTTACCATGACTTTGGACAGTTTCCGCCATCAACTGGGGATTCGTGTGCAAGAAGTTAGCAGGTGATAGCGCGTCCAAATACTGTCGGGTAAAAAATTGTACTCTTCTGGCCAGTTGTTTATCACCGTATTCAATATGTTCTAGTAAAGAGTTCATGTGTTCACTAGCGAGCAAATAATGCTGGCTCATGAAATTAAAAAAAGGATTATTGACCCATTCCTCACTACTAAAGCGCCGATCGGTGATAGGCATAGATTTGCCTTCCATCCAATAGTTCAATTGTTCATGCGCGAGAGTTAAGGCATCTTGCCAATACGCGATTTGCATTTGCCATACTTGCTCGGGATTTTTTAAGATGACCGCAACCAATAATTGGAACTCTTTGGTTAAGTCCATGTATTCTTTCACAAGTTTCGACAACTGGGCGGGTTGTTGGCTAACTTCTTGCAAAATCCGCATACTTTTTTCAGCAACCGAGCGCATGATGTCGCTAAGTTCTGTGTCCTGGGTCATCCTAACTCCTGAAGGCCATAATTGTTCTATTTTCACGTGATTTATACTCTTTCGTCAATTCTAGTTATTATTTAATAGATAGTGCTTGCCGAGCCTAAAATCAACTTCCCGTTTTTCTTAGATGAAAAAAGTTTTACTCTTTTTGTATATTTTTTGTTTTTTAGCTTTACCAAATCTCAATTCGGATAGAGTATAATGGCCACGTTTTTACCATTATAGGGAGTAATGAAGATGACTTATCGATTAAAAAGTGTACGCCGTTATGCAGAGGCTATAGTAGGCTTAGAGGTACAACCTGGTATAGGAGCGATTCACAATGGGGTTTGGAAAGACTACAGTAGTCAAGTTGAACAGCATCGTGGTGTTTTAAGACGGCGGAACAATGAGGCCAATTTAAAAAAATACGCAGAAGCAGTAAAAATTCTCGCAATCTATCTTGAAACCAGAAACCAAAAACTTACTTTAGAAGAGGACGAAGCTTTTACTTCTTATGTGGATGAACTAAAAGCCGCATATAAAAGACTTAATCCTAATGGAAAGCTTTATGGTCCCAACCCAATTGGTGAACCTGTACTCCTTGATCATGGAGAAGGAGCACAGGGTTTCTTACAAGTAGCAAAAGAGCGCAATCAAAAGGAAGAGCTTAAAGCAAGAGCTCCTAAAAAAGGTGGTATAAGAGGTTTAGTAACGGGTGCGATAAAAGATGTCCTGAATATAGAAGTCGGTGAAGAAGAATTTTTACAGCAGGAAGTGGTCGGGGATTTCTTGGATAGCAACGAGATGGGCCGGTTAAAAGCCTATCTAGATGATGTATTAAGAGACGATCAACGTGATCATACTTTTCTTTGTTGCATTGATTTAAAAGTAAAAAAAGCAGCCCCATTACAGCGTTTGATTACAAAATTGGAAGGTCAAGCAACTGAAGACGGCGTCATTGCTGTTTTAAAAGAGTTTTATAGCGGTAGAAATACTCTTCCTATCCAAAACGACCAGGGCATTTGGATTAAATCAGATTATGATACTTTAAATACAGGACAAAATTGGTTTACACGATTTTTTCCAGTACGTACAACCACAATCTCCTACATTGATGATTTAGCAAAATCAATAGGATTTGATCCCGACTTAATTCAAGCAATGGATAAGGAAGCCGAGTCTAGCATGCAGTATGATTAGACCGCTCATTTTTGCAGGGACGCAAAAACTTCTCCTTTAGTGGCTTTCTCAGTTATAATTCCCTCTTTTATTGTCCTAGCTTCCAATGCATCTAAAACAGTTAAAACTGGCAGGCTTTAAATCCTTTGTCGATCCGACCGTTGTCCCCTTCCCAAGTCAATTGGTTGCCGTGGTGGGCCCCAATGGTTGTGGGAAATCGAATATTATCGATGCCGTGCGCTGGGTGATGGGCGAGAGTTCGGCCAAAAATCTGCGTGGCGAATCGATGACGGATGTCATTTTTAATGGTTCTTCCCAACGTAAAGCTGTGGGGCAGGCTTCTATAGAATTAGTCTTCGATAACAGTTTGGGGCGTTTAACCGGCCAATATGCCAGTTATCAAGAAATTGCAGTGAAACGCTTAGTGACCCGCGATGGGGAATCTTCTTACTTTCTCAATGGCAGTCGCTGCCGCCGTCGAGATATCACCGATATTTTTCTAGGAACCGGCGCTGGTGCCCGTGGCTACTCGATTATTGGCCAGGGAACCATTTCCCGCATCATTGAAGCAAGACCTGAAGAACTAAGAGCTTATTTTGAAGAAGCGGCCGGGGTGTCGAAATACAAAGAACGCCGGCGTGAAACTATGTCGCGGATTGAGCATACCCGTGAAAACTTAGCGCGGGTCGCTGATATTCGTGAGGAATTGGATAAACAATTACAACGCTTAGAGCGTCAAGCAAAAGCCGCTGAACGTTATAAACAGCTCAAAACGGAAGAGCGTTTATACAAAGCAGAAATTCTAGCTTTGAAATGGTTGTCTTTAACTGAGGAGCAACAAAAAAAGCAAGTCGATATCAAAGCATTGATGCTTGAATATGAAAAGCATCAGGCCAATGCGACAGAAGCTTATCGTCAAAGCACAACAGTTCGTGAAACCTATCATGACGATAATGAAGCCTTCCAGCAACAGCAAGCTAATTTTTATCAACTGGCGACCGATATTGCTCGTTTGGAAGAAAGCATTCAACAAAATCAACGCGAGAAACAGCGTTTGAAAATGGATCAGCAGCAAATGCAAGTCGATTGGCAGCAAGCAGATCAGCAGTTACAGCATGATCAAGAGTCCTTAATAATTAGTGAGGATTTGCTGGCTAAGTTGCAAACCGAGCTGCAGATACAGCAAGAAGAGTTCGAGGTTAAACAGCAAGCTTTGCAAGAAAAGCAAAGTGAGCAAAGTAGTTGGAATAGCAAAACGCAGCAGGTCCAAGCCGTTTTGACTAAAAGTTTGCGTGAAATGCAAGTGGAGCAGGTTCGGCTGCAACATCTCACTGAACGTCGGCAACAGATTTTATCGCGCTTAGAAAAAATTGCTGATGAATTAAAAATACTCGCACAAGAGAATGACAGTAAGGACTTGAAAACCGAGCAAAATTCTTTATTAGATTTGCAAGCCACGGCGTGCGCCGAGGAAGAAAAACATCAGCAATTGCAGGACAAGGCTTTAGCCTTGCGCAATAAATTGACTGAAACAGAAAAACTGCTGCATCAGGCCCAAGATAAAGTACATCGTCTCAATACCCAACAAGCAGGTTTGCTGGCTGCACAACAAACTGCTTTAGGTCGGCAAACCAACGCATCAGCTCAGTTAAGCCAATGGGAGGAAAAGCCGCGCTTAGTTGAAACTATTCAAGTTGAAAAAGAGTGGCTCTTTGCTTGCGAGCTGATTTTAGGGGAAGGATTACAGGCCATTTTACTAGATTCTTTTAACGATTTATGGCCTGAGATTAAACAACTACAGGACAGTGCTGCTCTATTTCTCACACCGAGCCAAATAACGGAAAAGAAAATGAGCTACCCTCGTTTATCGGAGAAGATCAAGGGCTATAAGCCAAATTGGATCTACAATCTAGATAATATTTATACTGCCTCGTCCTTTGAAGAGGCGCTCGATTGTCTAGGCCAGCTCAAGGCGGATGAGTCGGTAATCACTCCTGAAGGCTATTGGTTAGGCCAGGGATGGATTAAATTCCCAGGAAAACAAACTCAAGATGAACCCAGTTTATTGCTGCGCCAGGAACAATTAGCCCAGCTCAAAGAAGCGCTTACTGTTGCTCAAGACGAATTAATTGCTTTAAAAGATTTACGTGATCTTTTACATGATCAGGTCAAAGAAAACGAACAGCAGCTTGAAACGATAAAGCAAAATTTAGCGGCAACGAAGGATAATTTGCGCGCTTGTCAGGCTGAGATCAGTCATAAAGAGCGCAGTTTACAGCAATTGCAACTCCGCAAAAATGCCTTAACCGACGAAAGTGAGGAATTACATCTCAACCTTGAAGATCTCATTATTCAGCAAGAAAAAACAGAACAATTGCTACAGGCCACGGCTGAAGATGCAAAACACTATGAACAAGAACAGAAACTCTTAAGTGAAGAAAAAGCAGCACTAGAAGCTTCCTTGCAAAACTGCCGTTTAGCACTTGAAGAGGTTAGAGCTGCCCTTCATCAAAGCCAATTGCAAACGGATCGCGAAAAACTAAAAATCCAACAATTGAGAGCTAATCTGCAACGTGAACAAGCGCGGTTGAGTACCTTAAATGAGCGTATGGAAGTGCTAGCAAATCGCTTACTCGAACTCGATAAGCCTGATGCTTCATTGAATGAATCCTTAACTGAGAAAATTAGCCAACATGGTCAGTTAGAAGCTGAATTAAACTTAAGACGTGATGACTTAGGAAATCTTACCAAAGAGTTGGAAGTTTTAGAGTCAAAGATGCGAGCTGAAGAAAAGCAAAGCAAAGTGGTGCAAGAAAACATTCAGCAAGAACAAATGCAAGAACAGGCTTTAGCAGTTCGTGCAGGGGGAATTCTTGAAGCGTTAGCGGAATTAGATGAACAAGTTGATCAAGTACTTGCCGCAATTCCTGCCGGTGTTAATCAAAATTTGCGTGAACAACAATTACAAGATATTGTTGATAAAATCAAACGCTTAGGTGCCATCAATTTAGCTGCGATTGAAGAATACGAAAGTGAATTTCAGAGAAAACAGCATTTAGATGAGCAATACAACGATTTGACGGAGGCTTTAGCAACACTCGATGCGGCCATTGAAAAAATGGATAAAGAAACTCATCAACGATTAAGAACAACCTTTGATGAAGTGAATACCGCTTTTCAAGCGCTTTTTCCCCGTCTTTTTGGTGGCGGACGTGCTCTGTTAGAGCTAACTTGTGATAATCTGTTGGAAGCTGGTGTTGTAGTAATGGCACAGCCCCCGGGTAAGCGAAATAGTACCATTCACTTATTGTCGGGTGGGGAAAAAGCAATGACGGCTGTGGCTTTAGTTTTTGCGATTTTCCAACTGAATCCTTCGCCTTTTTGTATGTTGGATGAAGTGGATGCTCCTTTGGATGATGCTAATGTCCGGCGTTTCTGTGATTTGGTAAAAGAAATGTCACAGTTCGTGCAGTTTCTGTTTATCACTCACAATAAAGTGACAATGGAGTTAGCAGAACATCTAATCGGAGTAACGATGCGTGAGCCTGGCGTTTCACGTATTGTTGCAGTCGATGTAGAACAAGCTTTGGCAATGACTGAGACTTAAAAATAATTGGGAACAGGGAGTTAGCTCCCAGTCTGGCAGAAAAACTATAGGGGAGTAAACATGCAGGCAAATTGGAGTCTTATCCTTAATGTTCTTTTACTCATTGGGGTTGTGATTGCTATCGGCCGCTTGATGAAAGCAAGACGCCGTAGTTTAAAGCCTGCAGGCTATCAACCTTCTTTAGGGCAAACTGAAAACAAGCATTTTGATGATATTATTGCTGTTCGAAAAGTTAATATAGAAACCCCGCCCGAAGATAACTATCACGATACATTGGAAGCCAATTCAACTCCTATAGCAGATACGCTAATTGAAGAGAGCAATACTCTTACTACTGAAAAAGGCAAATCAGTGATGATGTTTTTGCTAGCGAAAGAAAATCGCCAATTAGCTGGTTATGAGTTACTGCAAACAGTGTTGGCTGCGGGTTTGCGTTTCGGGGAAGGGAATTTATTTCATCGTCATCAATTTGCTAATGGCCAAGGACCTATCCTCTGCAGCTTAGCTGCAGCAACAGCCAGCGGAGTTTTCGATTTACAGAATATCGGCGCTTTTAGTGTGCGCGGACTGTGCTTATTTATGCAATCTTCCGGTAATCCTGCGATCGATTCAGAGCGTTTAACCATTATGTACGAAACAGCAAAACAACTCCGCGATGGTTTAGATACTTATTTACTCGACGAGCAAAAACAACCCTTATTAGAAACAAGTTTAGTGCGATATCGGGAGTTGCTAAATATTTCTGAGCTTGAGCCGGCTTAGCAGTGTTGGAACCTTGGCCATATACCCGTTCGGGCTCTGGGCTATCTCTATGAAAAGAGTATTTAAGGAATTTGTATTCATTTTATCCTGTTCAGCCTGAGGAGCAGGTATGGCGTGCGTCTCGAAGCCTGACCTGAGGCTCCTTCGAAGGGGCTTGTCCTGAAGCTCTCGAAGGCCTGCCCTGGGCTCTTGAAGGGGGGCGCTTTTGCGACACTTCGAGACAGCGCTGCGCGCTTCCTCAGTGCGAACGGGATAAACATAACGATCAATGAACTAAATGGTCTATTTAATTTCGTGGGGATATCTCTGAGCCGGAACGGAACCAGATAAAATTACCTTAGCTTAATGGTGCTAGATCAAGGCCCAATCTACAATTCAACTAGGTAGCGAGAATGATAATTCTACGCTGGTGAGTTTTGCGAATAATCAGTACACTAGTCTTTTAACCATTTAAAAACATCATGAACCTAAACTTAAATAATATTGCCGAACTATTTAATAGTTCCTTTTCAAGTAATCCATTAATTAATGGGGTTTGCATTGATAGTCGTAAGGTAAAATCAGGCGATTTATTTGTTGCCTTGCAGGGGGAAAATTTTGATGGTCATGATTTTATTAAAGATGCAGTTGCAAAAGGTGCTGCCGCTGTCATTTGTAGCCGAAAGAACACCGAAGTCACTATCCCACAAATCGAAGTCACGGATACTCTACAAGCCTTAGCAAAATTAGCCGCCCATTATCGTTTAACAATTCACTGTCCAGTCATTGCGCTGACAGGAAGTAATGGTAAGACCACTGTGAAAGAAATGATTTCTTCTATTTTACCAAAACCGGCTCACGCGACTCCTGGAAACTTAAATAATCATATCGGAGCTCCCTTAAGCGTACTGCAATTATTGCCCGAACATCGTTATGCAGTTTTTGAATTAGGTGCCAACCACATTGGAGAAATTGCTCATACAGTGGCGGTGGTTCAACCGCAAGTGGCGCTGATTAATAATATTGCACCTGCCCACATCGAGGGCTTTGGTTCCATTGATGGGGTGGCGCGCGCAAAAGGCGAGATTTATCAAGGTCTCAGTGCGGATGGTACTGCAGTGATTAATGATGATGACGACTATGCTCATTTCTGGGATGAGTTGCTAAGGGATAAAAAGCAATTACGATTTTCTTTAACAAAACCAGTTGATGTTTATGCACGAAATCTTTCCTTTAATGAGGGAGGTTATGCCTCTTTTGCTCTGGTATTGCCTATCGGAGAGGCAGAAGTCAGTTTACAAGTTCCTGGGGAACATTCCGTGCGCAATGCCTTAGCGGCAGCAAGCTGTTGTTATGCGGTAGGTATTTCCTTGACTGATATTGTTCAAGGATTAAACCAATTTCAGGGCGTAGCGGGGCGAATGGCCTTTCGTGCTGGCAAAAATAATTCGCTTATTATTGATGACACTTATAATGCTAATTTGCGTTCTGTGCTTATAGCGATTGACGTGCTTGCCAAACGACAGGGGCAGCGAATTCTCGTCTTGGGAAATTTAGGTGAGCTTGGCGCCTGGACAAGAGAGCATCATGAAGAGATTGGACGTGTTGCTCAGCAGCGTGGTATTGATCGATTAATGACTTGCGGAACGCACAGTGAATACAGTGCTCTAGCCTTTGGTTCTGCAGCAAAACATTATAAAAATCAAGAAGAATTGGCGCGAGATTTGCTCCCTGAACTCAATAAGAATACTACGGTTCTAGTAAAAGGCTCGCGCTCTGCTGCGATGGAAAAAATCGTACAGCAATTGATAAGCTGAATAGTTTAATTGCACGACTTAACTTTTTGAGAGGTAAAAAAGATGCTTTATTGGCTAACACAGCTATTACAAGGGCAATATCATGCATTTCGAGTGTTCCAATATTTGACCTTTCGTTCTATTTTGGCCGCTTTAACCGCGCTCCTTGTGGGATTGTTCTGTGGTCCTTTAATGATTAATTGGCTTCGAAATTTGCAAATCGGTCAGATGGTACGCGATGATGGGCCAAAATCACATTTATCAAAAGCAGGAACCCCAACAATGGGGGGCGTGTTGATTTTATTAGCGGTGCTAGTAAGCAGCTTATTATGGGGTGATCTGCATCAACCTGCTCTTTGGCTAGTTATGCTCGTGACTGCCAGTTTTGGCCTTGTCGGTTGGATTGACGATTATCGCAAAGTCGTTAGAAAAAATTCCAAAGGATTACCGGGGCGATGGAAATATTTTTGGCAATCTGTGATCGCACTCGCTGCAGTGCTTTTCCTCTATTTAAGCCCCGATATTCCTGTTAGTTCACATTTAACAGTTCCTTTTTTCAAAAATTTATTGATAAATTTGGGACCGTTATTCCCCCTGCTCGCCTATTTCGTCATTGTAGGTAGTTCTAATGCAGTGAATTTAACAGATGGCTTGGATGGTTTAGCAATCATGCCTATCGTCATGGTGGCTGGTGCATTGGGTGTTTTTGCTTATGCAAGTTCCAATGCTTTGTACGCTCACTATTTAGCCATTCCATATGTCCCTAATACTGGGGAACTTACGATTTTTTGCTCAGCTTTGGTCGGTGCAGGACTTGGTTTTCTTTGGTATAACAGTTACCCTGCGCAGGTTTTTATGGGTGATGTTGGTTCTTTGTCGCTAGGAGCCGCTCTTGGGATCGTTGCGATTATCGTTCGGCAAGAATTAGTATTACTTATCATGGGTGGTCTATTTGTTATCGAAACGCTATCCGTTATTTTGCAAGTGGGATATTTT
The DNA here is from genome assembly GCF_001467895.1 of Legionella nautarum. GTDB lineage: Bacteria > Pseudomonadota > Gammaproteobacteria > Legionellales > Legionellaceae > Tatlockia > Tatlockia nautarum. The sequence goes on from NZ_LNYO01000024.1 coordinate 577,070, forward strand.
AAATATACTGGCGGTAAACGTTTATTTCGCATGGCCCCTCTCCACCATCATTTTGAATTAAAAGGATGGTCTGAGCCCAAGGTCATTGTGCGTTTTTGGATTATGACAGTAGTCTTTGTGCTTTGCGGGTTAGCAACTCTAAAATTAAGATAGGTGCGATCATGAGTCAACCACTTTATTTAGTCGCGGGTTTAGGTAAAACAGGGCATTCCATTGCAAATTATTTGCGCCGACGCAACATGCCTTTTGTGGTTTTCGATACGCGGCGTGAAGTTGAAGGCTTAGCCGAATTTACTAACCAATTTCCAGGGGTGGAGGTATTTTTAGGTGCATTCCCCACCGTCCTGTTTGAGCAGTTAGATAGCATTATAACAAGCCCAGGCGTATCGCTTGATGAACCTTTTTTGCATCAAGCGCTTCAACTTAATATTCCGGTCTACGGGGATATTGAATGCCTTGCTCGTGATCTAAAAACGCCTGTCGTTGCAATCACTGGGACGAATGGTAAATCAACGGTCACGACCTTGGTCGGTGAAATGGCTAAAGCCGCGGGTTTAAATGTTGCGGTTGCTGGCAATATTGGTTTACCCGTTCTGGATTTATTAGATAATGGTATTCAATATGATTTGTGGGTACTCGAGTTATCAAGTTTTCAGTTAGAGTTAACGCACTCCCTAAAGCCTAGAGCAGCAACCATTCTTAATATTTCCCCTGATCATTTAGATAGACATCGTACCTTGGCTGCTTATACCGCGGCAAAACAGCGGGTTTATAAAAACGCGGAATTTATTTTGTATAATCGCGATGATCAGGCCACTTACCCCCCCAATGAGATTTTATCGATCAGTTATGGTCTAGATACGCCAGCAGAAGGGGAGTGGGGTATCGTTGAAAAGCAAGGGGTTTATTATCTTGCTCAAGGATCGTATCTTTTATTAGCCGTCGACCAATTGCGCATTAAGGGAAAACACAATTGGCAAAATGCGCTGGCTGCCTGTGCCTTGGCTTCTGTTGCCGATATTAAGCCCGAATTTATGATTAAAGTATTAGAGACTTTTTCAGGCTTACCTCATCGTTGTCAGTGGGTCCGAAATTTAAATGGGGTGGATTGGATTAATGACTCAAAAGGAACAAATATAGGAGCAGCTATCTCTGCTATTTCTGGAATAGGAGGTTCCATGCAAGGGAAGATTGTATTAATTGCCGGAGGAATTGGCAAGGGAGCCGATTTCACTGAACTACGCACTCCAGTAGCTGATTATGTCCGTTCAGTCGTGTTAATTGGTGAAGATGCCGATAAAATTCAAGCGGCTTTATCCAATGTCGTACCTGTGCTGCGAGCCCCGTCACTTGATGGTGCTGTGAATCTCGCGAAATCACAAGCGATGCCAGGTGATGTTGTTTTATTATCGCCGGCTTGTGCCAGTTTTGATATGTTCAAGGATTTTAATCATCGTGGCGAATCATTCGCTAATTTAGTAGGGCAATTGTGAGTAGTTATGCAGCCTCGTCATTATAATCAACGCGGTAAACCAACGAATAAACCCATCGCACTCTATGACAAATGGTTAATGGGTGCGGTATTGGGTTTATTGATTATTGGATTAATGATGGTTGCTTCGAGCTCTGTCATGATATCGACCAAATATTATGATCAACCTTTTCATTTTTTGATTCGCCAATCCTGTTATTTATTTGCCGGATTTGTAGTCGCTCTTGTGGTGATGCGTGTTGATAGTGCTGCTTGGGAAAAAATAAGCACGCCCTTATTGTTGATTTGCTTATTAATGTTATTGGTCGTTTTAGTACCCGGTATTGGTCGCTCAGTGAATGGTAGCCGACGCTGGCTAGCTTTAGGGCCAATAGGTATTCAAGTGTCAGAGCTGGCTAAAATGACGATGATATTTTACGTGGCCGGCTATTTAGTGCGACAACAAGCGAGTGTACAACAGAGTATCTTCGGCTTTATTAAGCCGATGATTATCTTGGGTGTGATTGCCATTTTATTGCTCATGGAGCCCGATTTTGGTGCTACCGTGGTTATTACTGGAACAATAATGGCAATGTTATTTTTGGCTGGCGTAAAATTGCGTTATTATATAGGTTTGGTGATTGTTGTTATTTGTTGTCTTGTCGTGCTTGCGTTGTCTTCGCCTTATCGAGTAGCCCGGCTAACAGCCTTTCTCGATCCTTGGGCCGACCAATTTAATTCAGGCTATCAACTTACTCAGTCGCTTATCGCATTTGGACGCGGTGGTTGGTTAGGTGTAGGACTGGGCGAGAGTGTCCAAAAGTTGTTCTATTTACCAGAGGCGCATACGGATTTTCTGTTTGCTGTACTTGCAGAGGAGCTAGGGTTGTTAGGTGTGACTCTAGTACTGAGCCTATATAGTATACTAGTTGTAAGAGGGCTAATGATTGGTTTCACAGCGCATAGCCAAGAACGATTATTTGCAGCATTTACTGCTTATGGTTTGACGTTTTGGTTAGGATTGCAAGCAGCCATCAATATGGGGGTCAACTCAGGATTGTTGCCTACAAAAGGGTTAACTTTACCCATGTTGAGTTATGGTGGCGCTAGCATGGTTGTGAATTGTATGGTCATTGCCCTTCTTCTTCGCATTGATCATGAAAATCGTTGGCATGCTCTAGGATTGAGGTCGCCGACATCATAATTCTAGAAAAGTAGGTATGAAAGATGCTTCTACTTTTCTAGAATAACGAATAGGGGAACTTTGTGAACAATGTAGAACAATTCTTGTCACCAAGGATGGGGCGAGTTGAGCAGATTCATTTTGTTGGCATAGGTGGTGCTGGTATGTGTGGCATCGCAGAAGTACTACATAATCAAGGCTATAGGATCACTGGTTCTGATCTGAGTGACAGCCGTGTAGTGCAGCGCTTACAGTCTTTAGGGATTAGAGTCTATATTGGCCATCAAGTTGAAAATATAGAGGGTGCCGATGTGGTGGTGAAATCCACCGCTGTTGAAGCGGACAACCCTGAAATTGTAGCGGCTCAAGAAAAATCAATTCCCGTCATTCCTCGCGCCGCGATGCTTGCGGAGTTAATGCGTTTCCGTCACGGTATTGCCATTGCCGGTACCCATGGAAAAACAACCACAACGAGCCTTGTGAGTAGTGTCTTAGCCGAAGGCGGCTTAGATCCCAGTTTTGTTATTGGAGGAAAACTAAATAGTTGTGGCTCCAATGCCCAGCTAGGCAAATCAGCGTATTTTGTGGCAGAAGCCGACGAAAGTGACGCCTCATTTTTATTCTTAAAACCTATGATGGCCGTAGTAACCAATATTGATGCCGATCATATGGGAACCTATGAGGATAATTTTGATAAGTTACGCAATACTTTTATTGAGTTTTTACATCATTTACCTTTCTACGGACTTGCGGTTCTTTGCCTTGAAGACGAAGAAGTTCGCAATATCATTCCGTTAGTACAACGTCCAATACGAACCTACGGCTTCCGCGAAGATGCCCATTATCGTGCTTTCGAATGGACCCAAAACGGCTTATTAAGCGAATTTAAAGTACAACGTCCAGCACCCCATGGCCCTTTAACTATTCAATTTAACTGGCCGGGACGCCATAATGTGCTTAACGCTTTAGCCACTATTGCTATCGCAACTGAGCTGGGTGTAAGTGATGAAGCGATTATTAATGGCTTGCTTAAATTCCAAGGGGTAGGTCGACGTTTCCAAATGCTTGGGGAGAAACGTTTTGAACATGGTTCGGCCATTGTTGTCGATGATTATGGACATCATCCCCAAGAAATCAGAACGACTATTGATGCTTTCCGTCGTGTTTGGCCCGACAAACGTTTGATTCATGTGTTTCAACCACATCGATATAGTCGTACACAATCCTTATTTGATCAATTTGTGAATGTACTCTGCTTAGCTGACGAGTTACTGCTATTAGATATTTATTCAGCTGGAGAGACAGCAATTCCTGGATTGACGAGTGAAACTTTGTTACAGCAAATTAACCAGAAACGGCCTAATGCCCGGCTAGTTACATCCCAAAATCTCACGGATGTCCTCAATGAATTGATTAGAGATGGAAACGTTATTTTAATGCAGGGCGCCGGTAATATTGGTCAAATGGCACTTAATCTGATGCAGACAATGAGAGAATCAGCGTGAACAGATCAGAAGAAATCGCTCCAAGCCTAGGCTCTTATCAAGGACAGCTACTTTTCAACGAGCTTTTAGCTGATTATACTACCTGGCGTGTTGGAGGAAGGGCAAAAAAGCTCTATAAACCTGCAGGCATTGCTGATTTGGCCCTGTTTATTAAACAGCTCCCTAAAGAAGAATCGCTATTATGGTTGGGTCTGGGTTCTAATTCTCTAATCCGAGATAGTGGATTTGCTGGAACAGTGATATTAACCCAAGGATGCCTGAAAGAAATTAGTTTGCTGGGCGAAGAGTTAGTCTATGTCGAGGCTGGGGTTTCTTGCGCTACAATGGCGCGCTTTTGTGCTCGGGCGCATCTTGAAGGCGGTGAATTTTGGGCTGGCATTCCGGGTACGATGGGTGGTGCGCTGCGGATGAATGCCGGCTGTTTTGGTGGTGAAACTTGGCAAACCGTTGTTGAAGTCAAGACCATGACTCGTGATGGCGAAATAAGAGTGCGTAAACCCGAAGAGTTCGACATTGCTTATCGTCATGTTTCTGGGCTAGAAAATGAATGGTTTATCGCAGCAACTTGTCGTTTAGCCCGGGGACAAAAAGAAAAGTCGCTGCATCTAATCAAAGAATTATTGGCGCATCGTGCAGAGACTCAACCAACTAGCGAATATAATTGTGGCTCTGTTTTTAGAAATCCTCCGGGTAATTTTGCTGCCCGGCTTATTGAATCCTGCGGATTAAAAGGCAAGCAATTAGGCGGTGCTGTGGTTTCAACAAAACATGCCAATTTCATAATTAATCAACAAGGTGGCGCCTCAGCGAGCGATATTGAATCCCTCATTGAATTAGTGCGTGATACTGTGCATCAGACGACAAATATCGATTTAATTCGTGAAGTGCACATCATTGGAGAACTTTAATGTCAAAAATAAACCTAGTGTTGCTCTATGGTGGCAAGTCTGGTGAACATGAAATTTCATTAATTTCTGCAGCGTCAGTATTAGCGCATTTGGATGCTAATAAATATCATATTATCCCTGTTGGAATGGATAAAGAGGGACGGTTTTACCAAAACGATTACCAAGAGTTGCTGGCTTATAAAGAGAGCCTCCCTGTGGTGACACCACGCTCACGTCCACTCGCAAGCTTATTAGTTGATGGACAGCTTGCTGTTGAGGCTGAGGTCGTTTTCCCCGTCGTCCATGGCCCTCTCTATGAAGACGGTTGTTTACAAGGGCTCTTGAAATTAGCCGGCGTCGCTTATGTGGGTTGCGATGTGCTCTCCTCGGCGATTAGTATGGATAAAGATATGGCACGCCGTCTTGCCTGCAACAATGAAATACGCTCAGCACGGTATCGGCTATTATCTTGGCATAGTTCAGCGCAGGAAAAACAACAATTTTGTCAGCAAGTCGTAGCCGAGTTAGGTTGGCCCTTATTTGTTAAACCTTGCTCATTAGGCTCAAGTGTTGGTATTCATAAAGTAAAAAACAATGAAGAGCTTGCTAGAGCCATTGAAGATGCTTTACGTTATGATGAAACTATTTTAGTAGAAGAATATATTTCAGGAAAAGAAATTGAATTAGCCGTTCTTGAAGCGACAGTGCCTTTTACTGTACCAAGAGTAAGTCTAGCGGGTGAAATTTGTGTTAATCATGCCGATGGATTTTATTCTTACACGGCAAAATATTTGGAAAGCAATCAAACGGAATTACATGTTCCGGCAAAACTTGACGAAGGGATAACAAAGCAATTACAAGGAATTGCTGCTGAAATTTTTACGCGGTTAAAATGTAGAGGAATGGCGCGTGTTGATTTCTTTGTCAATGAACAAACTGGTGGTATTTATTTCAATGAAATCAATACGTTACCAGGCTTTACATCGATTAGCATGTATCCAAAATTATGGCAAGCTAGTGGTTTAAGATATCCGGAACTATTAGATGAATTGGTCAGCTTAGCAATGACGCATCAACGTTGTCGTCAGCAATTAGTCACCAGTTATCAGTAGAAATAGATAGGGAAAGGAATGGATGGGTGCTGAGACTGGGCGCTTGCGCAATACAGGCTTTTTAATGCTCTTAGTGGCTGCGGCCTTTATTTTGGTGGCGAAGCTACTCTATTCCTATGCGTCAGACCCGCAGCGATTCCCTATCAATACCGTTAAAATTGTAGCAAGTTATCAACACATAACTCATAAGCAGCTTGAGTCAATTTTAACGGGCTATTTAAGTTCAAGTTTTTTTACTCTTTCGGTACATCGCTTGTATGCCGATTTAGCTGCGCTTGATTGGGCCAATAAAGTTCAGATTGAGCGACTATGGCCAGATACGCTAAAAATTACTCTAGTTGAAAAAATTCCAGTCGCAACTTGGAACGATGGGCTAATGACTGAAGAGGGTGAAATCTTTAATAAAGGGGGGGCATTGTCGGATTCCTCGTTGCCTCATTTCATTGGACCTATTAATCAGCAGAAAGAAGTCTTACAAGTTTATAAAAAAATGAGTAAGATATTATCAATCTATGGATTACACGCAGCTGCATTAGAATGGCGAAATAATCATGCCTGGGAACTTACCCTGGCAAATGGTTTGCAGTTGCACTTAGGTAAACGAGATTTAGATACGCGGATAATACGATTCTGCAAAGCTTATCCTGCTGTATTTGCAGAGCGAGCAGATCAATTAGCAAGTGTTGATTTACGGTATCCGCGAGGTATGGCGGTGCAATGGAAAAATAAACAAGTTAACGCTTGATTAAAAAAGACTGAACGGGAAGATAATGGCAAAAAAAATAGAAAAAAATATCATCACCGGTTTAGATATTGGAACTTCCAAAGTCGTTGCGCTCATTGGTGAAGTAACTGCAGATGGTGCAATTGAAATTATTGGTATAGGAAGTCATCCTTCCCGCGGGTTAAAACGTGGTGTTGTTGTCGACATTGAGGCAACAGTCAATACAATTCAGCGAGCAGTTCAAGAGGCTGAACTCAAAGCCGGTTGTGAAGTGCACACCGTTTACGCAGGTATTGCCGGTAGTCATATTCGTAGTTTGAATTCACATGGTATCGTGGCGATTCGTGATCTGGAAGTTTCTCAAGCAGATGTTGAGCGAGTCATCGATGCGGCTAAAGCGGTCGCAATTCCGGCTGATCAAAAAATTCTTCATATCTTACCGCAAGAATTTATTATCGATAACCAGGGTAGTATTCGAGAGCCGGTTGGTATGGCTGGCGTTCGTTTAGAAGCAAGAGTCCATATTGTGACGGGTGCAGTGAGTGCTGCGCAAAATATTGCTAAATGTGTTCGTCGCTGCGGTTTGGAAGTGAACGATATTATCCTCGAGCAGCTTGCTGCAAGCCATGCTGTGCTGACTGATGACGAAAAAGAACTTGGTGTTTGTTTGATTGATATTGGTGGCGGAACGACAGATATTGCCGTCTTCGCTGAAGGCGCGATTCAATATACAGCGGTTATTCCGATTGCTGGTGATCAAGTTACGAATGATATCGCAATGGCTTTACGCACGCCTACCAAAGCGGCCGAAGCGATTAAAATTTCTCATGCCTTTGCAATGCCAGAATTAGCAAGTGCTAGTGAAATGCTAGAAGTTTTAAGTGTGAGCGAAAGGCCGGGGCGAAAAATTTCAGCTAAAGTGCTTTCCGAAGTGGTGTCCGCTCGTTATGAAGAGTTATTTTCTTTAGTTCGCAATGAATTAATACGCAGTGGTTTTGAACAAAGAATCGCAGCAGGCATGGTGATGACAGGAGGCGGTTCATGTATCAAAGGTGCAATTGAATTGGCCGAGATGTGTTTTGAAATGCCAGTACGCCAAGGCTGTGCTCATCATGTTTCAGGTTTGGTTGATGCAACTACAAATCCTTCATTAGCGACAGGAGTAGGTTTATTACTTCATGGCTATCAACAACAATACGAAGGTGGTTACAATGGTTCAAACTTGAGCGATAATAGCAAAGGCATGTGGGCTCGGATGAAAGAATGGTTTCACGGTAATTTTTAGTTGTATCTAATTGAAGAATTTTAGTGGGGAGAGGTCTAATGTTTGAATTAACGGAAAGTCAACAAGACAATGCCGTGATTAAGGTTGTTGGTGTTGGTGGTGGCGGTGGTAATGCTGTTGAACATATGGTGGCAGAAAAAATTGATTTTGTTGAGTTTATTTGTGCTAATACAGACGCTCAAGCCCTAAAAAATTCGAATGCAAAAATTCATATCCAATTAGGAGACGAATTAACTAAAGGCTTAGGTGCTGGCGCCAATCCTAAGATTGGTCGTGAAGCTGCAGAAGAAGATCGAGATAGAATTCGAGACGTGCTAGTAGGCGCGGATATGGTATTTATTACTGCCGGCATGGGTGGTGGCACAGGTACTGGGGCAGCACCTGTTTTTGCAGAAGTAGCAAAAGAATTAGGTATTCTTACGGTTGCAGTGGTTACGAAGCCCTTTTCCTTTGAAGGAAAGCAACGTGCACTTGCTGCAGAAGAAGGAATTCGACGCTTAGCGGAACAGGTCGATTCCCTAATTACTATTCCTAATAACAAATTATTAAGCGTCCTAGGTAAAAATATTAGCCTAGTTAATGCGTTTAAGGCGGCAAATAATGTGCTTTTAGGTGCAGTAAAAGGTATTTCCGATTTGATTACTCGTCCTGGTTTAATCAACGTCGATTTTGCCGATGTTCGCACTGTCATGTCAGAAATGGGCATGGCAATGATGGGAACAGGTAGTGCTACGGGGGAACAAAGAGCTCGTCAAGCGGCAGAAGCGGCGATTGCCTCTCCTCTGTTGGAAGATGTCAATTTCTCTGGCGCACGGGGCATTTTAGTCAATATCACTGCTGGATTAGATATGTCTATCGGTGAATTTGAGGAAGTCGGTGATGTGGTAAAAGAGTTTATTTCTGATGATGCAACTGTTGTTGTGGGAACGGTTATCGATCCCAATATGACTGATGAAATGCGAGTGACAGTTATTGTTACTGGTTTGGGTGACGCACGAGGTCGCGGCCAGCAACAAACACTAGCTAAAGCTCGTATGATGGAGTCAACACGTAGCGACGGTTCTCTTGATTATCAGCAGCTTGATCGACCAGCTGTGATGCGTAAGCAAGCTGCTACACCAGTAAAATCAGCCGGTGAATTTTCAATTCCTGATGTTGATTACCTGGATATCCCAGCGTTCTTGCGGCGACAAGAAGAACAAGTGGAGTGACTAAGAACGGCTCTGTCCGTTCTTAAGTAGTACCGATAAACTGTAACAGCTAGTAGACGTTGTTTTAATTAAGCATTACCTAAATTGCTTTACTTCGTTTGCAAAAAAGTCAGTTCGGTTTTATTTGAACAAGGTATGCACTTAGCTTGTTAGGTAGCATGAGAAAATTAGACAGCCCAATAAATTGCTGCTATGATTCCGCCGTTTATTGCGCTTAAAATATGGGATATCTGAAAAGGTGAACACTGAATGATAAAACAAAGAACTCCTAAGAAAGTCATTCAAGCAACAGGGGTTGGGTTACACACCGGGGAAATGGTCTATCTTACCCTACATCCTGCTCCCATTAATACCGGTATCATTTTTAGGCGTACTGATTTAGATCCAGTGGTTGAAATTCCTGCTCTATATGATCAGGTTGGCGATACCATGCTGTGCACCTCTCTACAAAAAGATGGGGTAAAGGTAGCGACTGTCGAACATTTACTTTCCGCTTTCGCGGGGTTAGGAATTGACAATGCTTATGTGGATGTCAATGCGGCCGAGCTTCCTATTATGGATGGCAGTGCAGCGCCTTTTGTGTTCCTGATTCAATCTGCTGGCATTCGCGAACAAAGTGCAGCGAAGCGCTTCATTCGAATTTTAAAACCTATCCGTGTAGAAGATAAGGGCAAATACGTACAATTTTTGCCCTATAACGGTTGCAAGGTTTCGTTTACGATAGATTTTGATCATCCAGTTTTTAATGATAAACCCCAAACAGCTACTTTCGATTTCTCAACCACCTCTTATGTAAAAGAGGTTTGTCGGGCGAGAACCTTTGGTTTTCTGTCTGATTACGAAAAACTGAGGGAATGTGATTTGGCCAAAGGCGGCAGCTTAGATAATGCCATCGTTGTGGATAATTATCGAGTGCTCAATGAAGACGGTTTACGCTTTGAAAGCGAATTCGTGACTCACAAAGTGCTGGACGCAATCGGAGATATTTACCTCTTAGGCTGTGGATTAATCGGTGCTTTTGAAGGCTACAAGTCAGGTCATGGTCTCAATAACCGCTTATTACGCGAATTAATGGTACGCCAAGATGCCTGGGAATATACCTACTTTGATGCAGAAAATTATCAACCTAATTTCGTTGTTGATATGCTCCCGGCCGAAGCATAATACTTAATAGCTCACTTCCTTACGTTGTTCGGGCTCCCGTGTTGTCATTCGATCCTAGGGCGTCATCTCGAGTGTAGCGAGAGAGCTGAGGTATCCCTTCGAAGTTATTGTCATCCACAGCCTTTGCAGGGATGACAATTTATTCACTCAGATTCCTGTTCAAAAAAACAAGAGATACCTCAGTGCGGGGATGACGTACGTAGCTAAGGCTATTATTCCCCCTTAGCCCTAGCTAAATGATCCAAGGCTATTTTTAATGGTGGATAAGTACAAAGTTCACTGGCTGTGCGAATATTATCGCGAGCGGATGAGGAGAGTTTTGTTTGCTTAGCTTGTTTATCGGCAATGATTTGATCAACCTGGTCAATGACAGCAATCTTGATTGAAGTTAATTGATACAATCCCTCTTTTCTTAACTTATCTCGCAAATCCGGAACAGTGTATCGAAGCTCTGTGGCCCAAGAGGCATTGCTAGTCGTAATTAACAAGCAGCCTTTATTAAATGAACCAGCCTGGCAATGATTGCCTAAAGGCGAGGGTAAATGATCTTTGAGTTTACGATTTAATTCGTCTAATTGAACTGCCTGCTGACAGATAGTTAATAACTGCGCATTTAAACAACGATTGATAGGCCGAATCATAATAATTGGTTTAGATCCTACAAAAGCCTAGCATAGCAAATTTATAGCATCTGAAATATACTCATGGGACTTGAAGTTTTAGGTTTAAACTAGTTTTTAGCTAAGAGGATAAAGATGGCAGAGAGCAATGTGGTATATTTGGCAAGACTTCATTGGGTTCTCTTTTTTTGGCCAGTTGTACTTGCTTGCGTTGCAATGTTGATTGGCATAGAAATTCATCAGCTCAAAGAGGTAGCGCTTTTTTTTCTGCTGTTTGCTTTGGTTTGGGGGATAATGAATTGGGTTAACTATCATTTCGCTTCTCTCACAATCAAGAAGAAACAGGTTATTTTGCGCACCGGGATCTTAGTAAGACAAACCATCGATATTCCTTTGACTAAAATTGAAACCATTGATATTAGACAATCGGTTCTAGGAAGTATCTTTCGCTACGGCACACTCATTATTACTGGTACAGGTGGAACCCGACAGATGATAAACTTTCTCGACAAACCCCTGACTTGTAGACGTTATATCGAGCAGCTCATGCATGAACAATGAGCATTGGTCTAAGGATTTTTTTAAGCAAAAAATTATATCGCGCTCTTCTCTAGGTGAAGGAAGGCCGCATCATCTTGAATTAATTGAGCTCAGCGACCAAAGCAAATGGGTTTGTAAGAAATTTGATACGCAAACTTGGTTGGGTCAAGTCGAGGAGTCCAATCTCGAATTAACTGAAGAGCTAGCCGCAACAGTTGCTGCCGAGCTTGGAATTACTTTTGCCGCCTACAAAAAAAATAATAAGTTTGTTTTCATCGTAGATGGTGCTAAAGCAATCATACACCCCTACTGTGAAGGTCAAGTGATAGAGGCAGTCAACGAAGAACAAGCCTTTGTATTGGGTGAAATCTTAGCCCAATTGCATTTAGTTCATCATCTACCGCAAAAAGCAGCACAAGCCCTCCCCTCAATTCTACTACCAGAAGACAATGATTCTCCTGTTTGGCTACAAGAACTCATTAGTTTCTGTAATGACAATGCGCAATATCAAGCAGAAAACTGGGTGTTTAGCCATCGTGATATTCATGCTGAGAATATAGTTTGGCGTGAAAAAAAAACGCCGCATTTGCTTGATTGGGAAAGCGCGGGCCTTATTCATCCGGCTATTGAACTCATTGGACTTGCTGAAAATTGTTCAGGGCTTGCCTATGGAGATTTTCAAGCACAGCGTTTTCGTGCCACCCTGATAGGCTATGGTCAGCGCACCAGAACTTTGCCTCAAATGAATCCTAAATTATGGATGCTCAGCTTTCATACCTGGCTTCTTTGGTATAGCTATTGTTTACAGCACAACAGAGTAGAAGAGGCGAAATATACGCGCGAGCTTATTGAATTTATCAAGGAAAATCTTCCTAAAATGCAGAAAATTTATTCAGATTGTCAGTCTTTTTTTAATAACTCTATTTGAGAATAATACTATGAAATTAATTGACTTACGCAGTGATACGGTCACTAAGCCGAGTAAGGCAATGTTAAGCGCGATGATGAATGCGGAAACAGGGGATGATGTTTATGGCGAAGATCCAACCGTAAAACGTTTAGAGAGCATAATTGCTGAGAGAGCCGGTATGGAGGCGGCCGTATTCGCAGCTTCAGGCACACAGACGAATCTGATGGCTATAATGGCTCATTGTGAACGAGGGGACGAATATATTGTGGGCCAAACAGCACATACTTATATGTCGGAAGGTGGTGGCGCTGCTGTTTTAGGGAGCATTCAACCGCAACCTATTGAATTTGAAAAAGATGGCAGCTTAGCACTCGATAAGATTGCTAGGGTAATTAAACCACTTGACTACCATTATGCCCAAACCAAGTTACTTTGTTTGGAAAATACAACGGCGGGCAGAGTTTTATCCCTCAATTATTTAAGAGAGGCGAAACGATTTTGTGAGCAAAATAAACTGAATAATCATCTCGATGGAGCGAGAGTATTTAATGCGGCTGTCAAATTAGGTGTAAATCTCAACGAAATTAGTTCTAATTTTGATTCAATTTCTATTTGTTTATCTAAAGGACTAGGGACTCCCGTGGGATCCATTTTATGTGGTCCAGGCGAGCTCATTAAAAAAGCAAGACGCTGGCGTAAAGTCCTCGGTGGCGGAATGCGCCAAGCAGGTATTTTAGCAGCTGCAGGAATTTATGCTTTACAACATAATATTGAGCGTTTGAGCGAAGATCATGAGAATGCTGCCTATTTTGCTCAAGCATTAGCAGAGATCGATGAAATCGAAGTAGATCTTGCTTCCTTGCAAACTAATATTTTATTTATTCAGGTGAAAGGTGATTATTTTGCTTTGCGGGATTATTTATTTACTAGAGGCATTTTACTTGCTGAACAGCCTAATAAAATGGGTAAGCTAAGATGTGTAACGCACTTGGATGTATCGAGGGTTGATTTAAGGGAAGTTGTTAAGCAAATAAAGTCTTTTTATACAAAGTAAGGGAAGGATCTATTGAGGCAGCATTCTATCATTGCCAATTCCTTACATGAGGTTTCTCATCAGGCTATTTCTCCTTTCATCTGAATGTAGCGAGGGATTGCTGCCTGGGCTCCAATTGTCCCTGCGAAGATAGGTTGACAACAAACTTGTGGACAACTCTGTAGGCCCAGTACAATTATTAAATCAATTTATATCATTTTTTAACAGCAGAAAATTGATTTATTCATTGCCAATAATAAGGTTTTTTTTCAAAAGAATGAGTTTATTTGATTGTATAAAAACTTAGTGTGCAACTGTTTTTCACTTGGATTTATCAGCTATAACTTTATTTTTTTCAAGTAAATAATCGAAGAAATATTTACAATTTTACCACATTTCATTCCTTTCATTTTTAATCCCGATTTTATAAACTGATCCTGATTTGAAAAAATTAAGAGGATCTAATGAGAAAAATTCAAATTGAGAGGAAGCTATTTGAATTATTTGGTTATAAATTTTTAGTCTTTGAGAATTTCGAAGATAGCGATCTCAATATTGATGATGAATTTACTTACAAAGATGACAATAAGGAGAAGTTAGTTGATATTTTTGTAGCTAATAAATTTTATTCAATTTGGAGCGATGAAAGACGTCATAATGCGAGTATAATTTGTGCATGCCATGGAAACCTCAATTTGATTATTAATTTTTTAAAGAAAATTGGTGTATCTACGGAAAGTTATGCTACTTTTAATTGCTATTTACAGGACGGTGAGGATAGTGTTCTTTACCTGACTTCTAAAGAAGCAATGCAGGTTTTTATTAACCATTTATACTCAGAAAAGAAATTAAAAAAATTGTCATTTTCTTCAAATGTATTCCCGCTTAGAAAAGATAAAGTTTCGCAAACATAAATTATTTACTACACGAATTAGTAGGTAAATGAAACAATAAAAAATACTCAATATTTATAGAAAAAAATAGAATTTTTTTATTATCGAAGTAAATAATTTATTCCATTTCTCACATTAATTAGCTCAAATTGAAAGACGAGTATTTTAATAATTCCAGGGAAAAATAAAGCGATTAAGAAAAAAACTAATGAGAGGTTAGCTACAAGCTAGTTCTATGAATTGATTCTTGTAAATCCTCAAGTTTAATAAAAGGATCATACACTTTTTCAGGATTATAAGATTCGGCGTTTTGTGAAGAGGTATATTCGCGGGTTCCTTGATGTCGTACGGAACTATACTTCCCTAGTGTTCTATCTGATGAACTTATAATACCTGGTAGGATGTTTTTTTCAGTGAGTGCAAATTCAATTTCAGCTAACATCTCATTAAACAAACACTCTTGGCCGTTTTGCATATAAATACTAACCTGCATACCGTAATATAAACGTTCGATATCTTTCACAAAATCTTCATTATCCTTTATTTTTTTTAGGTAGGCTTTCATAACCGGGATATCACTAAATTTAAACTGTAATACTTCGTATTTTAATAAGATAGACACAATGGATTGATAGCTCTCACTTAATTGCTCCGGCAAGATACTAAGATATGCTTTCCACCCTGTGCTTAAGGATTGCTGTAGCGAATAATGACGAAAATCCGTAAATAGATCATTACTTGCAGTCTTACTGACAATATAATTACCTATTCTTTTTTCTTTATTTTTTCTGGTTAAAGACTCTAAATTTTTTAAACTATAATCTAATATATCGGGACATCGTTTAGAAAACATAGAAGCTCTCGCGTCTAATATTTATTCGAATTGCCTTTAATTATAATCTAATTTATTAATTTTGTTCTTTAAGTTCAAGTAATCGCCAGAAGGCGGCGTTTTTATGGGAGGGCTTAGGTTTGCAAGCCGCAAATTTCTAATAAATCTTCAGGTTTATTCGCGAGGAAAGTGGGTTGGTATTGTGAAAGAATTTTTTCGGAATTATAGCCCCATGTTACTGCTACGGATTTAACATTATTTTTCATTGCCGCTTCGATATCGCGTGTTTCATCACAAATGTAAAGCAGGTTTGATTTTTCAATATTGTACTTTTTAATGGTTCTTCTTAATAAATATTTTTTAGAAACAAAATTAGATTCATTATGGATAAATTTGAAGAGATGACTCATTTGATGGCTCTCAAGCCACATGATTACATTTTCAATTGAATTAGAGGTTAAAATGCCAAGAGAGAATTCAGCCTGATATAGTTTTTCTATTATAGGATTAATATTGGCAATTGGATTGATGCTAGGCATTTCTTTGTGTAAAAGTTTTCTTATTTGCCGAATGAGTATTGGTATTTTATAAAAGGGAATCTTTAAAAATTTAATCAATTCCTTGGCGGACATTTCTCGTAAATCTTCAATTTCATGTTCTTCAATTTTTCTAAAATGAAATACCTCAGCTAATTCATTCATTTTTTCAACGACGCAATCAAAACTATCAACTAAAGTTCCATCAAAATCAAAGAGTAAATACATAGCTAAATTCCTTTTGTTAGCCGCATTTCTTTTGAATCATGGCCGCGCCCAAGTTTGGCTCATCCTAAGTCTCAGAAATAGGTGCGCAAAGACAGTTATTAGCCATTAGGATTACTCATCCTCCTTTGAAGTATAGTTACAACTTTCATTTGGGCAAATAATTTGACGGCCAGAACGTTTAGTCTCTTTGGCAGTGAGCAAAGGCCAAGCACATTGTGGGCAAGGTTTATCGATGGGTTCATTCCATAGGGCATAATCACATTTTGGATAATTGCCACAGGAGTAAAATATTTTACCTTTACGCGATTTTCGCTTGAGAATCTTAGCACTATGGCATTTAGGGCATTCAACACCAGTATCAGCCGGTTTTTCCAACGGTTCCATATGTTTACATTGGGGATAATTGCTGCAACCTATAAAACGCCCATAACGCCCCATTTTAATATGTAAAGGGCTTCCACAGTCTGAGCAAGTGCGCCCTTCAACGACTTCAGGTTCTGTTTTTTCGCCTTCGTTATTAAGATCTTGTGTATAATCGCATTCTGGATAGCCAGTACAGCCAATAAATCGCCCCCGTTTTCCTAAGCGAATCGCTAAGGGTTTACCACACTTAGGGCATTGCTCATCAAGTGTTTCAGTGGTTACGTCTTTTCGTTGTACCTGCTCGTCAGTCACATGGATTTGTTGAATGAAGGGTTGCCAAAACTCGTCTAAGACAGGAATCCACTCCCTTTCTCCACGTGAGATCGCATCGAGTGTATCTTCAAGCTGCGCTGTAAATTTGTAATCAACATAGCGGGTAAAGTGACCGGTCAGAAAGCGGTTGACTATGCGACCGACATCAGTTGGCACAAAACGTTTTTTATCCACGATGACGTATTCACGCTGTTGTAGTGTGTGAATAATCGAGGCATAGGTGGAGGGGCGTCCAATATCATATTCTTCTAGAGCTTTAACGAGCGAGGCTTCAGAGTAGCGTGGGGGTGGTTCAGTAAAATGTTGATTTGCAAGAATATCCTGCAATTTAATTTTTTCCCCAACGCTTAGAGTGGGTAATAAACCTGCACCTTCTTCGTCTTTGGAGTCATCACGCCCTTCTTCATAAACATTTAGGAAGCCAGGGAAAGTGATGGTCGAGCCATTTGCTCGAAATACATTGCCTTCACCACAGGTCAAATCTACTGCTACGGTATCTACTAATGCTTCAGCCATTTGGCTGGCGACAGTACGTTTCCAAATTAAACTGTACAACTTAAATTGATCCGCAGTGAGTGCTTGCTGCACCATTTCTGGCGTTCGCTTAATAGAGGTCGGGCGAATCGCTTCATGAGCTTCTTGTGCATTTTTTGACTTGGTTTTATAAACACGAGGGCTTTTAGGGCAATTATTTTCTCCATAACGCTGAACAATATAGGAGCGAATTTCTTCAATCGCTTCAGCAGCTAGATTGACAGAGTCAGTACGCATGTAGGTAATTAAACCTGTAGTACCTGTACCAATATCGATTCCTTCATAGAGTTGTTGGGCAACCATCATAGTTTTACGCGCAGTAAAGCCCAACTTTCGCGCTGCTTCTTGCTGTAAAGTGGAAGTAATAAAGGGAGCGGCCGGATTACGTTTGCGCTGTTTCTTTTCAATATTACTAACAACCAAGAAGCCCTGAGCTTGTTTGAGTAAGCTATCTCTCACGCGGTGGGCATGCTCAGCTTCAGTCACTGAAAATTGCTGTAGTTTTTCTTGTTGAAAATGAGTAAGTCGTGCTTCAAAAGGCAGGTTATCATGCTGGCATTGCGCGATAATTCGCCAATATTCTTGGGAAACAAATTGTTCTATTTCTTCTTCACGTTCAACAATCAAACGCAGAGCTGGACTCTGCACTCGACCAGCAGAGAGACCTCGGCGAATTTTTTTCCATAGTAAGGGTGAAAGATTAAAACCCACTAAATAATCTAACGCACGTCTTGCCTGTTGTGCATTGACCAAATCCATGGAAATTGAGCGAGGATTTTTTATCGCATCTTGGATTGCTGATTTGGTGATTTCATTGAAAAAAATACGGTGTACTTCTTTATCTTTTAGCAAATTTCGCTCTTTCATTAACTCATAAACATGCCAAGAAATCGCCTCGCCCTCGCGATCAGGGTCGGTTGCTAATAAGAGTGAATCAGAGGTTTTTAAAGCTTTTGCAATCGATTCGATATGACGAGCATTCTTCTCAATCGGGCTATAAATCATTGCAAATTCTTGATCTGGTTTCACTGAGCCTTTTCGTGGGGGCAGATCGCGCACGTGGCCATATGAGGCCAAGACATCGTAATCTTTGCCCAAATACTTTTGTATAGTTTTAGCTTTCGCAGGAGACTCTACGATAACCAGGTGTTTGCTCATTGACTTTCCTTTTGTTGCTATCAATGCAGTGGTAACTTATCTTCTTTTTGGTATAGCACAAGATCAAGAAAAGCAAGTTGAGCAGCATCTAGATTTTCAGCAAGTGTATTACGAATAGTCCATTTTGTTTCTTGCAAAGTAACAAAACGCGATTCTGAGAAAAGCAACTGATTAATAATTAATTCTAAGGTTTCAGGTGCCAAAATACCCCAAAGCATTAAGCGTGTTAAAAATTGGTAACTCGCTTTGGTGAATTTTTGTTTTTCATCATCAGTGAATACGCGCATAGCGGTCTGCTGTGCGGATTTAAGGATAAGAGTTCGACTTTCAAGTGTAGAGGCATCAAAAAGATCAGGGTCTTCCTGGTCATTTTGAGCATTCGCTTTACCATTTTCTTTTAATTGAGATAAACTTTTTTCAAAAAAATGCATTAACATTTCAAACAAGCTATCTTTCATATGAACACCTCATGTAACCGCCGGGGACTGCTTTAATTGTGCCCTCGATTTCTAATGTAGCCAAGCCACAAGCTACCTCTTCAACACTTAAACCACTCCGCTTAACAATTTGATCTACTGTTGTTATTTCAAAGCCAATGCACTTTACTAGGTTTTTGTTATCTCTGGCAAGGGATTGTGTCGCATTAGTTTGCTTTATTGTCAGATTTAATCCTAGTTCTTCGAGCACCTCTTGACTTGACGTGACTAATTTGGCTCCTTGCTGTAGTAGATGATGACATCCACGGGCTTGCGGATTGTGAATCGAGCCTGGTACCGCGAAAACGTCGCGATTTTGCTCCAATGCGAGTCGCGCTGTAATCAAAGAGCCACTTTGAATTGCTGCTTCAACAACCAATGTGGCCAACGATAAACCACTTATTATACGATTTCTACGGGGGAAATGTCCAGCATTGGGTATGGCTTGCAAGGGGAATTCGCTAATTAGCAAGCCTTTTTCGCAAATTTTATGGGCTAAATGAAGATGCTGGCGTGGATAAATAGAATCGATTCCTGTCCCTAAAACGGCAATAGTTCGCCCCTTTGCTTCTAGACAACCTTTATGGGCTTGTGCATCTACCCCTAGGGCTAAACCGCTTACAATAGTCAGTTCTGTTGAGGCTAGCTCAAAGGCTAGATGCCAGGCGGTTTCCATACCTGTTATGGAAGGTTTGCGACTCCCCACGATGGCAATAGTTGCTTGCTGTAAGCAAGACAATTCGCCACGTAGATATAAAATAGGTGGTGGGTCATATATTTCTTTTAGTAGAGAGGGGTATTCGGGGTCATCCCAGCTCAGTAAATGGTGGTTGTCGGATTCTTGCCAGGCTAAGTCTTCCTCGATGTCAGCAAGATTGAATTGGGTAATTGATTCGGCAAACTGCTCAGAAAGACCGGCTTGTTGCAATTGTTTAGTGTTTAATTGAAACATTTCCTCAAGTTGAGGCCAATGTGCCAAAAGCTTTAAGATCGTTCTTGGGCCGATTTGCTTGATTCGATTAAGAGCAAGAAAATAGTATTTGTTATCCATAAATGCATCCATAGATGCAAGATGAAAGTCAATTTTCATTGACCTAAATATCGACATCTTGCAGCTTTGCGAGGTATTGGCGATAATAGCATGTATTATTCGCAATAAAATAGGAATTTATGGCACTTCGTAAAATTATTTATTTGCCTGATGAAAGGTTACGACTAGTTGCAAAACCAGTAGAACATTTTAATGACGAACTACAAACTTTGATTGATGATATGTTTGAAACCATGTATCACGCAAGGGGAGTTGGGCTAGCGGCACCGCAAATCGGCATTAGTTTACGCCTTTCCGTGATTGATATTGAGGGTGATAAAAAAAATCAACTCGTGTTGATCAATCCTGAAATTATTGCCCGGGAGGGTGAGACTGAATATGAGGAAGGCTGCTTATCCGTACCCGGCGCTTATGACAAAGTGATCCGTGCAAATAAAGTAACTATTCGTGCTTTAGATCGCTTTGGGAAAGAGTATGAAATGAGTGGCGATGGTGTGTTGGGGGAGTGTTTCCAACATGAAATCGATCATCTAAACGGTAAGTTGTTTGTTGATTTGTTGTCTCCGTTGAAGCGTGCAATCGCTCGTCGAAAACTTGACAAATTTAAGCGCCAACATTTACGGAGGCCATGAGTCAGTTGCGCATAGTCTTCGCGGGTACACCGGAGTTCACTCTGCCATGTCTTGATGCTTTGGCAGCCTCAACCTATGAATTGCTCGCCGTATACACTCAACCGGATAGACCAGCTGGCCGCGGTAGAAAGCTACAAGCTTCTGCCGTTAAGAGTTGGGCAATAAACCATCAAGTCCCAGTTTATCAACCACTCAACTTTAAGACCGAGGAAGCTGTTGCCGAACTGGCTGCATTGAAACCGGATTTATTGGTGGTGATTGCTTATGGCCTTATTTTGCCCCAACCGATTTTATCTTTGCCTCGTTTGGGTTGTATAAATGTTCATGCTTCTTTACTGCCACGTTGGCGAGGGGCAGCGCCTATCCAACAAGCTATATTCAATGGGGATCGGGAAACAGGTGTTACGATCATGCAAATGGATATTGGTATGGATACTGGCGACAAATTGACCGAAGTAAGCTGTCCCATCACGGATCATGATACCGCAGGTTCTTTGCACGATAAGTTAGCTGAGCTAGCTGTGGTGCCCTTGCTTGAAACAATCGATGCCCTAGCGGCTGGAACAGCAAAACCACAGGCCCAAGATAATAATCTGGCGACTTACGCACCCAAAATCAAAAAAGAAGATGCTTCCATTAATTGGCAAAAAACAGCGGTTGAAATTGATCGACAAATTCGAGCTTTTAATCCCTGGCCTATTGCCTACACGCAAGCTGACAAAGAGTTGTTGCGCATTCACCGTGCTCATATCGTCGATCTCAACAGCAATGCGACACCGGGAACCATCCTCTCTCTTGATAAAAAGGGCATGTTAGTCGCAACAGCTAAACAGGCAATTATGGTTGAAACAATTCAATTTTCTGGTTCAAGAGTAATGACGATTGCAGACTGGTTAAATGCTGGTCGCTCACAACTTCGGCTTAATTTGGTTTTACAATGAAAAAAAATGAGCGTTTAAAGGCACTAAGTATTTTATTAAAATTAGTTCAAGATCAAATTCCTTTATCGCAGCTGATGCATTCCGAAGAGGATTTATCGCCGCTGTCAAAGGAAATCTGTTTCGGTGTTTGTCGTCATTATTATCGTTTACAAGCCCTAGCGGATTGCTTAATGAATAAACGACCAAAGGCACAGGATGTTTGGCTTGTTATTCTCATTGGCTTGTATCAGCTACATTACATGAAAAAGCCTGATTATGCTGTCGTAAAAGAAACTGTCGCTTTGCTTGAGCAATTAAAAAAGAGTTGGGCAAAGGGGCTAGTGAATGCGGTGCTCAGAGCATTTTGCCGCGAACAGGCTATATTTTTATCTGGCTTAGAAGTGAATGAAGATTTTATTTATGGCCACCCTGCCTGGCTTATTAAGCGATTACAAGTGGATTGGCCACATCATTGGCAAAACATATTGAAAGCGAATGATAGCCATCCACCCATGAGTTTGCGAGTTAATCAGCGTCAGACTTCAAGAAAGCAGTATCTACAGCAATTAGAAGAACTTAATATCCAAGCGAAGCCCCATCTTTATTCTGATGTGGGGATAACGCTGGAAGTTCCTTGTGATGTGCGCGATTTACCTGGTTTTGCTGCGGGCGCGGTTTCGGTACAAGATGAGTCCGCCCAACTAGCCGTATCCCTCCTAGAATTACGACCGGGTCTGCGCGTGCTTGATGCTTGCTGCGCACCGGGCGGCAAAACTTGTCATATTTTAGAAGCAGAGCCTCAATTGGCTGAATCTGTGGCTTTGGATGTGGATGAAAAACGCTTACAACGAGTTGCGGAAAATTTATCACGGCTAAATTTAAAAGCGAAGATCTTGCAAGGCGATGCCCTGCAACCATATAGCTGGTGGGATGGCAAAGCGTTTGATCGTATTCTTCTCGATGCACCTTGTTCGGCAACAGGTGTTATCAGGCGTCATCCAGATATAAGAATATTACGCACTGAAGCCGAGATTTCTAAGGTGGTTGAATTACAACTCCAATTATTGCAAGCTCTATGGCAGTTATTAGCACCTAAGGGCTTACTAGTCTATGCAACTTGTTCCGTAATGAAACAAGAAAATGAGCAACAGATCGCCCGCTTTGTTGCAGACCAAGCAGATTGCCAATTTGCCATGGACAATAAACCTTGGGGGCAAGCGACAGGCCATGGTTGGCAAATATTGCCTAGTGAAACCAATGGGGACGGATTTTTTTATAGTGTGCTGCGGAAGTTGTGATTTAGTGTAGGTTGGGCATTCCCAGATGCTGCTCTCGGTCTTTTTTCAAATTCAGATCCCTGGATTCCACGAACAAGTCGTGGGACGTAGGGATGGAGTTCAGCCGGGGATGGCGTTCAGCCAACAACGTCGAATAAGTCGCGGGAGGTAGGCGGAAGGAGTTTTTATCATTAAGGCAGTGCCATTGTGCCTTGGCCCTACGCTTCGGAAAAAAGGATTCTTCAATAAATGCAAATTAACTGGCCACTGATAATCTTACTATTTTGTCTCTCCTTACCAGGGACTTTTATCGCCATCCCGCGTCTTATTCATCTGTTATTGTCCGATAATAGCGAAGAGCTAAGAGCTCGTATTAGTCGACTTGCAGTGGCTCAGACCTTAATCATGGTGTTGTTGATGAGTTTTGCTGGCACAGTTTTATCTTTACGTACCGGGCTTAATGCTCCCATTTTAGAAGCTTTATTGCTTGGGCAACCGGCATTGAATGCAATACAAAATATAATCCTCCCTGTTTTTCTCTATACTCTCGGCGGATTAGTCGTTTTTTTGGTTTTATATTATGCAATCGTTGGCTCTATTCTCGATGAGCAAACCTTGAGAATAATGAGAAAAATTCGTTCCGTATTGCGCCCTGACGGCTGTATCCTATATGGGGGTGTGGTTGAGGAAGTGCTTGCGCGATGGGGATTGATGAATGTCCTCGCCTTTTTTTCAATTTTATTTTTGGGTCGCAGCACTCCGATGCTCATTTGGGGTGCTATCTTGCTAAGTGGATTATTCTTCGCATTTGGACAATTACCGGCTTATTTAGCTGCAGGTTGTCAGCCTAGCCGACGTTTCATTTATATCACCCTGTTATTAAACTTTTGGCAAGGAATTCTCTTTGGTTGGCTTTTTTGGCAATATGGTTTATTGGCTGCCATCATTTCACATATGCTATTTCATCTCGGTTGGTCTCTGTACGATAAAGCGTAAAAATACTGTAAACCCAACTGCGTTTAATCTTGTCTTAATTTTATTCATGTAATTTGTAATTCTAGATTAAGTATTTTTTTAAGCAGTATATTCCAATGGCCCCGACTTTATTGATGAGCGAATTAGCTAATTTAGCTAAAGCAATCACTGAAAATCCTGATAATTATTATACGAAGGCTGAAACCTTAGCACTAATGAAGCAAGTAAAAATGTTGGCTGCTAAGGGCGATAAAATGGCTCAATATCAATTAGCTCAGCTCTTCCCAAAAAATTCTGATTCCTACTTAAGCTGGATGCAGGCTTCTGCGAAACAAGGGTTTACCAACGCAATGTTAGCTTTAAGCCGGGACTATGCTGAAAATGGCAAAGTATCTGGTTTGCAGAAAGCGGCACAATATATCGTTAAAATTTTAGCTTCAGGAGACAGTTATATAAAATCTGAAGCGAAAGCTTTGATGGAACGCAACCGGTTATTAGACGCTGAAGTACAACGGCAAATGCCGCAAGGAATCGGTAAATCCGTATTCGGTCTTTTTGCCCAAGATGCTAAAACACGAGAAATGGATCAACCTGACCTGCAAAATTCTACAGCACCAACAGCTTAACTCCAACACCGCTTTTATTTGCTTAGTCAGAGCGGCTTATGAAACAATAGTTCATCGTTGCTTTCTTTCTTTTTATGAAAACAGAATTTAAATCGATTCCCATCGAATGGCTACAATCTGGCCGCTACCAACCCAGAGTTAATTTTGAAGCGAACGCATTGCAAGAATTGGCGCAATCGATTGCTACGCAAGGGCTTATTGAACCTTTGGTCGTTAGAGAGCTTGCTAAGGAGCGCTATGAAATCATTGCTGGCGAACGGCGTTGGCGGGCTGCAATGCTTGTCGGTTTAGCTGAGTTACCTTGTCTCATTGGAAACTACAGCGATGAGCAGGCTGCAGCAGTTACTTTGATTGAAAATATTCAACGCCAAAATTTAAACCTAATCGAAGAAGCGACAGGCTATCGCCGTCTTCTTGATGAATTTCATTTTCACCAAGAAGAAATAGCTAGTTTAGTCGGTAAATCACGTAGCCATATCGCTAATATTTTACGTTTATTGACACTTTGCGAACCTCTGCAGCAGCGATTAAGAAACGAACAACTCTCACTTGGGCATGCGCGTGTGTTGGTGGGATTGCCTCCAGCTCAGCAAATCTCATTAGCAGAACAGACAGAGCAAAATGAGTGGTCTGTCAGGCAGCTCGAAAAAAAAGTAAAGGAACTAAAAACAAATGAACCTCTTAAAGCAAATGCCAGAAAAGATCGAGATATCGAGCGATTACAAATAAAGCTAGCTGAACAAATCGGAGCGCCTGTCCAAATTATCAATGACCACGGCGAAGGCGGTTGGTTACAACTAAAATTTTTCGATAATGATACCCTGGCAGGGCTTTTGGAGAGGATGGGCTTGCGTTATGATTAAGCATTTTTCCCAAGTCGCTTGGGTGCTTTTATTAATACTTTTAAACTAAGGAACCCAAATCGATGAAAAGGATGTTGTCGGGATTAGCGTGTGCTTTTTTATCGGTCTCCGCAAATGCTAGCATTCAAAGTGGTGCCGATCGGTTAATCGATGCAATCGATCCAACAATGAATATCGGTATAGAGGTTGTTGATGTAACTACTGGTGCAACGCTTTTTAGCCGTAATCGATCACGCACCTTTATTCCCGCTTCTAATATGAAGCTCTTTTCAGATGCTGCTGCGTTAATGGTCTTGGGTCCTGATTATCGTTTTAGAAATCAGCTAAGTACGAATGCGACCCAGTTGCAGCAGGGTGCTTTGAAAGGCTCTTTGTATCTTCATTTATCGGGGGATCCTTCCTTTAGTCATGAACGCCTTGCTACGCTGATTGCAGGCTTGAAAGCTTGGCACATTAATCACATTCAAGGTAATGTCTATATTGATAGCAGCCATGCTGTAGCTAATCCTTATCCTCCTGGTTGGATGGCAACGGATTTAGTGTATAGCTATGGCGCACCTGCTGCTCCTTTAATCATTGATACCAATCGTCTAATGGTCACGGTTAATCCCGCGGATAAACCCGGGGAACCGGCTGTCATCGAAACGGATGATGCCAGCGGCAGTATTAGTATCAACAATCAGGTAAAAACCAAAGCCAGTTCAGCGCATTGTGGTGTCGATTTTTCAATGGATAAGGATAACCATTTAACGGTTCGCGGTTGTGTTGGAGTCGGCCAATGGGCTGTCATGCAGAAGATGGCAATTCGCAATCCTCTCAGCTATGCACAAGGTCTAGTTAAACGGCAACTGAGTGAAGCTAATATCGCTTTTGAGGGTGAGGTGATGCTAGGTAAAGCACCTTCAGGCTCGTTATTAATTGCAACCGAAACTTCTAAACCTATTTCGCAACTAATGGCTGATACCCTGAAACCTTCCGACAATTTGTACGCAGACTCTTTGTTTTTACACGCTGCAGAAAAATTAAATGGATCGCCGGTCGATTGGGGCGATGCGCAGTTCATTGTCAAGAAATTCATTCAGCAACAAACCGGCATTGAACTAGGTAATGCGGTATTAACGGATGGCTCAGGTTTATCGCGCTATGATTTGCTAACCCCAAATCAGACGGTCAGCTTATTACGCTTTTTATACGAGCGCTTCCCACTGTCCTATGAATACATTGCAGCCTTACCTGTTTCTGGACGAGATGGGACACTGCAACGACGATTTAAAAAACCGAATCAGCAAGATCTGGTTCGTGCTAAAACAGGGACAATGACTGGCGTTGTGAGTCTCTCAGGCTATTTGTATACTGCCAATGCCCACACTTTAGCTTTTGCCATATTTATTAATAACCGGCCTGGGACAAGTCCTTCTATTTCTGGTCGTTACCGTTCGTTAATCGATGCTTTATGTGCTTATTTTTTACAACAAAAACCGGGGAATAATATTTTATCACGAGTATTTTCTTCGAATAAACGTATCAAATTCCAACAAAACCCAACCCAGGCCGAACTCCAACGTGGTCGACAAGCTCGCTGGCGGCGGTTAGAAACAGTCGTTAAACAGGCAATCAAAGGGCAGGCGGTGACTGTCATTTACCGCGGAAATGAGCTTGTATTGAAAGATAATCAAACTGATGCAGCTCGAGTATTGAATGCGCTGCAAGCATTGAGAAAACGATATGCCTTTGCCGTTGCACTATTTGCTCAATCAATGCCGGCTGCAGCCGGAGATAAGCCGTTGTTACTGTGGACTCAGTCTGTAGACTCGCTTGGCCCAGCCCAACGAATATGGATTATTCGTGAGGCTGTCACCTGAGTCCAAATAATATCAAGTAGGAATGGATTCAGTTAGGAATGAATTTTAGATCTACCAATCAGTTCGGGCTGAGGTATCCCCACGAAATGAGGATTTAAGGAATTTGTATTCATTTTATTCCGTTCGGGCTGAGGATCACGCATGGCGGGTGTCTCGAAGCCTGTCCTGAAGCTCTCGAAAGGGCTTGTCCTGAGGTTCTCGAAGGCATGTCCTGAAGCTCTCGAAGGAGGGTTTTTTGCGACACTTCGAGACAGCGCTGCGCGCTTCCTCAGTGCGAACGGTATAAACAAAACGCTCAATGAGCTAAACAGTCTATTCAATGTCGTGGGGATACCTCCGTTTGGGCTGAGGAGATGCGTTAGCATCGTCTCGAAGCCTTCGAAGATCAAGCTTCAAGACGGCGTAAATGCTTCCTCAGCTCGAACGGGTGTTTTTATCCATAACGGATGCCCACAAGACTTATTTTAAGCAAGACTGATGATAACGACACCAATAAAAATTAAAATACCGCCAATGATGACCGGAAGATTGACATGCGTTTCATGAAATAAAAACCAGGTAAATAGAATGGTAAATAAGGGATAAACCAATTCGAGAATACCGGCCACGGTGGCATTTTTAAGGCGGATGGATGCCACGATAAAAAAACTAGCTAGTAAAACCACAACAATTTCGGCCAAGATTAACCAACGGACATTAGGTTGACTAACGATGAGCTCAAAATCTTTTTTCATGGTAGTGAAATAAGAAATGATGGTAAACAAAATGGCACCGCATAACATTTCTAAAGCCAGTAAAGTTATCGGAGAAATGCTATAGAGTATTTTTTCTGCCAAAGCGTAATTAAATCCCCATAAAATAGCGGCAATAATGGCAAAAGTTAACCACATTAGTACTCTCCCATGAAATGAATCACGTTATCGACTACCTGCTTAGCTTTTAAAATACGCCGATGTCCCAAGCCTTTGGTGGTAATTAAATCCACATGAGCTAGATTTTTAGTTAATTTTAGCGCATCGCTATAAGGTATTTCCGGATCATCTTGATCATGAATGACCATGACAGGGTGCGGTATGCGGGCAATCATTTCATGCATCTTTGTCTCTTTGACAATGAGTCGAGCTTCTGTTTCCACAAAATTTTGAAAATAATATTTTGATTTGGGTGAAAGCTGCATAAAGCTGCTGAAGCGATCAAAGATATCTTGTAAATCGCAAGGAGAAGAAATGAGAACAATTTTTTGAGTAATAAGCCCGTAATCTGTTGCCAAAGCAGTGGCTGCACAGCCAAAGGAATGGGCGATTACACCATATAATTCGCCCAATTCGTGCTGAATTGCCAGCATTTTCTCTGCAAATTCCCGCAAATTAGTTCTATTTCCAGGAGAGTCGCCGTGAGACGGTCCATCAATTGCAATGACCTTAAAACCAGCAGCAACCAATGGTGCTACAAAAAACCCAAGCTGGCTTCCACGACCATCCCAGCCATGGACCAACAAGATTGTTGGTCCAGAAGTTCCCCAGTGCCAAGATTTGATCTGGGCATTGAACATTTTTGCTTCACTTCCGGCGATAATCTTTTCTTCCCATTCGGGTCGTTGATGCCGAGTTGGAGTCATAAAACGCTTCGCATGCAAAACACCTATATAGCTAGGCAGGACATAGCTGGTAAGGGCTAAAGTGCGGCGATAAACTTTGAATAGCAAAGGCAGCTTCATATTGGTCTCCCAAAATAAAAGTAGGCCACCTTTGGCTAGGAATCAAGGATCGACATGCGTGATCAGAGGACGCCGACTGTGAGAGGATGACCGGTGAAAGAAGAATGACGTATCACTTAGCTTACTGGAAAATCAAAATAAGTTTTAGGATAAGGTTCATTCCGCAGTGTGAAATGCCACCATTCCTGAGGATAAGGTTTAAAACCATTGGCCAGCATTAAATGACGCAGCAATAGACGATTTGCTTTTTGCTGTTGACTTAAATCAGGATAAAAAACATTGGCACTGACATCCATGCAATCAAACCGTGTACCCGTATCGATTGAGTCATCGTTGCGATAATGAGGTGTTTTGCCAAAACAAAGGCTAGTAATTGATTTAGAGTGCCGATAGGTTGCGCCGATTTTCACTAAAGTTAGATCAACCGTGCTCCCTCTGGTATGGCCTGAATGTTCTGCAATATAGCCTTTTGCAAATAAGTTTTTTTTATCTTCGCGTGGATAGAAAAAGGCTTTCATACGATTGTCATATGGATTTTGGCTCCATTGATAAAACGCATTGACTGCTCTTTGCGGCCGATAGCAGTCATAAACTTTGAGGCTATATCCCATTTTATTTGCTGCTTTTTGTATCTTGGCTAATTGAGTGGCTGCTGCCACAGTAAGAATACAGCGACTGGCTTTGTAACCCGGGATAGGATGACCAATAAAATTGTTGCCAGTGGTATAACGCAGGTCTTGGATAATGCTTGGGGCAAGGTCGCTTAAGTAGACAAAACCTTGAGGCAGGGCATTAGCAATCAAGCTAAGGCTAGAAAGAATTATAAAGGCCAGTATACGTTGCATATTAGGTTTGTAATCAATGAGCTGAGATAACATCTTAGCTTGTCTCCAATCCTTGAAGGAAGCATTTATTCTGAATTGATTATATTTAGTATAACTGCCCATTTTTTCAGATTTAGTTCTATAAAAGGCATGCAAAACCGTTGGCCGATAAACAAGTATTTGAATCAGAATAGTTGAATACTGTTAAAATAATACAAAATAAACCCCGCGGTTTTAACCGCGGGAATAACACGAACTAGAAAAGGATATTTGAACGCATTTAAAAAATGCTTATAGACCTTGACCGCATGGGTTTCCTGGTGGATATGACGTACTGCAATAGTCTGCTGCAGTACTGTTGCAGCCTGAGGGCATGACAAAATAGGGATCTCTTGGGGATGTGAAATCAAGAGTTTTCAGATCAAAACTGATGTTTCCCGTAACCATGGAACAGCCAATTCCTGGGAAAGGAAACTGCTGGGCAAAATTAAACTGAGTTAAAACGTGATTTCCCTTTTTAAGTTTTGTGAACATTTCCACCCCAACTTTATCAAAGCAACCACCTACATCATCTACCCGCCCAAAATATCTTGCTTTTCTAGTGCCAGAGCCGGGCATTGATAAGGCGTTGAGGTAACCGGCTACCTGATTTGCCCAAGTGAAATTAGCTACTTTAAGACATTGGCCAGGGATAGTGTTAGCAATATAGGACGCATCATTGAGGATATAATATTGCCCCCCGCCTTCACCTAAATCCATTAACATTCTATTATTAGGAGGATCAATGACAAAAGTGACGTCACTACAACCTGTATCACCAATACCAGAGGCATGATTGCAAATTTTACCCTTGATAATATAACCATCCGGTGCAGACTCTGCATAGTTAAAAGGGGTAAATAAAGGTAGTTTTTGAGTGCTTCCTTGAGTTTGCGAAAAAACACCCTGAGATAAACAGATTCCTAATGTGACTACTAGATATTTTAATTTCATACTTATCCCTGTTATTAATTTACTAGATTAGTGACTTTAATTTAAAAGCCGGAAATAATTTTCTATTAATCTCTATGGATTTCATAGCATTTTCTGAAAATAAATCTAAATCATTAAATTTGGAGTGTCGAATTACAGTCAAAATTACTTGCCTATAAGAAGAAATTAAGGCTTATAAAAAGTTAAGGTTTTATTCAACGGGACGGGAGGGGTTTCTTTTAAGTATGAGACTCTTGGGTTTTCAGATGACACGGTGCCGATTTTGGTTTTATATTTTGATGTCCGCTCAACTTTGAAAAAGAGTAGACCTGATTGAGCTATTAAATTAGGTCGTTTAATACCATCGGCAACAAGCAAATGCAGGTCAATCTTTTCAGCACCCCTTTTTGCTTTAGTTAGGTAGGGATTAGGATTAATTTTTGAATCTAAAAGCATGTAAGCATTATCAAGGCAAATTTCTACCCCGATAGAAACTCCATTTAGTCTTAAGATAGGCGAATCACTTACTCCTGTTTTAAAATATCTTTTATTGGTGGTAGTTTTATTCCCAATATATTGGCAATCAAGAGGATGGGGGTAAGTCTTGTTATAATTTATAACCTTGCCTTTATAAAAAAAATAAATCTCATTATGATAATAGGTTTCTCCACCGGGATTCGCTTCTTCTTGCCAACAAATCGTTCCTGGAGCAATAATCATCTCAGTATGCTGTGATAATTTTGCAAGTGTTCGTACAAATTTTTCTTTTTTTCTTTGTGAATAATACTGGTTACAGCCTTTTTTATGATGCTTTTTGAATAAATACTCGGGTCCTACCAGCATGGATTTGAAGTCTGGATTAGTGCTTAGACGTTGAAGAGAATACTCATTAGCTACGATTATATTTTCTTTTAGGATGCCCAAGCGTTTTTTAAATGGCATTGTATAAAATGATTCTCTAAATCGGGAATTTCTAGGCTTAAAAACAAAAAGACCAAAATTTTTAGGATTAAATGTTGGTTTTTTAGTTTGCTGTTCAATACTCTGTTCGTTATTCTGTCGATGAGCAGTGGCCTGCCCTGTGTTTTCCTTGTTACTCTGAGGTAATACTTCACGTCTTTCTTTCATTTGCTGAAATGGTAAAATAAAATCAATTAGATCTTATTTTAAACTATTTGGCTTAAAGAATTCTTAGCTCTGAGTTAGGCCTTGATGTGACGTAAGAAATTGCGATGCTCATCAAATTTTAAAACAACTATCTCATCCAGTCCAAATGTATAGAAGCCTTAAATCGTGAAATCAAGAGAATAAGTTTGATAAGATGAAAAAGAAGTCATATTAAAAACCCGCCATTCAATAGTACATTTTAAATTATTTGAATCAATTAGATAAAAACTATTCATTTGATCCTTAGTACGCAGGCAACATAGTGACCCTGCATGAAGAAGAGCACAAGAGCCCTGATTTTTCGAAATAAATTTCACAGTTGCATAGTGTAAATGTCCGGTGCAAACAATGTGAATAGGACTGTCTTTCAAATAACTTATAAATTCTGTTGCATCATTTAAAGGATGATGCATCCCTGAAAAATAGTTCAGATTATGGTGGAAAAAAAGAATATTTAATTGGCCTGAGGTTGAGGAAAAATGGTTTTTAATCTGATTTAAGGTTTGATGAGCTAATGCTCCATCTTTAATTTTATAAGGGGTGACACTATTAACCCCTAAAATATTAACTTCTTCATTGTAAAAATTAGCATTGAGCTGAGAGGAAATATATTGATTGTATCGTTTGAATGGATTATAGAATCGCGAAAACACATTATATAGTGGTATATCATGATTTCCAGGAACTATTAGAACAGGAGCGGGTAGTTGCTTTAAGAATAGTTGTAATAATTGATATTGTTCGTGCCTCGCTCGCTGCGTTAAATCGCCTGATATAATAATTTCATCAGGTTTTAATGCCGCTAAATTCTCCAAAAAAGGGTTAATAATTGCGGGATTATGCATCCCGAAATGTAAATCCGAGATATGAATTATTTTCATGATGACATCGTTAAAAGGGTTAATGAGTTAGGTAGGATTTTAAAAAGTAGCGGTGCTTTAACTTTCTTATTATCCCCATCCAAAGAAATAGTAATTTCTTTCTTATTATTAAAATGTACCTCAATAGGCAATTTCGATTGATGTATTTCAAACTGCGAGTCGCTAGTAAATAAATGTTTCATTATTTTTAATAGGCGTATTTTGCCGTGTTTTAAAAAATACAATCCTAACTGTGACGTATGAAAACTCATTCTTTTTAAAGTAATGGGAAATTCGTATGAATATAAATTATTACTCACCATGAGAAATGAGGTGCGTAGGAATAGATTTAGATCTTTACTCTTTATTGTTAAAGAAATGGTCCTGTGCTTTTTTAAACTGTGAATAAAACTTGGTATATAGCTTAACCATTTACTATAAATTCTGGTGTATAAATCTCGTTTATTAGCAAATTGCGGATAAAATCCAATCGAAGCATTATTAAGAAAAACAAAGCCGTTTACTGTTCCTACATCAATCTTAACTGTCTGATTTTTTTGAAGACTGTCAATTAAATCTTTGGCATTCTGTGGTAATCCTAATTCCTTAGCTAGATGGTTAAGAGTTCCTAAAGGAAGGACTCCTAATATAATCGGAGTATTAATGCAATATTGTGCGGCTGTACGTATGGTCCCATCCCCACCTCCAACTAAAATAATCTTATGCTTAGATATACATTTTTGTATAGTCAAAGCTAATTGTTTAGGGGAAATCTCGTACAATTTATAGATTAATTGTGTTTCTTTAAATGCGTCCAAATAGGTCTTCGACTCAGTGTGATTTTTAGCCTTATTGTTAATAATAACAGCAATGGTATTCATTTTTTCTCCATCTTCACCTACTAAAATATTATTTTTTTGAACGTTCACTCTATAGTTATATAACTATATTCTTAAAATTTCAGCTTGTGTGGGATGACGTGGTTCAATAGATTTGACTGCCCCAGTTAAGAGATAATGTACTTACTGGAGGAAATTGACCCTAAGAAAGAATACCCGAAAGAATTTAAGCATTTTGCCTGACCATGTCGCCCTAAGTGAGTTTGGATAGATTGCATAAATTTGGTGTCTGGTTTTTCAAGGTAGGATCAAATTTCCGCATATGCAAAATATAATTTTTTCTTAATCAGATAAAACCTCAGAATCTTTAAAAATAGCCTATAATTTATTTCCAATAGTCGATTTATAGCGCTAATACAACATCTTGTTTCGAAATGATAAGGAATTTAATCATTACAGAAGGAACAAACAATGCCAAATGATGGAAAAAAACCGCTTGTTATAATAACAGGAGCTGGAGGTAATCTAGGAGTTGCTATTACAGAAGCATTGCAAAAAGAATATCACGTTATTGGATTTGATAAAGAAGGAGTGGATTGTGATATTACATTTGATATCACATCAGATACCTCAGTGTTGCAATCGTTTAAGCTATTTAAAAAAAGATATGGGAATAAAATTGCTGCAGTCATTCATTTGGCTGCCTATTTTGATTTTAGCGGCGAAGAATCATCCCTTTATGAAAAGGTGAATGAGCAAGGCACCAAAAATTTATTAAAAGTATTACAAGAATTTTCAGTAGAACGCTTTATCTTTTCTGGCACAATGCTGGTACACAAAGCCGGTAAACCTGGCGAAACCATTAATGAAGATACTCCTTTGGCACCTAAATGGATTTATCCTAAGTCAAAAGAAAGGACAGAAGAAATCATTAAAAAACATAATGGAAAAATTCCTTATTTGATTTTAAGACTCGCAGGTCTTTATAACGACAAGACATGTATCCCTACGCTTGCCCATCAAATTGCACGTACCTATGAGCGAAAGCTCAAGAGTAATATATATGCAGGTAATCCTAAAGCAGGCCAGTCTTTTATTCACCAAGATGATTTAGTTCGTCTCTTTGCAAAAGCAGTCCAATATCGTCAAGAATTAGCTAAAGAAGAAATCATTCTTGCAGGAGAAGCAGAAACAGTGAGTTATGAAAAATTGCAAAAAATGATTACTGAGCTTTTGCATGATGAAAAAATGGAATTATTCAACATTCCTCGCCCAGTTGCCAAAGCAGCATCCTGGGTAGAAGAAAAATCTGAGCCTATTGTCCCTGATGATTTTGATCAAGGAGAAAAACCGTTTATTCGCCCCTTTATGATTGACTTAGGTTCCGATCATTATGAATTAGACATTACTAAAGCTAGGGAAAAACTTCATTGGCGTCCAAGTCACCATATAGAAGAAACATTACCTAAGATAATAAACGAATTAAAAAAAGATCCTGAAAATTGGTATAAAAATAATGGAGTTACATTACCAGACTGGATAGAAGCACTTGATGAAAAAAATCCAGAACTAATTCGAGAGCGTTACGAATTTGAGTTTCGTAAAGCCCATCAAAAAAATCTTTGGGGACATTTTTTAAACTTTGCGCTTGCATTTTGGCTGATTACGGCCCCATTTATTTTGGGGTACCAATCAAAACCTATAATCATTAGTGATGTACTGACTGGATTTCTTTTAGCAGGTAATTCGCTTTTATGCTTATCTTGGAGATTGGCTCCACTTAGATGGATTTCAGCGATTTTTGGGGTGTGGCTTATTTTTGCCCCATTAATTTTTTGGGCGCCTAGTGCAGCATCCTATTTAAATGATACTTTAATTGGGGCATTAATCATTGGATTTTCAGTATTAATACGTCCGAGTATAGGCATTGCACCTAATGCAGCTTTAACTGGCCCGATCATTCCTCCTGGTTGGGATTTTTCGCCATCAAGCTGGGCGCAGCGTATTCCGGTTATTGTTCTTGCTTTTATTGGTTTTTATATTTCACATTACATGGCCGCATATCAACTAGGTCATATTGATTTTGTTTGGGATCCTTTCTTCACTGGAAATCCGCAAAATCCTAAAAATGGTACGGAAGAAATCATTACTTCTTATATATCTAAAAAATGGCCTGTATCTGATGCAGGCTTTGGAGCAGTAGTGTATCTCTTTGAAATTCTCACTGGAATCATAGGTGGCACCAACCGGTGGCGCACCATGCCCTGGCTTGTTTTGTTATTTGGTTTGATGATTATTCCTTTGGGTGCTGTTTCCATTACTTTTATTATTATTCAACCGATTTTATTAAATACTTATTGTACACTTTGTTTAATTGCTGCAGTTGCTATGGTGCTACAAATGGCCTACTCCTTTGATGAAATCATCGCAACGCTGATGTTTTTATGGCGACGCTGGCAGAAGGGAAGACCATTGCTGCGTATTCTCTTTGTTGGAGATACTGATGAAGAATACAAAAAGGGCAAAGATAATTCTCTCGATGATTTTGAACAACGACCTGGAACAATTCTTAAGGTGATGTGGAGCAAAGGAGTCACCTTACCTTGGAATTTGCTCTTGTGTTTGTTAGTAGGGTTATGGTTAATGTTCTCGCGAATTATCTTAAATGCTAGTGAGGGAATGGCAAATATGAACCATCTATTGGGTGCATTAATCATCACGGTAACAATCATTTCTTTTGCGGAAGTAGCGCGTTCAATTAGATACATCAATTGTCTTTTTGGTTTAATTCTCCTTATCGCACCGTTCGTATCCTTTCTACTGTTTAATTATAATGCAGCTCTAATACAATTAATCTCAAGTATATGCTGTGGCATTTTACTTTTTTTCCTAGCGATTCCACGAGGCAAAATAGAAGCTTCCTACGGTAAGTGGGATAATTATATTTTCTAAGTTATCTACAAGGTATATAGAGTCGTTACCTCACAATAGGTGTTGCTTTTGAGGGGGGTTGATTTAATATTCTCTTAAGCTTTTTTTGCTAAATTAATGCGCATGTTAATTTAGGCCTTACTCCCATGTGGTATCAAAAAGTTCTTGAAGAATTAGTTCCTAAAATTGAAAAAAAACAACAAAAACAAGCAAAGGAATTTTTGGCGATTTTTTTTAAAGGGCTCCAAGAGTGTTCTGGAGAACCAATTCCCCCGCTGGTACTTTTTGGCCTTATTGATAAAATGTATAAAAAATATGGCTCTCAAGAAGAGGAAAGCGTTGACCTCACTTCCTTTGCAAGAGATCTGACCGGTTTATCCTTAATCCTGATGAAAGCAGCGTTTGATCTTGCACTTTTTAATGAAGACTTTTCTTATATTAAACAATCAAAAATAAGACAACCAGTTCTTGGCTTCAACATCTCAAAAGCTAAGCGTCAATCGAAGGTCTTAAAATCAAGACCAGATGATGACTGGGGAGATGAGGAACTACCTGATACTATTGAGGACGTTTCAGGGTTTTTTCCTAAACTTGAATTTTTGGAAATAAAAACTCTCCAAGCTTGGGACTATGATTTAACGGTTGATTTTGATCATCTTTTATCGATTCTAATAGCTAATCATTCTGTTGTAGATCCCGAAATATTTACTCATTGTAAACAAAGTGCTACTGGTGTAAGCGAAGATTTTGACGAATTTATATGTAAACTTAGATTATTGTTCTTAGTTCGTGATTATATTAAAAAAGGTGATTTAGGCATGTTGCAAAGGCTTTTGCATCCAGATTCTTTTAAGGATGCTACCTTGCAATTACTCACTTCGCTCTGTCAAGAAACTCTCAAACCAGAAATAATAAGCAATTCTTTTCGCTCAGAAAAAAGTAAACAGCATTTCCTTAAACTTAGTGAAGAAAATCTCAAAAAAAGAGACGATCTTTTTGTTCTTAACATTGTTAATAAACATCTAAACAACCGCAAGACGAGAAATGAGCTTGCGCAATTGGCTTTAGAGCATGGTCAACCTAAAATTGCTGAGTATCTAAATCATGAAATTGAAGAATTAGTCGAGGCTAGTAATGATCTAAATGGGGATTCGCCTCAGCAAGAATCTAAAGAAAACGAAGCTCAAGCACTATCTGCTATTCAGATCGAGCAACTGTTAAAAAATCGTATCAAATCTCCCACAATAGAAGCATTTCACGCATGGGAAAACTCAAACTCTGAATTACTCACACAAATAGCAAAACTACTTCCCTTTGAACAATTTTCTTCAATTAATTGGACATCAATCACAGTAGAGCACTTATGTGAATTACTAGAAATTTCTACTCCACGGCTCTTGTTAATCAACCTAGTTGATACTCTCATTAATAACATTGAAACGAAAAATGGTGGACGTTGGACTTCCGGGATTGATTCTGAAAAAGTAAAGACATTAAAAGCGATAAAAACTGAAATCGAAGCAGAGAAAGTATTTTCAATCGAGGATAGCGTTTTGCAAACAACTTATCTACGGGCCATCGAGGCGGTATGTCACATAAAACGGAATCCTTGGCATTTCTGGGCAACTCCCAACAGCGTCACTGAATTTAAACAGTTGCTCGAAGACAATAATCTTGATCTAGGCATTAGGACTAATCCTTAAAGAATTCATTACGTTATTCAAAAAAATGGAAATGTTTTAATTAAACGAAGTGAACATAAAAATGATGAGCCTATACTAGACAAATTCTTATCTTTTCTAGCAAAAGATATTCAAAAAAATCCTCAAAATGTTATATCGGTCACAATAATGAACTATATAATAGAATTCAATCGCTAATCTCGGGGGTGGAATTTGACTTAAATTAATCCCTCTCAGATGAGGATGAATAGTGTCTAAGTTAGAGGGAATAACTATAAAAGGTTGGAGTATTTTTGCACATCCATTATTTATTGAACAAGTTGAAACCTTAATAGAAGAGGTCGAGGAATTACGTAACCAAGAGCTTATAACAGTAAGTATAATGCCTCTTCAGTTTTTTCAAAAATGTTAAAAAATGGAAATCCCCCTGATGACTGGGAACAATTGCTAATTGAAGTTACAAAAACGCAAGTTACAAATAGACTTAATAAAATTATAAAACAATAATTTGGGTTTTACCGCAAATCCAGCTCAAACTAACAATGAGATTTTTTGAATAAATTCCTCTATTCCGGTTACCTCTACCCTTAATTTTCTTTAGTGGACTATTTTGGCCTGAAGTTTTATTCCTTAAAGGTCAACGACCCACCCTAATACCCGGATATGCAAATGCCTCTTTACTGCTTAAAACTAGATGACTAAAATCAATGCTATTCTTTCGCATTCCCTGTAGTATTCTGGCTAAAGTTATTAAGGTAATTATCAATGTCTAAAAATATTAAAATTCTCGTCATTGGCGTTGGTATAGCTGGTCCTGCAGTTTGTTATTGGCTAAGGAGGTTTGGTTTTTCTCCTGTCTTAATTGAAAAACATGCGTCTATTAGAAAGGGTGGTCAGGCATTGGATGTCCGTGGCATAGCAACTCATCTCGCCAGGGAAATGGGTATCTATGAGCAAATTTGTGATCGGCGCACGCAAATAGAATGCGGTCGTTTTGTCGATGCAGAGGGCAAAGTGCTACATGAAGAACATGGGGAGAAATTTGGGTTCAGGCAAGATGATGAAGTTGAAATCCTTCGTGGTGATTTGGTTGAAATCTTGATGAAAAAAATTGCTGATGTACCTTGCTATTTCAATCAATCCATTATTAGCATCCAGCAAAATGCAGATAAGGTTCTAGTTAATTTCATGGATGGTAAAGTTGAAGATTATGACTTAGTAATCGCTGCGGATGGCATTCACTCTGCTATGAGGCGCATGATTTTTGATAAAAATGAATATCAGTTAATTCATCTTGGTTCATACATTAGTACCTTTACCATTCCAAACTACCTTAACTTAAGTCACGTAGACTTAGAATGTGAAGCTAATCATAAATTGGTATCAATCAATAGCGATAACAATCCAGAAATAGCAAGGGCAGGATTTATGTTCCGCTCTCAGCATATCTTAAAAGACATCCGTAATGAGCATGAGCAAAAACAATTCCTCTGTGATACGTTTCGCGATTTTGGCTGGGAAACACAAAATATTTTAGAGCGAATGCCAGAAAGCGATGATTTTTATTTTGATGCTATTACGCAAGTAAAAATGAACAATTGGACTAAAGGTCGAATAGCGCTTATCGGCGATGCCGCTTATTGCCCTTCTCCCTTATCTGGCCAGGGTAATAATTTGGCCTTCGTTGGAGCCTATATTCTAGCGGGGGAATTAAAAGCCGCTAATGGAAATTATCGACAAGCGTTTAATCGTTATAATGAACTACTACGCTCCTTCGTTGAGGTCAATCAAGAATTTGGTGGGTGGGTGAGCAAATCATTGCTTGTAGAAGATGAAGTGTCCAAGGAAATTGCAGAGGAACGCTCAAACAAAATTCTAGCTATGCTAAAATCAGTTTCGAATGCGATTAGCTTACCTCAATATGAATAATCACAGCGGCAGTATTTATAAAGAAAATCTTGTCGCAGCAAGGTCGGGCTTTATAAACTCCTGTTCATAATACCAGCTTACTTTTTCCTGAAATTTTTTAGAGTCTGGCCTATCGATGATTGCGAATTCGATCACTCTATCAACTCCTATAGGCACAAAACTTGTCGCAGTCCGTCATCCAAAGCATTTAAATCTTTATCTGTAAGGTTGCCAGCAACGTTTTTTAATCGACTTTTATCGACCGTTCTTATTTGATCACAAACAGCCGTCACTTGTTTACCAAGACATGAAACAGAGATGGTTAGGGGTGGTCTGGCTGTAGCAGAGGTTGAAAGAGGAACTACCACGACAGTACGTCTTGCTTGATTAATCGGTGTTGCTCCAACTAAAACACAAGGTCGGAGTTTATTAATCTCAGATCCAGTTGTCGGATCAAGGTTTACCCAATATACATCACCACGATTCATCGTGTAACCCATCCTGAATCGTTACATTCCAATCACTCATTTCCTCTTTTAAATCATGATCATTTTCAACGGCAAGCGCGCATTGATAAAGTGCTTTTTCACGCCGTTCAACCTCTTTTTCAATAAGATGAGCAATCACCTTGCTGCGTTGCCGTTGCGGGATTGCTGCCCTCATTCGAGAAGCTATTTCATCAGGTATTGAAATTAAAACTTTATTCATAGTAATCTCCATTTATATACAATATAGTATATCTTATATCCATGAGCAAGATGTTTTTATGCGATGGTTGTGAGTAGGGGGTAACTTAAGATTCTAAATTCGCAATCAAACGGCACAAGTAAGATTGAAATTGAATTTGCTCTTCTTGTGAAAAAGTAGAAAGCATAATTTGATTCAATATTTTCGCTGAATCCAAAACATCTTTTTCAGCTGCCCTTCCTTTATCCGTTAAATAAATCAGAAATGCTCGTCTGTCTGTGCTGCTTGGTTTTCGTTCAATTAATCCGTCTCGTTGCATGCGGTCTAAGGTTCTGACAACCGTCGGATGCTCGATTCCGCCAACTGCATTTTGCAACTCTGTTTGGGTTTGACCATCGCGTTTAAATAACTCCATAAGAAAATAGGTGTATCCGTGCGTAATAGCATGCTGTTTTAGGATAATATTTGCTTTTTTTTCTATTAGTCTCGCCGCTTTTTTGAGTAATGTTGATGTTTGCATAAAAGAGGGTTCTTAATCGTGTAGCTTGCTATATTGTAATCAATGCAACTCAAAATTGTTAGAGTGATGAAAATAACCTCCAGCTAATATGTAGCTTGCTACATATTAGCAAGGAGTGTTATTATAGATTCCTCTTCACCATTAAGTCATTAAAATGAAAAAACTAAAGTTATATCAAGTCGACGCCTTTGCAAGTAACATTTTTAAGGGAAATCCTGCTGCCGTTTGTATTCTGGATGAACCATTAACTGAAAAAGAAATGCAAGCGATTGCATGCGAAAACAATCTTTCTGAAACAGCCTTTGTCCTCCCCGTTCAGGATAATTTTAATCTTCGCTGGTTTACACCCAATACGGAAGTTGATCTTTGCGGACATGCCACACTGGCAAGCGCTTATGTTCTATTCGAAAAATTAGCTTACCCAAAGCCTGAAATCTGTTTTCAAAGCAAAAGCGGTGAATTATTTGTTACCCGGCAACATCAACAATTACAGATGGATTTTCCAGCGCTGCCTTATCAGGCTATGACAGCCACTGAAGAGTTATTAGATGCCTTAACAGTTAAGCCTCAAGAAATTTATGAAAGTACTTTTGATTTATTGTGTGTTTTTCAAAATGAAACCGAGATCAAAACAGCAATTCCCAATTTAGGTTCTTTAAGTCAACTTACCTATCGCGGTATTATTTTCACCGCACTTGGCGATGATGGCACGACAATCTATTCTCGATGCTTTTACCCAGCATGCAATGTTCCTGAAGATCCCGTCACCGGATCTGCCCACTGCGTTATTGCGCCTTTTTGGTGTGATCGTTTAAATCAATCCAAAATTCAAGCTGTACAAGGCTTAGCACGACAAGGCGAACTTTCCTGTGAAATAAAAAATGGCCGTGTACTTTTAACGGGTCGATGTCATTTATATTTTGAGGGCATCATTTATATCCCGGATGAGCTCTGAAAAATGAATTTATAGGCTGATTACCTAAAACATAAAACATAGAGCCCTAACCCATAGCTAAAAAGCAAATTTAAAATACAGATAGTATAATTATTGTAATATCGTCAAATTTATTTTACCTGCTATGGGTTATAAACAAACCTTTTATTTTATTGATAAACAAGAAGGGGTCATTTACAGTCGAAAGCCTCAAGGGACTCTTGATGTCAATCGTTTAATTCACAATCAGGCACCCTGGAAAATAACCAATCTTGCGAGCAGCCTTCAACAAAAAACACTCATTCTTGCTGATTGGACCGCAGCGGAATGGCCGCCAGATAAACTAAAGGCTGTACAAAAAAATATTCGCGAGTTAATGAATCAGGGTTTTAGTGTTTATATGTGGCAAGACTTACCCCCAACAGGACAAGTCATAAAATTAACTAAGCAAGATTCAGCGCTTAATACACTAACTTCCCGTTCATTGATGCGTCCTCAATTCACTGATCTCATTCAAAAAACTGCAGTTGAACAATGCCATCTCACAAAAGATAAAACCCTGGTTCTCGATGATTATTGGGTAGAGTGTTTACTGAATCGTGAAGAGAACACACCTCCACGCCGATTATCCTTAAGTAAACTTCTTAACGGACAATATCAAAATAGAGTTTTGGCTGTGCTAAAACGTGCTGTACCTCCAGTTAGTGAAATTATTCAGGATGAGTTCTCTGCAGAGGCTAACCAAATGCTGTTACAAGTGCGAGAAGCCTTCCCTCAGGCACCGATTAGAACTCAATATAAGAAACTGGTTTTAAATAATCAGCAGGTTGAGGATTTATTTGGCGAGGATGCTAGGGTTAGTTTGCATGACGCGCATTTAACCCCTGACCAACTTGAAGGGGTTGAGTCTTTGTATGTAGAACTAAAATTCGATCTTATTTCGAGAAATCTAGAAAACCTATTAGCTAAAACTTTGGTATTGAAAGAGTTTAAAATCAAAGAAAAAGAAGGGTTCCTTGGTCGGTTTAAAACAAGACCCCAACTTGAATCGCTTGAAATTTTCGATGCGAGTTACTCTTCTTTGAATACTTCTAATTTAGGGAGTTTACTGAGTCAAGCAAGCCAGCTTAAAACGCTTAATCTTAGATTTTGCGATGGTTTCAATGCGGCCAAACTTGGTGAGCTTAATTTACCCAACCTTGAGCGATTAATTGCTGATAATTCTTCGATTACCACGGCAATTTTGCAAGCTATTTTGGCTAAGGCTAACGAGCTTAGATCCCTCGATCTATCTCGTTGTGGCGAGTTAAATGAGCACTTTACTATTAATTTTGAGCTTGGAAAACTTGAGGAATTGAAATTCTATAGTGCCAAGATACCCATTGCTAATATTGAATTTCTCTTAGCAAGGGCTCCTAACCTTAAACTCCTCGATTTAAGCTCTAACCAAGAGCTAATCAAAATAGATAGCATAGCTTGTAATCTTCAATATCTTGAAGAGCTTGATGTTAGCCAGAGTCCAATCACTGACGAAACTTTACAACACTTACTGGCTAAAACCTCTGCTATTAAAAGGCTTAACTTAGCCTATTGTGAGCAATTAGCTGCCCCCTTTACAACCAGTCTCAATCTTAAAGATCTTGAGAAACTTACTCTTACATACAGCACAATTTCTACCAACAATTTGGAATATCTACTCACTCAA
Source organism: Legionella nautarum (assembly GCF_001467895.1). GTDB lineage: Bacteria > Pseudomonadota > Gammaproteobacteria > Legionellales > Legionellaceae > Tatlockia > Tatlockia nautarum. Next base: position 621,020 of record NZ_LNYO01000024.1, read on the forward strand.
GCAACAAAGCTTAAAACATTAAATTTGGGCAAATGTAGAAATTTATCTAATCCATTTACCACAAATTTTCAGCTTGAAGCGCTTGAAATACTGTATCTTGAGGCTAACAACTTACCCCTTACTAATCTGCAATGTTTACTGGCTAATGCAAATTCCCTTAAAGAACTCGATTTGGTGGGCTGTGCTTTTTCGGGGGAATTGACAGCGAATCTCAACCTAAAAAAGCTCGAAAAAATTAATCTTTCTGAAAGTAATATTAAGGCAGAAGACTTGAAAGCCTTAATAAGAGCTGCACCAAACCTCAAAAAACTATTTCTTAACGAATGTCCAGAGTTAGTGATTGATCAAGAATTAGAATCCTTATTCAAAGGGATTGCCGTTTATAGACGTGCGGTAGTAGCCGATACGGCCAAGCTAGAGGACTTTAGATCGTTGTTAAAAGTAAAGAAGACGAGCTCAACTGCTTCAAAATCTCAAAAGGGGGATAGCGGGTACTATGCTAGAACCCAATCCTTAGATTCAAAAAAAACCTTAGATGCCGATACTGAATATAATCCAGATAAGGAATTACAGGCGAAGCGCTATTTTTATCCCTTAAATCCAAGTGATAAGATGCCAGCGATTAATGATTATCGGCTGGAGGTTTATAATAAACTCGAAGTTAATCCATCTCCCTGCACGCTCGATAAGGCTTTTTCCTTAACGAACACGGGTGCTCATTCTTTAGTAGAAAGGTCGATCAGTCAAACCAACAACCTAATAGAATTAGGACAGAAGCTTGGAGCTATTGATGACGTTCATTCCTATTTTTTAGGCCGCCAGCCCTTAATTGTTACAGAAGACTGGCAAGCACTTGCTTCTTTGAGCGCGAATGAAGAACTGACTCATTATCAAACTGAACCGCAAGATTCTGCGGTAGAAATTAACTATTCTGAACGAGACAATCTCTATTATATCCGTAATCGATCCAATAAACCTGAAAGCGTACAACTTGATTTTCTACTTAAAGTAAAACCTCCTGGTCAAAGTCCGTCAATCCCTGTAGAGATAACCAAACTAATCGATGATTACTCTCATTTTGGAGCCAAGGCTTTAAAGTTAGAAAAAGCGGAGGGGCAACTAACAGGCGAGGATTATTTACACTATATCAAAGATCAGAAAACAGGTGCCTGTAGGCACCGCACTGCGGCATTTAAGGATGCCATGGCTAAGGAACATCCCACTGTGCCTGTTCGCATAGTCGATAACGATGCACATAGCTTTGTTGAAATTCAGATTGAGGGACAGTGGTTAAAACGTGATTTAGGCGGCTACCCAACTAAATTATCAATCGATGAATCCCTGCAACCGGATTTCATCACTGAAAAACCGCTCGAAACCCATCTGATGGTGGATGCGCAGCCTCAAGTTTTTCATCCAGATGAAAGGATTAGAGATTATGAAAAACTACTTGAGACCTGGACAAAGAGCAGCCCTTACAGCGCGTCTGTCCTGGGTTATTGTCAACAACTTACTCAGTCGACGGAAGGGAAAAAGCGCCTGGTTGAGTTAGAATCAACTGCTGACGTTGAAGCGATGCACTTAAGTTTGCAGGGTTATTGCCAATCCATTTCTCGACCCTTTTTCTATGTCAATTCTCCTGATGATTTGATTTGCTCCGCCGCTTATTTAGCTCGCGAAAAAGATAGCGCTATAGGTCGTTTGACCAAAGGACCAGGTGGACCTCTTTATGATTTTCTCAAAGCCCAACAGGAAAAGGCTAATCCACCCGTGTTGATTGTCAATTATGATAATTTTGATGCCGATGATATCGTCCGTTTCAATGGCTTGTTAGATTCACGTCGCCATGCTGATGGCACCGAATTACCCGAAGATATGCTGGTCATCGGGCTTATTAATACCTCTAAGGTTGATTGTTATCAAGGCGAAGATTTTTATTCTCGTTTTGATAGTACAGAGGAGTGTCCCCTTCCTTCTGAAAAGCTAGCAGAGCATCAACAAATTATTGCCCCTCTTCCCTTGCAGAAAGCGGATGAAACAGGTCCTTTACCGCAGGAAAAGACGGCCATTAACCTTTATCATGCGCCTGATAGGGAAGATCGTTTACTCGGTCGTTGGGTACTTAAAAAAGATAGGCTTTATTTTGAAGAGGGTGAACTTGAGCAAGCCTTGGCTACGGGTTTACCCATAGAAATACACAATGGGCCTTGGCAGGATGAAAAGTTTAAACTCTTTTGGCGACAAGCCTGCTTACGAGGTCATATTGAGCATGCTGGTCGTCGGATTACCATTCCTAAATCCTTAAGTTTAATTCCTCAAGAAGGTTATCACTGGGAGGCATTAGGTCAACAAGTGAGTTGGGAAGCAGGACTTGTGGATGAAGCGTTAGTGCTAAATCCAGGGTCCTTGAGTGATTTTTTTACTCGTTATGAATGTGACAATGCCAGTGCAACCCTGGATACCTTACCCGGCCTAATTGAAGAGAGAGCCCATCAACGTTTAGCCGTTAATCTCACTGCTAGTCTGGGTAGTGATGAATGGGCTAGGTTGTTGGCAAAATGTCAGCAACATCAAGTTCAATTAACGGTCCATTGTGCGCCTCATGTCGTTGTTCCTGCCGAGGCGCTTGGGCAACAGACCCTCGATTTGACTTCTTGTTTACCCTTAGAAACCCCAGCCCACACGGGCTCCTTCATTAGTTCCGATATCGATACCACGCTAAATCAACTGACAAGAGTAGATTCTGATTGGCAAATTATTGATGTCTCAGAATGCGGTGAAGAGGATTTATTAGTTTATACCGAGGCAGAACTCAATGCTGAAACGGGCGAGCTACGTTTCCAACAAAGCAAAAAAGCGCTCTTACAAGCTTTAGAGCAGGATAAAAAAGTCATTTTAAAGGGACAATTTTCCCCGGAGTTGGTTGATAGCCTTAGTCCTTTGCTCTTAGAACGGCAGAAAAATACTCAGGCGAAAGGCCATTTGGTTTTGCTGAGTGGGCAAGAAAGCTTTCCCTATTTAGCGAGCAAAACCCACGAGGTGAAGGTTGAAGAGAAAGAGGTTTGTCTTTTGCGGCATTACAATAAAGAAGAAATCGCAAGCTTAGAGAGAGAGCAACTTGAACAAGAATCCTTAAGTCAATTAAAAGCACGTTTAAACTTTCGACGTCTCCATTCTGAAGGCTCAACAGATGATGCTTGGCTTGGCCTGTTGAAATTACCCGACGGAGTTTCTCTGAAACCCTTTGATGCCGCACATAGTGCAGATTTAGCTGAGGCCTTTAATCAACAACGAAAAGATGCCACCAATCAAATCCTAACCTACTCACCCTGTGTTTGCCTGACCGGTATCACTGGTACAGGGAAATCAGCCTTTGTTGAAAAAAACTTTGATAATGAAACGGATAGTCTTTATATCGGTGAATCCGAGATGGTTCGATGGGCTGAAGATAAATCAGCCAAACGTAAAATCTTATTTATTGATGAGGCGAACCTAAGTCCTAAACAATGGTCGGAGTTTGAAGGCTTATTTAATGACCCGCCAGGTATTCTCATCAAGGGCAAATACTATCCTCTAACTGACCAACATAAGGTTATCTTTGCTTCGAATCCCTTGAGTTATGGCGATGAACGCAAACTCGCTCCTTTTTTTATTCGGCATGGAGCTGCCCTAGTCATTGAGCCGCTCTCGCAAGAATTTATTTACGAATACGTATTAAAACCGGTATTTGCTGAAACAGCCTTAGCAGAGCATAGTTTGGAACTTTGCCGACCTCTTTTGCAAATCTATGCCTTCTTATGCCAATGCTCGGATAACGAAGTTCTAATCTCACCGCGTGAACTACAGATGATGGCCATGATGGTCATGTCACATTATCACCAACATCCTGATGTGGGGGAAGCGCTGATAGCCGCCCACCATTATGCCTATCAAATCGCTACAAAGCTTGTGCCAGAACTCCATCGAGCAGAGTTAAAACAGAAGTTTGCGCCAACTTTTGACTGGCAACGAACAGAGCGGCTAAGCGAGGCGATAACTCAACAAGACGAATTTCACATCACGGCGTCAAGACAACCTGTTATTCAACTCATCGATGACTTTCTTGCTCTTCGTGAGTTTAAACAAGGTGAAAAAGCAGTTAACGACACGCAACGCTATGGAGGTATCACAGGTCTTGTCTTGGAAGGGGCGCCCGGTGTCGGTAAGAGCGAGCTCTTTAACAACAGGCTCTTAGCGCATGGTTATCAAGAAATTCACTATGACGAAAAAGAGCGTCTCGACAAGATTCTACCTGAAAAGGGCTTCTATCGCATGCCTGTTTCCATGTCCACAGAGGATAAAAAGAAGCTCTTATTAAAGGCTTTTCATGGTGGGCATGGGGTACTTATTGACGAAATTAACAGTTCTCCAATGATGGAGCGCTTCTTAAATGCACTGTTAATGAGTAAAACGCCAGAAGGCAAATTTCCTGATAAATCTGGTTTTTTTGTGCTGGGTACGCAAAATCCAGTGACGATGTCCGGTCGACGTGCCCCAAGTACCGCTTTAGCAAGGCGCCTTATTACACTATCTTTGCCAGAATACCCCCAGGAGGAAATCAAAGAGATTTTAATCGTTAGAGGGCTAGAATCTGAACTCGCAGGGATACTGGCTGCTGCTTTTATGAAAAATGTTAAAAAAGCAAAAGAAGAACACTTAATACCATCACCGACCTTTAGGGATCTATTAAGATTGGCAGACAAGATCTTGCTGGCAGAAAAATGCTTGCGGGAAACAACCGAGAAATCGAAGGGTAAAGAAAAATTAGTAGAGAAAAAACCAGTAGAACCGCTTAGTTTTACTGAAAAACAGTTTTTTATTGAAGCACTTAAGCAACTTTGCAACGATATACAAAGGCAATTAATTGCGAAAGATTCGGCGGTTGCTAGTAAAAATGCTTTCTTTTCCGTTAGCCAACAACCTGACTTAACAGCCAGTATCAAAGCCAGTGAAAAAGTTATCCTATTCCTAGAAAAAGGGACTTCCATCGATGGCTTAAGCCACGATGAATTAGAGGCTCTAAATAACGATTCTTTAGGTAAGCTGATGAAAAAAATAGGGGAAGCTAAATTGCTGACAGACTCTGGTATTGAATTAACAGACACAGGTTTTCAAAAAAGAGAGGGGCTGACCCCCTAAATAGATCGTTTACATAGCAGCTTCGCTAAACTCAATTCCCATAATTGTTCTCATAGTGTACAATATGGGGCAATAATATTCTTTCGGGGTTGGTGGTGCCTTCATTGCAAGGTCAAAAAGCGTATCAATGGATTGCAAGTTTATATTTTTTCCAAAGTATCCCATTTGTTGTCGTTAGCCTGATAGCCACTATCATGTATCAGCAGCAAGGTATGGCTAATTCAAAAGCCGCGCTGCTAACCAGTTTATTGATGTTGCCCTGGTCGCTGAAACCCTTATTTGCTCCCTATCTTGAACATATTTCAACAAAGAAACGATTAACCATTGTTACTCAACTCCTTGCTTCAATCGTATTTTTCATTTTGGCTCTTAGTGTGAATAAGCACTATTTTTTAATGGTTAGCATTCTAGGTTTTGCTTGTTTAGCTGTTATTTCATCCCTACATGATATTGTTTCCGATGGTGTTTATCTGCTCAATTTAGATAAGCATAGCCAAAAACGTTATGTGGCTTTTCGTAGTTTTTTTTATCAAATGGGGCGCTTAGTTATTAAAGGGGGGCTGCTGGCTGTCCTAGGGCAATTGGCTATTTACTATAATATGAACCTTTGGTCTGCATTTTTTTATGCTTTGTTTTTGATGGCTATGGTATTAACTATCTATCATAGTAAGAAAATACCTGAAATTGAGAGAGTTTCACAAGCTAGTAAGAATTATTGTGTCGTTTTCAAAGCGCTAAAGGCTTCGCAGCAATTTTATCCTGCTTTAATTTTCATTTTTTTATACAACGTTTCTGATGCGCAAATGCAAAAAATTATACCTTTATTTCTTCTGGATAAAACAGGTTTGGAACTTAGTATAGCGCGCGTTAGTGAAATCTATGGTATTTCTGGTAGTCTGGCATTAATGATTGGCGTTTTCGTTTCTGGATTGATAATCAGTCGCTATCCCATCGCGGCCTGCATGAAAAAGCTAACAATTTTCCTGCTTTTAGGCCATTTCATGTTTATTTTTCTCATCTACTTTGAGCCCAGTCAAGTTGTCATTTATTGCGTAATACTGGCTAGCCAGTTTGTAGTAGGTATGACAAATGGTGCTTACATGGGGTATTTACTATCGATAGCAAATCAAAGTAACTATCCCATGTCGATGTATACCCTCTGTGTCTCTGCCATGGCTCTAAGTTATGTATTTTTTGGCGCTATTAGTGGTTGGATAGAAGAGCAACTGGGTTACTCTAATTTTTTCCTTTATATTTTGCTTGTAAACAGCTTGTTGGTAATGATGACCTATAGAATGATGAATAGACATGGTTAATTTGCTTGAACAATTGGAAAATGAACTGGCTCAAGCCAACCAGCTTGATCATTGCGATGAGGCTTTAGGTTGTTATTTAATTAAGAAAGGCATCTCGACTTTTTCTTTCACCTATTATGCCTATCACCCCAATTCTGCCAATAAATTGAAATATGACATGTGCTCGCCTAATTTTAGAGTTTGGCATGAACACTATCTAGAAGAGCAGTATAACGATATCGATAGTACTCTCAGCTTTGTTTATAATAGTCATCTACCCATTTATTGGAATTTAAAGCAACAATTAGCGCAAGCAACCTCGGATTCAGAGCGAAAAATGCGCCGAGATTCGATTGCTTTTGGTGCAGAATCTGGTTTATCGATCCCCATTCATGGGCCACAGAATAATTTTGCAAATTTGTTAATTGTACAAATGCAAAGTGAAGAGTGTAATTTACAGAATCTAGGTTTACAGCATGAGTTATTTGTCGCGGCTCATCTCTATTATCATTATATTCAGATTCATCTACTCAATGAAATATCTGCAAAGAAAGCCTACAATTTAACCCAACGAGAAATTCAATGTTTATTGCTGATAGCAAAACAGTACACCGTAAAGCAAATGGCACAGCAACTTGAGTTAAGCGAAAGAACGATTAATTTTCATATTCAAAAAATAAATAAAAAATTAGGCACTAAAAACAAGTATCAATCATTGGCAAAGGCGCTAGAGCAGCAATTATTAACCCTATAGCACAATAAACTTAGAAGGCTTATTCCATTGTTATTAAGTTGAATTGCTCCTTATCTCTGGGTCTCACGGCTGGCTAAACCGTTCGGGCTCTGAGGTATCCCCACGACATTAAATAGTCTGTTGAGTTCCTTAATCGTTTTGTTTATCCCGTTCGCACTGAGGAAGCGCGCAGTGCTGTCTCGAAGTGTCGCAAAAGGTTCCCGAGAGCCCTCAGGACAGGGCTTCGAGACGCACGCCATGCCTGCTCCTCAGGCTGAACGGGATAAAATGAATACAAATTTCTTGGATACTCATTTCATGGGGATATCACAGCCCGACGGTTTTATGCAACAACGCTAAAGAAGCTACGGGGCATCGACGATGTTAGTTATTCATCCCCCCTGTCAAAAATGACAGTGTTCAATTAATTTTCTTCGAAGGTAAAATTTAAACAGTTTATCTTGAGAGAGTAGTCATGAAAAGCCTTAAAAATAGTATCTTATCAGCCCTAACTGCTTCAATGTTTATACCTATTACTGTTCATGCAACACTAACCCTCTATACCACGAGTTGGTCAATGTATGATGCAAATCCTTATGAATATGATGGGGCTTATAAGGTTGGCAAGCCTTATGGCCAACTCAGTTATGTAGCTAATCCTGATATGGTTGCTCAATTTAATAAGGCTGATGTGCTGGCTTGGAGTTTTTTACAAGTTTGGAATTCAAAGGATCCAAACCAGGCACAGTATAATTTCCCGAATAAATGGGATGGCTTAATGCATTTCGATGATCTATGGGGCGAGCTGCCTTTTGAAGCGTCATGGGTCTCACCCTTACCTCCTGAAACGAATGATTTTTTGACTTTTTGCCGGGCAAATGATGGTGCCTGTGCCTCAGTGCAATTGAATGGCAATACTCAGCAAAAAGAACTATTTAATTATGCTGATCAAAAAGGTGTTGGCCAGCTTAATAGTTTTGGTGCCTTTATTAACTCCAATAAATATAAGGCAAAACGAATCATTGCCATTGGCGGCGCAAATACCGTGACTAATAAAGGGGTAAGTACTGCTACCTTTGATGCCATTTTTGCCAATCAAGCCAAGTTTTTAACTCAATTCAAGGCGTGGATGACTCATTTTAAAAATCTAAAAGGAATTGATTATGATTTTGAACCTCCAATTGATACACAAACAGGCGCTCAATTGCCACCTGATGCAAAAACACTAGCAGACTATAAAAATTTATTTGAATTAGTCAAAGCGAGTCGTCAAACCTTAGGACAAGAGGCCTACATTTCAGTGACTATCACAGTTAACAAGCAGTATTTAGAAGCAATCAATCAATCGGTTGAGGGCGGCTGGTTTAAACAAATTGCTCCCTATGCCGACTCTGTGAATTTAATGACTTATGATTTACACGGTCCTTGGAGTCAAAACAGCGATCCTTATACGGCAATCCATGCTTATTTAAAACAACCAGACAGCCGTCATAAGGATGAGTTTGCCATTACCTATGGTGCTGATGAAGTCACCGACCAAGTATTAGCTGACGGTATGCCAAAAGAAAAATTGCAAGTAGGTCTTGCGGCTTATGGTCGAGGTTTTTCGGGAGTAGAGGCAGGTGCAGATAGCGAGCATCCTGGCTTTGAGCAGCCCTGGACTGGAGCGAGTCACTTTGATTCAGCTTATACTAAGGAAGAGGGGATGTTAGCTTATAAATTTATTGATAAGGCAATTAAAGAAATGAATTATAAGAGCTATACCGTTAATGCTGTTGATGAAGAGAACAAACCTTTCGTAACAGGTGCTTATATCTATAGCCCTTCTGCTAAGCAATTTGTTGGTTACCAATCCCCAGAAGTGGTTAAGGCAGTTTGTCAATTCATCAAGAGCAAACAATTAAAAGGGGCAATCATGTGGAGTTCTGAAACAGATTTGCCAGTATCTAATCCCAATAGCCTAGTGGCTGCTTATAAAAGCGGATGTAATTAAAGCCACTAGACTAGAGAGACTTAAAGGGTTTTAATAAAAATAGGGAAACTATCAGAGAGTTCCGTAATAAGTTTTGTCGAGTAGCCGCCCCGTTGTTGCTACTCGACTTTTCTATAAAGGATTAGAGTTGCTATTGCTAACGATAATATTGGGGGAACCATGATGGATAACAATTTTATAACGATTTTGTTGAGCCCAATTACTCTATTATTTCTTATCAATGCCTTTTTTTTGATTTTTGTTACCTCCTTTGCCTGGTCTATTTTTCTCAAAATTAAATATACCAATTTTTTATTTTATTCATTCAAGACAAACAATAAACCAGTCTTATTGTTGAAAATAGCTTTCTTTTTTCCAATCATACTGATTGCATTATTCGCAGAATATCAATGGTCTGTGTTAACAAGCCTGCGCTTTTTTCCCTTACTCAGCTCTACGTTTGTTCAATATAATGCCATCGGTATGGTTCTGTCGTTAATTGCTTTAGTTATTATTAAAAACTTCAATGAAGAAAAGGCAGAAGAATTTAAGCGCCCTATTTTTTTAATGACCTATGGTATTGTTTTATATTTATTTTACTTAATCATCTTGATAGCAACGGTTGTTACCCGATTAAATGCATTTCCTGATGGGTTCCTTAGAAGTTATGCTGGGAAGGAAATAATAAATCAATCCATTCTTTACGCATTATTCTTGATTTATTTAATGGTTGTCTTCTTTGCGGTATCCATGAAAACAATACAACGCGTCCTGTTATTATTGGGGTATACCATCGCTCTTGCTTTCGCCTATTCAATGGCATTCTAGATCTCGATATTCATCAATCTTGTTTTGAAACACATTAGGCTCATTATCTTTTTTCTTGTAATTAAGCAAACACACAATTACACTATTCAAATTGAGTAATTACTTAATTATAAGAAAAAAGACATAACTATGAATTATGAAGTCATTATTGTGGGCGGTGGCCCGGTTGGTGCGGCATTGGCGATTGAGTTGGGCATGCTAGGAATAAGCACTGCCGTTCTAGAAAAATATGATGAGCCCCTATTATTGCCTAGGTCGCAGTTGTTAAATCCACGGTCAATGGAATTTTCTCGACGCTGGGGCATTAAGCAACAATTATTAAATAAGCGTTTACTCTCTTCTAAACAGGCCTTAAAAGTCATTTGGTGTTCAGGCTTGGCTGGAAAGATGTACAGCCTTGTTGATATTACTAAAAACATAGATGCAGATGTGACCGCTGAAAATTATCAAACCCTGGCACTTTGGTTAACAGAAGAAGTTTTGCGGGAACGGATATTGGATTTTAAAAACGTAGAATTTATTAAACAGACTGAAGTCATTGATATAGTTCAAGATGAAAATAAAGTCACAGTGACTGTAAAAAATAAGGGGGATAATCAATATCATTTAACGGCCAACTATCTGGTTGGCTGTGATGGTGCTCGCAGTATCACACGAACGAAAATGGGTCTGAAATCAGAAAATTATTTACCCGAACAAACTGCGCTCAGTATCTTATTTCATTCTCAGGACATCAAAGAAAAAATCAGCCTGCCGCCGGCATCTGTGTATTTTAATTTAACCACAGGAAAAACAGCGGGTATTGGTTGCGTGGATTATGAAAATGGCTTGTGGTATTGCCATGTGTTGCGGCCTGGCAAGCAAAGCTTAAACGATATCGACCTATCAGCTGTTTTGGATCAAACTGCTGGATTCGAATTTAAGAAAGAAATTAAGCAAGCCCATTTTTGGATGATGCGGGCTGAGATAGCGGAAAATTTTCGTCAGGGAAGAGTTTTTTTAGCAGGTGATGCTGCCCATGCTTCACCGCCAACTGGCGGTCACGGATTAAACACAGGATTGGCTGATGCGGTTAATCTTGGTTGGAAATTGGCTGCGGTATTGCGCCATCAAGCAGGAGAAACTATGTTGGCAAGCTATGATTTGGAACGAAGACCCATTGCTATTCGCAATCTTAAAGCAGCAATAAAGAATGCAGAAGATGCTCTTCGTGTGCGGAAAATTTATCCGCCAGAGACCCATGCAGACGATTTTGCGAAAGAAAATACTCGTATTGCTAGGCAGCATGCTGTTTCACCGGGTATTGCCCTGGGCTATTTTTATCTCAACTCGCCCATCATTATGCAAACAACCGAGCACGATTACCAAGATAATCCTTTTGTTTATCAGCCCAAGGCGTTGCCTGGGTATTTTGCGCCCCATTGCAGAGTGGGAAAAAATAGAAACCTTTACGATTATTTATCCTCTGAACACAGTTTGTTGATGACGGAACAAACGAATGAGCAGGATGTGCAGCCGCTCATAGAGCAATTTGCACAGAAAAAGGTGACACTCAAACTTCTTATACTCAAAGATGAACTGATTAAAAAACTCTATCCCAAACCATATTATTTATTGCGTCCTGACTGGCATATAGCCTGGCATGGCGATAAGATGCCTCAAGATGTAGAGGGTTTTGTAAATCAACTTATTGGTTATTAGAGAAAGTGTAATGAGCAAAGAAAAAGTGCAACGTAAGGTCGCTGACAAAACACGTATTAAGATTTTGAAAGCAGCTTGCAAACTTTTTGCGGAAAAGGGATTTTCCGGCACTAGCACGCAAGCCATAGCTAAGGCTGCCAAGGTAAATGAAACCTTAATTTTTCATCATTTCGGAAGTAAGAGTGAGCTTTGGAAAAAAGTAAAAAACCATGTGGTTGAAAGTATTTCTTTGACACCTGTAGATCCCAAACCTAAATCACTGCGCTTATTTTTGGAAATGATATTCAACCAACAGCTTGATGCCTTCGCTCAGCGTCCGGAGCTTGTGCGTATATTGCAGTGGCAATACATGGAGGTTAAACAAAGCAAACTGCTAGCGGGCAATCCCGTAGCACCGACTAATTGGTTAGAGCCCATTCAATATTTGCAGCAGATAAAAGAAATAAATGCAGAGTTGGATGCATCATTTATTATGATCTGGTTGACAGCTAGTATTAATATCATCATTTTTGATCACATGCAGATCTTCCAAGATAAGACTACACGCGATGCTTTTATTGACAATTTGCTTACTGGTTTTGAGCGTGCTCTTGGTACAAAAGCAATGCGGCTAAGCGAGCAATTGGACGCGGGAAATGTAGCCATCAATGCCTGCAATCATTTCTCTCCTTTGACTCCATTTGGAGGGCATAAACAATCTGGTCCAGGCACGCAAGGAGGGAATACAGGAAGCTTAAATAGTTATGATGAGGTGAAGAGTGTTCATTTAGGTTTAGAGTAGTTGGTATTCAAATACGTCAACGGGAAGGGATTCAGTAGGTTCCACTTTTGCTTATTACTTGGCCTTCCTGAAATTTTTTTGTCTATGATATAGACTAAGCTAAGAAAAAATATACTTTTAAGGATATCAATAGACCTGCGTAGTATCGCTAATTTTTCTTATTCTAACTGATCTAAAGTTAAGAGCATCAGCTCTTTGGTCGACGTCCCGCGACTTGTTCGAGGGATCTAGAGATCTCTATATGAAAAGATCGCATGGATATCGGACAAGCCTCGGTACCTAGGCAGAAGGACTATAATCTACAGGGCAGTGGTTCTTCAGATGGGGCTCCCAGAAACGGAGTTAGGGTTGCCCTTTGAACGTATTTTTGTTGTAATTTTATAGTTATTTCATTCAGCCTATCTTTAGGTATATCTAAGGGTTGAACAGTGATCGTCTTACCAAATTTTTCTTCAATTTCTTCAATCAAATGCGCTGTATCTTCTCGTGATCTAAATATCTTTTTTAAATTACGTTCTGACAATGATTCAGCAAACTTAGCAATCTCAGGATATGATTCGATTAAATGACGTCGAATCGTCACTAAAAGAGGAAGAACAATAAAATTAAATCCTGCAACCCCACCATTTACTGTTACATCCCGCTGAAAATATTCCCTACCTTGGCCTGTAGTATGACTAGCGAGTTCGGCTAAGCCTATTGTACTGTGAGGATAGGGAGAGTATTTAACACTATCAAGCCTTATTGCAGCAATAATAACGCCAGGATGAAATTGATTCCTGGTTTCTTCTGACCAACCTGAGGTCTTTTTAATGGCTTTATCTGATTGTTGTTCTTTATGAGTAAACAAATTAAAGGTAAGCAAATTAGTTAAGTCTATTCCAAACATATTTTTATCCAAAAAATTAATACTTCAGCTAGTAAGCTGATGTTTTTTAAGCAGGAGACCTATTTTCCAAGATTTTATACGATTCATCATTATTAGCAAATATAATTTTAAAGATAAAGATGCCAGTTATTTCTAAAAATATTACTCGATTATTTTTAAATAAAGACAATGTTTTCTATCAATATCTAACAAAAACAGCTTGTTATAAATGTTTTTATTTTCATAAAAAACAAGAGATTTTTCTATCAATTTTGTTGAATCAAGAGGAAAAAATTTCAATATCCTAAAAAGAATTAATAATTCAAAAAAGATACTTCTTGCAAAACTTATTCAAAAATAATAAAGTGCCAAAAATGACCATTGAGATCAATAGAGAATCACTTTGTTTGATTGAGATAATTTACATTTTGCATAAGTAAATTTGAATAGAAGGAAGTTTGAAATGCAGAAAAAACTTGATAAATCCATGATTAAAGAAATGGATACAGAGCAAGCAAGAAAAGTAATCAATAATTCTAAAAACTTATTTAAACTAGGCTTAGATCCCTTCCGTCCTCTCGAGAAATTAAAATTATACTTACCCAAAAAGGTTTTAAAAGAGGTTGCCAATGATCTATTTCTTATAGAGGATGCACTTGCCGGAATGGTAGCTACAGAGCTAGCCGCTCAGGCTTACCAATGTATTGGAGCTATTGCAGTAAAAGGTTTGAAAGATCAAGAATATTTAAATTACCTTTATGTAATCGGCCAGGTTAAAGATACTAACGATATCGAAATTCCTCCCCCCAGATATACAAATTTTCCCAATATAGTTAACGAATTTGCTGAAACGAAATTAAAGAATCTTAACGTCATACCTCATAACCTTGAAAAATACACCCAACTTTATAACAGAATCACCCAGCGCATTACTGAAGAAATTTTGCAAACGGCCCCCCAAAATTACGGTGAACGTATTTTAATTATGGAACGATGGGCTTTAATTCTGACTAAAAGTTGGGAGCTAAATGATGGCCTAAGCTCTGTAGCTATTTTTTCAGCGCTTAATCAAATGCCTATTACCCGATTACACAAAGGATTATCAAAAAGGGCGGAGGACATTACAAGCCTAGTAGATGAGGCACACGGAAATTTACGTGATAAAAATAAACCACAATTGTTTAAGGAATATGGCATTCCTTTTTTAGGAGCTTATCAAAACGACCTTACCTTAGCTAAAGAAGTAGTGGAAAGATGTCTCGATGACATGGATAAACTCGAGAAAGAACCCGATGGATTAGATGGAAAAAAAGAAGAGCACATTAAAAATCTCGAGGAAAGATGGCTTGCTTACATTAAAAAAATTAGAGGTCATTTAATCGAGATTGAATTAAAACAACTTTTGCTTGAAACTTTAAATGATTATACTAGCAAATATAGAACTAGAGGAGATGATTGTTACGCTTATGTCCCACTAGAGAAAGAAGATGCTTCAGTAAAAGAAGCAGTGCTAGTTATGGATAAGGACGATTCAGGTCTATATAAAATATCCTACACGCTTCAGCCTAAAAAGCCAGCCGAATTTTCCCCTCAAGACACACACAAAAAAGAATATAAAAGGTTAAAAGAAATTGAAGAGCTTGAAAAATCACAAAGGCGAAAATCAGAGAATAAAAACTTAGAAAAAATTGAAGAAAATACTGAGAATGTTGCAATAGCCATTAAGCAACTATATATGTTCATGTTCGAGAATTTTTCAAAAGAAAAAGGTCTAGATAGTTTTATTGAGGAAGTCAATGAAAATTTAGCTATCCTTCTTTATCCTCTCGGACAAGCCAGGATAAATGAATATAGGATAAATGAATTCTCTCCTGAAATGATAAAAAAACATGAGGAAATTTTCAAGAAAAATGGTCTTAATATTCCTGATGAAATTAATGAAATACCTAACCTTGTTTTAATAATTATGAATGTTATTTTTAAGAAAAATGGCATTGACAAGCCTGATGAGCTTAAGCTGATACTCGACCATATCAGGGAAAATATAAAACAATATATTGATGATAAACGAGCACATGAACTAGAAGTAGAAGAGAAAGCCCCTCCCTCTGCTAGGCACAGAAGTAAGGGGGGTAGTTACAGGAGCACTCTATTTGGTGCAAGAAAAGTAGAAGATGGCGAAAAAGAAGCAGATGAGCCCCAAAAGACAAGAGGGAGCGGTATTCTATTCCCTAAAGTAGGAGCAGGACACAAAAACAGAAAAGGGGGGAGCGGTACTTTCTTTGGTGGCCTAAAAGGGACAGCTACACCCGAAGAAAAAGCGGAAAAAGCCGCAAAGAAAGCCGAAAAGAAAGCCGAAAAGAAAGCGGAAAAGGAAGCGCGCCGAAAGGAAAATCAACAGCATATAAAGAGTGTATTTGATTTACAGTTTTAATTGCAATGGAATAAAACCTTGAGCTAAAGCGCTCTTAAGTTAAGGCGAATTCCCGCCGCTCTGACTACGCGCTCCAAGGTTTAATGATGCAGCCTTAAGGTTTTTTTAACTCTATTTAACTTATACCTACATCCCGCGACTTTCTTGTGGGCTCCAGAGATCTCCGTATGAAAAAAGCTACCTGGGTACCGTAGATAAGCGGCGGTATGTAGGCGGAGAGGGAGCTTTAAGGTTTGTGCCATTAGGTTTATGGACTCTCACCTTAATTACAAAAAGCCCCTAATCAATAGGTTGCTTTTTCTTATGCTTATTTTTCCACTCAGTATCAATCGTTCCTTTTTCAAAACCTTTTAGCTTTTGATCAAGTGCAACACGGTCATCGAAAACAAAACAACTACCTTCCCAGAGTGAATTTTCTTTCGAAACGGATTCCAAATAATTTAATATTCCACCATTCAATTGATAGACCTCGTTGAATCCCAGTTTTTTGAGATAAGCGGTGGATTTTTCACAGCGAATACCACCGGTACAAAACATAGCTATTTTTTTATCTTTTTTCTCGATTAAATGTGTTTGTACATACTCAGGGAAATCTCTAAAGTTTTCTGTATTAGGATTGATTGCATTTTTAAAGGTTCCAAGTTCAACTTCATAGTCATTTCTTGTGTCAATCAGAACGACCTCAGGATCAGCTAGTAGTTCATTCCATTCTTCTGCATCTAAATGAATACCACAAAGATCTTGCGGGTTAATATTTTCTACCCCTAAAGTGACAATTTCTTTGCGCAATTTGACTTTGGCTTTTGCAAAAGGATTGAAATCGTTATAAGTGGGTCTAAATACTAAATCTTGTAAATTCTCATGGGTTTTTATATAAGACATTAAGGGCTTAATTTCTTCTTCTTTACCACAAAAACTGCCATTTATTCCTTCACTTGCTAAAATAATAGTCCCTTTAACTTGATTGTCTTTCATTACTTTTAAAAGTGGTTCCCTCATCAACTCATAATCATTAAGGGAAACAAATTTATAAAAAGTTACAATTACATATGGTTTCATTTTTTTACCTAATTCACACTGTTTAATTTGAGGTACTGCTTGGCAGTTTTACCGTGGTAGATTGTTTTTTAAAGCGATAATCTTCTATTTTACTATTATTTTAAGGGTGAATAAATGTTTGAGAAGAATTAGGCTGGAAAGCTCTCAAATGAGTAAAGAACTTTCAGCCTAATTTTAGAATGACCTTAGTAGTAATCGATAGTCGTAGTGGTCACATCAATAGGATCAGTATCAATGATGGTGACTGGGTCATAGTAGATAGGCCTTACAACAACAGCTCTTGGTCGTGCGACGATTGCTGGAGCTGCTACTACTGTGGGTGTATAAGTCACGGAGCGGTATTCCAGGACTCCGGTATTAGTACAACAGCCACAGGCTGCTAGAAAAACAATCATTGGGGCTAGTGCTATCCATTTCATAATTAACCTCAAAATGTTATTCTCAGGTCAAATTGTAGATTATTTGTTCAATATTCTCCAGTTTATTTTTCTTTTGTAATATCATTGTTAACTTCTTAATGCTTATGGACAATTCGCAGACTTCTTGTTGATAAGGTGGCATCATGAAAATGTTTTTTTTACCTCTCTCTGTTTTCAGTGTTATTTTTTTCTTAATTTCCTCCAACAGCTATGCTTACCAACAAAAGAGAACAATTCGGAATGAGACCGCTAAAACTTGGTTTATCGTAAACCAACCATGCATTAAGCGTGAGGGATACGTTTTTTTTGACCGCTCTGGGGTAAAAGTCTGCGAACAGGGGAGCCTAGTCGACAAGGGTTTCTGTATCTTACCACCAGGACAAGTTACTCTGGTTATCTACGGTACTAATGATAGAAGTCCTTATGCGAATATCTGTGGTACTCTCATATTTTCTGATGGTTATTCCGGCATTTCTGTTGATTATTTGACCAGTAGTGGCAGTTTTAAAATGGAAAGTTCAAATGAACAGCTTATCAATGATGATCATGCGAACCTTACTATTTTTAATCGCTAAGCCGGCAAACTGAATCAATCGGAAGATCGGTTGGTATCCAGATAATAAAGAAAAGCTAAAAGTTGAGCGACTGCTAGATAAAGTTTGGGGGGAATTTCGGCACTTAATTTAACTTCGGAAAGTAAAGCAGTTAATTCTTCGTTTTTTTGTAAAGGAATGCCGTGTTTTTTGGCGGCGTTGATAATTTGTTCCGCAATCATTCCTTCACCTTTCGCAGTCACTCTAGGTGCTGATTTTCCATTGTAATGAAGTGCAATTGCTTGCGTTTTATCTTTCTTCATATCCGTATATCCAGTAGCCGTAAATTGCAGGTATCAATATTAGGTTCTTCTAAGCCTAAATGCACATTCCATAAACGTAAGGTTAAACCGAGATTCGTTAATAGTTCATCAAACGTTTTTTGCTGATTGTTCAAAAGTTCAATGGTATTTTGCTTTTCAGCATGAATTTGGATATCAATCGCCATATCTTGCATTTTTAATTGCGCTTGAATATCGCCTAAATCAGCCAAGCTTAGAGCAAAACTTATCGACCAATTTGAAGTTTCAGCCGCTTCTTGGCGATGTTCTCTAATTTGTATAGGAATAATATCTACGCCAGAATTAGTACGTAAGGGGAGATCGAGCATCAGGCTAAAAGGTTGATCTGCATGCTGCAGCAAATTAGTCAATTGAGTGGTTTTAATTCTAGCCAAAACTTGCTCGGTCTGTTCACGGAGAACGTTTAAAATAGTTGCCATTGATTTTTCTGCAAAGGAGTGGGCAAGTAATTGATGCATAGGTTGAGGAATTGCCCCAGGAAGAGGCAAGGATTCTCGTGAATTGGCCGGCAACGGTGGGCTAGGTACCGCTTTAGCCCCCTCATTAATGAGTGTATGTAGCAAGCGTAAACATTGACCTTTAAAATCGTTTTGTAGATTAGCTGAGCTGTTATTGCGTCGCCAGCTCAATAAATTGGCTTCCCAAAAAAGCCCGCTATTAGCTATCGCTTGATTCAATTGTTGCGGAAATTCAGTGATAGAGCTAATGCTCATGACTAATGCATTTATTTGTTGCCTAACAACTGGTGGTAAATTGATATTTTCAAGGGCAGCCAACGTTGCAAAAAAATGAGTAGCGGGCGCTTGTCTAGGCAAAGTTTTTGCCAGAGCGGCTTCCATGGGTGTTAATGGGGGCGATTCACGTAATACCTGTAAAACAATCGTTCCCTCATCGGTTTTCATAACCTTCACTTGTAGTAAGTCACCTGGTTCTAAATGTTGTGAAGTTTGAGCATTAATATTCTCACCATTAATATTGATAAGTACTTGATTTTCAGCGAGTTGTTTGACGACAACAGCTTTTAAAACCTGGCCAACGTAGAGTTCGGTATCGGGCTTGGTTAATTTCAGTTCTTGTGTTGGGTTGAGTCGAATACTCGGGGTGTTTGAAAGATCAACAGGCATCGCATTATTCCTTTAATTTGCTTGTCATTTATAAAGCCATTTCACTATACTGATTCCCATTGTATCGGCCGATGTGGTGGTAACTTAACCTATCGCTGTAAAAAGGACTAAGAAGTCTGCTAAGAAGACTTCATGAACAGGGTGTATAAATGATGTTAGACAGAGCTAGTGTTGTCGATGAACAATTCATTAACCGCGTGAGCCAGACAAATTTCCCTCCAGCACTAAGTTCAACTAGTCCAGCACAGGCTGGAATGGATAAACAAGTTACCGTTGAACTGTTTGACTCTCAAATTAAATCCCGACTCTTAGACCTTATTGCGCGCCAATTAAAAGAAAAAGGCTTGTCTTACTACACGATTGGCAGTAGTGGACATGAGGGCAATGCTGTATTTGGCCAGGTATTTCGTGCCTCTGATATGGCTTTTCTACATTATCGAAGTGCTGCGTTTTATCTACAGCGGGGGAAACAAGTGCAAGGTTGTGATGGCGCTCGAGATATTTTGCTATCGCTAGTAGCTGCAGCCGCGGATCCTATCTCTGGTGGACGTCATAAAGTGTTTGGTAGTGTCCCTTTGAGCATTCCTCCGCAAACGTCGACCATTGCTTCTCATTTGCCTAAAGCGCTTGGAGCCGCTATTTCCATCACCCGGGCGAAGGAATTAGAAATTCACTCAAAATTACCAGCCGATTCGGTCATTCTCTGCTCCTTTGGTGATGCCTCGACTAATCATGCCTCCGCGCAAACAACCTTAAATGCCTGCTCTTGGATTGCTACCCAGCAATACCCATTACCCTTAGTTTTTATTTGTGAAGATAATGGCATTGGCATCTCTGTTCCCACCCCTAACAGTTGGATTGAAACCTCAATCAAACAACGCCCAGGCTGGCATTACCTAGCTTGCGATGGTTTAAACCTTGCCGATATCTATTTGAAAGCGCAGCAGGCGGAGTATCTTGCAAGAACTAAGAAACAACCGGTTTTTTTACACATGAAATGTGTAAGGCTCTTAGGTCATGCGGGTTCTGATATTGAATCACAATATAACTCGAATGCTGAGATTGAACGGCGTGAAGCGAATGATCCTTTACTACACACGGCGAGCTTGTTATGTCGCGAAGGCTGGATGACGCCCCAGGCAATCTTGGATTTATATCAAGATAATAAAACGTTGATTGAAGCGAAGGCCATGGAAGCAATTCGCTTACCTAAAATGACAAGTGCAAAAGAAATTATGTCTTCTTTATTGCCCAAAATTCGTAAGAAACGCATTTATTTACCGCCCGATAATACACAGCGTGCACAGGTATTTGGCAGTGCTTTTAACCAATTGACTTTAAAACGCAATCTTTGCCAGCACATCAATTTCGCCTTGACTGATCTGATGATGCAATACCCCAATATGCTGGTTTTTGGTGAAGATGTGGGTAAAAAAGGCGGGGTTTATCGGGTGACTGCCGATTTGCAAGCTCGTTTCGGCCAACGACGGGTGTTTGATTCCCTGCTTGATGAAACCACTATTTTGGGGACAGCAATTGGCTTAGCTCATAATGGATTTTTGCCTGTCCCTGAAATTCAATTTTTAGCTTATCTACACAATGCCGAAGATCAGCTGCGTGGTGAAGCATCGACGCTATCCTTTTTTTCCAATGGCCAATATCAAAACCCAATGGTTATTCGCATTGCTTCTTTAGCTTACCAAAAAGGATTTGGCGGCCATTTTCATAATGATAATTCGATTGCCGTGCTACGAGATTTACCGGGTGTGATTGTAGCTTGTCCTTCGAATGGTCCTGATGCAGCGAAAATGCTGCGTTCTTGTATGCGAATTGCGCAGGAAGAAGGACGCATTGTGGTGTTTCTCGAGCCCATCGCTTTATATATGACGAAAGATTTGCATGAAACAGGTGACAATGGCTGGCTTTTTGATTATCCGCCCGTTGAGCAAACGATTGAACCAGGAGAGGTTGGGGTTTATGGTGATGGTGAGACTGTCATTCTGAGCTATGCCAATGGCTGCTATTTGTCGCGACAGGCTGCGAAAATTCTTGAAGAAAAACACGATATCGCAGTCAAAGTCGTCGATTTACGCTGGCTTAGTCCTTTACCGAACGAAGCCATTCTCCATGAAGTTGCCAAAGCAAAACGCGTATTAATCGTAGACGAAGGTCGACAATCTGGTTCGTTGAGCGAAGGATTAATGACAATGTTGGTTGAGCAGGCAACAAATCGCCTGAAAATAAAACGGATTACGGGTGAAGATTGTTTCATTCCATTAGGTACCGCCTGGCAATACTTATTGCCTAGTCGTGATTCTATTATTGAAGCTGTCATAGCTTTAAATTCAGTTAAAAGGGAGAAAGATCGTGGACGACTTATTATTTCTTGATGAACAACTGCATGATGATGAACGTATGATCCGCGATAGCGTTGCGCGTTTTGTAAGCCATGATGTGATTCCACTCATGGTAGAATCTTATGAGCATGCCCAATTTCCAAAACAGCTTATAAAAAAATCAGCGGAATTAGGTTTATTAGGTCTTACTTTACCTGCGCAATATGGCGGCGCTGAGGCTTCTTATGTCGCCTATGGTTTGGTTTGCCAAGAATTAGAGCGAGGTGATAGTGGATTGCGCAGCTTCGTGTCTGTGCAAAGTTCTTTATGCATGTACCCCATTTTTCGCTATGGCAGCGAAGAACAAAAAATGCGTTTTCTCCCTGCGATGGCGGCAGGTGAAATCATTGGCTGCTTTGGTCTTACCGAACCTGATTCAGGCTCAGATCCAGCAAGTATGCGTACCTATGCCAAAAAGGTAGACGGTGGATGGCGCTTAAATGGCGCAAAAATGTGGATCACCAACGCGCCGATCGCGGATATTGCCATCGTCTGGGCGAAAACGGATGAAGGGATTCGCGGTTTTATTGTTGAAAGAGATTCCAAAGGTTTTAGCAGTCCTGAAATCAAGCAAAAAATGTCCTTGCGCGCATCAATTACTGGGGAGCTAGTGTTTGAAGATGTTTTCGTTCCTGAGAAAAATTTATTACCTAAAAGCGACAAAGGTTTAGGTGCTGCACTTAGTTGCTTAAGCCAGGCACGTTATGGCATCGCTTGGGGAGCAATGGGCGCTGCAATGGCTTGTTTTGATATCACCCGTGATTACTTACTTGAGCGCAAACAATTCAATAAACCGCTTGCCTCTTTTCAGCTCATTCAAAAAGATTTAGCCGCTATGTATACCGAAATTGTTAAAGCGCAATGGATGAATTTGCAAATCGGCCGCTTAAAAGATCAAAAGCGTGAAACCCCAACGATGATTTCTTTAGCAAAGGGAAATGCCTGCAGAGAAGCCTTAAAAATCGCCCGTAATTGCCGTAATCTACTGGGTGGAAATGGAATCAGCCTAGAATATCACGTCATTCGCCACATGCTGAATTTAGAATCTGTGTTTACCTATGAAGGGACTGACAATGTGCATACGCTGGTATTAGGACGGCATATTACTGGAATAAATGCCTTTGGTTAATTGCAGAAAAGAAACGCTGAGGAAGGGCCAAGGCTAATGGCCCTTCCCAAAAAAGCCTATATTTTTAGCAAGCTAAAAGAAGACTTAACTCTCCCACGTCATCCCAAGCGTAGCGAGGGATCTCCAGCAGATGGCACCATGTAAAAAACAATTGCAAAGCACCATACAAGGGTTAATCGGTTATTGCATACCTAATACTATGCTACCCGTATATCCATTCTCTACCACTCTAGAATCTGCTGTACCGGTTTTGAGCAATCGGGTAATTTGTGCAATTTTTTCCTGCTTAGAAAAGCCTTGGCTAAAACAACAAAATAACAAACAGACGTAGCTTAGGAGGCTATAGTCAGTCCGGCGATTGTTTAAATCTGTCTTATGAGCCTCTAACAATTTACGTTGTTCAGTAGTTATAACATAGTCTCTATCATATTTTTTGTTAAAAAATGGAGAAGAGGTCGGATTAGATCGCCCAGTCTTAGTGGGTGCACTAGATTTAACCGGCTCTTCTTTTTCAGACTTATCTGCACCGCTCCGCGTTTGCGGCTTCTCTTTTTGCTGAGATATTGACGCAAGGTAGGATTTTATTTTTTCATCTCTTATATGAGATAATGTGCAAGGTGTACAGGAACCTTGTGTTCTGTCTGTAATTTCTATTATCAAGTCTGAAGAGCAATATATATTCTTATAATGTTGTTCTTTTAGAGTAGTTGTAACAGAAGAACCTTCCTCTGGCTCAAGCTCATATTCATAAAACAGATCAGATTGTTTTTGAGATTTTATTTTAATCGGAACCCATCTCGGATTCTTTCGATCCTGTGGATCAAGTCGAAAAAAAGATCTCTTCTCACCTTCTATTCCGAATTTGAAAAAAAAAGTCGGCCCGTCTTTTACTTGCAAACTATAATAGTGAAACATTTACTTACCTCTAAATGCCAAAGCTTCAAAAACCCTATGATACTTTAAAAATATTAAGTAAAAATTATCTTAGTGAAGCGATTGAATTGTGATAGCTAGTTTATTTTGTGTAAATATTGTACCTAAAGGAATAAAAACAATCAATGTTGTTTGACGTGTTCGCTATAATTAAATAGGCTACCTGTAGTGATCAGGAGCAGGGATACCAGGCAATAAACCAACTTTGACAATACACTCCTTGTCTTTTCAAAACAGACAAGTTATTATCCCCATCCAACTTCGGGGCGTAGCGCAGCCTGGTAGCGTACTAGCATGGGGTGCTAGTGGTCGAAGGTTCAAATCCTTCCGTCCCGACCAATAAATTCCCTTTGAAATCAGCAAGTTATAGTTAGAATCTCAAGCTCGTTTTTTCCATTTAATTTTCTGGGGTACACTTTTTAGTAAGTGAGCGCCTTAAGTTTTAGAGAGCTTCATTAATAGAAGGTGAGTTTAATATTTCATAACCTAACTGTCTCAGCATTATCAAATGGAAATTTGCTGTTGTGATATCCTTGCCATTCTCCTCCATGATTTTTTCGCCATACTTGCTTTTGTAGTAACCCATTATATCCAGTTGTAAGTCATAGTGGCCGCCTCCATCTTGATCTCTAGCAGAATCTATTAACTCTTTTCGAGTTAATAGATGATATTCACGTGTGTCATCCATTATAGAAAAAATTATTTCATCTAACCAACAGCTGATATCAACAAACCTTGTTTCTGAATTTGACAGGATTGGTGCTTTTGGATCGAAAATACTATCAATCATTGGAAAATAAAGGCCTGTAATATATTCAGCATCATGATTTAATAAAGCATTTAAATGTTGAATAACTATTCTCTTCCCAATAGGCTGTATTGTTTTGTCATCATTGGTATATAAATTTACCCAATTGCCGATTAATAATTTACCTCCCCGTTTTAAATTTAGGTGATTAATTAAATTTGAAAGGAGACATGAAATTTCATTGTGTTCATTGTCAAATGCGAAAAAATACCATTCATTAGAATCCAATATAAAGGAAAGCAAGAATTGTTTTTTTAATTTAATATCCTCTTTGAGCAATTCTATTTTATGTTTTACTTCAGAAATATTTTTATTTTTTAATACAAGAAGCCTTTCTGTATTTATGTTTTGTTTGCTTGATATAGAGGATAACAGCTGTATTGGAGAAGTAATTCTTCTTAATAAGCCCTGCGAATTTGAACGAGGTCTATTTTCTAATAATACATTGATGGCTCCCCCGATCCTAATTGCCTCTTCTTTATATCCTGAATCAAATAACTTACAACTGTTTTTTATATAGGTAAGTTGATCCCGTATCCCATTTTTAATTTCTGTGGCTTCATTGGATCGTTTTATTTTTTTGCTCACATATAAGCTCTATTAATTTTTTTATTATTATAGTTGATGTAGCCAATTTGAAAGAAACTGCTTGAACTTAAGCACGTTGTATAACAGTTAATGAATTAAGTATGGTCTACAATATGATAATAAATAAGATCTTATATCTAGCCACAGAGTTTGTTTGAGGGGTTTATGGAAAATTTTAAAAAAGGGATTTTTATTATTTATATTGTGGTGTTAGTAAGCTTAATACCTTCGATTGGTATACTAGTTGGCAGCGTGGTTTCAAATGGATATGAGAAACAATACGAAGAGGCAATGATTCGAATTTTTAAAGAGAAACAAGGGGTAGATCTAAAACAAAACCAGCAGGTTCTTGAGCAAATAAAACTTAAAGTAATTTGCTCTAAAAATAATTTAGATCCAGCTTTTTCTGCTGTTTGTAGTGAGTTCGATCAAATAAACAATTTAACATATTTTTCATCAATAACGATAATTTTTACAATATTAGTTTTCGTTTTCATCTTTAGTCTCGGCTTACTTTCACGGCAGAATAGGAATTTCCTTTTTTATTTTTTCAAACCAGGGTTATTTATCTCACAAATTTCTGCGGCAATACTGGTTGCTGCTAATGCCGGGATACTTGTTTTTAGTATCTATTTCACAGAGTCATTTTACTGGGGGAAAGTTCATATTGGGTTGATAGTCGGGTTAGGTATTGGAGCTGGAATAATGGCAATAAGGGTTTTTATCCAATCTGTCTTACCAATAAAGGACGTAGAAACCAGAGTTGTTGGGAAAATATTAAGTAAAGATGCCTATCCTACTATATGGAATTTTGTAGAATCACTAGCAAAAATGATAGGTACTGAACCACCTGATACTATTATTGCTGGTATGGAGCCAACCTTCTTTGTAACAGAGGCTAATGTATTATGTTTAGATGGTAAAATTCACGGTAGGAGTCTATTTGTATCGCTGCCATTTTGCAGGTCTCTTTCTAAGCAGGAATTTTCTGCGATTATTGGGCATGAGATGGGGCATTTCATTGGTCAGGACACAAAGTGGAGCAAGAAATTTTATCCAATATACCGAGGAGCCACTGATACTGTTCTTTCATTAGATGGTTCTAATAAAGATGGAATCGCACAGTTGGCATTTTTTCCGTCGCTCGTTTTTATGAATATTTTCATATCGGCTTTTATGACGTCAGAAAAAGCTATAAGTCGGCAAAGAGAGCTTAATGCTGATAGTGTTGGTATGAAAATAACCTCTAAAGAAGAGATGGGGGGTGCTCTGGTTAAAGCGCATCTATACCAGCATGTTTGGGATTACACACAACAGAAAATGAAAGAAAATCTAGCCAATGGAAAACAAATTATAAATCTCTCAGCCTTCTTTTCCAGCATCTGCGAAGCCCTTCCTCAAGATTTTATGAAAGATGAAGTTGGAAAGACTCATACTCCTCATCCAACCGATAGCCATCCACCCTTATCTGTTAGATTAAACTCAATGAGCATTAAGATAGATGAAGTGTACGGGCGAGGAATAATAAATACCAATGATGAAAGAGCAATAACTTTAATTGATGAGGTGGAAACTTTAGAAAAGGAATTATCAGATATAGAGTATTATAAATTAATTCAATTAGATCCGAATAATCCGGGATTAGAAAAACAATAATTCAGGCTAAATGAGCTGGCAGAGATACTGAGAAAGTTGTGCGTTACCGGATGACTCTACCATCCGCGAAAACCCCGGTACCCCCTCCCACCATCTATGACTTTTTTAAAATTGAAATTCGCTTTGTAGCTAAATAGTTAGACAAGTTCTTTGACAATATTCTTACTGTACTGAATAGTGAGTTTAATTTCTCTCTTGAAAGCCTTGGCTTCACTTGTTGTTTCCCCATGAAAGCATTAAGATTATATCGTGGAGCGCCAGAACCTTTTGCTCCTCCATGAACGCGACAACGTGCTTTACCTTTGATCGCAGGGCAGCGACAAGGCTGACCATGATTACCTTTTGTTCTTGCTCCACATCTAGCCGCAGATTCGAAAGCATAGTGTTTTTGCTCGGTTCTTGAGGTTGTTTTCATGATTTTTCCTTATTACCCATACCCCCTTGAATATTACCAACAACCGCTTGACCTCCTTGATGGACATCGACACGTTCAACAATGATTTTTTGACCGCCAACACCTTGTAGTTTTGCTAGTATGTTGGCTTGTTGTACAAAACAATTGGCTAATTTTACTGCTGTATTTGTGTAGTACTTCTTTAGTTCCATGCTATCAATGGCATTAGCATAGGTCATTGTTCGCTGTTGTAATTCATGAATAGATAACATTTGTGCGGCAAGCATTGATTGCAGGCCACCATTTACATCCAGAGCGATCAAAGCATCACTGCTTTTCTGTTTGGCCTTATCCATGTCAAATTTCTCAGCTCTGATATTGCTGGTTGCAATAGCATTTTCATCAATGATATGCCTGTTAAATTTCTCTTTTGCCTCAGTCATATCCTGTGGGGTATAAAGCTGTTTATCTTGCGCTGTATCAAGGTTCGGCATAACTCCTCCTTTATGATTATAAATTATTTACTTTGCGCTTTGCCTGAGTAATGCGGCTTACCTGAGGATATCCATAGTTCTATGTGTAAGCGTAATGATTCCGCAGGTATATCACCATTGATTATGTCTTGTTCGTCATCGGAAGATAACAGCCCATCAATAACTTGCTTAGGTTCAATTTTTAGGTTTACGCAACATTTCTCGACAAAGTTAATAAGATCGAATGTTACTGCATTATTTTTATTGAAATGCTCCGAAGTGGTACTGACAAAACCGACAGAAGATTGTGTCAGTTTTGTCGGTTCGCTCATGTCCATATCATCTAATTTTTTTAGCCAGCGTCCCATATTAATTCCCCTTGGCTTGTTTAGAGTTAATCCATTGATAAACAATTTTGGGACGCCCATTTGTATCTGCTGCGCTTAACGTTTTTGCTTGAATATGGCCATAATCAAGAAGCCAATTTAGAGCATCATTAACCGCGTCAATACTATCAAGCCCTGACCATCCTTTGCGTTGTATATCGCGCGCTGTTAGGGGGCTAGGCAGCTTGGATTTACGTTCCAAAATGAGTCTTGCGCCATCGAGACTATGATTTATAGCAAGGCTATATAGGCGTTTAGCATGGCTCAGTAAATAGTCTGCCCAATCTAACGCGCGCGCAGTAGCTTCTATTCCAACAGTTTTACGACCACCATCAATTATTTCAAAGAGCAATGCTAAACCAGCAATGGTTTGTGGCATTTTTAACATATGGCTTTCAAGGGTTGGATGAATATCAGGGTTACGCGCAGTATCTTGAATTTCCTTCATCCATGTAATAAATAACTGTTGTGCTTCATCTGTAAAACGGAAGCAATATGGTTCTTCATTTTGGGTATTAAAATGGAGTTTGTGAAGTATTTCAAATACAGCGTAATATTTTGTCCTTGCCTGTTGATTAGGCGCACGATCAATCCACACCCAGCTGCCAATATCATCCGGCCATATAGCCAATTGAAAACGCTCATCAGACGTGCCTCTAATAGCATCTCGAACCAGCGTGGCAATTTTGCTTGGCTGAATTCCTCCGATAATTGAAAGAGTGCAATTTTGAATTTCAATTGTGCCGCGACCGATGCGGTCATAGGTGTAATGCCCATTACCATCAAAACATTCGAGGTAAAAGGCGCGATCAGATTGATGTTCCTCCTTATTCAGTTTTGCCAGCCAGCCTGATAGCTCATCACGCACCAGTATCAAACCGTTAGAATTTTCGTTTAATAATTCACCCAATTTTTCTATGGTGGCATCATTCACTACCAATCGTTGGCGTACAGGTGAAGCAGCGCAATCCATTATTTTAAGAGCTTCTTTTGCCTGTTGACGATTGTTAGCTTTTATAGCTTTTTTTGCCTTATCTTTTGCGGCAAGTTTTTCCAATTCATTTAACTGGCATTCTTCTTCGTAATTTTTTTTGTCTTCCTCAAACTGCTGCGCAGCATTTGTATCAAACTGACGTAAGGGTTTGAGAGCCTCTTTCATGCTGGGACTTTTCATTGCTGAGGGTCGCCCAATGATAGCTCCCCACTGATTAGGAGTTACTGACCAATCATCAAGTTGCTTGGGACAAATTAATGCTTTGCGTCCTAAGAGACCAGATAACCCTACTATTGCAGCCACAGCTACAAAATCAGGTAAGCTCTGTTGACGATCGGCCACATCAAAAACATAGTCCCTGATCGCTTCTGGTAGCATACATGATTGAAATGGCATAACAGCAGGCCTCGGCTCCGGTAAGGGTTGAGGGGTTGTATGTTGTGGCCATTGACTAATCATGTGATTGTTAATACCAGCTCTATCATTTTGTGTTGTAACTTTCGGTGATACTTTAATGATGGCGTCTTTTTCTGATAGTCCTTCTCTACCCTTCATGAGGTCAAAGGAATCATGCCAGTAACCATCATTGAAGAGATCATTGTGATGACTAAAAAATTTATTACCTCTAACTGTGATACCAGCAACACCGGATGAAGATTCTGGTGATAACCATTTTTCATGATCGCTCGTTATTAACTTGCGTTTATATCCATATTGAATCAAAAGATCGACCAGTTGATGTTCTTCATTAAATTTTTGTATGGGCGATCGCTCATCTCCTGATGCTTGCTGCTTATTACAAAGAGGAGTTTGAGTGCTTGGTGGCAAATCCTGAGGTTCAATTACTGCTACGGGCAAACCTTCCAGATATTCAAAATACAGCAATGTAGATTGACAGCCTACTGGTTTACGAGAGTAGTACCATGCTTGAGCAAATACATTATTTTCCTTAGCGTATGCCAGTAAATGTCCTTCAATATTTTCATTAACCAGTAAAATCACAGCTTCTGCTGTAGCGGGTAATTGTGATTTAGAATAAGGTTGCTCGACTGCTAGAATAATCCGGTATCGATTGCCCTTATTTCCAGCGTAATGTGAATACGAACCATAAATCACATGACCTATATTCATCCTTTTTAAGGTTTGATGAATTAATAATGGATCGGGTGCGCCATCAATTTCGCAGCCGTTATCATCGATGTGTTTGTCACAATCAATCACAAGCAGATTAGCCATGCTATCAGTGTTGGCATCATTCCGTGACATACACTGCCCCATTTCTACTTCGTTCAAAGAGGTTCTTATAAAATGGCTTCCATCCTTATTGCCATCCGGAACTTGCCTCAGTTTATGGAGAAATTCATCTCCACTGATATTCTTAAATTGATTAGTTACTGTAACTCCGGTTTCTGTCGAAGCCACTACAGTATTTTTCAAAATTGATATAAAATCTGTCATGTTAAATCCTTGTAATGAGGGGGCGGTCACCCCCTAATGTTCAAACTTTATTGGTTAATGCTTTTCTCTGCCGAGGAGGGCGTTAATCTCAATCCCTATCTCATCAAGCCGGAAGGGAAGGTCATGCCAAAAATTCCAAAGAACGGGAAATTCAACTAATTTACTAAGAAAGCGGACAAACTCTCCTACCAATTTTTCTTGACGCTCAAACTCCACAATGGCTCTCATCTCCTCTTTTTGTTGAGGGCGAAGTATTGGATTTTTAAACCGTTCAATTTCCTTGGGTAGCATAAAATAATCACAAGTCCCATCAGCGTTTTTAGTACTAACAATTGGAATAAATCGTTGATTGCGTAAATACGAAGCATAGGAGTGAAGTGAATCGTTATTGTCCGCTATTCTCATTTCACCCAGTTTTTTTCTATGAAGAGTTTCTCCCTTAAGCATGGCTTGAAGGCATTTATATGCTTTTGTTCCAGTTTCATTGCTCATAATCATTTCCTTATACATTTTCATTAATCCATTGCTCAATAACCTCAGTGCGCCACACAAGTACCGAATTAATCTTGGATGGCCTGGGGAATAAACCTTTATTCCACCAGCGTCTAAGCGTTAATCGATTGCGGCCAGTCATTTGCTCTAGATGCGTGATATAGAGAAGTGCCTGTTTTAGTTCTTGGGACATATTGATTTCCTATTTAGTTCAACCGAGTAAAAATGGTCTCATATAGGAATTAATGGTATGAAATAAGGGCTGTTTTTGGATAAAATATGAGCTAAAAGTAGTGGGGATTCCGTTCTCATTTAGGGTAATTCGCGGTAAATTACCCTAAAATTACCTTTCAATTACCCTTGATGCGTAGTTTGATAAAGTTAAGCAGCGGATTGTTTAAGACTATTTATGACCGTATCAAAAATATTCTTAAAAGAAGACAAAGCACGATTTAGGCTAGAGGAAGAGGTCATGCCCAGTTCATTTTCTAATTTGAAATAAACCTTATGTTTACCTTCTTTATTTAACAAACAGTAAACTTCTTTTACTTTTGGTCCATCATCGTACTTTTCTCCTTCATCTTTTGGATTCTTTTTGTAATAAGTGTTAGTCATCATTGTTTTAAATTTAATAAAAGAAGAACAAATATTAGTTTCTATAAGATGGGAGACCCAAACCTCTAATGCTGCTCTTACTAAAGTTTTTTCTTTTGATGTTTTAAGTTTTAGTGGGAGTTGTTTATTATCATTGGGGGCAGGCTGCTTATTAGCTAAATTAGGCATAGTACCAAACAAATAATTAAATTCTGGCAACTGTTGGAGAATTTGTAATGCTAATTCTTTAGTTACTTCAACACTCCAGTCATCAGGAATTTCTCTTTCAGGATAAATTGCTACTACGGCAATATCTAAGATACCTTCTTTGTCTGCAATTTTACGATGATTGGGTAGCATTAAAGCCCGCTCATTTAATTCTACACCCAATATTTCCTCAAGCTTTTCGCGTAATAATTTATGTATGCTTATAGCATTATTGAAAAGTTTTTCCTCGTTATAATCTATGTCGCTATAATCAGGGTATTTTCTAGATGAAACGGCTAAATAATGAGCGATATATTTCAGCCATATTTTTTCTGGTAATTGGTTTGGGAGCAGCGTTACGGGATTATTACTACAAACAATCCTTTGATTTCTGAGTAATTCAGCAGATAAATTTATTGCTGCCAGGTTATGGCGATATAGCTTATTCGCTCTATTTTCACGCTCTTGGAGAAGCTCTGTTTTTTGTCTGTAATGCAAATCCTTACCTACAGAATCTACCAAACGAAAGCTGAGGGAGTCCCATGCGTCTTCTTGTGGCTCTAGCCAATAAGTATTAATGCCGTTACCTTTATGATCGTGAGCTATTTCCCAACTGATTCCTAGCTTTTTATATATAGCTTCTGTTTTGGAGTTAGTGGGTAAAGTGCTAATTTCAAAAAGATTGAGGCACATTTGAATTTCATCGGCTATTTTTTTATGAAAAATATTGTCTATTGCGTCAACATATTCGCATAGATTTTGATCGCCCCAAGGAATGTTATCATATGGACATCCTCTTTGTAGAATCGCATTTAACCATGCTAGGTCGCGAGTGGTAGCTTTTTCCTTTTTGACGAACTCATCCATTTTAAAACTTTTATTCGGCTCTGGAGCATATTCTTTAAGATAGGCAATTATTTTTTTATGAAACAGGGGAGTTAATTCGTTAAGAATTTGCATTATTACTCCATCAAAGCAATATCATCACTGAAATGTGCCAAGCAAAAGAGGTGATGAAACCCTTGGTTCTCCTCGCGAAGGATAGCTTGGCGTGAGCATTATACAGCCGCGATTAAGCTCAACAAAATGATTTTACTTCTTTTTCTCTTGTCTTTTCTTTAGGGATTCTATTTGTTTCAATTCCTTTTCTGCTTCAATGAAGTCTATTTCAACTTTGGTGGGCTGGGTAAGGACGTTTTGGCGAAATTTTTCATATTCTTCATGTGCTTTTTTTAATGCTTTGTTATGGGTTATTTTTCCTGAATGGGTTAGCAGGTCACGATCAGAAACTCTAAGGAAATCATCTAATTTTTTAATCCAATCATTCATCGTCATAGGCTTGTGGCTCAGTGCTTGCATTTCTGCGAACTCTAAATACATGGTCACAATCCGATTGAGAATATCAAGCTCTTGTTCATTCAGATAATTTTTGGCAACCTCGGCTTCATTTTTACGAATTGTTGCGCCAATCCAGCTAGTCATGCCCATATTGGGTTTAGTGGCATCAGCGCGCTGATGAATAATTTCTGCTGCGGTGTGTCCATGTGCTGCCCAATGCATTTTATTCTGGATGATTTTAAAAAAATCACGTGATGTTTCTGCGCTTCCATCATAATCAATACTGGTTGCGTAGATGTCTAATACCTTACGCCAAAATACTTTCTCTGAGGAACGGATATCTCGAATACGGGCAAGTAATTCATCAAAATAATTACCACCACCTACGTTTTTAAGCCGCTCATCATCCATAGAGAAGCCTTTAACGATGTACTCACGTAAGCGTTGGGTTGCCCATATACGAAACTGTGTACCACGGATACTATTTACTCGATAACCAACAGAGATAATGGCATCGAGGTTATAATATTCAATGACTCGTTCTATTGGCCTGTTGCCTTCATTTTGAACTGTTGCAAATTTTGCAACAGTTGAATTTTTATCCAATTCACTGGTTTCATAAATATTTTTTAAATGGCGGCTAATACCTGATTTATCAACTCCAAATAACTCGGCCATTTGGTTGATGGTTAACCACACAGTTTCATTTTGCATTCTAGTTTCAATGCGAATATTACCCTCTGTTGTTTGGTAGAGTAAGAACTGTGTATCTGTAGGTTGGATTTCTTGAGTCATACTTCATCCTTATTATTAATTTTTTAGTAATCCAAAAAGGGGAGGGCAATTTGCCCCCCCTTTTACTTTTTGGCCAGTTTTAAATACGTATAAATTTAATCTGTGACAATATGTCACGGGTTCGATATCTATCCACTTTATGAACATTTACTGAATGTAATGGGTATTACATTCTCTTGTAATAAGAACTCAAGATAATCACTCCATCTAGTTAATGCTTCTTTACGTTGGTGAAGCATTTCATTTCTGTTATAAGTCGCCATGATTTTGGGCATCTTATGGCCAAGGCATTTTTCAATGACCACTGGATCAACGTGAAGGGTTTCACCAAGCTGAGTACAAAAACTTCGTCTTAGATCGTGTGCTGTCCAGTGAGGGATGCCGACACGCTCTTGAATACGATTAATGGCTCGGGAGAGTGCTTTAGGGCTTAACGGTTCATTTTCTTTGGCAGACAATATAAATTCCGAATCTGATACAGATTGAAGCTCTTGAAACATGGTTTTTACGGGTTCCGTTAAATGAATCCGCATGATTTCATCTTGTTTGGTATGTTCTTTAGGTATTGTCCAAAGTGAATTTTGATAATCAATTTCTGACCAAGTAGCTAGCCTGAGTTCACCGGATCGTATTCCGGTATGTAAGATTATTTTTATGGCGAGTTTGGTTTGTAAGGACATGCGATTATTATTGCTATCTAAAAACAATAACAGAGTCTTTATTTCGTTCGTGGTTAAATATCGATCTCTTGGCTTTTCGATTCCCCCAATATCACGAGCTTGTAACAGCATGGCTGGGTTTTCTGTCATTGCGCCACGTCTGACCCCATAGCTAAAGGCTTGCTTTAATGCCGCTAGTACTTTATTGGCGTGAACTGGGGAGCCTCTTGTTACTATTTTATCAAGGGCACTTGTTACTAAAGCATGAGACAGTTTGGTTAATTCAATGTCACCTAGTAAAGGCAATATGTCAGCATCGATGAGCTGCTTAATTTGTTGTGGTTGTTTCCGTTCTTTTTCAATATAACCAGAGTACCAAGCCAGAACCAGCTTTTTTACGGTATTACTCTCTTTTTCTTTATCCTGTTGTATGAGTTCCTTTGGGTTGTGTCCTTCGCGGCGTAATTCACTGAGTTCTATAAATCGTTTTTTGGCACTAGCCAAGCTCATTGCTGGATAATGTCCTAGTGTTATTCTGTCAGTTTTGTCAGCCATCTTATAACGATAAATCCACGATTTAATGCCGTTGGGGGTGACTCGAATACCAAAGCCACCACCTTCGTATTCCTCATAACGGCTTGCTTTAGGTTTCATGCCTTTAATGTAGGTATCGGTAAAATTGCCCATTACAGCCTCATCAGGTTGGGGTACACTTCGGGGTACACTTAAATTAGTGCTTACATGAAGTTTGTTGAAAGTGGTTGAATGTGATGATATGGTTAAAGTCAATATATATCAAGGGTATTGAGGGGCATTTGAAGCTCTTTGATATTTCTTGAAATAGTTAATAGATAGCATGGGGTGCTAGTGGTCGAAGGTTCAAATCCTTCCGTCCCGACCAATAAATCCCCTTTAAATCAGTAAGTTGTATACTCTAAGTTAAACCCCTTAATAAAAATTCTCGGCTCTTTCCCAATCAGGGGGTACTAATGCTCTTAAGCTTTTCCAGATCGTCTTTCACGCGCTGAGTGGCTTTATGGCCTTCTTGTATTGTTTCTTTCGCACGGTCGAATTCCATAAGCCCAATATAGCCAAGCTTCGGCTCGATGAGAATGTCAGGCGGATCCTCTGCGATTCGCGAGTGGGTGATGCGCTCCTGCATAATATTAATGGAGCCAGCGATCACATCGAAGAGACCAGGTTCGGGGATTTTTTTCTTCCGTAGTGAGGAAATAAAAGAATCCAACCTAATATCAAAGTCAGCTTTCAGCTTAGATGCCCACTTAGAAAGAGTTGGATCATTGCTTTCAACGTATTCCAGTTTCTTGTTGTTGTCTTTATTATGAGTTAACGATTTTTCACTGTGGTGTTGGGAGAAATGTCTGCCAACGAGATCCCCATTCAGGTTTACAGCGATGATATAATCTGCACCCATTGCGCGTGCTATTGAAATAGGTACAGGATTGACTAGGCCGCCATCTAGCATAAAATCGTGTTTTAGAACAAAAGGTGCAAAGATACCAGGCAAAGAGATGGAGGCTCGCACCGCTTCGAGCAAGGAACCTTCGCGCAACCAATGCTCTTTACCATTAAATAGAGATGTAGCAACACAAGCAAAAGGCAGATTCAAATCCTCGATATTAAGATTTCCAATACGTTTCTCTATTGCAATCATGAGGGGTTGTCCCTGAATAAAGCCCCCACCAGTCATGCGGACATCTAATAATTTTAGGATGTCCATACGCCTTAGGGTGTAAACCCATTCTTCAAATTTATCGAGGTTAACTGATGCATAAGCAGCACCAACTACCGCGCCTATGGACGAACCTGTAACTAGATCCGGTTCTATACCCAAGTTGGCCAATTCACGAATGACTCCTATGTGCGCCCAGCCACGTGCGGACCCGCTACCTAATACTAGTCCTATTGTTGGTCTTGCCATGCTATCGATCTCATGTCATTTTCTAATAAATTATAGTCAGTAAATTATAGAGCTTGAACACCCAGGATAATTATGATGAAGTTGAAGTTTTGCTGCGAAAGAAAAGCAGGCAACGGCCGGTTTCTGAAAAGATATAATTTGTGGGATTATTGATCTATTGTTGGAGAATTCAATTCATTATTGATGTTCATATGCTGATTGTGAATGAGGCGTAATAATGTTTCAGCGATTGCTGCATCTGTAAGCCTCAATTTGTTGTCTTCAGCTTTCATTTTCAACCGGTGACAATTTGTCAGCACTTCACTTCCTTCTTTGTTTAATCATTCTTTCAGTTTGTTCCAATATTTTCTGGCTTTTTGATATTCAGGTTGTTTTATCAAAGCCTGGACTATTGGTGTTAAAAACAATATTAGCTAATAAAAGGATCAAAAAGGTTTAAAATTGGGATTCATTTCATAAACATCTTCTAGTTCAGTAAGACATTGGAACAAACAGTCAAGGTAGTTAGCATCAAACAGTATTCCTTTCTTTTCCTCAAAATATTCGAGTATAGCTTTTTGTGGTATCGCTTTTCGATATGGTCTATTAGTTGACATTGCTTCATATACATCAGCAATAGCCACAATGCGTGCTGGTATAGTAATTTCCTCATCTTTTAGACCATTGGGGTAGCCAGAACCATCCATACGCTCGTGATGTTGATACACTACGGATTTAATATCGCAAGGAAAATGCATATGTTCAATTATTTTATTACCAATTGAGACATGAGTTTTCATTATTTCATATTCATTCATAGTCAATTTTCTTGGCGTAACTAAATATTCCATCGGAATTGCGATCTTGCCAATATCATGTATGAGAGCCCCGTAATAAATCGTGATTAAACATTTTTGATTAGTAATATTTGCTCTAGCAGCAATGTTCAATGAAAGCAATGCCACTCGTTTTTGATGTCCAGCAGTATAAGCGTCCCTAGACTCTACAAAGTCAGAAAAAGATAAAATGGTATTTAAAAAAGATTGTTGCAGTAATCTCTTATCGGTTTCTAATTGTTCATTAAGCTCAATTTGTGATGTGATATCTTCAAAATATATCATATAAATTAATTGACTAGTTAAAATATTACTTACTGGAATAACGCGAACAATGAATGTTCTCTTATTAACCTCTATTTCTGTACGAGATTCAACTCGATGTTCAACAGTTTTTTTAAAAAAATCTGGCACTGTATTTTGTAATGGATACACTTTCCAAAAAAGTTTATTCTCTGGGTTTTCAGCTGCTAATTGTTTATATGATTTATTTGCGAATAATATTACACCGCTCTCATTACAGACCAAATTGGGGCTCAGTAATTTATCAAGAACTTGAAACATAACAGTAGCAAGTTTTTCTTCTTCACTATTAAATTTCATATGTGGTTGTGTTGTTTTGTTTCATAATATAAATAAGATTATAGTAAAGGCTATAATTTTTGAATTAAAGATAGGAGACGATGTTTCAGTAAAACATGATATCCAGTGGTCAAATAAGCCTCAATTTTTTACATTGAATTAGCTAAAATTGACTGTACTACTTCATCATTGCAATCAAGCAGCACGCATCATTAAGCTCTTTTAATAATTGTTTCCTATCCAGGGCGGGCAAGCCCTGGCCGTTCTGGTTTTCAAAAAATCCCTTTATCAGCGGCAGGGATGGTAAGGCTATAAGTCGAAAGCAAACTATTGCTGTTGGTTTATCAAAAGCTTGGAAAAAAGGAGAAAAATTCATGAGAAGAAAGAAAGTTAATCAATTTCGAGATAAAAATTCTCGCGAAGGTTTCTATGTCTAAGAATAATCAGTGGTCTCAAAAAGTTACCCAACTTTCTCATGCTTTAGATTTAGAGGAAGGAGTTTTCACTTGGGATGATCCAAAAAAAATTGCTACTTCATTAATTAATTCAGCTGAAAAAAGCACGTGCCGGAAAGGTACTGTTTATCAATCAGCGATGTCAATGCTTAATTTTTATATTAATAGAGCTGGAAAAAAACTATCTCAGGAGCAAAAGAATATTTTAAACGAGGCAAAAGAAGAATTAAAACGAAAAAAAGGTAATAGCAAATAGTAATAGGCTTCAAACAGAGCAAAGTTACGGTAATCCAAGGGGAGCGGAACAAGAAAATGCAGAGGACAGACAACAATTAAAAGTTGACTAAATCCGTCTTGCGGCGGCGGTTCTCGTACTATTTCTAATGACTAGATAGTCAGCCCTCGTTAATTTTTTTTAATAAATTGCAGATCTAAACAATTTTACTGTCTATACTTAGCAACGGTATCTAACAATAAACTAAGGAAAGTATCATGTATAAAAAACTATTAGGGATAATGGTGTTCGCTTTTTCTCTCGTATTAGGCCAAGCAGTTTTTGCTGATTCTGAGCATTGTGGAGAGGGTGTTAAAAAGATGGTTGAATCATTAAATCTTGATGATTCTCAAAAAGCAAAAATAAAACCAATCTTAGAGCAGTTAAAATCAACAATTGCTGATAAAGCTAGCCAAATGGGTGATCTGAGAAAACAAATTAGCCAGCAAGTTCAATCTGCTAGTATGGATCAATCGACAGTCAATGGTTTAGTTGATCAAAAAACTCAATTGCTTGGCGATATCATGAAAGCAAAACTTGCAGCAACCAATCAAATTATGAATATACTCAATGATCAACAAAAAGCTCAACTGCATAAGAAAATGCAAGAAGCAGAAGAGAAATGGTCTGAAAAATTTAAATCATGCCATGAAGAAGGTTAATCATTAAACACGATATTAAAAAGCCAGTTTGATTTATCCAACTGGCTTTTTAATTGATAAGTGGATTTTTATATTGTTGTAAATAAAGTTTTGCGAATTGATAAGAAGCATAATCCGTTATAT
The DNA here is from genome assembly GCF_001467895.1 of Legionella nautarum. Taxonomy (GTDB): domain Bacteria; phylum Pseudomonadota; class Gammaproteobacteria; order Legionellales; family Legionellaceae; genus Tatlockia; species Tatlockia nautarum. Next base: position 660,460 of record NZ_LNYO01000024.1, read on the forward strand.
GACCTATATCGCGAAACACAGGGACCCCGTCGATATCTGCTTTACATCGATTATTTAAACACTGCACCTTTTTAGGGTCGATAACAATAAGTTGCGGGTATTTTTTCTGCATCTCTTTAAATAAATTGTTTAGCCAGAACTCAGCACTAGTTTGCAAATTGAAATCACATTGCTCTGGACTATAACTTGTTCTTTGTTTTATATGTTGGAAAAAACAATCGTGAAGATTTTCAGGGGTTGAGGCCGTTGCTTTTATTAAAACAGGTTTTGCTCCCGAAGCAGTAATAATTTCTAAGGCTTTATCTAAGGCTGCTTTAATTCGCTTTTGCGTCAATTCAGCCGAGCATTGATCATGCAATTGATTAATAATGCTATGCCCTAAATAATTTTTCCAGGTTTGGCCTATGATGACAAAATCGTAATGATTCGATTTTATCATATCAAAATAACGGGTTGTTTGTTCATAACATTCCTGATAGATATCATTTTTAAATGACCACCAATCATAGAGAAATATACCAGGTAAAGTAAGGCAGGATGAGGTCGCTTGAGCAAGAATGGAAAGATTGGCATCTTTAGCCAAAGTATCCATAAAGCCCCAATAATGATTTGAATAAGAGTCGCCAATCATGAACCCCTTTTTGCTAGGTGAATTTTTTGCGCCAAGTGTACATTCAGCATTGATATCAATATTTCTTTTACCAATGCATAAAGGTCTTTGCGAACTATTATAGCGATTTAATTGTTTATAAATTCTGACTACTTCTTCATTAAAACGATAAGGCAGCCCCGCATTTTTTTTGATGATATAGGCGCTCAAATGCATTATTGCAACGGGTAAAATAAGTAAATAGATAAGACTATAGCTAAACCGAAGCTGCTTTAATCTACGTGCTGGTTTTTCGATAAATCGCCAAGAGAGATAGGCAAAAACAAAAGAAAAAATAAAAGCGAATAAGGTAAGAAAAGCCGTTTCTTTAAGACCTTCATAATGAATAAACGCAAAAATAGGCCAATGCCAAATATAAAGTGAATAAGAGATTAACCCAATGAAAACAATCGGTTTTGCTGACAGTAATTGGCTGATAAATGGTTTAGGTTCATGTTCCCCAATTGCAATCAGCAAGCCGGTCGCGACGCATAAAATAAACGCGTAATGATTGGGAAAACCTAGACTGATATTGCTGCGAGTGGCGATATAAATTAAGGTTAAAAAGGCCAGTGTACCAATGAGATCTAAAACAAGATTAGGCACAGAAAAGCGTCGTGGAGAAACTGCCACACAAGAACCAATCAAAAATTCAAAAATACGACTTAAAAATTGATAATAAGTTTTTTCTGCAAAGTTAGCCGAAAAGTACAGGGCTAAAGCGAAAAAAAGTAGGGTGAGCAGATAAATAAGCTTGCTAATATGTTGTCTAGGAATCCATTGATTCAGTAAATAGATAGCAATGGGTAACACTAAATAGCATTGCCATTCAATTGATAAAGACCAGGTATGCAAGAGGGGTAATTGATTAGAGGCAGTTGCAAAATAGCCGGTAGTGACCTGAGAGAAATAGCTGTTTGAGGTAAAAATGGAGGTTTTTCGAGCACTTTTGGCGTATTGCACTAAATCATCCGGCAAATAAAAAACGAAGGCGCAAAGAGTAACTACCACAAGCAAGCAAATAAACACCGGTTGTAGACGCCATAGTCGACGGCTATAAAATTCAAGGAAAGAAAAATTTTGATTCTGAATAGAGTGATGGATGATGCTGGTGATCAAAAAACCAGAAATCACGAAAAAAAGGTCAACGCCGATAAACCCAGAAGGAAAAAGCTTCAGGCCGCTATGAAAAAATAAAACAAATAGAATCGCAATCGCTCTTAATCCATCCACATCTGAACGATAGATCATCCTTTATCTTCCTATTAAGTTTCGGTTTTATATGAGCGGGGTTTGGGCCCAATGGCGTTGTCTTAAGGATTTTTTGACTAGGTTTAATTCACGCTTACGTGCCGCAATCTTATTCGATACCCAGATCTCTGGAGCTCGCGAACAAGTTGCGAGAGGTAGGCGGAAGTGATTTTTATCCTTAAGGCAGCGCCATTAGGTTAAGACCCAACTTTCTAGGCCAAAGAAGCTATATCAATAACAAAACGATAACGAACATCACTTTTTAAAATGCGTTCATAGGCTTCATTGACTTTCTGGATAGGAATAAGTTCGATATCAGAAATAATATTATGCTTACCACAAAAATCGAGCATTTCCTGAGTTTCTTTTATCCCACCAATCATCGAACCACCTAAAGTGAGGCGATTTTTTACCAATGAAAAGGCATGTAAAGGTACATTATTTTCAGGTACACCGACTACCACCATAGTGCCATCGCGTTTTAGTAAGGTAAGCAGTTGATTCCAGTCAATACCTGATGAGACTGTACAAATAATAAGATCAAAGGTTTTCGCTAATTTAGTAAAAGTGCTAACATCCGACGTCGCATAAAAATGATTAGCACCCATGCGCTTTGCGTCAGTTTCTTTGTTTAAAGAATGACTGAGCACTGTTACATCGGCTTTTAGAGCATGGGCAATTTTCACACCCATGTGACCTAAGCCTCCTAAACCAACGATGGCAATCTTTTTACCTGGGCCTGCGTGCCAATGTTTGAGTGGCGAATACAAGGTAATTCCTGCACACAATAAAGGCGCTGTGGCATCAAGAGGTAAATTTTCTGGGAGACGAAGCACATAGTTTTCATCAACGACAATCTTTGTTGAATATCCCCCTTGGGTTAAAGTGCTACCATCACGCTCTATACAATTGTAGGTGAGTGTCATTCCTTCATCGCAATATTGTTGCAGGTCTTCTTGACAGTTTTCGCAACGGCGGCAGGAATCAACAAAGCAACCGACCCCAACCTTGTCACCCACTTTAAATTTCGATACCTTTTTACCTACTTGGCTAACAAATCCGACAATTTCATGACCCGGAACCATAGGGAAAAGGGCTCCACCCCACTCATCACGAGCTTGGTGGATATCAGAATGGCAGATGCCACAATATTTAATGTCTATTAGCAGATCGTTATCACTGACATCGCGTCGTTCAAAAGAAAAGGGCTCTAAGGGCGATTTTACAGTTAGGGCGGCATAACCTTTTACCGGAATCATTATATTATCCTTATTTGTTGGAGTCGGTTTTTTAAAAGTTCCAATAGTATCTTTAATAGATTGTTTTGCAACATAAAATTAAGACTGGATTTTAAAGCGCTAGAGTGGAGTACCTGTTCAGCTTGCCATCGTGAAATGTTGTAGGCCCTTAACTTAAGGTCCCGCTAAAAAGACTGGAAATAAGCTGTTATTTAATAAATTAAGATTATATGTGAAAGAATTGCCCAATTTAGATACCATTTAGATGCAAATTTTGGTACAATGCGCCGCAATTTTTACAACCTTTGCTAAGGAGTTACCTTGTCCGATTCTCTCGCAGTGGATTCGAGCACAATATTGCCTCGAAGCGATCTAATGGCATGGTTAGTATGCTTATCGGCCGGGTTATTTTTCTTTTATGAGTTTTTTCAACTCAATATTTTTGATGTGATTAATCAGCCGCTACGCGATGATTTTCATCTAGATGCCACTCAACTTAGTTGGATGTCGAGCACCTATTTATGGGCTGATATTCTTTTCCTTCTTCCTGCAGGAATTATTTTGGATCGCTTCTCAACGCGCAGAGTGATTCTTATTGCGATGTTAATTTGTGTGATTGGTACGGTAGGATTTGCACTGACAGGTTCTTTTGCATTAGCTTGTTTTTTCCATTTTCTTTCGGGGATTGGTAACGCGTTTTGTTTTCTTTCCTGCGTTGTCTTGGTTTCTCATTGGTTTCCTCCGCGTCGCCAAGCCTTTGTCATTGGGTTACTCGTCACGATGGCATTCTTAGGCGGCATGATGGCACACACTCCTTTTGCACACCTCAATGAATATTATGGCTGGCGGGATTCTTTGCTTATTGATGGTGCGGTGGGTGCTTTTTTATTAGTATGGATTTATCTTGTTGTTCAAGATAAGCCTAATCAGAAAATAGTAACTAAAATTTCCAATCAAACAGCTATTGGTTCAAGCTTTTTGCAATCGCTCACCAATCCACAAAATTGGCTTGCTGGGCTTTATACCTCCTTGTTAAATCTGCCGATTATGGTCCTTTGTGCCTTGTGGGGTGCAAGTTACTTACAAGTTGTCCATCATTTGCCAGAAATGGCGGCCTCTAACGTAGTTAGTCTTATCTTTATCGGTAGCATCATTGGTTGTCCTTTGGTGGGTTGGCTTTCAGACACTCAAGGCCGTCGTAAGCCCCTAATGATTTTAGGGGCTCTTGCAACTTTAGTGACGGTTATTCCTTTATTTATGGATCTTGATTTATCACAGACCCAGCTGAGCATTCTTTTCTTTGCTCTTGGGTTTTTTACCAGCGCGCAAGTGGTTAGCTATCCTTTAATTGCTGAATCTAATTCTTCAGAAAATACAGGGGCTGCTACAGGGATCGCCTCAGTCCTCATTATGGGAGGAGGGGGTATAGGTCAGGTGCTCTTCGGTTTGTTAATGCAGCAACATGCGGGGGCTACCTCTCAAAACTATGTGGTAGCTGATTTTCAATATGCAATGTGGATTTTCCCTTTAACTGCGGTAGCTGCATTGTTAGCTGTTTTACTAACTCGTGAAACTTACTGTAAACGAATGTAATGAGAGGGCTTGTATGCGGATGGTAGAAGAATACACAACCAATGAACAGCTAGGAAGTTCTTTATTACCATGGGTGGTATGTATCAGTGCGTCCTTATTTTTCTTTTATGAGTTTATTCAAGGCAATATGTTTGCATCAATTGCCGATAATATTATGCAGGATTTCCATGTACAAGCTGACAAGATGGCTTATTTGTCAAGCATTTACTATGTGTCGAATGTTATTTTTCTTTTTGTCGCCGGTTTTGTTCTAGATCGATTTTCTACCAAAAAAACCATCCTCGTGGCTATGTTACTTTGTGTACTGAGCACTTTTATTTTAGCGCATGCGCAATCGTTTTATTTGGCTTTATTTTGTCGTTTTGTAACGGGTATCGGTAGTGCTTTTTGCTTTCTTGGTCCTATTCGCCTTGCATCTCGTTGGTTTCCACCGAAGCGAATGGCCCTTATTACCGGCGTTATTGTAACTATCGCAATGACTGGCGGTATGTTAGCTCAGTACCCCCTCACCCAATTAGTTGCGCAAATTGGCTGGCGTGAAGCTTTAATGCAAGTGGGTTGGCTGGGAATGATTATGCTCGTTGTGATGTATTTTGGCATCATTGATAAAGCTCAAACGACGAGTCAAAATAAACGAAAGCTGGGTTTGCTAGCGACGGCAAAAAAAGCTTATCTTAATTCTCAAAACCTGAGAGCAGCACTTTATACGAGTTTGATGAACATGGCCATTGCTGTCTATGGTGCGATGATGGGCTCTCTTTATTTGGTCCAGAAAATGGGCATATCGAAAGCAGATGCTGCAGTAGTTAACTCCATGTTATTTTTAGGCGCGATTATTGGCGGCCCACTGATCGGTTGGTGTTCGGATAAATTGGGTTTACGTATTCTGCCAATGAAAGCAGGTGTAATCGCTTCTTTGCTGACAATGCTTGCTATCTTATTCGTTCCTGTTTCTTTGCCAGTGATGAAAATTTTATTTCTGCTTCTAGGATTTTTTACTGCAGCACAAGTCATTAGCTATGCTCTAGTGGCTGAAAGCAGTTCTCCATCGATGACTGCTTCTGCAGTGAGCGTTGTTTCTATTTTGACCCAAGGCGGCTGCGTCATCTACCAAATTTTATTTAGCTTCTTGCTAATGCAACACGGTGAAATGCAAATGGCAGATGGTGTTCCAGTCTATTCTTTAGGTGATTACCAATACGCTGGTTTAATTTTTCCAATTGGATTAATTATTGCCTTAGCAGTGTTATTTGGTTTAAAAGAAACGCATTGTCGCCAAATAGAGGAATAAATATGCTTGGGCGTGTTTGTATTTTATTAATGGATTCGATGGGAATTGGTGCTAGTCTCGATGCCGACCGTTATGGAGATGCAGGGGCAAATACCTTTGCCCATATTCATCAAGCCTGTAATGAGGGCCGTGCTGATAAAGACGGTTTACGAAAAGGGCCGTTAAATATTCCTTATTTAACCAGCCTAGGTCTTTATCAGGCGGCGCTGGCGAGCTCAGGGATTCGGTTAATTGATCTCTCTACTGTGACTCCACCACGAGGTTATTACGGCTATGCTGTCGAGCAAAGTCTTGGGAAAGATACGCCGAGCGGTCATTGGGAGTTAGCTGGTGTTCCTGTGACTTTTGACTGGGGTTATTTTCCTGATCAAGAAAACTGTTTCCCCAAAAAATTAATTGATGAGTTGATCAAGAAAGCGAATTTACCGGGTGTTTTGGGTGAAAAACATGCTTCAGGAACCAAAATCATCGATGAGTTAGGTGAAGAGCATATTCGTTCGGGTAAACCCATTGTTTACACTTCAGCAGACTCTGTTTTTCAGATTGCGGCACACGAAGAGTCTTTTGGTTTAAGTCGATTATTAGAAATTTGCGAAATCGCTCGTGATTTAGTGGATGATTATCAAATTGGTCGAGTGATAGCGAGGCCATTTATTGGTAAACCAGGCAGTTTTTCGCGTACTGGTAATCGTCGAGATTATGCGACCTTACCTCCCGCGCCTACCTTATTAGATTTTTTGAAAGAGGCTGGCCGAGAAGTGATCGCTATCGGGAAAATTGCCGATATTTTTGCGCACCAAGGTATTACTCAGGAAATCAAAGCTGACGGCAATAAAGCGCTATTTGATGCTACCTTAACAGCAATGGAAACGGCTCCTCCTGGAAGTTTGGTGTTCACTAATTTTGTTGATTTTGACTCCTCTTATGGCCATCGACGTGATGTTGCAGGCTATGCTCATGCACTGGAGCAATTTGATCAACGTCTTCCTGAGTTATTCAAGCTGCTTAAGGCGGATGATCTAGTTGTTCTTGCTGCAGACCATGGTTGCGATCCCACCTTTCCAGGTTCTGACCATACGAGGGAGCATATTCCTGTCTTAGTTTATGGGGAGAAGCTTAGTAGTCGTTTTATAGGTCGTCGCGATAGCTTTGCTGATGTTGGTCAAAGTTTAGCAGAGCATCTAAACCTTGCTCCTTTATTGCATGGCGTGTCATTTATGGGCGAAGATACTCATAAATAGCATTATGAAGTATTGTTATACTTAGATCCTATTTATTACAGCAAATAAAATGAACTATCCCACCTTATTCCGGAATTATTGTGCGGAAATCGGACTTAAGCTAACCTCTTTACGTAAGAGTATTTTATTTATCTTATGGAGCACAAAAAAACCGCTTAAAGCCTATGAGATTTTAGATAAATTGCAGCAGATTAAGCTAAACGCTCAACCGCCAACCGTTTATCGCGTACTCGATTATTTTGCGGATTATGGTGTAGTGCATAAAATTGAATCGATTCAATCATACACGCTTTGCCACGAGCCTGCCGAACATCAGGCTTCTGAGGTGCTGATGGTTTGCAATAATTGCCATCAAGTCAATGAGTTATACGATAAAGCAATGCATGAGCTTGTTCAGAAATTATCGCAGGCTAATCATTTTCATCTTGGCCAAGGCGCTATTGAATTGAAAGGCTTCTGCGATAAATGCCAACCTACTCTAAAAAACTAAAATAATTTTTCTCAGCCATTGATTTTTCTTTTCTGATCCCCATTTTAGGAGTTTAGTCTGTAATGGGGATGTATTTTGGAACAATATCGAGGTACGACCATCCTGTCGGTAAGACGGGGAAAAAAAGTGGTTATTGGCGGTGATGGGCAAGTTAGCATGGGTAACACCGTCATGAAAGGCAATGCACGTAAAGTAAGACGCCTTTATAAAGATAATGTAATCGCTGGTTTTGCGGGTGGAACTGCCGATGCGTTTACACTGTTTGAGCGTTTTGAAAGAAAATTGGAAATGCATCAAGGCCACTTAGTTCGTGCCGCCGTTGAGTTGGCCAAAGATTGGCGTACCGACAAAGCGTTACGACGTTTAGAAGCACTTTTAGCAGTAGCCGATAAAAATGCTTCGCTCATTATTACGGGTAATGGGGATGTCATTGAACCGGAAGAGGGATTAATTGCTATTGGTTCCGGCGGGCCTTTTGCGCAGTCCGCTGCCCGTGCTTTGATTGAAAACACAAAATTATCAGCGCTTGATATCGTGCGCAAAAGTTTAAATATTGCTGCAGATATTTGTATTTATACCAACCACAATTTAACCATTGAAGAATTGGATACCGATAGTGAATAACGTAATGATGACTCCTAGAGAAATTGTGCAGGAATTGGATAAGCACATTATTGGTCAGGATGATGCTAAACGCGCAGTTGCTATTGCTTTACGTAACCGTTGGCGACGTATGCAAATTAAAGATCCGGTGCTGCGTAACGAAATTATGCCTAAAAACATTCTAATGATTGGGCCAACAGGGGTTGGTAAAACTGAAATTGCCAGACGGCTAGCCAAGCTTGCTCAAGCTCCTTTTATCAAGGTAGAAGCCACTAAATTTACCGAAGTAGGGTATGTGGGGCGAGATGTCGATTCGATTATTCGAGATCTAGGGGATATTGCTGTTAAGCAAGAGCGCGAATGGGCAATGAAAAAAGTTGAAAATTTGGCTGAAGATGCTGCAGAAGATCGGATCTTAGATGTCCTATTACCGCCTGCAAGAGGTAGTTTAACGCCAAGTGAAAAAGAAAATTCAACACGCCAAATTTTCCGTAAGCAATTGCGCGAAGGTCTTTTGAATGACAATGAGATTGAAATTGAGGTGTCTGCAAGTGCGGTTGGTGTTGAGATCATGGCCCCTCCTGGCATGGAGGAAATGACTAGCCAATTGCAGTCGATGTTCCAACAAATGGGTTCTAACCGCACCAAAACACGTAAACTGACCATTGCAAAGGCGATGAAGATTTTGCGTGAAGAAGAAGCTGCCAAGTTAATCAATGAAGAAGACATTAAAATTCGCGCGATCGAAAATATTGAGCAAAATGGAATAGTTTTCATCGACGAATTGGATAAAGTGGCCAAGCGTGCCGAGAATGGCAGCGGCGGTGACGTTTCACGCGAAGGAGTACAGCGTGATCTTTTGCCTTTAGTCGAGGGTACTACGGTTTCAACGAAATACGGTATGATCAAATCCGATCACATTTTATTTATTGCTTCGGGTGCTTTCCATGTTGCCAAGCCTTCTGATTTAATTGCGGAATTACAAGGCCGCTTACCCATTCGTGTCGAATTGTCAGCACTTAGCGTCGACGATTTTGTCCGTATCTTAACTGAGCCTAGTGCTTCATTGACGGAACAGTATACCGCTTTGATGGAAACGGAGGGTTTGAGTTTGACCTTTGACAATACTGGAATTCGACGAATCGCTGAGGTTGCTTGGAAGGTTAACGAACGTACTGAAAATATAGGTGCTCGCCGTTTATACACCGTCATGGAGCGTTTGCTGGAAGTAGTTTCTTTTGAGGCTACAGAAAAATCAGGTGAGGAAGTACATATCAATGCAGCTTATGTTGATGCACATTTAGGAAAATTAGTTGCTGATGAAGATTTAGCACGTTATATCTTGTAAATTCTATAGTTTCCTCCAAGCATTGAGGTCAATCGCTTGTAACTCCCCCAAAGTTATTGTCATCCCTGCCTTCGCAAGGATGGCAATTACTACGGATTTAGACGGTCTTAAAAATTCCCCGATGATCTTTATAAGTCAGGAAATTTTGTTATTTACTTAATCTTTTTTCGTTTTGATGGTGTGCATTTTTGCCTGATTTATCATCTGGATGCACGACCTTATGTTCGTCACGGCGACGTGCATCTTGTGATTCATTTTTGAATTTTTCGCGTTTTTTATTATGCGACATGACAATCTCCTTGAATGATTCAAATACAATCCCTAGCCTAAGATTAGGTTGGCTTTATTTAAAAGGCAAATTTGTAGGAATGGAATAGTCTCAAAAATAAGTGGTTCAGGAATCAGGGTATTGAAAGGGGCGATTCTTAATTATCTGCTTAACTCGACAAATCCATGGTTAAATTTTCACAATTATCACTCAATTTTTTTAAAGTCTTTCTGAGAAAGAGTGATACGATTTTTAAAGAAGAAACCTTCAGAAACGCTAGGTCAGTGACCCTCTAACCAATTTTTGATGAACTGCTCTGTTTCATTGAGAACTGTAATTAATTGCTGATACAACGGCTCCAGGAATTGAGTCTGTCCTGACTTATGATAGCACTCTAAATATTGGCATGCGAATTTCAGTTTTTCGGTACCACAATACAAGGCGCTACTTTTCAATTTATGAGCCAGGGCTTCAATCTTTTTCCAATTTAATTCAGAGTAAGCCTGTTCTAACTTGGTTAAGGTATGAGGAATTTCTTCTGCATGCATTGAGGTCAATAAGTCTCGCAAAACAGCCTCATTTCCGAAGTTATAAAGTCCAAGCTCGATGTCCAAGTTAGGATGATTATTCAGGAAAAATAACTTCTCTTCTTCAGTATTGGCAAAATTGAGTGATTGTTCTTTCGTATCACCCTTTATTTCATTTTTGGAAAACTGTCTAGGTAGCAATTGGCTAAGAACCGTCTTCAGTACAGGTAAGGTAATAGGTTTAGAAAGTACTTGATTCATGCCTGCTTGAATGGACTCATTTTTCGCCTCGACTAGACCATGCGCAGTCAAACCCACAATCGGAATAGGTGCCTTATGCAATTCTTTTTCCCAATCACGAATGCGACTAGTTAATTCATTGCCTGATAGGCCCGGTAGGCCAATATCAGTAATAATTAGATCAAACTCTTTCGATTTAGCTAAAGCCAGAGCTTGCTCACCGTCAGTGACGGAAATATAACGACAACCGGCTTTTTCTGCGATTAATTCGATCATACGTAAAGCAATATCATTATCTTCGACCAATAAAAGAGAGATTTGAGAAGGGGTGTTCTGTTCTAGTGAAGACTCAGAGGTTGAAAGGACAGTTTTTGATTCAATTGGAATATTCGCATTTTTTTCTTCACCGATTGCTAGGGAAATGGTGAAATAAAAGGTCGTTCCTTTCCCTTCAACACTCTCTAACTCAATTTCCCCGCCCATTAGTGCTACATATTTTTCAGCAATATGCAGTCCTACACCATGCCCTTGATGGTCACCTTTATAAGAAGGACTAATCCGATAAAAGCGCTCAAAGACTTTGGATTGTAAGGTTTTAGGAATCCCCGGGCCTGTGTCGCTAACGCTAAATTTAAGGTTGACGATATCTTGCTGTTTACTAATTTGTTTGACACTAAGCCCAATATAGCCATGCTCGGTAAATTTAATGGCATTTCCGACTAAGTTAAGCAAAATACGGTTTAATTTAAAGCGGTCACAGACAATAAATTGTGGAATTTCCTCATCGATATCTACCTTAAATTTAAGGTTTTTCTGAAAAATAGTTGGTTTTTCAAGCTGAACAATGTCATTAATACTCTGACGAAGGTTAAAGCACTCTGCTTGAATGTCGTGTTCAGAAAGATGAGCCGCGGAAACCACATCAAGCACTCCGTTCAGAAGTTTGAGTAGTTGTTCCCCACTTTCATTTACCCAGCGTGCATATTGTTTTTCTTCCTCATTGCTGGCTTTTTCTTCTAAGAAGCGAGACATGCCAATAATACCGCTTAAAGGGGTGCGAATATCATGACTCATATTAGCAATGAATTCTGTTTTAACTTGGTTAGCCGATTCAGCATTTTCTTTGGCGCGTTTGAGGTCTTCTAATAATCGTTTTTGCTCTGTGATATTGGTCGTAATGCCTAAGATACCAATGACATTATGTTGATTATCATACATTGGTACTTTATTGGTGATGGCGGTAATGGTCTGGCCTTGTGAAACAGCAATGTTCTCCTCATGGTTTAAGCGCGCTTTTCCTGTTCTAATTACCTCTTGGTCAACATCTACATAGAGCTGGGCTCTGTCTTTCCAGATGAGATCAAAATCAGTTTTTCCGACCACCTCTGCACTGGATTCCAAACCTGCTAAATTGGCAAATCCTTCATTACAACCCAAATAAACACTATTTTTATCTTTCCAATAGAAAAGTCCTGGGGCATATTTGACCACATTTTTTAATTGTAAGTATTCAACTTGTTTAGCTGTTAATTCTTTGGTGTATTTTCCTAGGGCAAAAATTAAATTTTGCTTACTTTCCTTGTCATAAACAGGAGTAATTCGCCAATCAATTTTGAAGCCGCGATGAGTTAAGCTAAGTTGTTGTTCTTTTTTTAGGGCTTGTGTTGATTTAATGAAAGGCTTCATTGCATAGTGTTTAAATACGCTATCAATGGGTTTATTACACACCTCTTCTTTTTTCCATCCTAAGATTTGAATTGCAGTAGGATTAATTTCTTCAATATGTAGTTGACTAGACAAGATTAAAATTAAATTGTCCGAATGGTTTAAGCATAGTGATAAAAGCGTTTTGTAGTCCATATTGATTAATATTCACCGTTACTATCTGTATTTTCAACATATTTTACAATTTTTGCATAACCATGTATTATAAAGGCACTTTGTGCCATTACAATTTATGACGTTACTATTAAGTGAGTCTTTGTATTGAATATAGCCTAAGATAAAATTGTTTTTTAATTTTTATTCTATTCTACCACAACCAGACTAAGAGATGATTAGTCACGCAGTAGTTCACTATTTACAATTGCTATAATCTGGTTGTTAAGGGAGTAATGACATGAATCACTCAGAACATAGCAAAAAGAGCGCTGACTCACTAATTCATTGGCTTAGACACTATTCTTCTACTCATCTTGATTCCTATTTAGCCGATAAACAAGGTGCTTTCCCGCCTCATGTTTTCATGGATCTCGCGAATCAAGGATTTTTTGGTATGCATATTTCGAGAAAGCATGGAGGATTAGAATTAAAATTAGTTGATATGCTGCGGGTGATTGAGCAACTCGCTGCAATTGATTTAACCCTCACTACTATTATCATCGAAACAATTCAAGGCGCTCATACTCTAGAGAACTATGCTTCGGCAACGATGAAAAAGCAGTATCTAAATAAACTGGCTAAAGGTCAGATGTTTATGTCAGGTGCAATGACTGAATCTGCCGCTGGTTCTAACCCAAGGGCAATGAAATCGGTCGCAAGCCCTCATCAGAACGACAAATGGTTATTGAGAGGCAGTAAACGTTGGGTAGGTATGGCTGCTTCAGCAGAGCTTATTGCCATTTATGTCCAACAAGTCGATGCAAACAATAATTGGCTTGGAATGAGTGGCTTTTTAGTGCCAAGAGGAACCGAAGGTCTGCATATCGGCGCAGCGGCGCCAACCATGGGCTTACGCGGATTCTCTAAACATACCATTTACTTAGATGACATAGAAGTTTCTGCCGAAAACATGCTAGGTCAACCCGGCCAAGGCATGGAAATCGCTCAAGACAATATGATGTTTATCAGGCTATGTCTGGCTGCAGCAAGTATAGGTGCTATGAAACGCTGTGTTCAGTTGATGCATCGTTATGCAGAAAGACGCTCCATTGTGACTGGTTTTCTTATCGATAACCCTGTTACTTTGGTTCGTTTAAGTGAAATAACCGCCCTAATAGAGGCTTTAGAGAATTTCGTTTATACCATTGCAACTGCCTATGACAGCGATATTGCGCTTGTGCCTGAGGAGGCCTTTGTTGTTTCTAAAATCTTGGGCTCAGAATTTTTGGGTAAGGTTGCCGATCTTCTAGTACAAACGCTAGGGGCTAGAGGCTATGAAGAGGGGAATGGTGCTTCACAGCTTTTTCGGGATGCGCGTGTCTTTAGGATTTTTGAGGGCCCAACAGAAGCATTAAACATGTACCTTGGCTCGCGAATGCAAGGAAAAAACCTAGGTCTCGAACGTTTTTTCTCTAATTTTTTAGAGCAAAAAGCGCTTTTTAAAGATCTAGAGCGTGTTGTAGAAAAAATAAATGATTCGGAACATAAACTCTTCGGAAAATCCTTCACGGGGCAATATTGGTCTCAAGCTTTGGTCGGAGAAGTCATTGCTTATGGCCTCCTCTTGGCTCTCACTGATCATTGCTATCAAAAAAATAATTCTGAAAAATTGCACAGAGCTTTGCTTTGGGCACGAAATAAATATCATGAAGCGGTTGATAAATCACAGAAGCTTTCTGTAGGTGAGAAGGTTTTAGCGCAACGTTCAGAACTCCACGAGATTGTTAACAATTACTCTGCCCAGATAGGTAATGTTGAGCAAACCAAAACTCGAGAAGGGGTTGCTATTGATCATTTATTAAAAAAACAAGATGAGATCTTGGGTGCCGAGCAAGGACTTTCTTTACATGAAATACTACAAATCGAAGACTATCAACATTTAGAGGCAACCGAAGCCGGGTTCCAAAAAACCTTTAAAAAATCTAATGTCGTCGAAAAAGAGACTATTCCTTGCCTCTACACGCATCAGCTATTTGAACGACAAGCCTTGCTAAATGCAGATGCAGTTGCTTTAAGTTATCAGGGTGAGGAAATAACTTATGCACAATTAAATGCCAAGGCGAACCGAGTTGCTCATTTCTTAATTAAGGAAGGGATTACAGCGAATAAGGTTGTTGCAATTTATATTGAACGCTCCATCGAAATGATTGTCGGATTGCTCGGAATTTTAAAAGCAGGTGGGGCTTATCTACCTTTAGACAGTAATTATCCTACCAAAAGTTTGCAATTCATGTTTGAAGATTCGAAGTCCGACTTTATTTTATCTCATAAAAAATTAGCAAAAGACCTTCCCTTTCATGCGAAGAAAACCTTTTTTATAGAAGATATTATTGACTTTGCATCAAAAGATTTGGACGCTGAAAATCCTCAAGTAGAGATCAATTTAGCTAATCTTGGCTATTTAATTTATACCTCTGGGTCAACAGGTAAACCCAAAGGCGTCATGTTACCTCATCAAGCCCTGACGAATTTAATGCATTGGCAGCAAAGAAAAAATCCCGAAAAACGAAATGTTCTACAGTTCACGGCACTTAGTTTTGATATGAGTTTTCTAGAAATATTTTCTGCACTCATTTCTGGTGGGACTTTAGTACTTATTTCAGAACATGATAGGATGGATCCTTGGCAATTTTCTAAGCTTGTAAAAGATCATCAGATTGAGCAATTAGTATTGCCCGTGCCCTTTTTAAAAACCTTGGCTTCCGCACCCGTAGAAAAAAAATATTTCTTTTCTCTAAAAGAAATTATTATTGCCGGTGAGCAGCTTATTGTAAGCCCTGCAATTTTATCTTTTTTTACCCAACTTCCTTCCTGTCGATTATTGAATTATTACGGGCCTTCCGAAACTCATGTGGTTACTTCCTACACTTTTCCTGAGAAAGTGACAGAGTGGCCCGATTATCCGCCGATTGGCAAACCTATTTTCAATACCAACATAATGATATTAAATAATAAAATGCAGCCTGTTCAGGCTGGGGAAACAGGTGAAATCTATATAGGCGGAGCCTCACTCGCTAAAGGATATATTAATCGCGATGAATTAACGCAAGAGAAGTTTGTTGAAGATCTTTGGAGCAAGGAACCCAATTCACAGTTATATAAAACGGGGGATTTGGGAAAAGCTCTTCCTGACGGTAATCTTGTTTTCCTCGGACGCAAGGATGCGCAGCTAAAGATTCGCGGATTTAGAATTGAGCCTAAAGAAATTGAATCCCATTTAATTAAATACCCTGAGATTAAGGAAGCGGTAGTTATTGCTAAAAAAGACGCTGCTTCAGAGAAGCATTTGGAGGCTTTTATTGTAGTAGAAGGGAAAAAAGATGACAAAATGATTAATCTTATTTACTCATTCCTCCAAGAAAGAGTTCCTCCGCAGATGGTGCCTTCTGTCTTTAATATTATTGAAAAGATGCCCTTAACGGATAGTGGGAAGATAGATAGAAAACGATTAGAGCATTATAACAAACCTGTTTCCTGCTCAGTCAATAAAATAGAAAAGCCCCATACTTCCACAGAGAAAGAGGTGATCGAAATAATGGAAGCTATCTTTAATTTGCCTATCGGGGTTAATAATAGTTTTGCGTCAATAGGGGGTAATTCACTTTTAGCAATGCATGTTATTTCAAAGTTGCGGGACAAATTTGCGATAGAATTGCCTGTCTGCGCAATTTTATCTGATCCCCGAATTGCAGATACTGCAAAGCGCATCGATTTATTATTGCAAGAAAAAGCAACTACTCTATCTATGGTTAATGAAGCAAATTAAACTGTGATGAGCTAATCAGAGATTACAAGGAGCTGTATCTTTGAGTAAACCCATGAATAAAAATGCACGCTGTTATTATGAAAGTGCTAAGAAATTGCTCTTCCCGGTTGAAGAGGTACCTGAAATTGAGGGATTTAAATTAAAACTTTGGAAGCGTAATTTTTATTTCTGTGGCAGCGGAACACCATTCAACGATAGCTGCTCCATCCATCTAGCCAGGAATAAACATACGATGAATAAAGTGCTGGGAAGAGCCGGATTTCCAGTACCCAAAGCAACCTTTATTCATATTTCTGAATATGAATATGGTATGCTTGAAGAAAAAATAGCAGGCTTATCCTTTCCCCTTGTCGCAAAGCCGCAAACCGGCAAGTTGGGTCAAAATGTATTATGCAATATTCAAACGTTAGAGCAATTAAAAAACTATATTGCTAAAAATATTGTCGACAGTGAATATATTTCTATTGAGGAATTCCACGCTAATTTGAACGCTTATCGCGTGTTAATTTTTAACAACCGTATACTCGGTGTGATCCAGCGTTATCCGGCACAGGTTATCGGCGATGGCGACCACAATTTGCAAGCGCTCATCGATTTGAGTAATTCGCAACGCATAAAACTAAGTGACAGTTTAGGCCCCATTGTGATCGACGAAGAGTGCCAATTTAAACTGGCTGAACTTGGCATGGATCTAAATTATGTACCTAAGAAAGATGAAGTGGTGGGCCTCTGTTATGCTTGTAATGCAACCCGAGGAGGAACTTATAAATCCTTGGCAAAGAAGATAAATCGAGAAAATAGCCAGCTGCTCATTCGTGCTGCCACAGAGTTAAATTTAAAGCTCGTTGGATTTGATGTACAGTGTACGGATATCAATGTACCTATTGGACAATCTCGAGGAGTAATCATCGAGGCAAATGACGGGCCGAGTATAAGAATACACGAGTATCCGCTAGAGGGAGATACGGTACCGGTAAGTAAAAAAATTATTCGTAGCCTGATCTATCGGCACCCTTTTTCCTATCTCTATATTTTGTATACAAATAGACGTTCAGCTCCCTATCTAAGAGGTTTAATTTTTCTTGGCGTAATTATTGGAATATTTTTAAATATGTAAATTTCAATTCCGCTAACTGATAGTTGAATTGTAGGTTGCGCCCTGGCCCAACCTACAAAGTTTGCGCCCGAATTTAACCCGCTACAATGCCTCCTCTCCTAAGGGGTTTGGGTGTGGTTTTGCGGTGCCTTGTCCTCGTCTTTACTATCATCCTTTTTATCTTGAGGGTTTTCCGGAGCTAAAGTTTCTGATTGTTGGTGTAAATCGCTTTGAGCTTGTGGTTTGGAGCCAAACATCCACCTAAATAGAGGTCTAGCGAAAATAATATCTAAAATTTGATCAAGTAAGGATTTTTCAAACCATGTAGGCTCATTTGCTATGATCTCATCCACTGCGTCCTTTACCACGCTTTTTAGATGGGGGGTAAGCTTAGTTGCATTATTCACATCGAGAATAATTCTTTCTAGGGCTTTTTTTCTGTTGTCTACTGCCCCATCCTTTCTGTTTGGATAGTCAACACTTTCTTGAACTATAATTCCATTAAGATAGGCCTCATACTCAGCTACAATAGTTCTTAGTTTTATAATACTTTCATCTGGGAGTCCGATTGGGGCTGTCTCACCAACCTCTTCGGGGGTAGTAATTGTTGCCATCATTTGTTCTGTTTCTTTAAGTAGGGTGCTTAAAGCTTTTTGAGGGGCTAAGGTTATCAAATTTTCAGCAAAAATATTGCTTAAAATTTGGTTATGCAGGCTATCTTGAAGGGTTTTTGGTTTGCCTAGATTAAGAGAACTTTTTAAGTTTTCCTCTAGGTTTTCAGCAGAAAGATTTTCCGCCAATTGCAGTTCATAATAAAGAGACTCAATGTTATTAAATTTAAAAAGGTCGAAGTTATAACTACTTTGCGAGGAGGAGTAACTGTCGAATGTTTTTTCTATAGCAAGAAGCTTTTCTATTTTTCCTTCGTCTGGAGATCTGGCTGAGTTACCTCTAAGACGAGCATAATATCCAACTAAGTTAACAACTTCATATTCTAACAATGCAATCTTATAAATTTGTTCTTTGTACAGTTCGATTGCCTTATCTAAAATTGTTTGTCGTGAAAACTGTTGATTTGGATTATGCTTAAATGCTTCAAGATACTCACGTGTTGCTCCTGCTAGATATTGACTAAAAATAAGTTCTTTTTGTTGCTGGATTAATTTTTTAAGTTCTTCTTCTTTAGGACGCTGTTCGGTGACTTTTTCTTTAGCAACGAAACGGTTACCAATCAATATAAATAACGTTAATTTTGTGGATGAAGTATCCTCACTGGAAGCATCTGAATCGTTTTGAAGTTGTTGATAATTCCGCCAACGTAATTCACGTATTGCATCCCTGTTATTAATAGATAACATAAAAGAATCACCAACCTCACCCTGTAATTTTATTAGTGCCCCTTCGGCTAATTGCTTCCGAATAATTGTCGAAGCGTGTTCCATTGACTCTTGTAATCCAGCTAAATAGTCTAATTGCTCTGCAACTCCAGGCATTTTATTCTCCAATTTGCATGAATTTTATATGATTATTATATCAATCAATTATGAAGAAAATATTATGGTAGGGAGTATAGCGGCTGTTTTTTCGTCAGTTATTTGGATTGTAAATTCCCCAAGTTTACTGTTAAATTAAGCCCTTCGTTTTTTCGAGATCACCCCATGACAAGGATGTTTATTGCTGTATTTTTATTGGCTTTTTCTTCCTTAGTTTCAGCGCAGAATTATAAAGTTATCAATAATATCATCAAAGATGTTAAACCTGCGTCTATACCTCTCGATGGCAAGCGGCTTATTCAAGCTAAGCATTATCGTACGGTCGAAATTAATATCAATCGCCTTTACAGCGCCTTAGAAAAGGTGCCTCTTCGAGGGGGATTAAGGGCGGGGGTGCCAGTTCTTATCGAACTTCCTCTACCCGATGGCTCGATGAGAAAATACAGGGTTGTAGAAAATACCACCATGCATCCGCAATTGGCGGCCAAATTTCCCGAAATCAAAACCTATGATGGTTATGGTGTGGGGAAGTCCGCTGAATTGGTGAAATTTGATATTACCCCGCATGGATTTCATGCAATGATTTTGAGTCCAGGTAAAAATACAGTGTTTATTGATCCCTTGGAAAAGGACAATACGCAGTATTATATGGTTTATAAACAAAAGGATTTTGTTAGTAAAAAGAACATGAAGTGCGGAGTAACGGGGCAATCTAAACCGATAAAACATCTTCGTCAGTTAAGACCCTCTGCAAATTTCAATGCCTGCAACCTTAAAACCTATCGCTTAGCTATGGCGGCCACAGCGCAATACACTGCATTTCACGGGGGAACAGTTCCTTTAGCGCTCGCAGCGGAAGTAACCACCGTGAATAGGGTGAACGCAGTCTATGAAACTGATATGGCGATTACCCTGCAAATTATCCCTAACAATGACCAAATTATTTATACGGATCCGCTTACTCAGCCCTATACAAGTGGAAGACCACCAATCCTTTTAGTTGAAAACCAAGCGAATGTAACAGCAGTGATTGGGGCGGCAAATTATGACATAGGCCATGTGGTTGATGCGGCAGGAAGTGGCCTGGCTACTCTGGGGTGTGTCTGTAACTCCAGTGAAAAAGCAGAGGGTGTAACGGGAGGGGAACAGCCCATTGGCGATCCGTTTGATGTGGATTTTCTCGCTCATGAAATAGGGCATCAATTTGGTGCGAATCATACGCAAGATAATGATTGCAAAAGAAATCCTGCTACCGCTGTAGAACCTGGAAGTGGTAGTACAATTATGGGTTATGCAGGCATTTGTCCTCCCAATGTTCAAATGAATTCTAGCCCTTATTTTCATGGTATTTCTTTACAAGAAATGGGGGACTTTGTATCAGGTCAAGGAGGCACCTGTCCTGTTGAAACTCCCATTCCTCAAGCGCCGACTATTCTTTCTACCAATGGTTTTGCGGTTGTACCAGCGAATACGCCTTTTGCCTTAACCACCATTGCTACGAATAATGGTGGCAATAATGTATTAACTTATACTTGGGAGCAGATGGATAATCAAATCTCTATTCAGCCCCCATTAAGTGACTCTCCTGATGGACCTAACTTCCGCAGTATCTCACCTTCAGTCTCGCCGACACGATTTTTCCCCAATTTAGCGGCAATAGCGAATAACGGGCCCTTTACCTGGGAGGTTGTGCCTTCGGTAACACGAACTATGAATTTTAGAACGACAGTTCGCGCGAATACTCCCGGTGGTTCCTGCAACAGTTATGTGGATGTAACCCTGACCACGGATGCGTCATCGGGTCCCTTTATATTAACCTATCCTACCGCACCTAACATTGTCTGGTTAAGTGGGGCGCAATTACCGGTGACTTGGAATGTGGCGAACACCGATGTGCCTCCAGTGAATGCGACAGTTGTTGATATTTTATTATCAATCGATGGAGGACTGTCTTATCCCTTCGCTCTTTTATCCGCTGTTCCTAATAATGGAACAGCGATGGTCACTGTGCCTGCAATCAATACAGCGAGTGCACGCATTATGGTTAGATCCGCAAATGGGACGTTTTTTACGACTTCCGCAAATAATTTCTCAATCGGTCTGAGTTCACCAACAGCACCGGTACTACTCAGAGCAGATCGGAATCGCTTGAATCCCACCGTGGCATTTATTTATTACGCAGGGCTGGATAGTGCTGTTTTTAATAATGATGTTTATCTTGTCAATGGTGTACCAGGTGCGATAGCTGCTTTAGATAGAGCACATGGACGTTTTGTCATTTCTAATCTTTTTTTACCCCAGCAACAGGTTGTATCGATTACAGTTGTTCGGGGCGGATTTAGCCAAACGTCAAACGCAATTACCATTCCGAGTATTTTATAAATGAGGCACAATATGAACAAGCGTTTTTTAATAATTGCTGCATGTTTATTAACGATCGATGCGCATGCTAGCTGGTATGGCGGAGTAAATCTGGGGATCAACTCAACCAATATTAAAAAGAATTTAGATTATCCTTTAGCGGGCACTGCCCTGACTTCTGCTAATTACCATAGCGGCTATAGCGGTTTTCATGGACAATTATTTGCTGGCTATGATTTTGATTTTAAAGAGCAAATAAGCGTCGCTGTTGAAGGAAATGCTGATTTATTTACTGGAAGAGCGCTATATAGGATTAATAACTGGTCGTTTTTAGCGAATGTCAATGCAAAAGAAAAACTCGAAAATGGTTTTTCAATTTTTCTTTTACCCACTTATCAGATGAATCCTTATGTGAAAGTGTTTGCTGGTCCAGGCGTTTCAACAAGTCGCTTTATTATTAATTCCAATGATACGGCTGGTAATGAAGGGGTTAGTGGGCATTTTAGCAAATGGTTAGTCGGAGGCGGCTTGAAAGCGGGAGCGGCAGCTAGTTTCACTGAAAATTTAGATCTTTTATTCACCTATCAGTTTACACAGTACCAAAATGCTTCTTGGACTAATGCAGAACCTGTATCGGGCGAGTTTTTAAGAGGTCATTATCAACCTCATGCTCACATCGTCATGGTGGGTTTGAGCCTTCATCTTCCAGAGGTTATACGTTACTCAAAATAATAAGCAGGATGAGTAGACACCTCAATCAATCCCGAGCTGATATATCCCCACGAAAATGAGTAGCTAAGAAATTTGTATTAATTAAATCCAGTTCAGCCTGAGGAGCCGCATTGCGTGCGTCTCGAAGGGCCTGTTCTGAGGCGAAGGGCTTGTCCTGAGGTTCTCGAAGGGACCTTTCGCGACACTTCGAGACAGCGCTGCGCGCTTCCTCAGTGCGAAAGGTATAAACAAAAAATAGACAATCAACTAAATAGTCCATTTAATTTCGTGGGGATCTCCTGGCACGCGGGATTGTAGCTAGCTATAAATAGTTAATGTGGCATATTTATTGGCAAATAAATCGCGATATAATAGGCGCTTCCTATCCCAAATGAGTAGAGAGCATGATTGCTTTGCGCGAAGCCTATCGAGCTGGTTTATTACAACGACAAAACTGGCTACCTAATATTGTTTCTGGAATTATTGTAGGGGTAGTCGCTTTACCTCTCGCCATGGCTTTTGCTATTGCATCTGGTGCTAAACCAGAACAGGGTATTTATACCGCAATAATCGCTGGTTTTTTAGTTTCTGCTTTCGGTGGCAGTCGGTTGCAAATCGCTGGACCGACTGGTGCTTTCATCGTATTGCTGTCAGGAGTGACTGCAAAATATGGGATAGATGGTTTACAAATAGCGACGCTAATGGCGGGAGTTATTCTATTTATCTTAGGTTTAGCACGCTTCGGTACCATTATTAAATTTATTCCTGCCCCTGTCATTATTGGTTTTACCTCAGGCATAGCCCTCATTATCTGGGTTGGACAATGGAAGGACTTTTTTGGTTTGCCTGCAATCTCAGGCGAACATTTCCATCAAAAATTATGGGCTATCTTACAAGTACTTCCTCAATTAAACACTACAACGACTTCTTTAGCTCTTTTATCCTTGTTTCTAGTGATTTTTTCTCATAAATTTCCAGGTTTGAAACGGGTTCCAGGCCCTCTCATTGCCTTGGTTGTAGCAACGAGTTTAGAGGCAATTTTTCAGTTTGATGGCGTAGCGACAATTGGTAGTACCTTTGGTGGCATTCCCCAAGGATTACCCTCATTTCAATTGCCTGAATTAAGTGTAGCGCGCCTGCTTGAGTTACTTGGCCCTGCGTTCGCTATTGCCCTGTTAGGAGCCATTGAATCGCTGCTCTCTGCGGTGGTTGCTGATGGGATGGCAGGTACCCAACATAATTCCAACCAGGAATTAATTGGTCAAGGTCTAGCCAATATTGCCACGCCATTTTTTGGTGGTTTTGCTGCGACTGGTGCGATCGCACGTACTGCGACAAATATTCGCAATGGAGGCACTAGCCCACTTGCAGGGATGGTACATGCTATCACCCTGATTGTGATCATTATTTTTCTAGCGCCACTTGCCGTTTATGTCCCCTTAGCTGCACTCGCAGCCATCCTGTTTGTAGTCGCTTGGAATATGAGTGAGGCGCGTCATTTTGTAAAAATGCTCAAACGTGCTCCACGTGCTGATGTTGTTGTGTTATTGACGACCTTTGCTTTAACTGTTTTCTTTGATTTGGTGGTTGCTGTGAACGTGGGAGTTATTTTAGCAACCCTTCATTTTTTACGACGTATGGCTTCTAGTGTTGAAATTCAACAAATCAAAGAGCAAGACTTACACCGCGAATTGACTAATTTAGGAATAAATACGATACCGAAGGATGTTCAGGTTTTCTCAATGGAAGGCCCATTTTTCTTTGGCGCGGTTGAAAATTTTGAGCAAGCCCTTGCTAATGCGGCTAAGGAGCCACGATTGCTCATTATTAAATTAGGCTGGGTTCCTTTTATTGATATTACCGGGCTGCAAACTTTAGAAGAATTGATCATTAATCGCCAAAAACAGCAGGTGCGTGTGATGTTGACTGGGGCAAATAGCCGAGTTAAAGCGAAACTAGAGAAAGCAGGTATTATTCAATTAGTAGGAAAAGAGAATGTTTTTGCAGAGCTTTCTCAGGCGCTAGCATTCTATACTCAACAATCGTCAATGGGATAAACCTTTACCCTCCATTTCCCACGGCTTGTCCGTGGGGCCACTTAATTATAAACCGTTCACACTAAACAACTGATTCAAATCAATAGCCAAATTTTTTTGCAATTCTTGGTCATTTCGCTTAAATACAGCTCGCCAATGATCCAAAGGTGGGCAATTAAGCTGTTCAAGATCTGCATGAGTGGGAAGATGATAAGGTAATTGCTGGCTTAGCGAATAAAGACTCACTTCTCGTAGATCTTTACTTAACATGAATACTCCATCGCTAGTGCTATGAATAAAGTCCAAATGTCGAAGTGTGTTGATCATGTCATGGATATCAATAGCAAAAGGATGGGTAGTTGAACTAATTAGTTGATCCAAGGACAAACCTTTTCCTTCTTTTTGACTTTGCCAAAGCTGCTGTAGCCAAAGTAAGGCATGAGAAAATCCATCCAAAGGTTTGCCCACACGTCGTTGATGGTGAACTGAAAAAGCATAACTGATCTCAGCGCCCAAAAGCGTGATGATCCATAACCAATAAACCCAGATAAAAAATAGCGGTACTGTGGCGAATGCACCATAGAGTAAGCGATAGGTATTGTATTGAGTTAAATAATAGACAAAAGCTTGTTTTGCCGATTCAAAGAGAACGGCTGCTACTAAACCACCCCAAATTCCATGGCTTATTTTGACTGGACAATTGGGAACTACAACATATAAAAAAGTGAAGCCAATTAAAGATAAAATAAAAGGGATGCAACTGATTAAAATCGAGGGCGGCGGGTAATTTTTGATAAATGGCATAGAGAATACATAAGAACTTGCAGCCAGGCTTAGACCAAGAAATACAGGACCTAAAGATAAAATAGCCCAGTAGAGTAAAAAGGCTGTTACTCCCTGCCTGGATGAAGGCGCGCGCCAAATTCGGTTCATAGCCCGCTCGATAGTAACCATGACCAGTAGGGCGGTAAAAAATAAAATCGCTACACCCCAGACGGAAAGATTCGATACCTGTGTCGTAAATTGATGCAAATAATTTTGTACGGCTTTTCCTGTTGCAGGAACAAAATTTTCAAAAATAAAATCTTGAACAGTCTCAGATAAGTGTTGGAATACAGGATAAGACGACAAGATCGCCAATCCAACGGTCATCAGGGGAATGACTGCTAATAAACTGGTGAAAGCAAGTGCAGAGGCACGGTAGGTGCAGTCATCATTGATAAAATGCACAATAACAAAGCGTATAAATCGAGCTCCTTCATACAGCTTGTTTATTATTTTTTCTTTCAAGTCCATGAAAGTGCAATGATCCTAGTTGTTGTTGATATTTAATCCAGTTCTGTATCAAGCATAGGCAGCTAACCGCTTGACTGCAAGTTAATTTCCCACTCTCTAGCACTGAAGTAACTCAGTAGCTAGCAACTTTGCTATACTAGCGATTTCAATGGTCAAAGGCCCTAAATTTTATAAGGATTAGCCCATGATAACTATCTATCATAATCCGCGTTGTTCAAAATCTCGAGCTTGTTTGCAATTATTAGAACAGACGGTAGATGAGGTAGAAGTAATTAATTATCTGCAACAGCCTCTATCAATTGACCGTCTACGTCTTTTTGCCAAGGATTTAGGCATGAAAGCGATCATTCGCGATAATGAGGCGATTTATAAAGAGTTACAGTTAGCAAATGCAGATGATGAAACACTATTACAAGCAATAATTAGCCATCCTCAACTGTTACAAAGACCCATTGTGGTTTCAGGTGAGCGAATGCTCGTTGCTCGGCCACCAGAAAAAGTGATGGAGTTGATTAATGGCTAATAAACTTTATGTGCTAGTTCTCTATTATTCTCGCAATGGAAAAACAGCGCAATTAGCACAATACCTTGCTCGCGGAGTCGAATCAATTGAAGGGATTGAAGCACGCCTGAGAACGGTTCCGCCCGTGTCGACAACGTGTGAAGCCGTCGATCAATCTATTCCGGAGAGCGGGGCTCCTTATGCAACTTTGGATGATTTGCGTCACTGCTCGGGGCTTGCGCTCGGCAGTCCAACACGGTTTGGCAATATGGCTTCTCCGCTGAAATATTTTTTAGACAATACAACATCCTTGTGGCTTGCTGGTGATCTAGTCAATAAACCGGCCTGTGTGTTTTCTTCTTCTGCTTCGATGCATGGAGGGCAGGAAACCACTCTGATTAGTATGATGCTGCCTTTATTTCATCACGGCATGCTCTTAATGGGGTTGCCTTACACAGAACCCTTATTAACAAGCACCCAAAGCGGTGGAACACCTTACGGAGTTACTCATGTTTCAGGAGCTAGTAATGATAACCCTCTAAGTTTAGATGAAATTAATTTAGCAAAATATCTAGGTAAACGCTTAGGGGAGTTTGCTGTTACTTTAGCCTGTTCCAAAATGAAGTAGCTCTTGTAAACAGCTAAAGGACTGAGGTATGGTCATGATTTTTTATTCAAACGAGAACTTCAGTGAAAATAATTAGTTTTAATGCAAATGGAATAAGGGCGGCTGCTCGGAATGGGTTTTACGAATGGCTAACAGCACAAAACCCAGATTTTGTCTGTCTTCAGGAAACGAAAGTGCAAGCATCTGAAGCCACTTTGGGTGAACTCTTTTACCCTGCAGGATATTTTTGTGAGTATTATAATGCCCAAAAGAAAGGCTATAGCGGTGTGGCAATTTATGCTCGTAAACAACCCCAACGTATCCTAAGAGGTTTGGGATTTGATTATTGTGATAATGAAGGCCGATATATTCAATTTGATTATCCCAAATTGAGTGTTATTTCGCTTTACCTTCCCTCAGGTACCAGTGGGGAGGTGCGTCAGCAAGTGAAATATGATTTTCTAGATCGTTTTGCAGAACATTTGATGAAATTAAAAAACGAAGGCCGCGAGTTAATTCTTTGCGGTGATTATAATATCGCCCATAAAAAAATTGATTTAAAAAATTGGCGCGGCAATCAAAAAAATTCTGGATTTTTACCCGAAGAGCGTGCTTGGATGGATAAGCTCTTTGGTGATATGGGGTTTATTGATGCTTTTCGTGTACGTAATCAAGAAGAAGAACAATACACTTGGTGGAGTTACCGTAGTCCTAGCGCATGGGATAAAAATGTTGGTTGGAGAATCGATTATCAAGTCATTACGCCAGGGTTGATTGACAGTGTAAAAAATGTCAGCGTTTCGCGTGAAAAACGCTGGTCTGATCATGCCCCCCTAATTATTGACTATGAAGGGGATTGGTGTGCTTAGATTAGCTAGCTGGAACGTAAATTCATTAAAAATTCGTTTAGAGCATGTTTTGACATGGCTAGCGTCCTCAGCAATTGATATCTTGGCGATGCAGGAAACGAAACTCATTGATGAAAATTTCCCCAAAGAGGTTTTTGCAGAACTAGGGTATCACATGGTTTATGCTGGACAAAAATCCTATAACGGTATGGCCATTATAAGTCGCTATCCAATCGAAGATGTACTCACTGATATTCCAGGTTTTCATGATCCGCAGCGCCGAATTTTGGTTGCAACGATCGCAGGAATTCGTTTAATTAATCTGTATGTTCCAAACGGCTCTGAATTAAATTCTGAAAAATATTTCTACAAACTAAAATGGTTAGAAAATATTTCAGCTTATATCAAGCAACAGCTAGCACTGTATCCTAAAGTAGCTGTTGTTGGCGATTTTAACATCGCACCCGATGATCGCGATGTTCACGATCCAGTACTATGGCAAGACGGTTTGTTTGTAAGTCCGCCCGAACGTCAAGAATTTAATGGATTAATAACAATGGGATTGGTCGACAGTTTTCGCCATTTTCCTCAAGAAGAAAAGCTATTCAGTTGGTGGGATTACCGTGCCGGCGCATTCAGACGCAATATGGGCTTACGCATTGATCATTTGCTGCTAAGTAAAGAGTTAATTGAAGTATGCAAGCAATCGCAAATTGATAAAGAGCCAAGAAAATGGGAGCGACCTTCAGACCATGCACCCGTTTGGGTTGAATTGGACTTAGAGCTAATGGAGCGGCCTTAGGATAAAAATTCCTTCTGTCTGCGAGCCATGGACCTGATGCTGGTCAGCGTAGCTTGCACCTTGGCCCCATTAATTCAATCCTGTATAAATGTCCAGCAAACGGGAAAAAATTGATCTATAATAAGATTTCTGCTAATGTTGCGCGTTCATTTATTAGAAGAGTATGGTGCTTGGCGATACGAGCCCAGGTGGCGATACTCGTTTGCAAAGAGAGAGTAGTGTTATGAAAGCTTCAATCCATCCAGAGTATAAAACAATAAACGTAACTTGCAGTTGTGGTCATTCCTTTGAAACTGGTTCAACTCTGAGTAAAGATTTGAGCATTGAAGTTTGTTCTCAATGCCATCCCTTTTACACAGGAAAGCAAAAACTGGTTGACACGGGCGGCCGTGTCCAACGCTTCCGTGATCGTTACAAAAAACGCGGCGAATAAGCTAGCGTGTTAAGCTTAAACTAATCGCTTGGCTGCTCAATCAAGTTTCGCCAGATGGTCGATTTGAGTCAGCTTGTAAAAACTAAGCTGTTATGCCAAGAAAAAACAGTGGGCGCAAGAAAGATGCGCCTGTTTTTTTAAAAATCACTATTCATATCTGGCGTTTTTCTATATGATTTTCCGCTGGGTTGTTTGAAAAGAGAGTAAGCACTTTGGACAAAGATGTATTAAAGCAACGTGCACTGTATTATCACGAGTATCCTGCTCCAGGAAAGCTTGCAGTGCAAATTACTAAACCAACTAATTCGCAGGATGATTTATCACTTGCGTATACACCAGGCGTTGCGGAGCCAGTGCTCGCTATTGCTGAAAACCCAGATGATGTTTTCCGTTACACGGCAAAGGCCAATTTGGTCGCAGTAATGACCAATGGCACAGCGGTTCTTGGCTTAGGCGATGTGGGTCCTTTAGCCAGTAAACCTGTCATGGAAGGAAAAGCGGTATTATTTAAGCGTTTTGCTGACATTGATGTATTTGATATAGAAATAGATGCTGATGATCCACAAGCTTTCGTAGCGACTGCGAAGCGGATTGCACCAACATTTGGGGGCATCAATTTAGAGGATATTAAAGCGCCAGAGTGCTTCGAGATCGAGCAAGCTTTGATTGAACAGTTAAATATTCCGGTGTTTCACGATGATCAACATGGTACTGCGATAGTAGTAGCTGCTGGTTTATTGAATGCGCTTGATTTACAGGATAAAAAACTTTCTGATGTGAATATCGTTTGTATCGGTGCAGGAGCTGCAGGTATTGCATCCATGAGATTATTAGTTGCTCTCGGTGCAGACAAAAATAAAATGCTGCTTCTAGATACAAAAGGAGTGATTCACACGGGTCGAGAGGATTTAAATCCGTATAAGTTTGCTTTCGCACGCCATACTGACAAGCGCACGCTAGCAGATGCTTTGGTCGATGCTGATGTGTTTATTGGCGTTGCAAAACCCAATTTACTCAATGCCGAGCTTTTACAATTGATGGCATCAAAGCCTATTATTTTTGCTTTATCTAATCCTGATCCTGAAATAAGACCAGAAGTTGCCCATAAAGTCCGTGATGATCTGATTATTGCAACAGGGCGTAGTGATTATCCTAATCAGGTGAATAATGTCCTCTGCTTCCCCTACATTTTTCGTGGGGCACTTGATGTACGTGCAACATGTATTAATGAATCAATGCAGATCGCTGCTGTTGAAGCGATTCGCCAGCTGGTGCTTGAGCCAGTTCCGCAAGTTGTTAAGAATAACTATCCAGGAATGACTAATTGGGATTTCGGTCCGGACTATTTTATTCCCAAACCCATTGATCCGCGATTAAAAGAGCGGGTAGCACTTGCCGTGGCGAAAGCAGCCAGAGCAAGTGGTGTGAGCAGAACTGGTTACTGATACCTTAATTGATTCTCGTACTTAAATTGATTAAGTGAAGGAGTGTGTTTTGTATACTGAGACTAATCGAAAATACCTGCTAATGGCCTGGTTAATCTGCGGGCTCGGCGCACTGTATTACAGCTATGAATATTTTCTGCGTATATCTCCTAGTGTTATGGAGCCTGCACTTCGCGAGCATTTTAATTTATCAGCAACAAGTTTTGGATTGTTATCGGCATTTTATTATTATGCTTATGTTCCCTTGCAAATACCTGTCGGAGTCTTATTAGATCGCTATGGTCCAAGATTACTGATCACTTTAGCTTGTTTAATTTGCGTGATTGGAACCTTTATTTTTGCGGGTACCACTGTATTTTGGATTGCTGCGGTTGGACGTTTTTTAGTTGGTTTTGGTTCTGCTTTTGCTTTCGTCGGCGTTTTAAAGCTTGCAACGATTTGGCTTCCCGAAAATAAATTGGCTATGGTCGCTGGTTTGGCAGCAGCATTAGGAACTATCGGGGCTATGATTGGTGACAATCTGCTCGGTAGCTTAGTAGTGAGCATTGGTTGGCGTCAAACAGTAAACCTCACTGCTTATTTCGGACTTGGTTTAACGATTTTACTGTGGTTTGGTATCCGTGATAAGAAAAGCCATCAACGTCGAAGCGGGACAGTGGCTAATTTCAAGAAAAGCATGATCGACTTAGGAATCATTGCAAGTAATAAGCAGATTTGGATAAACGGTATGTTCGGCTGTTTGGTGTATTTACCAACAACCGTGTTTGCCGAATTATGGGGTATTCCTTATCTAAAACATGCTCATAATTTATCACAACCTGACGCCGATTTTGCGAACTCTTTACTGTTCCTAGGTTTTACTGTAGGTGCTCCTTTGATGGGCTATATCTCTGATAGATTAAAACGTCGCAAACTTCCTATGCTTTTTGGAGCAACAGGGGCTGGGATTGTGATGATGGTTGTGCTCTATTTACCCGGTTTAACAGCGTCCTACATCAATGCACTCCTGTTTCTTCTGGGACTTTTATATAGTGCTCAATGTATTGTTTTTGCAGTAGGTCGCGAGCTAAGCCCTAATGAAGCGGCGGGTACAGCAATGGCAATGACAAACATGATCGTGATGTTGGGCGCTATGTTTTTACAGCCCTTAGTAGGACGATTACTGGATCTAAGTTTGTCAACCCACCTGGCAAACGTACCTCTACAGGCGGTACCTGTAGATAAACTCCAGCAATTATATACTGCGGATGATTATCAGTTTGCTCTGTCAATTATTCCTATCGGTATCATTATTGCTGCCATATTGACCTTCTTTCTGAAGGAAACTTATGCTAATGCAGATAACTAAGACAATGACGATGACGATCACTAGAAAACAAGCACTATTTGGTAGTTTAGTTTGTGCGGTAGGCGCTTTTTTTTACTGTTATGAATTCGTATTACGAATTATCCCTGGCGCCTTGCAAAGTGAATTAAGTACAGCATTTGGCCATATTTCAGCAACTACCTTTGGTCAACTGTCAGCTTTTTACTATTTTGCTTATTCACCCATGCAAATGCCGGTGGGTATGTTAATGGATCGCTTTGGTCCTAGACGCTTACTAACCTTTGCTTGCCTCTGTTGTACGCTTGGATCTTGGATGTTTACTGATACCTCATCGATTTTGATTGCTGGCAGCGGTCGGTTTTTAGTGGGATTTGGTTCTTCCTTCGCGTTTGTCGGTGTCTTATCTCTTGCTTTGCATTGGCTGCCACGACGCTATTTTTCTCTGGTTGCAGGACTGATCACCACTCTAGGTATGTTGGGGCTGGTCTATGGGGAAGTAAAAATTACTGATATAGCGATTTCTATGGGATGGCATCATGTATTAAGCATGATGGTGACCATAGGTGCGGTACTTAGTGTTATGATTTTCTTCGTGGTGAGAGATGGGCCAGAGGGCTATTCACCACATAGTCATCCCTTACCAGAATTCTTTTATAATGTCTGGCGTGTTTTATCTTCACCCCAAGTTTGGTTAATTGGTTTTGTGGGTGCTTGCTTATATACCTCTCTTTCGGTTTTCGGTGAACTATGGGGTAAAACCTATCTTGAGCAAGCCCATCATTTGACTAAAGCTGAAGCAGCTCGAACCATTTCGGCCATGTTTTTGGGGTGGGCTGTTGGTGCCCCCATAGCCGGCTTTTTATCAGATAGCTCAGGTCGTCGCGTTTTACCCTTAGTTATCGGTGCGATAATGGCCTTTATTTGTATCTCCTTAGTACTTTATTATCCTGGTCTATCTTATGTTTCATTAAATGTGTTGTTGT
The DNA here is from genome assembly GCF_001467895.1 of Legionella nautarum. GTDB lineage: Bacteria > Pseudomonadota > Gammaproteobacteria > Legionellales > Legionellaceae > Tatlockia > Tatlockia nautarum. The sequence goes on from NZ_LNYO01000024.1 coordinate 692,786, forward strand.
TCCTCTATGGAGTATTCAGCGCAACAGAAATTATTGTTTTTATCATGGCTAAAGAGAATTCTGGAGCGGAATTATCTGGGACTGTTTTTGCTGCCACCAATATGATAGTAACCTTAGGTGGAGTAATCTTCCAACCCTTAGTAGGAAAGTTACTGGATACTTTTGGTGATAGTGGTATTGTTGGCGGAGAGCATATCTATACACTAGTCGATTATCAAATTGCACTTTCCATTTTACCTATTTCTCTACTACTGGTAACTATTCTTGCATTTTTTATGAAGGATTATCGCTCACTTGCCCATTAAGGATTTGTGGCAAAAGACCGCCACTAATTCTTGCACAGCAGAGCGAGTATTCGATTGACAGCTAATCAATCGTTTTACGGGAAAAGAATGGATTCTGCCATGACGATATTGATGACGTGTGAAGCTAGTATCATGATTGGAAATCACGACAGTTACTCCTCTTTGAGCGCTTTCTAAAGCTAAAGTCGCTAAATCCATCTGATCCTTCTCGCTAAACTTTTTACTTGTATACGAAGAAAAATGTGCACTTGAGGACAAAGGAACGTAAGGGGGATCACAATAAATGAGATCGCCAGGTTGTGCTTGTTGAAAGGTTTGGCGAAAATCACCTTGCAAAAATTGAGCTAGCTTGGATTTCTGATAAAAATGGGTCATCTCCTTACGTGGAAAATAAGGATTCAAGTAGCGACCAAAGGGCACATTATAGATGCCACTTTGATTATAACGGCATAATCCATTGTATCCATGGCGATTTAAATAGAGAAACAGAGCGGATTTATATTTTAAATCAGTACATTGGTTAAATTGTTTCCTAAACTGATAATACTGACCTGCAGAATTATTCTCTCTGCAAAAAAATCCCGCACAATAATTAATAAAGTCCTCTCCTCCGTCCTGTAAGCAACGAAATAAACTAATTAAATCCTTATTTCCTTCAGCTAACAAATAATTGGAATAATTTGAATTAATAAAGATTGCGCCTGAACCTGTAAAGGGCTCAATAAGCCGATTCGCTGGAGGTAGAGAGTTTAAAATAGTTTCTAAGCAGTGAATTTTACTACCTGCCCATTTCAGGAATGGTCTTATTCTAGTCATGGCATAAAAACGGATTAATTGGGTGAAGTATTACTCAATATTAAAAAAATAACTAGTGGTTCCCCCAAAATTTAAAACGGATTTTATATATTTGAGGATGGTTGACGCTCTCTCACCTAACTAGTTATCATGCAGCACTTGGATTTAAAAGGATGTAAAATGGATGAGCTAACGGAACTGCTAAAACCCTCTTGGGGCTCTGAGAAATGGATTTTAGAAGGCTGGAGCCAAATTTCTCAGGAAGAAAAAGAGACTATCAAAACGAGGCTAGCAAAATTATTTGAGCATGGATTGCCCGTCGAAATAAAACATGAAAAATTATTCTATATTTATGCTTTTTCCCTATTAGCACAATTAGAAGTATTGGCTATCCAAATTCCTCTAAAATTTGAGTCCCAAATGACGGATCCTGAGCATAAAAAACTCATGCATGCCCAATTACTTGATGAAATTTTCCACGGTTTAATTTTTACTAAAATCGTCTATCAACTTTGTACTCCGCATTCTCAACCGCCGGCTTATAGTGCAAACGTCGAAATACTATGTAATTTTATTCGCGAACAAGAATGTCCGAAAGTTGCCGTCGTATTATTGAATTTACTTGCGGAAGGTTGGATAGAAGAAATTTTTAAAAGCTGTGCGCTTCATGGTATCGCGCCAAAAGTATTCGAAACTGTTCTCCAAGATGAACAACGCCATGTTTGCGAAGCCGATTTATACCGTGAGATAGGCTTACCTGATAGTGAGGTGATAAAAGAAAAAATTCAATTCTTAGAGAACCAATTAATTACTAATGTTTTTTTACAATACAAATATATGTTTGCTTTTTCATCGCTCTTTGGATTTGATGGTATGGTAGAGTTTTTACAGCGCTTAGACAGACGACATAAAGAGCAACTCAATAAAATCAATCTAAAACCCAGCGGGAACTGGCAATTTCTTATGCGGGTTTCCGAAAATTTTTCACCTAAAGTGTTTCGTTATATGGAAACAGTTTCTGAAATTGAAATGAGCCCTCTGCGTAAATTACTCATGACACAATGGGATAGGCCACGCGACCCAACTATGGTTGGCGAGTTTAACCTTAATGTGAGTTGTATCGATTTATTTAATAAAAAATATCCTCCCGAGACCTTAACGACTTTGATATTGCAGACGATGAGCTTGAGTTTGCATGAAAATGAATCTTGGCGAAGCTATATCTCTTATCCAAAAATACTGAAAACTGAAGGAAGTTATGTTGGTATAGCAGTTAAGCTACCTGATTGTGGGGAACAAATCGCTACAATCGTTTTTGAAAACTGCCATGAATTAACCTCCCAAGAATTGGCAACAAAAATTAGAAGCAAAGTGAAGATGATGGTTCTTTGCTATAAAAAACGTGAGCAACTTGAAAAAGAGAATCCCCGCCTAAAGAATATCATGGATAACATCCTTGCTGATTTGGCAAACGATTTTTATGGTTATCCGATGATAAACAATTCTATTGTCACGTTATCTAATATTGGCCATTGTGGATATTCCCAAGGTAAATCGCCGTTGCGTCCAAATGAAATGGTTAAAGTGACCCTGTTTGCGGTAGAAAAAAAACCGGTATGGAATAATGAAACCAAAGAGTTCGAGCCTCAAGATCTATTACCCATCTCAGTCACTGCCGATCATAGAATTTTTGATGGTAATCTTCCCATCCCCAAAATGTTCGACGGCTATTTTCAGCGTTGTTTTGCAAAAATGCTTGAGAGAGCAGCAGAACCTGTAAAAACTATACCCCCTAGCCTTTCTTTTGCAAAATTTCTTGATCAAATGATCTCGACTAATATTGATTTAGGCTATGAATTTCTAATGTTATTGCAAACTTATTGGCTTGATTTTCTCGATCTTGAAGAGATGTTCAATATGATGTTTTGGCTAAAAAAAGAAACATCGTTGGCAAGTCGTGCTGAATTGGTTTGAGTTTAAGGACGGAGCCTGGCCCTAATGGAGCTGCTTTAAGGAAAAATGCAAACACAAACTTTATTTGAGGTTGTCAGTTTTATCGTGATGATAGATTTCATCAAATTACCTCATCCGTAATCAAGTTGATGACCTGGTGCTCTAAAATCTAAAAATTCATGATTAATTTGCTTGAGTTTTTCAGTAGACGCATTTTTGCTAGCGCATAAAAGTTCCAATATAGGGCTTATTGTTGAGTTATCTTTTTCTGGGATGCTCCGAGAAAAGAAATGAGATTTATTTTGATCCTGAGATAGAGGTATACCCTCAATATTTTCAATTGTCTTACTTAAATCAGTTACCCCATTTAAAAAATCCTTAATTATCTTTTTATAAGCTGCAGGAATTGGTTTTAGATTATTAAGTAACAGTTTGCTTTGATAATAAAGTATCTGTTTTTGTACTCGGTTTTCCAGATTGTCAACGGCTTGTAGCCTTTTTGCGTTGAAAGTAGACCCCTTGGACTTCTCTCGCCAGTCGTCAATAGCCTGTTGTATTTCTAAAAGTAGCCCAATAGTCTTAGATGGCTCTTGGTATCTTGCAAACTTTGAAAATTTTTCAACCGCTTGCTCTAATCTTAAGGAATAAAAACCTTGCTTTTCTTTTTTCCATTGAGCAAGCTCGCTATTTATTTTATTTTGCATAATGAAATAGGTGTGTAAATTTGGAGCATTATTTTGCAAGTATTCTCCAGTAACAAGTCTTGGATCCAGATCATTCATAACTACATAGTCTTTGATGATAGCCTTAAGTTCGTTATAATTTGCATCACTGTCATCAAAAACTCTTTTACCTCCTACAGGCCTAAAATAAGATACCCTAGTGTGATTATTGACTATACTCAATTCTTCTCTTAAAAAAGTAATAGCTTGTTGCGTTTGTTCATAATCAGGCACATAGTGCCCGCTGCCGCTATCTAGCATGCTTACTTCACCATCCGCAAAAACCTCTATTTGCCCAGCCATAAAAAGGCGGTTGTTCGAATAAGAATCTGCATAAGAAGGGTGAAGAATAGCGTAGGGGTCAAAGATAAACCATGTTCTTGTTCTTTGTGGAGCAACACTTTGACCAACAAAAATACTCCCATTGATATGAATAGTATAAATACCCCGTTTAGAATAATCTTTTGGAGTATAAGTCATAGTATCAAAAGCTTTCACGCTTAATTTATTAGTATTAAGATATTCAAAACTAAGGCGCCTGTTATCTTTAGAGCCAGAAGTAATCAATTTAACAAGCTTTCCTTGATGAGGTATGGCGCGAAATTGCTCTAGTTCTTCCTCGTTGTAAGATTTCTCTTCAACATCTTTTTCTTGGCGGTAGGCCCAAAATAAATTGGCCGAATCACTATCGCGACCACCAAGTTCGAGTAGAGTTTTACTTCCCTTCAATCTTTTCTTAAATTTTGAAAATTCAACCATCTGCTCATTTTTTGTTTTGAATTGAATTGTTTCATAGAAGGCTAAGGGATCGTTATTACTATCAGTTATGTCAGGTCTAGCCCATGGCATATAATAAGGATCTAGGTCTTTTAATCGCTCTCTAGCAGCGATTTTTTCTCGTATTTTATCCTCGTGCTTTTCATTAAGCATATGACCTAAAACAGATAAAATTGATGAGGAAAGATCAGTATAAATTTGACTGTGAGGTTTGGCTTCAATATAAGCCAGCAGATCTATAAGGCGGTCGAGTCTTGTGTAGATGGTTTTGGCATCATAGACAGAGCCAAGCAGCTGCTCAACCTCTTTATCAGGATGACTTTTAGTTTTACTGCGCCAATCATTTACAGATAATAGAATTGGAAAGGGCATAGCTAATCTAAGGAAAGAATAAGCATACACAGAGTATAGTTAAATACAGGCGTATTGATTATTTATTGAACTTTTATGTAACCGCTTGTCTAACAGGATATTTACTCAAGCATTTAAAAATGACAGGACAATAAAGTTAGAGGATACCAATCTAAAAGATGTCTACAGAGAGTTTGAGAATCCTGCACAATTAAGCTTAAGTGGCGTTGTTGTAAGGTTGAGCCAAGGTGTTTAGAGAAGGAACCTGGGTAGCAACCTTGGCCCAACATTGAATCTCTACATCGCAATAGTCAATAAAAATACAGCAGATAGAGCGACCAAACTAAGACTTAAATTGCCACCCGGCACAATCCAAATTCCTCCTTCTGGATCAACCTGACGAGCACGCCAAGTCATTAAAGCAGGTAAAAGCAGCAATAAAACCACACAGCAAAGACCTGCATACTTGAATGCATGTAAATAAATTCCTGGATTAAAGAGGACAACTGCGAGAGGTGGAGCAAAGGTTAAGGCTAAAGTAGATTTTCCTTGAAGCCCTGTTTTTTTCAAAGTTAAACCATCGGCTAAAAAATCAAATAAGCCAATTGAAACACCAAGAAAAGCGGTCACCATGCAAATGGATGTGAAAAAGTTAAAAAAACCTGTGATCCATTGGCTATTGACGGCTGTTGAGAGGGAATTGGTTAAACCACTAATAGCATGCTCATTAGTCATTAAGGAGATTAATCCGTCGGTTCCATCACGTTGAACAACACCCATAATCACTGCCATCCAAAGAATGTAGCAACTGAGAGGGATTAACGAGCCGAGAAGAATCACTTTTCGTAAGCTGTGGACATCATCATGAAAATACTCACGTAAACTAGGTACTATAGAAGCAAAACCAAACGAAGTAATTAACACCATCAGACTGCCAGAGATTGCTTCCATTGAGCCGCCACTTAGTGAACTAGGGTTAATATGCGGGCTAATGATCACCACTAAAAGAAGATAGACCCCTAATTTACCAAACATGAGGCCGCGATTAACATAATCAACAGAGCGAATCCCTCCATAAACAACCAAACTAAAGATTACTGTGAAAAGAAGAGAAGTAAACCAACTAGGGAAATTAAGATGGGCTTTTTGCAGTAAACTATTTAAAACATCCGAACCACCGGAAATATAGGCTGCTAATAAAGTATAAAGCAGTAAAAGGTAGGTTATCCAAGCAATAATTTGTCCGGGGAGGCCCAAAGTTTTCCTAGCCATGGAAACCATATTAGACCCTGCAGGTAAGCGAAGATTGACCTCGAGAATGAGCAAGGCCCCCACGGTCATAACCAACCAACAGAGGATTAAGAAAAAAATGGAGTTAGTAAAGCCTACCTCAGCCGTTGAAACAGGTAGGGCTAACATACCTCCACCAATGGAAGTACCAACGATTAATAAGATACCGCCAATAAACTTGGAATCAGCCACGATAAAATCCATTTGTACAAATTTAAAACAATATACTACGTGATAAACCGGCTCGCTGTCAATGATCTTTGCCTGTTTAACCCTTTGGAGGAATCAGTGCCCATATTGAATTCGCAAGAAGCAGAATAGAAAAAGCAATGACCGCCCATTGAGAGATTTTGCCCCCAGGAACTGTATAACGAGGGATAAATTTCTTCCTTCCATAAACTGTCATCAGTGCAGGCAGTAAAAGCAGTAAGATCACACAAAAAATTCCCGCATAACTCAAGGCTTGGATATAGGCTCCGGGATAATAAATGACTACTAAAAGCGGCGGTACAAAGGTGAGTAGAAATAATCCCAAGCCCTGTTTGCCGCGTTGCTCTAGATTTAATCCATCTGCTAAAAAGCTAATAAGGCAAAGTGAAACACCAAGAAAAGCCGTTAGCATGCAGATGGAAGTAAAGAAATTAAATAAGGAGCTAATTACTGTGCTTTGTACTGTGTTGGAAAGCGTGGTAGCAAGGGCAGAAGTGGTATGTTCATCATGCATCAATGCAGCAAGCCCCGTATCTCCGGTTGTCGGTAGGCTACCAATAATGACCGCATCCCAGGCCAAATAACATAATAAAGGGATGAGAGAACCAATTAAAACAACTTTTCGCAGTAAGACGATATCATCATCAAAATAATCACGTAAATTGGGAACAATAATCGCAAAACCAAAAGAAGTGATTAAAATCATTACGGTTCCGGTAATATATTGATAATTTCCCCCCTGAAGGTAATTCAGTTGAATATGAGGCGCGATAAGCAAAACGAGGATAAAATAAATCGCTAATTTTCCAAACATCAGCCCGCGATTAAACAAATCGACTTGACGGATGCCGCCGTAAACGATAAGACCAAAAACAAGGGTGAATAAAGTGCTCGCCTGCCATTCATTAATAGAAATGCCTATTTGGGAAAACAAATTCCCAAACACATCAGCCCCGCCCGAAATATAGGCTGAAAGTAGGGTATAAAGTAAAAACAGATAACTGAGCCAAGCAGCCAAAAGACCTGGTGAGCCAAGCGTGGCTGCGGCCATGGAAACCATGTGCTTACCTTGCGGCAAATAAAGATTCGCTTCGAGAATAAAGAGCGCACCAAGCGTCATTATTGCCCAACAAAGCAAAAGAAACAGGGAAGATTGCCAAAATCCTGTTGCGGCATTTGCTACAGGTAAGGCTAGCATGCCACCGCCAATTGATGTACCTACTATCAGGAGAATACCGCCAATAAATCTGGATTTCATTTATAACACCTACTACTCCCTAGGCGCTCAAGAGAGCAAAAAGACTACTTTGTAGCGCCTATTGGGACTGGCTCAACTTGTGGGGTTGAACAATCTTTGAATATTTGAATTTCAATGCGACGATTATACGCACTACCATGGATGAGTTTATTGTCACCAACTGGGTTTTTATCACCATATCCCTCGGCGATCAAGCGTCGTGCAGCAAAACCATTCGCCCAAAGAAAAGCAACCATAGTTTCAGCTCGGGCCTGTGACATGAGGTTTTTACTGTGGCGAGAACCTACATTGTCAGTAAAACCACCCACATAAATTGGACAACATTTATGAAAGGTTGCCAGCAATTTAATCAGCGTATTTAAACCGGCAAAACAAAGATCATTCAGTCGAGCGCTGTTAAAGATGTAGTAACGATCAGTTGGAACAATAATGGTCACGGTATCGCCGTACTCAATATACATGATATCCAATTTTTGCAATTGCTTGATGAGCATAGGTCTGGTGTCTTTATAAAGGCCTACCGCAGCACCCACTGCGGTACCAATCGCTGCTCCCGCAACTACAGGTGCCCCTCCTGAAACGGCCACCGCAGCAGCCCCAACGATGGCAGCGGGGGGGGTGGTTACATAAGCCCGCCGATAAGGTTTGAAATGATTGTAAGGTGGATGGAAACAGCCACTAAAAGCTAAAGATAATAGGCAAACTAAGGCCAAGCGCCCAATCAAGCTCTTGTGTGACATTCCCACTCCTTCTATACATGAATTTTTCCATTATTAAGCATCCACTATGATTTCGCAATCAGAGTTCACCTAGCCTGTCGGTTTTATTGAAAATAAATTTCAAGAATTCTAAGCAAGGGCTGAGTTATTGGTTTATAGTTCTAGATAATCAATTAAACGGATATTGTATTTTGGCCACGACAAACAAAAAATTTCCCTGGGCTTTGTCCCTAGGGGCTTTGGGTGTGGTTTTTGGGGATATTGGTACTAGTCCGCTCTATGCCTTACGTGAGACACTGGGCGATTTACCGCTCACTGAAGTGGATATTCTAGGGGTTCTATCGTTAATTTTTTGGTCATTAATTGTAGTTATTTCTATTAAATACTTGGTCATTGTTTTTCGTGCTGATAATGAGGGCGAAGGCGGTGGCTTGGCTTTATTAGCGCTTCTTAAACAAAAACAAACCAAATATGAGCATCTTTTTTACTTATTAGCCATCTTTAGCGCTGGGTTATTGCTGGGTGACGGGATGCTGACTCCAGCAATTTCGGTAACAAGTGCTATTGAAGGTTTAAAGACAATTTCTCCTAAGTTTGATGATTTTATTCTGCCATTTTCCTGTGGCATTCTCATTCTTTTGTTTATTATGCAGTCACATGGTACTTCAAAAATTGGCGCTGCTTTTGGTCCCTTATTATTAATTTGGTTTATTACCATCGCTATTTTAGGGGCCGTGGAAATTTTCAGGCATCCGGTGGTCTTACACGCTCTTCATCCCTACTATGCTTTTGATTATTTATATAATAATGGTTTAAAAGGCTACTACTTATTGGGTGGTGTATTTTTGGTAGTAACGGGGGGAGAAGCTTTGTATGCCGATATTGGTCATTTTGGCAAAAACCCCATTCGTTATAGCTGGTACTTTGTGGCCTTACCTAGTTTAGTGCTCAACTATTTTGGTCAGGGTGGTCATTTAATTCGCTATCCAGAAGCGATCGTAAATCCCTTTTTTATGATTGCTCCGAATTGGTTTTCTATTCCTCTATTAATTATTGCGACAATTGCCACAGTGATTGCTTCCCAGGCTGTGATTACGGCAACTTTCTCATTAACTAAGCAAGCTATATTGCTAGGATTATGCCCGCGTATTCCTGTGATTCAAACTTCCAAGAAGCATGTCGGCCAAATTTATATTCCCCAAATGAATTTCCTATTATTCATCGGTACGATGGTGCTTATTTTTACATTCAGAAATTCAAGCAATATGACTCACGCTTATGGAATTGCTGTGAATCTAGTCATGTTACTGGTCACCACAATGGTCACTTATGCTGCTAGGCATATTTGGCAATGGTCTTGGTTGCGAGTGCTTGTGGTGTTTACTCCTTTTCTGCTGATCGATCTTATTTTTCTAGGTGCTAACGCGCATAAATTTGTTACCGGCGGATGGGTACCTGTTTGCTTTGCTTTGATTATTGGTTTAATTATGTACACTTGGAATCTAGGCTTACAATATTTAAAAAACAATGTTTATATGCAAAAAGAAGATATTAGCAAAATTATTAAACAACTAAACTACAAATCACTGCAACATTTGAAAGGAATAACCGCCATTTTCCTCACCGATACTTATGACCGCAGCGGCGGAAGTTTTCTCCATTTTTTAAAGTTAAGCTATGCAGTTCCAGAGAATATTTTGATTGTCAGTTATGTCGTTGAAAATAAACCCCATATTGATCCTTCCAAACGTTTTGAGATTAATCAAATCGATAAACGCGTATGTGAATTAACTTTGCACTATGGTTTTATGGATAATATTTCCGTGCCAAAAGCCTTAACCAAGGCTGTTGAGTATGAGTTGCTTCCCTTCGAGTTTAAAGTAGATTCAGCGACTTACTTAGTCGAAATCCCTAATGTGGTGGCATCGAAGAAAAGGAAAACACTGGCCTTTCATTGGCAGGAAAAATTGTTTGCCTTTTTAATGCGCAATTATTCTGCCAATTTAAATATCGAGTTTTATAAATTACCTCACAACCGGACCATCGCGATCGGAACTTATTGCATAATTTAACGTTAGTTATGGATAAGCGATCCGTTCGAATCCACGTTGCAGCCATCGAGCAAGGGTTTTTCGGGGACGACCACTTCGATATGAATTCCTTTAATCGTTGGGCTACTGAGAGCCTCATGTAAATAATCTATCAAAGGCACTTCGACAACATGGCCATATTGTGATGAAGCCTGTCTAAAGTAGAGTGTTCCTTTTTTCCAAAAAGCAAAACCTAGATGAGAAATATTGAGATTGGTACCGATTTGCTCCTGTAAATTCCAGTTAGGTCGTACTATTTCTACAATTGATGCATTAGGAATTTGAGCAAATAGATATTGATTAGGCTTGCCTTGGGCATCGAATAAGGTAGTCAGGGGTAGATAAGGTAGTTGCGATAGTTGTACCGGTAATTTAGCGCCTCTTATTTTAAGCTCAGCTAATCGTTTGCTCCGTTCCTCTTCATTCGATGGGCTTAAACGCACATTTTTATCGGTAAAATGCTGATACCAGGAAGGTTTATCAATCAACGCGGTAGCCATTTCTACAACCGCTTTATTATTTTGATCTTTTATGGTTCCCGTGATGTCTTTAATAAAGCCTTGTTTCTGGTTATTAAAATTCCAATCAATAGAAGTAAAATGATTGCGTGCCGTAAAGCTAACCTGGCCATCTTTATAGCGTACTTTAGACATGCACTGTTTAAAGCCCTGTGTGTCTTTAGCCAGAGCCAAGGCCAATACAGTTGTGACATAAGTATCGCAATCGAAACCATCGATACGATATCGAGGTTCTTGATCAAAACGCGCTTTAGAGCCCTCTCCTAATGCGCCGAGTATATAAACCTTACCTATAAATTGGGCGCTAATAGTATCAAGCCGATCGGCCATTTCAGGATTCTGTGAGTGCTCAAGGCTATGATATAGTGCTGTAATAATTTGATTTGCTTCTTGTTGTTTTGGATGGACGGCTGCCGTAGACTGCCAGGATAAAAAAATGAGAAAAGTTGCAAAAACAATGCTTTTGATATCTGTCATACAGTAGACTGAGCGCATAGCTTTCTCCTGTTAGCATACAAAAAGTTCATATTTTAACCTATTTCGCAACTGAGGTACAGAATGCTTAATGCCATATGGCTAGGAATGATTTTTCTCTCGCTGATTGTTGGCCTAGTCCAAGGACGTCTTGATCAGGTTGTGCAGGCGGTCACTGAGTCAGCAAAATTCGGATTTGAAGTTGCATTAGGCTTAGCCGGGATCATGGCTCTGTGGCTAGGGATTATGGCAATTGCCTCAGAATCAGGGTTGATTAATCACTTAGCAAGAATGTTACGGCCAATACTTCGTCCTCTATTTCCAGAGGTGCCAGTAGATCATCCTGCGATGGGAGCGATTGTGTTAAATATTGCGGCTAATATGCTAGGCTTGGCTAACGCAGCAACGCCCTTTGGTTTGCAAGCTATGAAAGAGCTGCAGCGGCTTAATCCTCATACTCAGGAAGCCACGAATGCAATGTGTACCTTTTTGGCTATTAATACCTCGAGTGTTCAACTTATTCCCGCGACTGCTATTGCTTTTCTTGCAGCCAATGGCAGTTTACATCCTAGTTCTGTCATTTTTAGTTCTTTAGTGGCTACCAGTATTTCTACTATCGTCGCTATCCTGGCAGTTAAACAATTAGCCAAGTTGCCTGCCTATCGCCTTAGAGGGGCTGAAACCAATGAGTAATTTTGCCAATCAATTATCCAATTGGATCTTTCTCGCTTTTATTGTTGGCATCCCTTTATATGGCGCATTGAAAAAAATCAATGTTTTTGATGCTTTTGTCAGTGGCGCAAAACAGGGATTTGAAACGAGCGTGAGTATTATTCCTTACTTAATCGCAATGCTAGTTGCCATTGGAATGCTACGTGCCTCCGGGTTTTTTGAACTAATGCAGTCTATGCTTGCGCCTATCTTGTCTACTTTAGGAATGCCTTCTGAATTACTACCCCTCGCTTTGATACGGCCTTTTTCAGGCAGCGCCTCTACCGGAGTTATGGCTGAACTAATCCATCAATATGGTGGGGACTCTTTTATCGGTAAAACTGCCGCAACAATGATGGGAAGTACTGAAACCACTTTTTATGTGATCGCCGTTTATTTTGGCGCAGTTGGAATAAAACGAACCAGGCATGCGATTCCAGCAGGGCTGTTAGCTGATCTTGCTGGAGTCGTGGCGAGTGTTGTTATTTGTCGTATCCTTTTTGCCTAAAAGTTATTACTTAAAACTCTGCTGTCGCGGTATATCCAGGATATTCATAAGCTTCCAACACAGTAAGGACGGTAGCTTGATCATAAAGATTTGATTCGCTGTTTGCAGCTATCGCAGACCAAGGACCATTGTTAATTAATTTCAACTCATCAAGTAGGAAGGAAGCGAAAGAATGACGGTTATAAGCAGTCTTACTGTCTTGCAATAAACTATTTACCAGAATGATCGCTTCAGGTTCATCAACCTCTCTTCTGAAAATACTATCCTTAAAGTCACTGGCTCGCGTTTGCCCCGAATCACCATGTCTGAAAGAATACCTGCTAAAGAAACCATCACGTCCTCGAATTTCTTTAGCGCCGGCCTTGTCATCATACCATTCTTTGTACTTAGTTTGGGCGTAGCTTACAGCAATTTTAATTTGCTCAAGCAAGGTGAGATCCTCATCAATTTCTTGCATAGCTTCATACCGGCTTCCTTCTAATGCGGCAGCGAGGTGTTCAGCATTATTAATAGGCAGATTGGGTCTATCCAGTACGTCTTGATGATTTACAAAAAAATTCATAAGATTTATTAAAAAATCATGGAGAAACGATGGAGAAGCTTGTGCAGGCTGAGGCTGTCTTTGCACAGCTATCAGTTCTTGATCTATAGGAACAGGTTCTTCTTCGGCTAAAATAGGACATTCTTTGTTAAATTCTTGACAAAGATAAACCGTTTCTTTTCGTAATAAGTTGAAAAAAAAAGTTTTCTTAAGTTCCCTCATTTCTCTTATCTGTTTTTCACTACCTGCATATCCCAAATCTCGATCTATATCGGTTTCACTAGCTTTATCAATAATTTTTCTATGGAGTTGATTATCATAATCATCAATGACAGCCTTTAAGAATTGTAAGTATTCATCACAACTGTTAAATTCGCTGGGAGGATACTCAAATAAAACCTGGTTAAGTGCATTAAGTAATCGATCAAAAGCAACTTCGTTGCCAGCGAATAAAGTGTTTCGACTAGCTTCATCAACTAAAAGAGCACGCAGGTCACTTTTTCTACACTCTTCCCATTTCAGTTGCTCTGCTTCTGGGGTTAGAGGTAACTTATGATAAGGAGTTAAGGGCGCGGCATCCTTTTGATATTCGACGAATGGATAAAAACCAGTTTTTCTTCTCTCTGCTGAAATATTATAGGGAGCCCAGTCATTTACTTGGTACTGGCTGGCTTGGAACACTTCTGGCTCCCATCTGTTGGGTTTTCCCTCAGTACGGTAAAGTACATCCCCTTGTAGAGAATAGAAAACCTCCGTAACCTCTTCTTCACCATGGACATAACTGATGGGCCAACTTCCCTGGTCAACTGGTTGCCAGGTGGAGTTTGTTTGAGGTTGAAAAATTTCGGCACTAGCTTTGCCCTGATCAATATTAAAGCGTACCCAAGCTCTATCACGTTGACACCAAAAAGGACCGAGAAGGCTCATTATATTCCCCCAGCAAATACACAATAACAATTTAGGATAGTAGCATGGAAAACTTAAGCCAAGGTTAAGAGTAGGGCCTGACCCTACTTTTTTTGCTTGCTATAAAGACAGTATTTACACTAGTTAAGTCTTAGGCTTTAAGGGTTTAAGGGGTTGCATATAGTTCAATATCTACGTCTACTAAGTTTCTTTGCTAACCTCAGGAAAATCTCGTTATTTTTGGTCAATATTTTAACATGTGATTTAATTTTTTTTTTTACAATCAGGGATTGGTTTTCTAACCGACTTTAGGATTTTTCTTGTTTGAATTGATAAAGCGGCCAGTTTCATACAACTTCAGTTGTGCGAGCAGGGTATTGGTGTTCGCTTTAAAATGAGCGAGTTCTCTTGATGGTACAGAATCACTTCTAGGCAGATTAACCGTAGTTGGATTTTTAGGCTGATTATTGATGTGGAATTCATAATGGCAATGCGGTCCTGAAGCTAGACCCGATTGGCCAACATAACCGATTACCTGGCCTCGCTTAACAAAGCTACCTTTATATAAGCCTTTCTGGAATCTCAGCATATGTCCATAAATAGAGCTATAGGTGTTATTATGCTTTATTTTAATCATATTGCCATAACCACTTTGGCGCCCAATAATTTCAATGCGACCGTCGCCTGTCGCTACAATGGGAGTACCGATCGGTGCAGCAAGATCCACCCCTTTATGTGGTCTTCTGTAACGAAGGATAGGATGATATCGAGATAAGCTAAATGTAGAGCTAATATGGCTAAATCGAAGTGGGTAGCGAGTGAAAGCATTCTTTAAACTGTTGCCTTGAGGGCTGTAGTAATTAGAATGTCCCCCGCGGCTAGTATGCAAGACAGCGTGGAAGGTTTTACCACGATTCTTGTAGCTCACTGCCACAATATCGCCAGTCCCTACAAACTTGTCTTCAACAAAAAGGGCTTTGTAGATAATAGTGAACTGGTCGCCGGCACGGACATCCTTCGCAAAATTGATATCCCAAGCAAATATTTCCGTCATTTGCTGTATCAATTTATAAGGGATATTGTGGTTTTTTGCTGTGCCATACAAAGAACCCTGTACCGTCGCTGTAACGTAGTGATTATGATGGGTTACTTTGTAGGAATTAATTTTACTGTGATAATGTCGACCTTCTCGATTGACGACAATAAATTGAGTGCTCGACAAAGGAGCAATCATTTTTTCCAGAGTATGATTTTTAATCAAGAATTGCAATTGTTGATTAGGTTTTAATCTTGTTAACCCTTCAGTGCTAGGATTTTCACGCATAATGGTATGTAAGGTTTGAGAGGATATGCCTAAACGGCTAAATACGGCAGCAAGTGAATCTCCTGGTCGAGTTTTAATCGTTTTTAGTTCATTTTCCTGTACTGTAGCGTGAGTAGTTACAGCAATAGGTGCAGGCTGGAGTTTAACTTCAGTTGCTTTTGTTGCAGTACTAACCTGCGGTTTGGCCTCTTTTGAGGGAGCCATAGTTGGGGTTTTAGCGGTAGCAACCTTGATTGATCCTGCTGAGCTCTTAGTAGCAGGCGCTGATTGACGCTTAGTTAATTGTGGCAACTTTGCTGAAGGAGATGCCAGTGCTTCCGGTGGAGGTAAAGGGTGTTGCGCGCTGTTATAACTCGTTCTTTGT
>NZ_LNYO01000024.1:713601-827231 GCF_001467895.1 Legionella nautarum
GAAAAATTATCGGATGACGTGTGGCTAGGAGTGAAAGGCTAATCAAGCCCGGAGATAGCTGGTTCTCCCCGAAAGCTATTTAGGTAGCGCCTCGTGAATGATTGCTGGGGGTAGAGCACTGTTTCGGCTAGGGGGCTGTCATGGCTTACCAAACCGATGCAAACTCCGAATACCGGCTAATTGAATCACGGGAGACACACGGCGGGTGCTAACGTCCGTCGTGAAGAGGGAAACAACCCAGACCGCCAGCTAAGGTCCCCAAGTTATGGTTAAGTGGGAAACGATGTGGGAAGGCCCAGACAGCCAGGAGGTTGGCTTAGAAGCAGCCACCCTTTAAAGAAAGCGTAATAGCTCACTGGTCGAGTCGGCCTGCGCGGAAGATGTAACGGGGCTAAACCATACACCGAAGCTGCGGATGTGCACTAAGTGCACGTGGTAGGGGAGCGTTCTGTAAGCTGAAGAAGGTGCATTGAGAAGTGTGCTGGAGGTATCAGAAGTGCGAATGCTGACATGAGTAACGATAAAGAGGGTGAAAAGCCCTCTCGCCGGAAGTCCCAGGTTTCCTGCACGACGTTAATCGGAGCAGGGTGAGTCGGCCCCTAAGATGAGGCAGAAATGCGTAGTCGATGGGAACCAGGTTAATATTCCTGGACTTTTTATAAGTGGTGAAGTGGGGACGAAGAAGGCTAGATGAGCCGGGCGATGGTTGTCCCGGTACTTGCATGTAGGCTGAGGAGCGAGGCAAATCCAGTTCCTTAAAGCGGAGGTGCGAAGTGGTTTCGACATTTCGGTGTACGAAGAAGTCATTGATGCCATGCTTCCAGGAAAAGCTGCTAGCCATAACTTATAGAGAACCGTACCGCAAACCGACACAGGTGGACAAGTAGAGAATACTAAGGCGCTTGAGAGAACTCGGGTGAAGGAACTAGGCAAAATGGTACCGTAACTTCGGGAGAAGGTACGCCCTTTTTGGTGAGTTAACACGCTTAATGAGCTGAAGAGGGCCGCAGAGACCAGGTGGCTGCGACTGTTTATTAAAAACACAGCACTCTGCAAATTCGTAAGAAGACGTATAGGGTGTGACGCCTGCCCGGTGCCGGAAGGTTAATTGATGGGGTTATCTTCGGAGAAGCTCTTGATCGAAGCCCCGGTAAACGGCGGCCGTAACTATAACGGTCCTAAGGTAGCGAAATTCCTTGTCGGGTAAGTTCCGACCTGCACGAATGGCGTAACGATGGCCACACTGTCTCCACCCGAGACTCAGTGAAATTGAAATCGCTGTGAAGATGCAGTGTACCCGCGGCTAGACGGAAAGACCCCGTGAACCTTTACTATAGTTTTGCACTGGACTTTGATGATGACTGTGTAGGATAGGTGGGAGGCTAAGAAGTATGAACGCTAGTTTGTATGGAGCCGACCTTGAAATACCACCCTGTTATTATTGAGGTTCTAACTTGGACCAGTAATCCTGGTTGAGGACAGTGTATGATGGGTAGTTTGACTGGGGCGGTCTCCTCCCAAAGAGTAACGGAGGAGCACAAAGGTACCCTCGGTACGGTCGGACATCGTACCAAGAGTGTAAAGGCAAAAGGGTGCTTGACTGCGAGAGTGACGGCTCGAGCAGGAACGAAAGTTGGTCTTAGTGATCCGGTGGTTCTGAATGGAAGGGCCATCGCTCAACGGATAAAAGGTACTCCGGGGATAACAGGCTGATACCGCCCAAGAGTTCATATCGACGGCGGTGTTTGGCACCTCGATGTCGGCTCATCACATCCTGGGGCTGAAGCAGGTCCCAAGGGTATGGCTGTTCGCCATTTAAAGTGGTACGCGAGCTGGGTTTAGAACGTCGTGAGACAGTTCGGTCCCTATCTGCCGTGGGCGTAGGAAAATTGAGAGGAGCTGCTCCTAGTACGAGAGGACCGGAGTGGACGAACCTCTGGTGTACCGGTTGTGACGCCAGTCGCATTGCCGGGTAGCTAAGTTCGGACGGGATAACCGCTGAAAGCATCTAAGCGGGAAGCCTCCCTCAAGATGAGTTTTCCCATGAAGCCCGTTGAAGACTACGACGTTGATAGGCGAGGTGTGGAAGCGTAGTAATGCGTGAAGCTAACTCGTACTAATTGGCTGATTGTCTTGACCATATAACCTGAATCGCTTCAGGTTGTTAAAGCAAGTGACAATAAATGAATAGTAAAATAGGAAGTGATTAGGTGTGAATAATAAACTCATTCATTCTTAGTCCTGATAATAAACTTGTGTTACCTCAACTCTTTACCAGACTGTTTGGTTAACACCAAGCAGTGCCCAGTTTTCCTGGCGACTATAGCGGTTTGGAACCACCTGAATCCATCTCGAACTCAGAAGTGAAACAGACCTGCGCCAATGATAGTGTGGGGTGTCCCCATGTGAAAGTAGGTCATCGCCAGGGCTTTATTATAGAAAGCGGCTTTTATGCCGCTTTTTTTATTTGCTTTTTTTGTCTTATTTTATTAATTTTTTTTATTAACTTTCCTAGAAGAATTATTAGATTGTTAATGTTCCTGCCTACGTACCGCAGCTTGTCCAAAGTATCCAGTCGATCTTTTTTCATACTGAGAACTCTGGATCCCGCGAACAAGTCACGCGATGTAGGAATGGACTTCAACCATAAACGTTGAGACAACAAGATCTACTGTCTATAATCAAACGAATTCCGCGTTTTTTCCCGAGATCACTAGGACAAATTTATGGCATGGATTTATTTATTTTTTGCAGGCCTCTTTGAAATCGTATGGGCAGTAGGCTTAAAGTATACAGAAGGTTTTTCAAAGCTTTATCCTTCATTAGCGACGATTTTAGCGATGCTGCTAAGCTTTCTCTTACTCGCCCAATCATTAAAAATACTACCTATTGGAACAGCCTATGCTGTTTGGACAGGTATTGGAGCTGTTGGTGCTGTTCTTTATGGGATTTATTTTCTTGGAGAACCGGCTACCTTGATACGGCTTAGCTGCATTGCTTTAATCATTATCGCTATCATTGGGTTAAAGTTGTCCAGCCCGCACTAACTTTTATTTTATGATTTCGCAAATTGCGTCGTGATTTTAAGAAAACTATCATAGCGCCGCTGAGCCAGTTTACCTTCATCCACGGCTGCAATGATTGCACAACCAGGGCTATCACGGTGGTTGCAATTGCGAAATTTGCACTGAGAAGTCAAGGGCTTGAATTCTCGATAGCCTTGAGTAATCTCTGAGACAGGCATATGCCATAAACCAAATTCGCGAACGCCCGGAGAATCAATTAAATTCCCACCCGAGGGTAAATGATATAGACGTGAGTTGCTTGTTGTATGACAACCTAACTCGGAGCCAACAGAGATTGCTGCAGTTTGAATATTATCCTCATGGGGAAGAATTCCTGCAATCAATGACGATTTTCCAACGCCAGACTGCCCAACAAACACGGAAGTTTGATGGTTGAGTGTTTCCTTGAGTAAATCATAGCCTTGATTATCTTGACTAGAAGTAAACAAAATAGGATAGCCAAGCGGTTCATAGAAGGCTAGTAGTTCGTCTTGCAAACTAGTGCTAGGAAGATCAATTTTATTTAGAACAATACAGACTTTAAGACCAAGATGTTCAATCATGACAAGATAGCTATCAAGCAATGACCAAGTCAGTTCGGGTTTTGTCGCTACTACCACAATAACTTGAGTGATATTTGCGGCGATGGGTTTAAACTCTCCTCGCTTATCAGGACGGCTTAACATGGATTCACGAGGGAAACGGCTAACCACGACGCCACCTTGCCCCTCTGTTTGCCATATCACTCGGTCGCCTGCGACCAAGGAGTCAATATTAGGTCGAATAGAGCAATGAATGCGGTTGTTTTGATCGGTTTCAATAATGGCATGACGGCTAAAACGGGAAAGCACTAAACCTTCTTGTGTGGATAGGGGTTCGTCGGTTTCGATTTTTTGCCGATAAGTGGCTTGTATTTTTTGAATACGCGCAGTTTGCTGTTTGCTAATTCGTCTTTTACTCATGGTTTAAACATAGTCTATAATTGACAGCATTATAAACCATATGAACCTGAATAGCTGGCAAAATCTAAAATGCTAACTGACTCGGTGCCATATTTTTTAAAAATCACAAGGTCTTTAATTGGAATGAAAGTTTATTTAGTTGGAGGAGCTGTTCGCGATCAGCTATTGGGATATCCAGTAAAAGAGCGCGACTGGGTAGTAGTCGGCGCCACTCCTGAGCGAATGCGAGAGCAAGGCTATCAACAAGTTGGTCGTGATTTTCCAGTATTTCTGCATCCTTCCACGCGGGAAGAATATGCTTTAGCTAGAACAGAGCGCAAGTCAGGACCAGGTTATTATGGGTTCACTTGTGATTACAATAAAAAGGTGACGCTAGAAGATGATTTGTTACGGCGTGATTTAACCATTAATGCGATGGCAAAAGACGAGGCAGGTCAACTTATTGATCCCTATCATGGACAAAAAGATCTTAAGGCCAAAATCTTACGACATGTCTCTCCTGCGTTTGCAGAAGATCCCGTTCGAGTCCTTCGTGTAGCACGTTTTGCGGCTCGTTATGCGCATTTGGGCTTTAAATTAGCAGATGAAACTCGTGCGTTAATGTATGCTATGGTAACTCGCGGTGAATTAAAACATTTGGTTGCAGAACGAGTTTGGCAGGAATGGCAACGAAGTCTTGAAGAAAAAAATCCCGAAGTTTTTATTCAGATATTAAGGGGCTGTGGTGCGCTTAAAGTGGTTTTACCGGAAATTGAGGCTTTATTTGGTGTTCCCAATCCAAGACAATATCACCCTGAAGTCGATAGTGGAGTGCATTCATTGATGAGCCTGCAGGCTGCTGTTGAATTATCATCTGATCCTCTGGTGCGTTTTGCAGCTTTAGTTCATGATTTAGGTAAAGCAGCAACGCCAATGACAGAATGGCCTAAACATTATGGGCATGAAGAACGTGGCGTCGAAATCATTAAGCCCTTATGCGAGCGTTTGCGGATTCCCGCTGACTATCGTAAATTTGCGGTAATGGTTGCTCGGTTTCATTTAAATATTCATCGTTTATTTGAATTACGAGCAAGCACAATAGTGAAAATTCTTGAGCAAACGGATGCTTTTCGCCGCCCTCAATTATTTGAAAAACTGTTATTGGCTTGCGAAGCCGATGCCCAGGGGTGCGGAGGTCATAAACTTAACTATCAGCAAGGCTTATCTTGGCGCTATATCCTTATGGAATGTGCTAAAGTGACTGCTCAAAATCTAATAGAGCAGGGCTTTCAAGGAGCAGCAATTAAGGAAGCATTACATCAACGGCGTGTAGCTTGCGCCGATCTTATTTCAAATTCGTGGAAACAACATGAAAAACAGCAATAATTTAATTTGGATTGATCTGGAAATGACGGGTCTTCTGCCAGAAAAAGATCGTATCATTGAAATGGCAACGATTGTTACCGACGCACAGCTCAATATTTTAGCTGAGGGCCCGGTGTTTGCTATTCATCAAGATGAAGCTTTGCTTGCAGGAATGGATGAATGGAACACGCGGCAGCATAATCATTCTGGCTTAGTTAAGCGGGTATTAGAATCAATAGTGACCGAAGCCGAAGCAGAGCGTCAAACAATCGATTTTCTCAAAAATTATATCGATCAAGGCAAATCACCAATGTGTGGTAATAGTATTTGCCTCGATAGACGCTTTTTGTATAACTATATGCCCGACTTGGCCGCCTATTTTCATTATCGCAATTTGGATGTAACTACTCTAAAAGAATTAGTAAAACGCTGGAGACCAAAATTGCTTCATGGAGTGATAAAAGAATCAAAACATTTAGCATTAGATGATATCAAAGACTCGATTGCCGAGCTGGCTTATTATCGTCAACATTTTATTAATTTAGCGGATACTAATTATGATTGAGCGCGAAGAACTTATTCTGCCTAATGAAGCCGATAAACTGTTATTGCATTCCTGCTGCGCACCCTGCTCAGGCGAGGTCATGGAAGCCTTATTATTTTCAAAGATAAACTTTTCTATTTTTTTCTATAATCCGAATATACATCCTGTACAAGAATACGAAATTAGAAAGAATGAAAATATAGTTTTCGCAGAAAAACATAATATTCCCTTTATCGATGCAGATTATGATAAAGATAATTGGTTTACACGAGTGAAGGGCCTTGAATGGGAACCAGAACGTGGAAAACGCTGTACAGCCTGCTTTGATATGCGTTTTGAACGTACAGCGCTTTATGCTTATGAGCATGGTTTTACAGTTATAAGTAGTTCACTGGGTATTTCTCGCTGGAAGGATATGAATCAAATTAATGAGGCTGGAATACGTGCCGCCAGTCGTTATCCTCAGCTAGAGTATTGGACCTACAACTGGCGCAAAAATGGTGGTGCGGCAAGGATGTATGAAATCGCGAAAAGGGAAAATTTTTATAAACAGGAATATTGCGGCTGTGTATATTCTTTGCGGGATACTAATGCTTGGCGCAAACAGAACACACGTGAGCGGATAAAGATTGGTATCAATTATTATGGGACCGAGCAAGAGCAGCAAGGATCAGACACAAAAGAAAATTAAAGGAGAGTAGCGATGATTTTTCATGAATATGAAGAAGAAAAGCATGACCATCAGGGGCACTCTCACGATCATCATCATGGTCATCACCATGGACCTAAGGAATATAATCGGGCGTTCTTGATTGCCATTATAGCGAATGGTTTGTTTGTGATTTGCCAAATTATTTATGCTTATATTGCAAATTCTACCAGCTTATTAGCGGATGCAATTCATAATCTTGGCGATGTCTTAAGTTTGATTCTTGCTTGGATTGCCAATGGTTTACTAAAGCGAAATCCCACCCAACTGACTACCTATGGTATGAAAAAAACCTCCATTTTAGCTGCCTTAGCAAATGGGGTTTTACTCGTATTTACCTGTGGAATTATTGCAACTGAGGCAGTGTATAAATTATTTTCACCATCGGAAATCCAGGCCATTCCAGTGATGGTCGTCGCAAGCGTAGGAATTCTAGTGAATGGTGCAACTGCGGCCTTATTTTTGCGTGGTGCGGATGATTTAAATATTCGCGCTGCTTTTCTGCATTTATTATATGATGCAGTTATCTCAATCGGTGTTGTGCTTTCCGCCGCACTTTTGTATTGGACACATTGGTTGTGGATTGACCCGGTTGTTGGTTTATTAATCTCGATTTTAATTATTAAAGGCACTTGGACGCTGTTCACAGATAGCTTTCGCCTCATTATTGATGGCGTTCCTCGAGGGATATCCTGGAATGAAGTGCGGGAATCGTTACAGGCCGAGCCTGGGGTCAAAGAAGTTCATGATCTACATATTTGGGCAATTAGCACCCAAGAAAATGCACTCTCAGTGCACCTTTACATGCCAGATTTGGTTTTAAGTGATGAAGCGCGACAGAATTTAGTAAAGCGCTTACATGATAAGCATAATATCCATCATGCGACTATTCAGGTTGAACGTGATTTATCGTTCTGTGCGGATGCTTGTACACCGACCTTGTGCTAAAGGCTTGGGAGAAATCTTGGGCTCTGAGCTGTCGACAGTTGTTATAATGTGATCCCAGCTTTCGCGGAATGACATTATGCATTCTTATCTTCGATTGCCAACACTAATCCCTCACGAAAGGCAATATAAGCACCTGGCTGGTCGTTTAAGTGTTCAAGTAAGTGACCTAATTCTTCATAAGCTTCGGCAGATGTTGCGAGGTTAATGCTTTTTTCTAAATAAGTTTTTGCTTTACCCCATAAATGATTTTGCACACATAAGCGGCCCAGGCAAAGATATAACTCAGCTGAATCAGGTTGTTTTTTCAGTAAGGACTCAGCGAATAGAAGCTGCTTATCATTCGTTCTCACTTTGCCATATAAGTTAATTAAATTATGGTCATATTGTCGACGCAGACAATGACGTAAAACAGATTCCGCTTTTTGATGTTCTTTATGAGCAATTAAAAAACGACAGTATTTAGCCATCAAGTCGGGGTCATGAGCAAGATTTTTAGGTAGTCGGTCGATTAACCGAGTTAAATTTTCAAACTGGGAATATTTTGTTGCATCTGAAATCGCTTGCAAATAAGTTTGCTGCTGTAATCGGTCAAACGCATTGCCGGTGACAACATGATATTTCTTTAATTCAGGAAGAAGAGTAATAAGTTGCGGCCAATCTTTAACTTCCATATAAAGACGCATGAGCAGTTTTAACACATAAGGATGTCGTGGAGCCAAATCTTGCAAATGACGCAAAGTGGCTAAGGCTTGCTCCCATTGCTGATTAGCAAGCTGCAGCTGCGCTTGAGTGAGTTCCACTGCTATTTTGGCATCTGGCATGGATTGCTGTGCTTCACGCAGATAATTGTCACGCAGTTGATTGTCACCCATCTCTTGGGCAGCTCGAGCTGCCGTTAAATAGTTGAGTAAAGGGCTTTCTGTATCTGGCAGCGCTTTGATTAAATGATTCTTAGCTTGCGACCAGTGGCCTTCGCTGAATTCAATTAAACCTTGCTGAGTTTTAGCCTGTGCTTTTTGGATCCGTCGTTTTGCTTGCCAATTGCGAAAAGTCGCAGGACTTCTGCCTAGTTTACCAAGTACCAATAGAATCCCATGCAATACAAAAAAAGCAATAATCAATGCAAAAATAGCAAACCAAAGCGTGGTTTCTACACTCCAGTGATTGATAGTAACCAGTAAATAGCCCGGATCATGGCTTAATTGAATTCCTACATAGACTGAAATTAATAAGACAAGAAAAATTATCAATAAGCGAATCATTGGGCTTTACCCCCTTCCGTAGTAGAGGTATCCATCGACTGCGTTTGTTTAGAAGCAATCAACTGATTGAGAAGAATAAGCGATTGATCGATAGTAGGTCTTACTGTTTCTAATTTTTCTTGTTGCAAGGACTGTAATTGTTTGATTAAAGTTTGTGTTGCTAAGGCATTTTCATTGAAAGCGCGCTTGATATTTTTTAAAGCCTGCGAGAGCGCTAATTGGTAGATTTTAGAATTATTGTGTAACAGTGCCCATTGTGCTTCTTGCAAATTAAAACGGATGCTATCACGTAGTAAGGTTTGATGAAGCGGTGAGAGTAAAGGTTGAATGTCTTCATCATTACGACGAACAACAACAAGCTTTTCCAAAACGTAGATGCTTTCTTTGAATTTTTGGCGCCAACCAGGATTTTCTTTATTGCTTGCCTGATTAAGCTGCGAATTATCTAAAGGCTGTTTAATGGGTAAATTGTCGATCGCATTTTCAGCGGCATCCAATTGACTTAAAAGTCCTGCAACATCTATTTTAGGAAGCGATTGCAGTTGGACTATTTCTTGTGCAATGGCTTGCCGTATATTAAATAATTGCTGATCAGGAATATTACGTAATAAGGCATCCGCTTGTTGTAAGAGGCTAATAGTCGCTCCTTGGTCATCACTCCAATGAGCATTAATTTGTGCCAGCTCCAAATAATAACGTGCTTTTAATAATAGCCAATCTTGCGTTTGAAAAAGACGCTGTTGCAGCGCAGATTCTAGATTTTCATGCATGGCTTGCATTTGGTTTTGCATGTTGGTTTGTGATTGGTGAGTCGTTGTTTTAACTGTATTAAGATTATTTTGGGTATCCGATTGCTGTTGTTTGATCTCTTCGATTGTACGATTGATTGTTTGTGTTTGTTGCTGATTGCGTTCCTGCGATTGTTTAGCAGCATAGATGGCATAAAAAGCGACTAGAAGTGCAAGAAGAGCCAAGGCGCTGGAGAGCAGGGGTATCCTCCGAGCTAATGGTTTAGAGGAGGGCCCCGCTTTAGTGGCGGATTTGTTTTGAATTTTATCTAACTGAGAAGGTTTATCAGCCGGTTTGGAAGACTTGGTCTGTTCTTCGTTGTTATTGGCCATGACTTAGTCCTTGGTTGAATTCGTGTAATGCATCTAATAGTGTTTCTGGGGTACTGACTATAATGGTTTGCATACCCAATAATGTGGCTTCTTTCGCCAAACGTTCGCTAATCACAATACAGGGTAAACTACGAAGCCAGTCTTTTGCCCCTTCACCAAACAAAAGAAAAATATTATGCATCGCTTGTTGACTTGTAAACAGTATAATATCCACAGCTTGATTGTGCCACAAGGAATGAAGCAGTTCTGAGTTTGCTTGCGGCAGAAGCTGTTTGTAGACCTGAAAGATCAATAAATTGGCGCCACGGCTAGTTAGTGTTTCTTCAATAAGGGGTCTTCCTTTTTCGCCTTTAAAGAGCAAAATGGTTTCGTTGCTGACCTGCTGTAAAGCCTTAAGTTCTAGCAAATGCTCACTGTCAGCAATCGCGGGAATCAGATCGACTTGGATACCATAATTTTTCAAAGCAGCAGCTGTTGCCTGCCCAACGGCTATAACTCGGATCGTTTTTGGCCAGTTTTTCGTTAGAACACTAAAGCAATGTTTCACTGCATTCGTGCTCACGAAGATAGCTTTTTTAACGGTATCCAGTGGCGGTAAGGAGCTTAGCCAATCATTGGGCGTTGGTTCAATGGTGATGGCCGGACATTCAAGAGCCACACCACCAGCTGCATTGATCATCTGGCTTAAGTTTTTACCCTGTTCAAGAGGGCGAGTATTTAAGACACGCAGGCCGTTGAGTAAACTCATGATTGGGCTAATAGCTCTGCTGCTCCTTTAGCATATAAGGCCTTAGCGCAAGCCTCTGCTAAATCTTGTGCCTGGGATTGATGACCCGTTCGAGTATCACTAATCACTTTCTTGCCGTCAATAGAGAGTACTTTGGCGCGCAGCTCTAATTGGTCTTTTCTCGCAGCTCTGCAGTATACGGCTAGAGGCGCATGGCAGTTACCGCCTAGTAAAGCATTCACCTGACGTTCAGCACTTACACATAGCGCAGTGAAGGAATCATTTAAAGGAGCTAAAAGGTCTTGGATTGCTCGATCATCTTGACGGCATTCTATACCTAGAGCCCCCTGACCACAGGCGGGAAGCATTAAATCCTCGTTTAAAATTTCATTAATCGAATTCTGAAACTCCATGCGTTCAAGACCAGCGACGGCAAGAATAATGGCATCATATTCCCCCGCGTGTAGCTTATTTAATCGCGTATTGATATTTCCACGTAGAGGTTTTATTTCAAGATCCGGACGCAGGGCTAAAAGCTGGGCCTGACGGCGTAGGCTTGCAGTTCCTACAACGCTTTTTGGAGGAAGCTCGCTTAGTTTACGGTGGTTGTTAGCAATGAATGCGTCTAAGGGATTATGTCTATCACAAATCGTAGTGAGCGCCAAACCCTCGGGAAATGTTGCAGGAACATCTTTCATCGAGTGAACTGCTATATCCGCTCTATTAGCTAAAAGAGCTTCTTCTAATTCTTTGACAAAAAGTCCTTTACCGCCAATTGATTGCAACTTATCTCGTAGAAATTTGTCTCCTGTAGTGCTCATAGGAACTAACTCTATTCTAAGTGAGGGCCAGTATTGATTAATTTTTTCACCAATGTGATTTGCCTGCCACAGAGCAAGAGGACTTTTTCGTGTTGCTATCCGCAAAACTTGAATGACCATTATTTTTTCTTACACAATTTTTTATTGCCATAATACACAGGATTAGTTTTTCTTGTAAGCCTTTTTAAGAAAGGGTTGTTGCTGAATGTGGGGCATCCGTTCGGATTCTGAACTATCCCCACGAAATTAAATAGGCTATTTAGTTCATTGATTATTTTGTTTATCCCGTTCGCACTGAGGAAGCGCGCAGCGCTGTCTCGAAGTGTCGCTAAAGGCTCCCAGAGCCTCAGAACAAGCCTATTTGGGAGCCCCTCAGGACAGGCTTCGAGACGCACGCCATGCGTACTCCTCAGGCAGAACGGGATAAAATGAATACAAATCCCTTAGATACTCATTTCGTGGGGATACCTCAGTCCGCAAGATTAACCGCAATCAATCCTTACAGTATCATCAATTAAAGAACACCAGCTCTTTTTCTCCCTCATCCATCATTACCTGCTCCATAGCAATTTTCAAAGCAGGAATGTTCAACTTCAAACGGCCGCGCTTATCAATCCATTGAAGTTCGGTAATCACATGACGAGTGAGAGTATCTTCCTGTAATCCCTTGCGAAATATTTCTTCCAAAGTTGCCTCTTTGAAATGAATATCCGGTTGCAGATTAAGGGTTTTATCGTTTAATAAAGAACTGTATTTTTTTATAAACGCGTTTTGTAATTGCTCTACGCTAATATCAATTTCTTGATTTTCTAAAATCTCTATATCAGGCGGAGAGAAATGATATTTGCGGGCAAATTTTTCATAAAAAAATTCAGCCAATAAAGCATGTGTATCTGCGCTTGGATGAATAGCATCCCAGAATAGAAAACCATCTGCCGGTGAGGTACCGTCATCTCTAATTTTGAAATAAGGCGAAGTCGTGTAGGGCACATCACGTTTCTTTTTCTCAAAATGGTATTTTTCTGGATTATCATAAATTTCTTTGAAATGTTTAGCGGTATCAAAAACAGTGATTGAACAATGCGGGTACATTTCAGCAAGTTCATTAGCAGCCTTCACTAACTGCTCGTTAAAATAAGTACTGCATTCATGGGCATTGTCAAGCTCAAAACCACCTAAGGCTTGGTATCGCGGGGATAAGGAAAGATCGGGTAAATTGAATAGTACGAAGTGGCGGTAGCCATTTTTGATTAATATTTCTGCATTTTTAATTCGCGCTTTTATTGCACGGTCCACTTCCGTATGGGAAGGTCGAGCATTCACAGTAATTAAGTCATTTGCTCCAGACCATTCAACAATAAGAGTTTGTTCTTTATGGGCAGCTGAGATGTTTTGCTCCCGATCGTAGGCGAGTAATTTTTCGCGTTTTGATTCTAAAGTAGACAGAATTAAACGAGTAAAAAAGCGAGAGATGCTATAGCTTAATGACCAACTATAATCATGAGATGTTAAGCCTCCCTCATCATAGGTTCTTACAAATTCATGGCCTTTATATTTAACATAAAGGTCATTATCTAAGCTGTAGCTTTGGTGAATGAGATTTTCCATTTTCGCATCACCAGTTAGAATTGCGTCTGAAATATCCGTAGCTTTTAATCCCTGCCTTTTAAAGTGACTGATTAAAAAGTCGCTGATAAAACGGGCGCTAATATGATCACTCCAAGTATACCCGTTGGTAAATCTGCCTCTAGATGATTTATTATGCAAGTCAGAGAGATAACGCAATATTAAGCGCCGATTGGCAGTGCCACGATCAGTAAGACTATCCCCTTGCGTGATAATGCGCGTTATGATTTTTGGTTTCACGATTTTTTCCTTGTTAGTTTAATAAATAAACAACTCGAATCGCCCATACAAAGGTATAAAAACCAAAAGCTAAGTACCCTAGACCTGTAGTGACTATTCCAGCATAAAACAGTTTGATAAAAATTAATACTCTTTTTTATCAAAAAATAAACAAAAAGAAATTTTTAATAGCGAAGTGACTCTTTGAGTGTAAGACTGGAATAATATTAGACACCTGCTGTTCATTAATGACTTGACTTTATTGAAGAGGTAGACAAATCTAGAGTGTTTCTAGGGAAAGAAATTTGGTCGCATGCAAAACTTTAAGAAAATAGTGAGTAATCTCGATCATTCTATGCAACGTAGTTTGTCTAATGCTGGACATCAATTAGTTGCAGTAGGGGCAATTGCCTTTTTGGGTTTTCCTTTATTTTATTTGATCTGGACAGAATGGTTTCCCCAGTCTTATGAAACATTTTGGCTGAGAATTATAGGAAGTTTTCTTGGACTTGGCTTAATGCTAAGCCCCTATTGGCCAAATTCAACAAGGGCATATCTGCCTTGGTATTGGTTTTTGTCAATTCTTTACACTCTATCGTTTTTTTTCGCTTTTTCCTTTTTTATGAATAATGCTAGCGTCATTTCAGCTATGTCTCTGCTTTGTTCAGTGTTTTTGTTAGTTTTGCTCGTTGATTTGCTAAGTTTAACCATTTTACTGCTGCTAGGCTGGGGAATGGCTTTGATTTGCTACTGTTTATTTGCTCCTGAGCTTTATTTTGGCGTAGAGCATATTGAAACTGCTCTTGTTTTATTGTTTGTCATTGTTACTGGTTCAACTGTCAATTATAAAGCGACTATGCTGCAACAGCAGCGTTTAGAAGGCATGGCCGCCGCAGCAGGAATGATAGCGCACGAATTAAGAACACCTTTGTTAGGAATTAAAAGTGGGGCGAAAGCAATGTCGCGGTATTCGCCACAATTGTTTCAAGCTTATCAACTTGCAAAAGAACAGGGGCTTTTAGGCAATACTTTAAGAGACTTACGCATGCAACAACTTGAAGAAGTAAGCGACAGAATTATCTGTGAAATTGATTATGCAAACACCATTATTGATATGTTATTAATCAAGGCAGGACGTGAAAATTTCTTGCAAAATTGTGTTCTGGAATCATGCTCTATGGCAGATTGTTTAGCGGCTGCAATAGCACGATATCCTTTCAAAACTTCTGAAGAACGTTCACTAGTTACTTGGCAAGGTGATTTTGCATTCACAGGTTCAAAATTATTGATGCAGCATGTGCTTTTCAATCTCTTAAAAAATGCCTTATATGTGATTGCAACTGCGCAAAAAGGAGAGATCAATATTTGGACTGAAAAAAGGGATAAATTTAATACGCTTTATTTTAAAGATTCTTCTATTGGTATGTCCTCTCAGCAACTGGCAAGAATATTTAATCATTTTTATACAACTACTTTTATGGGCACTGGGATTGGTTTATCTTTTTGCAAGCTGGTGATGAATCGCTTTGGAGGAGATATCCGCTGTGATGCAAAAGAAGGATGTTATACGCAGTTTATGCTTTCTTTTCCTGCAATTTGAGTTGACAAAATGATGAAGATTTTACCTAATATTTACGCGTAGTTTCTTTTATTTTATTTGGAAAAATAAAATAGTCGTGTTATTTTTATTTGCAATTTGTAAGTCTTCATTAGGTAATGCTGTTTGATGGCTTTTATTTAGCTATCTAAGCTGAAGATTGGGTAAGGGCTCAGATAAATAGAATTCTGAAACTTTTACAAACTTAGCATTAATTAGTGATAGGAACGCTCGCTCAGGAGGAGCCATGCAATACTCTTCTATACCTACCTGCTACTTTCCAAGCACGGCTTTATTTATTGATGATAGCCGTGATTTTTTGTTAAATTTTGTGCTGCAATTAGATGAGGGTTTGGCGTATCGAATTTTTGATTCTCCATTCGATGCACTTGATTGTATTCATAAAAAGCGCTGTGAATTAGATTTGCTAAGCCAACGTTGTTTAAGCGAATACACAGAAGCAAAGAATTGTCCCATAACTAATCATACAATTAATCTTAATTTAGCTGCGATTCATGCTGAAATATATAATGCTCGGCGTTTCTCAGAAATTTCTGTTGTCGTTGTGGATTATGCGATGCCGGGAATGGATGGTTTAGAGTTTTGTCGACGCATTGAAAACACTAAAATCAAAAAAATTCTCTTGACAGGGCAAGCTGACGAAAAGTTGGCAATTGAAGCGTTTAACGAGGGATTAATCCATCGTTATATTCAAAAAAGTGATCCTAATGTCGCTGAATTGATCACTAAAAGTGTCTATGATTTGCAAATGCAATATTTCCAAGCAATGTCAGATATGATTGTGAGAATGTTATCCGTGGCCTCACCTAGCTGTTTGCGCGATAAAAAATTTGGTGAATTTTTTCATCAACTTCGCCATGAGAAACGCATTGTTGAACATTATTTGGCTGATAATTCAGGTAGCTTTTTGTTGCTTGATGATGATGCTAATCCTAGTTTTCTGATTGTAAGAAACGAAGCTGATCTGCGCTTACATTATGATTTGGCTTTAGATAATGGCGCGAGTGGAGAAGTGCTTGATCAACTTGCAAGAGGGGAAAAAATCCCTTGTTTCTGGCAAGCCCAAACGCAAGCACCAAAGTGGAGTGATTGGTCGAGCTGGCTTGTTCCAGCACAGAAATTTAATTCTAATGATGAAACCTATTTTTATGCCTATGTGCGTGGCCCAGCACTCTTCGATGTTCAGCAAGAGAAAATTCTTTCCTATCATCGCCATTTGGAAGAACTCGATGCAGAGGAGTTGCTGTTAGTGTAGTTGGCCCCCTACGACATCATGGCTCGTAAGTTATCTTGAGTCCTGTACGTCATGGGCTCGTGTAGCGGGGGATCTTCGAATGATAACAATCCAAGTCACGAGGCTCCTTCGCTAGGCTCGCAATTGTGGATGTGCTGGGAAGGGCGAACTATTACTTTTGATTCAACCCTATACTCCAAACAAAGGCAATTGATATTTTTTTCTATCCAGTTTTGCCAAACAATCAACGACTTTAGCCAACTCCTCATGGCAATGATCAGCAGAGATAGATAATCGAATTAAGGCTTTATTTTTAGGTGTTGCTGGTGCACAGAATACTGCGCCGTGAAGATCTTCTTTTTCAAGCTCATTGCGCAGCCAAATTGTATTGGTTTCACTGCCCGTAATAAGTGGAATAATCTGCGAATTACTTTCGCCTATATAAAAACCAAGTTCTAAAAGCTTATTACGTAAAAAGGATGCATTATTATGTAGTTTGTCGCGTCGCCACTCTTCATTAATAATAATAGCAAGTGCAGCGCCAAACCCAGCTAAATCATGAGGAACCAATGCTGAACTAAAGATGGTGGGTAAAGAAGTATAGCGAATCAGCTCGATCAAATCATGATTTGCTGCGACTAAGCCTCCTCGACCAGAGAAGGCTTTAGCAAGACTCGCTGTGATGATATCCACTTCAGAGGATAAACCTAGCTCTGCGACTAAACCACTACCTTGTGGTCCATGTGTTCCTAAGGAATGAGATTCGTCGACGATGAGTAGGCAATCAAATTCTTTAGCGAGTTGGACATATTCATGTAGAGGGCTGATTGTTCCAGTTGAGCTGTAAATAGAGTCGACAGCGATAATTCCTGAACCATAACGTGCCAGGCGATTGCGCAAAGATTCTACAGAATTATGTTGAAAAGGAATTGGTTTAGCATTCGCTACCTTGACCCCTTCCCAAAATGACATGTGCGCATAAAAATCTAAATAAACCGGTAAATTAGGTGAAGCAAGGGCCTGGATTAAACCAATGTTGGCACACCAGCCCGACTGAGTGAGCAAGACAGCAGGGTAATGAATAAATTGAGCAAATTGTTGTTCGCAAGCAGAGAGCAAACTCTCATCGCTTAAAAAGACGGGTGATTGCATCTGACCATTTCCATGTTTTTTTATGGCCTTAATTTGTGCATGGATCAGCTTAGGATGATTGCTAATATGCAGATAATCATTACTAGAAAAAATCAATGAGTTCGCTGTGGGTATTTTTCCTTTGAGAATATGCTTGTCTTGCCAGGATTGTTTGATTCGTACATCAAAATATTGCTGCATAGCTTGATGAATAAAAAAAGGGAGTTTAGCTCTTATTTTGCTAGAGGATACCTTAGACTCCTTGTGAGTGAGCGCATTTCGCTCATCGTACTTAGCCATTCCTTTGCCTTATCACTTCTGGGTATACCAATCGAGCTAGCAAAACTCTAGTGTTTCCACTCTGTCATTTTTCTAATCAGAAATCCTGACCCATAAAGAACAATACCAGTAAGTATCAAGCTTAAAATACGTACAATTGTTGGTGTCGATGAAGCGTCATAAAATAGTGCTTTAATCGCTGCAAAACTTAAGATAAAGAGGGCTGATTTAGCCATAATCTTATCTTGGCGAATAAAGGCAAAACCGATTACGCACATGGCATAGAAAAGCCAAGATGCTGAGACAGCAAGAGAGCCAAAATCATTAGTGAGTTGATAAAGCCAGGCTATTCCAAGTAAATGTGCTGCAACCAGAACAAAATAATAGCTGTATTCATCTTTTAAAGTAAAGTAATCATGATGAAGGAGCAGAGCTGTCCAGATACTTGCAAAAGCAGCAAATCCAACAATAAACCAGGGTACGCTAAATTTCCCTGCGAGATGAGACAAGATATTAATATACTCAATTCCCAATATAATAATCAAAGCGGTCAAAGGAATAAGGAAAACGCGAGTAAATTTAAAGGACGCGAACTTCACATAAAGACTATATCCAAAGACAATGATGATAAATAACCAGGGTCGAAATGTTAGCGGTAAAAGCTCAAGGTAAATGGAGTGAAAACCAACAATAGTCGAAAAGGTTAAAATCACTAAACGGCTATTATAAAGTCTCTCGGAAAACCATCTTGTCGCCGATAAATAAAGCCAGATTAGAAGCGCTGCAAACCCTAATGAAATCCATGGGGCAAGTACTGGCTGAATGCGATCAATAAAATAATATTCCATTGCATAAAAGATCAGTAAAACCGGCAAGAAACTCCAAGCTTCTTTCTCAGTCATTTGCTTATGAGTGAGCTGAGTATGAAAATAGGTCCCCAGTGAAAAGATCAAATAATAGATTGCGAGAACGACGGCAATTAACCCATCTTGATTGAGTTGAAATCCAATATAAGAGGTAACTGCGATAGCCAAATAGGCAGAAATTACTGTTAAGGTGCGTGTTTGAACCCAGATGGAAAGTGTTGCGAAGGTAAACGAACAAATAATGAAATAATACAAGGAAAAAACGGCATTAGAATCGAATGCTAAAAGTAGGGGACCAAGAAAGGCGCCTAATGCGGCAATAATGGCATAAAGATCGTGTTTTATCTTTACGTAAAGCCAAATACAAAATCCAGAAATAAAACTTGTCAGTGCAATGGCCGTTTGAAATGAAATGAGATAATAAAAGGTGTACCCAGCAAAAACGGTAAGATACAAAATAATAGCTCCCGCTGCAGGTAACAAGCTAGCATAAGTCAGGTCGTATTCAAACAATTTAATGCCTGTTGTGATAAGAGCAAGGCCAAATAAAATTGCAAAAGCTAACTGTTTTTGTGGAGTTAGCCAACCGGATTGGATAGAAAGCTTAATAATAAAACCTGCAGCAAGAATAAAGCAGACCACAGCAACTATACCAAGCCAGTTGCCTGCTCTAGCAGGCTGGGGTTTATCGGTTAATGATTGCTGCAACAGTTTTGGTGTTTGCGTAGTGAGTTTGTCTTGAGCATTTAACGCTAATTGGTTTTCCATCATAGAAAGGCGTGCTTCAATAGCACTTAAACGCTCTTCAATATTGCTAAAGCTCACAAACGCCTCCTTTTTGGTAAATTCTTAGATTAAACTCTTCAGTCAGAGCAGCGATTTTACCATAATTATTAGATAAATTTTCGAGTATTTTTAATTGCAAAGATAAAGGCTGTGATTAACTAAATCCTCTTGCGAGCTAGCTTGGTTTACAGACAGTTAAATCGACTGCATTCATCAACTAATTCCCTCATTAATTTAGCGACAGAAAGTTCCCTACATAAATTAGCTGCTTGTCCTGCCCACAAGGACATAAAATCAGTACAGTTTTGCTTTTCAGCTTCGTTACGCAGTCCTCGCGTCATCGCATTTTGGATAGGAAAAGGGAGTATCTGCTCTTTATGACCGGACATGCGCTCAATAAATTTGTTTCTTATACCACGAGCAAATTTTCCTGAGAATGCCGAAGTTAATACGGTGTTATCTTTTTTAGCGGCGAGTAGGATTTGCTTATATTTTGGAGAAATTTCCGATTCTGTACAGGTTAAAAAAGCTGTTCCCATTTGTACCGCAGAAGCACCTAGCAAATGGGTTGCCGCTATCCCTTGTCCATTCATTATACCACCAGCCGCAATAACCGGGATTTTCAGCTGTTCAACCAGTTGCGGCAATAGGCTGAATAAGCCAATTAAACCTGCTTCCTTATCACCGATAAAAGTACCGCGATGCCCACCCGCCTCGCTTCCTTGTGCGACAATCATATCGGCCCCTGATTTTTCAAGTAAAATTGCCTCGGAAACATTGGTTGCCGTACCGATTATTATCGTTTTATTTTTCTTTAGTTTACTGAGCCAAGTTTCGGAGAGTAATCCAAAAATAAAACTAAAAACAGGAACTTTTTCCTCAATAATCACCTGCATTTGCTCTTCAAAATCAGGAGAATAGGGTTTAGGAACTGGTTGCGTTTTATAATTTAATTCAGGACTTACTTGTTCTATCAATTTGCAAGCTTGCTGAATTTGCTCTTGTGTTGCTGAAGCAGGATGTTCATTCGGTATAAAAAGGTTAATAGAAAAGGGCTTATCAGTTAATTCGCGAATTTTTCGAATGGAATTTCGGAGTACTTCGGCTTGCATATACGCGCCGCCTAGCGAACCTAAACCGCCAGCATTTGACACGGCAGCGGCCAAAAGAGGAGTTGCAGAGCCTGCCATAGGAGCCTGAATAATAGGAAATTGGATAGCAAGTTTTTTAGCGGTAGCTGTCATAGGTTTCATTAAACAGATCTCCTTATAGGCTTAAGTTGCAGGGCAAGCCTTAACAAGTTTAAAAAAATTCTACTCCTTCAAGACTTAAAAAACGTCAGTTTCGGATAAGAAAGATTAGCAATCCAGTTTTAGATCGATCTGTTCGCCCTGAATAGCAGCCAAAGTAGCTATCTCGAAGGGGGTAGCACTGTGTTTATCCTTCGAGACGGGCTAAGTTCTCCTCAGAACGAACGGTTCGGTCAGCTTAGCTGCTCTTACTCATAATTGACGGTTAAATAAGACCAATTTGCTTGATTTTTATAAGAAATCACTGCCAAATCGGGTTCTAGATGAGCAAATTGCTAGATTAAAAAACTATAGCAGATCAGATAAAAAATGAAGACAAGCTGGAAATACGACCTGCTTGTCGGTATCATTTTTGAATTCGTAGTAGAGGGTTTGATCATGCGGTTTAGTTTTTTCTTCTTAATTGTGGCTTTATCACTCAAAATTTTTGCTCTGGAGGTTCCAGATAAACAGCAGATAGAAGAGCGTATCAGACCGATTGGCCAAGTACGTTTAGCCACGCAAGCTAGCCCATCCGCTTCAACATCTGTACCAAATTCGCCAGAAACTAGTTCTACTAATGACGCGGGTCAAGCGACCTATGAGCAATATTGTTCCACTTGTCATCGTGATGGATTAGCCGGTGCGCCTAAATTTCGAGTGAAAGAAGATTGGCAGCCACGTTTAGATAAACAAGCCTTGGATGGTCTTGTTACTTCAGCGATCAAAGGAATAAATGCCATGCCAATGAGAGGTACCTGCATGCAATGCAGTGACGAGGAGATTAAAAATGCTATACAGTACATGTTGCCACAATCATGACTAAATTCACCTATAAACGCTGGCAGATTTTACTGACCTTTTTAAGTTTTTTCGTGTTGGCTAGTTCGTTTTACTTTCAATATGTAAAAGGATTACCCCCTTGCCCTTTATGCTTAATGCAGCGCCTGTGTGTACTGTTGCTATTTATGATTTGCTTTATTGGGGTAAATATTCGCAGTTTAAAGGGAGCTAAGTTTATCGCTTGCTTACAATTTTTTGTTGCTGGCTGTGGTTTATTTTTTGCCAGTCGCCAACTTTGGCTACAATCCCTACCAGCCGGGCAAGCTCCCAGTTGCATGCCAGGTTTAGATGTATTGATTCGTTATTTTCCTTGGCAGGATGTGATGCATACTCTTTTGTGGGGCACTGGTGATTGTGCTGAAATTTCTTGGCAATGGTTGGGATTATCAATGCCGGCCTGGGCTGCGTTATATTTTCTCTTCTTATTAGTGGCCGCCATCCCTGTTTTTTGGATGTTGCGTCGACAATTATTAAGGCTTATATAACGCTGAGAAAACCAAGCTAAGTTGCTATCTTGACTTGCAAATGCTATATAAAAAAAAACACTCTCCCGCTAAGAAGGATATCATGCGGTTATTTTATGCGCTTGGTTTAAGTATCACAATTTGTGGATTAACTGCCTGTGAGCGAATTACTGTTTCATCCACGCCAAAGAAACAAGCTATTGTTTCAAACAGTGAGCTTGCTACCAAAGCACAAAATTATTTCTGGGAAACCTTGCACCATGGCAATTATCAGGATATCCCTCAGGCAGATTACCTGTTGATGGCGGCTTATTTAGAAAATCCCAATGATCCCACTCTGGCTGCTCATATTGGACTGCTCCATCTCTGGAAGATCACCGAGCGTCATCGTGATAAAACGATACCTCCTACCATGGTTAATGAAATAATATTATCAAAAAAATATCTCTCTGATGCGTTGCAGTTGGATCCCAAAAATCCAATCTATCAAGGATTTGCCGGCGATGCTCAATTAATCGAGGGCAAAATTTTTC
Source organism: Legionella nautarum (assembly GCF_001467895.1). Lineage (GTDB taxonomy): Bacteria > Pseudomonadota > Gammaproteobacteria > Legionellales > Legionellaceae > Tatlockia > Tatlockia nautarum. The sequence goes on from NZ_LNYO01000024.1 coordinate 735,993, forward strand.
ATGACGAGAGGGAAGAGATAAAAGCCTATTTTAAGTTAAAGACTGCAATTCACAATTGGCCAGAGTTTAACTATTTTACTGCGGGTTATCCAATGACAAGCCTGCCGTCCGATTCTAAATTATTCCAAGAAGCTTTAGACTGGCAATGGAAAACGCTGGATTTATGCTCAGGACAGAAAGTCGATCGCAATAATCCTGTCTATTCTCCTGCCCAAGATCAAGCCAAAGACGGTGATAAACGTGTTTGCTGGAATTCTTGGATTGCCCCCTTTGGTTTCGAAGGATTTTTTATGAATATGGGGGATATGCTTGTTAAAGCGGGTGATTGGAAAAAGGCCGTTATCATCTATAACAATGCCAAGCTTGATAAAAATTATTCGCAGTGGCCTTATCGAGAAATGTTGGAAAAACGCATTATTAATGCGCAGCAAAATGTTGCTAATTTCCAAAAAGAATTTTTAGCTCCTGATAAGACAATTATGTTTAATTCCGGTTATGGATGTATGGCCTGTCATCAGAGCGTCGTTAAATAAGCTGGTAAATAAGCGGCCCATTAGCTATCATCGCCAACCATTGCAATAATCAATTCACTCGATATGAAAAAGTTTCATTTTGAGCTTATTAAGAATCATGCTTTTACTAAAGCACGTGTAACACGAGTAAGCACACCACATGGTGACTTTATAACGCCGGTATTTATGCCAGTGGGAACTCGCGCCGGAGTGAATAATATGACGCCGCGAGAGCTCCTTGCCGCAGGTAGCCAGATTATTCTGGGAGGCAATACTTATCATATGCTTTGTGCACCTGGTATGGAGGTCATCGAAAAAGCAGGGGGTATGCACCCATTTATGGGTTGGCATGGACCAATGCTGACGGATAGTGGTGGATTCCAGGTTTTTAGCTTATCGAAAAATAAAGAAATATGTACGATTGATGAAGAAGGGGCGCATTTTCGTCTACCAGGCACAACTCGTTTAATTCATATGACTCCCGAAATGTCACTGGAAACGCAGAAAATTATTGGCGCCGATATTATCATGGCCTTTGATCAATGCACTCCGGATAATTGTTCTCGTGAGGAAGTGCAGCACATCATGACGCGTACCCACCGCTGGCTGAAACAATCGATTAATTATCATCAGCAATACCCTAGCTCACGCTATGGTGCAAACCAAGCTTTATTCGGAATCGTGCAGGGTGGTATTTACCAAGATTTACGCCAAGAAAGTGCAGAATTTGTTGCTTCAATGGATACAGATGGTATTGCCATTGGCGGGGAGACTGTCGGTTTTGATATGAAAATGACGGTCAATATCATTCGCTGGGTAAAAGACTATCTACCTGAAAATAAGCCACGCTACACCATGGGGGTAGGCATGTCGCCTCAAGATTTGCTGGATGTCGTCGCTGAAGGTATTGATATGTTTGATTGCGTAGCGCCCACACGTAATGCTCGGCATGGCGCTTTATATTGTGGAGAGGTTGTAAAAGAAGGCAACTGGTTAAGATTTGCTAGTCCTTATGAAAACGAACGTATTCAGATAAAAAAAGCCTGTTTCGCCAATGATTTTTCACCCATTATGTCTAGCTGTACTTGCTATACTTGCCAGCATCATTCTCGTGCATTTTTGCATCATTTAAGCAAACAAAAAACCAATCTGTTTACAGCGCTGGCGACTATTCACAATATCCATGTAATGCATGAAGTTTGTGCTAAAATGCGCGACCTTATACTTAATTCTTAGCCTTAATTTTTTAAAGAAAGAACCAGGAGAGCTCAATGATTTTAATTAACACCTCAAAGGGTGACATTCGTTTAGAGATGCACGAAGAGAATGCGCCAAACACTGTGGAGAATTTTCTAAATTATGTCCGTAATGGATTTTATAATAATACAATTTTTCATCGCGTGATTGATGGATTTATGATTCAAGGTGGCGGCCTAACTGCAGATATGGATCAGAAAGCAACTGAAACCCCTATAAAAAACGAAGCAAAACAAGCGAAACCCAATAAGCGCGGAACGATAGCTATGGCAAGAACTATGGATCCTCATTCAGCGACAGCCCAATTTTTTATTAACGTTGCTGATAATGCGTTCCTTAATTTCAGTGGTGAACATGCGCAGGGTTATGGTTACTGTGTATTTGGGGAAGTTGTTGAAGGAATGGACGTTGTCGATGCCATTGCTAAAGTCAAAACAGGCCAACATAAAGGGCATGCAGATGTGCCAGTAGAAGAGGTTACTATTCACGAAATTAAGGAAGTGTAGTAAAAGCGAATGGCGAGTTATGGACCCTGCCGTTCGTGGCGCTGCCATTAAGTTAAGGATTTTTGTTTAAATTTACCTCGATCCATCCGGGCTCTGAGATATCCCCACGAAATGAGGATCTAAGGAATTTGTATTAATCCCGTTCAGCCTGAGGAGCACGCATGGCGTGCGTCTCGAAGCCTGTCCTGAGGCTCTCGAAGGGGCTTGTCTTGAAGCTCTTCGAAGGCCTGCCCTGAGGCTCTCGAAGGGGGGGCATTTGCGACACTTCGAGACAGCGCTGCGCGCTTCGCCAGTGCGAACGGGATAAACAAAACGATCAATGAACTAAACAGTCTATTTAATTCTTGCCTGAGGTATCGTCACCTTTTTGAACGATTCATCAATTTTTTAATGAGCATATTGTTTTCTACTTGATGGATGAATCCCCATCTTACCTATTTTGACAAATTAAAAATTAAAATATAGCATAATCCTGTTTGTTAGATGGCGCGGGGTGTCGGGAAACCGACTGAGAGTCACCCGTAGAACTTGATCTGAGTCATATCAGCGTAAGGACGCCTTCAATAAATCCATGCTTTATTTTTATACGGCTGGATCCCTTTTGCCATCTCCAAATTATTACAATCACAAAGGAGTTATGGCCATGCATTCATTAAAATCCCGGGTTAGTTTGTTATTAAATTGGTATGCAAATCCTTACCACGCCCCTATTTTCGTAGCGCAACAACTTGGTTTTTATTCACAAGAAAATATAAAACTTGCTATTTTAGAACCTGCAGATCCTAGTGATGTGACAGAATTGGTGGGTTTAGGAGCTGTAAATTTTGGTGTAAAAGCCATGATTCATACCGTTGCAGCCAGGGCGAAGGGTTATCCTGTTACTTCGATTGGAACTTTAGTTGATGAGCCACCTACTGGCCTGCTTGCATTAAAATCAAGTGGCATTAATTCGTTTCATGATATTGTTGGCAAACGTGTCGGGTACATCGGTGAGTTTGGTAAGAAAATTATTGATGATCTGGCACAGCTTGCTGGTATTGATCCAAATAGCTATCAGACAATCCGAATTGGGATGAATGTAACTGATGCAATTTGTCGCGATCTAATTGATACAGGCATTGGATTTATTAATTTTCAACGCATTGAGTTAGAACAACGAAAAGGCGAAACTGTATTCTTACGTCTTGACCAGTTAGCTGGACTTGGCTGTTGTTGCTTTTGTTCGATTCAATTTATAGTACCCAAACAAACTTTAGAACAACCTGAATTGGTTCAAGGGTTTCTCAAGGCAACTCAACGAGGAGCATTGTTTACCACAGAAAATCCAGAAGAAGCTTACGAATTATTGTGTCAAGCCAAACCACAATTACGTACTTCAATGTATCAAAAGATATTTACGCACAGCTTACCTTTTTTTTCACGTTCATTACTCAATGTAGAAAGAGATTGGAATAAGGTAGGACGTTATACCCAACATCTAAATATTATTGATAAACACTTTAACCTGTCGGAATGCTACACCAATGACTTTTTACCCAAAGTTCCTTACTCAGATTTAGAGCCAATTGCTTGTTGCTTGGGTTGAGCTCGTAAGACTTCGAGACGGCGTAAACGCCTCATCACTGCGAAGGGTAATGTAGGTTGGGCCTTGGCCGGCCCAACAAATTCAATCATGCAATCCTATCAACTTATTTATTACTCCGTTTCCGTAAACTAGCTGAATAGTCGAATTTAGGAATCTCAATATGAAATAAAATAGCTAATAAGCGAGTCGAAAAGATGGTGATTAGAGTGATCATTATATTCAGTTCATCTGTAACTTGAAAATAAGCTAAAACAATAAACAATAAAGCACCAGCAAGTGCGATCACTGCATATAATTCTTTGCGAAGAACTAAGGGAATATCATTACAAAGTATATCCCGTAACATTCCCCCGCAAATACCGGTAATCATCCCGCTAAGAATGGCAATACTTGGTGAGAGCCCATTACTGAGACTTTTTTGAGTGCCAGCAATTACAAAAGTAGACAAACCCAATGCATCAAGGATTAAAAAAACCTTCCTAATTCTTACTAAAGAATGAGCAATAAAAATAGTTACAAAAGCACAAACTGAGGTATATAAAAGGTATTCAGGATGGACTACCCAAGTAAGAGGATAGGTATTTAAAAGGGTATCGCGTACCGTACCGCCACCCAAAGCAGCAATAGATGCGATTAACATAACTCCAAAAAAATCCATTTTCTTTCGACCTGCTGCAATAGCGCCTGTCATAGCTTCCACACAAATGCCTAAAATGAATAAATAATGGAGTAACATAATTTTTCTTTGTGCTCAAAAAATGTCAATTATATCACTGATTGCAGTGCTGGCGAAATAGCTAGGAAAGCGCTAGCATTATAGTAAACACGCTGTAGCATGATGTTCGGAGGAAGCAAATGGTTAAAGAGCAACTTAAACCATCAGTATTTATTCACGCAGTCGATCAAGAATTGCATGATAATATTCTGCGCTTAAATCAAAAATTGAAAGGCTTTTTAACTGAAATTAACGTAAAAATTGAAACTATTGATGAGGATGAGTTGGAGTACAAAGAGGAGCGAAAAAATCAATTATCGCTCTTGGCCGAGGACGTTAGTAAGGCCCTTGATGGGATAAAAAATTTAGTGAATATGGTGCTTGAAGAGGGTGTAAGTTATAGCCAATTCGTGGAAATGAATCGAGAAGGTTTAGATGCTTTACTTGAGACTTTTCAACAAAGTCTCGAAAAGGTCACCAAAATCAGAGATGAATTTTAAGCGATCGGGCCCTATTTAACGAGCAGCTGTATTTGGCGCAGGTTGCGCGAAAATAACACTGTCATCTTGCTACTCGTTGTTTAATATATACCCTTTCTAAATTAGTCTAGCAATAAAAGCAGTTCCCCAATTTTCTGCGCAAAAATATTAGTATATTTAGCTGTTTTCATTGAAAATGGTTTTATTTTTCTTATCTGAAAGTTATTCTCTCTGAACTTTTAAGTGAGATTAACCTGAAAATCAGGAAAATCGGAATTTAACAATGACTATTAATACCTGGTATTTTCCTTCTATTATCGCACTTTTGCTTTATGGCGCGTGGGGATATTGGGGGGCGAGAGCATCGAGTTTTATCAATCCGCTCTCAATTACCTTTTACTCAAGTTTAGGTGTTTTAATTGCTGGAATCTTCGCTTTGGCACTCCTTGATTTTAAACCGGAGCTTTCTGCTAAAGGGAGTGTCTATGGTTTGCTTAATGGATTAGCTAGTGGTATCGCTTGCATTTTTTTCATCCTAGCCCTACGTAAAGGCCCTGCAATGCCTGTCGTGTTGATCACGTCAATGTATCCGCTTATTACCCTAATTTTGTGCATTATCTTTCTTAAGCAAGGAATAACTTTACGGCAAGGATTAGGGATGTTTTTTGCCATAGCAGCTTTGTTGTTGTTTTCAACTGAGGCATAGAAATTATTATCACTCATAGAATTACAATTAGAATTAAACCAATTAAGTCGCAAATAGAGGTATAGACTATTCTCTTCAACCGTAAAAAAAAGACTGATAACAAGATTAGAGAGCCTCTTCTCATTTGAGAAAAAAGGTATTATTGTGTTATAATTCGCCAGTTGATAGAGAGGTCTCGTATCTATAAAGACTCCAGAGGATGGTGTAAAGTAGGCAATGCCTGACCAAAATGCTCTAAAAACTAGACAGGGAAATAGTATGAAGCGCATTTAAAGAAGATAATAAGCTTAGTTTTTTCTTTAGATGATTAAGTCCTAACTTAACAACTAAAAAGGGTATTTAATGAAAAAGATAGCTCTAGTAATGGCTTTGTTAATTCCAGTATTATCATTTGCTAGCAACGTTCCCAGCAGCCAAACCACTGACAATTTCCTCGAGCAATGTGCAAAGGAAAAAGATCCTGTAAAACGACAAAATTCTTGTCACATGCTTGATCATCACAGCACATCTCAAATCAACATTCCAGAGTTTCATAAAGAAACTGTTACTGTATAAGTAACTAGCGATCCTGATTAGATAATCAGGATCGAAGAAAGCTTCCTTTCTTTTAATTAATAACATATTGCGTTACGCCCTAATTAAATACGGGGTTCTGGTAGTGAATAATTAACCGCGGTTTTTCTTCCTAAAGACTGATAACCTGATAGAGTTTCTTGTGCTCGATATTGCTGAGCTAAAATCTTTCATGCACTTATCTAATAGTTCCATGAGTAGCTCTCAAATACGCTCCGTATTAAGCATTAAAGTGCTTTATTGAGGATAAAGCCAAGTCAATAATTTTTTGGGATTGCTCTTCACTAGCGTTGATTTGACTTACATCATTGATTAAATCGAGCAGAAACCCAGGTACATCATTTTCTAAATGAGGGCTATTATATAGGCTTGCAGCACGCGTCAGAGTATAACGAAGTAAATTCTTAGAGATGGTAATTTTATCTTTCGAAGTGATCGGATCGCTATAATCATCGCCAAACAACAACCAGCCTGGAGAAACCTGCAATTTTGTTGCAATTTCAACTAATTTCACAGGTTCGGGAATCGCCTCCCCACGAAGATACTTGCGGCAGATTTGCACTGAATAACCAGTAATTTCGGCTAATTTGTGAATGCAAACCCCAGAAGTGGAGCGTTGAGAGTTAAATCCAGCAGCGATCATTGCATCACGCAGGCGACAAGCAAACTGTTTTGTTAAGTCAACTTTTTCCATAGAGGCAATAAACTCATTGATACATGAATAGATAGTAACAAAAAGTTTCATGAACTGCAAATTTATATCAAAAGGAAACTTTTGGTTTCTTTTGGAAATTTATTGTTGCAATAAGAGAATTGCTGTGTAATAATTATTGCGAAACTTAGGGATCAGTTTCGAACTAGAGTCTAAACACTGTATAACCTACGGAAATTTGTTTTACAGATAAGTCCAAATTAAGGAAAGAGTGGTTTAACCATAGCAGTTAACCTCGCGAAATTTTGTGGCTTGAATCGATGTCAATCCATTCAAGCCTCTCTTTTAGAGCAGATGTCTGAAGCAAAGAGGGTTAATCAACTAATTTATGTTGTTCTATCTTCCACGCAGGTCTGCAAGATAGAAAAAGTTTCATGTTGCCTTCCCAAAAGTATTTTTCACCTGCTTCAATCAAAACAACATCGCCGGTTGACAAGGCATATTCCTCATGATTGATCACTATTCTACCATGACCTTCAAACACATAGGCTAATTCATCACATTGCTCATTCACTGTTCGGCGCTCAACAGGATAACGACCGGAGACTGTGGCAATTGCCACGTCAAGCATTTCATGATTTAAAGCGTATTCAGTCACAGAGCAGGTTTCACTATTCTTTTTTTCTATAGCTTGCTGTTTGAAAGATATTTTCATTTGATTCCCTATTTATTTGGATGAAAAAAGTTGTGCCTTAATCTAATAAGTTTTCAACGATAAAAAAACCCGTAGTTTTAATTATCGTAAAAAACAAAGAAATAACCCCTCAGAAAACTTTCCCTCGTACCGAAGGTAATAAGCAAGGTCTGTCTTGGTAGGGGGCTTTTGTAAGCACGCGTATGAGCAATCTATGGCGCTCTCGAAGCTCAAGCGGTACTTCAAAGGCTTACAAAAGACCCAGCCAGACAGACCTTGCGTCCGCGCGGAACTAGAAGAGGAATTGTACATTACAACAACAAAATAAGCTTTATTTGTACAGAAGAGAGATTTGCCAGAGTAATCATCCAAGTAATTATTGCTTTGTGATTCCAGCTTTTATATAATCATCGCCACTTTGATATGCTAGAGCGAATAATAGGCACGTAGCTCAGTGGTAGAGCACCACCTTGACATGGTGGTGGTCGGTGGTTCGATCCCACTCGTGCCTACCAAACTAACCCTGCTGTGCAGGGTTTTTTTTTCTCATTGAAACATTGACGTGTGCCTGGGGAATGGAGGGACAACAAGATGCCGAACATTAAATTGCCTGATGGAAGTGTCAAACACTTTGAACACCCTATAACTGTTCATGATGTGGCGCAGAGTATCAGCCCTGGGTTGGCTAAAGCTGCTTTGGCTGGCAAGGTAGATGGTAAATTAGTCGATACGAGCTATCCTATTTCTCAAGACGCTGAGCTGATGATTATTACTGAAAAACAAGAAAAAGAAAGTTTGGAGGTTATTCGCCACTCTACCGCACACTTATTGGCACAAGCAGTTAAAAGTTTGTTTCCTAGCGCACAAGTTACAATCGGCCCTGTTATTGAAGATGGGTTCTATTATGATTTTGCCTTCGGCAGACCTTTCACTCCAGAAGATTTAGAGCAAATAGAAGAAAAAATGCAGCAATTAGCGAAAGCTGATTATCCAGTAGTACGTCGTGAAATGCCGCGTGATGAGGCGATTGATTATTTTCGCAATATGGGTGAGGAGTATAAAGCGAAGATTATTGCTGATATTCCTTCAGGAGAAATAATTTCTCTATATCGGCAAGGTGATTTTGAAGATCTTTGTCGAGGTCCTCATGTGCCATCCACAGGCCGCTTAAAAGCATTTAAACTGACTAAAGTAGCCGGTGCTTACTGGCGTGGAGATGCTCGTAACGAAATGCTACAGCGAATTTACGGTACAGCCTGGGGGGATAAGAAAGCTTTGGCCGAGTATTTACACCGACTCGAAGAAGCAGAAAAACGTGATCACCGCAAGCTCGGAAAGGCTCTCGATTTCTTTCATTTTCAAGATATTGCACCAGGTATGGTCTTTTGGCATCCAAATGGTTGGATCGTCTACCAATTGCTTGAGCAATATATGCGTAGTCGCTTAAAGGATTTCGGATACCAAGAAATTAAGACTCCTCAATTAGTTGATAAGGTTTTATGGGAAAAATCAGGTCATTGGGAAAATTTCCGCGAAGAAATGTTTGTTACTGAGACCGAAAATCGTCAGTATGCGGTCAAACCAATGAATTGTCCTTGCCATGTGCAAGTTTATAATCAAGGATTAAGAAGTTATCGCGAGTTACCAATGAGACTCTCTGAGTTTGGTAATTGCCATCGCTGCGAACCTTCGGGAGCCCTACATGGTTTGATGCGTGTTCGTAATATGGTGCAAGATGACGCACATATTTTCTGTACGGAAGAGCAAATTCAATCCGAAGTAGCAATGATGCTTGAATTAGTTAAATCAGTATATACTGATTTTGGTTTCACAGAAATTAAATACCGCTTAGCCTTGCGGCCAGAGAAACGAGTAGGTAGCGATGAAATTTGGGATAAGGCTGAAAACGCATTAAAAGAGGCGATGAATAGTCACAATATTAACTGGATAGATGCACCTGGTGAAGGAGCCTTTTATGGTCCTAAAATCGAATGCTCTCTTGCGGATTGTTTAGGGCGAATTTGGCAGTGCGGTACTATTCAAGTTGATTTTTCGATGCCTGAGCGCTTAGGGGCTCAATATGTTGCTGAGGATGGATCAAAACAGATCCCTGTGATGTTGCACCGTGCTATCTTAGGTTCTTTTGAACGTTTTATGGGAATTTTAATCGAGCATTACGCTGGACGCTTACCTCTTTGGTTGGCTCCATCACAAGTAGCGGTGCTCCCAATTAGTGAAAAACAACATGATTTTGTGAGGAAAATCACTAATATTTTACAAAAGCAGGGTATTCGTGCAAATTTTGACTTGAGAAATGAGAAGATTGGCTTTAAAATCCGCGAGCACACTATGCAAAAGGTTCCTTATTTGCTCGTGGTTGGTGATAAAGAAGTCGAATCCGACTCAGTTGCGGTACGAACCCGTGAAGGAACCGATTTGGGTGTTATGAGTATTGATACAATTTGCGAGCGCTTGCATCAAGAAATTGCTGCAAAAGGCTGCCAGAAAGATGAATAACCTACTTGGAGGACTGGACTATTAGTGCATCAAATAAGCGTGACAGTGATCGCGCGAGGATTAATGAACAAATCAATGTACCTGAGGTACGCTTAATTGATGTAGATGGCAATCAAGTGGGAATTGTATCAACGCGAGAAGCCCTACGCGCAGCAGAAGAAGGTGGTTTTGATTTGGTTGAAATATCGCCAACAGCTAGACCTCCTGTATGCCGTATTATGGATTATGGTAAATTCCTCTTTGAAGTGAGTAAAAAACAAGCTGAAGCTAAGAAAAAGCAGAAGCAAACTCAGGTCAAAGAGCTCAAATTCCGTCCAACAACGGAAGAGGGAGATTATCAGGTCAAGCTACGCAACCTGATCCGTTTCCTGAATCATGGCGACAAAGTCAAAATCACACTGCGTTTTCGCGGTAGAGAGATGGCTCATCAAGAAATTGGCATGAAAATCATGGAGCGTTTGCAACAAGATACTGCTGAATTTGCGGTTCTGGAGCAGCAAGCAAAACGTGAAGGTCGTCAATTATTGATGGTGTTAGCGCCAAAGAAAAAGTAAAGGGCGAATTAAAACCCATTTTTTAGCCACACCTAATCCTGTGGTGATAGGATGATTTTATATCGGCCCTAGGTGGTTGTTTAAATCTTCGCTCCTGCTAGATTCCATAGAGTCGGTAAAAAGAGTTGATTGAAAACGCTACATCATTATAAGTATTAATGAATGCGGAGTATTTAGTTATGCCAAAATTAAAGTCACATCGTGGAGCTGCAAAACGCTTCCGAAAGACAGCGAGCGGTAGAGTTAAGCGTCGTGGCGCTTATCGAAACCATATCCTCACTAAAAAGTCGCCTAAGCAAAAACGACAATTACGCGTTGCTTCGGGGACTTTAAAAGCATGCGATGCGCGTTTAGCAAAACGTATGTTGCATGGTAGTTAAGGGGAGGATAAGAGATGCCAAGAGTTAAACGTGGAGTGACGGCTAAAGCACGTCATAAGAAAATTTTAGATCAAGCCAAAGGGTATTACGGTGCCCGTAGTCGGACTTACCGAGTTGCTAAACAAGCGGTTATTAAAGCTGGCCAATATGCCTATCGTGACCGACGTCAGAAAAAGCGTCAGTTTCGTGCATTGTGGATTACTCGTATTAATGCTCAAGCGCGTGAATGCGGTATGTCCTATAGCCGCTTAATCGCTGGATTAAAGAAAGCTGCAATTGAGCTTGATCGCAAAATATTGGCTGATATGGCCGTATATGATAAACAAGCTTTTGCAGCATTAGCTGAAAAAGCAAAAGCAGCACTTGCTTAAAGTTTTGTTGCCAATTCGCTAACTTGTGGCCTAAGGAACAAGTTAGTAGAATTGATAACAATGCCTAGTGATTTCTGTAGTAATAAATTATTGAGGAGGCTATAGCCTCCTTTTTTACATGTGGGTTTAATCATGCAAGATATTATCCTGTTACGGCAAAAAGCTGCTGATGCAATTTCCCAAGCCCAAGACGTTACCGCCTTAGAAGCAATTCGTGTGGATTACCTGGGAAAAAAGGGGCAATTGACTGAAATTCTCAAAGGATTGGCAGGGTTATCTGCGGAAGAAAAACCTAAAGTAGGTCAATTAGTCAATCAGGCTAAGGTTGAAATCAGCAAATTAATCGAAGAGAAAATGACGCATCTTAAAGAGGTGCAGTTGCAAAAAAAATTATCGGCTGAGCGCATCGATGTGACTCTCCCGGGACGCCATCAAAAGTCAGGCTCCTTACATCCCGTTACACAAGTTAAACATTGGATCAACGATTATTTTAGCCGCTTAGGTTTTGATATTGTCGAAGGCCCGGAAATTGAAACCGAATTTTATAATTTTGAAGCCCTGAATATCCCTGGGCATCATCCTGCTCGCGCGATGCATGATACCTTTTATTTTGGCGATGGGCATTTATTGCGTACCCATACCTCTCCGGTACAAATTAGAACCATGGAAAAGCGAAAACCGCCGTTACGTTTAATTGCCCCAGGCCGAGTATATCGTTGTGATTCAGATGTGACACACACACCTATGTTTCATCAGGTTGAGGGCTTATTAATTGACAAGCAGGCCACCCTAGCTGGGTTAAAAGGATTACTGCAAGATTTGTTTGCCCATTTCTTTGGGCGAGAGCTAGCTCTACGTTTTAGAGCTTCTTATTTTCCTTTTACAGAGCCTTCTGCTGAGGTAGATATTGAATGCACCCAATGTGCTGGTAAGGGCTGTCGCTCTTGTAAATTCACCGGATGGTTAGAGGTATTAGGCTGTGGTATGGTTCATCCTAACGTACTAACTGCTGTCAATATTTCACCTGCAGAATACCAAGGATGGGCATTTGGTATGGGCATCGATAGACTGGCAATGCTGTATTTTGGCATTGATGATTTGCGGACAATGTTTGAGAATGATTTGACCTTTTTAAGACAGTTCTAAGTGATATTAGGCGGATATTTAAATGAAAGTTAGTGAATTGTGGTTACGTGAATGGGTAAATCCTTCTTTAAATGAGCAGCAACTTGCTTCACTCTTAACTATGGCTGGTTTAGAGGTTGATGCTCTGAATCCCGTTGCTGGTGCTTTTGATCAAGTGATTGTTGCTCAGATAATAAGTACTAAAGCTCATCCACAGGCTGACAAATTAACTTTATGTGATGTAAATACAGGTAGTGCTACTCCATTGAAAGTAGTCTGCGGCGCTGCGAATGTTCGCGCTGGCCTTAAGGTCGCGTTGGCTCAGGTCGGTGCTAATCTCCCTGGCGGCTTGGTGATTAAAGAGTCGACTTTACGCGGCGAATTGTCGCAGGGTATGCTTTGCTCAGTGTCTGAGCTAGGTTTAGCAGAGTCCTCTGATGGTATCATGGAGCTTGAAGAAGATGCGCCTATAGGAGCGGATTTACGCAGATATCTGGCTCTTAATGATCATGTCCTTGATATTGATTTAACGCCTAATCGCGCAGATTGCTTCAGTGTCCTTGGGGTCGCGCGTGAATTATCAGCGCTGACTAAACTCCCGCTTAAATCCCTTCCACAACAAGTGATCCAACCAGCAATTGATGAGTCGCTAAGTATTCAATTACAAGCAAAAGAAGCCTGTTCTCAATATGCTGGACGTATTATTCGTGGTATTAATTCTCAAGCCCGGACTCCAAGTTGGATGAGTGAGCGTTTGCGTCGTGCCGGTTTGCGCGCCATCCACCCAGTTGTAGATGTGACCAATTACGTCATGCTTGAGTTAGGGCAGCCTATGCATGCCTTTGATTTGGAAACGATTAAAGGGTCTATTATTGTTCGTTTTGCTAATGATAATGAAACACTTGAGCTACTTGACGGCCAACAAATCACTTTGAACAATAAAGTATTGGTCATTGCTGATGATGAAAAGCCATTAGCGCTGGCTGGAGTAATGGGCGGTGAAGAGTCTGCTGTTCAGGAACACACCAAAGATGTTTTTCTTGAAAGCGCCTACTTTAATCCTCTGACAATTGCCGGTGTTGCGAGAAGCTATGGCCTTACTAGCGACTCTTCTCAGCGGTTTGAGCGTGGTGTGGATCCCAATTTACAAGTTTTAGCCTTAGAACGAGCTACCGCACTGTTGCTTGAAATCGTTGGCGGGCAAGCTGGTCCAGTGTGTTTAGCATCGGAGCCTAGTGCTTTACCTCAAAAAGTGACTGTAGAATTTAATCCTGAGTCCGTCAAACGAATCACCGGTATGGCTGTCGCTGAAGAAGAGATGTCAGCGATGCTTCAAGGTCTTGGAATGCTCGTTGATAAAAAAGCGGATTTATGGAAGGTAGAAATTCCTTCCCATCGCTTTGATATTCGCCTCGAAGCCGATTTGGTTGAAGAAATTATTCGGCTCTATGGTTACGATAAAATGTCTGGCGAAAAAATGATGACTACCGTGCAAGCTGGTACTTTAAATCCTTTTGAAGCACAAGCTATGCGGATTGCGCGCTTATTTACTGCTAGAGGCTATCATGAAACAATTAGTTATAGCTTCGTTGATCCCGAATTACAGCAAGCACTTTATCCTGAGCAGGAAGCGATGCAGCTTCTCAATCCAATCTCTTCTGAGCTCTCGCAAATGCGAGTGGGTATGTGGCCAGGGTTACTTGCCTCAATGGTTCATAATACCCACCGGCAGCAAACAGCCATTAAAATTTTTGAAAACGGAGTGGTTTTCGATTTACAAACAGGTTCTCTGCAAGAGCACCCCTCAGTGGCCGGTTTATTAGCAGGTGAACACGGGACTATGAATTGGAGTGAAAAAACAAGGAAATTCGATTTTTATGATTTAAAAGGGGATTTAGAAGCGCTGTTTAGCTTTTTAAATCTCAATAACGTAAGTTTTGAGAGTGCTGAACATCCCGCTTTGCACCCAGGTAAATCAGCAAAAATGATGATTGACGGTCAGCACGCAGGTTGGTGTGGCGTCTTGCACCCACGGATCGCTGCCGAACTTGATTTAAATGAGGAAGTTATCTTATTTGAATTAAAATTAGCTTCGTTAATTAATGAAACAGCCGTACGCTATCAACAAATTTCCAAATTCCCGCAAATACGCCGCGATTTATCAATGCTGGTCGATAATAGGGTGAGTGCGGCGCAAATTGAGGCAGCCGTGCGTCAAGTAGTCGATGGGAATTGGCTTAAAGCCTTTGATGTATTTGATGTTTACACTGGCGAATCGATTCCTCAGGGCAAGAAAAGCCTAGCAATTGCCCTTACCTTACAAGACAATACACGTACAATGATTGATAACGAGATCAATACAATAATTAGTGCTATAATCAAGAAATTAAAAGAGGAATTTTCCATAATATTGAGGGACTAATCGTGAATGCGCTAAGTAAAGCAATGATTGCGGAAACCTTGTGTAACGAGCTAAATCTTACCAAACCTGATGCAAAGGAAATGGTAGAACAATTTTATGAGTCTTTAAGATACGCTTTGGAGAGTGGCGAACACATAAAATTGTCGGGATTTGGTAATTTTACTCTGCGTGATAAAGCGCAACGACCAGGAAGAAATCCTAAAACAGGAGAAGAAATTCCTGTAGTGGCAAGGCGAGTGGTAACGTTTAAGCCTGGCCTTAAATTAAAGACTAAAATCGAAGAACGGGATAAATAAGCTGTTGACCCATTATACTAAGCATGTTTTTTTATGTACAAACCAGAAAATAGCTGGAAAAAAATGCTGTGCTAGTTCTGGTGGTGAGCCTTTTTTTAATCATATGAAAGCTAAATTGTCAGAGCTCGAATTGCATGGGCCTGGCAAAATTAGAGTCTCTAAATCTGCTTGTCTTGGCCGCTGTAGCGAAGGCCCCTGCATCGTGATTTATCCTGAGGGCGTATGGTATACTTACGCCACTGAGGCTGATATTGATGAAATAATAGACAGCCATCTTATAGCTGGTGAGACTGTAGAACGGTTGCTGATCCCCAATTAGTAGATAATTGCAAGAATTTATAACATTTTTACTTGTAGGTTATCCCAGTTTTAGTTAAAATCGCCCGTCTGATTGAAAGATTACCAATAAAGGCGGTACGGAGTTAATTTAATGAAAACATTTAGCGCCAAGACACATGAAGTCAAACGTGACTGGTATGTGATCGATGCTAGCGACAAAGTTTTAGGTCGTCTTGCTACTGAGATTGCCCGACGTTTACGCGGCAAACATAAGGCTGAGTATACCCCTCACGTGGATACAGGTGATTACATCATTGTAACCAACGCGGAAAAGGTGACTGTTACAGGCCGGAAATTTAAAGAGAAGATGTACCATCATCACACTGGGTTCCCTGGTGGGATTAAATCGGTTTCTTTCGATAAGTTACAGGCAAAAAATCCTGTGCGTATTATCGAGTTGGCAGTAAAAGGAATGCTTCCCAAAAATCCATTGGGCAGAGAAATGTACCGCAAGTTAAAAGTTTATGCTGGTAATGAGCATCCACATACTGCACAACAACCAAAGCAACTTGAGATTGAGGAATAAGTATTATGGCTGAGAAACAGCAATACTATGGCACCGGTCGTAGAAAAAGTTCAACGGCAAGAGTGTTTTTACGTCCTGGTAAGGGCGAAATTAAGGTTAATAACCGTGCTTTAGAAGATTATTTTGGTCGTGAAACTTCTTGCATGATCGTGCGTCAACCTTTAGAAACTGTTGATGTAATCGGAAAGTTTGATGTTTACGCTACTGTAGTTGGCGGCGGAATTTCTGGGCAAGCTGGTGCAGTACGCTTAGGTATCGCTCGTGCTCTTGTTTCTTATGACGAGCATGACTTGGCAGAAGATGCTGAACCAAATCCAGAATCTTATCGTAGAAAATTACGTGCTCGCGGCTTGTTGACTCGCGATTCACGACGCGTAGAAAGGAAAAAAGTTGGTTTGCACAAAGCACGTCGTGCAACCCAGTACTCCAAGCGTTAATTTATTCAACCCCACTCCAGTGGGGTTTTTTTATGCGTTTTCGAGTTGACATAGAAGTTCAGATGATTTGCGTAGTCTTGATGAAAGAGAAACTATTGTGAAGGTTTATCTTTTCTCTAAAGAAACTAAAAGCTAAATCGGATGAACCTACAAACTCTTCCATAAATCTCCTATAAAATAAGCGATTACCTTCTTTGTTAGTTAGGTATTATAGGTATTGTTTACTAAATTCAATAATTTTTGATCAAACTCTAGTGCTACTTTAGTCAGTTGCTCATTCTTAAATTGCCCAAAAAGAGTGGAAGGTAAATCATATTCAACAGTTACATTATTAGGCTTATCAACATAGATAATAAGTCTATAAGTCTTAATGGTGCATAAAGAGCAGCTTTAATCTCATGTTGAGTCATTCTAGATGCATAAAGCGGGTTCCTAACATGTAAGTGTAGCCTTGATGGGGGGGCAGCGTAATCAGAGTTTCTCATTCATAAGGGAGAATTTGATTTAAAATTGTTTCTTTGGCTAAAAATAGGTATAATTGACCGAGTAATTTACAATTATGCTTTGTGTAGGATATGTATAGCAAAACAATTGAAGATATTCACAATGAATTAGAAGAAATGTTTGATATCAAAAATCGAAATCAAACGGATAGCAAACAGAGAGTATTAGTAGAAAATATACTAATTGGCTTAAGAAGATTTCAAAATGCAAAAACGTTCACTAATTTAGTCCTAATTGTTGACGAATGTGAGGCTTTTTTTTTAAATATCTCAATTGAGCAGCGCAAAGATTGGAATGCATTATTAGACTTAGCTGGCCTTCCATCACCGCTTGTTAACTCTAGTATTTATCCTGCTCAACTTAATCAAGCTTTATTAGTCCTTGCTATACAAAAAAATGCAGCGTCTCTTTTAAATTTACAAAATAATCTTGATTCTGAGTTGCAATCCCTAGAATTAACTCCAGATAATTTGGCATTAATCAGATGGGCTCGTATAAAGAACCTGCTAGTACAAGATGGTTATTCAGGACTTCGTAATCTTCGTCCAGAATACTGGGATGAATTTTGGACTCATGGATTTTTATCGCTAAAAAGCTGGGTATTGGAAGAGGGGGCATTTGCCAAAACAATTGTAACTTTTCAAGAGCTAAGAACAAACAAGGCAGTTCTTGGAAAATGGAATGATTTAAATAAGGTTTATTTCACAAATCCTAATAATTATGAAGTTTTTGTCAAAGAAGGATTACTATTTTGTCTTGATGGTAATGAAAAATTATGCAGTATGAATACTTATTATAGTGAAGCTCATATTGCTGATAAGGAATTATTATTAGCAATAAGTGCAGATGGTAGAATATTTGTAAGCAATTGCCTTGAAAATGTGGGAAATGGTTATAATCACTCAACTTTTTTCAGTGGAAAACCTGGCTTATTTTTCGGAACGATTCGTGTCGATCAAGGAAAAATTATTTATCTTTCTAATGAGACTGGTCATTATAAATCTACAGTTCAAGAGTTCTTAAATGTATTAAGGTTATTAAAACAAGCTGACGTAGACCTAAGAAAATTTCATGTAAAATTGAGCGGAGTGAGTGGCAATAGGAATGCTGAACATTTTCTAGCGATGAGTGGGTTTGTTCTAAAAGACGAGCTAAGGCTTTTTGTCTCACCGTATGGTTCTACTCTTCAAAAAGCAATAAAAAACAGTAACACCGAAACCGTGACTGAGTATTTCACAAGTCCTGTATTAAGGAAATATTTGATTATGGAGGATAAGGACGGAAAAAATATTTTACAGCAAGCGATTGATGCCTATAATCCCCTAATACCTGATTCAGAGATAGTATTTCGCCTTATTGTTGATAATTTAGATAAGCTACCACGTTTTTTTTACAGACATATGGATAATAGTCTTTGCGATTCTATTTATTATTTAGGCAATGCTGATAAATCTGAATTAAAAAATATTTTTGAGAACAAATTCCCTGGAATGAAGATAAATTATTAAATGAGGGATGCTGTCCTAATTCGTCGGGCACCCATCAACCCTTTAAATCAAGCTATAATCAAGGCCTCGTAAAGAATCAAACGTTTGCAAAAGACTAATTCTTTGCTATAACAGAGCCTATTTTTCCCTGGACTCGCTAGTTCCATGAGTAAGATTTTGCAATGACCCAAATTGATAAGAAACATTCTAGCCAAGAGGATAATCCTGATACTGAAACAGTTGATGAACAAAGACGGCGATTTTTGTTAGTCACAACGGGTGTTTTAGGTGGGATTGGTGCAGCTTGTGCTTTAACTCCTTTCATTTCATCTTGGTTACCCAGTGCTAAAGCTCAAGCAGAAGGCGCTCCTGTACAAGTGGACCTTAGCCGCTTAGAACCGGGTCAGCAAGTCACTGTGGAATGGCAAGGAAAACCTGTTTGGATAATACGGCGAACAAAGAAAATGCTAGCGCAACTCGTAGGTCATGACGCGCAATTGCGCGATCCTCAGTCGCTCGTTGAACAACAACCGGCTTACGCAAAAAATCAATACCGTTCAATCAATCCTGAATATTTAGTTTTAATTGGCATTTGTACACATTTAGGTTGTGCTCCCAAATATAGACCGGCCGCAAATGAATTTGGCCCACATTGGCCTGGTGGATTTTATTGTCCTTGTCACGGCTCAACTTTTGATCTTGCTGGGCGTGTATTTAAAGGAGTGCCGGCACCGATTAATTTGGAAGTTCCCCCTTATCGATTTATTAATAGCAGTACAATTGTCATTGGTGAAGAGGAAGAAGAGTTTTCATCATGAAAAAATTAATCCATTGGATCGATGAGCGCTTTCCTCTGTTAAGTACCTGGAAAGAACATTTTAGTGACTATTATGTTCCTAAAAATCTTAATTTTTTTTATTTTTTTGGCTCCTTGGCCTTGGTTGTCCTAGCTATTCAATTAATCACTGGATTATGGCTAACCATGTTTTATGTACCAACAGCAGAGCAAGCGTTTAACTCAATTGAATATATCATGCGTGATGTAAATTATGGTTGGCTGCTGCGCTATATGCATTCTACCGGCGCCTCTGCTTTTTTCATTGTGGTTTATTTACATCTGTTTAAAGCATTATTGTACGGTTCCTACCAAAAACCGAGAGAACTGATTTGGCTTTTAGGGGTGGTACTCTTCATTTTGTTAATAGCAGAAGCGTTTTTTGGCTACCTTCTCCCTTGGGGACAAATGTCCTATTGGGGGGCGCAGGTGATTACCTCTCTCCTGTCTGCAATACCTTATGTCGGTGATAATTTAGTCACTTGGCTACGAGGAGATTACAATGTTGCAAATGCGACTTTGCAACGATTTTTTGCCCTCCACGTGATTGCTATTCCACTTTTATTGCTATTTTTTGTTTTTTTACATCTTATTGCCTTACATAAAGTAGGTTCGAACAATCCTGAGGGCATTGAAATTAAAAAACAGCTCAACCAACGGGGTAAACCGCTTGATGGCCTACCTTTGCATCCTTATTTTACCGTTAAAGATTTTGTGGCCGTGCTCGTTTTTTTAATTGCGTTTTTTGCAGTCGTATTTTTTTTTCCAGAAATGGGAGGCTATTTTTTAGAACATGAGAATTTCGCTCCGGCAAATCCTTTAATCACTCCTGAGCATATTGCCCCTGTTTGGTATATGACTCCCTTTTATGCCATTTTACGTGCAATTCCTGATAAATTGCTGGGCGTTATTGCTATGGGGCTATCGATTCTAATTTTATTTTTATTGCCTTGGTTGGATAGAAGCCCGGTGCGCTCAATGCGTTATAAAGGATATTATTCACGCTACGCGTTGGGCTTATTTGTGCTTTGTTTCTTTATTTTAGGCTACCTAGGTACCGTTAATGTGACACAGGTAAAACAGTATTTAGCCCGCGCTTGTGCATTCATCTATTTTGCTTATTTTCTATGTATGCCGATTTATAGTCATTGGGAAAGCTATCGAGAACCGCCCGAGAGGATAAAAGGGTGAATAAACAGCTCATTAAATTTCTGATTGGTTTGTTGGCAATATTTCTGCTAAAAATTGCCCAGAGTACTCCAATGAGTTTATTGCCAGTCAAAGTTGAAGTTCAAGACAAAGCAAGGCTTCAACGAGGGGCAAAAATTTTTATGAATTATTGCTCGGGCTGCCATTCTTTGCGCTATTTACGCTATAACCGAATGGGTAAAGACTTAGGCTTGCTAAGCTTTGATGGGCAATTAGATAAGAATTTATTGATCAACAATCTCATTTTTACTACGGCAACAATTCAAGATCCTATTCAAATTAGTATGCCAGCTACGGATGCTCGACAATGGTTTGGACTGGTACCACCGGATTTATCGTTAGTTGCACGTGAACGAGGTGCAGCCTGGCTATATACCTATTTAAAAAGTTTTTACGCAGACAGCTCTCGTCCCTTTGGTACTAATAATTTATTAGTGCCTGAGGCAGCAATGCCTAACGTGCTAGCGCCTCTTGAAGGGGAGGTGGTTCTAGTAAGAGAGAATGGCGAGCAAAAGCCTCATCTGTTGCTTAAGGGTAGAGGTGAAATGAGTCAACAGCAGTTTGATAACCTACTCGAAGATTTAGTTGGTTTTTTAGTGTATGTGAGTGAACCGGCACAATTAATCCGCTATCGTATCGGTATTGGAGTGCTTGCCTTTTTAGGTGTTTTTTTATTGGTTACTTATAGTCTTAAAAAACTTTATTGGAAAAAATGAAATTTTACATGGCTGAGCCAAGACCAAATGGCGCTGCCTTAAGCGTTTTTTTGACTACTTTTAACCCACCCCTACCTCCCGTGACTTGTTCACGGGATCCAGAGATCTCAGTATGAAAGAAGATCGCCTGGATCCCGCGACAAGCCGCGGTAGGTAGGAACGAGAGTAGAGTTTGCAACAACGCCGGACAAGCCGCGGGAGGTGGACAGAAGGGATTTTATCTTTAAGGAAGCGCCGTTAGGCCAAAACTCTACCCACAAGGTTGAATAGAAAAAATTCTAAGAGAGACAACCAGACCTCTAAAGTTGTGATAGAATGGTGCCTTTTGGCATACTGTAAAGTATGAGTTAATCGATTTTCAGAGGAGTTACGATGGCCATTGTAGCAAAACGTACGATCATGTCTTTATATTCTGACAATGATGATGTTTATAGTCATCAAGTGCGAATAGTTTTAGCGGAAAAAGGAGTTAATGTTGAAATCCTTCACGCTAAGCAAGGGGAGGCTACGGACGATTTGTATGCAATTAATCCTTATGGGTCTGTTCCAACCCTTCTCGATCGCGAATTAGTATTGTATGAAGCGCGCATTATTATGGAGTATTTAGACGAACGTTTTCCTCATCCCCCATTGCTTCCTGTTTATCCAGTTGCTCGTGCTGAAGCACGTAAAATGATGTATCGTGTAGAGCAAGATTGGTATCAATTATTACAGCGTATAAAAGCTGGTATTGAAGTTGAGGAAGCGCGTCAGCATTTGGCCGACAGTTTGATAAGCCTTGAGCCTGTTTTTGCTGACAAACCTTATTTTCTAAGTGATGAATTCTCATTACTGGATTGTGCGCTTGCTCCTTTATTATGGCGATTGCCGCAATTAGGAATCGACATTCCAACGAAATTAAAAGGTTTAAATGCTTACATGCAGCGTTTATTTAAACGAGATTCATTCCAAGCGAGCTTAACGGACGTTGAGAGACAATTGAGAGCGGCCTAAGATGACTACCATGACTTCCAACAAGCCTTATCTGATTCGTGCAATCTATGATTGGATAGTGGATAACGATTTAACGCCTTATATTTTGGTTAATACAGACTATCCCGATGTTCAAGTGCCGCAGGAACATGTTAATGGTGGTCGAATAGTGTTGAATATTTCACCTAAAGCTTGTCGAGGCTTGCATCTAGAGAATGATAGAATTGTTTTTACTGCGCGATTCTCTGGACAAAGTGTGCAAATTTTTGTTGTCCCTGCAGCAGTACTTGCGATCTACGCTAAAGAAAATGGTCGTGGGATGGAGTTTGGTGAAGAATATGGAGATGAACCTCCCCCACCAAAAACCTCCTTTAGCAAAGGGCGAAACAAACCGGCATTAACCCTGGTGAAAAAAGAGAATAAAGATTAAATGCTTTGATCAATGGGATAGATGTTGAAAGACGAGCTAAGTTATAGTTGCTAATTAACCGTTCGGACTGGTCAGACTTAGAAGGCATTCATGCCCGTATCGACGTTTTCAGGAACTAATAGGTTTCGAGACGGCGTGAATACCTCCTCAGCCCAAACGGAGCTAAAGATGAAAAAATCCTATCTTGGCTTGATGGCAAGTACTCAGGCAAACCTGATGATGAACTCAGATTAGTCCGTCTGCGAAAATCAAAACTCAAAGTTACCTAACCCATTGATTTTTGCCTCTGAACTTTTCACTATTAAAGCTTCACTTATCTAAGGGAGCACTAAAGCGATGACATCAGCAAAAATTGCCCTATATCAGACTCCACAAATTCGTTCATGTGAAAAAATGGCCATTGATGATTTGGGTCTGCCTGAAGATGAATTGATGAAGCGTGCGGGTTCTAGCGCTTTTTCTACTCTGACAATGTTGCATCCTGATGTCAGAACCATTGCCGTTTTTTGTGGTAGTGGCAATAATGCTGGTGATGGTTATGTATTAGCAAGACTTGCCCAGGAAAAAGGCTATTCTGTTGTTATTAATCAATATAAAAGCGTTGAAAATTTACCCCCTGCCGCTCGACATGCTGCTTCGCAAGCGGTGGCTGCAGGCGTGCTTTGCCAATGTTTAGATGATCCTATCGATAGTGATGCCGAGCTAATTGTGGATGCCTTGCTGGGTATTGGTTTAAAAGGCGAGGTCCATGGACCCATAGCGACTGCTATTAATCAAATGAATGATTCCAAGCTGCCAATCTTAGCGATTGATACGCCTTCTGGCTTGGATGCAGACACAGGACAGGTAATGGGTGTCTGTGTACGAGCTACTGCGACAGTGACTTTTATTGGTTATAAATTGGGCTTAATGACTTTGGATGGGCCGGATCATTGCGGACAAATTATTTGTCATAATCTTCAGCTTGATAAATGCTTAGCTGCCGTGCAACCAGTCGCCTTTCTTTTAGATGGTCAACTAAGACAGCAACTCCTGCCGCCTCGTTTAAAAAATTCTCATAAAGGAAAATTTGGTCATGTTTTGGTAATCGGTGGAAATTATGGTATGCCAGGAGCGGTTTACATGGCTACAAACGCTGCTTTGCGAGTCGGAGCAGGTTTAGTCACAGTTGCCACACGGCCGGAACATGCAAGGCAGGTTTTACCCCTGCTGCCAGAAGCCATGCTGCATGGAGTTGATGAGATTGCTGATTTGCTTCCATTAATCGCCAAGGCAACAGTCTGTATTCTTGGGCCGGGCTTAGGCGAAGACGAATGGGCAAAAGCCTTATTTACCGCTGCCCTTGCTTCACAGTTGCCAATGATCATCGATGCTTCAGCGCTTAGGCTTCTGGCCCAAAACCCTCAACATGATGATAATTGGATACTCACACCTCACCCCGGCGAGGCCGCGAATTTATTAGATGATACGACTGCTGAAATCCAGAAAGATCGCTATCAAGCAGTGATTCGCTTACAAGATCAATATGGGGGTAATGTTGTACTTAAAGGTGCTGGCTCGCTGGTAGCAACCGATGAATCGGAAGTTTACCTCTGCAATGCGGGAAATCCAGGAATGGCTAGTGCTGGGATGGGTGATGCCTTGAGTGGCATCATTGCAGGTTTAGCCGCACAAGGATTACTGCTTTCTGAGGCTGCTAAATTAGGTGTTTGGTTGCATGCGACGGCCGGCGATGCCGCCGCTGCAAAGAAAGGGGAGAGAGGTTTACTTGCTAGTGATCTCATGCCTCAGCTTCACCGCTTAGTAAACTGGGTAAACGAATGACAGCTCTGAGTTCCATCGATTTACCGAATGAACGCAGTTCAGAGCAGCTTGCAACTCAGTTAGCAGCTTGTTTAACCACGCCTTTAGTGCTTACTTTCAGCGGTGAAATAGGTGCAGGAAAAACAACATTTATTCGCGCTATGCTGCGCGCCTTAGGCGTGAAATCAGCGATTAAAAGTCCAACTTTTTCATTGATTGAGAGTTATCAATGTGGGGGCTTGCAAATACATCATTTTGATCTGTATCGTATTCATGATGAGACGGAGCTGGAGTATATTGGTTTTAGAGATTATTTTTCGTCGAATTCGGTCTGCTGTATTGAATGGCCGGAGCGTGCGAATCATAGTCTAGAACAGGTTGATATTAATTTTGCATTTGCTATCAGTGGGGGCGGACGCTTACTAACTGTACATGCATTAAGCGCCGCTGGTCTAACAATTTTGTCTTGCCTTGAAGGTAAACAATGAGTATACGAACGTTTTGTTTTGGTTTGTTGATGGCCTGTTGCTCTACTGTTATGGCGGCAAAACTGCTATCGATAGATATTAAGCAGGAATCAGGTCACCCCTCCGTGCTTTTTAAATTGGATAGCGCAGTAGCTCATAGGGTATTCACGCTCACTAATCCGAATCGAGTGGTCATTGATTTTGATGATACGAATTTAGCGGTCGATCTGAATCATGTTAATTTGGGTAGTCAGTTGATTAAATATATTCGAAGCGGTCATCCTAATCCAAAAACCTTACGTTTGGTTTTTGAAGTGAGCCAAGTAGTCCAGACAACAACAAATCCACTAAAGTCTGCTGCGGCCAAACATGGATTTACGCTTGATTTATCAGCTCACGGTGGGCCGCCAGTTAAACCCAGCAGGCCAGTTAAGCTAGCATCGATCGCGAAATCAGCAGAACCCACTAAGCCTGTCTCATCGCTGCCGGTTTCGGTTCGCCATGCTCCAGGTCGAAATTTACGTGATGTCGTTGTGGTCTTAGATGCTGGTCATGGAGGAAAAGATCCAGGGGCTAGTGGGCCAAGAAATGCCATTGAAAAAGATGTGACCTTAGCGATTGCTTTAAAGTTAAAGCAAATTATTGATAAGCAACCTGGTATGCGCGCAGTTTTAACGCGTAAGGGTGATTATTATATTGGTTTACGTGAGCGCTTAACTATCGCAAGAAAATATAATGCTGATGTTTTTGTTTCAATTCATGCGGATGCGTTTATTAATCAACAATCCAACGGCGCTTCAGTTTTTGCTTTATCTCAGTCTGGGGCAACCAGTGAAGCGGCGCGTTGGTTAGCTGAGAAGGAAAACTATTCAGAATTAGGTGGTGTTAATTTAGCCGATTTGGATGACCAGAGTGGGTTAGTACGCACAGTTTTAATTGATTTGTCCCAAACGGCTACTATCGGCTCGAGTCTGCATATGGGGGATAGGGTTTTACACCATTTAGATGCAATTACTACCTTGCATAATAACAAAGTCGAGCAGGCTCGATTTATGGTGCTTAAATCACCAGATATCCCCTCCATTTTGATTGAAACTGGATTCATTTCTAATCCTCGTGAAGAAAAAAATCTGACTTCCGCGGCTTATCAAACTAAGCTCACACAAGCTATTTTTCAAGGGCTTAAACGTTATTTCTGGGATTATCCTCCTCATGGTACACGTGTTGAAATGCTAGCAGGCGGTGGCAATAATATGATACAAACGCAAAAAGCGAATACCCATCTCGTGCAAAGAGGAGAATCGTTGCCCAAGATTGCTAAGCAATATCATGTCACTGTTGCGGCTTTGCAAGCGGCAAATCATTTGTCGGGCTCTCTAGTGCGAGCCGGGCAAAAATTGATCATTCCGTCTTCGGTGACTTGAGGAAAAGATGAATGGTATCCATTGGTTGTAGAATGGCATGAGAATTCACCAACTGCCCATCGCCGTAGCAAATCAAATTGCTGCCGGTGAAGTGATTGAACGACCTGCTTCGGTGGTCAAAGAGATATTGGAAAATGCCTTTGATGCACGAGCTAGTTTAATTAATATTGAGATTGGTTATGGCGGCTTAAATCAAATTAAAATAAGTGACAATGGTATTGGTATTGTGGCCGATGACTTACCTCTCGCAATCGCTGCACACGCCACTAGTAAAATTACTCAGCTTCAGGATTTATATTCTATTGCCAGTATGGGATTTCGTGGCGAAGCTTTGGCAAGTATTGCTTCAATATCGCGTTTATCCATTAGCTCTAAATCAGCCAATCAACAACATGCAATGTCGCTCTCCACTGCAGGAGGGGAGGTTATTCATCTAGCGCCTTGTGCGCGCAATCAAGGCACAACCATTGATGTGCGCGATATTTTTTTTAATGCGCCAGTGAGGAAAAAATTTTTAAAATCCGAGCGTATGGAATTCCAAGCCATTGAAACGGTTGTTAGACGTTTTGCCTTGAGTGCTCCCGAAATAGCGATTTCTCTAAGCCATAATGGTAAGCAACAATTCAATTTACCGGCTGCTCATTGTGATAAAACGCAATTGGCGCGTATTCGCAAATTATTGGGAAAAACTTTTATTGATCAGGCACGCTATTTCGATATCGAGCATGCCGGCCTGCGGTTATATGGATGGATTAGTACGGTTGATTATCAGCGTTCTCAAAATGATAAACAATGGATTTACGTCAATAAACGCATGGTGAAAGATAAATTATTAAATCATGCAATCAAACAAGCCTATGACGATTTATTGCATCCAGGGCGTTATCCTGCCTGTTTATTATATTTAACGATTAACCCTGCGGAAGTGGACGTCAATGTGCATCCTACAAAGCATGAGGTACGATTTCAGCAGCCGCGATTAGTTCATGATTTTATCAGTTCTCAGATTCATCAAGTCTTGCATAAACCGAGTTTGCAAGCAGGGAATTATTCCCAAGAAACTCTTCCCGACCTGCCCCAATTACAGGTTTGTGAACCCTATTCTCCGCCCCTTTTCATGAAAAAAAAGGTTGATTCGCCAGAGAAAAAAAGTTGGATAGCTTTAAATACCTCCTATGTTTTAATTTTTTTGCAGGAGCAACCTTATTTAATCGATATCGTTGCTTTACAGCGCCATTGGCTTTTGTCAATTCTCGCAGGGGAAGCCCTACCTTTAGCCAGTCGTCCTTTACTCGTTCCAGTCAGTTATGCCGTAAAGCAGTCTAATCTTGAACAGATTGATGAATATCGACAAAGTTTAAGCCAAATTGGTATAGGTTTCGATTTGGCAACGGAGCAGACAGTGTTAATTCGTAGTTTACCCCTTGTGATTCCAAACTTGGATCTAAAACAATTTCTAACTATGGTCTTTGAGTCTCCGCCATTATCTGTAAGCAAGCTGTTTGAATTGTTGACTTTCTGCCAATCTTTTGATGCTCAATCTGCAAGGGAAGAGGAAATTGGCATACTAAGTGACTATTTACGGACCTTAGGTAGTGATAAACTAAACATCTGGTGCAAGCATTTATCCAAAGAAACCTGCCGAGGTTTGCTAAATGCCTAAAACTATTTTTTGCTTAATGGGGCCAACTGCCTCAGGTAAAACTGCTTTAGCCTCTGAGCTTATCAAATCATTTCCATTTGAAATCATTAGCGTTGATTCGGCAATGATTTATCGAGAAATGAATATCGGGACAGCAAAACCTAGGCCCGAAGAACTTTTAACTACCCCGCATCATTTGATCGATATAATCGACCCTCCAGAAAGCTATTCAGCTGCGCAATTTTGTGAGGATGCAGTGAAGCTTGTTGAAGCAATTTATCGTCGTCATAAATTCCCTTTATTAGTGGGCGGGACGATGATGTATTTCCATGCTTTGCAACAGGGGTTGTCTCCTTTACCCCAGGCGGATGACACCTTACGTGCTGTGCTTACTCAACAAGCAGAATTGTTGGGTTGGGCTTATATGCATGAACAATTAGCACAAGTTGATCCACAGTCTGCTTTAAGAATTCATCCCAATGATACTCAGCGTATCCAACGTGCTTTAGAGGTCTATCATTTAACAGGTAAACCACTTTCTTCATTTTGGTCTGAACAGAAAGAAAATCAGAACTATCATTTTGTTAATATTGCTCTATTTCCAGAGGATCGCAATTGGTTACATGCCCGTATTGAAGCCCGGTTTGAACAAATGTTGGAACAGGGGTTTGTTTACGAGGTAGCTCAATTACTGCAAAAATGGCATCTGCCCTTAACTTGTCCTGCTATGCGTTGTGTAGGTTATCGTCAGGTCATTGACTACTTAGCAGGGGATTATGATTACGAAATGTTGCGCCATAAAGGGGTTGTCGCGACGCGCCAGCTCGCTAAGAGACAATTAACTTGGCTTCGTTCTTGGCCAAAGGCATCGGTTTTTCCTTGCGAAAAATCTGCTGTTCTTGGGGAAATCATAGCACTCATCAGGGAAATATTAGATAATAGGCCTGCTTCTGATAAAGCGCGCGAGAAAACGCATAAAAAATAGAAATTCGTAGGGGAAACAAACAGATGGAAAATAGAGTTGAAGAACCAGCATGTACTAAAAAAAAATATATCGTGCATCATAAAGATTTACCTTTAAGTTGTCCAACTGATGAGATGATTTTGTGGAATGCTCATCCAAAGGTATACTTACCTATCGAAAAAACCGGTACAGAAGTTTGCCCTTATTGTGGGTCTGAGTTTGTTTTAGAATGATCAAATCAATTTGCGTAGTTCGCTTATCTGCTTTAGGCGATGTGCTAATGTTTGTTCCCTTGGTGCGCACTCTGCAAGCTAATTTACCTGAGGCAGCGATTACTTGGGTTATTTCTCGCCCGGCTTATGATCTTGTTGAGGGAATGGACGGTGTTGAGTTTATTGTCATCAACAAACCGAACAGCATAATGGATTATTGGCGTTTTAAAAGACGACTAAAAGGCCGAAAGTTTGATGTATTATTGGCGTCGCAGGCGAGTTTTCGCGCAAATTTACTCTATCCTTTAATTCCTGCCCCGCGAAAGATTGGCTATGATAAGATTCGTGCCAAAGATGGCCATAATTGGTTGGTGAACGAAACCATCCAGCCTGGACAGGATCACACCTTGGATGGATTTTTAAAATTCGCTACGGCTTTAGGGCTGCCAAAAAAAGATCTGCGCTGGGATTTGCCCATTAGCCAAGCTGATCATGAATGGGCAAAGACTCATTTACCAACATCAAAACCTATCTTAGTGGTTAATCCAGCTGCTAGTAAACCTGAGCGAAGCTGGCCCAGCGAGCGTTATATTGCAGTGATAAAAGAAGCGCAAAAACGCTGGCAGGTACAAGTGGTTTTAACAGGTGGACCAGGTGCTTATGACAGAACTTTAGCTGATGAAATATTAGAGCAGGTAGAATGCACTGATTTAGTAGGAAAAACCAAGCCAAAGCAACTCCTTGCCGTTATTGATCATGCGCAAGCGGTATTATGTCCTGATACGGGCCCTTCGCATATGGGAACTGCAGTAGGTACACCAGTTGTGGCTTTACATGCCGTAACCAGTGCAAATGTCTCCGGACCTTATACATTTAGACATTTGGCGGTAGATTGCTATCCTGAAGCGGTAACCACCATTCTCAATAAGACTGCTGAAACCAATATCTGGGGTACTCATGCTCATGGTGAAGAAACGATGAAGTTAGTTCAGGTGGAAGCTGTTCTTGAGAAGTTGGAATCTTTATTTGCTTCGAGCTAATCAATTTTCATCCGGCAGTTCCTCAGGAAGGCCAAATTAATGACCAAATGAACAGAACTTTAAGGGTGTTGTTAGAGCGTCGTTTCAGGTCGATGATTTTTGTCAGACTCAAAGTAAGGCCGAATATTTGTTTCGTAAAAACTAGTAAAAAATGAAAAGAACCTGTTCTCACTCGCAGCGTTATTTTCTGCTGATTTTTGTGCGAAACTATAATTTTTTCTAAAATCTGAGATACTGTTCAGAAGATTTCTATAGACGAATGCCGCTTCGGTTGATCGAAACATAGGAGTTCGTTTTAAACTATCCTCCAAAATTCTTTCAGCTCCATCCATCAGTTCATTTTCGGATTTCTCTACCTCGCTAAATAAAGCTCTTAGTTGGGCTATTGTAGTTGGTGTTTTACAACCAAAAAAACCAACCCCCATTGTATCCCACCTTGGATTATCTATCGCTTTTTTAATTTTTACATTAAGTTGTGCAATTAAAAGCTGATGTGTTGCGTACCTGTCTTTATAAGGAAGAGCAAAATCTTGTATGCGGTGATGTGCTCTTTTTTTTGTACGTTCATCACTTGAAGCATCGATAATAGAGCTAAGATCTTCTATTATTTGGGGTGCCTTATCTGCTTCCACTAAACTAGGGATAGAGCTTAGAAATTTGTTTATTAGATCAGA
Organism: Legionella nautarum; assembly: GCF_001467895.1. Classification (GTDB taxonomy): domain Bacteria; phylum Pseudomonadota; class Gammaproteobacteria; order Legionellales; family Legionellaceae; genus Tatlockia; species Tatlockia nautarum. Next base: position 767,018 of record NZ_LNYO01000024.1, read on the forward strand.
GAGTTCAGTTTCACTTATCTCATCATCAATTACAGGTAACTCAAATTTCTCACCGGAGATTGGACGTATATAAATTAATTTTTTAATAGAAAAAGGATTATCTTGATATTCATAACCTAATAAATGAGCATATAACACATTGTAATAATTAGCTTTTCTATGACTTTCTACCCAACTATCGAAATATTCTAACTCTCGAAATCTCACCGCATGAGAATATCGATCAATAAGTTCCTTAACTGAATCTTGAATCTTTTCGTACGAGTCATCTTTTATATCATTAAACGCACTAAATATATCAATAATTTTATACATCATGCTACTTTTTTGACTAATATGTGAAAATTATTATACATTAATTACATTTTTCACTCAACAGGTTTAAAAATAGTTACGGTAAATCCATTAACAATTCTGCGTCACTGTATAATCCGCACAGTTATTGCCAAAAAGGGCTGTCAGAGAGAGAGCTGCTACTTTAACTTATTGAAAAAATACAAATAACCAATAAAAATTTGCCTAAACTCTTCTTGGCGAAGTATAATAATTATCCAATTTTCAATTAAAAAAATAAGTTATGAGATATTTTTTATATTTATTTTTAATCCTAATCAGCTTAATTTCTAGCTTTGTTCATGCCCAAACTTATGTCGTTAAATTGGGAGATACCCCAGTAAAAATATTAAAAGAAAGAGGGCGAGGGAAAACCTTTGTTCACTTGCATGAAAGTGAATTTACTGCGTTCGCTGCGGCTAAATGTTTTATCAAAAGAGAAGGGGGTACCCTAATTGCTCTCAAACACTCTGGTCAACGTAATGTCCGATTTTACTTAAAAGGGGTTCGTTATGAGTTTGATCCTAATCGGATTTTTACAGATAAGGGAATAAAACGGACCTTGAAAAAATTCGGGCCCTACTCTCGTGCAGCCCACCGAGAGGTTAAAAAACTGGCCCAAAAAATTATATTTCTATTACCCAAAGGAAAAGTAATCGCGGTGCATAATAATCGGGATTATTCTATCAAAGAATATTTTCCTAAGCATTCCTTAGCGGGTGATGCGAAAGAAATTCATTATCGACCTAGGACAAGTTATAGAAACTTCTATTTTGTCACTAAAAGAGAGGATTATGAGCGTTTGAAAAGACTCAATTTCAATGTTGCACTACAAGCAACTAAAGCACAGGACGATGGGTCGCTATCTTATTATCTGGCGAGGAAAAACTATATCAATATTGAATCTGGTTATGGTGAAATGGTGGCTCAGTTGAAAATGTTGCATCATGCTTAAACCCCTAATCACCTGAATTAGCTTATTTGTATTCTTTAAGCTATGATGATTTGAATAGAAAGGAGATTCTTAAGATAGACCATTATCCAACGGAGGGATTTAGTTATGCATTTTAATCGATTAAAAATGGTGCTAGCTGCGGTAGTTTTTAGCGCCTTTTCATTCATGGCTTCTGCCGCTGCTACGGATTCTAATAAACAAGTACCTCCCCCTCCTGCTGCAACGATGGATGATACGACACAACAAACTACCCCTCCTGGAACTTCGAATAATACGACCAACCAAAATTCTGCTCCTGGGACTACAAATAATACGACTAATCAAAATTCTGCTCCCGGGACTACAAATAATACGACTAATCAAAACTCTGCCCCTGCGACTACAAATGATACCACCAATCAGAATCCTGCTCCTGCAGCTACGGATAATACTACGACTAAACAACCCGCTACTCCTACTACAGATGATACTAATAAATCCAATTCTGCTCCTGGAAATATGATGGATAGTAATCAGGCGGAGTCGTTTCAAGCCATCTGCCTTTCGTCATGGATGAAAAGAGAAACTAATATAGCCAATATGACCGCTTATAAACATTTTGGTGAAAAATATTGTGCTTGCGCCCTCACTCAACCACTCGACACTGATGCCGCTGTGGATAAAGCAATTCAGGTCTGTATGTCTCGTACTTTATTGCGTACTACCATGGATTCTTTAGAAGAGGAAATCGGTTTAGAAAAAGCGAGCGATAAGGATGTAAGCCAATTCTGTCAGGATACGTGGAATCTCATTTATCCTAAAATGAACGATCAAGCGAGGCAAATAGCAACCAGTTTTTGCGATTGTTCACAACCTAAATTAGTATCGCTTCTTAAAAGTTCTAATAACATGGCCGATAAAGAGTATTATGATCAAATCGATTCGATTGCTGCTGCCTGCTCTGGTCCAATCCAATCTAGCCAAGAGCCTGCAAAATCAGCCAATTAAGCGTTTAAAATCTTGATCTTGTAAATGCGAGATCAAGATTTTTTTTATGCGATTGAAATATGCTAGGATTATCTTGAGTGTATTAAATTCTCAAGAGGATGTAACCATAGACAAGAATGCGGAGCTTTACTACAAAAGCTCATTGGATTTATTCCTCCCTGCCGAGCAAATCGATGATATTGATGGATTTGCTCTAAAACTAGGAAAAAAAACTTATTATTTTCGCGGGGGTGAAACACCTTTTAATGATAGCTGTAGCGCTAATATTGCCCTCAATAAATATTGCATGAATAAAATTTTAGAATCACAAGGCCTCCCTGTACCTAAAGCAATTGCTATACATTGCAGTGAGTTTGAAGAGGGGGGGGTTGAAGAAAAAATAGCGGAGCTAAAATTTCCCTTGGTGGCAAAACCAACCAGAAATGGTTCTCGTGGCCGTGATGTGTTGTGTAATATACAAACAATTGAGCAATTAAAGAACTATCTAAGCCATGCATTTACCCTTTATGAATTCATCACCATTGAAGAGTTCCATGCAAATTTGAACTCTTATCGAGTCCTAGTATTTAAACGCCAAGTAATAGGTGTTATTCAAAGATATCCTGCACAGGTGGTAGGCGATGGCAAACAGACTCTGGCGCAATTGGTGCAGTCGACTAATTTGCAACGAGCAAAACTGAATGATGCACTAGGTAATATAGTTATTGATGAAGAATGTCATATTAAATTGAAAGAATTAAAACTCGACATCGATTATATTCCCCAGCAAGATGAGCAAGTTTTCTTAGCCTACACCTCCAATGCAACTAGGGGAGGGACTTTTAAATCACTCGGGAAGAAAATTTGTAAACAGAATAGCTGTTTAATGATTCGTGCTGCGCAGGCATTGAATTTAAATATTGTCGGAATTGATGTTGAATGTGAGGATATTAGTATACCTATTGAAGCCTCGAGGGGAGTCATCATTGAAATGAATAATTGCCCCAGTATCAAGATTCATGAAATACCGATGAGTGGGCCTCCTAACCGAGTTAGCAAAAAGATAATGCGCAGTTTTATCTACCGCCATCCTCTTTCTTATCTAGCTATGCTATATACTAATAAAAGGGCTAATTTTTATATAAGGGGTTTTGTTTTAGCAATCTTTTTAGGCTTTATATTAAGTTATTTATATAATCTAACTTAATTAGATCTAGAAAGTGCACTGGTGGTAGGTAATGGACATAATTAAAGTTCTCGACGTTTCCTTAAGAGATGGTGGTCATCGAACAAATTTTCACTTTAAAAATAAAGATCTAAAGGAAATTTTACAATTATTAGATCATTCAGGTCTTGAATACATTGAAATTGGTTATCGTAATGGTTCTATCCGCCCAATTGAAAATTTAGGTAGAGCTGGGCTTTGCGAAAAAGACTATCTTCTTCTTTGTCAGTCACTGATAAATAAAGCAAAAATTGCGGTAATGGCTCATCCTAAGAATGTTAACAAAGCTGATCTCGAAGAATTAAAAGAGTGCGGAGTGGATCTTTTAAGAATTTGCATTGCCAAAGGCGAGGTGGAGTCTGCTTATCCCACTCTTGCTTTGGCCAAGGAGTTAGATTTAGGCACCTCCGTGAATTTTATTCACATGTCTTATTACAAAGAAAAAGAACTTGATGAGGCAATCGAAGCAATTTCTAAGCATCAGCCTGGCATGATTTATTTTGCAGATTCAAACGGCAGTATGTTGCCCTCTAGGATTCAAGCGATTTATAAAAAATACACACAGCAATACTCGATTCCTTTTGGATTTCATGCCCACGATAATTTAGGTTTAGCGCAAGCGAATGCTCTTGCTGCCTTAAGTAATGGCGCGCAATATATCGACGTGTCTTTAGCCGGTATGGGTAAGGGCATAGGCAATCTAAAAACTGAATTTTTTACGGCTTATTTGCATGCGATAGATATTAAGAAATACAAACTTCCTGAAATTTTAGCAGCAGCCAATTATGTGCGAAATACTTTAGGAATTGGCTATGAAGACATTGAAATGGATGAATTTATCAGAGGTATCTCCGATTTTTCAACAGCCGATCTTAAAGCTCATAAAGCAAGTACGATCTAGTGTACCATTATACAAAGAGACATTAATTTGAGAGTGTAATGAAAAAAAGAATACTAGCTCTTGGCCCTGTAATGCCACATGAATTTGATATTGAAGGAATAGCGAAAGACTTATCTTTCCTCAATGAAAATTTTCAACTCGATTTTATTGATCCTTTGATGAACATGGATGCTTTACCTACGGGTCTTTATTATTTGTCTTGGCAAAGAGAGCTAGCAGACCAACTTAGCAACTATGATGCTTTTTTAGGTTTTTCTTTTGGCGGGGTTATTCTGCAGCAATGTTTTAGCGTATTTGAGGGAACGAATAAACCAATCCTATTATTTTCGACCCCGACTTTTGCTAATGAACCCTTGCGGGAAAAATTAGGTCGAGTCATTGCTCTATGTAAAAAAAATTGGGTAATGGAAGCGCTTAAGACGCTCTATAAGGAGGTGTTTTACCCGAATAAACCTCCACAAATTAATTATAATAGGTATGATCAAGAGCTTGCGGCTCGACGATTGATTTTTGGTTTGCAGCGAGTCTTAGATACGGACTCCACTCAAATTGTTAGCCATTCTGCGGTGGAACATTTGCATTTGATTGGTGAATTTTCAAACTTGGTTAATGTGGATAATGTGATTACACCCAAGGTTGGGCAGTTAATCATTGTACCTCAAGCAGGCATGCGCGTGTTACATGATAACCATGCTTTTTGTCAGAAACTCATCGTCGAGTACTTGAAGGATGGAGCCTAGCCCTTGATAAAGATAACTGTTTTACCAGGTGATGGTATTGGGGTTGATGTGACCATGGCTGCAATCCCTGTTTTAAAAGCACTTGAGATCCCGGTGGTTTTAAATTTTGGTGATATGGGTTGGTCCTATTGGCAAAAAGAAGGTAATCCTATCCCTGAGCGCACTTGGCAGCTTATTAAGCAAGCGGATGCAACCTTAGTTGGCGCATCGACAAGCAAGCCAAACCGCGAAGCAAGAGTTGAGTTAGCTAGTGAATTAAGAGCTCAAAATCCATCTTATGTCTCACCAATCATCCAATTACGACAAAATTTAGATTTATTTGCGAATGTTAGGCCCTGTTTTAATATCAAAGCAGAAGGCCCTGATTTTAATTTTTGCGTGATTAGGGAAAATACGGAAGGCTTGTATTCTGGATTTGATTATCATCCTATCCCTACCGCAGTGCGAAGCTTATTAGCTCAGTCGCCAACTTGGCAAACGCTGGCAAGCGATGAAGTCAGCTGTAGCCTACGTTTGCAATCTAAGCGAGGATTGATGCGTCTTTATGAATTCGCATTCCAATATGCTCAACGACAGAATATGAAGCGAGTGACTTTGGCAGACAAGCCTAATGTATTACGGCAAAGTGGTGCTTTCGCACGCGAACTCTTTGAATCAGTCGCGGACGAGTATCCGCAGATTAAAGCAGATATCCTCAATGTGGATGCAGTGGCTTTATGGTTGGTGAGACGTCCTGAGGAATTTGGTGTTATTGTTGCTGAAAATATGTTTGGCGATATTTTATCGGATGTAGGGGCCGGCGTAATGGGTGGACTTGGTTTTGCTCCAAGTGAAAATATCGGCGAACAAGATTGCTACTTCGAACCTGTGCATGGTAGCGCACCAAGAATGAAAGCCCATCAAGCCAATCCCAGCGCGATGTTTTTAACCATAGGCTTATTACTGCAACATTTTGGTTACAAAGAGCAAGCTGAAAAAATACGCCGATCGGTAAGGGCTGTAGTAAAAGAGCAGCGCTTCGTGAGCTATGATTTAGGTGGGAACTCTAGCACTGAGGAAATGGCGGAAGCGATTATCAATTATTGTATTAATGGTAACTAAAATGAATCACTACCAGCGGTTAGAGGCGTTAAGCACAACAGAGGTTTCCGATGCCCTGGATGCCTATGGCATAGAGGCTGCGTTATTCAATATCAAAGCGCTTATTCCTGGGACAAAACTTATAGGTCCTGCCTATACGATTCAATATTCTTCTTATGATAAAAAACCTGAGACATTTAAAGGGGCAGCTAATTACATTGATGCTGTTCCAGCATATTCGGTTATTGTGATTGATAATAATGGACGAAGTGACTGCACTACATGGGGGGATATTTTAACCCAAGTTGCAAGACATAAAAAAATAGCGGGTACCATCGTCAATGGCGCCATAAGAGATGTTGCCTGCATTCGCGCTGCTAATTATCCCTTATACTGCACGGCAGTTTACATGCGCTCAGGAAAAAATCGTGTTTATAAATCAGGGGAGCAATGCCCTTTAGATATTAAGGGAGTGAGAGTTAACCCAGGCGATATTATCTTTGCCGATGATGACGGTGTTTTAGTGATCCCACAGCATTTAGTGGATGAGGTAATTGAAAAAGCAGAAAACATAAAGGCTACAGAAAGAAAAATTGTCGCCGCAGTCAAGTCAGGCTTAAGTTTGGCGCAGGCCCGTAAGGATTATCGCTATGACCAACCCTGGCTCAATGATAAGAAATAACTTGAACGCTCTGCAAGATTTTAAATTTTTTGATATTCATTACCATGCTTCTCCCGATCTCTATCTTCGTCGCTTTGATGCCTTAGAGGCGGGGAGGCAGTATCAGTCCTTAGGGGGGGCTGTTGTTTTAAAAAGTCATTTAGGTGCAACCTCTGTGCAGGCTACGCTAGCTCAAGCTCAAGGTTTGCCTGTTTTCCCTTCGGTTGTTTTAAATCAGCTTGCCGGCGGTATTAATTATCGCGTCATTATGCGGGCACTTGCTGAATATCAGCCACAAATTCCAACGAAACTCGTTGTCGATTTTCCGACTCTTACTGGCCGTAAGTATCAATCTAAATTAGAACGACAATTAAGCCATGATTATTTATCGGACCATAGTTTTGCAAGTGAAACGCTTTTTGATAGTAATCATCAATTAAAAAAAGAAGTGATCGATATTTTGAAAATGGCTGCTGATTATCCGATTGTTCTTTCAACAGGGCATGCGTCAAAAGAGGAAATCCATTGTTTAGTTGATGCTTGTATACAACACCAGGTAAAGGTTTTATTGCTTAATCAACCGGCTAATCCTTTATCCGGCTTAGAAGCTAAGGATTTAAAGGAGCTAGCAAAGCAGTCGTTTGTTTGGATTGAACAAACAGCATTGACTTATCTACTTGGTCATCAAACCAAAGAGGATTTTGTGGAGGTGCTAAGTCATTTGCCTCGAGTTATTTATAGTTCCGATCTAGGGCAGCCTAATCAAATGGATATTAGGGCATGGTTTGATTATTCATTGGCGTTATTTAATGAGCTCAAGTTACCAATTGCTCGTAAAGAGGAGTTGTGGCGCTCTAATGCTTTGGAGCTTTTAAGTATAGAGTGAAGAAATGTAAATTTAAATTTATTTGTACGGCTATTGGACGTATACATATCATATGTAATATGAATAGATGTTCTGGAGGACGAAGCTTTACGATTTTATAAAAAATTTAATTTTTTCCAGGAATTTCCAGGGGAGCCTATGAAATTCTTTGTTTCTATGCAAGAACTAAAGAAAATTTAAATAATTGCTTTGGAAGAAGAGCTCGAACATCCGAACATTTTAGAACTTTTCTCAACTGGATGATGGTAGACCTCAATCCACATAAGCAAACCGTTGCTCTCTCCTTAGCATATCTTTAATGACCAAGTTCGCTCCGTAATGATTCAAATGATCGCCATTGAAATAATAGGGAAGTTTAGCATCACGGGCGATACATTGATTGTTTTTGCAGAGTAAGGAGCGCGGATCATAAACTTTTACCTGAGGAAATTCAGCTAATAATTCATCGATGACTTTGTCGTAATCAGCGACTCTCGCATTGTAGTTAGCCTTATCTATCCAACATTGTTTTCTAGATTTTTGTGATAATTGAAACGGTCTTATATTAAAACAAGTTTTAATATTAAAATCCAAGTCGGGTATGTCTTTTAAGAAAATAATTTGTTTATTTGCTTTAAGGACAGAGGCAAGGAAATATCTACCGTTTTCCTTAAAGGTTTTCGTACCCTCTGCATTTAGCGCTTTTGCATGACGCCAATGCTCTCCCTGTTGGCCAAAGCCACCGGTCATTAAATAGGCCCAATAACCGGATAAATACACTTTTTTGATCGATGAATTGGATTGTAAAAAAGAAATAATGCCTTGGTATTTTTCTTTGCATTCGCCTTGTAGAAAAGAATTACTAGAAAAAGGCAGGCAGGAAGTTTGAATCACCATTAAAACTGAATCTAGAGGGAATTGCTTCCATACGGCATTATAATAATGAGCGGTATGTGAATCGCCAAGAAACATAACAGTAGGTGGGGATTCTTTCGATAAGCGGCAACCGCCATCAAAGTCATATTTTTTTAACGCGGGTATTGAATTGAAACAAAAAAAATCTCTCCCGCTCGGGTAGGGGTGATCAATTAATGTTATTAATTCATTCAGTTCTTTTAAATTATTAAACCGAAAACTAAAGCCCTGATGCTCATAAACATAAAAACCGGTATAACCGATTAAAGACATTAAGCTAATCAATAAGATCGGTTTCATTTTGTTTATATTTTTGCTGCCAAAACGAATGGGCTTTTCAATCAATTTGTAAGTAAGCCAAGCTAAAACAATTGAAATGACAACGGCTGCGATGCGAATTTTTTTGTTAGGTTTTTCATCTTCGATAATTCTTGCAAAAGCAAGCAAAGGCCAATGCCATAAATACAGCGGAAAGCTGATCAAGCCAAACCAGATGAGGATAGGGTTGGAGAGAATAACACGATTTACCCACGCTTGGGTTCCAGCCAAGATAAGTAATGCTGCACCTAAGGTAGGTATTAATGCCCAAAAGCCAGGAAAATTAGCTTTGCTGAGTTGATAGATGCCAAATTCAATGAGCAAAAAACCTACTAATGAAAGAAGATGGTTAAAATTAAAGCGCTGAGCTTTCGTATTGTTTAAACTATATTTGGCTACCTTATGATCAAATTGCTCACTGATTCTGGTGATGACTTGTTGCTTGTAAAGAAGTGCCCAAGCCAGCAAACTCCCACATAACAATTCCCAAAAGCGGCTTTGTGGAGAATAGAAAACGGCTGTTGCATCGCTGTGCACCTTGTTGACATTGAGAATAAACGAGGCCAAGGCAATACCCAGTATTACCAAAAATAAGTTGATGCGTTTTTTCCAGGCAGTCCAAAGAAGCAAAGGCCAAATGATATAAAATTGCTCTTCTATTCCTAAACTCCATAAATGCAATAAAGGCTTTGTTTCTGCGCTATTGTCAAAATAGCCCGATTCTTGCCAAAGCAAAAAATTGGAGATAAAGCCTGCGCCACCTGCAATATGTTTACCTAATTGCTTATATTCCTCAGGAAATAATACGAACCAGCCCAGGGTGATGCTAAAGGCTAAGACGAGCATTAAAGCAGGAAAGATGCGCTTAATTCGTTTTCCATAAAACTCGATAAAACTGAAGTTTCCGCGTTCTAAACTTTCAAGCAAAATAGTCGAAATAAGAAAACCGGAAATGACAAAAAAGATATCAACACCAATAAACCCACCTTTAAATAGTTTGGGAAAGGCATGAAAACCAACGACGGACAAAACAGCTATCGCACGAAGACCATCGATGTCTGGACGATATTTAGAGGGGGCAAAAGGGATTGAATGCTTTTTCATAAAAAAATTTCTTGTAAAAATAATTCAGTACTTTTCCAGGAGCGATGGTCAGCTTTTTCATTATAATGCAAACCCATTTCATCATCATTAGCCTGCGGATCGGTGAAAGAGTGCTGGGTAAGTCCGTAGATATGAATCTGCCAATCCGCTTTTCTTAGCGTCATTTCGTTAGCAAATTTAGTGATTTCCTCGGGTAAAACAAGTGGATCATCATAGCCATGGAGAATCAAGATTTTTGCAGGAATGGGCGTCAAAATCTCCTGTTCAGGCGCAGACAGTACGCCATGAAAACTGATAATTCCTTTGACATCAATCCCGGTTCTGGCTAAATCTAAAACACATAAGCCGCCAAAGCAATAGCCCATAGCCGCAATTTGTGTTGCATCAACCTGTGGTAGTTGCGCCGCTCGGTCATAGGCAGCAACGATGCGTGCGGTTAAGCGTTTTCTATTTTCTCTTAAAGGGGTCATTAACGCCCTTTTTTCTTTTTTATCTTTTCCAAGTTTCGCTTGTCCATACATATCAATAGCGAAGCCTACGTAGCCCATTGCAGCTAATTGTTCTGCTTTTTGACAAGCTGATTCACCTCGCCCTCCCCAATCGGGGGCAACCAGGACACAGGGTTTAGGCTTAGGATTTGTATCATCATAGGCAAGAAAGCCGCGACAGACAGTTTGCTCATCCCAATAGTCAATTTCTTGAGTCTGTATCATGTCTTATTTACCTGTATTAGAAATTAGATTCCAACTTTATAGAAAAGTTAATTAATGAACAAGCAGCCAAGCCTCAACAGTGCTAAGCTGTAAGAGAAATACTATTTTACCTGAATATTAATAAAGAATATTAATAATGAGGAGAAGTTCGATGGATTATGAACGACGCGTGGATGAGCAAGGAAATCCTTATTTTTCAGTAAAAACTAGCGATTATAAACTTATTTTAAATCCTCTGCTTAATAAGGGAACTGGTTTCTCTGAAGAAGAACGAGAGGTATTTAGATTATTTGGTCTTTTACCACCGGAAGTAAGCACAATTAAAGAGCAACGTGAGCGCTCTTATAAGGCTTTTCAAAGTAAAAAAACCAATCTAGAAAAGTACATGTATTTACGCGATCTGCAAGATTCAAATGAAACACTCTATTACAACCTTCTATGCGAACACATCACTGAGATGATGCCAATTGTTTACACACCCGTAGTTGGTGATGCCTGCCTTCAATTTAGCCACATTTATCGACGACCTCGAGGATTATTTATGGCCTATCCCCATCGTGATCGAATTGACCAGATTTTAGCAAACCCACGTTTTGATCAGGTTAAGGCTATTGTCGTGTCGGATGGAGAGCGGATTTTGGGTTTAGGTGATCAGGGTGCGGGCGGTATGGGTATTCCTATTGGTAAACTTGCTTTATATTGTGCCTGCTCAGGTATCTATCCTGCAGCGACCTTACCCATTTTATTAGATACTGGAACTAATAACCCTGAGCTGATTCGTGATCCGCTCTACATAGGCTGGCGCCATGAACGTGTGCGGGGCAAGGAATATGATGATTTTGTTGATACTTTTGTCTCTGCATTAAAAAAACGATTTCCCCATATTCTTTTACAATGGGAAGATTTTGCCTTACAGAATGCAACTCGTTTATTAAATAAGTATCGCAATCAACTCTGTACTTTTAATGATGATGTCCAAGGTACGGCAGCAATCGCGACAGGCACTCTTTTTGCGGCTGTGCAAGTCACGGGTATAGGGTTGGCAGATCAGCAGATTGTGATTTTAGGGGCTGGTACAGCAGGTTGTGGTATTGCCGAATTAATTGTCCATGCCATGGTAGAGGATGGTCTTTCAGAACAAAAGGCCAGAGATCGTATTTTTATGGTTGATCGGGATGGGCTCCTAGTTGAAGGAATGAAGAATTTATTGCCCTTTCAACAAAAATTATTAAAACCAAAAAACCTAATTGCCAATTGGCAATTGGAAAATCCTAATATCATTAGTTTAAAAGACGTCATCAAAAATTTACATCCTAATGCTTTACTCGGTGTATCAGGTCAACCTGGATTATTCACAGAAGATTTAATCCGTGAAATGGCCGCTCATGTAAAACAACCGATTATTATGCCTTTGTCTAATCCAATTACCCATAGTGAAGCAAAACCGAGTGATTTGATGATCTGGACAGATAATCGTGCAGTGATTGGTACTGGTAGTCCTTTTGGTAATATTGTAAAAAATGGTAATCTCTTTCGGGTTGACCAGACCAATAATGTGTATATTTTCCCGGGTATGGGTTTGGGCCTCATTGCCGGTCAAGTCAAAACGGTGACTGATAAAATGTTTATGGCAGCTGCTAAAGCTTTGGCTGAATGTTCGCCTGCCAAGCAAGATCCTGAGGCAAATCTCTTACCTCCACTGACGCAAGTCCGAGATGTTTCATTTAAGGTAGCCACTGCAGTCTTAAAAGAAGCGGTTAAATCTGACCTTGCTGATTCTTTAACGGATCAGGAAATTGAAGATCGTATTCGTAGTCATGTGTGGAAGCCGGAGTATCTGCCCTATAAATCCGAGAAGAAATAGTTTCTCCCGTTGTGAGGCATTGTGAAACCACCTCCCCGCTTTTGCGGGGAAGGCATTTTTATTGCCCAGTACTAGTTCCAGATGCACCGCTGGCTGCAGGAGGAGTAAAGGTAGGACTAGGTTGAGAAGCACGAGCATTCTGAATCAATAACATGGTATTAGTCAGTAATAGGCGCTCTTGCTGCTGGCGACTTAGGTATAACTGATAATTGATCTCGGCAAGTAAGACTGCCATTTCCTTTTGCACTGTTGCTGCGGAAGCGTTATTAATTTGCGTAACCCATTGAGTATTTGAGGTTAAATCAGGATTATAAAGACGCCAGGTAGCCATAGCAAACTCACTCAGGGCCTGACTTGTTTGCTGGCCTGCATTACTAGTACTTTGGCTTTGAGGTAATCTTTTTGACAACATGTAATAAAGGTTAGCAATACCCACCGAACTTTGTGCGGCAAAAATTCGTACACTGTTTAAATAAGAAGTTAGTGTCGCTTGGGCAATGGCTTGCTCTGTTGCCGAATAGGTCTTACTGGTGTTTTGCGCTTTCAAAAGTAAGTTATCGTAATCAGTGCGATTAGGTAAGGGCAGTGGTGAAACGGCCCCGGTTGCAAAACGAATAAAGTTAGCAGCCTGCTGCTCTTGGCTTGTAGCGATTAACCCTTGATTAGTACTTCCGGAAATAGTCGGTGAAGCTCCTGCAGAGGAGGGTGAACCGGTACCCGTATTGGATTGCTGAGAATAGAGTAAAGGGGCAATTAAACTATTGACGTTCAATTCGGCTAAAAGTGGCTGTGTTTGAGCATAGGTAAAGTAGTTTTGGGTAGTCGGTAAAGTACCAATTGTATTGGATTGGACCTGATAAGTATTCAGGGTACCGGAAGGATAGGTGCAGGAAACCACGGCTGTTCCATCATTATTTAAACAGTAGCTGAAGTCAGGGGTTCCTAAAATATTTAAAATCGCTTGGCTGACTGGATCCGCTTGGTAGGGAGGCTGATCAATCAGCGGGGAAACCGAAACCGTTTCCTGAGCTGGCGATGAATAGGGTGGAGTAGTAAAGGTATAGTTAGCAAAGGCATTAATCGGTGTATAAGGGTTATTTGTAGAGCCAGAGGTTGCAACGAACTGAGTTGCATTTGGCACAGCAGTATTAACTAATAAAGCACCTAAATAACTATTAAAAACATAATTTTCATTGAGTTGTGCCGTAGCACCCTGGTTAAAAAGCAAATTTTGGCTGATGGCGATAGGTTGCTGGTTACCATTAGCATCAGTAATTGAGGGGCTGTTTTGTAAGCTATAACCAAAGTAGGCACCTAAATTAAGTAAGTAAGTGGTTAGCTCATTCATGCTATCGTTGGTTGTACCCTCAGCAGAAGCAAAGGTAGACGAAGCTGCAAAAAATAAGACACTAGGTAAAGCATATCGACTCAATAATTTCATTCATTCTTCCCCTTCAAGAGCGCGAGCTACAAGTTTTAAGCGATATTCAGAAAAAACACGAGCTAACAAGCGTAAACGTTCAAAAACGATATTTCGTTTGAGGAAAAAGCCGGCGGGATCGTGGCTGCCTGTGCTTGTTTCTTCAGCGTGAATTAAGATTCTAGAGGCGCTGCCTGGGTGAACTGTATCTATGGCTTGAAGCAGACGTAAACCCCTGCCTGATTTGATATTGCCCACTAAGCGAATAAAAACATCTTCCTGTGCAAGCATGCCCATGTCTATTTTTTCAATATCTTCTAATTCTCTACCCAGTTGATTGATTGCTGCTTCTAACTCAGGATTACCATCAAGAGTCCAATCTTCGACACTTTCCATAAACGTAATCACTCGATAAATCATTGGGTCGACGTATTCATACCAATATTGTGATGATGCTTCATGGCTCAGATCAGGCATTTTTTACTCTTTTTTTACTGTATTCTTCAGTGGTAGACGATCAATATTCTAACTACTATAGTATATTAAGAAGAGTAAAAGTCTATTTATAAAAAGTAAAATTTATGAAAAAGCAACAAGGTTCCAGGATTGTTAATGTATTTTCGCGTATATTTAATGTACGGTCATGGATTGATTTCGATCGCACCAAATCATTTACACTTTATCTAGTCAATGGTTTTAAAAAAATGTTTGTACCGCAGAAAAATGAAAGCGGGGAAACTTTTGAGGAAGCGATATCGAGATTAAATATAAGCGAGAAGGAGCTTCAGGACAGAAAATCAGCCTTGTATCGTTTAAGCCTTCTTATGTCTGTTGCAGCGATATTGATTTTTGGTTATGCGGTTTACCATATGTTTTATGGTACTTACAGGGCAGTGATAATTAGTCTAGTAGTGATGCTAATTGCTTTAGCGCTAGCCTTCCGTTACCACTTTTGGTACTTCCAAATCAAGGAGCGAAAATTAGGTTGCACGATGCAAGAGTGGTACAGGAAAGGTCTCTTAGGTGATAAATGATGAAAAAAATAGTATTAAGTGTCCTGTCCTTGCTTTTTCCTGCACTGACTTATGCTGCTGCTGGTGGTTCTTCTTTAAGTTTTGCTCCCCCGCCTAGTGATCTATCAGTTGTTTTTTTAGGAAATATCTTTGGTATTGTTGACGGTGTTTTACATGGCACCGGCAGCCAAATTATGGGTAATATGTTTGGTGTATTTAACTCAGCGGTATTAGCGCTGGGTGGACTTATCATTATGTACACTTTGCTTGTATCCACAATGAATACCGCACAAGAAGGGCAGATGCTGGGACAGAAGTGGTCGTCAATTTGGGTACCAATGCGTTCTACTCTTGGTCTTGCTCTATTAATTCCTAAAGCCTCAGGCTATTGTTTAATGCAGATTTTTGTGATGTGGATTGTCGTACAAGGGGTCGGGGCGGCCGACAAAGTATGGGGGGCAGCGTTAAGCTATTTAAACCGCGGGGGAGTTATTGTTCAAACCAATATGAATCCCGTGTCTTCTTTAACCAGTGGTGCTAACACGGTTGCTCAAGGTGCTTCAACTATTCTTGCTGGACAAGTTTGTATGGCAGGATTACAAAGCGTATTGGAGTCTCAACGACAAAGCTATATTGATGCAAAACAAAACGATTCAGGGCCTTGTGCTGGATCCCCGTCTCAGAAAATGCAAGATTTTTGTAGTTCTCAAGTGCCCGATTTTATAAGTACTGTAAATATAGTATCAGCCCAACAAAAAGCAGACGAAGGGACTGTTAAGCCATCAAATTATTCCGTAAAAATGCCTAATTTCCCTACTGGATCGGCGTTTGCATCGCTCAATGGTGTCTGCGGTGTTATCACTTGGAACAGCTTTTCGTCTCTAAGCTCTGTACAACAAAATATTCCTACGGTTTCCAACAGTGAAATTCAAACTGCACAGATGTCCAGAGCGATTGCTATTCAGCAAATGTATCTTGACTTATCTACTGTTGCGCAGGTGATAGTCAATAATGATCCGGAATTGAATCCACATCAGACGAATAACAATACGACTAGTGGAACTGGGACTCAAACTGATTTTTCCCCTGTTGCTATTCAGCAATTTGGAGTTCCCTTTTTAAATTCAGGGTCTCCTTGTACCGGACCAAGTCCTAATTGCGTCTCCTGGGGGCAAGATCCGTCCGGTACTTCTGCACCACTATTTAGTGGAACCGAGTTCCAGGGTGCTATTGCAGATTACAATGGAATTATGTTACCCACGCTTAACTTAGTACAACAAGCGGCTCATAATCAGAATGCAAATAATCAGCGTGCTTTTATTCAGCAAGCGAATACACAAGGTTGGATAATGGCAGGCAGCTATTTCTTTAATCTCGCTTTGTTAAATTCCGCAGCGATTAATAATGCAAATTTGACGGATACGGATACTGGTTTAGCTAACCCCGGTAGTGGTTTTGATGCTAGCAAAGCTCTTGGCGCATTTAACAATGGTCAGTGTGTAAAAGAGTATGCTGATTTATGTATTTGGCTAGGCAAAAATGTCGCTCCTGTTAGCCAGGTCATTAGTCTAATTAATGGCTCAGGTATCTTAACTGCTCCACTACCAACTCCAAGCTTTAGTTCCACTGGCACTACAGCAAAAGCAGGGCCAGCCTCCTCTACTGTTTTTGGTTTTATTACCAATTCCAGTCTGGTGAGCTTACCTGGTCAACCCGGCTTAACTCCTCCGCCCTTTGCGATGAAGTTTAATATTGACATTAACCTTGGCCAGTTCCAATTGCAGTCTCAAAATTTCCCCTGTGGATCTGTTAAAATTATGTTCTTCTCTTTCTGCTTAGGTTCATTGCTGGGTAATATCTTCTATAACATCATTATTAAGAATCTATTCAATTTCTTCTTAAGTATGGTTTCTCCCATTATTAATGCGGTGGTCATGAGTTTCCTCGCGGCGCCTTTAATTGGTATTGGTCAAATTTTCCAACAAGGTGTGGCGATTATTCAGCAACCCACAGTGAATCCGGTCATTGCGCTGGCCAACATGGGTGTAAATTATATCAATTTCGCCAATGATCTTTGGGTACTCTTGATTGGCTTGTCAGTCACGGTAGTGATGATTCCAATTTTTGGATTATTCATTCTCCCGCTAATTGCGTTAGCAATGCCACTATTACTTTCTTGGCTGGGAGTTATGGTGGGCATAGGATTCTTAACAGCCTACTATATTCCATTTTTACCGTACATGATTTTTACCTTTGGTTCGATAGCCTGGCTCACGGCGGTTATAGAAGCTATGGTCGCAGCGCCGATTGTAGCTCTTGGTGTGACGCACCCAGAGGGTCATGATGCCTTTGGTAAGGGCGAACAAGCGATCATGATTTTGTTAAATGTCTTTTTACGGCCTGCAATGATGATCATTGGTTATATCGCGGCAATTGCTTTATCTTATGTTTCCGTATGGATTATTAATGCAGGTTTTGCCAACGCGGCTGCCTTTATTCAAGGAACAGCTTCGGGTTTGCAGTGGAATTATAATGCTTCGAATAATATGCAATCGCCGTCTTCCTGGTGGCAAGATGTGAAATCAGCAGGTAGTGCTGCAGGCCAGTCTATCCCTGGCGTCATTACCGGTAACTCAGGATCCCCATTCTCAGGAACTACTGCTGGCTCAGGCGGAGCAGCTGGCCAAGCTGCTGCTAATGCGGCAGCGGCTGCCCAGGCAAATAACTTTAATTCAATGGGAACCGGTTATAGTGGATGGGCAGGAATTTATGGCTTCTTCTTTTCTGTTCTAATTTATACAACGATGTACCTTATCGTTGTGCAAAAGGCATTTACCCTGATTACCTACTTACCAGATAAAGTACTGCGTTGGATTGGTGGTCAGCCCGAAGGTTTTGGTGAACAAATAAGCCAATGGGGTGAAGAGGCGAAGGGTAAGGTTGAAGGCGGAGGTAAGGAAACCACCAAGGCAATGGCGACAAGAGATTCGGCATTGAAGGGTTATGCTCAAGAAGGAGTGGCAAAACTCAAAGGTGCTTCAGAGAAAGGCAAGCCGAGTGTCAGCGGCTTCGGTTCAGAATCAACGCCAAGCTAAATGTGCCTACTCACCGAGCGGTACTATTTGGTGCGCCTTGCGGGAAAGCAATACTTCGGAAGCCTCACATACTGATGTATGCTAGGTTTCCTCAGCAGCAGTTTCGCGCAAGCTGCGCTCAAATTCTACCGCCTCCAAGATTTGTATGCTAATTGCTAACAGGAAGTAAAGGTTCTATTTCCTTACGTATTTTTTTAAATGAAGTGGTTGGTAGATAGCGTTTTAAAACCCGTCCCTGAGTATCAACGAGGATTTTTGTAAAATTCCAAGGAATAAATTTCCATGGTTTTTTTTCGATGTGTTTAGCTAGATAGGTATATAAAGGCGCTTGTTCTTTTCCTTTGACATCAATTTTGGCAAATAAAGGGAAGCTAATGTTAAAGCAACTTTCTGCAAAAGCCTGAATCTCTTGGTTAGAGCCGGGCTCTTGGTGTAAAAATTGATCACAGGGAAAGGCAAGTATGCTAAAACCACGTGTTTTAAATTCACGATAAAGTGTTTCAAGCTCCGCATATTGGGGAGTAAAGCCGCAACGGCTGGCTACATTAACAATCAGTAACACCTGGCCTTGAAAGGGCTCCAAAGTCATGCTTTGACCACCTATTGTGGTAACTTCAGTGGTGTATAAATTACCGGGAGAGTTTTTCCTCATATTCTTCCTGAACAACAAGATTGATATATAGTTTAGTAAAATCTCAGCTCTTATTTCAATGGCTAAAATATAAATAAATAGCTTGAGTTCGCTGCGCTTCACTTGCAAGATCTTCGGTTTATTAATCCAAGCCCATAATAATTTCTGGAGGATATTCAAGAGGTAAACAGCAAAATTTTTTTTGTGCAATAGCTGAGTTTTCATGAATTAGTTCTGCTTGGTTGCAAACAATAATACTCCTTCCTCCTTTGTCTTCAACAAAGCCAAGATCTTGGAGTATTTGCCTAAATTCTCTGTTGTTTGAGGCAGGGGTGTTGAGTTCTAATAGTTGTCCCTGGTTCTGATAGGCCAAGTAAACCAAGCCCTTTAATAGTGTTCGAGCGATAAGTGAATTATTAGCATAAAGAGGCGAAATCCGATAACCTATTTTCTTTGTTCGCTGGCAGATAGTGCTAATGCCATAGCCTGCAAGTTTTTCTTGCTCATAGTAAGCTACTATTGTGGCATCGCTTCTTTGCATCCAATCATCAATGAACTCACAAAAACCAAGGCCCAGTGAACCGCAAAATAAATCTTTATTATAATGGTCAATATCCTTAAATTCACTGGGTTTAATTTGTTTTAAAACGCCAGTTGCTAACGCATCTCCAGTTGATTTAAATTGGTTTTTGTCGAGGTTATTTATGTTTAAAACATAAAGTAAATCAATAAATGGCGTCTTTTTAAATCCTAATTTTTCATAATAATTAATAGCTCTTTCTGCAGAGTGAAAACAGACTAGATCCTTAGCAGTTAAGTTGACAGTTATGGCTTCATGCCATAATTTTGGACCAACCAGTTTCTTGCCTCGATATTGCTCTCTTACTAGAAAAAATCCCACTGAATAAACAGGATTGTTATATCTATAACTTAAACTACGATGAAGAATCACAACACCTGCTAAAACAGTATTTACTCTAATTGCAAAGATGCGATTCCCTCGATGATTGAAATAGAATTCAATATCCTCGGGACTATAATACCATCCCAACTTAGGGGCATCTTCAAGCATTAATTCAGTTAATTCTTGCTGATTAATTGGATAGACAGTTAAGTTCATTTTTAAAAATTATTTCAATAGATTTTTTTTAGTATAAGGAATACAACGCTAATAAAATACCGTATTAATACGGTTAGCAGTGCTTATTTTTATTTTTTATTTTTGGACAAATACTCACTAATATATTGAGGAAGATGGCTGCTATTATATTCATTGCCATAATATACCGGTAGCGAGTGAAGTAATTCGGGGGTACAGTAGTTATGCTGTTTAGGAAAATATTCAAAAAGTAGCTGAACTTTGCCAGCGACTTCTTTACCAGCGATTTTATTAATAAATTCAAAGGCCAAATCGATGCCACTGGAAATACCACCGGATAACCAAATCTTATCATTTTTAACAATGCGATCTTCGACGATTTTTAGGTCTGAAAAAAAACTGGCTTCTGACAAAGCACGCCAGTAGGTCGTAACAGATTGATTATGAAGAAGGCCTGCTTTGTACAAAAGAAACATGCCTGTACAAACAGAGAGAATATACTGCGCATTTTTTGCTTGTTCTTGGATGAAGGAAATGATTTTTTCGTTTTGTACTTCCTTTAATCGACCTATTCCACCTGGGATGAAAAGATAATCAATTGAGGGAGAATTAGTAAAAGTGAAATGAGTTTTAAGGCTGATATTGTTCATACATTGCACATAATCTCCCTGCTCGGAAATTAAATACATCTCAATCGGGGCGTTTAGGGTATTTTTCCAACAACCAAATACTTCCCAAGGACCAAGAATATCCATAGCCTGTGCGTTTTCATAAACGACCATCCCGAGTGTTTTCATGGTCTGTCATCCTAATGTTGTCCCCATAAATTAAGTATACTGCTTTTAATTTATTTGATAAATTTTTCTACAAGCAGAATTCTTTACATGTTCGGCTTTTACCCCGTAGTATTTACCTTTTTCAATACTCGCACAAATCTGGTCCTGATTTAAAGAGTCTAAACAGCTAGCTAAATTAAGATTGTCGCATTCAGGGAAGATACCTTCCTTATGAATGGCCGTATATTGCTCATCCAGCCATTGCTGATTGGAGCGAGTATAATAGGTAGTAAAATTACTGAGACTGCTATTTTGATCCAATTTAAATATTTTCATAGCAGTATTATTGTAATGAATTCGACTGATTGCTGGTGTGGAAAAAGCATAGATGCTGGGAGTCCGATCAAAACTAATTTTCCTTATTTCATCCATATGTGAATGAGAGGTCAGTAGAGTAATCTGCTGATAATGTGGCTGATAATACTTAAGCAGCTCCAAAAATTGTTCTGAATAAGTTTGTTCCCAATAGGTTATACCCAGATAATCTTTTCCAGGTGGAATATGCATAGCAATAAGAAGTTGTTTAGCTTGATGTTGTGACAGCTGTTGGCTAAGCCAAAAAAGCTGCGTCAACGCATCTTTTTTTTGGTTAGGGTAGTAAATGAAACGAGAAGCTAAGTCTGTAAATTGTGTTGTATTTAATGCAATCAACAGTACATCTTCATTACCAGGCATGACATAAGTGGAATAATAACCTCCATCATACATATGCTCACTATTAATGATCAAACCCTCGCAATTAGCGCAAGCCCCCGACCAATCTTCAGCAAGACTAAGCGGAGAGCGGCCGTTAGCAGAAAAAGGTTGATAGTTTCCAACTAGAGAATCATTATTGCCAGCAACATAAAACATAGGTTTTGCAGTCTTATTTGCTTGATACAAATTCTGGAAAACAATTTTTTCGTAGGTTTCCTTTTCTGCGGATGGGTAATAACCATGGGTAGGGAGATCGCCTAAATAAATAATAAAATCGACAACGTTCGTTAATTGGGTGAATTTAGTCATTGCTAATTGCAATAAGTTATCATCGGTATCGTGACCGTCGCTCGAAGTATTTTTGCTGCCGTAATGAATATCAGAAATGGTTAAAAATTGAGTGGATGAAAAACCTGTCTGCACAATGAGAATCAGACTTAATACACGCAAAAAAAGTAAAAACATAAAATGGACTCTTGATAATGGCGAAAAATGATACATTATTTGTTTTATTAAGGCAACAAAGGGCAGTTTTTATTAGAGTAACTATAATTTAATTGGCATAAATTCGCTTTGAGCACTGAATACATTCAACAACGTTGATAAGGAAGATCACAATGAAACAACAATCTCTACTCGAATATCAAAAATTATCGGCTGAAAGTTTTAAAGCTTTACTTGCTCTTCATGCAACAATCATGAAATCTGGATTGGAGGAAAGTTTAGTTCAGCTTGTTTTTTTGCGGGCCTCGCAGATCAATGGTTGTGCTTATTGCTGTGATATGCATGTCAACGAAGCAAAAAAAGCAGGAGAGACTGACCGTCGCTTACATCTACTTGTAGTCTGGCGAGAAACCTCTATTTTTACCGAACGAGAACGAGCCGCGCTTGCGTGGACAGAATCAGTGACCCTAGTGCATGAAACTCATGTACCTGAATATGAGTTTAAAGCTTTGAAAGCCCAGTTTTCTGATAAAGAAATTTCCGATCTCACCTATGCTATTGCTTTAATCAATGCGTTTAATCGGCTGGCAATAAGCTTTCATAATGTGGTAGAGTGAGGAACTCATATCGGCACTCTTGAGCGTAGGCCAAGATCCATCCATGAAAGGAAGCGTAACCTGGCTGCTTGCAGCTATATCTAATGCCCTGCGGGCAAGGCCGCGGGACATCGGATTAGAGCTGGAAGATAGAGAATAATTAACTCATGGATGCAGAAAACGGAAAATTATCGTTGATATTCTTTAGTACCAGCAATAATCAACTTATAAACCCGCTCAGAAATAAGCCCTTGCTCAAATTTGTTTTTCGCATCCACGGTCATCAGTTGTCCGCGCTGACGTACTAATTTTCGCGTGGTTGAGGTGACTTCGTTCGGATCTCCTTCTAATAAAATATCCCGAACTTCTTCATCAAAGACTAAATATTCTCGTAAAGCAACTCGTTTGCCATCGACGGTTGGTACTAATTTTTGCCAAATACAAAGTCTTATCGTTTCCAAAATATCAATCGTTCGACCAAGGCGCTCTTCCCCCGCAAAAGAAGTCACCAAGCGTCGCATGGTTTCCGCTACCCCTGAGGTATGGAGGGTGGTATAAACCGGGTGTCCTGTTAATGCTGCTTCAAGAGCGGCACTAATGGTTTCAGCATCACGACACTCTCCTACCATGATTAAACGTGGTTTTCGTCGTAGCGCATTACGTACACCATCCGCAAAATCGGGAAGATGTCGAGGAATTTCGGATTGGCTTACTACGGCTGAAACCGTTTCAATCTCATCATAAACAAACTCAATAGGCGCTTCATAAGTTAATACCTTACGATTCGAGTCACTGGTTTCGATGAGTTCACGGATAATAGAAGCTAAAAGAGTCGATTTACCTGAGCCGGTTGCTCCGGTGATAAAAACAATCCCTTCCTGAGGCGCTATTGCTTCAAGGATATTCGGCGGTAATTCCATGGTTTCCAAGCGTGGTGGTGTGGTTGGAATTGTTCTTAATGTAATTTGGATGGCATCGTGGCCCTCTACCAAACAGGCGGTAGCATTTACCCGATAACGATAGCGTACTCCGCGATTTGGGCGGAATTCGTAATGGGTATCAATATCTTTACCTGAGAGTAACTGAGTCGTCGCATTAGGCCCATAAATCGCATTAATCAAGTCACCTAGCTCTGTATTAGAAAGTCTGCGATTAGTGATTTTCAGCAACCTACCATAAACCTCAGCAAAAATAGGCTCACCCGTCTGGATGGTAATATCAGAAGCGCTAAGATTTTCTGCGTGCTGCAGCATTTTATCCATGAAGACAGGCGTAAAGCGCGTTGGCTCGTCTGGCATTAAATTAATATTTGATGACATAATTTTTTAATATTTATTACGATCGGTTGTATTTACAGGCGCTATAACAGGTTGCCATGCTTTACTTGTTATTATAATTTTAGTGTTTTGTGCCAATTTTTCCATGTTTTTGAACTGTTCTAGAGCATTTTCATCTTTAGCGACCGGAGCAATCCATTCTTTGGGGTTAACATTGAGCAGAGGTAGAGCGGTAATACGTAACACCCTATCATCGATACGTAATTCATTTGAATCCCCGGTTACTCCTAAATCAGTATGAGAAACAAAGGGCGGTGACACCATATTCATCGCTAACAATTTGCGATACAAAATCATACCGACATAATCTTCTTTAATGCGAGCAATACTTTCTTCAAGAATAGTGGCCGCTTGTTCAACACCATTTTTCCAACCTCTTTCGACATAAAAACTCCAAATCTGTTTTTCTCTTCTTGTTTTGGGGAGCATGCCGACGTTAGGGTATTCAGGCTGTTGATAGTCCATCCATAAATATTGGCGCCAATTAGGCGTTGTCGTTACGAAACGGGCTTGCTTAGCGATTTTATAGGTTCGATTTGAAATGCGAATTGTTTGCGCATCGGCGAGGTTAAATGAATTACGGCCTTCAAGCAGTACCGGGGGTAAGATATTATGTTCAAGAACGAGCGCATTGAAATCATAAATCGCATCAAGCCGACGCGCTAAGCGAGTTAATTGATCATCGATCATCCTCGCCCGCCAAGCTAAGCCAGCTTGGGCCCCAATACTGAGGGCTGTTTCTCTCAGCGCCGTTTCCTTAATTTTACTTGTGTGCCTTCTTCTATTCGACTTTTTAGATTGCACATTGGCCATGGCTTGCAAACCAGCAAGCGAGGCCGTATTACCTGGAGGTTGATCACTGTGATTACGAGTGCAGGCAACGAGGAATGCCAAGCAAATTATAGTTAAACTAAGAATAAATTTTGGCATAGCGTAATTCTACAACTTGACTATTAGGATAAACGTGAATGAATGCTCTTTTTCCAGCTTGGTAATCAATATCACGTAAGATTTCTGCTAGGCTTTCATCCTTAATATTAAGATCAATCAGCACGGGAACAGCGGGTTCTTTGCCCAAAACGCGAAAACGAAAATGAGCTGCTTTAGCAATTCGTTGTGTTAATTCCTCAATGGGACCGGACCAATCAACCGAAGCGCGAGCTTGTAAATTATAGGCGTTGGGAATCGTTAGGACATTATCTTTGTTTGGCGGAGTAATGACTTTTTCTACTTTTGCCATTTCTAACATAGAGTCGCTCACCGAGACTGCCGCTTCAGCAAGCTTAATTGTTGCATCATCACTAGGGGCATTAACCGGTGGTTTTTTAAATATTCTTATGCCACATCCATTGAGCAATATTGATGCAATAATTAGTATGACAAACTTGTTGATCATCTTATGGGCTTTGAAATCGATAAGTACTGTCCTGATTGAAACAGGAGCCTGGTTTCTTGTCAAGAAGAATAAGGTTAAGGTTGAGTTAAGGGTAAGTAAAATGCTATTTTTTTGCCGTAGAAGAAGGACGGTATTATAATTGTCGATCCTTAGCCAACATTATAATTTTTCATAAAGACCATAATAAACATTCCCTGCTTTCTTAGACTTACGTTCTTGCCAAAAAGCTGGGTCAGGATAAGGCATTTCTGCCGACTCGAGATAGACTAAGCCGCCTTGGCGAAGCAAATTAGAGTGAGCTAAAAAATCCAGGCACTGCGCGAGGTAATTGGAAGCAAAAGGCGGATCAAGAAAAATAATATCAAACTCTTCTTTTGTTTTTTGCAAATAATCTTCGGTATTCGCATTAACCACAGACAAGCAACGAGAGCGAAATGAAGAGGCAATTTGCTTGAGATTGCTATAAACTTTCGGCGAAGCCTCAACAAGTACAACCTGTTTGGCTCCACGAGAATAAGCTTCAAAACCAAGCGCACCACTTCCTGCAAAAGCATCAAGACAACGTGCATCGCGGATGTCGTGCATGAGCCAATTAAACAAGGTTTCTTTTATTCTATCAGGAGTGGGTCTCAACCCCTCGATCTCGGGAAAATGGAGTTTTTTGCCCCGATATTGCCCACCAATAATACGAACTGATTGTTTCACATTTTACCCACAGCAATAACCAGCATTTTATCTGGATGAATTTGTTTTTGAAAAGCTTGTTTTATTTCTGCCGTTGTTACTGTATTAATACGATCTACATAGGTATCTAAATAATTGGCTGGTAAATTGTAGAAGACAATTCGTAGTAACATATTCGCTATACTGGCATTAGATGCTAACGATAGAGGAAAGCTACCCATTAAATATTGTTTAGCGTCAGCGAGTTCTTTTTCGCTGGGACCATTTTGCAAATAGTTCGCTAAAGTATCTTCTGTGACCTTTAAGGCTGTGGCCGCTTCTTTGTTCTCAGTGGATAGGCTGATTATAAAAGGACCATTTCCTGGCATAGGCATAAATTGACTTGTTACGCCGTAAGTTAAACCTCGTTTCTCTCTCACTTCATGCGATAAGATTGAAACTAGGGCGCCGCCACCTAAAATATAATTTCCTACTGTCAGAGGAAAATAATCGGGGTCGTGGTGGTCTATACCGATTTCACTTAGACGAAGCATGGTTTGTGAAGAAGGAAAGTCAACGGCCACCTTTTCTCCGGCTGCAAGCGGAAGGGCTTTAGGAATTGCAGGAGCCGCCTCCCCTTTTGGTAAACCGGCCGTGATTTGTTCAGCGACTCGATGAGCGGTAACTATATCCACCGCACCAACTATCACAATCACCGCATTGGCGCTCACAAAATAGCGCTTATAAAAATTGCGCACGTCAGTGCTACTCATGGCTAACACCGTTTCTTTAGTTCCATTAATTGAATGGGCGTAGGGATGATCCAGATATAGTTTTTTAAACAGCAGCAGATTTGCGACTTCTTCAGGCGATTCCTGTGTTTGGGCAATGGATAATAATTGCTGATTTTTTTCTCGCTCAAAGGCATCTTTTGGAAAATCTGGCTTGGTTATAATGGCTGCAAAGGTTTCCAATGCTTTTTTCATAGCATCCGCTTTGGTCAGCGTTTTAAGGCTCAAAGCCACCATATCACGGCTATTTTCGCTGACAAACTGAGCGCCTGTATCGGCTAAATTTTCTGCTACTTTTGTGGCATCCATTCCCGCACTGCCTTGATTCATTAGATTAGTCGTCAAGGTACTGAGGCCAAATTGGCTGCCATCGTAAGCAGAGCCTGCTGCAAAGGCAATACTAACATTGAGCATAGGTACTTCTTTTGCCTGATAAAAGACAACTCGTGCGCCTTGGGTTGTTTTCCATTGCTGAGTTTTAAAGTTGTTGGCATAGAGCGTTTGTGTTGAGCTAAGCACTAAACCAGCAATTAAGAATTTTATTTTGGATGATAATTTCATTATTGTTCCTCAGGAGATAAAGGAATTAATCGGGCTTCGGTCATTGCATCATCCTTGAAATAGCGCTGCGCTGTTTGCTGTATTTGCTCAGGAGTAATACTGTTAATAAAGTCAGTATAATTATCGGCAGCTTTCCAGCCTAGGCCAATTGTTTCCAGCAAACCTATCTCCATTGCTTGGCCAAAAATGGAATCCTTTTCAAAGGTTTTTTGCGCGATGATCTGTGTTTTAATTCGTTGTAATTCAGCAGGTTTAATAAGTTCAGTTTGCAATTTCCTAATTTCACCAAGTATCGCTGCTTTCACCTCGTCAACTGTATGTGATTGGGAAGGTGTACCTAAGAAAACAAATTGCGTAGGATAGCGCGAGTACAAATTATAATAAGTATTTGCATCACTAGCGATATGCTTGCCACGAATAAGATTTTTAGGAAAACGTGCGCTTTCGCCCGCATCGAAAATACTGGCAATCATTTCTAAGGCGTAAGGTTCCCAAGCTGTCTTCGCAGTTTTTGTAGTTGGGGCTGGGTAGCCGAACATAATCAATGGGAGTTGTGCAGGGGCGTGAATTTCAACTTTTTTTAGCCCTAAAGGGGGTGGTTCAACCTGTGGTTTACGTTGATAGTTTGTTTTTTTGCTGATCTGGCCAAAATATTTTTTAGCTAATTGATAGACTTGCTCAGGATTGACGTCACCAACGACCACTAAAGTTGCATTGTTGGGGGCATAAAATCGCTGATACCAAGCTTTGATATCTTTAATTGTCATTTGGTTTAAATCACTCATCCAACCGATCACTGGATGATGGTAAGGGGTTGTTAGATGAGCGGTGGCGAGATAGCGTTCAAAAGCAAGTGCCTGTGGATTATCGTCGGTACGTAAACGCCGTTCTTCGCGAATCACTTTGATTTCTTTAGCAAATTCATTAGCATCTAATAATAAATTTTGCATGCGGTCCGCTTCTAATTCGAAACTAATCGGTAATTGGTTAGCTGCTATTTTTTCAAAATAAGCTGTGTAATCGTAATTAGTAAACGCATTTTCTTGTCCACCCACATCAGCAATTGTTTTCGAAAAGATACCCAAAGGATATTTCTGAGTTCCTTTAAACATAATATGTTCTAGGGCATGGGAAACACCGGTGATACCGCCGGGTTCATCAGCAGATCCGACGTTATACCATACCATTGATACTGCTACTGGCGCGCGATGATCTTCCTTTACCAGCACTTTTAATCCATTATCCAAAGTGAATTCCTGCACTTGGCTATATGATTGACACGACAGAGCAGCTAAAAGAATTAATAATAGAATGCGCACAGCTTAACTCCAAAGCAAAAAAGGTGATAGAATTCCATATTTCCTTCGTTTTGTATACCTTATGATAAAATGGTTTAAAAGAAATCAAGGTGATAATACCCCTGTAGAATCGCCTGTAGAGGTTTCACCTGTGCCCACGGACGAGCAAAATTATGATGAAAAATTAGCTCATACACCTGCTCTAATAGATGAATCGCCAAAGCAAGGTTTTTTTGCTCGTATTAAACGTGGATTAACTAAAACGCGCCAGCAATTTGGCGATGGCATTGGTCGATTGCTACTGGGCAAAAAGGAAATTGATGCTTCCTTACTTGAGGAGTTAGAAGTTATTTTGCTCAGTGCTGATTTAGGGGTTGAAACCTCCCAGTCGATATTGAAACAACTGAGTGAGGGCTTAGCCAGAAAACAATTGGCAGACGGTAATGCCGTTTTCCAAGAGCTGAAAAAATACTTGGAAACGATGCTCTCAGCCAGTGAAAAGCCTCTAGTCTTAGAAACGCCTGATAAATCTCCCTTTGTTATTTTAACCGTTGGAGTCAATGGGGCAGGTAAGACCACTTCGATTGGCAAGATGGCTAAACAATTCCAGCAACAGGGCAAAAAAGTCATGCTGGCTGCCGGCGATACTTTTCGTGCTGCAGCCGTTGAACAATTACAAGTCTGGGGCGAGCGTAATCAAATACCTGTCATCGCCCAACATACCGGCGCAGACAGTGCTTCAGTGATCTATGACGCTTTTCAAGCAGCCAAAGCCAGAGGGATTGATATTCTCATTGCTGACACTGCTGGTCGCTTGCATACTCAAGGAAATTTGATGGAGGAATTAAAAAAAGTAAAACGAGTCATACAAAAATTGGATAAGAATGCGCCTCATGAAACCATGCTAGTACTTGATGCAAGTATTGGGCAGAATGCACTTAATCAAGCCTGCCAGTTTCATCAAGCAATTGGTTTAACGGGTATTACAATGACTAAGCTTGATGGAAGTGCGAAGGGTGGGATTTTATTTGCTATTGCAAATGAATTAAGGATACCATTTCGATTCTTGGGGGTTGGTGAAGCAATTGACGATTTACGGCCCTTTGATGCACAGCAATTTGTCAGAGCAATTTTTAATGATGATCAAATTTGACCAAGTTAGTAAACGCTATCCAGGTGGCTTTGAAGCGTTAAGCCAGGTTAATTTTTCTCTGCAAAAAGGAGAAATGGTTTTTCTCACCGGCCATTCTGGTGCTGGAAAAACGACCTTGCTTAAGCTAATTGCGATGCTCGAACGCCCTTCTTCTGGTCAAATTACAGTCAACAATGTCCGCCTAACTCAATTGAAAAAACATGATACTGCCAGCTACAGAAGCAGTTTAGGAATTACGTTTCAATCCCCTAATTTATTAAACGACAGAACCATTTTTGATAATGTCGCTTTACCCTTGCAAATTCAGGGAATGACTCCAGTAATGACAACCAAACGCGTGCATGCTGCACTTGATATGGTCGGTTTACTATCAAAAGAAAAAATGCTGCCTATTCATTTATCTGGTGGTGAACAGCAACGAGTAGGTATTGCCCGTGCAGTAGTGCATAAACCGGCATTGCTTCTTGCTGACGAACCGACTGGAAATCTTGATCCTAGTCTTTCCACTGAAATTATGAAATTGTTTGAACAATTTAATCAGGTTGGTGTGAGTGTTCTGGTGGCTACTCACGATCTTGCTTTAATTGCCAGAATGAAACATCGTATTGTTATGTTAAAAGGAGGGCGTGTATGTTAAATAAAATGCGTGCACTACTTTCTTACCATTTACAAGCCGCCAGTAGCAGTCTTAATTTACTTTGCAGAAAACCTCTCGCCACAATGATGACTGTGGTGGTGATTGCTATCGCCTTGACTTTACCGACGCTATTTTGGGTTTTTACGGATAATCTTGATCAATTAACAACGGGTTGGCAACGGGGTAGTCATATTTCACTTTATCTTAAATCCCCTCTTTCACTGGAGCAGGAAAGTTCACTTCTAGAGCATGTACGCGCCACAGAAGGCGTGGGGCATGTTAGCTTAAAATCGGCTGCTGAAGGGCTTGCAGAGCTTCAACAGCAAGAAGGAATGCATGATATTATGCGTTATCTGCCGGAAAATCCGCTACCAGCCGTGATGGATGTGGTGCCGGCTCTCGCTATCAATTCGCCTGTGCAAATAGAACAGTTATTTAATCGTTTAAAATCCTTACCCCAAGTAGAACAAGCTAAGCTTGATATGGAATGGATTAATAGGCTGCACGCTATTCTGGGTTTCGTGAGTAAAATTGCACATGGTTTGATTGCTTTACTGGCCTCTGCGGTAGTATTAATTGTCGGTAATACACTGCGATTAGCGATTCACAATCGTCATGAAGAGATTCAAGTATTAAAATTAATTGGTGCAACGGACCCTTATATTGCTCGACCTTTTTTATATTCTGGAATATGGTACAGTTTGGCCGGGGCTATTTTAGCTGTGCTTTTGGTTAATATTTTCATGTTAAGTCTTGCTGTGGCGGTAAAACAATTGGCATCCGCTTACCAAATGCATTACCCTATTATGGGTTTATCGGTAAAACAGGCTTATTTATTAGTTTTTGTATCGACTATTTTGGGCTGGTTAGGAGCCAGATTATCAATAAAGAGACAACTTGCTTCTATTGAACCCTATAGTTGATCTATAATTATAGATCAGTTTATCTCTGTGCTATGAGTTTATTTATTGGAGGAAATAGCATGAATCAGCAGTTACAGCTAGCATCATTCAATTTGCCGATTGGTAGTTTGGATGCTTATATTCATCGGGTCAATCAGATTCCGATGCTTTCTGCTGAAGAGGAACAGGCTTGTGCCGAACGTTTTCATAATGAAGGCGATTTAGAAGCCGCTCGTCGTTTAGTTTTAGCTCATTTACGCTATGTTGTGCGAGTAGCCCGTGGTTATTTAGGCTATGGTTTGCCGCTTAATGATTTGATTCAAGAAGGTAATATTGGTTTGATGAAAGCGGTCAAGCGCTTCGATCCCAAAATGGGTGTGCGCTTAGTTTCTTTCGCTGTGCACTGGATAAAAGCTGAAATTCATGAATTTGTTCTGCGAAATTGGCGTATTGTTAAAATCGCAACGACTAAAGCACAGCGCAAATTGTTTTTTAATCTGCGTCAAATGAAAAATCGGTTAGGTTGGCTCAATGGCGAAGAAGTGAATGCTGTCGCGCGAGATCTAGGGGTAAGTCCTGAAGACGTGTTAATTATGGAACAGCGCCTTAATGCTATGGATGCTTCTTATGATTCCCCCGTTTCTGACGATGATGATGAGGATTTCAAAGCGCCAGTCCATTATTTACATGATGCAAACAGCGACCCTGCGCATTTAATTGAGCAAGAAACAAGCGGTGAACATGGCCGTGAGCAATTGTTTTTGGCTTTGGAACGCCTTGATGAGCGTAGCCAAGATATTTTACAGCAACGTTGGTTGGCAGAGAATAAATCAACTTTACACGATTTAGCAGATAAATATGGTGTCTCTGCTGAGCGAGTACGTCAATTAGAAAAAAATGCGATGAAAAAACTTCGTCAGTATATGGAAGAAGTGGCGTAATTCTTCGTCAGTATATGGAAGAAGTGGCGTAATTCTAAGAGATCTAGGTTTAACCTGCATAGGTTGGGCCTTGGCTCAAAGCCGTCAAATTAAGTCTTATTTAGCTTATCATTTTAGCTTATAGCCTAACCAATTAACCGTTCGAGCTTAGAGGCCGTTGGGATGCCTCAGAGTCCGATGGGGGCTGATATATGGAAAAATTTCCTTAGCCTGATGGCTATGGGCCAACGCCCAACCTATTAATCGTTGTTCCTACCAAAACCGATACCCAAACCAAAAAGGCGCTGGTCTTCGTACGACCACGTAGTTGCGAGGTGGAGCCCAGCGGTGGGATTTCACATAACTCCTATAATGGGGGTGATAGTAATGGTCAACTTTGACCTGCCGAGCAGAAGGGTAGGCATGATGATGGCCATGGGCATAGGATGGTGCGGTAAATAGGGTCGCTAACCCTAAAACACTACCCAGTAATAAAGTTCTAGTTATCATTGTTAATCTCCTAATTACTAGTCATTAATCTACTCAAGAAACCTGCAAATCTTGCTTTGAGGTATCTAAGGCTAGTCTAAATAGGGAAAGTAATTGGCATATAACAAAATGGCGAATAATTGTAACATCGGTGTTACAATCCTGTATTTAAGTAAAAGCTAGCTCTTATGCAAATCAAAACATTTACTCTGTTTTTATTCTATTCATTATTATTACTAGCCAGCTTAAAATTAGCTGCTTCCTCTAATTCTCTAATGGCCCAAACTATGTCAAAACAATTTAATGTCATTGCTGATGATTATGAAAATAGCTTGTTTGATTATTCTCCCGAAACAGGGCTTTTTTGGGGAAGAATCAATGTGGCTCAGGATCGATTCACTGATTACTCTCTGGAAGCAATTCAAAAATGGCAACAACAGGAAGATCGTATTCTCTTGGCTTTAGAGAAGTTAGATGAGGCTTCTATACGAAATTCGCCAGTATATATCACCTACCTTCTCTTAAAAGAAACTTTAGAAAATAAAAAAGCGAGTAGAATTTGTAAGCAAGAACTTTGGGATATCAATCCAGCAGGGGGCTGGCATATTAAAATGGCGGTTGTTGCAGAAAAGCAACCCGTAGGAACGATTGCGAATAGACAACTTGCGCTAAAACGTTGGCAAACATTTAATTCCGTTGTTGATGCCCAAATTGATAATTTAAAAATGGGATTGAGCCTGGGCTATACAGCGCCTAAACCTGCGATAGAACGTGTTATCGCTCAACTAAAAATTATGCTGCAAAGTAAAATTGAAGAATCACCCTTTTTTGATTTTGCTCGCCGCGATGAGGACCCGAATTTTAAAAAACAAGTAAGTCATTTAGTCGAAACAGTAGTGAATCCCGCTCTGATTAATTATGTCAATTATTTAGAAAATGAATACTTAGCTCTCGCCAGAACTGACATTGGTCTTTCAGCGTTGCCGGCGGGTAATCAATGTTATCAAGCAAAAATTCAAGAAGAAACGACTCTCGCTAAAACGCCTGAGGAAATACACGAATTAGGTCTTCAACTGTTAGAGAAATTAGAAAAAGAAATTGCAGAACTAGGATTTAAAAAATATGGTGTATCAGATATTTCACAGATTTTTCAAGCGGTTAAAAAAGATCCGGCCAATTATTTTTCATCCGAGAAAGAGCTCTTAGCTTATAATTTTTCTGCCTTGGAGAGAGCAAAATCGCAGGTTTCAAATTGGTTTGAGCTAATGCCGAAAACCGATGGAACAATCAAACCCTATCCTGATTATCGCGCTAAAACAGGTGCTTCTGGTGAGTATTATCCACCCAGTGAAGATGGGACAGAACCGGGAATTTTCTTTATTAATACTTATGAACCTCAAAAACGTAATCGCAGTGATCAAGAAGCTACTTTATTCCATGAGTTAATACCGGGGCACCATTTTCAAGTCGCTTTAACTTATGAAGATAAATCGCTTCCTAATCTGAATAAATACCTTTGGAATTCCGGTTTTGGTGAAGGCTGGGCTTTATATGTCGAGCGCTTGGCTGACAAAATGGGCTTATATCAAGATGAGGTTTCTAAATTAGGCATGTTATCTAATGAAACCTTGAGAGCCGCACGCTTAGTGGTTGATACTGGAATCCATGCGATGGGATGGAGTCGGGAAAAAGCCATTCATTTTTTAACGCAATATACTTCTTTGGATAAAGCGATTATAGAAGGGGAAGTAGACCGATACATTATGTTACCCGGCCAGGCAAACAGTTATATGCTTGGTAAGTATGAAATTGAAACGTTACGCAATTTAGCTGAGAAGCAACTTGGAAAGCAATTTGATATTCGTCAGTTTCATAATCAAATTCTAAAAAATGGTTCGATTAGCCTGCCCATATTGAGAAGGCAAATCGAAAATTGGTTGGATGAACAAAAGCAAAGCTAATTAGCCAATGCTTTAGCTAGCTTTTGTTTGGTCTCTTTATCTGCAAAAGATGAATTGATCGCCATTTTGGTAAAATTAGTCATCTCAGCGTCAGAATATTGGTAAGCTTCTTGGACTCTTTTATATTCAAGAGCTAAGTTCGTGCGAAAAAACGGTGGATCATCGGAGCCTAAACTCACTTGAATTCCGGCGGCCATGAGCTGAGTTAAAGGATGTTCCAACATATCTTTAAACAAGCCCAACGCAATATTGCTGGAAGGGCAGACTTCTAAGGCAATGCCACGTTCTTTTAATTGAGTGAGTGTTTCTATGGAGTGCATGGCTCGAACTCCGTGGCCGATACGTTGTATTGGTAAATACTCCATGGCTTCAAGCATCCCACTTGCTGGAGCGAACTCTCCGGCATGTACCGTACACAGAAGACCTCCTTCAGCAGCAATTTTATAAGCTTTAGCGAATAATTTGGGTGGAAAATGGATTTCATCGCCTCCTAGGCCAAAGCCCACAATACAAGGGACTGTTTCTTTTAAAGCTTGTTTTGCCACCTTTGTGACAGCGTCGACACCAAAATGACGGACAGCAGTGATAATGATACGGCCAATAATATTAAATTTGGTCTCAGCATCGTCAATTGCTTGTTGTATGGCCTGTAAATGCTCTGCGGAAGGAATGCCGGTTGAGCGTTCGGCATGATCTGGGGAATACATCATTTCTACATAAATGGTGCTTTCTAGAGCATTGGCTTTGAGATATTCGAAAGTAATATCATAATAATCGCGTGGCTGCTTAATGACCTCTGCTACGGAATCATAGGCTTTGAGAAAACCAAGAAAGTCAGGATAGGAATAACTTGTACCGTCAGGAACTATTAACTTTTCTGGAAGGGTGAACTTATTTCGTTTAGCCAACTTCCTGGCTAAATCAGGTTTGATAGTTCCTTCTAAATGCACATGTAACTCGGCTTTTTTAATTGTCATGTCTATGTCATCCTAGTGCTATAATCTTATAGGTAATAGATGGCATCTTTGCCGAAAAACCGATAAAATTACCATCTTGATATTTAAGTATATGCTATTTAGGACAAGTCATGAGTGATAAAGATATTGATAAGGCTTATGTAAGCCCTTACGACAAGTTCTTATTTGAATTTGACGCGACCCACGAAAAATCTGCCTCTCAGCGAAAAGAAATTAAAAAGCATGAGCGTATTGCTTTCCTTCGTGACCACGCAAAGCCAAAAGATTCCGAAGGCGAGATTTGGGACGCTTTTTAAGCTCATACCTTTAAATTAATTATTAGCTTAAACCGTCATCTCTTCAAAGGCAGGGATGACAACAAACTCCTATAGATACTCAGCTCTCAAATCCTTCCTATGACCTGGCAAAGCTTTTGTTCGAAATATATTAAAGATATATACTAATATATACTCTCTTATACAGGATGTATTTTAATGGGTTTTCTACAAGACTGGTTTCAACTTGGACCTCTACCAGAGAACAGATTAGAAGGATACTATGAGCCCAATCTGGTAGTTTTATCCTATATCGTCGCTGTTTTAGCCTCTTATGTGGCTCTCACCCTAGTTTCACGTTTGCGTGAAGAAAAATCGAAACAAACTGCGAAGTACTGGCTTGTTGGTGGTGCATTCGCCATGGGGGCTGGTATTTGGTCTATGCATTTTATTGGTATGCTTGCTTTTATACTGCCTATGCCAATGGAATATGAATTCGGCTGGACGGTCGCTTCTTTATTTATGGCCATGCTCGCTTCAGGGTTTGCATTATTTATTCTTCAGAAAAAAAGTTATACCCGCTTACATTTAGCCCTTGGAGGATTTTTAATTGGTCTAGCCATTTCAACCATGCACTATATGGGCATGCAGGCAATGAAGACTCATGTCATGATTCATTATTTACCGAGTTTATTCTTTCTCTCCATTTTTGTTGGGATAGTCGCAGCCGAAGTTGCCCTATGGCTAGCTTTAGAAAGCAACCGCTTTGCAGCTCAAAAGCAATTCTATTTTAAAATGGGTAGTGCACTTATTATGGGGTTGGCGATTTGCGGAATGCATTATACCGGTATGGCGGCTTCAATTTTTACTTTATTGCCAACTCATTCGATGGCAGAGCAAAATCAAGTTATTCCCCCTAATTATCTGGCTTTTTTTATCGCGGGTATTACTGCTCTCATCATTAGTCTTGCGTTAACCGTTTCTAGTTACTATAAAAAAATGGTCGACGCAGTACAAAATGAAAAAGAATTTTTAAATGCTATGTTGGATAATTTGGAGGATGGCATTATTGCTTGTAATGAAAAAGGAGAGATTACTGTTATAAATAATGCAATCCAAAAAAATTTTACAATCAGCAAATCGCTGCTTCATGTCGATAAAATACATAAACATTATCGGTTAATCACCCCCGATAACAAGCCTCTTCCAAAAGAAAAATATCCGCTTCGACGAGCTTTTAATGGCGAGATAATCCAACAATTACCCATGAGTGTCAAGTTTAAAAATGATGAAGCTATGGATGTGATTATCGATGGCCAACCCATCATTAATAAAGAGGGGCGTTCACTCGGAGCAGTGATTGTTATCCATGATATTACCGAATTGAAACGAGCGGAAAAGCTCAAAAATGAATTTGTTTCTATTGTTAGCCACGAATTGCGTACCCCCCTCACTTCAATTCGCGGTTCTTTGGGGTTGTTGACAAGCGGGTTTATGGGTAGTTTTACTGAAAAATCACAAAAACTGTTAGAAATTGCAAACAATAACTGTGAACGTTTACTGCTGCTGATTAACGATATTTTAGACATCGAGAAAATTGAAGCAGGCAAAATGGAGTTCCAGCTTAAAAATATTGACCTCATGGATATTATTAACGAAGCCGTCGATGCAAATAAAATGTATGCGGAAAAATATTCCATTTCTTTTGAGGTAATAGGGCCCGCCAAAAAATTGACGGTGAATGTTGATACAGGTCGTTTGATGCAAGTTCTTGCTAATCTTTTATCAAATGCCTGCAAGTTTTCCCCGCCAAATGCGATAGTCACCATCGAAGTGAAAAAGATAGACGGGGCCGCGAAAGTATCTGTCATTGATAAAGGCGCGGGAATTCCTCTCGAGTTTCAGCCGCGAATTTTTCAGAAGTTTTCGCAGGCGGACTCTTCAGATACCCGAGGTAAAGGAGGTACTGGTTTAGGGCTTAATATTAGCAAAATTATCATTGAAAAAATGGGTGGTGCTCTTAGTTTTAAGAGTGAACCGAATCAAGGTAGTACCTTTTATTTTGATTTGCCGCTGGTTACCTCCTCTCCTGAAATTGAGGTTTTTCATTTTGACGCGGATACAGCATCACTAAAACGCTTATTAATTTGTGAGGATGATCAAGATCAAGCGGATTATTTGCAGGCACTTTTAGAATCTGCTGGTTTCAATGTCGATATCGCAGTCACTGCTCGGCAAGCAAAAGAAAAATTAAGACATCAAGACTATCAAGCGATGTTATTGGATTTGATACTTCCTGACCAGGATGGTATTACTTTAATCAGAGAATTACGGGCTGAGCAAAAAACACGGGATTTGCCGATCATCGTTCTATCAATCATTTCCCAAACTGGAAAAACTTTATTAAATGGTGATGCCGTTTCGGTGCTTGATTGGGTGGATAAACCTGTCGATTTGAAACGTTTATTGCAAGTCATTAATAAATTAAAACCGAAAGGCACTGACCATTTACCGATCATTTTACATATTGAAGACAATATCGATACACAGCATGTCGTAGGGGTTTTGCTCGAAGAGCATGCTAAACTTTACACCGCAAGTAGTTTGCGACAGGCTAAGAAAATGCTGGCGGAGAGAAAGTATGACCTTGTTATACTTGATTTATTACTGCCTGACGGCAATGGAGTGGAAATCCTGCCTTTATTAGCGCAATACAAAACGCCAGTTCTTGTTTTTTCAGACATGCAGCTAAGTAATCAGTATGCACAGTTTGTAAGCCAAGCTTTAATTAAATCAAATTCAAATAATGAAAAATTGCTAAACACCATTATGAACTTGATCTAAGGCCAAGGAAGAACTATGAATAATAAAGAGCTGCAAAAAATCATTTATGCAGAGGACGAAGAGGATATTCGTGTTGTTGCACAGGTTGCTTTAGAAGATATCGGCAGTTTTACTGTTAAGTATTGTTTAAATGGTTATGAGGTGTTGGAAGCGATTAAAGAGTTTCAACCTGATTTGTTTTTACTGGATGTCATGATGCCAAAAATGGATGGTCCATCGGCATTGCGCGAAATCAGGCAGATGCCTTATTTGGTTGATGTGCCGGCTATTTTTATGACAGCTAAAATTCAACCAAATGAAATAGAGGAATATAAATCGATTGGGGCAATCGATGTTATTCATAAGCCGTTCGATCCAATTACCTTAGCCGATGATATAAAAAGGGTGTGGGACAAACATTATGGATAATAAGGCCCAGGATAAGCTGAATAACTTAATGCTGCGCTATAGAAGAAATTTACCAGCGAAGCTTAATTCTATTCAGTCACAATGGCAGGAAATTCTTGATCATTGGGATCCACAAAAACTGGTGACGCTGCATCGTGATATCCATAGTTTGTGTGGTTCATCTGGAACTTATGGCTATTTAGAATTATGCAAACTTGCGCGCAAAGCAGAAGTTTTTTTAAAAAATATGCCCTTTGATCGGGAGGCGACAGAGGATGTAAAAAATACGCTTTCTGCCTACCTGGTACAACTAAAAACGACTTATTTAGAAAGTCCGGATGTTCAATCAGAAAGCTCTAGCCTGCTGCCATCAAGTAGTAAATTAGTTTATCTTTTAGAACAGGACAAGTCTTTTGCTACAGATCTTTGTGACCATTTGAACAACATGGGATTTTATCCAACTATTTTAGATTCAACAGCGGATCTCATTGTGAAAGTCAAAGAAGATCCGCCGGTCGCTATTATCATTAATAGCAAATACTTAGATAAAGAAGCCATCGATTTTCTCAGTAATCGTCAATATAGTGAGCATCCTATTCAAGTATTTTGTTTCCTACTAAATGATGAGCTCCTCCCTC
Organism: Legionella nautarum; assembly: GCF_001467895.1. Classification (GTDB taxonomy): domain Bacteria; phylum Pseudomonadota; class Gammaproteobacteria; order Legionellales; family Legionellaceae; genus Tatlockia; species Tatlockia nautarum. Next base: position 806,696 of record NZ_LNYO01000024.1, read on the forward strand.
GACTGCTCGCTGTTCGCGCAAGATGCGATGCTTTTTTCCAACTTCCTGTTGATATAAGTTATTTTGCCCAGGTCTTTTTGAGTAAATGTAGTGCAGCGACAGAGTCTTTTCGTATTTTAATTGTTGACGATACGAAAGCGCTCGCCGAATATTATTCATTAATTTTAACTAAAGCAGGCATGATTACTCATACCCTCACTGATCCCATGCAGTTATTAAAGGTGTTGAAACTGTTTCAACCTGATTTGCTATTAATGGATATATATATGCCTGGTTGTACTGGATTAGAGCTGGCAGCGATACTGCGTAAAGAAAAAAGCTATACCAAGATACCCATTATTTATCTCTCTACGGAAGATGATCGCAACAAAATTTTATTTGCTATAAGCTTAGGCGGCGATGATTTTCTCTCAAAACCGGTTTCGCCTGGTCATTTAATTTCTGCCGTGCGTTCTCGCGCTAAGCGTGCGAGTATTTTAAATTACTATATGGTAACTGATAGTTTGACGGGACTACTTAACCATTCAAGTATTTTAGCGCAATTAGAAATTGAAATTGCACGGGCTAAACAAAGAAAAGGGCCGTTAACCCTAATTATGATTGATATTGATTACTTTAAAGGAATTAATGATAGCTATGGTCATCCAGTAGGGGATAGGGTTTTAAAGCAGTTGTCGAATCTCTTTTTAATGTATTTACGTAATCAAGATATCATCGGCAGGTATGGTGGTGAAGAATTTTTGCTCATACTTCCGGGAACTTTTCCTAAAGATGGCAAAGTAATTTGTGATGAATTACGTATCCATTTTAACCACTACCCATTTAAAGAACAAAATCTAGAATTCAATGCGACCTTTAGTGCCGGCATTAGCTACCTAAAAAACGATGACGAGGCGGTTTTGTTGATCAAAGAGGCTGATAAAGCACTTTATCAAGCTAAACACCAAGGAAGAAATCGAATTGTCTTGTGTAATAAATAGGGTGTGTTGATGACTATCACCTCCATCCCGCGATTTGAGACGTTGTTGCAGATTTGTCTCCCGTGTCTACCTGCCGCGGCTTGTTCGGCGTTGTTGCAAACTCTTCTTTCGTCCCTACCTACCGCGGCTTTTCCGCGGTATCCATGCGCCCCTTTTTCACATTGAGATCTCTGGATCCCGCGGACAAGCCAGACACGTAGTAAGGGAGTTCAAGCATGCAACAATGTCGGGCAAGCGATGGTTCATAGCTGTGGTAGAACAACCCTAGAATTTTATCCAATCAGATAATGTAATATTTTAAAAGCTAAAATTGTTAACAAAGAAGCGAGTGGTAAGGTTAAGATCCAAGACATGAAGATATTACGAATCACACGCAAATTTAAAGCACCAATACCTCGTGCTAATCCTACACCCAGTACTGCACCTACTAAGGTCTGAGTTGCTGAAACAGGAATTCCTGTACTAGTAGCAACAACAACTGTAGTCGCTGCTGCGAGAGTTGCGGCGAAAGCGCGACTCGGTGTTAAGGCGGTGATAGAAGAGCCTACAGTTTCGATCACTTTTCTACCGTACATTAAGAAACCAGCTACTACGCCGGAACAGCCCAGTAAAATAATCCAGGCCGGATAGTTATCGGCGCCAATGGGCTGGTTTGTTTGCATGACCAAACTATGAATAATAGTTAAGGGACCTACTGCTAAAGCAACGTCATTTGAGCCATGAGCAAAGACCATTGCGCAGGCGGTTAAGGCCATCAGTACAGCAAAATATTTTTCGACTTGAATGAAGCGCTCGCGGCGTCTGATTCTAGGCATTTCTGGAATACGTTTAATAAAGCCCATGCCAATGAGGGTTATAGAAATGCTTGTAGCGAGCGTAACCGCTAAATCTTGTTTTAAATTCAAGTGGATATCAAAATGCTTTAATCCTTTAAATACAGTGATGAACGACAGAATAGTACCCACTAAAAAAAGATAGATGGGGATATAGAATTTAGCTTTTCTCAGCGGATCTGATTTTATAAATATGGTTTGTTGGATACTCACAAAAAGAGCATAAGCGGTTATTCCGGCAATAAGGGGAGAAGTAACCCAACCAATCGCGATGTGGGAAACTTGTTGCCAATGGATCGTATCAGAACCTAACACCACAGCACCGAAACCAACCATCGAACCGACTAACGCGTTAGTGATAGAAACAGGGACGCCCAAATAACTTGCAAGATTCATCCAAATTGTACAAGCTAATAAAACACTTAGCATGCCTTCAATAAGAATGACAGGTTGGTTAGATAATTGACTAGTATTTATAATCCCATCGCGCATGGTTTCAGTGACGCCGCTGCCGCCAAGAAAAGCGCCTGCAAACTCAAAAAACACTGCAATAATCATTGCCTGACGCACAGTAATTGCTTTTGAGCCCATGGTCGTACTCATGACATTAGCGAGATCGTTCGCGCCAACTCCCCAATTCATTAAGAAGCACAAGGCAATAGCAACAAGAAGCAATATGAAAGTATAATCCATGGAAGTTTACTACCTAGCAATGAGAATTTGCAGCCGACCGCCCACTGTTTGGGCATGATCAGCCAAGTCACCAATCCATTGAACTAGCTTGTAGAGAAAAACTACCTCAATTGCAGGTAAATCCTTTTCCAGCTCAAAAATACGATGTCTGATATCAGCTAATTTTTCATCACTATCGTGTTCAATTTCGTCAAGTGTCATAATCATTTCTTCAACGATTTTCACTTCACTACCTCTGAAACCCGATTCAAGTAATTCATCTAGCTCGTTAATTGCTTTACAGGCTTGCTTAGACGCATCTAGGCAGCAATGTAAAAAAGTTATCACCACAGGTGCGAGATTATCCGGAATAATCATTTGTCGACTGACGATGAGACCAGCGATGTCCTGGGCTTTATTGGCAATTCTATCCTGGGCACTTAGGAGCTCGAGTAAGTCGGTACGAGATACAGGAAGAAATAAGCCGGTTGGTAAATGCAGTCGCAGATCCCGCTTAATGACGTCTGCTTCTTTCTCGAGTTCGCATATTTTTTTCTTTATGATTTCAGCCGCTTTCCAATCTTGTACGAGCACAGCTTCAAAAAAAGGATCCAGTTGTTTCGCGCAATTGTGTGCTTTACGCATGTGTTGTTCAATGGGCCGAATAGGCGATGGCCCGAACATATTAAATATGCTACCCATTTTAAATACACATCGCTAAGAGAAGATTTTGGCGATTATAACCAAACTTTGATCAGAACAAAACATGTTTTATACAGGTAAAAAAGCGATAGCAAAAAAATTCTCACTTCAGGCAGGATAGGTATTATTTCTGCTACACTTGAAATGAATGATTACAAGCACTTAACAGGGGAGTGTGCTCATGAAGAAATGGATCTTCGCATGGATGTTTTTCGTGGCTACCGCTTATGCGGACTCATCAATGATTACCAAAGTAATCCAACTGCAGTATCAAAATGCAGATCATGTCATTCAATTGATTCAACCTTTATTGGGGCAAGGGGAGCAAGTCAGTGGCTCTGGACAAACGTTGATCGTCAAAGTAACGCCAGACACCTTGACTCAGTTACGCGCAGTATTACACAAACTTGATCAACCGCCTGTTACTTTCGAAATAAGCATTTATCAAGGTGATCCAGATTGGTTAAGTCAAAATGATGAGAACACGATTACAATCACCACTCCCTCCCATTCTGATCAACGACAACGCCAAACGGTAACGGTTATGAATGGCGAATCCGCTTTCGTAAGTACAGGAGCTGATCAGCCTGTTTTAAGCTCGGCTGGTATTGGTTTTTGGGGCGCAGGTGTTTCCTATGATAGACGATTGACCCAGGATGGCTTGTTGGTTGAGCCGACTTTACAAGGGCAGCAAGTGAAGTTAAGGGTTCGCCGCGTTCGCGAACAAGATAATCCCGTTGTTAATCAGCAATTTGATAATCAACAGGTTATGACAACCGTTATGGTGCCTTTGAATAAATGGGTCCCTTTGTCAAGTCCGCAAGGCAGTGATCCTGTCGATTCTTCGACACAAATTATTCGCGCAGGGAACCAGTTTTCTCAAAATTCGACTTTATATATTAAGGTCAATGTTGTACAGCAATCGACATCGAATTCAGATGGAAATTAATCCAAATTAGGCAGGGTATTGCAATGAAAGCTAAGAAAAAAGACAAGCTTGATGAGCAAAACGAACATGAAGCGTTTGTGCCAGCTTTTTCAGTTGAAGAGGGATTAGCTAGTTTGCTCACGGGTACACATAAGTTGGATGATTTATTTAATTTTCTTGACCGGTTTTTTCAGGCTAATCTTGCAAAACTGACTGCGGGAATAAGCCCGGCTACTTTGACGAGTGCCTATTGTACTTGGTTAACTCAATTAGCTATAAATCCGGGGCGTCAGTTAGAGCTTGCTCTTTATCCGATTGTGCATTCGCAAGATTGTACGAATAAAATTTATTGTGAAGATAGGGCTGGCGATGGCAAAGACGTGCGTTTTCAGTCTGATAATTGGCAATATTTACCCTGGCGCTTGGGTGCCGAGAGTTTTCTACAAATGGAAGATTGGTGGAAAAGAGCCACCTCTGATTTATCAGGGATGCCCAAGCCTGCTTCCCGTATTGTTTCGTTCTGCACAAGGCAAATTATGGATGCCCTGTCTCCTTCAAATTTTGTTTTTACTAACCCTGACTTAATGAATGAAACAATTAGATCCTATGGATTTAATTTACTCCATGGAACTAAACTTGCTGTTGAGGATGTTCTTGGAAAGCTAATTGGAGTACCACCTCAGGGGGTGGAAAATTTTATTCCAGGTAAGCAGGTTGCAATTACCCCAGGAAAGGTAATTTTTAAAAATCATCTTATTGAGTTAATTCAGTATGAGCCGCAAACCAAAACGGTATATAAAGAGCCTGTTTTGATACTGCCAGCCTGGATTATGAAATACTATATTCTTGACCTTTCTCCTGAAAACTCTTTAGTAAAATGGCTTGTTAATCATGGACACACTGTATTTATAGTTTCTTGGCTTAATCCAACTTCAAAAGATCGTAATTTAAGCATGGATGATTATTATCGCTTAGGAGCGATGGCTGCTATTGATCAAATTTCTTCTATTTTTCCCAAGAGAAAAATAAATCTAATGGGTTACTGCCTTGGTGGGACTTTAGCAATCATCACCGCAGCAGCGATGGCAAGAGCTGGGGATAAGCGTTTGAATAGTCTTTCATTGCTTGCAGCACAGGGTGATTTTACTGATGCGGGTGAGCTGATGCTTTTTATTACTCAAGGAGAAATTGCTTTTCTTAAGAATATGATGTGGCAGCAAGGTTATCTCGATACAAAACAAATGGCAGGTTCATTTCAAATGCTGCGTTCCTACGACTTAATCTGGTCTAAAATGGTGCATGATTATATGAATGGACAGCAAAGGGGAATGATCGATTTGCTCGCTTGGAACGCCGATGCCACACGCATGCCTAGTAAAATGCACAGTCAATATCTTGAAAGGCTTTTTCTGCACAATGATCTTGCAGAGGGACGTTATAAGGTAGAAGGAAAAACGATTGCCCCTGAAAATATTCGTATCCCGGCTTTTATAGTCAGTACAGAAAAAGATCACGTAGCACCCTGGCAATCTGTATATAAACTCCATCTCTTGCTCAATAGTAGGGTAACCTTTGTTTTAACCGATGGCGGACATAATGCAGGTATCCTGAGCGAACCAGGCCATAAAGGGCGAGGTTATCGAATTCGTACACAGAAAAGTGACGAGCCGTATTTGGATTCCTCTGCTTGGATAGAAATCGCAGAAAGAAAAAAAGGCTCATGGTGGATTGCTTGGCATAAATGGTTAGCCAAACAGTCTAGCTCAGAGCAAATGGCAGCTCCTAAACTCGATTCTTCATTGCCTCCAGCGCCAGGAAAATATGTATTACAAAAATAATTCCCGCATTAGAGTATAGGTTGGGCTTTGGTCCAATCTTGTCATTTAGTAATTAGTCTCACATAAGGGCTCAGCCAGAACGTCGCTAGACAATTTGGCCAAATATTTAGTATTTTTTCTATTTCTTAACAGTCTAGCGTTTGAAAAAAAAACAATTCATAATCTTTTTTTGATAAAATAGATCAATTAGGTTTCAAAAGGAGAACTGTATGCTTGATGGTGCTAAAGCTGAACAAATGTTAGCAAATAAGAAAAAACAAGAGGAATTAGACGCAATAGCTAAAAATCCGTGCAAACTCTGTAGTATGCGGGGACGTAAGGTTTGTGGTTGCGGCGGCGGTGGAGGTCCCGGCGGTAGCGGTGATGATGCTGCTAGCGGAGATGAAAAGGAGGAAAGCAAGGCACTCGACTTTAGCGGAGAAATTGATCAAACTCCAGAATCAGACGATGAAAATTATATCGGTATGGAGCTGGATCATTCATCCTTGTCCACTACTGATGAATTAGAACCTGAGGATGACGATAAATTAGAAGCTAAAAAAGAATTAACGCCTGAAGAAATTAGTGCGCTTTTAGAAGAAATCAGTGGTTTAGTGAAGATAGAAAGAGATGACGAGTCCGGGATTGTAAAAATTGCCAGTGTTCGTCCTTTTTCGAGCCCAGAAGCGCAGCGAATACTCCAGTATATCAGTTTAATTGAAGCAGAGTTCGAAGCGTTTAAAGAGGAGCTGCAAGCTGCGGGAGAAAATCTGAGTGGCTATACTGCGACCAGGACTGAGAATAGCCTGATCATCCGTATTCCATCAAAAAATTATGATCGATTTATAGAAAGGTTAGAGAGTAAGCATCTACTCGATTTAGGTGGAAAAGCGGCAAAAGAAAATACTGCTGATACTCCAGAACAAAAAGAAGGACATCGGTTTTCACCCTTTTCAACCAGACCTGTCCCTAAAGACATTATATCGGAAAATTAATACTGTTATTGACATCAGCTTGACATTGCTCCTTTATAGCAAAACAATAGCCCCCAGAGATAAATTGCTGAGGATAAATAATGCAAATAGCTAGTATTAAAGGACGTGAAATTCTTGATTCTCGAGGAAATCCAACAGTAGAAGCTGATGTTATTTTAACAACTGGTGAAATGGGTCGCGCAAGCGTCCCTTCGGGCGCTTCAACTGGAAGCCGCGAAGCTTGTGAACTACGTGATAAAGATCCGTCCCGCTATGCCGGAAAGGGCGTTCGTCAAGCAGTCGAACATATCAATCAAGACATTAATCAGGCGCTCAAAGATTTATCTGTTAGCGATCAGGCAAAAATCGATGAGCATTTATGCCTTCTAGATGGCAGCGACAACAAATCACGTTTAGGCGCAAATGCAATTCTCGCTGTTTCTTTAGCTTGCGCACGTGCTTATGCTAATGCCAAAAAATTACCTTTATATCAAGCACTCAATCAAGGCGAGCCCATGTCAATGCCGGTACCTATGATGAATGTGCTCAATGGGGGCGCTCACGCTGACAATAATGTAGATATCCAAGAATTCATGTTGATGCCAATTGGCGCGCCTGATTTTGCTACTGCATTACAAATGGGTGCCGAAATTTTTCATGTGCTAAAGTCAGTTTTAAGAAAACAGGGGCTAAGCACAGCAGTTGGTGATGAAGGGGGATTTGCTCCCGATTTAAAATCGAATCGCCATGCCTTAGACATGATAGTACAGGCGGTAGAACAGGCTGGTTATCAATTAGGTCAAGATATTGTTTTCGCTTTGGACGTCGCTGCATCAGAGTTATTTCATGATAATTTTTATCATCTTAGTTCTGAAAATAAAAAACTCAGTAGTAGCGAGATCGTTGATTATTATGGTGATTTAGCCGCTAACTATCCTATAGTCAGTATCGAAGATGGTTTAGATGAACATGATTGGCAAGGTTGGCAACAAATGACTGCTCGTTTTGGTTCGAAATTACAGCTTGTAGGTGATGATTTATTTGTGACTAATACCCGCATTTTACAGGAAGGTATCACGCAAAAAATGGCCAATGCGATTTTGATTAAGCTTAATCAAATTGGTACTTTAACCGAAACAAGACAGGCTATTCAACTTGCCTATCAGCATGGTTACCACTGTGTGATGTCTCACCGTTCCGGTGAAACCGAAGACGCTTTCATTGCCGATTTCGCAGTAGCGACAGGTTGCGGTCAGATTAAAACAGGTTCATTGTGTCGTACCGATCGTATTGCAAAATATAATCAGTTACTGCGCATCAATGAAATGGCTAATATAGCCTATGCAGGCCGTCAGGTATTAATTGGTTAATGATATATTTCATTTGAGGTGGGGGCGCTATTATGCTTCCACATCCTATGTTAGTGTATTAAAATATCTCTTCGTTTGAGTGTATTATGCGATCCCTTATTCTAGTCTTAATATTAGCGCTTGTTGGCCTCCAATATAAGTTGTGGCTAGGAGATGGAGGTATCTATCAATGGATTGATCTGGAAAAAAAATTAGCCGCTCAAGAACGCGAAAATGAGAAGCTAGAGGTTCGCAATCGTGCTATTGAAGCGGATATTGTTGAATTACAAAGCGGCGATCAAGCGCTGGAAGAACAAGCTCGCTATGAATTGGGAATGGTCAAAACAGATGAAATTTATTATCAATTTATTGATAAATAATACATTCATGAGTTATTCATTAGTAAAATAGATATTATAAAGATTAAGGTAACTACCGTCTTTTTCCATGGCTTGTAATTGCTGATTAATGCGTGCAATCAAATCGGCTTGTGAGGGAAGAGCCATAATACCTATTCCTTGCCCTAGAGAAACGGACCCACCCAATAGTGCAAACTGTCCGCCGCCATTTTGTTTCCAATAATTGGCTGATGAGCGATGAATAAAGGCTGCTGCAACATCTCCATCGCTTAAGGAGGTAATTAGATCTTCTATATCATTGTAGGGGATAGTTTGGAATTGATTACCATAATTCTGTATTAAATAAGCATCAACTACTCCACCGTCTTGTTCTCCTTTAATCACTCCAACTTTTTTACCCGTTAAGTCATTAATACTGGTAAAATCGTAACTTTTTAAGGTTAAAAATTGCCCTTTACTGAGCATATAGGGCAGGCTAAAGAGATATTTTGTACCTCGATTCTGAGAGATGGATATACCAGCAATAGCAAGATCAATTTTACCTTCGTTTAAAGAGGTGAATAAATTGGTATAGTCCATTGGAACTATGTCACAGGTTTCTTTGATGCGTTGGCAGATAGCGCGCATTAAATCAATATCAAAGCCATCGCCAGTGGACATGACAAAGGGTGGGTAAAAAAATACGGTACCCACTTTGATGTTGGCATATAGAGCAGAAGAATTGAATAAAAAACAAAAGAACAGGGCTAATAACCAAGTTTTAAGTTTCATTTCATTGCTAATCCTTTGTTTTTATCGATAAACAGAAGCTATGTTGTATTAAATTTAGACATTTTTGGGGGTTTTGTAAACTAGAACGTAGGGTTATGAAACCAGGCATCCCAACAAATCCATTAGAAGGTAGCAAATTGCAAAATCTAAACAGCAATAAACTCTACAGCATTCATTGGTGGAGGGCTATTCCAAAGACTTACGACATAGCCGCCACCGCCTGAACCAGTGGGTTTAACTGCTAAGGCTCCTAAATCAAGTAACATTTGCATATGTTGCTGCAAGGTCTCGCTAACTAGTCCCCAGTCTTTGAAGCAGGTTGCTGTGTCGTGGATGGCTTCCACCAGTGTGTCCAACGAGTTTGCTCTGTTCTCTTCTAAAGCGCTACAAGCTTTCCTGACACTTTTATTCATTTTCTGATCAATGCGAGCGGCATTGCTGGCATCGGTTTGCCATAGTTGATGAACTTGGTTGATACAGTGCGAGGTAATGCCAATTTGGCCACAGGATGATAAAAACCAGTGAGGATACCAGGTTTGTTTAATGGGATTCATTTTACCTTGTTGAAAATAAATACCGGTTTCGGCAGCTACTCCAGCAATATCGAGACCGCTGCTTTTTCCATGAAATAAATTTTCTAACTCTTTGGCAAAGGAAAAAACGGAATCGTTAGTTAACATATTCTGCGATTCAAACCATCGGGCCATCGCAACACAAAGCGCTGCTGATGCGCCCATGCCAACCCCAATAGGGATGTCATTGTATAAATGGAAATGGCCACTCAAGCTGTTTAGTGATTTTCCAAGTAATTGTTGACCTTGCTCCAATACGCTCCAAAACAATAATTGCATCTCGGAACCACTAGGGCCTTCATAATCAGCACTAAGCTCAGAACCTGATTTACGGTAGCTGAGGATTAGCTTTTTTTCTTTGATAGGAAAAACGAGGGCGCTATGTCCACGAAGAACAGCATGCTCGCCCGCAAGAATCCATTTACCATGTGTAGTTGTTTGAAAATCATAGGACATCATAATTGCCAATTAAATAATCTTGTTTAAATCGAAGAGCCAGTTCTGCCTGATCGGGACGATAAAGTAAATGGATATTAGGACCCGCATCCATAGTTACAATTGGGCCATCACCCTCCCGATTCCATAATTCTTGTAAACTTTTTAATGCTTCATTGGCTGTTTCAGTCATATAACTAAAAGGTGGATTGCTAGTAGCAAATAAATGATGCATATCTTGAAATTCAAGCCAGCAGATATGATAGGCGTTTGCCCAATCTTTCGCTTTAAGCGCTCTTAACAACAGTTTCAGGTTCTCAGTTGCCCGGTGGCTACGTGTTTCGTAATGACTTGAGCTTTTGACTCGTATATGAGCCTCGCTAGAAGGAACTCGTTTTTCATCGTGACTGATTACTATGACTTGGTGTTGCAATTGCATGTAAGGTAGTTCTATGGCTTTAACGCTATTTTCTTCCCAAAGTGCCCAAGGGAAATAAAAAGAACGACAAGATGAGCCTGAGCCTTGCATGCTGAGTTGGGCTTGTTTTTCAATAGAAAGCGGAGGTTGCGAGCTGAGCTCGCTGAGCGCAAGAGCTGCACATTTGGTGAGCGCTGCAAAACTAGATGCAGAGCTAGCTAACCCACTACTTGTTGGAAAATTATTACTAGAACGAACCACAAAAGAACCGCTGTAGTTAAAATAAGCTTTCATGCGCGCCAAATGGTTCAGAAAACGCTCTTGGGCCAAGGTAGATAGGGTAAAGGGCGGCGCGCCGGGGATTTCTAATGGCTCCCAGAAATCTTTCTTTCCCGCTTGGCTTTCAAGCATAACAGAGGTTAGCAGGTTATTTAGCGTATAAGATAAGGATGAGTTATCCGGTATATTGTTTGTGTTATCTTTTTTACCCATATATTTTATTAGGGCAATATTAGCGGGTGCTTGGGCAAACCATTGCATACCAGATTCTCCTGCTCAATAATTAATGCCCGGGGGCATCATTCCAAAGAATTTTATGCAGCTGTAATTGAAATCGCACAGCTAATTTGTCTTTTACAATCCAATCAGCAAGTTCTGTTGGGTTTAATTCATTCCAGCTAGGAGAGAAAAGAATCTGGGCGCGTTCCGATAAGCGGTGTTCATGCATCATTTTACAAGCCCAATCATAATCTTCGCGGTCACATAAGACAAACTTGATTTGATCACTTTGTTTTAAATGTTCTAAATTTGAAAATAAATTTTTCTCACATTCACCAGAAGCAGGGGTTTTTAAGTCCATAACAACCATCACTCGCTTATCGACCTGAGCAATATCTCTTGCGCCACTCGTTTCTAATGATACTTGATAACCTTGATCACAAAGTTCTTGCAAAAGAGAGATACAACCTGGTTGCGCAAGCGGCTCGCCTCCTGTGACACAAACTTGTTGGCATTGATAAGCGGAGATCTCATCCAAAATGGAAGGAATATCCGTCATTTTACCCCCATTAAAGGCATAAGCCGTATCGCAATATTGGCAGCGTAATGGACAGCCAGTTAAACGAATGAAAACCGTGGGTAGGCCCACGGTAATTGATTCACCTTGCAAGGAATGAAAAATTTCGGTAATACGAAGTGAGTTACTAACTTGCTTCATGAGACGCCTAGAGACTCCAATTTTGTTGTTGCTAATTGTGCAGTAGGTGTATCAGGATAATTTTTTAAAACTTGTTGTAGTCGAAGTCTTGCTTCGTTTTCTTTTCCTGATGCCGCAAGTGCATAGCCAATTTTAAGGGTAGAGGCTGCTGCTTTAGAGGATGAGGGAAACTGTCTTAAGACGGTTTCAAAATGTTCAATTGCTCTGGGATAATTATTTTTAACCATGTAAAGCTCACCCAGCCAATATTGTGCGTTTGCAGAATAACCACCTTGTGGATATTGCGCTACGAAGGCTTGCATAGCGACCAGGGCATCATCGAAATGCTTATTTTTTACCAGATCATAAGCAGCAAGATAACTAATTTGCTCGTTTGCTGGATTACTTCGTGAACTATTAACGATTCCCGCTGTGATTTGTTTCTCTAGTGCGGTGGCTTCTGATGGTTGAACCGGAGGAGTCGTTTTTGTTGCTGCTGCAGCGACATTAGGACCAATAGACAATTCTTGGGGTGGGGTTGCTTGGGCTGATTGTACCGGTTTGGTCACATCAGGACGCATACGTGCGTCTAAATCTTTATAAAAAGCTAGTTGTTGTTGCTGTAACAATTTTAAATCATGGGCTTGTACTTCTAGCTGGCCGCGTAACTCCTGGATATCCTGCTGTAATCCTTGGAGTTTATTCAATAATTCGGCGCTATCACTGCTATTACTACTCTCATGATTATCTCGCGCAAGAGCAACTTCATCGCTAGTATCGCCATATTCATCAAGTTGCGCTTTGGCAACAGGCTGCTCAATAGCAGCCTGTTGATCATCGAGAATAGCGAAGTTTTCACTATCATCAACTACAGGCGCTTCAGCAAAAACCTGCCAAGGTATCAAGCAGGTCATGCATAAGCTAAGTAGAAGTCGATGGAATTTGATCATCGTGTGGCCTCATAAGTTAACTCAACACGACGATTCATCTTGTGAGCTTCTTCATCGTGACCTGTATAGAGTGGGCGTTCTTTACCGTAGCTAACTACACGAATTTGTTGTCGGCTAACACCTGCCATGCGCAGCAAATTAGCTACCGTGTTAGCGCGGCGTTCACCTAGTGCAACGTTATATTCGCGGCTTCCTCGCTCGTCAGTATGTCCAGCCAGGAGAATACGTGCCCCTGGATTAGCAACTAGATAATTTGCTTGTGCCATCAAAGAAGGTTTGTATTTTGGCGCAAAACTAGAATCGTCATAAGAGAAAAGATAACGTTGATTGTGTGGTGCTTGAGTGGTATATGATTCACCAGGTGCTTGACCGGCAAAATGACTAAATTGCCCCAAGCCGTGTGCAGAAGCCCCATCTTCACCATAGCTAACCCCTGCGCTACCGTGGTGTTTAGAACAAGATGCAAGCAGCATAATACCTGCAGCAACAAGTCCTAGCTTAAACGATCTGGCTTTCATCCGTTTTCTCCTTCTTATTTTCATAATTTACAAATTTGGTTAAGAGCCACAATGGCGGCCCATTGTACAATTGTTTTATACCTTTGGCCAAGGTTCTAATGTTAATAAGTTGATTCAACGATAGCAAGAATTTCCCTTAATTACGGCTAGAGTCTTGTCTAGCCTGCGAGACCACAAATGCAGTTGCCTCAGCAGTAAAATTCTTAGTTGCAATATTAGCTGCAGTTACACCACCATAAGGCGTATCTGCTGGACATTTTACACGTTGGCTAAACAAGCGTGAAGCGACCACTCGATTATCACTAACATGTGACAACACGACTTTGACAACAAGGTCTATATGGCTGGGTGTTGTTATGAAATTTTGTTGTAATTCCATCAATTGAGTATCTAAGCGGTAATCCGTTAACTCTGAATTAGTGGTAGAAGTTACTGCATTAAAATACCCGCTACGTTGCAGGCTCTGGGCTATGAGGGGTAAAAGCATTTCAGCCGGCGGGTCGACCCAAACATTTTTAGTAAAGGAGCTAAGTTCAAAGGGTTTTTTCATATAAAGCATATCTTCTGTTTGATAGCCGGCAACCGCTTCAGGCACCGTTATCAAAATAGATTGCTTAGACGCTTGCGAAGTAAATTGCTTGCTACTATACGCATCTAATTTGTAAGCATTTGATTGCTGTAATTTAATCGGCGAACAAGACACTAAAAGAATAAGGAAAGCCCAGATAGTTAATTTATTCACATTATTCTCCTGGTCCAGGCTGCGGTGGTGTAGTGCCACGAATAACTATAGCAGGATTTTGGCGCATTTCTTTACTTATTTTTTCAAGATTTGCTGCAATGACATCAAGGCGGCGCATTAAAGTAATCATTGGTGGAATAGTTTGTTGAGAGATTTTATCAATTGCTGTTTTACCTGTGGCCATAGTAGTTGAGACTTTATTTCCTGCATTCGTCAGAGAAGTTGCCATTGAATTAAATTTTTTTAGACCAGACTTTAGATCAGTAACAATTTCGGGGAATTCCTCACTCAGGTCTGCTGAATTTTGTAAGAGAACTTCTACGCTTTTGAGGCTATGGTTTAGATTTGGACTATTTTTGGCCAAAACATCGGAAAACGATCTTATATTAGCTAAGGTGTGGTTTAAATTGTCTAGATTATCTTTGCTAAAGACTTGGCTGATTTTTACACTCACTTTATTCACATTGACAGAGACCTCTTTGAGTACCTTATCCAGTTGATTAAATAATGAGGGTTTAGCTGGAATAATAGGATAAGGTTGATGCGGAGCCGCTCTTAGGGGGGTTAAATCGCTTGATTCGGCTGAAAGCCCGACATAAGTGTTTCCGGTAATCCCTTGAGAAATCAAAGTAGCCATGGTGCTGACAGTAATGGGAGTACCCTCTTCAATATTGAGCAAAATTTCAACTTGTCGGGGGTCATGGTGGTTAAGCTCTATTTTGCTAACAAATCCCACTTTAACACCATTGTATTTTACAGGGGATTGTTCGCTAAGGCCTGAGACAGCTTCGCGAATAAAGACAGCATAAGTATGGTATTTCTTTTGGTCGAGGCCGACTGACAGCCAGAGTCCTGCAGCAACCAAAGCGCCTGCAAGAATCAATACCGCTAAGCCAACCATTGTGTAATTGGTTTTTGCTTCCAAAAAGCCTGCTCCCGTTCTTGTTATCTTTTACCAGTACTTATTAAGGTCAGTTTAAAGTTTACTGAAATAATCAGCAATCAATGGATGTGGATTTTTTACTAATTCTTCGTAAGGAGCGGCACATAATACTTTTCCCTCTCCTAAAAAGGCAATTCTATCAGCTATTTTCAATGATTCTAAATCATGGCTAATCATTACAATGGTTAAATATAATGCATCCCTTAAAAAAAGAATCAGTTCATCAAATTGTCTTGCGCTATGTGGATCCAGCCCCGTTGTAGGTTCATCCAAAAAAAGTAATTCGGGGTCCATGGAAAGAGCGCGCGCAGCGGCCGCTCGCCGCTGCATTCCGCCACTTAATTCAGAGGGAAATTTACCTGCGGATTCTTTAGGCAATCCTACTAAAGAAATCTTTAGCATGCCTAGCTCTTCCATAAATGTTTTTTTGAGTTCGGTAAATTCCTGCATAGGGAACATAATATTTTCTAAGACATTCAGGGTTGAAAAAAGAGCGCTATGTTGAAACATCATACCCCAGCGACGGCGTAAGGCATTAGCTTGATAGGCATTGAGCTGACTAATATCTTTACCAAAAATCTTTAAAGAGCCCGCGGTGGGTTTCATAAGCATGAGTAAGCTGCGCAGGATAGTTGTTTTACCGCTGCCGCTTCCGCCGATGATGGCTAGAATTTCACCTTTTTCTACTGTGAGATTGACATCAGAATGTACCCATTGCCCGCCTAAATAGTTCTTTAATCCAGAAATTTCGATGATTCGCTCGCTCATTAGATACCCATCCAACTGTAAACGATGGAGTAAATTGCATCGGCAACAATGATTAGAAATAGGGCTTGTACAACACTTTTAGTAGTTTGTGAGCCAATTGTATCCCCACTTGCTTGTACTCTGAACCCCTGGAAGCAGCCTACCAAGGCAATGAGTATGGCAAAGGCTGGCGCTTTATACAGACCTAATAGCATTTGATCTAAACCAACGGATTCTTTGAGGCGCGCTAGAAAATCGAGATAGCCCACGTTTAGCATCCATTTAGACATTAGTATGGCGCCGATAATACTAAAGACATCAGACCAAAAAATAATCAAAGGAAAGACTAACAACAAGCCCATGACTTTAGGCATGACAAGCAGCTCGGTGGGTGAAAGCCCCATTGTCAGAAGCGCGTCGACCTCTTCATTTATTTTCATACTACCAATTTGTGCTGTGAAGGCAGAACTTGTGCGCCCAGCAACGATGATTGCCGTAATTAACGGGGCAAACTCGCGAAAAATGGCCATTCCAGATAAGTAGGCAATAAAAATGTTGGCGCCATAAGTTTGCAACTGTAAGCCCATTTGATAGGCAAGCACTACTCCGATGAGAAAAGACAAGAGGGCAAGAATAGGTAGGGCCTGGATACCGACGGAATGAATATTGGATATGATACTGGGAAATTGAAAACGTCGCCAATTGCCAAGAGCTTCAAAAAATTTCGAACTTAAATCGCCGATTAAAATGATTAAACCGTCAGTTTGTTGTATTTTATGAATTGTTTCTTCGCCAATTCGATCTAGTAAATTGCGCTGTTTGAAAGTAGGTGGTTTGTAACCAAGTATTTCTTTCTTTTCTTTGACTAAGTCTAATAGTTTTTCCTGCTCTTTGTTGAAATCAGTTAATTCGATTTCTTTCCCTTTGCTTTTTAAAATATCTATGCAATGTGTCAAAGCTAGGGCGCCAGAGCTATCAAATTGAGTGAGGGTGGCGCCGCTAATTGTTACTTTTTTTTCTGCAGGAATTGTAGAAGTGTCAAAGCGGCTTAATAAATCATTCAATTTTAAAACAGACCAAGGGCCTTCGCATTGATAGCAGAGGTTTTCCTGATTAAAAGTGAAATTGGTTAAAGATGCTGCCTTAGCCATGAGAAATTTTATTAGATGAAATAACCTAGCATAATACGAAATGGGGCTTTGCAGCAAAGCAAGGTTTGAATAATTTTAGAAAGTGGTAAAATTTCTTGAAAACCTAGTTGGAAGAGTTAAGTTATGATAAAATCCAGACCATTTTTTCTGGCGCAGTAAATCGGAATGCAAGACGACTATAGCCAATTTGAAAAACGCAAACAAGATCACATTGAGCTTGCTTTAATGCCGGCAAATCAAACCAGTGAATTTAATGTCCTAGATCAATTCACCTTAGCACATGAAGCGCTTCCTGATCTTGATTTTGCAGAAATTAGTATTACTAGCCAGCGTTTTGGTCGAGAGGTCTGCAGTCCTTTTTTTGTGAGTTCGATGACTGCAGGACATCGTGGGGCAGTGAATATCAATCGTAATCTGATTGAAGCTTGCGCTAAGAGCGGTTGGGCAATGGGTGTTGGCTCGCAACGCCGTGAGTTAACCGACTCTCAAGCGGCTACTGAATGGCATGAGCTGCGTCGAGATTTTCCAAAGGTAAGTCTCTTTTCTAATCTAGGAATTGCCCAGTTAATCACAACCCCTTTACCACAAATTCAAAATTTAATTGAAGCCTTACAGGCAGAAGCGCTTATTATCCATTGCAATCCCTTGCAAGAAGCGATTCAACCCGAAGGTACGCCGCAATTTAAAGGCTGTTGGGATGCCCTCGCTAAACTAGTAAAGCAACTCGATAGACCCGTTATTGTAAAAGAAACCGGTTGTGGTTTTTCCTCCAATACTTTGCAGCGCTTAAACGATATTGGCGTTGCCGCAGTTGATGTAAGTGGTCTAGGCGGAACGCATTGGGGAAGAATTGAAGGACATCGTGCTGGCGAAGGAAGTATTAAGCAGCGCACAGCAGTCAGTTTTCGTAACTGGGGTATCGATACGATGCAGACAGTGATTCATGCCGTTTCCTTAAATCCTCGTTTTGAAGTCTGGGGTTCAGGTGGTGTTCGTAATGGTTTAGATGCCGCAAAATTATTCGCGCTTGGTACAACTTCAGTTGGTTTTGCCAAGCCCATGTTAGATGCGGCCTTAGAAAATGCACACGCTGTGCATGAGCTTATGAAATTAATCGAATATGAATTAAAGGTTGCTATGTTTTGCACTGGCAGCCGAATACTCAGTGAGCTGAAGGAGAAGGCATGCCGTTAAATAATCAAGCAGGTCAATTATTCCAAGGGTTTTCTAAATTAGCTCGCGAAGAAAGATTTCAACGCCTCTTAGATCTAGGGGCTTTAACCGCAGAAGATGTTCACTATTTACAAGCCGGGGGTGTGCAAGAGACAGTGCTTGCTGATAAGTTAATCGAAAACGTGATTGGCTATTTTCAACTGCCATTAGGCGTAGCAACGAATTTTTTTATCGATGGCAGAGATTACGTAATTCCTTTAGCCGTAGAAGAAACATCAATCATTGCTGCACTCTCAAAGACTGCAAAATGGATAAGACAGCAGGGTGAGATTACTACCCAAGTAGACGGCGAATGCATTATTGGCCAAATTCAATTGGCAAAAGTAAATAATTTGGCACGGTTTGAAGCGCTGTTTCATGAAAACAAACGTTTTTTGATGGAAAAGGCCAATGAAGAAGTGGCTTCTAGCATGGTAAGACGCGGCGGCGGCGTGGTTGATATGCAACTGCGACATTTAGCACGCGGAGATAGTGGTGATATGGTTGTTATTCATTTGATGATGAATAGCTGCGATGCAATGGGTGCTAATATCATCAACCAAGTTTTAGAGTACTTAAAAGAACCTTTGGAGAATCTAACCGGTGAACAAGTCACCATGTGTATTTTGTCCAATTTAAATGATCAGAAATTAACGACGGCTAAAGTCGTTATTCGCGATGTCGACCCTGAGCTTGGCGAGCGTTTACAAGAAGCTTCCTTATTTGCCGAAACAGACCCTTATCGTGCAGCAACTCATAATAAAGGGGTTATGAATGGAATTGATCCTGTCTTAATCGCCACAGGAAATGATTGGCGGGCCGTTGAAGCAGGTGTTCACGCTTATGCAACACGTGATGGACGCTATCAAGCGATTACTCGTTGGCGATATGAGCAAGGGACATTAATAGGGCAATTAACTGCGCCCATTATTGTGGGTACTGTAGGTGGAGTAACTGCTCTTCATCCTACGGCAAAACTTTGTTTGCGTATGATGGATATTGAATCTGCCAATCATTTATCGCGTATTATTGCTGCAGTCGGTCTAGTACAAAATTTAGGTGCCCTAAGAGCCTTGTGTACTGAAGGAATTATTCAAGGGCATATGAAATTGCATATTGATAATTTAGCGCTAGTCGCCGGGGCGACTGACAGCGAAATGCCCGTGCTCAAAGAGCGCTTACAACGCTGGCTTACCACGAATAAGCGTATTAGCTTAAATAATGCCTGCGCTTTGTTAACTGAAATTAGGCAAGTGCAGACTGCAACATGAAATGGCGCATACCAGCAAAAACTTTTTTACTCGGTGAATATGCTGCCGTGGCTGGGGCTTCAGCGATTATTTTAACTACTTCACCTTGTTTTGAACTAGCCTTAACAGATGACCATAGCATGCAAGGTATTCATCCAGATTCTCCTGCTGGACAATGGTGGGCTCATCATCGCATCTCATCTCAGGGTGTTAGCTGGTATGATCCCTATCAAGGAAAGGGCGGCCTTGGAGCATCGAGTGCACAATTTTTGGGCGTTTATTTGGCGAGTTGCCGTTTACTCCATGTCGAGCCAAGTCATAAAGCTTTATTAGACGCTTATTATCAATGCGCCTGGCGCGGGGAAGGTTTGCGGCCTAGTGGGTACGATTTGCTAGCTCAATCCCAAAATCATTGTGTTTATATTAATCGCGATGAACAAGTTCTTAAATCCTATGAATGGCCTTTTAAAGATATTTCTTTTTTGCTATTACACAGTGGCCAAAAATTAGCAACGCATTATCATTTAAGAAACATGAGATTACCGCCTGCAATAAACCAGCTAGCCGCCACAGTTGAACTCGCTCAAGCAGCGTTTGAGCAGGTGAATAGCGCAGAGTTAGTTAAGGCAATAAATACCTATCAGCAACAATTGGCAAATTTCCATCTGGTGGCTCCTCATAGTTTGGAACATATTCAAAATTTTAATTCCCAGCCTGATGTTCTAGCAGCTAAAGGCTGTGGGGCTTTAGGAGCTGATGTTTTATTACTAATAGTGCCTAGTAATTGTTTAAAAATAAAAGTAAAAAATTTAGCGGCCGATGGGTGGACCGTTTTATCTACGAGCGAAGAATTATATACTGGTCGTGCATTAATGAAAAATAAACCGCATAAAACACTTGAAATTTTACCCTAATCGGGTATGATTCCAGCCTCTTTGGGGCCGTTAGCTCAGGTGGTAGAGCAGGAGGCTTTTAACCTCTGTGTCATAGGTTCGAATCCTATACGGCCCACCATCCT
>NZ_LNYO01000025.1 GCF_001467895.1 Legionella nautarum
TAAACCAACTTAATAAACTTCTTTTACAGAGATCAATGAATGATTTTACTCGTCTTTTATTGTCCGAAATGCCGTGATAGTTAACCCATCCCCTGACAATTAACTTTACTCTGTAAAGAATGTCGTTGGTTTCCTTGGCCGTCAGATTTTCCCGCAGATATTGTTTAATTTCCTTGAGTTTGGCACTAAATCGGTCACGACGACTTTTAAATTTTAGTCGCCAGTACCCATTTCGCGTTTTACCCCAGTAACAAGTAAACCCCAGGAATTTGTAGGTCGGTAAACGT
>NZ_LNYO01000026.1 GCF_001467895.1 Legionella nautarum
AGCATCCTGCTCCAAGGGTAGAATTTGCTCACAGTCATTTTTTTGCCCCCGCGGCTTTTCAGGCCACAGCTACAGATCAAGATGATAAGGCTACAAAGCATACCGAGGTTTCTTTTGGCGGCTAGATAACAAATCTTCCCCACAATAATAGGTCAATCCCCGCGAAAGCGGGGTATCTTTCCATCAAAAAGTCCAATCTGTATTAAATAACTTAGCTGCTCCTTGACTTGCTGAAAAGAATTAAAGCGCTCCTATTCCTTTTACGCATCTCGAAAACCGTAATTATTGTAATATTTTTGATAGAAGTGTAAAATTAATGACCTCCATGGCCAGAGATCACTATGAAAGAATCACACGAAGTTATAATCCCAGAGTTACCAGAAGAGCTTTGGTCCCTCATTTTGTCATTTCTTGATCCTGAATCACTCATTAATAGCGTGG
>NZ_LNYO01000027.1:0-2106 GCF_001467895.1 Legionella nautarum
AGACGAACTCAACGTTTAATGAAAGAAGCGAAAATTTTTGTTCGTTATCGAAAGAAATACAAAGTGACAACAAATAGCAAAATGACTGCCGATTTTCGAAAGAGTATAATCACCCAATAGTCCCTTGACTTGCTCCCATAACTCATCGGGGATTTGACCGCGCCTTGTTCGTGTGGTTCGCCAGTGTCTAAAGGCTTGTTTGACAGTGTCTAGTTTATTGGTGCCTTTTATCATTAAGTCGCCTCCTAAAATCATTGAGGCTATAGACTAAACGACCGCTCTGTCTTTAGTCACGCACGCTTGCCGAAAGCTCAGGATCAAACACTCTTCAACATCATTCAAAATCGACTTTTCCTAACAGATGCTCTTTTAATGTATCAGTATTTTCCATATAGCAAGTGATGTAATATCTACTTCCATCTTTTAAAATTAACTCTAATCCTGAAATATGCTTAGCGAATCCAGTTAAAAACTTATCAATAATAAAGAAGTTCGACGAAGCTTTTAGTGATAAGATGTCAGAAACAGTAAAATGAATATGTTTTTTAAAAATATTAGTTAAAATAAAATGGTCTTGTTCTTTTTTTATTATCTTAACATATTGACTACCTTTTAAGATTAAAAAAACATTACAGGTAGTTAAATATAAAAAATATATAGCGCCTACAGCAGGAATAATTTTTTCCATGAATCCAATCGTTTCTAGAGCACTATAAATTGTCAAAAGAGATAAGACAAAGCCCCCCAAAGATGTAATGCAATATAGCCATTTGGGAAGGCAGGTCCCTTTACTATAGTAAGTATCACACCAAACCATAATTACCACCCCGATTGTTTACCTGCACTACTACCCATAGCACCAAACGTCCAACTAAACATTGAATCTATCATAGATTTTGTTATAGACACATTTATTGGTCGACTTATAACATTTCCAATACCCGAGCCATGTAGTGTAAATAATAATGAAACTAAACTATAGTGACTATTTGACGGATCTCTTAGTTTTGTTGTCTGATCCTCCCTCGATTAGCCGTACTCCTTGTTGATGAGATTATATCTCTTAAACAAGGAGTACGGCTAATCGAGGGAGGATCAGCTCCAGCATTAATGGGCAAATATATGCCAGTTACTTAACGTTGACTACATTAACTGTCGGATTCAATTAATAAACGCAACTCTTATTAAAAATCAGTAGGTTACTTACTATGTGCGGACCTATCTGGTCAATAGGAGTTTCGCAATGGGTCATAAACAGTTAACCCGAGAACAGAGATATCATATTTATGGACTTTGGCGCTCTAGGTGCACACATAAAACCCCTATTATCTTTACTTCAAATGCCAGTCTATTTGACAAGTACACCAAATTAGTGTACTATTTATTTAAATAATCATTAGGTAATTTTAAAATTGATAAAGTCTTGTCAAATCGAATTAACTAAAAGTGCTAAAAAAGATTTAATTAAAATTCCACAATATATTAAAGAGAAGTTATTGTTATGGGTTGATTCGGTAGAGCGTTTAGGTATTCAGAAAATGAGAACTATACCAGGTTTTCATGATGAACCGTTAAAAGGAGAGCGCCAAGGGCAACGCTCAATTAGACTAAATAAGGCATATCGAGCTATATATATTGAAAATGAACAAAACGAAATTGTGATTATTTCTATTGTTGAGGTGAATAAACATGAGTACTAATGCAAAAAAATATTTAGAGAAATTGGTGGGGCGTTTAACATTAGGAAGTTCTATTCGTTCTATACGTCAAGGAGAAGGGATAAGTCAGATTGATTTTGCGAAAAGCCTTGGTGTGTCAAAGCAATATTTATGCGATTTAGAACATGATAGAAAGATAGTTAGTGCTAAAAAAGCTAAGCAATTTGCTATTATTTTAGGATATCCCGTAGAACAATTTATCGCCTTAGCTATTCAAGACTCTCTTGAACATGATGGTATTCATATGCTTGTTGAAGTAAAAGCAGCTTAAGACAATGTATCCAGTTGGCAACCCGTACTAATGCTATGAGGGGCAAAGGGAGTAATGGAACCGCCAACCCACTTAAGCATTAAATTAGAAATTAACTTATTCGACTTGGTTGATTAT
>NZ_LNYO01000027.1:2197-2329 GCF_001467895.1 Legionella nautarum
TATGATTTTTTTTCTCTAAGTGGGTTAGTGGTTCCATTACTCCCTTTGCCCCGTTATGTAGGGGTACCGGTTCTTTTTGGGCGTGTCCATACTGGCATTCTCGATCCAGGAATTCATTTTAAAAACCCATTC
>NZ_LNYO01000027.1:2339-23588 GCF_001467895.1 Legionella nautarum
GGATCTAATATTCATTCTAGGAAAGCACCCTACCTGAAACCAATCCCACTGCTGCTAAGGGTATCGATTTTGAGTTCTACTTGGCGCAGTTTATGCCGCTAATTTTTGAAACTATAGTCCCTGATTGATAATCTGTTTTTAAAATGGAATCAGCAATTGCAATGCAAGACATAGAATTGATGTTTATTTTAAATCGTAATTGGCTTGGGTTATCAGAATCATGAAAAGGAGCTATGACGAATGCGCTGAAAATTGTACCCATGGGTATGGATTTTGATTCCTTAACAGAAGAGGTTAAATTAAAATTCTTTGTAACCACAACTTCTCCTGCCTTGCTTTCTGACACATAAATTCTTTTTGATTCTGATGTGAGTTGGGGCGCGACAAGCAACGAAATTAAAAGATACTATAAGAAATTAACATATTGTTAAATAATGAAATAATTTTCATCTTGCAAATCGTTATATACCCCCACGTTTGTTTAAATTTTTAATCATTTGGATTTTTAAAGATCGAAAAATGGCCTTAGAGTATCTTTTAATTCCGTTGCTTGTCGCGCCCCTGTATATAGCTGAACTACGCCCTGAGTTTGTTTTTTGGTAGCTTTTATGTTTTTGCAACGCAGCCCGCAATCCTTGAATCAACGCTAGGGATAATAAGACACCATTGCCTTAGCCCTTAATAATAATCCTAACTCTACAGCACAGGATCCTTAGTCCCCAGGCCAAGCATAATTTTGCAAATTGATAAAATTCGAACCACATGTTAAAATATTGACCTTTTTGATTTGGCTTGTTCTCTCTTAAGAGGATATTAATAGATGAGTAAATACTTTTTAGATGCTGGAGCTTCTGTTAGGCGCTTAAATAAAAACCAAAGTTTTGATATCGATTATTTAAAACAACGGTTTTCTTGGTCAGGACATTCTCAGATTCCTTGGTATGAAATTAAGAAAACCTGTTTAAAGCTAATAAACGATGAAGCCTCTGAAAAATTTAAAAATGCTATCAGTGAAATAGGAGAACATTTATTCTATGTTTCAGCTATAGGTGATGATAAAGGTGTAAGAGAAATATTCGATACATTAAATCAAACAGTTGATTTATCGAGGGAATTACGAGATGCATTTGAAGATGAAGTAGCTAAAGGATTTCTCTTTTATTTAAAAAACCTCCATGACTTTGATCATGTTTACACTTCTGAAACACATTTGCATGCGAGTTTAGAAAACGATGTTAATTTATTTAGAATTCAGCTAGCGATTTATAGGCTTAGTGAATACTCCCAAAAAATAGTAATTGAGCGGTATAGAAAAAATCTCTGGCCTCCTGTTTTTTATAATGAATTAAAAGACGACTTCGAAAGAGTTATTGCTCCATTTGAAGAAAAATTTCTTTATAAAAATAGTGAATCGTCGCTTATATTAGCTACACATTTATTACTGCAAGGAAGGAGATCAGAAGACTCTATTTTATATCAGATACCCACTGAAGTTCTTTTATTGATTGCTACAAGCGTTAAAGACTCTAAGATTCATTCAGAAAATGAAGCGTATAAGATAGTAAAATCTAGTAGTTGCGGATTTTTCTCTCCTGCTACGATAAATTTGCATAAAATATCAAATCCAAAAGATGATGAACTTCATACCAGAGCAGTATTTTCAAGTGATGGATAAAAAATAAGCATGGATACTCGATTTAAAAGGGCTTCGTTGTTAGGGCTCGCGAGCAGAATCAGTTCTGCTCAGGGTATTTTGTGAATGGATTTCGATAAATCTTTATGAGGTATTAACCCAATTTCTACGTAAATGCAGTTTAAGTCTATGCGCTAATGCCAGATAAAAATGAAAGTTGTAGGAAAAGTTTTCGGGCAGAAAGAAGAATCAAATATCTGAAGAAGATTATCTTCTTTCTTTAAAAGAATATCTTAATAAGAATTATTCACAAAGAATACCTAATAAACTGAAGTTCTAGAAATCATCAGTGTTGTCCAACCACGATACCCAAAGAAACCTATGAGCATCATGAGTACTGAACGTACAAAAAAGAGAGCAATAGCCTTCCACTATTCTTGCTCATCGAGGCTATTGCCCCGGTTTTGTCGCAGAAAATTTACCAGACAAAGACAGTCAAACGCTGGACGAATTTATGCCGCAAGTCCATAAAACTGTTCGAAGATGGACTGGTTTCCTGCCTTTAGATGCTGTCCTTTTCGAAGCATATGGTGGAGTTCGATACCAACCAGTGTAGCTTTGGCTGCGTAAAATGCTTTAAATCCCTTCATGGGTTTTGTGATTTTCTTGATAAATCGGTGATCTTGCTCCACGATGTTGTTGAGGGTATAACTTGATTGAAATTTAAATCACCATGGTTTCAAATCCAAGTAGAATAACCTTACCACCAACTCGATATTACAGTAAAGGTCGTTTTCGGATATATATATCCCTTGATAAATGCAAACCGTTTCTTAGTTTTGGTAAGAGGGATAAACGGGTGAAAAATTATAATCTAATATATTCCTTATCATAATCATGGATAAGGCCGGCTTACTTTAAATTAAAAAGTGCAAGCTTCTCCACTCACATAGATTTTGGTCTGAGCCTCTTTGAGACGAATAGTAAAATCAGAGGGTCTTAAATCTTATTGACAGAAGGACAGGGCATATTGGCAATCGCTGTCGTACAGGGTGGAAATAAGAGTGCTGTTATAAACCATGTTCCATTTAATTTCCTTTTGCCGGCCTAAACAACTCGGACCATTTTTTGGAGGTGTAATGCTGTTGCTTTTTTAAACGATGAATTTCTTCCCTGTTTACGGAAATAATCTTTGGCGCCGAAATACCAAAGGAAATATCGCCTTGCAACTGCTGGCCCCTTTTGGGAAGAATGGTCACAAGTTGGTTGTTGATTTCAATGACAAGCGTTTCTTCAAACGAGAGATTAATAATTTCCATCTATAAATCCTTTCTATTCCAATAGGCACTAATTGACGGTGGCGATAATAGCCTAGAATACCTCCCCTGTCATTTAAATGTTTTTTAAATGACAATCACCCTCCGGTTTAAACTATTTCGGGAATAATGACCTTACCTTGGAGGTGATGAGTAGTTTTTTTTCTTCCAAATAATCCCAACAAATTCGCCTAAGCGTTATCATCTCATCTAACTGTAAATCAATAATGGGTTCTTTTGTATTCGAATGAAGTATTTGTAGGATTTGAATACTGCCAAAGGACTTATCCTGCCAATCTTGAAAGACAGGTGGAATAAAATAGTCAAACTGGATATCAACCGCAAGAGAAAAACCATTGGAACGCTTAAAAGTTGCTTCCACCCAATATTGAGAGCTCACCGATTCACTTCGTTATAGGCTTTAAACCTATTTTATGATTCAAAAACCATCTTGTCAGCTTCTATTATTTTGGAAAGCTCACTTGAATAAGAAAGACCCACCTTCTTTTAAGACATTTAACCAAAATCATTTTATGATAAGCACTATTGCCCAAAGAGCGTTAATCAACAATGACTGAAGAAATCATTCAACAAATCGCCCAACACCCCGACTATCAAGTGTTAAAACGAGTCCCTACCTCTTTTTTACCGCGCACCTCCTCCGATTCACAGCATTTTGTAGCGACTATCGTTGATTTAGAAACCATGGGACTTCAAGCTATCGAGCATGAAATTATTGAGATGGGGTTGCTCTCTTTTTCTTTTTCTAAAACGGACGGAATTTTAGCGGTCCTTGATAGCTATAACGAATTAAATGACCCTGGAAAGCCTATCCCTCCCGAAGTCACGCAAGTGACCGGCATTTCTAATGAAGACGTGAAAGGGAAAACCATTGATTGGGATAAAGTAACTCAACTGCTATCGGCTTCTCATCTTATCATTTGCCATAACTCTGGTTTTGATAGAAACTTTTTAGAGTTACAGACCCCCTCCTCCCTTCAACCCTTGATTCAGTCTTTAGCCTTTGCCTGCACGCTGAAAGATATCAATTGGAAGGAACGTGGGATTGAAAGTGCCAAATTAGACTATTTAAATTGGAAATTAGGTTATTTTTATGACGGCCATCGCGCCTTAAATGATTGCTGGGCGACCTTTAATCTACTCATTCAAGCTCCCAATGCCTTTGAAGAATTAAAGGCTAATGTTCGCAAAAAAGAAACACTGCTTGTAGCCGCCAATGCCTCTTTCGATAAAAAAGACTTACTCAAACAACGAGAGTACCGCTGGTCAGACGGGCTTGGCAGGCTTCCTAAATCGTGGTGGAAAATCATTGCTAATGAGCTCTTAGCTGAAGAAAAAAGCTGGCTTGATGAAGTTATTTATGGCAAAGCAGGCGTTTCAGAGTCCCTGCCCTCTGCAACCATTACAGCGAGAAATCGTTATTCCTTTCGCGCACAAACCATCGAGTAATCATTAATCGAATAGTCATTCGAAAAAGAGATTGTCGGGCTTTTCCTCACTTACCGAGCTAATTAGCCTTGTTAAGACGTAATTAAGTGACGATTATGAATAATAAAACAAGGCGTTCTTGCCTCTTTTTGTTGAATCGACTTTATAACAGCCCTTGCAATCGCCTGTGTTAATGGTCTTAGCAAATACCAACTCACATCACACTCAATCGCTTTGCTTACATTAGCTAGCGTTTCATTGGAAGTCACCATCATAAAAGGCACGTTTTGATTGAGGGTATGGTTTTTAATCGCAAGAATGGTTTCAAAGCCGTCAAAGCCATACTCAAGCTCAGGATTGACTACAATCACATCGTAAAGTTGGCTCAAGGCGAGTTCCAATGCCTTATCGCCATTAATGGCAATGTCAACTTGCACCTTCTGAGCTGACCACAGCAGACGCTCAGCCTGCTGAATCAATCCCTCAGGCTCAATCAATAACAATCGAGGATTCATCCTTTTCTTAATCCTTGACAAGAAATACGAAGCTCCTTCTAGTATAGCAATTGCAGACAGTTTACTTTCCAATTCCTAAGTCGTTACAAGCTTCTCATAGCCTGAAAAGTTTTTAAGTCTATACTGAACAAATCAGCAATAAACCCGATTTTCTTTTATGTGCGGACGCTTTGCGCTTCATACGGATACTAAAACCCTCTTAAAACAATTTCCGGTGGCCCATTGTGATGAGCTCCCGCTTAGTTACAACGTAGCACCCACTGAAAACGCCCTTTGTTTAATCAACAATGAAACCCAAATCAACTCCATTCAAATGCGCTGGGGCTTTATTCCTTGGTATTTACGCACCTCAACAACCGGTAAAAAACCGCAGCTTCTCATTAATGCTAGAGCTGAAACTATTTTAGAAAAGCCTGCTTTTAAGCAGGCCGTGCAATATCGGCGTTGTGTATTAATCATCAGTGGCTTTTTTGAGTGGCAACAGCTTGAAGGCACCAAAGAAAAACAACCCTATTTTATTGAAAAACGTCATCACGAATTATTAGCGATTGCTGCCATCTGGCAACGAATTCAGCAGCCTAAGCAAGACAGCTTACCTTCTTTTTGCTTATTAACCACAAAGGCTGCAAACCCCACTGTGGCCGCTTTGCACGACCGCATGCCTTGGATGCTTTCAGCCTTTCAAACTGAAGACTGGTTAAGGGACGAACAATTATCCGCAACTCACCTTAAAGAACTCCTAGACCATGATGAACCCATTGATTTAATAGCCTATCCCGTAACTCAAGCGGTGAATAGTGCAAAGTATAAAGAGAAAGACAGCATTAAACCGCAAGACTAATCGTCTAAGCTTGCGCTTCGATATAGGGATTTGGATAGCCTTCAATATGGGCTACCGCCCTGCCCCACTCTCTTTCCCACTCGGTCGGTGGGAATTGATTAGCCCAGGCTAAGAATAATTGGCGCTGCGAAGCACTTAAACGAATTTGATAACGGTCTGCCATAAATAAATTAGCACGGGCCACTAAGCCTTTAATCCTATCATCGGGTTCCGCTTTGCGCCTTTCCTTATCAAAATAAATCAAACAACCGTAAAAAGGAAGCTTATCAGTAACAAGACCATAGCGATAATTTGAACGAACCTGATTGACCAACCCTTCCGCAGGCCATAAATTGTATAATTCAGCCTCAGCCTCTTTAAAGCGCGCATCAATTTTGGCACAGCATTTTCTGCCTTTATAAGGCTTACCATCCTTACTGCACTTTTTTTCACGCCAACAACTAAACTGCTGACCAAATTGCTCCGCCGGCATCATGTGCTCATATTCTACACGACTGGCACGTTTTGAACGCATTACTGCATCCTGCATCTGACAGCTTAATAAATCAATTTGCTTCTTCTCGTTATATTGGCAATTGCAATATAAGGTTGTACGGTGATTTTGAAAAATGATTTCGGCCTTTTTCTTGGCTACTGCAAAACTCGTCAGTGGGTTTGCAGAAACAACACTCCCATGTAAGAAAAGCAAGGGAATTAAAAGGAATCGCTGAACATTCACTATCAATTGATACACATCTGTCTTCTTTACGTCCAAGGATTCTCAGTTTATCGAACTCCCCGCTTTTTTTCATCGGCTTCAAACAAATCCTTATTATCAAGATATTAAAGGCATGAAGGGCAATCTTATCTAGTAGGAGGCGCCGCTTTTTGACCCTTTAAAATATTCTTCAAAAAAGCAGCCATTTTTCAACTTACAATTTAATAAATGAATTAAAAGCACTCAATGGCATTTCTCCACAACAGCTTAAACACGACTTATTTCAGAAAAGAAAACTGTGAACGAAAAATGCATCCTTTAAAGGATAGTGAAAAATAAATCAGCCCAGACTTTTTTGGTGATAAAATCACCACAATTTAAAAAAATCAACCGACAGGAAAGGCATTATGCAAACCCACTTTATCGAAGCGTTTTCTTTAGCTGTAAAACAACACGCAGATAAACCAGCTCTTTATTTTGGAAAAAAAAGCTTTAATTATCAGGAGCTCGATATCCTTTCCGATAAGATTGCCAACGACATTTTGAAATTCCGTTTAGCGAAAGAAACGATTATTCCCATGGTATTGGAAAGAACACCGCATCTTATAATAACGATGCTAGGGATATTAAAGTCAGGCTGTGCCTTTCTGCCCATAAGTCCTGCATCGCCCTGCTCCCGAATTGAATACATCTTAGACGATATAAAAACCCCTTTATTATTTTGTGATAGTCCCATGCGGTTTAAGTTACCCGAGGGAACGACCAATCTAGTCCCTGAAGATAGTTATTCAAACCAGGAGAAAATAGACCATGAGCTACGCCATGAAGGTAAGGAACTTGCCTATGTCATGTACACCTCAGGCTCAACCGGAAAACCCAAAGGGGTATTAATCGAACATCAATCCATGATGAATCTTTTTTACTCCTTGATAGAGACCTTAACCTTATCTCATCAAGACTTATTTTTAGCCCTAACCGATTACACCTTTGATATCTCGTTAATTGAGCTATTGATGCCTTTAATCCTTGGCGCGTCTATCGTATTAACCGAGCATGGGGCCGTGGCTGATGGCAAAAAAATAAAACATTATTTAAAAAAATTTGATGTCAGCTTTATGCAAGCCACTCCATTAACCTGGGAAATCTTACTCAAAAACGGGTGGAAAAATAATGGAACAACGAGGCTTTTAGTCGGTGGTGAAAAATTTAAAACCAGTCTTGCCTTAAAACTTCAGTATGAAAAGGGAAACATTTGGAATGTCTATGGCCCGACTGAAACCAGTATGTGGTCGATGATTTATCATTTAAAAACTCCGCTTACGACCGAATCAGTGCCTCTTGGACATCCTCTTGCCAATACAACGCTTAAGCTGCTTAATGAGGGAGATTCTAATCAAGCAGAACTTTATATCGGTGGGTTAGGGGTTGCCAGAGGTTATCTCAATGCCAAAGAACTGACCGAGAGTAAATTTGTTTATGATGAAGAAAGCTGCGATCGCCTTTATAAAACGGGGGATTTAGTCATCAAAACCGAGGATGAAGCCCTCTGCTATGTAGGAAGGATAGACGACCAATTAAAATTTGGTGGGATACGCATTGAAGCAGGAGAAATAGAAGCAACCATAGAACAAGAAAGCTTTGTAAAAAAAGCGGTAGTCAAAATGCATGAGCATCATGATTACTATAAAACACTGGCAGCTTACATTGAAATCGATGAAGAAACCTTTTTTTCTCAAGACACCCATAGTATCAGCCACGATTCCTCGTTATACATGGAAAAAATATATGATGAAGCCTATTCCCACGCGAAAGAATTTGAAAATGGCCTCATCAATACCTGTGGTTGGCAAAGTTCTTTTACTGGAAAAACCTTTGAGGCACCGGAGTTAAAAGAAACCTATACCCAAATCCAACGAACCATTCTTAACGCTGATTTGACTCACGTCCTTGAAGTAGGCTGCGGTACCGGCAGTTTACTTTTAGACTATTTAGCCAAAGCCCAGCAAGCCACTGTTGCTGAAATTTCACATACTGCCATTGATTATGTGCAATCCATTGTACCTAAAGCCCACTTACCTAAAGTGACTTTTAAACTGGAATCCATTATTAATATTCATGAAATAAATCGCTATAGCTGCATTGTGGTGAACTCGGTCATTCAATATTTACCGAGTATCAAATCGCTAGTTGATTCCTTAAAACAACTCATCAAAGCAACAAAACCAGGCGGCACTGTCCTGATTGGGGATGTACGCTCGCTCGAATTATTAGATGTTTTTTTAACGATTAAACATTCTTGCCATCATCCCGAGAAAATCGAGATTTGTCCGACTCATTTGTTTTATAAATCAAGGGATACTGAAATCGTACTCTCGCCCCTCTTCTTTTATGCCTTGAAAGAGCAAGTGAAACGGATAAGTTGGGTGGATATCAATGTCAAACATGGGGATTACCTCAATGAACTTAATTATTTTCGCTACGATGTGGTATTGCATATCGAAAAAGAAGTTACCCCCATCGATTGCCATACCCTTGCCTATCATGAATTACAGGACGAAAAGGATTTAAGCACTTTCACGAATCAGCCTCTCAAAGCGATTAAAATTCAAAATATTCCTTATGATTACCTTGATAGCTTATGCCAACAGTTATCCGTTTATGGCAAAAACCATCTTGATAACTTACTTAAAGGTGCTAGACACGACTTGGATGAGCCCAAGAAAAAACTCGCCTCTTCGCTGATTCGTAACTCCCTAGACGGTTATGAAGCCTTTGTTCACTACCAAACGAATGCTCCTCATGCTTATTTACAACTGTTATTAGTCCCTCAGTCCAATACAAAATCCCTCTTACGCCCCATTGAAAAGGAGAAAATTGACTCCTTTCATGCCTATTGCAGAGAACCCTTTAGCCCTTGGGTACAGGAATTCTGTTTTGACCATATAAGGATGAATATCAAAAAGCATGTGATGACTTGGGTGAATCCTTCTATTTATATCTGGGTGGAAAAATGGCCACAAACCATCAACGGTAAATTGGATAAAAATAAATTATCGTTGCCTATAGCCTATACTAATAATCAAGATAAGGGTTCGGTTTTATCGCAACTTAAACAAATGTGGTTAAACATTACGGGAGATAATGCCTTAATTTCAGAGGAATTTTGGACTCATGGAGTCTCTTCGTTATCCATGTACTATTTTTTAGCAACGATTAACGAAAAATTTCATCTTGATATGACTTATCATGAGTTTCACCAACATAATACAATGGAAAAAGTGGCTGCTTATATTGAACGCTTACTCAAATCATCTCTGGAAAACGAAGCAATAAGGAGTTTTGATGGTTAATGAATCTCCTCAATCATTCAATTATCCTGCAAGGGCCATTCTCGATAGTTTGTTTTTTCTCTCATCGCCCAAGGAACCAGAAACCATTGTTTTCTTTATCGACAAGGATTGTCTTATTGACCAGGTCGTTCTTAAAACAAAACAACCCTTTTATTTAAAACTGCCTTCTTTCGATAAAAAACCCTTTAAAGAAGCCCTTTCTTATTTAAATTTAAATTCCAGCACCATTCTTAAATTGATGAAACAAGCGACCAAAACCTTGTATGAAAGTGATGAAATCAGTGATAAACACCTAAACCAGGGCTATTTTCTATCGATAGTCAGTACTGGCTCAATCCATATTGTGACGTTAACCCTTATTGACAGAACCAATGAAGCATTAAAAGTGTATATCAATACGATTATTAATTCGCTACCGGGTGCTGTTTATTGGAAAGACACGGAAGGTCGTTATATGGGATGCAATCAGTTTGTTGCGCAAATGGCTGGTTTTGAGCGCCCTGAGCAAGTCATTGGAAAAACCGACTTTGACTTATGTTGGAAAGAATTTGCCCAAGATTGGCGCGATTTAGATCTCGAAGTCATGCAAGAAAATAAGACTCACAAAAAAGAAGAAATCGCTAAGTTAGCGGATGGGCGGATTATTACCGAAATCACCTTAAAAAGCCCCTTATACAATCAACGCAAAGAGATTGTGGGCATCATTGGCACCTCAATGGATATCACGGAGCTTAAAAATCTAGAAAAAGATTTAATATCGGCACGACAAAAAGCAGAGACTGCAAGCCTCGCCAAGACTGAATTTCTTGAAAACATGCGCCATGACATTCGTACACCGCTCACAGGCATTGTCGGGTTTGCTGATATTCTTAAAATGGAAGCAGAAAAACCTCAAATCAAGGAATACGCTGATAATCTCGTCGCCTCAAGTCATGCGCTTCTTGACTTAATGGATGAAGTGTTAGAAGCCATTCGTGTAAGCTCTGGCGAAATTCCAAAGCTTAAACGAAAGTTTCATTTACAAAAAGCACTAGAGCAGATTATTAATCTCAATTGCTCTAAAGCGGCCCAGAAAAAATTAGACCTTTCGCTTCGCTTTGACCCCAATCTACCCAAACATGTGATTGGTGATAAAGTTCGAATTCACCGAATTATTTTGGAATTAGTCGCCAACGCACTTAATTTCACCGACCAAGGCTTTGTTAAACTTACAGCGACTCTTGGAAAACGAGATCAGCGAGAGGTAATTGTCCAACTGACCGTGGAAGATTCAGGCATTGGCA
Organism: Legionella nautarum; assembly: GCF_001467895.1. Lineage (GTDB taxonomy): Bacteria > Pseudomonadota > Gammaproteobacteria > Legionellales > Legionellaceae > Tatlockia > Tatlockia nautarum. The sequence continues at coordinate 13,424 of NZ_LNYO01000027.1, forward strand.
TTCCTAAAGAGAAACAACAAGAAATCTATGTGCAATTTAAGCGCTTAACCCCTTCTTACAAAGGCATTTATAAAGGGGCAGGCTTAGGACTTTTTGTAGTTAAGCAGTTTATCGATGAACTAGGTGGTGAAATCTATGTCGAAAGTGAACCAAGAAAAGGGGCACGTTTTACCTGTATTATTCCTCTTCAAGAACCGCTTCTTGATAATGATTTAGGACTTGATGAAGCCATGGAGGCTGAAATAGAAGCGCCCTATGAAACAACCTATGCTCAACATATAAAGCCAATTCATGAAAAAACAAAAGAAGGTCAACTTCTTGTTCTCGTTGTTGAAGATAATGCGATTGCGCAAACAGTAGCTCAATCACTGCTTAAACAATTAAACTGTGAAACCCATATTGCAGAAACAGGGCGAAAAGCAGTCGATTTATGGCGGATGCACAATTACGATCTTATTTTTATGGACATCGGCTTGCCCGATATCGATGGCTATGAAGTCACCCATCAAATTCGTATTCAAGAGTTAACTCGAAATACCCACACACCCATTATCGCCCTCACGGCTCACGCAGGGGATGAAAATAAAAAGCGCTGTATCGATGCCGGCATGAATGCGGTCATTACAAAGCCACTCACTGCAAAAAATTGCGCAGATATCCTTGATGGCTTTATTCCTGGGCATCTTAAACCTAAAGCCCCTCACGAAAAAGACCGATACTTAGCGGATTTACCCGATAACGAAGCTTGTCTTTTTAATCTGACTGAATTTCCTTCTTTAGATATTGAAGAAGGCATCAAAACCACGGGCAGTGAAGACTCTTTAGCTGAAATGCTGACTTTTTTGATGAATGATTCGCTACCTAACGATTTAGTGCAAATGAAAAAAGCCCATGACGAGCATGATTGGAATAAGACACAACAACTAGCCCATAAAATTAAAGGTGGTGCCGTCTATGTGGGGACTACTAAAATAAAAATGTCTTGCCAATATCTTGAGCGTTATTGGAAAATCGGAAAACACGATTTACTCGAAAAACTATATCAACAAATCCTAACCGTCGTTGATGAAAGTATCAAAGAAATCAATTATTGGTTAAACCATCACTAACCCTTCTTCGCTCTCAGTTTAGGTCAGATTTTTCACCACCGGCAAGTCCGTCCACCGTGTGGTATAGGCTGGTGACTTAAGCTCAGCCCGCATCGCCCAAGGTTTAGAAGCCCCCTCTGACGCTAGGCGAATGGTTTCGCGCCCAAAACGTGCATTAATGGCATCAAAGGTTTTCAAGAGCTTGTCTTTTTTTTCTATTTCGCTATCTGATAGCAACAACCGGATCAGGCGATAATACTGGATCAATCTGCTTTTCTCTGCTGCCTAAATGTGCCGCTATTTTTAATGAACATTTTCCGCAAGATAGAAAAAAGTTTATGTATGCTTGTTTATTAACTGGAACTTATTTTGCGCCAGGGGTAAATGGCGACAAGTAGTTAGGTGAAATATTTTTTGGAATGAGCACTTAAAGAGGACATAAATATGCAATGGAGTTCTTTTTTAAATTCAACCTTTTTGAATATTATTGTTGCCGTATTAGGATGGTGGGTAGTTAGCTCATTAAGAGATAAACAGGCGGTAAAAGAACGCCAAAGAGAAATTAATGTTAGCTATCTGATAAATGCACATCGCGTTATATCAGGATGGGTTCATAAAGAAAATTTAACTAAAGATGAAAAAAGAGTGTCATCGCAGATATACAATTATTAGGGTCTAATAACTTTACCACTTTTTTGATAGCACATCCTTCATCGCCTCTAATTCCAAAAGCTTGTCAGCTAATAGTCGCTTTAGTTTATTATTCTCAGATTCAAGCTCTCGAAGCCGTTTAGCTTCATTTACCTCAAGCCCTGAATACTTGCTTCGCCAATTGTAAAAAGTGCCCGAGGAAATGCTGTAATCCCGGCATATATCATCAACTTTTGTACCAGCTTCATGGGCTTTAATCGCTTTGATGAGGATTTGCTCTTCTGTATAACGTTTCTTCATCTTGAGGTCTCTAATCTTGCAATTTTAATGGAAATCTCATCAATGTCATGGTGTTATTTTTGGGGAAAGGTCAATGTTATACTTTGTTCAAGAAAAGTATTTTTATCGCACTAAGCTAATTTTTTAATGAGAATCTTGAACAGTAAATGCAACCATATTACTTGTTGCGTATCCTATTGTAGCTATAGGTTGTGGTAGAGTTTGTTGTATTATCATTTCAGTGGATACCGTATATTTTCCTGGTTTTAAATTATATGCTTTTATAGTGAGATTTCTGATGTTTAAAACAAATAAGCAGACCTCATTAAGTATCTAGCAAAATCATGTAATAGCAAGTATCCTGCATCATTTGGGGAATGGAAGGAATTAGATTGAAAAGGATGTTATTAAGCGCTGAAGAACAATTGGCGTTGAATCGATTAAGATTAAGTAAGAATTCAAACGTTGGTGAACGGGCGCATTATGTATTGTTATCTGGAGATGGAAAATCGGTTAAAGAAATCGCAATCCAATTAAGCCGCAACGAGCATACAATTAGATTATGGCTAAATCGTTATAAAGCTGGAGGTATCCCTGGCTTGGGGACGCATAAAAAGTCAGGTCGTCCTGCTAAGAAAGCCGTTATTATTGAATCACAACTTGAAGAATTGCTAAATAAAACTCCCCAAGACTATGGCTATCAAGAAGCTGGATGGCAGATAAGCATTTTACGCCACTGGTTTGAAAAACAAGGTTTGTCTGCTTGCGACAATACCTTGGCAAAGGCACTGAATAAATTAGGATTTGTGTACAAGCGTTTTTCAAAAACATTGCCTGCAAATGCACCATCAGCTGATGAGAAAAAAGTACGTATCAATGAAATTGTTGGTGAGATTGGGAAATATTCCACAAAGGACATTGAAGTACTGTTTGTTGATGAATCTCACTTTTCTAATCAACCCTATGTTAGCCGTGGCTGGTTCAAATGTGGTGAAAAAAAGTAGCTCATACCATTAAAAGCAGGCTGAGCAAAACTATTTTTGGCGCATTAAACATGCATACAAACCGTTTCTATTGGAAACAGGCTGACAGGGGAAACAGCGAGCAATTTATTTGGTTTTTGCGTCAACTTCATAAAGCAAGTCCTGATAAAAAACTAATCATTATTTTAGACAATGGCCCCATACATAAAAGTAGAAAAGTACAGGCTTTTGTTAAAAAACAAGACTGGATAGAATTGTTTTTTCTACCACCATACTCGCCAGAGTATAATCCTATTGAGCGTTTCTGGCTTTGGTTAAAACAGAACGTTTATGGCTGTAAGTCATTTACAAAAATGGAAGATCTGATCCAACAAATACGAAAATTAATATGGCATTTTCATGAGAATAGAACTGTATCAAAAATTAACTTTAATTATGAGGCTTATGCTAATTTGTTATAGATACTTAATGAGGTCTGCTTATATCATCTACAAAAATTGTATCTTCTGAATTTACACAAGTCGATTGATTGCTGGTTGTATCACCACGAGGGTCAATACAAGTTTCCTGAAGTACAGTAAATAACTGCGGTTCATTAGTGGTTTCAAAACCGTGTATATCTACCCAAAAAGTACTATCTATTTTACTAATTGTTTGATAGGGGTAATCATATTTAGTGTCAATAGATGTTATTAAATGCCCCGAATGGACGTATTCCTTAACATCATCTGCAAATTTAGGATTGATATGATTAATTGTTTTTTGCTTTGCATTAGAAATCGTATAATTTAACTTAAGATTGCCTGTAACCCACTCTCTGTGATTTATTACCTTACCTAATGATGGGTTATCTGCATAAACAACCGTGGATAAAAAGAAAAATATTCCAATCAATGGGTAAGTGAAATTCCGTTTCATGTAGCCGCCTTAATTAAAGTTTCTCTTCTTCGGTAACAAGTATCTTGGGGTAACGACCCCATTCATGTCAAAATTTACGGTTTAGAGTCGAAAACCGCTGATGAGAGCTGACAAACCTTTCTCAATTTTTATCTCAGATGAGTAAAGATTGGCAAATAGATTGATAAAGCTCCCTAATAATCCTTAAGTCGGTTGGCGGTTCCATTACTCCCTTTATTTACCCCTCTAACAGCTTTCTCTTACAGATTGTAAAACTTTAACGGGGCGATTAAGGCGATAGTCATTTGTGTGTAGTTCATAAGTATCATAGCTCCAAACTGCATCTAATATATAAATATGCCAGGCTTCAGTTTTAGGTAAAACCCCGCTAGCTAGTTGGCTCTTAAGAGCATAGCAAGCTTCTTCTATGGAACAAAATGTCTCACCTCCACCATAACTTCCATCCTTTTCAAGAAATGATTTTGGTAATGTTGCAGGTACTTCGGAAGCAGATAAAGGCCCTAATTTAGTAACTGTTATATGGTTTTTAAATGCTTCATCATAGGCACCAATCGTGTATACCTTTTTACAGGTAGCAGAGCAATTTATAGAAATAATGAATGTAAGAATTAATACTGCAAAACTGGGATAATATTTCATCGTTTACCTAAAATTTAATTAAGAGTTTGTAAGGGGTTTGAAGTCCTCACGACCGAAAACTTACGCTAAGCAGTATCTATATGATTTATAATAAATATTAAAAATAAAAAATCATCATGATTGCGTATTTTAATAATTTCTATAACGGGGTGCGACAACCAACGGAATTAAAAGATAAGAAATTAACCTATTGTAAAATAATGAAATATTTTTAAAGATCGAAAAATGGCCTTAGAGTATCTTTTAATTCCGTTGCTTGTCGCGCCCCAATTTAACCATCTATGGTAAATATTTCCGGAGCTTAATTAATATTATTGAATTCTAAGATTTTGCATCAAGGCGCAAGTTCCGGAGTGCTAGGCCTGTTTAGTATTGAGTTTAGCTGCCATATCTTATTTAAAGAACAACATCTACACGCAAAAACCAGCCTATTTTTAAACAGTTTTATGATCTTGCAGCAGAGCCTCATCCAGCATTTCTCCAGCTTCTCTCTAACGATTTTTCGCGACAGAACAAATTTTTCTGCGACAAAACGCATATTCCTACCTTGGACTAATAATGAAACCTGCATTGAACAATATATAATGTATCTTCAGTTGATTTATAAACTATTCGATGTTCTCTATCTATTCGTCTAGACCAATACCCAGACCAATTATGTTTTAAAGGCTCCGGATCACCAATCCCCTCAAAGGGTTGCCTTAATATATCTTTAATTAATAGATTAATTCTTTTTAGAGTTTTTTTATCTATAGACTGCCAATATAAATAATCCTCCCAAGCGTTTTCAGTCCATGATAAAATCATTCTTCAATAATTCCGTGTGGTTTAGATTTTCCGGCCTCTACTTCAGCAATTGATTGACTTAACCGTTCTGCGTTTTTAGGACTAGACATTAAATATGCTGTTTCTTCATATGATTTAAAATCTTCTAAAGACATGATCACTGCCGGTTTCCCATTTTGTCTCGTAATTAGTATAGATACATGATCCTCATTCACCTTATCTAAAGTACTCGCCAAATTATTTCGCAAAGAAGAGTAACTTAAAACGTCCATAACGATCTCCAAATACAATGCATAATGTACTTATTATTGTACATGTACTTATTATTGTACGCAAGTTTTAATTGAATTTATAAGGTCAATTAATAAAACGGGGGTTAATTAGGTTTTGTCGTAGAAAAATTCAGATACTGTTAAAGTTTCCAAATTTTTTGAAGCTAAACTATGCTCCTCCTAGAATTTGATCTCAGAAAAATATTAAATTGTATCAAATCAGATTGCGTTGACATTATAATTTTGTTGGCTTCTTGGAATATTAAAACTCAAACCTTTCTGCAAGTTTCTCATATATCCTACTGGAATTAGGCATATTTGCGTGTGAAAAAAATAAGAAGCCTAACGATGATAATTGCGTGTCAAGGTGTCTGGGGAGATTGCTTTTTGCTGGTTCAGCGGGTCGGTTGAACCCGCGAAGCGTAGCTATTATTTCTAAATAGTCTCCCATTGCAGAAACGATCTTTGCTTCCTCAGTTTCATCAAGTTTTGTTTCACGGAGGTAATAATCTAGTTTTGCAATTAATTGTTTGTAGAACGATGCAGATTCCACTGTGTGTCGAGCATTTGATAGAGTAAAAGCCGATCGTAAAGGATGATTTTTATCAGATAAAATAGAATAGGCAATCGGTAAACCATCTTCTCCATTGATGAATACGGAAGCCCCGTTTTTAATTAAAGCAGCTAAGCAAGAGACCTGGGGCTCTTTTTCATTGTCTTTAATATAACAGTAATGAACTGCTGAGAGATAAGCTTTACCTTTTATTCTTAATGGTTGGTTGCTAATGGTTAGGTCACCATGGGTAAGAATAAAATCTATCAAATTATGATTTCTAGTTTCTAGAGCATGGCAGAACCGCTCAACAGTCAAGAGATAATGAAAGGCTTTTAATTCTCCGGCCATGGTATAGTAATGATTTTCAATCAGGGTATTAAGAAGGGTTGTACCCTTATTAATGATGTCAACGTGAAGCTTTTTTAGTCTTGTTAGATTGGTGACCGATGGGGTACTGGATTCTATTTCTAATTGGAGTAGCAGGGCATTAATATCTGCATAAACTTCACTGATAACCTTAACTTGAGTGGACTCAGGCTTATTATCAAAATCTTTAAAACAGGACTCTAAGTGCTCCAATTTTTCGACCAAATTTAGGGATTTTTTTGAAGAACGTGCGCGTCGTTTTTTTTGATTAAATGTGGAATGAATACCAAGATTTGTACTGGATTTTTTGGTAGAAGAAATAGGTTGATTCGTGGCTTTGACCAGTGTTTTTGCTGTTGGCTTAAGAGGAAATTTTTCGACGCTTTTCTTTAACTGATTGATAAGCATTAGAACTTTAGTATAGTGATCGTGTTTTACTAGAGGAATTAAATTATTTAGGGTACTTTGAATCCTTCCTAATTTTTTAAGGTAGTCAGGATAATTTGTAGCTAAATTAGTTGAGAGTTCACTCGCTTGTTTTTCTAAATCTCTGTAGCTCGATTCTAAGGCCTGAATTTTATTATTAAGACGAGTTCTTATTGCACCAATCACGGGCTCAATATTCGTTCTTGCTAATTCGACAAAACCCTCATTAAGGCGGTTGCAGTTAATGACTTCAGTTTTTTCATTTTTACTTTCCTTTGCAAAGACCGGTTCTTGTGTAAGTCTATCGGCGTTATCAAAATAGACATGTAATTGATAACGAGAACCTTCTTCATCTTCAAAATAAGCAGTGTAGTGATACTGACTAAGTGAGGGATCGTAAGTTTTTTCTGATTCATAAACACTAATATGGTGGCTTACCAGCCTGTAGGTATGTTCCCCGTCAGTAACTGAAATAGAATTCGTTATTTTTAATTCAAAACGAAAATAAGGAACATCTTTTTTGTTTTCATCTGCAACAGCTGGTTCACAATTAGGAAAACTTATAGCCTGAGGTGCTATATACAATTTTATAAAATTAAAAAGAGTATTGTGAGCCATTTTTACTTCCGACATCAAATATGGAACCTATTATACAATGTGGGTAAATTTATCGCAATATGTTGTTTTTTATTTATAATGGCATTCGAGCCGAAATCGAAAGGTGAACGCTTTAGCCCCGAAAAATGGTAGTTGCATGCGATAGAGTGACAAAAATCAGTTATGGGAAAAATCTCGACAATAATATTGCTGAGCTAAGATGATTTCTACAACATAGAGCATTGAAACCCTTTGGACGAAAAGTGAATCTTGGGCCGCAGAAATTTTGCCAGAAGCCATGATTTTGTTAATTAGACGTTTATTATGAGCGTGGGCGGGATTTCAGCCATTTTGCATATGGCTGAAATATCTTTGTAATGGAAAAATTAGGTAGGTCTATTCTCATTTGAGTCACTTGATTTGATATTTTCGCGAAAATAATCTCGTACTTCCAGTAATCGTTGCATCTCATCTCCGGTGGGTGGAAATATTTTAGATGATTCAAATTCTGCGACATATTCATTAACTCGATCTAAAACAGATTTTTGAACCTCGTTATTATACGCATTAAACTCTCCCTTTATCATCCCGATGGTGATTGGCATATTACTTCCAGTTGTTACACCTCGGCAACCAGTAATAGCTGGAGAATTCCGCACAGTTTTATTGTAAATATAGGCATATACATTTTTTATTAGAGAATCGGCTTGTTTTTCAAATAGGCCAAAAAAAGTGGGTTTGAATTTTGATTTTAAATGATCTGTATAGGCTTTCATTTTTCTTCCTTATTATTTATCACTGTTGCAAAGTAACAAGAAAATATTAAGGAAATCTTAGGTACTTCCGTTTTTGTAAACTTTTTAGAGTTGGTAGAACCGGACCACTAAAATCAGCCTAAATCAGCTTTTAAAAAATTGTCTTGGAGACATCATATTAAGCCCTTTATGAGGGGCATTGTCATTGTATTCATTAAACCATGACATCTTGCGCATTTAAAGCATTATAAAAAGCAACCTAATCTCGTTTAAAGGTTTTAACGAAGGCTTCAGCCATACCCTTTGATTCTAGGCTATAGGGAGCGGTAGTGGGCTTAATGTGTTGATTTCATTTTCATGAACAACCTTTTCTTCTTTTGTGATGCCGGTCAAGGTTCCATTCCCCGCTACTTTAGGCCATAAAAATAATTGACTCCGTTGTATATCATGTTTTCGCGCTATAAACGAGAATGTTTGCTTTAAGAAAGGACAGGATACAATGAACTATCCTAAACTTACTTTGATATATTGAATTTCGATTATATGTTAATTAGTTGTTGAAATGCCTGCCATATAATAAATAGCTTCTGCTATGCCTTTATCAGTGCAATTTTTATGCGGCAGATTCGCTTCTTTACACAATCCGCCATGAGGCATTAATCCTTTCCCAATACTTAATCTATAGAGTAAATAGTCCATTGCTGTTTTAAATTGATCCGGCTTATTTTTTGATTCAATTGCTGCTTTCTTAAATCGTCTAGCCCATGCATTTTTATTAAAGGCAGCGGGAGCATGCATTCCTATAGCAACCCGAGGTGCATGACAGGTCTTACAAATTATTTCATAAGTTTCCTTACCTAAATCGCTGGCTATGAGAGCATTATTAAATGCCATAAGCAAAATAAAAAATATAGTTTTCATTAGAAATTCCTGTGTAAGTTAATAACAATTTGACAATTTCATTGGCTAAATGGAATTTATATTCATTATTTAGATGACCTTGAAAATCTGACGATCACAAAAGTCATCTTCGGAAAATGACCATCTTTCTCGAGATAGAATTTCTATTCTAGTAAATTCAATAACATTCCTGTTTGCTAGGCATTGCCACGCATTGCATCTAAATAATTAAGTACAGAGATTAAGCCAGGGATTGTTTTCATTTCTTCAATTGGCTTATTTTGAAAATATCTATTCTTGCTATTTAACCATGCTTTAGCTTTCTCATGATTATTTCCAAGCATAGAGTTTAAACTTCTATATATTCTTACAATCAATAAAGCAATTTCACCCTCTTTAGTATGAGGAGAAATTAACTTTTTACCTTGGTTAAGGCGCGTAACACTAGATTCACTTAGGCCAATAATGTCACTAAGATCTTTTCCGGTAAAAGAATAAAATTTAGACAAATTGCAAATAGCTTTTGTTAAAACAATTTCTTGTTGATGTTGCTTATTTTCAGAAGTTCCCATATTAAACCCCTTTTATTTCAATTGCAATAAAATTACGGATCGTGTTGTGCTAAAAATAGACTTAAATATAAGAAAAAGAGCAAATTAGAGTTTTCCCGTATATCTAGACTAAACTGGCAATGAAATAACAACTTAATTTGTTATTAGCAAGAATATTTATAATTTATCCGATTCAGAATGTCAGCAATTGCTCTAAATAAAACGAATCAGCTTATCGATCAACAAATTTAATCCTTAGCATTTATAATTTTTGTTGATTTTTATAGTTTTTTTATCGACTTTGCCAGTTTAGTCCTGGATATGCGGTGCGCTAGGATAAGGCGCAGTTGTCTTGCAGGTGAAAGTCCTGCTGTAGAAGGTAGAGCCAGTACTACTAC
>NZ_LNYO01000027.1:23598-75981 GCF_001467895.1 Legionella nautarum
CTTGGATTTTTAGGGATAAGCCCTTCAATGCCTAATGCTCCGGAACTTGCGCTGTGACGCAAAAATGCAGCACAAATTTATTGCCAATAATACTTTATTAAGTCAAATACTGCGTAATATGCAGGTGGTTTAGTATTTTGCTTCGCCTAAAACTGGCCTCAATAAGCCTGATTGAGTGAGATATAGAATATCGGTAATCCCCCCATCTAATTTATAATGCTGACCATTTTCTATCTGCCAGTGGCCTCTAATAGGATTTTACAGATATTTGTTTATTTTTCATTCTTATGATGTAATTTTTTACTCTTTAGGAAAATAAAGAGATATCATGACTAAATTTGCGTCTATTCCAACCAAATCCAATTTACAAAATTCCCCTGCTCAAGACACTAGCAACGAAACAGAAAAATACGAATATCAAAATATTGTTCTAAAACTTTCTAATTTAACTAAAAAATACCAAGACAATTTAAATAAAGAAAACCTTCAAGAAAAGCAAATTAATCAAATACTTCAAAGACTACTTATTAACTTAGAAAATCCCAGTACAACTGACAAAACCAAAATTCGAGAGTTCTACGATTTTTTGAATTCCCGCCATCCTAAGGCCGGAATTAAAAATATAGATGTTATTCAGCAGGATGAAAACATTTCTGCCTCAAAGTTTATATTGGGGACTTTTTTTATTATGGCCAGTATTATGACCGGTGTATTTCCTTTTATTCTTATTGTTTCTGGATTGGTATACCTTGCCACGGATAGAAGTCTTTTTGATATATTTAATACAAACGGTGAGCAATATGCAAAGGAAGTAACTCTGGTGGAAGCGCGAGATTTGAAGAAATATGGGGTTTTCTTTAACCCAGCGCCTCCTACCGAAGAAGAGGAAACTGATTTACCCTTTATGGGCATAAAGATATAACTTTCTTCTAAACTTCGTCAGTAGTTGAAGTAATAAAATATTCAATTATCTTGTGGCGATTTTTAAACTAAACCGCCATAAGATATAATGAACTTGCATTGACCTTCCCCCCGAGTTAGTACCACTTTTTCGATGAGATTTATTAGCTTATGCTACCTGCTTAGCGTATTCAACAGGCGGCATATAATTGAGTTGATAAGACGAAGTATCTTTCCATTTTGCGGGTACAAGAGAAGTCCCCGTTGTGGTATTTATAAAATTAACATTTTTTTCAATCAACCACCCTGACCAATACAATTTTTCTTCAATCATCCATGACTTAGAAAACCAATGTTGCAAGCCTAAATAGCCAACGGGGGCTTGAATAATATTTAAGGAAAAATTAGGAGTGAACGCATTGTCTAAAGAACTAGTACCATACCCATAAGTATTCACACCCGTATAGAAAGCCAAGGTTAGATAATTGCTAGAGTTAATTTTATAATAAAGCCCTAAATCGCCAGTGTAATTTCTTCCTTTTATCTTATTAATTTGATTCCCTCTCTGACCAATAAAAAAATCAAGTTCACCAAGCTTGTTGTACTCTAGATTAATTCCCAATCCAATGGCTAAACTATTATTGATTTGATAACTCAGAAGTAGACCACCCCGATAATAAAGAAAATAAGTTCTTGTTGAATTATTCCTAAGAATTGAATTTTTTGGCCATTCTAAGTATCCATACACACTTGGCGTGATATTGAGTCCTATAACAACGCGTTCATTTAAGCGATAAGAGGTTAATAGAAAAGGCAGTGAATCATGAACACGACTTTTCACTTTTCCAGTGCCAAGGGTGGTTTTTCCTTTAAAATAGAGGTGCGGCATCATAAAAAGATTACCACCAATCACCTGAAAATGTTCTGTTTGTTTTAATTCGGCCGGATTGAGAAAAAAATTCAAAGGCTGATCAACTGCACCATATACTCTATTAGAGATAATACTTACATGGCTTAATAGAAAGATGACAAGAAAGGATAAAAAATTAGTTCTCATTAAAGTCCGTTTTTGGTCTTTACATCGATGCAATAAGTCGGTTTTTAATTAACAAATAAGTCTCTGCTAACACTTCTAATAACTGCTGATATAGTTTTTCTAAGGAATGTGAGTGGCCTGCTTTACGATACCGTTCGAGGTATTGACAGGCATATTGCATTCGTATGGTACCTACATAAGAAGCACCTCCCTTCGCTTTATGAGCTAATTTTTCAACTTCGTTCCAATCTTTAGCTTCATGCGCTTTTTGAATATCGCTTTGAATTTTGGGGATTTCAATAAGCATTAATTGTAACATTTCATTTAAAACACTCTCATTTGACATTGTTTCTATGCCTTTAGCGAGATCAAATAAGGGAAACTGCTCAAGCTCAAACAATTCTTTCTCGGTGTTAGGTAAATCTATCCCTAATCCTTTAGGAAAGGTAGGATCTGTATTGTCTTGAGAAACCGAAATGTTTTGCACATTTCTTTCAGTATCAGTAGATTTAAATAGATATTCATCAAAAATTTTCCCTAAAAATTCGATGCGTAAAGGCTTTTGGACTACTTTATCAATTCCAGAATTGACACCAGATGCCTCCACCTCTCGCTTAGCATGGCCTGTTAACGCAATGATAGGAACCCGCTTCTTATGATGACTTTTTTCCCACTTTCGTAAATGTTGAGAAAACACCAAACCAGAAATATTAGGTAGACCGATATCGGTAAGAATTAAGTCAAATACATTTGAAGTCGCTAGAGCCAACGCTTCGGTACCATCCATCGCTGAAGTAAAACGACAACCGGTTTCCTTAATCATTCCCTCAAGGACTCGTAGAGCGACCAGGTCATCTTCGACTAAAAGAAGATGAGGCCTATGATTTTTCTTCATTAACCCTATTTTTTCTTTAATGCGACTATTTACTGAAGTGAGTGAAGCTGCGCTTTTATCAACAGGCACAGAATCAGGATTACCTATTTTAAAGGGTAAATCAAAAGAAAAAGTGGAACCTTTATCAACTTGACTCGTTAAGTGAATTTTTCCTCCTAAGCGCTTTACATATTTCTTTACAATGTGTAACCCAATACCATGCCCCTTGTACATTCCTTTATAGGAAGGGCTTGCTCTATAAAATCGTCTAAAAATTTTCTCTCGAGCCTCATCAGGGATCCCAATTCCCGTATCGATAACCATAAAATTAAGCTTTACTTTATGAGTAGCTCGCTGAATCACTTTAATATTTATTTCAACATAGCCTTTTAAGGTAAATTTAATCGCATTGCCTAATAAATTAAGTAAAATTCGATTGAGTTTGACGCGATCTCCAATCAGATAAGTAGGAAGTTCATTATCAATGTTCACTTTAAACTGAAGATCTTTTAACTTAAGGGTTGGCATTTCAAGCGCTACAATGGCTTCAATCGATTGACGTAAATCAAAACATTCTTCATGAATATCGTCTTCAGAAATGTTCTCAGCAGAGATAATATCAAGCACTCCATTGAGCAAATCTAATAATTGTTCACCACTTTCATTAATTAAATGAGCATCTTCTTTGGCAATTGCATCTTTAAGATTAAGTTCTAGGTTTCTTGCCATACCAATGATACCCGTTAGGGGAGTCCGAACGTCATGACTCATGTTGGCAATAAATTCTGACTTTGCGCGACTTGCTATCTCTGCTTGTTCTTTCGCGTTTTTAAGAGCTGTAATATCTGTAGAAATACCGGCCACCCCAATGATTTCACTATTTTTATTTCGTAAAGGAACACGGCTTGTTAAAAAATGAAAAACAACACCATTGGTGCCGGGTAAAGGGGGGTCTTCAATACCGTAGATTGCTTTACCTGTCTCAAGAACGGATAGATCATCCTTTTTTAATTTATTAGCTAATCCCTCAGGCCAATCGCAGAGAACAGATAATTCTTCATAGGTTTTACCCCGAAATTGCTCAATGGTCATACCAAGCATAGTCAATACGTTTTGATTACAACCAAGCATGAAACAATTTTTATCCATCCAATAGACATTACAAGGCATGTTTTCAATAAGCGTTTCCATTTGGTAAATGGCATTTTTGTTTTCGCTTTCTGAAAAATTAACAGTCTTAAAAACATGAAATAAACCCTCTGGCGTTTCAACGGAAAACGCTTGCCATTGGTATCGTGTGTTATTGATGATAGTGTCAATCGTTTGATTAAAGGTCTGAATATGCATAGGAACACGCGCATAATCAGAAATAAAGCAAGGAATCAGCGCCTGGTGGCAAAGCGTTTTAAATGACTTACCTTGCGCTTCTAACAGCGTGCAATGAAACAATTTTTCAGCACCTTGATTCAAAATAGAAACATTAAATTGCTCATCCAAAATCACAAGGATTTCTTGCAGTTGGTTTGCGATTGAAAGAAGTAAGGGATTTTGTTTTATAAAATTAAGATAATTTATGGACATTCTGGTATCATATCCTATCATTGAAACATCATTTGCCCACTTTTTATTATGGATCAAACGTGCTATTTAATTGGCGAAGATAGCCTCTTAATCCAATGTGGGAACCTACTTCTCTCTAATCACTATAATATTAGCCTAGTTATTTCCCCAATCAAATCCATTCACCGATGGGCAAAAAAAAATAAGATTTCGGTGATTAAAGCTATTGATGAGCTGGATTTCGATAAAACACCTCAGGTTGATTATATTTTTAGTATAGTGAATAGCCATCTTTTATCGTCTTCCTTCCTAAAATTGGCTCGTAAGCACGTGATTAATTACCATGACTCTCTACTACCCGATTATGCAGGCCTAAATGCAACAAGTTGGGCTTTAGTCAATGGCGAGCGGCAACATGGCATTACCTGGCATATCGTCAATGAGCAAATCGATGAGGGAGATATTCTTATTCAACGCTCTTTTCCTATCGAAAACAACGCTACAGCATTAAGTTTGAATTTGCGTTGTTATGAGCTTGCCATCGATAGCTTTAGTGAGCTACTCCATTCTCTACAATCTGAATCTTATGTGACTCAATCGCAATCTTTAGCCAATCGGCGCTATTTTTCAGCGACTCATCTTTTGCCTGAGCTTGGTTTTATTAATTGGCAAACCATGTCAGCCGATTTCATTGTGAGGCTGCACCATGCATTACTACTCGGACACTACAAAAATAATATTGGACTATTAAAAATCTATCTAGGGCAAGATTTTTTAATTGTTTTAGACGCGCAGCTTATTAATAAGCCAGCCGATAGAAAAAATCCAGGAACAATCTTAAATGTCAGTTTAGGCGAGATGCAAATCTCAACCTGTCAGGGCATTGTTAATTTGCACTTTAAACTACCTAGCGCTAGAAAAATAACAACGGAGATTATTGCTACCTATAATTTATTGCCTGGAATTGAACTTCCTTCGTTACCCGAAAACTTAATGGCACTGCACACTAAAAGCTATAAGGATGCCTTAACCCATGAGGGATTTTGGATAAAACAATTACAATCTTCAACCGAACATAAGCATTATGCGTCTTTTTCTCATCAAGAAAGAGAATTTGAACAAGCCGTTAGTGTTTTACAATTGAATCAATTACCTCTTAACTCAGCCATAAAAGACCTTTTTATCCTATTATTAACAAGCTTTTTAATTTATTTTTTTCGTCTCAATAATTATGAAAAAACCTCCTTGCACCTAATTCCTAATACTCGCTCCTCTTCACAAAAGAATCTACCGAGTCTTTTTCCGTCCTTTCTCCCCTTCAATTGGCCAGAGCTTGATGAAGCTTATTCCTTAGAAAAGATGATGAAGCGTGTAGAAAAAAAATACCAAAAATTACTCCTCCATGTGGGCTACCTAGGGGATATTTTTTTAAGACAGCCTGAACTCGAAGATTATGTTGCCCCATCCATTGCCATCAGTTTTTCACCAATTGAGTTATATCGCCTTCCTAGCAGCATCACTATTTACATTCAGGTAGATGAAATAAAGGGGAATATCCATAGTTACCATCGCCTAGATGAGGAACATAATAAAACGGAGCTGCAATCGTTTCGCTATTTCAACAGCCATATTTCAAAGATAATCGAGATTTTGATTAATAGTCCTAAAACTCCTATTAACGAGTTTTGCTTTCTTAGTGCGAGTGAAATAAATATTTTAAACGAATTAGCCACAGGGAAAACATATCCTCTCCCGCCAGATTCGCTCACTACTTTGTTTGAAAAGAAGGTCAATGAACTACCTCACGCCACCGCCCTATTAATGAACAATAAGGCTATTTCTTATTTACAACTTTGGCAAATGGCTGAAATTATTGCCGATTTAGTCCGAACCACGGTTCCTGCACAAACGTTTATTGGCCTTTATACTTCTCGAAACCCTATTATGCTAGCAATGATTTTCGGGATATTAAAAGCAGATTGTGTGTATGTCCCTTTAGATATTAAATACCCTCTTGGTAAAATTGAATTAATTGCTAGTCGTGCAAAATTGGACCTAATCTTCACCACAAGCGAATTTACCCAACCATTAATTGATTTTTTTAAGACCCAAAGCCTTTCAATTATTGATATTGAAAAGCTATTAGACAACAAAACACAATCCTTAAAAACCTTCAACACACCAATTCTGCGTCCCGCTGAAAACCGTCTTGCTTATATCATGTTTACCTCAGGAACAACCGGTGAACCTAAAGGCGTTATTATCAGCCAAAACAATGTGATTAACTATTGTTTTTGGTTCATGGAAACGACCCAATTTAACGCCGAGTCAGTAATTGACTTCTCATCCTCAATTGCTTTTGACCTATCCGTTCCTTGCACTATTGCGCCTTTACTCGCAGGAGGAACTATCGCAATTTGTACAGAAGAAGAAAAATTTAACCCCAAATTATATTTAGCGCATCTACTAAGGTATAGAGTCACCCATACTGAACTCACTCCTGGTTATGTCGAGCTACTACTCAACCACCCTGAAATGATTCAGAATTTAAGTCAACTTAGATATCTTTTGCTCGGTGCAGATACAGTGCATACCAATGAAGTCAATCATTGGCTATCACTCTGTCCTCACACACAAATAGTCAATGAATATGGACCAACCGAAGCAACCGTTTCTGTAACGTCCTATTTTGTTACCCCTCATTCACCCCTTCACACCGCCACAATCCCAATTGGTAAACCTGCTTTTAACAGTTTTTGCTATGTACTCGATAAATTTAATAATTTATGCCCTTTTGGCATGAAAGGCGAGCTTCATGTGGCCGGCAATCAAATTGCTCTAGGGTATCTCGAAAAACCTCAAATTACCGCTCAAAAATTTATTTCTTTATGTTTCAATGACAAGGATTCGATTCGTGCCTATAAAACCGGTGATGAGGTTTGCTGGAATGCTGATGGGCAATTGCAATTTTTTGGTCGCAATGATTTTCAAATCAAGCTTCATGGATATCGAATCGAACTTTCTGCTATAGAAGCCTTATTAATGCAACAGGATTCAATCCATCAAGCCGTAGTAAGGCTTAAAAAGCAGAATAAAGAAAAATCCTTATGTGCCTATTTAGTGGCTAAACCTAATAAAACGATAGTATTAGATGAGTTACAACATTATTTAGCTAATTATCTGCCTTCATACATGTTACCTAAGGATTTCTTCTTAGTGAAAAGTATTCCCTTAAAGGAAAATGAAAAAATTGATCTTGAACGATTAGAAAACGAAATGGATAAACAACTAATCGCTCCTCCCACTATGCCCTACAATAGCTTAACGTCAACGCAAGAATACTGCTTAAAAACATGGCAGAATGTTTTTAAAAAGACCGTGCTAATTGAGGACAATTTTTTTGATTTAGGTGGGGACTCGTTAATTGCACTACAAATTATAACTGTTCTTAAAGCACATTATTCAATTCCTCTTTCCCTAAGTTGTTTATTTGAAAGCCCAACCATTTTGTCTCTTTCAGCGCAAATAGATAGGCTTCTAAAACAGCACTCCCCTCAAAAACTTATCCTCAATTACTCCAACACATTAATTAAACTGTCTACTGGTAGCTATCCTACTCCTCTTTTCTTAGTCCATCCGGTCGGCGGCTCGATTTTTTGGTATCAACAATTAGCAAAGCAACTAGAAGGCAAATACACGGTTTACGGTATTCAAGATCCCAATCTTGAAGAAGAGCAATTTAAATTTCAAAATATTGAAGAAATGGCTGCTTTTTACCTACAAGCAATCTCGTCTGTTTATCAAGGAAATCAGTTTTGTTTAGGAGGTGCATCATTTGGAGCAACAGTCGCCTTTGAAATGGCTTATCAATTACAACAAGCCGGTTTTAGCATTCCATTCTTAGGCTTATTAGATGGCTGGGCACATTACCCCTCTAGTCTAATGAAAGAAGATTCATTAAACCTAATTTCCCAAAACAACCAATATATTACGGAAGAGCAACGGCTTCGTCTTTTAAGCCAAGAGGAATACAGGAAAAAATTGCTTAATCAATATGCTATCCCTACCCTATCGGCCAATGTCTTATTATTCAAAGCGCAGAAATTATGGAAAAGTTTTGCAGAGATTAATGATACTTATAACGGATGGCAAAGTTATGTCCACGGAAAAATTACTGTTCATCTTGTTCCAGGGGATCATGAAAGCATGTTCTTTCATCCTAATATCGAAAAATGGGCTCATTTGTTTTTTACTATTTAATATATTAATGGCTCACTATCAAAATTCACTTCACCAAAATTAACAAATAGCTTTGGGCCGCTTCTTCATTCAGACTAAAGTGCCTTCCCCGTATTTGTTTTAAATCTAGGTTAAATTTTTCACAATGGGTAAATCAGTCCACCGTGTGGTATAGGCTGGTGACTTAAGCTCAGCCCGCATCGCCCATGGTTTAGAAGCCCCTTCTGATGCTAAGTGAATCGTTTCGCGCCCAAAACGTGCATTAATGGCATCAAAGGTTTTCAATAGCTTGTCTTTTTTTTCTATTTCGCTATCTGATAGCTGATTAAAGAGGTCGATTTGTTTAAATTGTTTAGGAATAAGCCCTTCAAGGCAAACTCCGACTTTCTTATAGCAAAAGCCTGCTTTAAATAATTGTTTCAGGCAGCGTTTGGCAATTTTAGTAATGACCATTAAATCATCGGTAGGATTAATCAGTTTAAATTGCAGGCTTTGACAATATTGCGCTAAATCATGACGAAAGCGATTGGTTTGTACAAACACATAAACATATTGGGCGACTAATCCTTCCTGCCTTAATTTTTCATAAGCTCTCGCACAATGAGAACTTATCGCTTCGGCAATAACCGACAATTCAGTTTGCATGTCCCCAAAGGATTTAGACGACATGATGGATTGTTTAGGCTCCCTTATTTCTAATTCGTTACAAGCAATGCCGCGTAACTCCATGGCTGTTCGCATCAAGACCACATTAAATTTTTGTTTTAAGAGATGCGGATTTAAATGAGCTAAATCTGCCGCAGTCGCCACCCCTCGCAACAGTAATTTAGTTGACCATTGACGCCCTATTCCCCAAACATCCCCTATGTCAATTTTATTTAGCCAATGGCGCTCATGAGTGACATTAAAAACAGGGATTTTTAATACCTTCTTACACAGATGATTGGCAATTTTAGCCAGTGTTTTAGTTGGACCTATGCCGATGGAGGTAGGAATGCCGGTTTCTTTTAAAATACGCTGTTGCAAATTCAAGCAAAAACGGTCGTGCTCTAATTCAGGCAGCGAACTTAAATCTAAAAAAGCCTCATCAATGGAATAGATTTCCACATCCGTCCAGTTTTCAAGAATAACGGACATCACCCGATGCGACATATCGCCATAAAGGGTATAATTCGAAGAAAAGACGTTTACTTTGTGTTGCCGGCAAAGCGCTTTCACCTCAAAAAAAGGACAGCCCATTTTTATACCGAGCGCTTTAGCCTCATTCGAGCGCGCAATCACGCAGCCGTCGTTGTTGGACAAGACTACAATGGGTTTATTGCGCAAATCAGGACGAAATAGACGCTCACAGCTCGCGTAAAAATTATTACAATCAATCAATGCGTACATGAGTCACCCAAAGGTATGAATGACATGAATAACCACACCCCAAATCACTAAGTCTTGTTCATCAGTGATATCGATAGGTTTGTATTTATCATTGGCTGGCAAAAGCTTGATACGCCCATTGACACGGGAAAGCCGTTTCACGGTGAGCTCACCATTAATCGCTGCAATCACGACTTTACCATGAGTTGCTTCAATACTTCGGTCGACAATCAATAAATCCCCTGATTGAATACCCACATCAGTCATGGAGTCCCCTGAAGCCCTCACCATGAAGGTGGATGCCGGATGATTAACTAAATACTGATTTAAATCGAGAAAGTCTTCGATGTAATCATCAGCGGGCGATGGAAAGCCTGCTCTGACGGTACTTGAGTACAAAGGAATGGGATAAGGCATTGAAGGTTGATGCTCAATGAGCTTTATCACCTCGTTGATGCGTGAAAGAGGAATGCGTATCGCTTTAGTTTGTTCTCCATATTTGCCCTGACCTTTTGGTCGTCCAGCACCAGGTCTTTTTCCGCCTCGTACCATGATTTTTTATTCTATGATTGGTGTACATCAATCAATAGTAGAATAAAATGAAAGCAATTGTAAGAAGAATTTCCACCTAAATGGTCATATTTTGAATTATTCCTATTAACTCATAGAGTTACTTATACAAAAGAGTTAGCCTACTTACCCACAAATTCTGTGGATAAGTTACTAGGCCGACACTAACCATTCTTAAGGATTACCCTCCCCTAGACTAGGCATTATCCTCTATCCTCAGGCACAGCGCTTTTCTTCCGCTTCAATTTCTTGCTCAATGCGACGTTGTTCAGCCCATAAAGCCTCAAGCTCTTTTCGATGCAATCGAATACGCTCACGAATGGTATTTATCACGTCCTCGTCTGAGTGTTGATAAATACTGTTCGTCAGCTCATCAATTAAATCGTTCTTTTCTGTCATTTGAGCCTCCACTCGTTGAAGGCGCTCATCGTTTACAGTCTCAAAGGCATAGGCTTTTTGCTTCATTTCCTTTTCTTTTTCCCGAAGCCAGCGTTTTTCACGCAAGTCTTCTTTGTCTTTAAACGATTGACCTAAATAAAAATGCTTGTAAAACCCTTTAGGCGTTCGCCAACTGTTGTCGCGAATCATTTTGGACAAAATGTTATTTCGATGTCTTAAGCAAGAAATCTTAGGTAAGTAAAAATCAACGTTCAATAAAGCGAATAAGTATTCAGCTGCTAATTGTTGAGGCGATGAGAACTCCTTTCGAGACTTAATGATTAAATTGAAAAAAGTGCCTGCAACTAAATTTTTGATAGCGTCTGGAACTTCTTCCTTTACCTCTTGTGAGAGGAACTGTTGGACTGAATCAAAGGCTTGAGTCAACCGATGAAGGGTTGGTTTATCCACAGAACAGGTTTTACCAAAGCTAATAGTATTAATAGGAGAAGAAATATAAAGATCTCTTATATAAGATTCCCTCAAAATGAGAGAATCAATTCTCTCATTTTGTTTTAAATCAAAGCGGTCTTGATTTTGCTTATCTCCTTCTAACGGAGTTTCTTGCTCAGATCTCCTATTATCGTCGTTAGTACTATTGTTAACAGGCGCAGGAGCAACTACGGCTGGCGCTGGTGAAATTTCAGGTTCAGTCTTAAGCTTTGCGAGCAGTTTATCGGTCACATTGATATAAGCGCCTATCGTTGAATTAAATTCCCCATCTTTTTTTGTACGACAGTATTTAGAGCGCCTGCGCTCAATAAAACCCTCCTCCTCTAATTCTTTGATATAGCGGTGGAGAGTGCTTACGGGAATATCAGTGTCTTGTGCAATTTCTTTATAGGGCTTCATAAACCATTTATTAGTAGAACCCTTTAATTTGTAAGTGCTGGTTTGCCAACCAAGTAAAATATAATCCATCAACTGCGCCTTACGAGCCAATGGAATGACTTTGCGGAGACGTTTAAATCTCGAGTGAAAAATTGAACAAAGGTTCCCCATAGATAATATCCTTATCTTTATTGTTTTTTTTAGGGAACAAAGCTAAAATATAACTGGATTACTCAAAAAAATATTAAGAAACTGATCCCTTTATATTTTTTTGAATTTAGCTTCGTACCAAGCTGGATTTACAGTTATGGAGAGTTGCAGCTCTTCATAACTGGCTTCACACATCAATAGAGTTTTACACTATTTCCTCTCTTTATTTTCTTATTCTTCTAAATCATTTGTTATAAATAACCTAATTATTAAGATTATTTAATTCATTCATAACCTTTAAAATACGATTTATACGTGATCGAAAGATTATTTGTCAATACTCAATACAAAAAATAAATCAATCATATTTTATTCATCTAACATCCTGATTTTATGCGGGATAGCAATGTTTTTCCCTTCAAGATTTATTATTGAAACAATACTCAATACGGTATTGAAAATAAGTTGTAAATTCATTATTTTTACGATAATGTAATTGTAAATTTTTAGCTTATGGAGAAGATATGCCTACAAAAAATCCTAAAGTGTTAGTTGTTGCGAATAATAAGGGTGGAGTTGGAAAAAGTCTTATTAGTCAATTGATTTCAACCTATATCGCATTCAAGAAAAATAAAAAAGTCTTGGTTCTTGATTTTGATCCGCAAGGAAATATGTCATATAGATTCCTCAGAGATACCCGCATAAGAGAAATGTCTAATTATAAGCCTCCTTTACATCCTGATTATGACCCTAATAATCCCGAAGATGATGGATGGGATGGTCGCTCTTCGGCGTTAGATATGTGGACGGAGAACCCAGTCGTTCCTTACCCAACAGATTTAGATAATTTAGATATTCTTCCAAGCAATGCAGCTCTTATAAAAGGTATCGAATCTTTTGAATATTCAGATACCCTTGAAAGTATCGTACAACGCCCTTACGATTTTTTTGCCATGGATGAATTTATATCTTGTGGGTATGACTTGATCATCATCGATACCCCGCCTGCAAAAGGCCCCTTAACACAAAGTGCTATCAGAGCTGCAACACATGTTTTAATACCTTTGGAGCTCAGCAATAAATCTCTTCAAGGTTTAGCAGGTATGGTTGATCTTGTTAATCGCCAGAATATCTACCGTCCAGCTGATGTACAGGCCAAAATCATTGGATTATTGAAAAATAAAGTTGACTACAATAAAAGAACGCCTCAGAACCGAATCATAGATACAATAAAAGATAATCCGATGTTAAACACGTTGCTTATTGAAGATGTTGAGATTCATGATTCTCCAAGAGCAGTGGATATAGATGAAGATCAGGCTCCAATTACTGCACCTTATACTGAATTAAAAGATAATGATAGGTTTGCTATTGAAGCTGTCGCATTAGGTGAGTTTGTATATAACAAAGTCTTAGGAGAAAAGGACCATGTCACTAAAAAAGAAGATAATCACGAGTTCGCTAACATCTAAGGCAAAGAAACCGGATACAGTTATCCGTGCTGGAATTACCGCAAGCTTAAAATATACACGTGGAAAACAACTTGTCGAACACGACCCTTTTTTGTTGATTCCTGATCCGCAGAATCCTAGGCCAGGAGAGGTCATCGATGAGGCATGGTTAAAAGAATATTTAAAATTAGGAGAGGAGAATTCTCTTTGTAGAGTTAATCCTGAAACGGGAGAATATGAGATTCCAGAGTTTTCAACGTTACAGAATATTGACGATGATAGAGCAGAGGATAGTTATAATTTCTTAAGGGATCTTGCATTTTCCATAAGAAATGATGGGTTGATTGAGCCAATTGAGATTTTTTTGGCAGATCGTCAAAATGATCTAGAATATTTTCGTAATAACAATTTGGAGTTTGGGTATGTAATTTTAGAAGGACATCAGCGCCGTCTTGCTGGAATGATGGCTGGTGTTCCTACGCTTACTTGTATTGAAATCACTGATGAAAGTATCCTTGCGAAACTAAAAGTAAAACATAGAAAATTAAGAAGACAGTTGTCTGAGAATAACTTAAGAAAAGGATTAACTGTTTCACAAAATTTTCAAATTATTCAAGAAATATTGTCTGATCCAAGTACTAAATCTCTAACTAAAAAAGAATTGTCCTCTATCATTGGGCTTAATGAGAGTATAGCGAGTGCTCTGCGTACTATTTGTACAAAACCAAATAATTATCCACCAATTTTCTTTTCTATGATTAAAGAAAATAAATTAACTTTTAAGATGATTCGAACTCTTGTTCCTAAGTCATATACAGATATTGAAAATGCTTTAATGAACAATTCTAAATTACCAGAAGAGCCATCCAAAAATAAAATAAAGGCACGTGGCAGAGAGGGTGGTGCCAAAAAGAAATATGCTACTTTTAAAGTAAGTGATGAACGGGAGTCTTTTATCTTGCAAAAATTTCTACTATCAAGATTCCCTGAAATTAATCAAATTACTAACGAGATGAATTTCAAAAGTCTAGAAAATATATTAAATAAAGTTAAAGAGATAGCGTTAACTGAAATAGTGTGACCCGGGTCACTATTTGCGTAACTTATTGTTTTTAAATAATAATTTAATCATTTTTGATTTTTTTGATTTAACAGGATCTCTTATGAATGAGAAAAGAAAGAGTAAAAAGTTATTCTTTGCGGTTCCGCAAAAAAAAGAAAAATGGCTTGTTTGTATTCGCTTTCCTACAGATATAAAAGAAAAATTAAGAAAGCAAGCAGACAAGGATTACACTGGTAAAGGAAAGCAATCTAAATTAGTAGATGATGCTGTGAATTACTATATATACACACTTTCAGAAATTAAATGGGGGGAATATGAAAAGGACCCTGACTATGCAGAATTAATAGATGATATCTATGAGGGCTTAAATCAAGAGCCTTTAGAAGGAGCTACCCAAGTGTTTTTCACAGAAGAAACAAAAAATAAAATTCTTGAAATAGAAAAAAAGGTTAAATTAACTAAACCACTAATGAAGGATGTTAGAACTGGTTTAATTAGAAAAGCTGTATCAATTAGACTTAGCTTAGGTGATAAAATGTTTTTTGATTCGATAATGAGTAATTCTGGTGATTAGATTATATTACAGACTGTTTGATGCTGTATGTTTTCTTAGAATAGAAAATATAAATCTAGTTAATGATATTTTAAATACAACTGATTACAATTACTTAATAATAAGTGTGAGCAAATTAAATGGTAAGTAGGTGGATGAATTTGGGGAATTGTACAATTTTCACTATGTAATTCAATTTATTCCTTGTTTATTATCTATATCTGAAATTATTGGTGCCTCAAATTTATTATGAAGTGTTTTGAGTGATTTGTTGTAAGTGTACCGGCAAAAAACTGAATTTTAGAATGTCAGATTATGAGATTAGTATGATAAAATCCGTCAAAAAAATTAAAAATATAAGCAATTTTTTGCAGGTAAAAAACTTTGTTAATTTATCATGTATATAAAATATAAAATATAAAATATAAAATATAAAATATAAAATATAAAATATAAAATATAAAATATAAAATATAAAATATAAAATATGGAATTGGATAGGTCATGAATTACACAATTGATTTAGAACAAATAAGAGAATATAACACGCACCACTTTGTAATAAATCCAAAAAGAGCAGCATTGATTGTTATAGAAATGCAGAATGTATTTCTAACAGATTTAAAATTAATATCTGATAGACAGATTAACAATATTAAATCAATAATTGAGGCATCTGAGAAAGCCGGAGTAAAAACAATTTATGTGCGCCATAATGATAGCTCTGAAATTTCAAAGTCAATGATAGAGTGGTGGGGTGGTGATAAAATTGAATATGGCAGCGAAGGTTGGAAAATGCTCGAAGGATTTAATACGACAGGAAAGACTATTATTGATAAAAATCAATACAGCGCTTTTTTCAAAACAAATTTAGATAACATCCTTCAGGAAAATAATATTACAGATGTAATTGTAGTAGGTGTTATGGCTAATTGTTGTTGTGAAACAACAGCTAGAGATGCTTTTATGCATGGTTATAAAGTATTTTTTATTAGCGATGCAACATCTACATTAAACGAAGATTTACACCTATCTGCAATAAAGAATTTATCTTTTGGCTTTGCATGTATAAAGAATACAAGTGAGATAATTAACGATTTAAATTATGATAGAAAATGATTTATCGAAATAAGAAAATAGCAATATTATTTGCTTGTATAACTATAATAAATAATACGCAAGCGACTGAAGTTATTCATACTGATTCTAAAAAAATTGTTAATGTAATTGCATTTTATGGCTTTTTGGAAGATCAGAGAATTAAAAATGCAGTAGAGAGTCAATGTAATGTAAATTTCTCACATGATTCTTATTATACAAATGCAGAATTCTTACATACTTTTTATAAACAAAGAAACTACTACGATGTTATGATTTTCAGCAACATGGTTTATGGTAGTATAAAAAATCAACTTCCAAATATTGAAAATAGTAATCTCTGGAAATCATCTAATGATTATTATCCATATTTTAAAAACTATTATCGGACAAAAAATTACACAAAAAACACGGCTTTTTTTACCCATTCAATAGTTGGATTTATGTATAATCCCGAGTTAATCAATATTACTCCAGATCAAAAAATGAGTGATATTTTTAAATCAGCTAAAGAGAATAATGTAATTTTAGTAGATGACTCTGGGGAAATAGGAAATTTATTGACAATTGGCTTCAGTAACGATCAAGCTATTCAAAAAAATAGTGATGGAACAGTTTCATTGACTTATGAAAATTTAAAGCGAATGACTCAAAATAGTAAGGTCTATATTACCAGCGATTTTAATAGAATTTATGACAGTAAAAATTTTGCGCTTAGTTACATCTGGTCAGGGGACGCATTGTTGTATATTAAAAAATCTGGAAAACCTTATAAATTTGTGATTCCATCAAATGCTAGCTCCATTTGCACAGATTTAATTGTTCAAATGAAAGATACGCCCGAAGCAAATTGTGTAGCAAATGTATTGCAAAATCAGTCTACCTTAGAATATTTTGAAAATAACACCTATTTTTTTTCCCCATATTTTAAAAATCATATTAATGATAAATCGTATAGAGAATTATATGAAAAGACAAAAAAGACTTTACCAAAGTTACGAATGATCCAACCAGTAGAAAACTTCGAGAAAGAATATAATGATAACTGGAATAAGATAAAACTTAATATCAGTAAAAATAACTTTGATTAATTATGATAAATAATTCCCTTCAAAAGTTAATTTTGTATATTACAAATGTTACAGACATAGATTCTTATAAAAGAGTAATAAATCATTTAATGACATTTTTGATTGTATTTGGATTATGTATAAGTTTAATAGCTATGTATACAAGTTATTATAGATTTGAAAAAAACTCAAAAAAGGTCAATAAAGAATTACTCGCTAATGCCAATTCGATTCTACAATCAAATATATCAGAAAAACTAAGTATAATTGTAAATAATCAAGACTTTGTAAGTTATATTAACGAAGGTGAGTATAGTAGAAAATTGAATGCTGTTAGCATGATGTTCCTATTCAATAAGTTTATTGATAATGATTTAATTTCAGGTTTAAAAGTCTATAAGAATGATAATGGAATAATTCTAGATATTGGAAACAGTGATTCTTCTTTTCATGTAAATCTAAACCTTTGTTACTTAAATGGACAGATAAA
This sequence comes from Legionella nautarum, assembly GCF_001467895.1. GTDB lineage: Bacteria > Pseudomonadota > Gammaproteobacteria > Legionellales > Legionellaceae > Tatlockia > Tatlockia nautarum. The sequence goes on from NZ_LNYO01000027.1 coordinate 41,290, forward strand.
TAACCGTTATGGGAATTGTTACGCAAGAATAATTATTTTTATCTCAAAAAATTCATATCTTAATCGTCTAGCTAAACTAAATTCAAATATAAAACCTTGTGACTATAAAAATAGTAAATGTGATACATTTAACCCTTTTTTTTTTGGAAAATTTGGATCATTCTCTATAGTTAATTCTTCAAAAGAATTAGTTTCGATAAAACAAACTACTCCTAGTCGTTATCAATTATTCATACCTGCAATTATAATTTCTATTATTTCAACCTTTGGTTTATTAATTGCTCAGAGGCTAATTAAATTATTAACTAATAAATATCTTGCTAATCCCATTAAAGAAATTGAAACAAATCTAAAAGATAATGTCCCTTTGAAAAATGAATATATAAAAGAAATACATTATCTTGCCAAGGAAATTGAAGAATATAAAGAAAATAAATTTGAGATCGAAATTGGAAAAAATTTAGCTCAGGTTGCTCATGATATGCGTTCTCCACTGCTAGCGGTCGATTCATTTTTTCGATTGGTAGAAAAGAAGCTAGATGAGTCTGAGCGATATTTCGGAAGAATTGCCATTAGAAGACTAGATGATATTGCGTGGAGTTTACTTTCAAAATTTAAAAATAAAAATATAAATGAAGACGAAAATAATTATGTTTTTCTACATTCTTGTATACAAGAGATCTTATCAGAAAAACGCATGGAATATGCTAAACAAAATATAGAATTTGAATTTATGGTTAGTCCTGGTGATGCCTTCACCTTGGTTTACCTTAATTCGATAAACTTAAAAAGAATGTTATCTAACATTATTAATAATGCTGTTAACGCTATTATGCCAAAAACTGGTTTGGTAGAAATATGTCTCGAAGTTAATTTTGCGGGTGCCTTAATTTCAATTAAAGATAATGGAAAGGGAATGAGTCCAGAATTTATTAAAGAAATTTTTGCTAATTGTAGAATGGAGAAAGCCAAAACTAATTTAGGGTTACCTCATGCAATTGAATTCGTTGATCAGGTTGATGGTAAATTAGAAATTATTTCAAATGAAGGGAAGGGAACTACAGTGAATATTTCTCTACCACCTTGTGATACTCCATTTTGGTGTATAAGTGAGTATCATGCACTGAGCGATGAACTATTAATTTTTATTGATGATAGTAAAGCAGTACACGATGTTTGGGATGATATGCTCAGGAATTTTAAAGATCTCAATCCTAAACATTTTTATAATGCGCAAGATGCATTAAGCTTTATGGTAGCTGAGCAAAAAAAATTAGTGATTTTTTGTGATTATGAATTTTTTGATGAAGATAAAAATGGACTTTATATTTTAGACAAAGCGCCTAAAGACGCAACAAAAATTTTAGTCACAAGTTGTTTATATAATCAAAAAATAATGAAGGAAGCAATTGAAAGAGGATTTAAGATTTTACCAAAAGATCTAGTACCCTATTTTAAAATACGGAAAAAAGTTCAAACTTCTGAAAAGCAAATTAGCTTGATATTTATTGATGATGAACCTAGAAATACCCAATCTTGGGAATTTTTTGCGAAAACTAAAAAACTAAAAATTGTAACTTACAATGATATTCATGCGTTTTTAGTGGATGCAAATAATTTTGAAAAAGATATTCCTATCTACATTGACTTAGATTTGCAGTCCGAACGAAGTGGTATTGATTACGCGAAAGACATACATAAAAAAGGTTTTCATAAAATTTATATTACTACTGGTGCAATTGATTTTGAAATTGAAAACGCAAAGTATCCATGGATTACTGAGATACAAGAAAAGAGGTTTCCGTTTATCTAAAGTTTTTCAAATCTTCGCTTTCTCGATATTGTTTTGTTGGGCTTCTTTATCTAGTGTAAGTAAATATTTTTCTATTAAAAACGCGTTGTTTTCAGCTGCATCAAGCAAATTTTTATGATCAATTGCACTTTTCACACTACGTAGAAGTGTTATCTGGTCGCTTATATCTCGTATTATAGGTAAGAGATCATGAGGTACATTTTTAATAGTTCTAATTGTCATATTAACCCTTTTTCTATTTTTCTTTCCAAATATATGGCTACCCCGAGCAACTGATCTCCCTTTCTAAAATCAAAGCAATCATTTTCATTATAAATTACTAAATTTTTTTGATTGTATTTTAATTTGCCAATAAAGATCAATTTCTTATTTTTTATAAATGCAATTCCAATTTTTCCTGCCATATCAATAGGTAACAGTGTGCTGAAAATTAATAAATCGTCTTTGATTATTTGAGAGTTTATACATTCTGTAAGCTCATAACCAAAAAAATAATACTCATCTGAAATTATTGATGGCCAGGTTTTAAAGGTAAGGTGCTTAAGATCTTCAAATGAAGATAATCCATCTGATAAAGATTTTATAAATTTTTCTGTTAGAATGGGTATGTTTATTATTTTATCAAATTCAACTAAAGACTCTTCCATCCCTAAAATTTCAGCTATCTTAGGCAAATATTGGCTTTTCTCTTGTTTTTTGGCAAGAATTTTATTGAGATGTTGTGGACTTATACCTAATTTTTTTGCAAGATGGACTTGCTTAATCCCTGTTTCTTTTATTTTTTTTTTTATTTGATCACTAGGAGTTTCAGTAGGAGAGGGCACTTATTCTATTACTCTATAAATAAAAACAGGTTGTCTATAAGCTAAATCATCTTGTTAACAAAATCAAATTTAAAAAAGTCATATGATTCATATCTTGATCTGCAATTCGCCAAATTATAAAACCTAACATCGATATTGGCTCGAAATTATTTATCCAAAATCTACCCCCTATCTCTCCTGTCAATTAATAGCTGATTAATTAGAGCATTAATATAAATCACTATCGTGTGTGTTGTAAAAATAAATACCCTAAAGTAGTTTATATTTATTGACACTTAATTTTTTTAAGGCAGAATAGTTTAAAAAAATAAACCATTTCGATTTAAAGCTTTAGGATAGGAATTATTAAATGGAAGACATTAAATTATACAATCTAGCGAGAGAACAAATTGAAAATCCTTTTATCGGATTACCTTGTGCTTCGAGTCGTTTAATTCAATTGTTGATAACTAGAGCAAATCCTTCTACAGGTATAGTGGATAACCTGACATATCGGGATCTTGCTACACTATTAATTGTTGACCATGCGCCGGGCAGAAAGGGAGCTGGCATACCTAAAATTGAAACAATAAGAAGCTATTTAAGAACTGTTGCTAAATGCTGTTCAAACGACTTTAGAATCATTACTGATGGCCAAAAGCTAAAATTCCAATTCACTAATATGCCAAAAATTTACGCTCTTTTTTTCGATAAAAAAGAAGTGTACAGGGAAGAGGAAAGTGGTGAGAGCAGGAAAAAAAATACAATAGACTCAATAAATAAACCCGCTCTCTTAGGACTTTCGAACACCCAGAAAAACGAGGAATTAGCCACAGATGGCTTTTTCCAAAAGCCTGTAAAGAATATTAATATTATTAACAAACAAAACAAACTAACAACAAGTGAGGGCGTTTTAAATCACAAAAAACCGATTTCAGCTGATTTTTCCCCAAATCAAGAAACGATAGAAATCGCTTTAAGCAGAGGTCTAAACCAGGTATTAAACTCCGAAGAGCTTAAAAAATTCGTCCACTACAACTTAGCCAACGGCTGCCAGTGGGTTGATTTTAATCCGATTTTTATCAAATGGCTTGAGCGCGAAAGAGAGTACAGCCAATTAAAACAACGCAATAACCAACCAACACAAGGAAAAGCAAGGAGTCGTGTGAATGAATATTCAGCCTATACCAACAGCTATGAATCAGCAATGGCAGCAGTCCTTCAAGCCAACGCCGATGCCTGTCCACCATGCAGTCCAAGTTTCACAGACTCATTCGACGAGAATGAATCTTTCTCCGTCGAATATCTCGTGGCTATGGCAACAGCTAACCGCCATATACGGCCAGTTGTTTATTAATAAATTTGGAACACATGATGCAACTGGTGTTTGGTATGAAACACTTAAAACCCTAACGCCACTAGCTTTAGAGAAAGGGCTAGAGCGACTGAGCAATCTATCAACGGGACACAAGTTTTGCGAATTTCCACCTAACTGTTTGCAATTTAGAGCGCTGTGTTTGGCTTTTTATGAAGAGCAGAATCTACCTGGTATGGACGAAGCTTATCGCGAACTCACAAGCTTAGCGTATAAAACCAAAGCCCATGGGGTTCACCCGTTAGTGAAAGTGATTGCTAAGCGATTGCCACCCGAGTATTTCGATATTGAAGCGGACTATGTTGCCTATCCTATTTTTAAAAGTGTTTATGAACAGGTGTGCTCGTTAGTGAAACAAGGCCATGAGTTGGTTGAGCCTTTTGAATTGTTTATTCCTAAAAAACAATCCGATCATGCTATTGCTCGTCACTATCTTACACAAATCAAACTTTGTTTAGGAGTTAAACCATGACTGAACCACTCGCTTTAAAAGCGTTTAGTGCGCTTGAGTTAATTCACTTGCTCTATGATTGTGCTTTGAAATTGGATTCAGCGCACCAGGCGCTTGAAGAAAAATCGCTTCATGAAACCGCAATCGAAGCTTTCAAAGCCTACGATTTTCTCTTATTTCAGCTGCAGCAAGAGCAGTTAGCGTTTACCGTACACTAATTTTAACTAAAAGGGACTTCAATGAATCAAGTTATTCAAGAAAAAATTGCTGCACTGACGAAACCTTTAGCTAAATATGGGATTGCAGGTTTTAAAATGAAACTTTTATTTAGTGATCGAAGCACTTTCGAATTGGCTAGTCCATTGAAAGAGGGCGTTCCTACAGACTCACAAATATCTGTTATTGCGATTGAAAGACTTCATAATGAATGTTCTTTTATATTTGAAGGTATTGGAGTCGGATCAAGTAGTACTCACTCTCATTGGCGAGAAAAGGATAAGGATAAATTTGCGCTTTTTTGTATCCAGTTTGTTGATGCGATGTTGGATGTGATTATTGAGAAAAATCCAGATTATCGCTTTTCATTCATTTTAAACAATAAAAGACTTAGAGATGCCGTGATACGTCAGGAATATCTTGATATGGTCACCTTCTCTGAACGTGAGCAGTTATGTTTACTTTTAGCAGCTCAAGGTAAAAAGACCAAAGTGATAGCAAAAGAACTCAATATTAGTCCTCACACTGTAGAACAATACTTAAAACGAATTCGAACGTCATTAAACTGTGACAATTTGATTCAGGCGATGTTTGAGTCCATTCAACGCGGCCTTATCGGTAAAATAAATCCTATTTCCATAAATCAATACCAGCAGTAAGCGCGGGGTGTTTATCTTTCATTTTTCCGCTTTCTTTTCTATCCCTTTTATGCCAGTTCTATTCGAAAAGCTTGGAATCAATTTTCAAGTATCTTCTAAGTTATATTGTCACCAAAAATTAAAATTAACTATCACAAATAAAATTAAAAAACAATCCCCAAATTTGGGGATTATGTGGAAGATTTTTTATGGAGAAAATACTGAAAAATAATAATGAAAGGTGGTGGTTTTCCATGACCTATAAGGAAAGAGGGGTTCAGCAAATTAATAACCAAAAGGGTGCTCATACAAAGGTGGTCACTGAGATAGAAAGAGGCATTGGCCAAAGCTTCATTATCAATCATGAGATAGAAATTATGCTCTGCGGTATGCATGAAGATTTAGTACGGTTTGGTATTGAAGGGACTGAGGATAGCGTCATTCAATTGGATTTAAGCCCAACTAAATAGAGAAATATAATTTAAGGGAAGGAAGAAAACGATGTTGATTTTATCAAGACGTATAGGTGAGGCATTAATGATTGGGACTGATATCAAATTAACAGTCGCTGGTATTAAAGGAAATCAGGTTAAATTCGCCATTGAAGCCCCTCGAGAAATTCCTATTCATCGGCAAGAAATTTATAACAAAATTGAAGAGGATGCACGAAATAGTTCAGCTCAAGACAATAAAAAGATAATAAAGATTGTTGGCTGTAAAAATCACTGATTTACTTAGGTAAATAAGTTTTATTCTCTTTCATAGATGGAAATAAGTTTAAAAAAATTTCTAGCTATGATTTAAGCACTCAGCTTAGGGATTTATTTAAAAAATAAATATTAAATTAAGGATGAAATATGACCGAAAATCGGCGATATAAACGTCTCTATACTGTGTTACTCACACTAGGATTAGGTCTTAGTTCCAATTTAGTGTTTGCTGATGACATTGACCCTTTTAATAAGGCGTCTGATTGGTTAAGTAATATATTAATAAGTTTGTCGTTATCAATACTGGCACCGGTCATTATGTTTAACTTGTGGCAATTTTATCAAGGCCATAAAGATGCAAGAGAGGTCGTAAAACCCATTTTAATAACGGCTTTGATAGTAGGAACACCTGCTGTTGTTCTCTTGATTAAACAGGTCCTTCAGTAATCATGAGCGAACAGGTTCGATATTTAGAAAAAGATATGCTTGCCAAAGGCATGACAAGAAGCGCTAAGGTACTAGGCGTCCCCATTAATTTTGTGATCCTAAATATTGGTTTTTTTGTTGTGCTGATGTTGATAGCTTACCTTAGCTCTCAAAGTGTATGGAGTATCTTTATTACCTTATGGAGCATGATCATTGTTCATCTACTGATGATGATGCTATCGCTTAAGGAAGATAAGGCCATACAAATCTTATTATCGAACTTCAGTTTATGCCAAAAAACACCTTTCGATGAGGTGAATGGTTATAGCCCATTAACGAGTTTTTTAAAAAAAACGAAACTTAAGGAAGTTTCCAGTAAAAAACATCTTCCCTGGTCACATCTTTATGATAAGCATACCGTCGTCACGAAAAAAGGAGAGTTACTGCAAATACTCACTTTGGAGGGAATGCCTTTTCATACGGAAGATGATTTTTTCTTAGATGACAGTAAAAAAATTCGCAATCGCGCTCTGTATCAAATGGCTTCTCCCCAAATTGCGATTAGTTTTTATACAATTAAGAAACCTCATCACGATTATCCACAAGGCACTTATCCAGAAGGTTATGCCAAAGAGTTCAATCGTCGTTATCAAGAAAAATTAAAAACGGAAAAGCGCTATCAAAATTTTATCTACATTGTACTGATGGTTAAAGCACCTATTTTAGCAAGGACGAATAAAAAGCGAGCACAACATAAGCCCAATGAAACGCATAAAGAACAACAGGCGTATTTTAGTCAAGGCATCAAAACGCTGAATGAACAAAGCTCGCGCTTAATCAGTTTATTTAAAGCCTACGGTTGCAGACGATTGGGTACACTTCAAAAGCCCTTTGCTCATTCTGAAGTGCTGTCATTTTTATCCTATTTAGTGAATCTTAAAGACCGTTTTGTGAACGCACCGATTCAATCCTTAGATAACTATTTAGCTTATGAATCACATCATTTTGCAAGACGAAGAGGGGTGATTCAGATTAGGGATGTCAGTGGTCAAAGTCGTTTTGCGGCGATGTTGTCGTTAAAAGAATATCCCGAAGAAACCCAAGCTTGTTTAATGGATACCTTATTAAATGCCTCTTGTGAATTGATAATGACACAATCGTTTTTCTTTAAACACAATCAACTTGCCATCGATGCGTTTGAACGACAGCAACGAAAAATGGAGCAAACCGATGATTCGGTCTTACTGGCCGACAAAATTAATAGTGCCGTAGAAGAATTGAAAGCAGGCATTGCCTCTTGTGGTGAACACCACTTAAGTCTTTGTATTATCGCTGATGAGCTAGATTCCTTAAACAAAGCCATTTATGACATTGACGCTAAATTAAATCAAGAGGCAGGGCTTGGCATTGTCCGAGAAGAGCAGGGGGTTGAATTAGCGTTTTGGGCGCAATTGCCGGGGAACCAAGCCTATCGTATTCGTCAATCATTAATTAGTAGTTTAAACCTAGCAAGTTTTGCCAACCTACATAATTATCCTTTAGGAAAAGCGTCAGGCAATCATTGGGGAGAGGCACTAACCTTACTGGAAACCCTAAGTGGTACGCCGTTTTATTTTAATATCCATGTTGGGCAAGTGGGGAACTCCATTTTTATAGGGCCAATGGGCAGTGGAAAAACACTCTTACTGTCTGCCATTTTAGCGTTTTCCCTCAAGTTTGGTGGCTGGCGATTTGTATTTGATAAAGACCGAGGAATGGAAGTTATCACTCGTGCTCTAGGTGGACAATATAATCAAATGGAGCCTGGAAAAGCCTCTGGCATGGCTCCTCTTCAATTAAAAGATAGCCCTGAAAATCGAGCGTTTAATATTTTACTTCTTAAAAAAATCCTAAGCCTTTCAAAGCCTTTATCTACTCAGGAAGAAAAACGCATTGAAAAAGCCATCCATGCGATGTATGAACTGAATGAATCAAGTCGCAGATACCGTCACTTAGCTCCCTTTTTAGGAGTGGCTGAACCGGGAAGTTTAAGAGAGCGGTTTGATCGTTGGCATTCCGATGGTCAACATGCATGGCTTTTTGATAACGAAAAAGACTCCTTTACGTTCAATAATAAAATGATTGGTTTTGACATTGGAAAGTTACTGAATCAAAGCTTTATTGAAGTGAGCACCCCGGCATTAATGTATCTATTTCATCGCATCAGTGAGTGCTTAGATGCCTCACCAACGATGGTCTTTATTCCTGAAGGTTGGAAAGCCTTAAGCGACCCTTTCTTTCAAGAGCAGTTAAAAGATTGGAGTAAAACACCGCGCAAAAACAATATGGCGATGCTTATGGATACACAAAATCCTGAAGATTTAGCCTTAAGTCCTGCGGGTTGCTCCATTGTTGCCGAAGCAAGAACACAAGTTTTTTTTGCGAATGCTCAAGCCAAATGGCAACACTATAACCAATTTAATGTGAGCGAGAGGGAATTTGAAATTATCAAAGAAGTGTTGCCTGCCATTGGCGGACATTATTTCTTGTTAAAACAGGGAAAGATCAGTGTTGTTGCGCGTTTAAACTTAACCGGATTAAACGAGGATATCTCGATTTTATCGAGCAATTTAGCGAGAGCTTTGTTACTGCAACGAATTACTGCGCGGGTAGGGGACCTCATTGAGGCCTGGCTTCCTTACTATGTGAAGTTAAACGCCATACTTGAACAAAAACACAATAATTCATTCCCTGATTTTGAGGTGCATCTCGATAGTTACTGGGAGCAGTGTCAATGAAAAAAAGACAAATCCTAATAACGCTCGTAGTCTTTTTCTTTAGTTCAGTGATCTATGCCGACCTATTAACGATTGTTGAAGACGCCAAATTGTTAGATGCAACCCTTGAGCAAATCAAGCAAATAAAAGCGATTCAATCAAAATTGAAGAATCAATTAAAAGTGCTCGATAACCAAAAAAAATTGCTAGAGTCCAGCAATAAGGCAATGACGGGTCATTACAATTACGGAACTATCGATAATCCACTGCTTAAAAATTGGCAGCATTCGGGGAAAAATTGGGACAGTCTTTTAGAGGGTACAGACAAGGATGCCTTGACCCGATTAAAAAAACAAATTGCCAGTGAATTTCCACTCAGCGATGCGAATAAACTTTTCACCCTACAAAATTCAGAACAAACCAAACTCTTTAATTTGTTGTCAAAAGCAACACTTGCTTCAAGAGCAAGTCAAACTCTAGCCTATAACAGCGTTGATGATGAACTTCTACTGCTTGAACAACTGCAAGAACGCATTGAACAAACCCCGAATCAAAAAGCCATTCTCGATTTAATCGCCCGAATTCAAATTGAAGAGGCAAAATTGAGCGCTTACCAAATTAAAGCGAATGCAGTGAATGCCCAATTGAGTAGTCTACAAAGTCAACAAGAACTGACTGATGCGAAATGGGCCAATGACTTTTTTAAATGGCATAACTAATTAATAACAAAAGGAGAACAGCCAGGTGAAAAAAAAGATAAGGAATCGTTTATTAGGTCTTTTGGTTGTGAGTTTAGCCCTTTTAGCCCTGGTGTTAGGGGCAACCCCTCTTTTAAAAGCGCAAAAAGAAAAACAACAACTCGCAGAAGAAGAAAAAAAGTTTGCCGAATTTTTTGCGTGGAGAAACCAATGAGACGTACGTTAGTAGTGATTCTCAGCTTGCATTTATGTGCCTGTGCAACGCAGCGACCTGAATTGAAAGCTCCTTGCGACCCTTTAAGGTGCATCAATCGGACTAATGTGAATACTTGGTATAAAGGATAAGTCGTGGATTTTAAAGTAGCTCCTGAGACTTTTGTGGATGATATTATTCGTATTATCGATGGTTTAACGGCTGAGTTTATAAAAACCGGATTTAATACCATTGCAAATCATTGGTTAAGCTCAGGCCTACTGGATTCTATTCTTACGCTTTATGTTCTTTATTTTTTATATCAAGCTAAATTTTACAACACCCCTTTGGCTGATGCGACAAGGCATCTTGTTAAAGTCGTTTTTGTTTTTATACTCAGTACCAATTGGAGTGTGTTTTACATTCTTATCTATAATGTGGCCACCAACGGACCCTTGCAGATCATTAAATTGTTGCTCCAAGGGCAAGGAAATACTCTACCCGATGGTTCTTTAAATGACACGTTTATTACGGGTATTAAACAGGCCATGGGGTTACTCGCTAACATGCCCATTTCGTTTAAAGGGGTGGTTTGTTCAGTGTTTGCGGCTTTCTTTCTTATCCTAGCGACCTTTCTTTTTACCTTAATCGCGCTGGCTATCATCATTATTTCAAAGTTTTACTTAGCCGTTTATTTAGCCTTAGCGCCTTATTTTTTAGTGATGTTTCTTTTTAATGGGACTCAGGGATTATCAGAAAGTTGGGTAAGAGCCTGCCTAAGTAACGCTTTAATACCTATCTTTGTGGGCTGTGTTTTATTACTGACGACCGTTTTAGCTCAAAGCTGCATGAATACGGCTTCATTTACGGGCGGCAAAAGCCCCGATTTTATTGGCATTATTCTTTATTTTGCCACCGCCTTAATCAGTGCTTATCTCATCAAAGTGACGCCTGAAAAAGCAGCCGCTTTAACCTCTTCATTAGCCATTGCCTCTGCCGGGCAGATGGCTAACTACGGGAAAAAATTAAGCTCTAGTCTCTCGCAAGCGGGTTCATCACTGAAAAAAGGAGGCTCTGCAGCAAAAGAAGCCTATTCAACTCGCCAAAATCGACTTCTTGAAGAAACGAGGCAACGGTCAGAACAAAGACGCCAGCAACTGGAAGAACAACGAGAACGCCGAGCAAGAGCAGGTTATTAAGAAAGGCTAATGAGATAAATCATGACAATAACTAATCCAATAAACACACAAGATGAGACCTATTTTCAAGAAGCACGTAGCTGGTATGAAGATATCTACACCATTAAGGAAAAGCAAATAACACTCTATCGCATGCTCTGTATGGGATTATTTGCACTTTTAAGCCTTAGTTTGGTAGGTCTTACGTCCCTCATCACCCGAGAAAAAGTACAACCTTTTTTAGCGTTGGTAGATAAACGCACAGGGGAAGTAACCACACCAACCCGTTTAAACAGTGAAGACTTAAAAATTAATTGGAAAATGGTTCGCTTTTGGGTCACTACCTATATCAATAACCGCGAATCGTATAATTTTCTTAATATTAATGAGCCATACCATAGGGTGATTGCGATGTCGAATGACAAGGTAGGGACTCAAGTGGATAAAGAACTCCGTCCCGATTTGAATGCTAAAAGTCCTATCGTTGTATTAGGTAAACATCATTACGTGACCGTCACAATTCATTCCATTAACAAGCTTAATAAAGACCATTTATTGGACATTCGTTTTACTACGAACACCATCGATTGTGAAACCCACAAAGTGGTGCGCAGTAATGAATGGCGAACTACGATGAAATGGTTGCTCTTAAATAAAAAACGAAGCTTAGATGAATGGGATAAAAATCCCTTAGGTTTTACGGTGATTTTTTATGATAAACAACCCATTGTTGCCTAACGATAAATAAGAGGTCCTTATGTTTATGATTTTAAAGTGTTTTATTGTCTTGCTTATCACAAGCTATACGCTTTCGAGCGTTGCCAATCAAACGCCTAGGGGGTTAATGACTGATAGTCGGATCAAGATAGTTAGCTATGATGAGGATGAAGTGGTCCAGGTGCGTACGACCTTTGGTTATGCCACAACCATTGAGCTGCAAAAGGGTGAATACATTACCGATAAACCAGGTACGGGTAAGGCGGAGGGCTGGTATGTCGTCTCTGAGAATTTTTCAAATCTAATTAGTATTAAACCCAAAAAAGCAAACAACACGACCAATCTTAATTTTTCGACTAATAAAGGCCGCAGCTATACCTTTCTTTTAAGCGCTGAAGAAGAATCTAAACATCCTACCTTTCGTATTCGTTTTGAGTATGAAGACAGTCACCATTTAAGCTCACCTCAAAAAGCTTATCAATTAATCAGTCATTTCGACAATCCTACGGAGGTGAATGCCAATTATAGTTTTTGGGGCGATAAAACGATCGCACCCATTGTGGCTAAAGACAATGGCAATTTCACCTTATTGCGCTTCAAACCAGGCGCTCCAATTCCTGCCATTTTAGCCGTCGATTTAAAAACAAGACGCGAATCCTTAGTGAACTACCGATTACAAAGTGGCTATGTGGTGGTGGAAGGAGTCTATCCTCAATACACCTTTCGTCTTGGAGAGCACGTCACTTGCCTTTTCAACGAAACGGCCATTAAAGAATGGAAAAACGGCATTTAAAGAGACGAGACTTTCTTATGAAACCTGAACAACCAAACCAGCAAGAGACGAAACTCATTGACGATGAGCCTGTACTTAAAGACAGCAAAGGGCCATCGAAAGGGCTATGGATGGTCGCCGCTTTCCTTATCGTGCTCGCCGTCATTACGATGCAGTTCGGCGCCAAATTTATCTTTCATCGATTCACTATTAAGCCTCCATCGTCAGAAAATATGATTTCTGATGAAGTCAAAGAGTATAAAACGCTTCCCATGCCTCAAAATAAAAAAAGTGCCGAGGAAAAGAAAGCGCCTGGGCTCGTGGCTCACAATGAAGACTTTGATGTGATTCGTTACTTACAAAGCAAACAGCGGCCAATGCCTACTGACCGGGACAATCTGAAAGCATTAATTAAACGGCAAGAAGAAAAGCAGCGGCATGACGATGAACTAAGAATGCGTGAAAGTCCTGTCTTATTATCCATTGGGGTAGGGAGTCCAAACCGCGCAGGAATGAATCAACGAAGCGCTAATCCTCAAGCTGATTTTCAACCTAATGCGAATCTTGCTTATTTAAATAGCATCAGTAATCAACCGATTCAAGAAGTCAATGCCGGTCTTTTTGGTGATTTACGTTTTCGTATTCGTAAAGGAAAAGTGTTGCGTGGTGTGACGGAATCAGCCATTGATTCGGATTTACCAGGCATGATTCGTGGCCATTTGACTCAAGATGTTTATGGTGATCAAGGTGAAATTCCTCTTCTTCCTAATGGGGCAGGGCTTATCGGCGAATATCGCTCAGGAGGAATAAGCAATGGGCAGATAACCTTATTCGTTGTGTGGACGCGAGTTCAATTATCAAATGGTATTTATGTCACGATTGATTCACCCGGAAGCGACCCACTGGGTAGGGCGGGGATGACAGGGGAAGTGGATCATCATTACCTTCAACGTTATGGCTCCTCCCTGTTAAGTTCTTTATTTAGTGTCAGTGCAGCGACTCTAGGTGTGAACTCCACCGATCGCTTTAATTCAGAAAGCGCTTACCGCCAAGGCTTATCCAATGCTTTTGCGCAACAAGCCAATCAAGATTTTCAACACTATTCATCCATACAAAACACGATAAGACCACCTCAAGGCACTGAAATCACTATTATGGTGAATAAGGATATCTCCTTTGAAGACGTGCTTACACAAACGGAGGATTTGGCATGAGCTTAGCCCTTGAGAACTACTTAAGCCCACTTTATCCCTATCTTCATCAGAATCAAGTGTCTGAACTTTGTATCAATAAACCCGGTGAGCTTTGGTTAGAAGAGCAGGGTAAATTTTCTTTAGTTCGCTTGGAGGCGCTGACAGAAAGATGGCTTTTAACGCTTGCGGAACTGATTGCTGAATTTAACAATAAATCCTTATCCGAAACAAAGCCCTTATTATCGGCGACCCTGCCTCAGGGTGAGCGCTGTCAGATTGTTTTACCACCGGCTTGTGAAAAAGGGCAATTTGTTTATTCCATTAGGAAACCCAGCATTCTCAGTTTAACCCTTGCTGATTGGGAGAAAAAAGGTGCTTTTGACAAAGTGAAACATCATTTTATTGCGCGTGAGGCTAAAATTAAAGCAACTTTGCAGCAACTTGCCAACCAAAAGCAATGGAAAACACTCCTTTCTTTTGCGGTGCGCTCTAAGCTTAATGTCATTATTAGTGGGGGAACTTCTTCAGCTAAAACCACCTTACTTAACTCTTGTTTAAAAGAAATTGACGTTCAAGAACGCTTAGTGACGATTGAAGGGGTAAGGGAAGTCAAAACCACGCTCCCTAATTGTGTCCATTTACTTGCCAATGAAGACAACGACGAAGGGCATTCGGCCTCGATGTTGGATTTATTAAAAGTTTCTTTTCGATTACGTCCTGATCGCATCTTTTTATCCGAATTGCGCTCTCATGAAGCCTATCCTTTCTTAAGGGCTTGTATTTCAGGTCACCCAGGTAGTTTAACCACGTTGCATGCAGATTCCATTGCAAGTGCAAAAGAGCAGCTTTGTTTCATGCTCAGTGAATCGCCTTCTTTGCAAGGAGCAAGCGTTAACCGTTTAAAACAATTAATTCGGACAGCCATTCATGTCGTGGTCCAGATGCGGCGAGATGAAGAGGGGGTTCGTTTGATTGAGGATATTGATATCGGAGGAGTAATCGATGATTTTTAATGGTGCTGCGTTCCTCCTTTTTTATTTCTGTCTTTATAAAAGCCTTAACCCTAAAGGACAGAGGAAGTTTTTAAGCTTAAATCTTTGGATTATGGGCGCTGTTGTGGCCCTTTTTATTTTTACAACACTTTGGTCTTTGATTTTTTTCTCTCTAATGAAGCTTTCATTAAGACTTGTTAGACCCTGGTCAGTCCTTCAATTAATCCCACAAACAAGGGATTGGGACCTTGTTACTCAGTTTTATTTTTGGGTCTTTCCCACTTTGTCTCTTAGTTTAATTGGGTTTGGCAAGCTTAATCAGCTATTGGAACCGGCCTGGAAACAATTATACGGGAATGCCCATTGGGCAAGCCGTCACGAGATGAAAAAGATGGGCTTTCTTAAAGAAGAGGGTAATGTGGTCGTTGGCAAATTAGGTGCTACTTTGCTGCGCTACTCGTTAACCAACCATCTTTTAGTCTTTGCTCCTTCGCGCTCAGGAAAAGGGGTCTCTCTGGTGATCCCTAATGCGCTTCATTGGCAGGGCTCACTATTAGCCTTGGATAATAAATATGAAATATTTGATTATACGAGTGGTTATCGGGCGCAATCAGGTTCTGAAGTCTATCGTTTTTCACCGGCACAAACTCACTATCAAACGCATTGTATTAATCCCTTAGATTATGTGGATAGGGTAAACCCTTGTAAACGCGTCACCGACCTACATCTTATTTTAGATATCTTGATTGCCCATTCAGATTCTGAAAATAAAATGTGGGTAGAAGAAGCACGTTCCCTCGCTTTAGGTTTACTTTTATGGCTCATGCAAAGTGAACGCAATTTTGCGTTAAGTGAACTATCAGCCCTCGTGAAAGGCGGTCAATTAGAATTATTTTTGCAGCAAGTCATACAGGATCATACCATTGCCGATAATTTAATCAGTATCGATCCGCCAGCTTTTTTAGCGATCCAAAACTTTTTACAAAAAGCACCTAAAGAACAATCAGGGGTTAGAACTACCTTAGCGTCGATGCTAAGACTCTGGGAAGACCCTCTTATTTGTGCGGCCACCAATCGTTCTGATTTTGATTTTAGAGATCTGCGAAAAAGACCCATTACGGTGTATTTATCTTTTGGAACCCATCAAATTTCACGCCTTGCTTCCCTGATTAATTTGTTGGTGCAGCTTTTTTTAAACGTCATGTTGTCCCATCTGCCCACTGAAGAGGAGCCTTACAAAGTACTTTGCTTGCTCGATGAGATTAATCGCTTTGGTCGTATGGATAAACTGAAAGATGGCTTTGGCGACTTAGCAGGGTATGGAGTTCATCTTATGCCAATTATTCAGAATGTGGGTCAATTTTATTCGATTTATGGTGGACGGGATCAAAGCGATATTTTTTTCCAAAACACCGACTTAAAGATAGGCTTTCGCCAAAATGCGCCAACGGATAAGGAATTTTTATCCAAAGAACTGGGCAATCGCACTATTCGCATTAAAAATCGAAGTTATGCGACGAATCGAGAGGGCAGTAATTACAGCGAAAGTCTCATTGAACGACCGCTGTTATCACCAACTGAAATTGGACGCCTTTCTAAGCGGCAACAAATTATAATCACCGGTGACGGCGTGATTCGCTGTCACAAAATAACCTATTACAAAGACAGGCAGTTTAAACGCAAACTGTTGCCTGCGGCCATTATTCCTACTGTTAAACCTCAGTTTCCCATTATTGATATTAAAAAAGAAGCGATGGAAGAAACCCTCGATGAAGACAATAACGAGACCAATTTTAAGACAAAAAAAGATACTAAAAGCAAATATAAGCCCTCAAATACAAAGACTTTTCTGAGTGATACCAGTCACCCCTCTAAAGCCGATGGACAGACCAGCGAGCTCATTGAATATTTAGCCCAATCATTTGAAGAAGAAGGAATTGAATAATGAAATTATCAAGAACAAGCCGATTAGCCCTTCGATTAGGGATTAAAACGAAAGAATATCATGATTATATTCATGCTAATGAGGAAAAAGAGCGCCATCAAAAACGACGCGACCTGTTTTTATCTCAACCGCGTGAGCGGGTTATCAACGACTATCCTGAACTTAAGCCTATTTATGAGGTACAAGATAGCGCGCTACGTTTTTTCAATGATGTTCTTATTGCAACACCGCAAAGTCTTAATACGAATCGTCGAAATCAGCTACGTGCCCAACATCTTGCGTTTGAAGCCTTTGATTTTTTAGATAAGAATAAACCCGTTCCTTTATTTTTCCGAGAAGGGCGCTCTGAAGAAGCAAGTCTCCTGCGGGCCGAAGAGCTTCGCACCTTAAGGCATGAACTTAATTTAAGTTTTGATGACAATGCGCGGGTAAATTCTGAACTACGTCAGGAAGCGCACGCGCGCTATGCGAAGTTTAGTCATTCTTTTTTTAGCAACGAACAAGAAGCCGTTAAGCAATATCCAGAGCTCGCACCCCTTATGAAAGTAAAAAAACAAGCAACTCGTTATTTTAGTCAATGGGTTATTGAGGAAAAAAGGGATAAGGTCATTAAAGATTGTTTAAACCGAGCGATTAAAGACATAGCGCGTCATATTCCGTTGCCAAATGCCGAAGAAATTAAAGCAGAAGCATTGAGTTTGCGAAGCTCCTGGATAGGTACGCAAACAAATATTCCGCAAGCAAAGGGAGGTGCTCCATCAAAAACCTATCAATACCAAGGTGTTGATTTTATGAAACAGTTGATTGGCAAAAATGGGATTGCTCAAGGTTGGTGGCCCTACAATCCTGATTTATTAGAAGCAACGAATAGAATTAATGATATCGATAATGAGATCTTAAAAGAGCAATGGATAACCTCGTTTAATACCCTCCCTAAAGAAGAGGTCTTAGAAAAATTCCCAAAACTGACTGTGATCTATAATAAATTGGATGCAGCACGCCTATTTTATAATGAAAAAATAGCAACCCCTTATGCCGAAGAGGCGGCCAAGACGATAGTCACTCTTGATTTTGATTGCTTATTAAAGAATGAACCCATTAAAGCCATTAGTGAAACACCAGCGAAACTGCATGAGCAACTGATTCAACAAATTCAATATCAACTTCAAATTGAGGGAAAAGAAAAAAGTCTAGTCACTGCGGCCAAACCCTTTAACCAACAACTGAAAGTATTTCACCGTATTCAAGAGTCAACCTTTAACGATCTTGATGCCTCAAATGAGAATTTTCCCGATGAATTAGCACCCGTTCTTGTTCCAAAAGTACTGGAGTTACCCCAAAAACCACTAATAAGTTTAGAAAGTATCGCTGAGCAAATCAGAGACCTTAAAGCGCAGATGTTAGAAGCCGGTCTTTCCCAACAGCCCTTAGATAAGCTATTGCAAGAACAGCTCAATCTCTCTCAGGACCCCGTTGAACAGGAGCTTAAGGCCTCCACTGACACTCAGTTATTCCTTGAAGAGAAGACAATTCAACCCACGATCAGTTTGAGTTCGTTGCATTCAACCGCAGCTCCTTTAGACCTTGATGCTATTTTGAACTCCGATCATCGCTCAAAAACCATTGAGGGGGATGAATTTTCTCGTTGGGATATCCCCTTATTAACGGAAGCACTGAATAAACGAGGTCGAGAATTTGTAACTGCGCTTTTAGGTGAGCCGCGTTTTCAAGACAATCAGCAATTGCGTTTTGGAGCTAATAAGGGTTCATTAATTGTCACGATCGCAGGTCCTAAACAGGGTCTATGGTATGATCATCAAACCGGTGAAGGCGGTAACCTCATTCAATTAGTCCAAAAAGAAAAAAATCTAAACTTTAAGGAAGCGCTCGATTATATTGGCAATTATTTAGACTTTTCACCCGAAAAAAGTGTTTCAAGTCAAATCGATGTCAGCGATTTACCCAAAACATTGACTGATGATCAAATTAAGTTAGTCCGCTATGCCAGACAATTAGCGAATAGTTCACAACCCCTTGAAGGGACTCTTGCTGAAACTTATCTTAAAAGTCGGGGTATCGATACCTCCGTGTGTAGCCCTTATGTTCGTTTCTTACCTTCGGTTAAAGAAAAAGAAACAGGTCAAATGCATCCCGCGTTATTATTGATTGGAAAAAATAAAGCAGGCAAGGTGCAATGTGCACAAGTCACTTTTTTATCTAAAGAGGGTAAAAAGCTCTCTATCGAAGAGCCGAAGCGCACCTTTGGATTACCTAAAGGGGCTCTTATTCCTGTTCATGTCGGTACTAGCAATCTTTATGGGTTAGCGGAGGGTGGCGAAACCTCTCTTTCTGTAGCCTGTGCCCATAAAGAATTAACAGTGTTTGCATCCCTCGGTAGTTTTACCAATTTTGCCCACAGTGCACTCAATGGCAATGGCAATACGCTTATTGTCTTTGCTGATAATGATTTAGCCGCTAAGGCGTCTATTTCTAAAAGAAATAAGGCCTTCGAACAGCTTCAGGCCCAAGGATTTAATCTTTTAACCTGTAAACCTAAAACGCTTAGACAAGATTTTAATGATGTGTTGCAAGAAAAAGGGCTTGAAGGCCTTAGGCAAGAATCATTGCAATTAACGCTTTATGCTTCAGAAAAAAAAGAGTCGACTAGACATCAAGAAAATCAGTTTTCACGACAATTAGAAAAGAAGAAAACCCCTGAACAGGAGCTCGATTTTTAAACCTGCCTACTTCGCTAGTCAACAACAACGACTAAACAATTAACCTAACTAAAGAGACTTTGATAATGACGCAAATAAAGGTGTTCACTTTGCTTTTGCCAAAATTTGGAAAAAAGCAAGGGTTTAAGAAAAACAGCAATCAAATTGTTTCAAAAAAGCGCAATAAAAGAGGCTCAAAATTAAAACATTTGGCCTTTTTTGCCCTGCTTTATTTCCCTATGTTTAGTGCTAATGCGAATTCAAACTTTGCGTCCGTTCAATTCGTTGTGGATGTGGCAAATGCATTAAGAAAGGAATTTAATGTTGGGTTTCAAGCCATGCAAACGCAAGTTAATAATGTGTTCAATCAGCTTTCTACCAATGTCAGCGCCCAAATTACAAGTATTAACCAAGAGCTAAAACGAGATTTAGAACCGCTTAAAGAGCAAATCAACAATCTGCCCATTAGGTCTCATCACATTGGAGATAGGATTGAGGGCGGTGTTGTTTTTTTTGTGGATGCCTCCTTACAACATGGATTAGTAGCCTCTTTAGACGATGTGCATGAGGGCATTGAGTGGCGTAATGGGGAAAGTGGTGATCGCTTAATTAATGCAGCTGGTCTTGGAGTAGGTGCCGGTGAAACAAACACTCGCTTAATTATTGCACAGCAAACGGTCGACCAACAAGATGGCCAATATGCAGCCCTGCTTGCGGCAAATTATCAAGTCACTGCTCAAGGCGCTTCCTGTTCAGCACTTTCAAACCATGAACTTTGTTATGGCGGTTGGTTTTTACCTTCGCTGCAAGAGTTATCTCTTTTATTAACCAACCTTAAACAAACGCCAGTTGGACATAGGCCTGAGGGAACTTACTGGAGCTCCACCGAAGGTAATTTTACTCAATCTTGGGCGCTTGATTCTAATCAGGCAGAACCCTTGTTATTGGATAAAGCAGTGCTTGGCAAAATTAGAGCAATTCGTAAATTTTAAATGAAATGAGATCTCAACATGAAAAAAATATTGATGACGCTGTTATTGCTGTTTATTAATTACACAGCAAGTGCCGGACCAGGTGATGATATTTGGCAAAACATTACTACAATTAACGCACTCCTTGCTGTGATGAGGGAAGATATTACCAGTTTACAACAGGAGAGTACGTCAACCACGATTGCTGTTTCGCAATTGCAAACCGGCTTAAAACATTTATCCGAGGTGATTCAGGCGCTAAGTAGCGACAGTAATCAATCGCTAGCAACAATGAGTAATGAGGTGGCGAATGTTAAATCGGCGCTCCCTAAACCGCATGTGATTGGCGAATACTACCATGGGGGAATTGTTTTTTATGTGGACGAAAGTGGGCAACATGGATTAATTGCGAGCAAAATTGATTGTAATGAAGAAGGGATTGAATGGCGAAACGGTTTATCCGGAAGCAAAATCACCAATGCCAGAGGGGATGGCCTCGGTGCTGGTGAAACGAACACGCTATTGATTATTAGTCAGCAAACCATTGATAAACAAAAGGGCAGTTTCGCAGCCCTTCTTGCCCATAATTTCAAAGTGTCTGAGGATGGAATAACCCCCTGTAAGACGCCTGTTACGCCCGATGCTCGATGTTACGGCGCTTGGTATTTACCCTCATCGTTTGAATTACAACTCATTCATTTGAATTTACATCAAGCAGGCTTTGCATCCTTTGTACCTGAGTTTTATTGGAGTTCGACGGAAATTAATGTGGCAAACGCCTGGTTAGTGAATTTTGCAACCGGTGAAACCATCGCGAGCAATAAATCAAACACCATAGGCCACGTTCGCGCGGTCAGTCGATTTTAATCATTTATAAAGAGGATAAATTATGAAATATTTAGTTTCTATATTGTTTTTTTTAAGCACAACGGGAAGCTTTGCATGTTGTGAGGAAGATGTCAGTCATTGGTATTTAAATGGTGCTTTTGGTTATGCATCCTATGCTAATCATAATGGTCATACCAGCTTAGGTCGTCTAGGATTAGGTTATCTCTTACCAGGAGTAGGCTATTTTCAAGTGGGATTAGAAGGAGGCATCCAAAATGGACATACGATGCGCCCTTATTTCCCTGTTGCAAGTATTAATGCCTTGGGTGGTGTTCCGGTTGAGTTGCAATTAAAACCGATGCTTGATTTATTAGCGGTAGTAAAAACCGTTCCCTTAGATGCCATTCCTGTATTTGGTTATCTAAAAGCAGGAGCGTTATATCAACAATTACATATTGATAGAGAAACAGTGACTCCTGTAAAGCGGTTTCGCGGAGTTACCCCTGAGCTAATAGTAGGTCTAGGTTATAAACTAAATGATCAAGCATCGATTAATATAAGCTATCAATATTTTTGGGGTAGAGCTCCTCAATTAGTAGTTAATGAATTAACGCAGACTGCAACCTTAAGAAATATTCCTTCGCGACAAGCAATAATGCTCGGTTTCAGTTTTAATTTTTTATAAGGCGAGCTAGATAGCTCTTTCTTAAGCTTAAATAAGAACGAAGTCTTACACTTCTTTACTTCTTTATAGAGTGTAAGACGTTTAATAGCAAAGTCGTTAATAAAAGATAGAGATGAATTGCGTAAGTAGGGCAGGGGAGAGACTGAAAGTAGGCTAATGATCAAAATTTAACAGATGATTAATCGGTTTCTCCCAGCCCTAGATCCCTAGAATTTTTATTTAATTGATTTTTCGCAGGGTATAAGCCTAAAAAGTTGGAATCCTTAGTCAATGACGAGGATTTCGCTATGAATTTCTCTTTCAATAATTCGTCTTTCGACATTTCCGAAGGAAAATGCTTTGAAAAATCCAATAGCAATTTGGCGGTCATTAGACTGTTATCTTTATTGGGCGAATCCGCGTTTTTAGTATGTTGTTCAAACAGTTTTTTAGCCGTCTTATAAAAACGATTTTTAACGGCATGATTGCGTAATTGTCTTTGTTCTTTACCCGTATCGGCTGATTGCTTAGAGAGAAGCTCTTCTTGGACTCGTTTTGCTAAGGCTTTATCGACTGCGGGTATGACATTGCGATTTCTCATCTGAACTAAAGGTGATTTTAAGGACTGGCCTGCAAGTCCTCTTTCAAAGCGACGGCTTGCCTCAACCATGAGTCCATGTTCGCGGCACTTTTTAGCAAAGTTTTTGCGCAGCAAATGAAGGTATTGTTTTCGTGGATTTAATTTATAACCTTCTACAGAGCGTAAACAAATCACTGAATGGATATGTGGGTGTTCAGTATCATTATGAGCTACAAATAAATAATCATGCTGACCGCCGAATTCTTCTTGTAAAAATTCTCTCGTTAGTTGTTTAAAACGATCGCGACAAGTATTAGGAGGCGCGCTTAATACCATATGCATCGTATTACGTGAATTTTTATGATGATCAAAATAGATAGCATTCCAAGAAGATAATAAATCATTCGATTCTTCTGCTGAATGAATCAATGATTGTTCTTGATCTTCTGCTGGCAAATCAAAATCACGAGTAATATAAGCTAAGTGTTTATAGATTTTATCTAGACCCTTTCCAAAGCTTGTAATTTTTAAAATCGCTTGCTTATATCCTGAAGCAATGCGAATGAGATCAGCCGTTGATAATTCGTACTGCGAAGAGTTACTGGCTGTATGATAGCCATACTTAATTTCCTTAGTAATTCTCGTGCGTTTCTGGATCGTTTTTTTAGATGATTTTACAGAATGAGCATTGTCGTTTTCGTTATAAGCATGCGAATGGATAAAACGTCGAGATTTACCTGCATCATCTAATAAACCGTCTTCTAAATCATCATTCATAGTGATCATGATTAACCGCTTCCTGATATCTGGTTATCGTTCGCATAATATAGTTTTTTAGACTAGCATTCACTTCTTTTACATGAGATAAGACATCCTGTAAATAGTCATTGGAAAAGCGATTGTTAAGTTGATCATTTTGATGCAGTTTTGTAGTAATTTGATTTAAGTTTCTAGCAATCCCTGTGAGTTGTCTTACTGCTTGTCTAAACTCGTTTAATTCTTCATGAGTTAAATCAGGACCAAAGCCAATATAATCTCGTAATAATTTACGGATTAATCGACTTTTATTTGTCTCACCAAATAATAATAAACTGACAGATTCAGCCTGTGTCCATTCTTCATCAGTTAATCGCACACGAATCGATTTAGTTTTGTTCATAGTCTATTTGTGTCCTTCTAAAGTATTTAGACCGCAAGCCGAAAGGTTGAGGAAATAGTCGCGTTTTGCGACTGGCGATGTGATATTTTTTTAAAATGTCCCACACTTCGCCTATCCCGCAAATACTTAACTTATGCCACTGAATATATTATAATAGTTATAGAAAATTTGAGCTAGAACTATCATCTTTTTTAAAATTAGTTGGCTGAAATTAATTGATAAAACAGGAGGGTTAGTGCAATGGATAATTCACAGAAAACCGATTTAGAGCAAATTTATAAAACCCCCTATATTGATAGGCCTGCGCCAGGATACTACCCTCTAGTAAGAGCTAAAAAAAATAAGCTATCCCTTCCTTATATAACGGATTTAAGTATCTATTTTTTTAAGGAGCGATTATCAATTGATACCGTAATTAAAGAATTAACTTTTGCATTAGTGGCCTTAGCAACCTATCTTTTCATGCAATATACAGGTCGCCTCACTTCACTAAAAGGCTTTGGAACTTTCATTGGTGCAATGCTAGTATTTTCTCTCTTTTATAACCTCTATAAAGCTGCATTTAAATCATTGGCACCAGGATTAATTTGTATATGCTTTGGTCTTTCCTTGTTAACCACCAAGTTACATCAACAATTTTTTATTTTTTTATCAAAAGAAACGATTGAATATATTATCGGAGGAGGGGCTTTTTTTGTTGCATTATCACTTTTAAAGAGTGAAGTTTATTGACGTTTAAACATTATAATTGTATTAAAAATTAAACGATGAAAACATCAAGAAATAAAGAGGTCATGTTATTCTATAAGAGTAATAGTATTTAGTTGCTGCTAACAACCATTCATCGAATTGTTAGCAGCAGTACAGTATTCAAATCAGCAAGCCGTAGCATTTGTATTACCCCTAGCCGCTACCGCAATCGAGTCCGTAATTTCGCACCAACTAGGAAATCATCTTTTGCTAATCTATCCCGCAGCATTTTTTCAAACTATGATGGAGTTGGATTGATTAGCATTTCAATTTCAGTTTTCTCTATTGATTAAAAAATAGTAAAATGTTTTGAATCGCTAAACCAGAGATGCAGTCGGAAATTTTAATCTATAGCTCAAAATACAATAGTCAATGATTAACTAACCCTACAAAATAAGGATGCCAATGATAAAAACACTTTGTAGTGCCCCATTTGTAATTGCAATCACAATTATTCTTCTATTCGTTTTTTATTTAACAGGATTAGAATCTAATCCTCAAGACATCCTGGCCACTGCTTTCAAACCACTATTGGTTGGGTTCATGGGGCTGTTTTCCCTACAATGTTCGTATATTGGACCGCTTCATTTTTCATCAATCGACTGTAAAACTGAATTTGTTTTAAGTAGTTACAGCTTGGGCCTTGCGCAAACCTAGGGATATTTAGACCTTCGGGTTGAGTGGGGCTTAGGGATTATTGGCACATCCACTAACCTGTTTGGAGAAAAACACATTCTGATTACTATAGTTAGATCTAATACCGTAGGTATTTGCAGTCTAAATAAATCTAAAAGCCCCGAAGGGCTTTCATTTTTTTTAATTCTTTTCAAGAATTTTTAGACTTGGTTTAATAAAATGCTCATAACTGAATGCTGCGTTTAAGGTAAATTTTCGCACCCATGCATTATTTCGATTTCGTGAAAACTTAAATGCTTTTTCTTTTAGGAGAGTTCTAATTTCCTCGCTTGGCTTGAAACCAAAGTGAATGCAAATCTTTTGATCGTCACTAATTGTTACCTTAATCCCATTTTCAAACTCATCATCTATCGTTTTAGAATTTGTCTTTTCTACCTCCGCTATTCTTTTTTTATAACGATTAATATTAGCCCCTAAATTTTGCAATTCCCATCGTTTAAAACCTATAATTTTTCCATAATAATTTGGTTCCAATAAGTCTGCTATTTGTATTTCATTTAAATTGAATTCAGTGTGTAATAGGTTTTTAAACTCTCCTAGATTTTCTGGTGATATATCTGGACAACCATTTTTAAAATACTTTCTGATCAGCTTGTTGATAGCCTTCATTTCTTCACGTTGGGCTTCTAATTTCTCAATTTTATTGTCGATTTTGTCACAAGCGTTTGGATCGTCTATCTGGATTGATGAACCGTCACCATAAGGCAAGACAAATTTTAAAATATTTTTGATGGATTTTTTTCTAAACTCATCAATTGCAGTCAGCTTAGCATCAGCATAATTAGAAAGTTTTTGATTTCTTGCAACTGGAAAGTTTGCGGGTCCAACGATGAAACTTGATGCAACCTTTGCATGAGAGTGTAACCAGGAGTTATAGCAATCACATAATTTTTCCCGATGTGATTTAAACCATTCATCGAACATAACACCAAAATCTTGCCGCACTTCCGCCCCTCTTTGCGAGGATTTAGAAATCTCATCCAGTACCTTGATCTTGTCTTCAAGAAGGGCTTCTACGTACTCAGCCCTTACATTTACACCTCTTTTTTCTGGCGAGAAAGAGGTATTCATAAAGGCTCGCTCTGCTATTTCTTGGCGAATATCGTTAAGAAATGTTGAAGCCTCTGGTAGGCTTTGAATCAGTTCATTTTCTAAATTTTTTACGTAGTTCATCTTTTTAGATCCTTATTTTGTTTTCTGATGTTCTTAATGAACAGGATTATTATTACAAAAATCCGATATTAAGTCAACAAAAAACAACTTTTTAATAGTTGTTTTTTGTTGACTTTTATTGTGGTGCTATTCCATAATTCGACAATCAATACCTTGGAAATCGACCTGATGAAAAAAGTACTCCGCTTTGAAATGAAGCAAAATTTACGTAGACCAACACGTATTTATGTGAAATCACCTGATCTGAAAACCAGCTATGGCTATTTTCATGCGGACAATCCTTCATCGTTTGATGGATGGAGCCAGCTCTCCGAAGAGCAGACCACTGAATTGGTTTTGTTTATTCAAAACATTGAAGCAATCAATGCCTTGTTAGGGAGTGAGGCCAGTAATAAATTGATGGATTTTCGATTTCGCCTACCTATTGATTTTGTAGCAACCTTGCATGAATTGACATCACTTTTTAATCACCAGAACATTAAATATAATTTTTTTGAGGCAGCCTTAACTGGAATCATTCAACAGATGAAAATGGCCACCGTGCAACTAAATGATGAAAAAAAACAGCAAGCATTAACCTTATTGGATAAAATAGGACTGGCCACCTATAAAAAGCTCGATCTCACCTCGCCTCTTCAGGCTGTCTTTTCTGAGCTTTTGGCAGTTCATAATAAATCTGAAAAACTACACAAGAAAGCCTTAGCCCTATTTGATAAAGATAAAAGTTACTCGCCTAAAGCCATTGAAGGAATGGCCAGTGGTGAATCACAACCTGCAAAATGGTTAGTAGCCTGTGCTATTGATGTATTAATTGAGGAACGCTTACCAATTTTAGAAAGGTGTTTAAACGACAATGAGTTGTTTTTATTATGGGCAAAACCGCTTTTAGACCACCAATTTAATCGGGAGTTATTGCTCAACAAAATACGCGCCCTTAGCTGGCATAGCATGGAACAAATCGTAGTCTCCTATCACCCCAAAGCCCATCCATCATGAACACTACTCAGCTTTCGCTTTCCTATCAATATTATGGAATAACCTATTAGCCTCAGTCGCGTTAATTTGTTTCATTCTTATTTTAAATTCAGATTCGCTGAGTCGTTGACCTTGATCCAATTCAAATCGGCTCACAGTAGCAGCGGGGCGAGTAGTATCCGCCTTTTCCCAAGTGACCCTCAAAAGGTATTTGTCTCGTATTTTTGTATAGATAATATGCGCATACAGAGTATCATCATTAAAAAATTTCCTATAATCGATCCAATCTTGTGAATTTTTATCAATAGACCAGCAAAATGATTTTATCTGACACTCTTTATAACGACTTTTCCCCTTGAATAAGTCATTTAAAAAGTTTTTAAGCCCCTGATTTCCAAAATAAGTATGCCCTTCATCACCATAATGTTTAAAAAACAGTTCTGATAAGCGTTCTGTTGGACTTTTTTCAGTCACAAAAAAATAAGGCCAAAAAATGGGCTTGAGAATCAAATACCGCTTGAGATCAGGTCTTTTAAGCAGTAAATCCTGGTTATAATAGGTGTTAAAACGCTGGAAATTGAGAAAGCTCTTGATAGAATAACTTAAGGTAATTAATCCTCCAACCACATACAACACTACCAAAAACTCGCCTACGCTTACATCCATTACCTACCACCAGGATTCTAAAGTAAAAAATAATCAAAGGATTTGAAATGATGGGCTATTATAACATTTAGGAGCAAATGACGTACACTGCGATTCAGTTACATAGTGCATTCTGTTAAAATCACACCCTATGGCAAACACCAACAATTCTCCGTATTTGATTTTGAGCACAGTCGGGTTATAATATAACTAACCATACCCGCCACGCCTCTTCACAATGCGGACCAGGGCGGGTTATTTATTTTATGCATTTAAAAATGGTTTTTAATGAACCACCTCTTTCCATACCAGAACAAATCCATCATTTACGACAGAAAGGGCTATTGCTGGATGACGAACAAGAAGCCAGCCATTATCTAACAGTCATTGGTTATTACCGCTTAAAGATTTATTCTAAACCCTTTCTCATAAGCTCTGAGACAGGCATCAGCCAATTTAAACCCAACACGCGATTTTCCGATCTTTTAAATTTGTATGTCTTTGACAGAGAGTTGCGTTTATTGGTTACCGATGCCCTAGAGCGAATAGAAGTCTCTTTTCGTACCGCCATATCTAATGCGATGAGTCTGAAATACGGTGCGCACTGGTATCTGTGCGCTGATTTATTTTCTTCAATCGAGCAGCACCAAATGTTTCTTGAAGAAGTCAAATCACATCTAAAACGCTCACACGAAGACTTTATTAAAACCTATTATGCCAAATCCCATGAACCCGAACACCCACCAAGCTGGATGGTCATGGAATGCATTTCTTTTGGTACGATATCCAAGCTCTATGCCAATATTAAAGACCGAACTATCAGAAAAGAAATTGGCGATACGCTTGGGCAATATAGCGAAATCATCAAATCATGGATGCGCTCACTGACCTACACCAGAAATTTATGCGCGCACCATTCTCGCTTATGGAATCGATTCTTCGTCAATAAACCTAAAGTCCCAGAGATTAGAGTATCTTTTAATCACAACGAGAGTCCTTTCTATCTGCAAGCCTATATTATTCACTCGCTATTAAAAAACAGCGCGCCAGGCAATCACTGGCGAGATAAATTACTTCATCTTTTTAAAAATAATTCCTCTATCCCCTTTGCAAATATGGGATTTTCAGAAAATTGGGAACAAGACGGCATATGGGGGTTGGAATAAATAATATGAACCCCAATGAATCAAGTCTCCTAACACCAGAAAATGACATCCGCTGGGAACATCCAAGACCTCTTTTGCCCGCATTGGAGCCAGAAACACATTATCCCGCACAAGCGCTTCCCTCTATCCTTGGAAAAGCGGTAACCGCTTATCAAGGTTACGGTCAGCAACCTACAGCATTGGTTGCCTGCAGTGCTTTAGCGAATATTTCACTGGCTTGCCAAGCGCTTGCCAATGTCGCAAGAGATAAGTACTTAATAAGCCCTGTTTCTCTTTATTTTTTAGTAGTTGCCCAATCAGGCGAGCGCAAGAGTGCAGCCGATAACGTGTTTTCAAAACCCTCACGATCCTGGGAGTTAGAGATCAGAAAAAATCGCGAACCGGATGTTCAGACTGCATTAACCTTACATCAAGCCTGGCAAATGGAGCGCGATGGTTTGTTGAATCAGATTAAACGCGCCATGATGACGGGTGAAGACACTACTTTTTATAAAGACCTTTTGGCACGACTCATTCGCATTGAGCCAGATATTCCATTATTACCAACTCTCTATTTTGAAGACGCAACTCAGGAAGCCCTGGCCATCCATTTAGCTCGTGGTTGGCCAAGTGCTTCATTGTGGTCTGATGAGGCAGGTATTGTATTGGGCAGTCACAGTATGCAGTCAAATCCTGCTCGCTTTGTTGCTCTACTCAATCGTTTATGGGATGGAAAAGCCTTTACGGCACACCGCAAAACCACAGACAGCTTTACCCTGCAACATCGGAGGCTTACCTTAAATCTCATGATGCAACCTTTGTTGTTGCAAACAATGACCAATCAGCATCAAAATATTAGCCGACAAAGCGGTTTTTTACCCCGTTGTCTGCTCGCCTACCCTAAAAGTGCCATGGGTGTTCGATTCTATCAAGAGCCACCTGACTCAAAAGCCTACCTCGATGGCTATGAAATAAGAATTACTGACTGCCTGAATCAATCGCTAAATTTAAACAGAAAAGGATGTCATAAGCTCCCCGCCCTTTTTATGAGTATTGAAGCAAAACGAACCTGGGTGCAATTTTTTAATGCGATTGAGTCTGGGCTAAATTATCAGGGGCAGTGGGCAGGACTTCAGGATTTTGCTAGTAAAGCTGCTGAAAACGCAGCACGGCTTGCCGCTCTTTTTCATTTGTTCGAAGGAAAAATAGGCGATATTGGTTCTGAATCGATGGAGCAAGCCATTGAGATCATTCATTGGCACATGAAAGAAACAAGGCGATTATTTGATGCAGGAAATCAAACCAATGAACTGGCCGATGCACAAACACTGTTTCAGTGGCTTAAGGATAAGGGATTGAATCAAATCACCGCACGCGATATTCAACGTCTAAGTCCATTACGTAATATTGAGCGCCGTGATAACGCTATCGGTATTTTGATTGAACATCAGATGGTACGATTAACCAAAGAAGGAAGCAGAATCATACTGGAATTAAATCCCCTTTGTTTTCATAATTGAAATCCGATTATCATTAAATCTGCGACACCGCGACACTTGCGACACACCAAGGCGTAATGGGTAAATTCTTTATTAGAGATTCATAATATTGACCGATGGTTTATTTATGCGGCATGCAAAACAAGTTCTATTGGCGATGGTCAAAATCCTTTTGATAAAACCCAAACACCCAATTTTGAGCAAGATCTATCCGTTTTGAATAATGAAGCTCATTAAATAATTTGTGAATTGTTATTACATCGGAGATAATGCCAAATCAAATGGACTTAAATTTTGCGACAGCTTGCGACTTAAATGATTAAGATACACCGTTTTTCAATACAAGACTAAAGTAATGTTGGGTTTTTAGTGCATATCCAGACTAAACTGGCAATGTCGAAAAAAAACTTTAAAAATTAACACAAATTATAAATGCTAAGGATTAAATTTGTAGATCTATAATCTGATTCGTTATTCTTAGAGCCATTGCTGACGCCTCGAAACAGCTAAATTATAAACATTCATTACAAATGATGAATCAAATTATTGTTCCATTGCCAGTTTAGTCTGGATATGCGGAATCAGAACAATATGACCTTGCAATTATTGTCATTTACTATGATTAATATGGAAAAGTAAAATGAAAAGCTATTACTTTGATTCATTAAAAAAACTAATTCCTTTTTTAGAAGCTCTTTCGGGACGGGGGTATTTTTTTCGAGGTCAACGAGATGCAATTCAATGGAAAGTAATTCCTAGTATTTTCAGAAAAAATCGACTTGATGAGTATATAAAAAAAATACAAGTTCCCGCTTCTTACTATTCATATCCATTTAATGAATCTGTAGTAAAAAAATGGTTTAATTGTAATGAAATTCTAGAGTTTGTGAGCTTAACTCTTTATAAGAATAAAAATAAAATTCGATGTTTTGAGCAATTACCCCTCAAAATTCAGAGATTATTTGAATTGGGGACAATCTTATTAAGATATAATTTTTATCTTGGCCTCTATGTTAGTCAAAATCCAAACAATCATCTCTTTGATAAGAATACTTCATCTCTTTCTGAAATTATTCCTTATCAAGTTTGGGCGACAAAAGATAAATTCATTGGCTATATTCAATATGCTCTACCCATATTATTAGATATAAATTTGCTGGATGGAACTATCTACCAAAAAGGGAGCCACGATAATGTTATCACCGGTTACAATCAAACATTCCCCCAACACTACGATTTTCCAACAGCAGCAGTAGACGTAACTACATGCTATTTGGTTGCTCTACATTTTGCTACTGATGGTGGAGATAAAATCGACTCTACATGTTTTTCAGTTTATGCTTATAAACAACTAGATCTTTCTGATGAGGCTCCCTGCTTTCTTTATAATAATGATGAGCTTAAATCTAATATACGTGCTCAAGCACAAAAAGGCTCATTTCTTTTTTTCAGAAATCCCTGCACTCATTATTTAGAAACAGGAGAATTTCCAAGTTTGGATATGTTAGTTAATCACTGCATAAATAATCACCTACAACCTTTTGCAGATGTAATTAAAATTAATGTCCCTTATTCAAATTATGTACTAGCTCCTCTGCGTGAGCTCTTGATAACTAATGACATTAGTAATAAAACGTTAAAACCTGATATTGCTAATATGCCCGTATTGATTTAAGACAGGGGTTCAATTATGTAACACGAATCAGGGAACTCATCGTTTGACATAATTTTGATTGTGGCCTGGTGTGTCAGACTTCCAAAGCTAAAAGCAAAATTTTAAATACTGTTAATTTATTTTTCAAAATAACCACTATCTAAGTCATTTTTAAAGTCTAGTGGCCAGTTAGTTCCATGCCCAGTTTTATATTCTCTTTCTTTGTGACTTGAATTTTTAGTGATCGATATTATTCCCCAATCAAAGTATTCTCCTGTTTGTGGATGAGGAGGAGAAGACGTATCTTTATAATTTAAGGTAAAATCTTTAATATTGAACTGACCCTCAATGGCACATTTAAAATCTCTCATAACATCATTTGGAATATTCATTTATATCTCCTAATTATCATGAGTATTTTGAGTTACGTTGTTGAAATAACATACGGTAATTAAGTAAATAATTCTTCTATAGTAGACTGGATTTCATCTTGACTCGGTTTAGCATAACGAAAAATTTCTTTAATGGAAACATTACCACTTAACTCTTGCGCAAAATGAACCCCATGCTTATCGGTTACTTTTTTTAAAAAGGTATGTCGCAATTTATGTGGAGTAAATTCAAACTTTTCATGTTCCGGTAAAAACGCCAAAGCCTGCTTTAAAACCCGTTGGCAAATCCGGTACACATCCAAAGTTTGTAGACGCGTACCATACCTTGTTATAAATAACGGTTCATCTTGTTGGGCTTCTCTTTTTTCAAGATAGTGATCTAAGTACCCCCTACTCTCTTGGGGTAAAGGAATTTTTTGACTAATGCGTTTTGACTTATGACGTAGAACTTCACACAAACCTTTTTGTCGATACTGCCCCACATTTAAAGAGACGATTTCAGATTCACGAAGTCCAGTGCCAAGCAACAGATAAAATAAAGCGGTTTCCATTAGTGGATTTTGGTTTTTGCGGGTACAACTTTTAATTCGTTGCTCGCAAGCAGACTTTAACCTCATTAATTGGCGTGAAGTTAGGCCATTCCAATCAGGCGCATCAGTTTGTAAATCTTTAACTTGAGCAAGGGGGTCCCCTGCTAACAAGGGTCGTTGTTGATGAAGCCATCGACCTACGTGACGAATAGTTGCCATCGTGCGATTAATAGAAGTTGCTTTGTATGGTTTTCCGGTTTTTTCAGAAATTGTCTTAGATAAATTTTTTTGGAAATGTTTGCTAACTGCCGGTGTCCAACTATCAACCCAATCATGCCCTATTTCGTTTTGGAAAAAATGAATAAATTTTGCTAGGTCTTTCATTTTGGCTTGTTCAGTTTTTTCTGGAGCACCTTTCACATGCACTGAGTAATAATAGGACAACCACGCTGAAAGTGAATTGGTGTCAAAATGAACATCCAAGGGATGGAAAATCTTATCTATCACAAACTTCCGATTTTTTTCATTTTCATTCATTTGTGGAACCCAATGAATTCCTGAGATCAATAATTGGCATTTTACCTATTTTTAATGGTTTGTGAAAGATAAGGTAAGTTATCTATCTCAAAATAATAATTTTCAATCTGACTCTGTTTCTTATTGAGAGTCTGTGATATATTTAAATTATATAAAATCTTGTATATTTAGTTAATGAAACCTATAATTTGGTTAGGCAGCAGTTATAATGACATATTGGACTTTCCTAAAGAAGCAAGACAATCTGCAGGATATAATCTGGATAAAATTCAAAGAGGCCAAGAACCAACTGATTGGAAACCCATGACATCGATTGGGCAAGGTGTTAAAGAAATCAGGATTCATTGTGACAATGAATATCGAGTCATTTATTTAGCCCAGAAAGATGAAGGCATATATGTGCTTCATTCCTTTGTAAAGAAAACACAAAAAACAAGTAGCAAAGATCTTGAGTTGGCTAAAAAACGATTTAAACAAATACCCTAACGCAGTTAGGAGGAGAAGCAATGATGAATCATACAACTACAGGTAGTGTTTTTGATGATTTAGGATTTAGTGAATCTGAGTCAGAAAATTTAAAAATTAGAGCAGCATTAATGCGAGCAATAGAAAAATATATTGCTGATAAAAAATTGACACAATCTCAAGCAGCAAAATTAATGCATGTATCACAGCCACGAATCAGTGATTTGATTCGTGGTAAAATTCATCTTTTTACTATTGATATGCTCGTGAACATGCTGGCATGTACCCATGCATCCATTTCACTTGTTGTTAATGAACAAGTAGCTGCATAAATGGGAGCCATCAAAACTGACGTTGTCTAATAGATCTGTACACGCCAGTTAAGAGATAATGTACTTAACTGGAGAAAGTAATGATGATAAGAAAGAAATACCCC
>NZ_LNYO01000027.1:75991-114899 GCF_001467895.1 Legionella nautarum
TTGGTTTGTGAAAGATAAGGTACGTTATCTATCCCAAATGATACCACGGCATTTTTCAGTAGCCAATAATATTGCATTTGCAAAACCAATATAATTAAATTATCATTTATCGATAATTGGTATATAATGTAATTATGATCATTAACTTTCAGGATAAACTAACTGAGGATATCTTTAATGGAGTGAGCAGCCGCTATTCAAGAAAACTTCCCTCTGAACTGCATAAAAAAGCACAGCGGAATTTAGATATGATTCATGCATCCACCCTTATTGATACACTGAAAATTCCTCCGAGTAATAAGCTAGCTAAGTTAACTGGCAATTTATCGGATTTTTGGCGAATTAAAATTGATAAACAATGGGCTGTCATTTTTCGCTGGGAAAATGGAAATGCTTATGATGTATGTATCCTTGATTATCATGACTAAGGAGAAAAAAATGTTACCAACTAACAGAACCCCCACCCTGCCAGGGGAAATGCTTTTAGAAGAGTTTATCAAACCAATGAACTTAACACAGAAAGCGTTCGCCTCTCATTTGGGTTGGACTTATGCCAAGCTTAATGAAATTGTTCATGGCAAAAGGGGTATAACCCCTGAAGCTGCTTTGGATTTAGCAGATACTTTGAATATGGAGCCTGAGTTTTGGCTTAATTTACAAAGAGACTGGGATTTATGGCGTGCCAAACAAAAGCATAAATCCAGGATCACAATTAATATACTAATTAATAGTAATGAGCAAAGAATTTAATTTGACATATGGAGAATGAAGATTAAAAGCATACTTTGGATAGCAATAAAATTATATCGATAATTATTATTATGTGCTTTACCCAAAAAATTACCAGAAGCACCTGCTTACGCACCTCATTTATTAACAAGTAAAGGGAATTTAAGGTCAGTATATGAAAAAAAAAGATGTCCTCCTAAGAATCATACCCATAATATACCTCTTCTGGAGAGCATCCTTCGCTCTTGCACAAAATCTACCCCTGACTTTAACTGAAGCAGAGCATCTAGCAATTAACAGATCTCCAGAACTACAACGTTTAAACGCGAATAGCCAAGCCCTAAAACAACAATCGGTAGCAGATGGGCAACTACCCGACCCCCAATTAGCCGCTGGCACGATTAATGTGCCGACCGATACGTTCAGCTTTACTCAAGATGAAATGACCATGGTACAAGTAGGCATACAGCAACAATTTGCGCGAGGCAAGTCGCTTAAAATGAAATCACAGCAAACACGCGCATTAGCTAAAACGGAACTCATTAAAATCAAAGAACAAAAGCTGATACTGGTTCGTACTGTACGAGAAGATTGGCTGGAATTGTATTACTGGACCGAAGCGCTACGTATCATAAAGACTAATGAAGCACTTTATAAAGAGCTGCTTCAAGTCACCCAATCGCAATACAGCACCGGCAAAATCAATCAAACGGATGTGATGCAAGTTCAGTTGGAGCTATCACGATTAAAAAATCAAGTGATTCAAAATAAGCAACAAATCGCTGTTTTGAAAGCTCAGTTGGGGCGGTGGATTGGCATGAACAACGTCAAGCGTCCCTTGGCACTGTCGATGCCCCATTGGTCTACCCTGCCTTCCATGGCGAACTTACAAAACCACCTGATGAAGCATCCCATATTACAAGCAGATGCAGCCAATGTGGAAGCCTCCTCTTTTGAAGTCGCTTATGCAAAAGAACAATACAAGCCTGGATGGCAATTAGGTGTAGGTTATGGATTCAGGCAAGGCAGGATGCCTGATGGAACGCCGCGCTCTGATATGTTAACAGCTCAAGCAACCATGGATTTACCTTTTTTTACTGCCAATCGCCAAGACCGCCAATTCAATGCAAGCCTCAATAAATTAAATGCTGCCCAAATGGATAGACACATCCATTATCGTGATTTACTGCAATCACTTACCGTACAATATACCACTTGGAAACATCTTTTAGAGCGCGAGCATTTATACAATAAGCAATTAATTCCAGAAGCCAAGCAAAATGCCAAAGCAGCATTACTCGCCTATCAAAATACCACAACCGAACTCACCACCGTATTACGGGCCTACAGCAGTGAATTAACCATCCAATTAGAACACATTCAACTCCAAGTAGAGCGCTTAAAAGCTCATGCGACTTTGCTCTATCTCGAAGGAACCCCAACATGAACAAAAAATTAATCGCTCTTGGGCTCGTTGCTCTAATTTTAGTTTTTTTTCTTGGACGATGGACCATGGAATCGAGCGGTAATAAAACCATAACATCCCAAAAGAATCAAAAACCCATGTATTGGATTGATGCCATGGAGCCAACCATTCGCTATCCAGGACCGGGGAAATCACGTATGGGTATGGAGTTAACTCCTGTCTATGCTGAGGAACATCAGAATGAGGCGACAGTGCACATTTCACCTGCTGTGATTAATAATTTAGGCATTCGCCTTGCTCCTGTTGTACAAAGCAATTTGGCAAAAACAATTGATACCGTAGGCTATGTAGAGCCTAATGAAAACCAAATTGGCCACATTCACACCTATGCCGATGGCTGGGTAAAAAATCTGGTGGTTAAAACTTTGGGTGAGACCGTAAAAAAAGGCCAACTCCTATTACAATATTATTCCCCCCAGTTAGTAACTGCTCAAGAAGAATATGTGATCGCTTTAGAAAATAAAAATCCTACCTTAATCAATGCGTCCTATAAAAAATTACAAGCCTTACACATCTCTGAACAACAAATTCAAGAAATCAAAGCAACCCATAAGGCCAATCAATTAGTCGCCATTTATGCACCTCAAGAGGGTATTGTGGCTCAACTGAATATTCGTGAAGGCATGCGAGTAACTCCTGATATCGAGATGATGAGCCTCGTAGACTTAGCCAGCGTATGGATGATTGCCCAGATTTTTGAAGAACAAGCCAATTGGGTCCACATTGGCGATTGCGCAACAGCACGAATCTCTGCATTTCCACAAAAACAATGGAAAGGAGCTGTAGAGTATATTTATCCGCAATTAGATCCCACAACCCGCACGGTTAAAGTCAGATTTCGCTTTGAAAATCCGGATAACCAGTTAAAACCTAATATGTATGTCAGTATTGTCATTTTGACACAACCTAAAGCCAATGTACTCAATATTCCCCTTGAGGCATTAATTAGAAGCAGTCAGGGCGATCGCGTGATTGTTGCTTTAGGCCAAGGCCGATTTGAAATACGCCCTGTAATAATAGGCATGGAAGCAGAAAACCAAGTGGAAATTATCTCAGGACTAAAGAGTGGTGAACAAGTAGTCATTTCCGGGCAATTTCTTCTGGATTCAGAGTCTAATTTAAAAGCGGGACTTGAACGGCTCCAAACACCTAAAGAGACCTTGAGTAACCAATTATCCGCTACATCAGCCAATAAAACCGCTGAAGGATTTGGGACTATAAAAGAAGTTAATTCGGCCAAGCATTCGTTAACCATACAACACGAGGCCATTCCCTCATTGAATTGGCCTGCAATGGAAATGAATTTTTCAGTCTCACAAGAAATTGTATTAGATGGGCTTAAAACCGGAGAGTCGATTCAATTTAATTTAGAAAAAAAGAATAACCAATTTATTATCACGAAGATAAAAAAACTACCCAAGGATGATCACTCTAAATGATAGCTTCCATTATTCGCTGGTCCATTAAAAACCGTTTTTTAATCTTACTGATGACCAGTATGCTCATTCTTGGCGGGATTTATACCGTGAAACATACTGTAGTCGATGCCATTCCTGATTTATCCGATGTGCAAGTGATCATAAAAACAGAATTTCCAGGACAAGCACCACAAATCGTGGAAGATCAAGTGACCTATCCCTTAACCACTGCGATGCTTTCAGTACCCGGTGCTGTGACCGTACGAGGTGAATCGGGTTTTGGGGTGTCTTACGTGTATGTTATTTTCCAAGATGGGGTCGATTTATATTGGGCTCGTTCTCGCGTTTTGGAATATTTAAGTCAAATTACCAATCGCCTACCTCCAGGATCCCAGCCCGCTTTAGGCCCTGATGCAACTGGGGTGGGTTGGGTGTATGAATACGCTTTAGTTGATCGCACTGGAACTCATGATCTGGCGCAATTAACCAGTTTACAAAATTGGTTTTTGAAATACGAATTACAAAAAGTGCCTGGTGTGGCTGAGGTAGCTACCGCGGGAGGAATGGTCAAACAATATCAAATTACCTTAGAGCCCGATCATTTGCGTGCTTATGGTTTAACTCTTGCACAAATCAAACAAGCCGTTGTACGTAGTAATCGTGAAGCAGGTGGCTCTGCCATTGAAATAGGAGAAGCCGAATACATGATACGCGCTAAAGGATATCTGAAGTCCATAAAAGATATGGAGCAGATTCCAATAGGACTTGGAAAAAACGGCATTCCTATTTTGTTACAAGAAGTAGCGCAGGTGCAGTTAGGCCCACAAATGCGCCGGGGAATTACCGAGCTAAATGGTCAAGGTGAGGCTGTAGGCGGCATTATCGTCATGCGTTTTGGGCAAAATGCCATGCAAACTATAGCCAATGTCAAAGAAAAATTAAAGCAATTACAAGCCAGTTTACCCAAAGGGGTGGACATTATTACAACTTATGATCGCGCAAACTTAATTCAGCGTGCCATTAATACTCTAAAAGATAAATTAATCGAAGAATTTATTATTGTTTCGCTCATTTGTGTTGTCTTTTTATTTCATTTTCGCTCTTCATTAATTATTATCGCAAGCCTTCCTATTGGCATTTTATTGGCATTAATGGTCATGCACCTTCAGGGCATTAATGCCAACATTATGTCTTTAGGAGGCATTGCCATTGCCATTGGTGCTATGGTTGATGCTGCGATTGTCATGATTGAAAACGCGCATAAACACCTTGAACACGATATCCTTACAGAAAAGAATCGTTGGCACATCATGGAGCAAGCAGCCCTGGAGGTTGGATCTCCTTTATTTTTTTCCTTACTTATTATTACCATTAGTTTTCTGCCCGTTTTTACCTTGCAAGCACAAGAAGGCCGATTATTCGCGCCTCTTGCCTATACCAAAACCTATGCGATGGCAGCGGCTGCAATGCTCTCCATTACTTTAGTTCCCGTACTTATGGGGTATCTCATTCGAGGCAAAATCAGACAAGAACATGAAAATCCGGTTAACCGTTTCTTGTTAGCCCTTTATCAACCGGTGTTACACGCCAGTTTAAATGCTCCAAAAATGATTTTAGCCGGAGCTGCTCTGATTGTATTTCTTGGTTTTTTACCCCTTCATTATCTGGGTAATGAGTTTATGCCCGAACTGGACGAAGGTGATTTACTCTACATGCCAACAACATTTCCTGGTATTTCCATCGGTAAGGCACAGCAACTACTTCAACAAACGGATAAACTCATTGCTACTATCCCGGAAGTTAAAACGGTATTTGGTAAAATGGGTAGAGCAGAAACGGCCACCGATCCAGCTCCTTTATCGATGGTCGAAACAACCATT
Source organism: Legionella nautarum (assembly GCF_001467895.1). Classification (GTDB taxonomy): domain Bacteria; phylum Pseudomonadota; class Gammaproteobacteria; order Legionellales; family Legionellaceae; genus Tatlockia; species Tatlockia nautarum. Next base: position 81,505 of record NZ_LNYO01000027.1, read on the forward strand.
CAATTTAAGCCAAAAAATGAATGGCGCGAAGGCATGAGCATGGATAAATTACGCGAGGAGCTGTCTTTGCGTCTTAAACTACCTGGCCTTTCAAATGCCTGGGTGATGCCGATTAAAACCCGCATTGACATGTTAGCCACGGGAATAAAAACGCCTGTGGGCATTAAAATTGCAGGACCTGACTTAAACACCATTCAATCCATTGGAGAACAACTTGAACGCATTTTAAAAAACATACCTGGCACTATTTCTGTTTTTGCAGAGCGTGTCGCAAGCAGCCATTACATCACCATTGATATTAATCGCCTCACAGCGGCTCGCTATGGATTAAATGTTGAGGACATTCAAGAAATTATTGAAACCACAGTGGGTGGGATGAACATAACCCAAACGATTGAAGGACGAGAACGTTATCCTGTTAACTTGCGCTATCCGCGTGATATTCGTGATTCGTTAGAAAAACTTCGTTTACTGCCTATTGTGACACCTGCAGGTGCTACAATTCCGTTAAGTGAAGTCGCTTCGGTGTCGATTACGGAAGGACCCGACATGATTCGCAGTGAAAATGCACGGCTCAATGGATGGGTTTACATTGATATTGCCGGACGCGATTTAGGCTCTTATGTTCAAGAAGCGCAAAATGCCGTGCAGAGTCAAGTAAAACTACCCGCAGGGTACTCATTAACCTGGTCCGGGCAATATGAATACTTGGAACGTGCCAAACAACGTCTCACTTTAGTTGCACCTTTAACCTTAGCGATTATTGCCTTTTTGTTGTATCTTAATTTTGGTCGCTTGGGCGAAGTATTGATTATCTTAGGGACATTGCCTTTAGCATTAGTCGGTGGGATTTGGCTCTTGTATTTATTAGGCTATCACCTATCGGTCGCTGTGGGTATTGGGTTTATTGCTTTAGCTGGAGTAGCTGCAGAAACCGGTGTCATCATGCTGGTATTTCTTAATCAAGCTTTGGAAAAAGCACAACACGATGCGCTACAGCAACGACGAGCAATGACCCGAGCGGACGTTTTTGATGCCGTAGTGGCAGGAGCTCTGTTACGGCTTCGCCCCAAAATAATGACGGTGACTGCGATTATCGGTGGTTTATTACCGATCATGCTATTAAGCGGCACAGGCTCTGAGGTGATGCGACGGATTGCTGCCCCGATGGTTGGAGGAATGTTAAGTGCGACAGTACTTACTTTGATTGTTATTCCGGTGGTTTATCTGCTTTGGCAGCAAAGAAAATATAATAAGTAATAAATAACAAAAAAATTATCTATGCGTTTTTTTAAATACTGCAGTCGATGGTTTCAGGGGTGATTAAGACCCATAAGCTGCGGTTTCTGGAGAAGTTGGACTTTGTAAGGAGTTACTTATGAATAAAGCTATGTTTTCAATGATTGTTTTTATGATAACAGGTTGCCTCGTGGGTTGCGTGCCAAGGCATTTAGAGCCAGGTGCTCAAAACATCACCCTTCTCTATGATAATAATACTCAGAGTGTAACTACCTGTAAGTTTCTGGGAAAAATATCAGGCAAGGATGTACACGGTATGAAGCTTCAATTCACATGGGGATTAGAAAAAAATTTAAAAAAAGATGACATCAATTTTCTTAAAAATGAGGGAAGAAAATTAAATGCCAATGTGGTTGTATTTGAACAACATCAAAATAGGATTAAAAGATACTACACGTTGAGCCCGAATCGGCATACAGACATCGAAATACATTCTATTGAAGGAAGCGCCTATCGCTGCCCTTCTCAAATAATGCCCACAATCAAACGATTGAACACCATGAATCATTCTGTTTATGAAAAGCCCGTTATTATAGAAAACAATTGAGCCTATTGGCATCGCAATCAGAGAATTTTTATCCCAATATTGGCTCGTAAATAGTACATAAGTTGTGTCGCGATAACCGCATTAGGATTTTTCCTCGGGAACAATGGATGATGCACATTGAAATGCGCCTCGTTTAGCTGGAGTTCAAGGAAATTGATGGTGCTGGGTGTTTCTATAAAATTCAGTGGGTTAGTAGAGCAATTTTCCTCCATTTAGTGTAAGCTTATGTTCTTCATAATAAAGGTCAAGATGAATGCGACCCCATTATTTTTATTCAATTTTATTTTTAATGACCTTGATTCTGCATACAAGCACTAATGCGGATACAGTCAATGTCTCACAACCTTCTATTGCTGAGAACAAGACCAGCAATGAAACATTCTCTCTTTTGAATGATCGTGGCGTGGCTTATGCTTTAGGTCATGAAACACCCAAAAATAACGTTGAAGCCGTGAAACGCTTTCGTAAAGCGGCCGAACACGGATTACCCGTGGCGCAACGTAACCTTGGCATTATGTACGCATTCGGTAAGGGGGTAGCGCAAAGCGATATTAAAGCCGCTCAATATTTTCGTAAAGCAGCACAACAAGGGGATGTCATAGCCCAGCTGAATCTTGGGGTGATGTGTGTCACTGGAAAAGGGGTCGCAAAGAATGAAAGCGAAGCAGTGACATGGTTTCGTAAAGCGGCTCATCAAGGATTGCCGATGGCGCAACGCAATCTAGGTCTCATGTATGGGACTGGTAAAGGGATACAGCGAAATGATATTAAAGCGTTTAAGTGGTTTTACAAGGCGGCTCATCAAGGAGAGCCTATTGCTCAACTTAATCTTGCAGCCATGTATGTTGATGGGAAAGGAGTTCCCCAAAGTGATACGAAAGCGTTCGAATGGCTTCGAAAGGCAGCAGAGCAAGGGGAGAAGATGGCTCAACTGCATCTTGGCTTCATGTATGCACAGGGCAAAGGAGTGCAGCGAAACGACCTTGAAGCAACTCAATGGATGAGTAAAGCGGCACAACAAGGATTAGCTTTGGCTCAATTCAACTTAGGCACACGGTATGCAGAAGGCTTAGGGATTGAGCAAAATGATGTAGAAGCAGCAAAATGGTTTCTTAAAGCGGCAGAACAAGGAAATGTTTTGGCTCAACGTAGCATTGCGATTATGTTCTCTACTGGACGAGGCATTCAGCAAAGTGATGTGGATGCGGTGAAGTGGTTTAAGCAAGCAGCACAACAAGGGGATTTTGTTGCTCAGTACAATCTTGGGGTGAAATACATCACTGGTAAAGGTATTGCTCAAAATGATTCGAAAGCAGTTGAGTATTTTCGTAGAGCAGCGGAACAAGGTTTTCCTGAAGCCCAATTTGCCCTTGCTGCCGTATATCATGATGGGGTGGGCGTTGAGAAAAATGATGCTGAAGCCATGAAGTGGCTTCGAAAAGCAGCTCAGCAAGGAAATGCTAGTGCGCAAATGCGCTTAAATGCTTTGGAGCAAGGCTAAATCATACTATGTTCTTATCATGAGGATGGGATTGAGATGACCGATAAAATACCTGGAAGAGTAAAATGGTTTAATAAAGACAAAGGATTTGGTTTTATTGCGAGCAGCGGCAAAGATTATTTTGTTCATTTTAGTGCTATTCAAGGCAGTACCTTTAAAAACCTTCCTGAAGGAGCTCGTGTTTTATTTAAAATGAGCAAAAGCCAAAAAGGTTTGCAGGCGGAAGAAGTTGAGGTTATTTAACGATTCATTTATTTTCTTATCCAAAATTAATAAACGTTCAAAACAAAGGAGTAGTTTATGGAACGAATGACCGCAGTGGTAACAGGAGGTACAGGTGGGATAGGTTCTGCAATATGTCAACGTCTCGCAACGGATTATCAAGTCATCGCATGTTACTTTAAAGGCGGTAAACATGATGAGGCAAAACGATGGCAAGAGAGTCAACAAGCAGCAGGTTTTAATGTAGATATTCTCTATGGTGATACCACTCAATTTGCTGATTGTGAGAAGCTTACTGATTTATTGATGGAACGCTACGGACGCATCGATGTTTTAGTCAATAATGCGGGCATCACCTGTGATACGACCTTAAAGAAAATGACTTCATTACAATGGCAGCAGGTTATTGATGCTAATTTGACCAGCGTCTTTAATATGACGCGCAATGTATTACCTGCCATGCTGGAGCAAGGCTGTGGTCGAATTATTAGCATTTCATCAATTAATGGACGCAAGGGCCAATTTGGTCAATGTAATTATGCAGCCACCAAAGCAGCCTTATTTGGTTTTAGCAAAAGCTTAGCTCAGGAAGTGGCAAGTAAAGGAATTACGGTAAATACCATCTCACCAGGCTATATTGAAACGCCCATGCTTTCCGCGATAAAAGAGGACATATTAAAGTCGATTATTGCGCACATTCCCGTAGGGCGTTTAGGCAAGCCAGAAGAGATTGCCAATGCCGTGGCGTTCTTGTCTTCTTCAGAGTCCGGGTTTATTACAGGTGCCAATCTTGATATTAATGGAGGGCAATACATGTAGAGGTCCTACTGAGTGGGATGAGTTGCTGATTTTCGGTGAAAGCAGGACTTTGCATCGTGCGCCGATTTTCATTTTTAGCCGTTTTAGCCCCTCAGCGCAGAAATATTAATGTAGAGGCAGTCATTATTAAAGGCAATTGATTGGGCATTCAAATAACGACACGAGTTGCTCTTTGATTTAAGATGCTGCCACTTTCGCTTTTTGATACATGCCAGCCTCATAATGACCTGGAGTGGATTTAAACTTCCAAGTCAGTGTTTTCGTTTCACCAGGTTTAAGAGTAATCGTATTACCGTCTTCATGGACCATATTGGGCATGGCGCGCATCATGTCTTGATGTGCTTTTTGCTCTTGTTCATGACCTATAGAAAACTCATGATTTACTGTTCCTGCATTGGTAATTTCAAAGGTTATAATTTCTCCATCATGTAGCTTTAGTTTTTTTCGAAAAACTAAAGCGCATGGTATCAAAAGCAATGATTTTAATGAGCTTATTTGCCTTTGGTGCCTGTACAGAACTTCCTACTGGATTTATTGTAGCCTTGGAGTGAGAAAAAGATGAGTTGATACAAACCCCTGATAAGAGGCCCGTCAAAATAACTATTCTGCATAATGAAGTCATCATATTAAAAACCTGTATAATCCATTTTAAATGAGCATAAATTTATAAAATATAAATGGCCCCAAATAATGCGCACTATACCAGTTTCTTCCCTAGAAAATCTATTTATCGATGCAGTTAAAAAATTCCGAGAATAAATGGCAACTCCCCTCTCTTACAATAGCACGGTAAGACCAAAAGTTATCGTATCTTGATTGGCTGCTTCACCATTACTTATTTGTATGTTTTTAAACGCACCATAATCTTGCTCATGTTCGTATTCAACATTAATATTTAAGCCAGGAATCAGGCGATAATAAGGCCTGACAATATAGCGCATTTGATTAAGTCCATTACCGATATTCGCCTGAATAACAGTCTTTGAAGCAAGAATGCTGCGTATCCCTGCCCTAATGAACAAGTTATTGGTGATTTGAGTGTCTCGTGATAATTCCACATCGAGTTTGGCACTACCGTTATAGTAATAACCTCGAAGGTTGGTATCGATAAAATAAGGCATTAATCCTTCAATTCCAATGCCTGGCTGCCAATAAGGAGTATTTGCTGGCTTATTGGTATAATTAGCCCCTGCTTTAATTGCCCAAAACTGGCTGATTAAATGCCAATAAAAAATATCAATGTCAGCACTTTCTACTTTTCCTTTCAACAGCTCTGCATCATTGACGAACAATTCCAGCTTATTATAATCAGGACCATATAAGCCCTTATAATTAAGGCGTTGAGCATTATGAATCGGATCGGCTCCGCCATCTATAAATGAGGCTCGCCATAGACCTGCGGGATGTACCATCGGATGGTTCACCAAGGAGGAATTAATAGGCATTGTTTCATCCACTCTCACAATGGGGCGATTGTAATAAGGGGTTTGTTTTATAATATCTTGAGGATTTTTTTCACCTTCTGTAATTTCTATTAAAGTGGAATACTGAAACACTCGTGACATACCCGTCATCATGTGATACAGAAAATGGCAATGAAAAAACCATTGGCCACTCGCATCAGTGTCCACATCTGCTGTTATGGTTGCTCCTGGCGGCACATCAATCGTATGTAATAAAGGATCATAAGCATCATTTCCCTTGCGCAAAATAAACCAATGACCATGAATGTGCATGGGGTGGTGCATCATGGATGTATTGGTAAACACAAACCGATACCGCTTCCCAGGCTCTAAACGTATGGGATGTGCTTTATAAGCAGGCACTCCATTGATAAACCAAATAAATCGATCCATGTATCCGAACAACTCCATATTGATTACATGCGCCACTGGAGTATTTGGATCATTCGTTTTCACCGCGGCAATCATGGGTTGATATTTTGTACCCATTGAGGTTTTGTAAGAAGAGGTGGGCGGACCCATCTTGTCTCCTATAATGGTCGGTTCCGTGGGCATCTTCATGTTGGAGTCCATCTTCATGTTGGAGTCCATCTTCATGTTGGAATCCATCTTCATGTTGGAATCCATTTTCATGTTGGAATCCATCTTCATGTTGGAATCCATCTTCATGTTGGAATCCATCTTCATGTTGGAATCCATCTTCATGTTGGAGTCCATCTTCATGTTGGAGTCCATCTTCATGCTGGAGTCCATCTTCATGCTGGAGTCCATCTTCATGTTGGAGTCCATCTTCATGTTGGAGTCCATCTTCATGTTGGAGTCCATCTTCATGTTGGAATCCATCTTCATGTTGGAGTCCATCTTCATGTTGGAGTCCATCTTCATGTTGGAGTCCATCTTCATGTTGGAGTCCATCTTCATGTTGGACATAGAAGAAGATAAGGTATTTTTTTGCATAGGGTGTAATTTTTTATGGCTCATTTCATGAGACATTGAGCTCATTTTCATCTTAGGGGAATGGTTAACACCTTTTTTCTTAATAGATGATTTTATTACTTGAGGTAAGGTACCTTGATTCATCTGCCCCATCATCATGGCCATCATATCGCGACTCACCGGCAATGGTTCAGGAAATGGGGGCACTTTTTGGTAATCCACAACGTGTTGCGACGAAGTCACTAAGGCACCGTATGCAGCCCCCACGGTATCTAATGATTCTGCATAAATAATATAGGGCCTATTTTTTTGAATCTTAACGAGCACATCATAGGTTTCACCCGATGCAATAGCAAAATCCTTAATAGTATAGGGGTTCACATCATTACCTTGCGCGTGCACCATTTGCATTACAGACCCTGGAATTTTTACACGAAAAATGGTGCTTCCTCCCGCGCCAATAAAGCGTAACCGTACCACATCCCCTTTCTTCACCAAAGCAGTCCAGGGCTTGAATTTGGGTTGACCATTGAGTAAAAATGCATCATAAGCAACATCACTAAAATCATAAATACTCATGCGCATCTGTTGCATCATTTTGTAATCATTGAATAATTGTTTACGTTCCCCTGCGGAGCCTTTTTTATAATCATGCATAAATTTTACTAAAGAGGGCTGCAGCGGAAATCTCGGAGAATAATAATCTCCTTCTTTCTTTAGATTTTTTAAAATCTGCTCGGGTTTGGTATTGCTCCAATCTGATAACACCACCACAAAATCTTTCATGTATTTGTATTTAGGTGCCTTAATCGGATCGATAACGAAAGCGCCATACAAGCCCTGTTGCTCTTGTAATTCAGCATGAGCATGGTACCAATACGTTCCTGATTGTTTGAGCACAAACCGATAATGAAACACCCCTCCTGGTGGAATCGCTTTTTGACTGACATGTTCCACCCCATCCATTTGCCAAGGAACTAACACACCATGCCAATGGATTGATGTAGGTTTATCCATATGATTGGATACATTAATAGTAATCTCATCGCCTTCCTTAAAACGTAGTGTTGGTGCTGGAATTTGATTATTTACTGCAATTGCGATACGCGGTTTCCCAGCAAAAGAAACCGTCTTGTACCCCACAACTAAATCGACAACACGCTTTGCAGAAAACACGTTCGTCACCACCAAAAGACTGGTGAGCAACACCATTATTTTTTTCACCAAAATCCATTCTCCCTTATTACTCTGAACGCTCGTCTATTAGTATTAAGAAAAAGCTTAAAAATAAATCGAGGCCTTTCATAAGCTTTTCTCATGATGATGTTCGGTTTCACCTTCTGTACTGGGTAAAGACAACACACCCAAACCATGGCGATACACCAACTCGCCACCACGCCAGGCCGTAGAAAGCAACAGTCCCTGAACAAAAAGTAGTGCAATAAGGAACGTAAGGGCCATTGCTTTTTGCTTGTAATAACGCCATAAAGACCAAATTGCAACAAGCCACATAACAACAGCAGTGGATAATGCCCAATTTCGATGACTCATCATGGCCAAATGTGCTGGCTCATCATGTTTGACTGTATTATAAGCATAGAGCCCTGCAAGAACTGTCACTATCGTCACTAAAGCTGCGCACCATAAACACCACCGGGCTACAATTTCAAACTCTATCGTCATTTTATTTGAAACGAGATGAGTGTATTTAAATAAATACGTCAGTAGATAGAAACCAAAAGCGGACGTAAATAACGCTACAGTAAAATGCACTAAAATTGGATGCCAATTGGGTAGTATTTCAAACATTGTAAAATCCTTTTTATTTGTCTGGCCTTATCATATTTATACCAATTTCATTATGCTCTATTATTCATTCTAAATAAATTCCCCAAACCAGTATCCTAGGAATAATACCCAATCGCTCATCTATAAAAGTTCATGAGTCCCACGCATTGATATTGTTTTTGTGATTTATAACGATAAACTTCGCCGTCTAAAGTATACTTGTCTAATAAATGCATTTTAAGATTGCCTGTATAAGTCATCTTGTCTCGTGTAATGACTGTAGTATTTCCCGTAATTGCGCTGTAATATTATTCAATTCATCCAATTCGCTTCAGTATCTTCTTTATCGTTACATCTCCTGCTTTATCAAGGCGTATGGCCAACTGCCCTACATAAGTTAAGTTATTTTGCAGTGTCTTTACTGATCATCCGATAACTCCTTGTTTAAAGAATGCAGTGCATTCTACTCCATCAGTTTTCTGTGAAATTGATGTTGCTCATCATGATCCTTTATTTGGAATTGATAAACCAACAAAGACATAGGAGCTTGCTTTGCTAAGATAGGCTCAACCAACTATTAAATAAAAAGCTCCTGGAACATGTGCCCTTAAACTTTATATAAATTGACGTCTTCCTTTAAATGTCTGGCAATAGCATCCAATTTATAAATAAATGCCATCATCTCTTTAATACCACTAGAAAAAGTCGACGTGGTACGATTAATCTCATTCATACTTTCAACAATTTGTTCAATACCTACAGCTTCCTGACGGATCGCCACCTCAATATGTTGACTGGAAATGGATGCTTCATTAATCATCTGACTTAATGTTTGAATCACCTCACCGGCTTTTTCGATGCGTTTTGATCCTGAATCAAGAGTCTTAGCCCCTTCTTCTGTAACGATGACTGCTTTTTCAGTGGTGCGTCGAATGTCCTCAAGAATTTTTTGTACTTGCACGGTTGATTGTTCCGATTGTTCGGCAAGAGTTTTTACTTCATTGGCAACTGCTGCAAAACCTTTTCCTGCCTCACCCGCCTTTGATGCTTCAATAGATGCATTCAATGCCAACATCTTTGATTGTTGCGCAAGGGTATTTACTACTGAAGTAATATCGCCAATTTGTTGGGTATGATTGCTTAAATCAAGAATGGTTTGTGCGATAAGCTTCATTTTTTCTTCAGAAGCTTTGATGCCGTGAATACTTTGCTCTACCGATTCGGCACCCAGCTTTCCTTGTTCGTACGTATTTTTAGCGACCTCTCTTAAGGCTTGTGCTTTAACCATCGTTTTTTTTGAACTCTTATCAATTTCTTCTAGAGAAGCACTGATTTCATTAATTGCAGTGGCTTGAGAAGTAATGCCTTCAGCTTGTGCATTCGCCGAAGAGAGAACTGTTCCAACCATAGTCACAATATCATTACTGACTTGGGTAATTTTTTTAGTAATGGACGTCAAGCCATCGGTCATCAAATTTAAATCGTTACCCAGATCGTGTAAAATATCTTCTTTGTCAATCTCAAGACGCTCTCGCAAATCTCCTGCAGCAACTTTACTGCTGTGTTCTCTAAATTTTTTCGATGAACTGACTAATTTCTCAAAGAGATCCCGAGAGTCTTCTTCTTTAGTACGAAGAATTTCTTCATTTTGTCTAATGGCTTCTTGCATCACGTTGAGCGATAAAAGTAGTTTTCCTAATTTATCTCGAGATTGAATCTGGATCACAACATCTCGCTCCCCTGCAGCAATTCGTTCAGCTATATCAATTGCTTTATCTATTGGAGTTGCGATAGCGCGTCGGGTCGTGTAAGGTACAACAAGAGTTAGAATAATAGCTAAAATTAATAACCAATAAGCAGAGGTTTTTAAAGAAATTAAGCTGTTATCTATTTTATTAACATTTTTCTCTATTTCACGCGCTAAGTCGCTGAACAGCCCGCCTGTTCTTTTGCCTATCTCTTCAGAATAAGGACCATCAATGATATTGATCATTGATTTTTCAAGAGCTCTTGTCTTATTTCTGCTGTTTTCTACATTATCTGGATTATTCGGATCTCGAGAAGCATTGAGTATGGACGCTTGGGCTTGATAAAAAGACAAATACAATTCTTGGAGCTTTCCCCATTCATGCTGTAGCTTTGGATCATCTAATTGGCGCATCACCCGATCCCACTGGTCTCTAACATGGGTGATTTCATTCCATATATGTGCAAAATAAACTTTGTCCTTGGGATCTCCGGTCATGGCCCAATGTTCAAGAATGTCTTGAGCTTGATAAATTTGGCTATCAAGAATTGGTGGTAAATTTTCATTATGAATTTTATGTGTCAGCTCAATTACACAATTTACTTTGGGCAGTAACAGCATAATTAAGATCAATAAAGGCAGGCTCAGTGCCATAAATCCTATAACTAATCGAGCACCCACTGTAATTACAAGACCGCGTTTCTTGATCGCAGTTTCCATGAACAACTCCTATCCCATATTAACTCTTTAAGAATAGCAGTCATTATGATGCAATCCGAGAGTATATTTCCATTCACACGTTTTTTCTTGCCATGACGCATTGGCAAAATGATGCTCACTTCGAGTGAGGTGAAATAATAAAATACAAAACAAATAAAGTGATGGTTAAACAACATAGATAAATATCTACGCTCCATACCTTTCTACCACTCCTAGATGTATTATTATAGGGAAGTGGTACATCATATACGGAGCTTTGTTTTCTTAATGAACAATTCAAGAGGATGATACTTATTAATTAATCCTAAAAAACGCAGGTGAACCGTAGCGAGAGTGTTAACGGACGCATATACAAACCTGTTGTACGTGCATTAGGAGGCTGTATATAAACTAATGAGCTGAAGAACTACAAAGACCTTCTTCATCAAGAATTTTCTTATGTTCCGTTTGTAGGGTGGTGTGCCTAATCTTAAATTGAGAGAATAAAATGTTCTGAACGTTCACTCTTATAGGCTCCTCTTCTGCATTGGGGGCAACAACAAGATGTGCTGTGAGACTGATTTTATCACTGGTAATCGCCCAAATGTGCAGGTCATGTACATCTAAGACTCCTTCTGCCGCCATCATATGGGCTTTGATTTTCTCTAGATTAACTCCAAATGGCACTCCTTCTAGAAGAATATTCACTGTTTCTTTTAAGAGAATCCAAGTGCGTGGTAATACCCATAAACCGATGAAAACTGCTACCACAGAGTCCACCCAACTCCAACCAAAAAAGCGAATTATTAGTGCTGCACCAATGACCCCTAAAGAGCCTAGCATATCACTCCACACCTCAAGATAAGCGCTTTTAAGATTTAAGCTATTATCTTTTTCTTGTGAAAGAAGAGACATAGAAACCAAGTTGACGACCAAACCAATGCTGGCAATAATAAGCATTCCTAGAGAATAAATCTCAGGGGGTTGCTTGAGTCGCTGATAGGCCTCAAACATAATATAAAGGGCAACTACAAAAAGAAGGGCCGCATTAAATGCTGCTGCTAATATTTCAAATCGATAATAACCAAAGGTGCGGCGCTCATCCGCGGGACGTTTACTAATCCGAATCGCAATCAAGGCAATAATCAATGCGGTCACATCGGTGAGCATGTGTGCTGCATCGGATATTAACGCTAAACTTCCCGTGATAATGCCCCCAACCACCTCAGCGATTAGAAAGCCACCTGTTAGGACAAGCGCAGACCAAAGTAACCGCTCTTTTGAGGATTTTTTGACATCAGAAAGTGCATCCTTACGCATTTTTTCTCCCTATCACCAATCACTATTTTAATTTAAATGAAACCCCATGGAGAAAAATGGCGGCTATGATAAGAAAAGTAATTAAAATAATATAAAAATGGATGGTTTTCTTCTTTTTTCTATATAAAAAGATAAAGCCAAGCAATACAATAACTAGGACACCTAAAGAACCTAAAAACCATCCATTGGCAAACATTTATATTCCTTTTAGTCGTCTTTAGGTTGATGATTGTGCCCACCCTCGCCACCAAATCCTCCCTCATAGCCAATTTCAGGGTGAGTTTGAGCAGGTTTCGTTTTATTGGTGCAGGCAGATAAGCCAAAACCCAACAAACCAATCAATACAATTATTTTAAATCCATTAGTATTCATTATTTCTCCTTAACACAAATCTCAGAACTATTTACATCGTAACATAGTGAATAACAGAAGATAAATGAATCTTATCTGCTCTCAAATTAATACCATACATTTTACAGCCAGCCTTAAAAAAGGATTCATTTTTTAAGGGTTTGTACAAAATCAAGCAACTGTAATGCATCGTTTTTAGATATGGGTTTTTTAAAATAAATCGTGCTGCCCTGAGATGTTTCATCCTCGTTAGGGTTAGAAGTCAAAATTATAATAGGTGTCTGTTCATTGAATACTGAATTTTTTTGTATGCGGTCAATCAGCTCATAGCAATTTAAATTTTTATCCACTAAGATAAAATCATAAGCGCTCATAAAAGCCAGATCTATTGCCGATTCATCATCCCAAGCCATATCCACCAAATGCTTCAACTCTAATAAATGCAAACGCATGAGAATACGAGCTCCTAATGAGGATTCAACCACTAAAAAACGCAAAGCATGAGCGGGATTTTGCTCATTCTTAATCCAGTTATTCATCATCTATCCTATATGAAGATAAAACTGTCGAAACACTCATTAAACGTTCATTTCTTGATATTCAGAATGCCCTTTATGTGAGTTAAGTAGGCGCAGACCATTTGCAACAACAATTAAGCTCGCACCCATATCAGCAAATACCGCCATCCATAGCGTTGCTAATCCTCCCAATGCCAGAATAAAAAACACCCCTTTGATGGCAAGGGATAACGTAATATTTTGGCGAAGAATACGCGCCGTTTTTCGGCTTAAATCAATATATAAAGGAAGCATGGCTAAATTATCATTCATTAACGCAACATCTGCCGTTTCTAAAGCGGTATCGGTGCCTTTCCCCATCGCAAAACTAATCGTGGCTTTAGCTAAGGCCGGAGCATCATTGATTCCATCGCCCACCATGCCCACCGTTTTATACTGCTCCAAAAGACGATTAATTGCTTGTAATTTTTCAGTCGGCAAGACATTCGCCTGCACCTCATCAATCCCCACCTCCTTGGCAATAGCTTGAGCGGTCAGCGCATTATCACCTGTTAACATCGCGGTTTTAAGCCCTTGTTGATGCAAGGCTTCAATAGCCCATTTGCTGGTGGCACGAAGCGTATCGGCCACCGCAAAAACCGCCAAAACCACTGCTGAATTACTCAAAATAACCGTCGTTTTTCCCTCTTCTTCCAAACGCTTGAGCTCTTGCTCTACAGCAAGAGAGCACACATTATTATCTTCTGCCAATTGATGATTCCCAACGTAATAGAGCTCCTGACCAATAGCGCCTTGCACCCCTCGGCCGGGGAGTGCTGAAAATTGCGCTACTTCAAGTAAGGACTCATTAGGTTGATTTTGCCGCCAGTACTCCACCAATGCATGAGCAACGGGATGCTCCGAATGACTATCAAGGCTTGCAGCAAGTACTAATAAGTATTCTTTGGTTTGTTTTTTATCGTAAGCGATAAAATCAGTCACTACGGGTTTTCCCTCGGTTAAGGTGCCTGTTTTATCCAGAGCAATTAATTTGAGCTGATGGCCCAATTCTAAATAGCTGCCTCCTTTGATAAGAAGTCCGTGTTGTGCCGCTGAAGCCAATCCGCTGACTACCGTAACCGGGGTGGAGATGACCAAAGCACAGGGACAGGCAATCACTAATAAGGTTAAGGCCTTATAAATCCAATCATAAAAAGGGTAGCCAAACACCAAGGGAGGAATAAGTGCAATAAAAAGTGCAATCAAGACCATGATTGGGGTGTAATAGGTCGCAAACTTATCAACAAAACGCTGCGTTGGCGCTCGTTCACTTTGTGCCTGTTCAATGGCTTTACCAATTTTAGCAAGCAAGGTATCACCTGATACCTTGCTGACCTTGACTTCAAAAGCACCGTGCTCATTTAAAGTCCCCGCAAACACGACATCACCAACTTGCTTGCTCACAGGCATGGACTCGCCTGTAATCGGTGCTTGATTCACTGTACTTTGTCCCGATATCAGCACCCCATCAAGCGGTATGCGCTCACCGGGTTTTACTTTAAAAACAGCACCGACTGCTACCTCTTCTACAGGCAAAGTCTGCCATTGACCGTTATCCATCTTAATTTGCGCCACCTCAGGCGCAATTTGCATGAGACTGCGAATGGCCAAGCGGGCCTTATCCAAAGAATAACGCTCGATGCGCTCAGCAAGGGCAAATAAAACAGTGACCATCGCAGCTTCCGGCCAAGCTCCTATAATCATTGCTCCTAGGATGGCAATCAACATCAAGCTGTTAATGTTCATAGCTTTGGTACGCAACGCAAGCAAACCCTTTTTAAGAGTAGATGGGCCACTTAAGATAATGGCGAGCACCGCAGGAAGAATAACCCAGATTGATTGCTCTTTTGCCCAGAAATATGCAGTCAACTCCGAACAAAGCGCTAAAAAGCCTGCCAAAGCAATAAATGGCCATGAAGAGTCAATCCGCCGCGTCTCTTCTTTTGCCAAAGAGGAACTGCCCTGAGTACGCACACTCATGCCTAATGCTTCGATTTGTTTCTGCAATACATCAATCGCGTCAAGACGATGATGCACGGTCACCTCTTCTGCAATGAAATTAAAATCCAGCTGCTCCACTTCAGGAACTGCCTCTAATTGCCGCCTGATTAATTGCTCTTCAGACGGGCAATCAAGGCCTGCAACAAAAAAAGTGGTTAAGGTGAGAGGCGTTGTCATAATGAGCTCCCACATTGGCCGCAAAATTTCGCACCAGCAGCGATAGTGGCACCACAAGTGCATTGAGTCTTCTCAAGGCTACTGCCACATTGGCTGCAAAAACGCGCACCATATGCAAGAGAAGCCTTGCAGCGCGGACAACTCAATTTTTTTGACTCGGTGTGGGTTGAGTAATTACTAGGTTGATTTTTTTGGCCATGCTTGGAACTGTGGTATCCGCCATGATGGCCACCAAAAGTTCCAAGCATTCGTTTTAGAAAACTCATGTTAAATCTCCGTCTCTTCAGTAAAGTGTTTGAGCATGTCTGCAAGAATACAACGCACATGGACGTCATAAATGCTGTAATAAATATGTTTGCCGTCACGATTGGCCATTAGAAGCCTGGCTGAGCGCAATAAACTTAAATGATGACTGGCTAAGGGCACTGAAAGTTGCAGTTGTTCTGCTAATTCTGAAACTGATTTTGGACCTTCAAAGCATACTATAAGAAGCTTTAAGCGATTAGGTTCACCCATTAAATGCAAGATATCGCTTAAGGTAATGATTTGGTCTTGAGTAAGCATAATCAATCAAACAGTTAAACAAGTATTTAACTATTGATATAGCCCAATCCTTTTTTTTGTCAAATCACATTTGATGATTAAACCTGTGTACTGGAAAAAAAATAAATTGACTCTAATAAAGTTATAGAATTTGTTTGAGGTTCTAGTCATTACTTCTATTCCTTATCTTACTGGATGTTCAAGGAACTCCTCATCAATCATTAAGAAGGTTTTGCATTGATGTCCTTGTTAAGCAGCCCTTTTTTGCGTCGCTCATGAAACACATAATACAAACCAGGCAACACCAAGAGCGTTAGAAAAGTTGATGAAATAATGCCGCCAATAACCACGGTCGCCAAGGGACGCTGTACTTCTGAGCCTGTGCCCGTGGCTAGAGCCATGGGTACAAAACCCAGTGATGCCACTAAAGCAGTCATGAGTACTGGGCGAAGCCTTGCGAGCGAGCCTTGTAATACCGCATCTTTTAAGTAAAACCTTTTTTCTTCACGCAGTTTATTGATAAAAGTAATCATAACCAAGCCATTTAAAACGGCAACTCCTGATAGGGCAATAAAACCCACGCCTGCTGAAATCGACAATGGAATTCCACGAAGCCATAAAGCAAACACCCCGCCCGTTAGGGCTAGCGGAATGCCGGAAAAGACCAATAAGGCATTTTTAACACTACCAAAGCTCATGAATAAGAGTAGGAAAATACCCAACAAAGTAATAGGAATCACAATTTGTAGGCGTGATGAGGCTGATTGTAATTGCTCAAACTGACCGCCCCAGGTTACCCAATAGCCACTAGGTAGTTTGACGTTTTGTTCAATGCGCTGTTTGGCATCCAGGACAAAAGAGCTTAAGTCACGTCCGCGAACATTGGCACTCACTACCACGCGACGCTTACCGGTTTCACGGCTTATTTGGTTGGGGCTTTCACTACGTACCATTTTGGCCACTTCACTTAAGGGAATGAAGTGCCGTAGGCCATCTTTAGAAGGCGGTAATGGGATAAACACCTGTCTTAGTACATCGGTATCAATTCGTTGTGACTCCGGCAGTCGCACCACAATGTCAAAACGTTTGTCCCCTTCAAAAAGCTCACCGCCCTTCTTACCACCCGTAGCAATAACGATAGCATCTTGTACTGTTCCAATTTGCAAGCCATACCGCGCCAAGGAATCACGATTAATTTCCACAGTCAATAAAGGAAGGCCGCTGACTTGCTCCACTTTTACATCCGCAGCCCCTGGTGTTTTTTCAAGTTGGGCATCAATTTGTTCGGCAATTTTTAATAAAACCTTCATGTCATCGCCAAACACTTTGACCGCCACATCACTGCGCACCCCAGAAATGAGTTCATTAAAACGCATTTGAATCGGTTGGGTAAACTCATAATTATTGCCGGGTATTAGCTTTATAGCTTCTTCAATTTCCTGTACCAATTCTTGTTTGGTTTTCTTAAGGTTAGGCCACTCTTTGCGTGGTTTTAGCATAATAAATGTATCGGCTGCATTAGGAGGCATGGGGTCGGTGGCCACTTCGGCAGTACCAATCTTGGCAAAAACGTTTTTTACTTCAGGAAATTGTTTTACCCGTTTTTCGACCATATCCTGCATGGCAATGGATTGAGTAAGGCTTGTGCCAGGAATACGCATGACCTGCAGGGCAATATCTCCTTCATCAAGGCTTGGGATAAACTCACCACCCAGACGAAAAGCAATCAATAGACTCACCAGAACTAAAGCAACTGCGGCCCCAATCACCCCAATTCGCGCATGAAAGCACCGCCTTAAAACCCGCTCATAGCCCTGAGAAATATAATGCACCAACCAGTTTTCTTTTTCCTGAACGCGGCCATTGAGAACAATGGCAACTGCTGCTGGAACAAAGGTTAGAGCAAAGAGCATGGAAGCCATAAGGGCCAGAATGACCGTTTCTGCCATGGGTAAGAACATTTTCCCTTCAACACCGGTAAGGGTTAAGATAGGTAAATACACAACGGTGATGATAAACACCCCGAAAATACTGGGGCGAATGACTTCGGTTGTGGCATAAGCAATGACTTTTAAGCGTTCCTCAAGGTTTAATAATCGCTTAACCTCATGCTGTTTTTCACCTAAATGTTTGATGCAATTTTCAACAATAATCACCGCGCCATCGACAATCAAACCAAAATCAAGCGCCCCTAAACTCATGAGGTTGGCACTGATTTTATTAGTGACCATGCCGGTAATGGTCATGAGCATGGATAAAGGAATGACCATTGCGGTAATTAAGGCTGCACGAATATTGCCTAGAAATACAAAAAGAATGATACAAACGAGTAGGGCCCCTTCGAGCAAATTATTTTTCACGGTATTAATGGTGGCATTCACAAGCTCAGTACGGTTGTAGACCGTAACCGCCTCAACCCCTTCAGGAAGGGATTTGTTGATTTCTTTCATTTTGGCAGCCACACGCTCAGAAACAGTGCGGCTATTTTCGCCCAGGAGCATAAACACCGTTCCCAAAACCACCTCTTGACCCTCTTCAGTTGCAGCCCCCGTACGAAGCTCTTTGCCAAGCGCCACATCAGCCACATCACGAATACGAACCGGTGTGCCCTCAAAGCTTGCCACCACAATATTTTCAATATCAGGAATGTTTTGCACTTGTCCTGGTACGCGAATTAAATTTTGTTCACCATTACGCTCAATATAGCCTGCGCCCACGTTCGCGTTGTTACGTCGAAGTGATTCGACTACATCGGTTAGGCTTAAGTTGTAACGTACTAATTTTGCGGGATCTGGAGTGATGTGAAATTGCTTCTCATAGCCACCGATGGTATTGACCTCGGCAACGCCCTCTACATTGCGCAGCTGCGGCTTAATGATCCAGTCCTGCACCGTGCGAAGTTCCATTGGGTTATAGCGTTTTTCTTTAGGAAGATTAAATTTATTGGTCACCGTATACATAAAAATCTCGCCAAGCCCCGTGGAGATAGGACCAAGGGAGGTTTCTACTTCCGGTGGCAACTTATCTTTTACTTCTTGCAAACGCTCATTAATTAATTGACGCGCAAAATAGATGTTGGTGCCGTCTTTAAATATCACAGTTACTTGCGATAATCCATAACGAGAAAGAGAGCGGGTGTAATCCAAATTAGGCAAGCCGCTCATGGCAAGCTCAATAGGAAAGGTAATGCGTTGCTCTACCTCATACGGTGAATAGCCAGAGGCTTGCGTGTTGATTTGTACCTGCACATTGGTAATGTCGGGTACTGCATCAATAGGCAGTTTTTGAAAGTTATACACGCCAAAAAGGGCGAGCATCAGGGTAAACAACAGGATAAACCAGCGGTGTTTGAGTGAAAATCGTATGATTTTTTCCAGCATGTTTTATCCTTAGTCCTCGTGGCTTGCGCCTTCCTTGCCAAGTTCTGCCTTGATGAAAAAGCTGTTCTTAGTGACATACTTTTGCCCAGCATTCAAGCCTGAAAGCACTTCAGCCCATTGATTATCCTGCTGGCCTAAGGTAACAGGCGTGGCTTCAAAAAAATCTCCTTTTTGGACGAACACCACCTCTTGTTCCCCCATGCGCTGAATCGCAGAAAGTCGAACCGCAACAGGTGCGGTTTTTTCTTTAATGATAATCTCACCATTCACATACATGCCTGGGAGCCACACACGAGGCGTATTAGATAAGACGGCACGGGCTAATATCGTTTGGCTGTCTTCAATACCTAATGGCGCAATATACGAAATAGTACTCGTTGCATCAGGCTTTCCTTCATCACCGGTGACTCTCACAGTCATGCCTTTTCTCACTAAAGGTGCTTCTTTACGGTATAAGGTGAAGTCAGCCCAGACATCATTTAAATTGGCAACGTCGTAAATAGGCTTTGTGCCTTGTGCCATCTCCCCATTGGTCGCGTATTTTTGAACGATGGTGCCCGTAATAGGCGCGTTAATGGTGTAATTTTGTAGGCTTTCATTGCTCTCAATAGTGACTAATGGTTCTCCTTTCGTCACCTCGTCACCTAAGTTCTTATTGATGGTTTTAATAATGCCCGCATAACGGGGGTAGATGGGTGCCATCGTATCGCGGTTGGGTACTATTTTTCCCACTACTTTTAACTGAGTCTTTATTGTCTGCTCTTGAACTGTCTCCGTTTGAATGTCTGCGGCAGTAAGGGTGGAGGGAAGAAGCTTCACGCGGCCCTCATAGCTTGGATAATTCCATTGATGGGTTTTACCGGCCAAAGTAAGCTTCACGGCCACATCAAACGAATGAGGCTCAGGAATGGCTTGATTGCTTTGTAGAAAGCCATCATTAGGTGAAAAAGTAATGACATCTTTATTTTGATTAAATCGTGTAAGTTCAATGGTAAGTTTAGTATCCGCAGGTAAAACCTGCTTCTCGTTTTGATAAAAATAAGCACGAAAATGAGGTGGCATTCCTTGGCTAAAGAGAAGAAGTTCAAGACTAATGTCCTCTTGCTTTAATAAACGACCACCATGAGGTCCTTTTTCAACCACTTCTTCTGCTTTATCACCCGTACTGGACTCATTAGCCCACGTCATTGAGGCATTTAAACTTATCAGAAATAAAAACAGGGTGAGAAAGGTTCTTAGTGACAGGCAGTTCATTTGCTCTCCTTAGTCGGATGAAGGCCCAAAAGTCCAGTGAGCTGAATTAGTGTTTTATGAAAATCAGCGTGAGCTTGCTGATAATGGCGCTCTTCCTCAAATAAGGTGTTTAAAGCAAGTGATAATTCAATGTAGGTATAACGCCCCATCTTATACCCCTCTTGGGCCAAGTTAATCGATTTTCGCGCTAAAGGAAGCAGTGAACTGGTCACAAGATTTGCTTCATAATGGCTTTGCTGGGCTTGTAAGAACACGATGTAGGCGTTTTGTCGCACATCAAGACGTGCGCCTTGATACATATGGGCAGTTTGCGTGTATTGGGCTTCAGCGGTGAGGATTTTCCCCTGATTTCTATCAAACACAGGAACTTGAGCGTACGCTGAGGCAACTAGGGCATTGCTGTCATCATCTTCAAAATGACGTCCGCCTAATTGAATGTTTAAATCAGGCCATACGGCCTTCTTAACTGCGGTGATGGTGGCACGCTTGGCTTGTAACTGAATGTGTAATTGTTGCAATTGCGGGCTTTGCGGCAGTTTCTTAATTAATTGCGACCACTTTAAGGTCACATCAGGGAGCCCTTTATCGACTAAAGGCCGGTCTACTCTTAACCCATCACCTAAGAGTCGTGATAATTTAGCACGTTGCGCTAAAGCATCTCTGCCTGCCTTTTTCTCTTGAATACGCGCATCGCCTAAGCGTACTTGAGCGAGACGTAAATCTAATTCAGCACCCGCACCTGCTTTTACGCGTCTATCAATGGCCGCCACAATCTCTTGATTTAATCGCGTTAATTTTTTTGTTACCTGATGCCACTGACCCGCATACAACGCATCCACATAAGTCATCCCTACACTCATGTACAGTGTTGCCTTATACACCTGAATTTGCGCGAGAGATGCCAGATAATCACCATAGGTGGCTTTTTGTTGGTAAAAAAGACGATTTCCTAAAGGAATGGGCTGAGTAATAGAGGCCGTGGTCTCTGCCGCTTCATAACTGGAATAGCTCCCTGAACCACCAAAATTTTCTGCAGTTAAGGTCAATTGAGGATTAGGGTAAAGACCACTTTGAATGAAAAACCCGCGCATCGCGCGGGCTTTATCTATTTCGGCTTGTAGCTCAGGATTATTGCGATAAGCGATGTCTAAAGCCTGTTTAAACGTCAAAGGAGTGGCCGCAAGCACTTCGTTCATCACAAAGTTCATTGCAAGACAAAAGACTGAATAAAATAAATACCGCATTCCCTACCTATTAAGTAATCCATAGCACACTTTATTGTTTCAGTGTACCTTGATTTTGGGCCTTAATACACCCTACAGCTAAAGAATCAAGAAAAATTGCGTACTAAGACACTGAAATGATGTTCAATTTGGTATACACTGCCCTTTATGGGTTCCTCATCCTGTTTATCCTATGTTGATACGATTGTTCTTTATTTTATTAATACTCTTAACTGTCGAACTAAGAGCCCAATCATTAACCATTGGGATGGTAGCATACGACCCTCCGTTTTCAATGAATGCCGACAAAAATCATTTCTTTGGATTTGATATAGAGCTCATGACCGAATTATGCAAACAAATCAAAGTTCAATGCCAATTCAAACCGATGCTGTTTAACGCGCTGTTTACTGACTTAAATGCGGGTAAAATTGACTTGGCTATAGCCGCAATTACCATCACTAACGAACGACAGCAATCCTTTCTTTTTAGTCTTCCCTACCTGGCCAGTGAAGCACGTTTTATCACTACAACGAACAACTCGATTCGTAACCTTGAGAAGCTAACCAATAAGAAGATAGGCATTATTGAAGGCGCTCTCTTTAAGCAATTAATTGCTCAGAAATTTAAAAACAATTCGCTTAAAGAATACCCCTCGACCAATCAATTAATCACTGCCCTAAATCAACATGAAGTCGATGTCCTATTGATGGATGATTTTTCAGCCGATTATTGGATAGCGAATAATACCCGTTTATTTAAGGGAGTAGGGAAACCTTTTCCTGTAGGCATTGGTTATGGCGTTATGGCTAAAATGAGCTCTCTGGCGTTAATCAATCAAATCAATAAAGCACTAAAACAGGTTGAAAAAAATGGATTCTATTTGTCTTTATATCAAAAATATTTTCACACCATACCCATGCATTAATATTAATCCTGTATTGTTTTTCTTAATCCCAATAATTAATTCATGCAAGTTCAATGATGTCCATGATGGTGCGGGTGATACCCACCAAATACACGCTTATGCGGTTTAGCGTTTTTTGAATCCTCTTTATCTTTACTCGTAGCAGAGGTGCAGGAAGTTAACAAGAACATTAGAGGAATGAGCACTAATGCATATGAGGTTATTAAAGTGAATTTTTTAATCATGTTATTCCCTATAGGAAAGTAATGTATCATATAACTCATATTACGCAGGATAGGATAATGAAGTGAGGCTTTATTTACACAGATAAGCACCTCCTTCTAACCCATATTCAGAGACAATACGTGTGTTGTTTTCCCTCAAAACTAACATCATGCTGAGTCACTTTGATGGTATTGGCGCCTAAAAGAGCTTCCTTGTTTTTCATTGTGTTCAGTTCATCCGGGTACAAATGCTCATGAGATTGATAAGACTGGCTCATTCCATTCACCTCTGATGCAAAAACCTTACCTAAATATTGACGCTTTTTAAATGCCCAGTTTGTGCTACTTTTATTTGTGACCTTTCAGGCGATAAAAGAATATTCTTATTACTATACCCCAAAAGACCAACGCATATCATGAACCCGCTCAATTGCCTCATTTAATTCCCCATGTTTTTGGTGATGAAATGTCATCCATTTATTTTTGCTTCGAAAAACTCATTGTTTCATTCTACAATACATAAGAATGGTCTTAATTTAAAAGCGCTAAAAACCATGATGTCTTTATTACATACATTAGAAAATCAGTGTTTAATGTTTTTGTCCACGCAAAAAGTAACCACTGAAAATCTCCATTCATTAATTGGTGAGTTCCTTTATACTCAGCCAAAACATGTGATGCTAATCCTGGTCAAAGAAGTGCTGAAAACAGATGCGGTGAGCTTTACTTTGGCTCATGAAAAAAATAATAATCCTGATTTTCTAATTCAGCGAGTGACTCTCCATCTGAACCACCTTCTTTATGAAACCATCAAAACTTACTATTTCCAGTCCAAATCTTAATTAAGAGCTACTATGTACGTTCGTCATCAGTTGATGCCTAAACCTTGTTCTTCTTTAACTGTTCCTGTTTTCTTAAATAGATTTACTGCCCGTTTATAGTCACGTGTTTAAGCGCATCAATTCCCAGTTTAAAATGTCCGGGCTCATGCGTTTTAAAAGGGGTAATCACTATTTTTTGATTGCCTGCCAGAGTAATAATTAAATCAGATTCAAAGACTACTGTTCTTATTTCCATGATATTTTCTCGTTTTATATCAAAATAATTGCTGCAAAAAAGCATTCATTGATGGTTTTCCCTATACAGCCATTTTAATCTGAAGGCCGCGTCTGTTTAAAGACAGGCTTTAAAGTAAAATAATCGGCACTTATAGTACGGCTATCAATGCAGCCCCAGGGGTAGATTCAGGCAAAAATGGCAGCTCTTTTTTTATTGCATAAAACCCAGTAATACTTGGCTTTACACCATCAAATGATTCCTGCGCCTCATCGGGTTGAACCACATCGATTTGTTCCAGGCGAATAATCTGTTGTTCCTGCCTGTCTAAAAGCTTGCGATACCGCTGATTACTTTCTTCTAATTGTTTTGTAACTACAGAGAGTTTACGTTCGGCATCACATATTCGGTCTGCTATCTCAACAAAGCTTTTCTCCTTATTGGTTAAAAAGTCTTCTAATTTTTTTTGAAAAGCGGCTCGCTGTTCTTTGTCTTGAATCACCATGTTAGAAAATGTTTCAACTGTCCCACTTAAGACAAGTCCAACAGCCCTTGCCTGTTCAACCTCTTTCCCCATTTTCACTTTAATATCATCAAGTTCTTTTATTTTATCAGATAATTGATTTTGATTTTCTTTATACGCCTGAACAACCTGTTCTAATTGTTTTTGAGTGTTCTCTAATACTTGAGACTGCGCATCGATTGAGCCTTTAAGCTTTGTGGCAGACTGTTCAAGATCAACCTGAGTTGCACGAAGTTTTTTTTCGGTAACAGTCAGCTCAATGATTTCTGATTTTAATGTGTTAATCTGTTCACAAAATTGATCAACATTTTGGGTTAGACGCGCATTTTCCTTCTGGAATGCATCGACTTCAATGGCCAGTTGTTCGCGTAAAAGCTCTAAAGTTGAAATAACCGAATCCAGCAGATCCACAAGATTTGAAATTCCAGCTTTTAATTGCTCGATATTGTCTGTATTTTGACTCTGATGATTTTCAAGAAGGATGTGGCTTACCGTATAAATAATTCCAGTAACAATACTAAGCGTAATAAGGGCTGCAAGATTTGCCATGAGTCCAATCATCAAAAGAGGTATGGTGAGCACTGCACCTGCGGTAATTTTTTGCCACAAGGGAATTTCATTCAAAAAACTTGCAGCACGAGACAGCCAACTAGGATTGTTATTCATTGATTGAATCAGTTGATTCAGATCTACTTTGATTTTTTGTATTTTATTTTGAGTCGTTATAATCTTCTCAAAACGTTCTTTATCTTTTTTTGTTTTCTGAATCAGATTCTCCTGCTCTATGTTCTCTGACTGATTAAGGTCAGAAGCCAACTCAAGTTCCAATTTTTGATACGCCATGATTCTTCCTTACAACGAATGGGTCATCCACTTTTTTAAAATAGAAATAATGTCACATGATTATCAGGTTAAGCTTAAATAAGCAGGGTGACGGGAAACCTCATAATTATTGAGTTAATTACCAGTACCTTTTTTAGGTATTGGATTGAGGTGTATCTGCGGTTTTTGAGGCACAGTATAAAAACCCTGAACATAAGGTCTTAAGGTTGTTCATTGAGGGGGGAAATTGATTTTTAATATTCAGAATGTTACTCATTACCACGTTTCCTTAATTGGTTTGAAACAACAATCAACCGAGCGCTTTTCCTTCGAACGGTTAAATCTTGATCATTCTATCGAATAAATTGTGTTCAGTCATTCTTTTTTTAGTGACTCACTTTTATTGATAATATTACAGGCTTTAGGTTATCTGAATGGATGTTTTTTAGGATCCCACCAACCACCAAGCGGTTCGTTTTCATCAAAATACTCATGCACTTTTTTAAAGGAATATTGAGATAATTGTTCATATTCTGATTGGGGTAACAGCATATATTCTTCTTCATCATCGATAATAGAGTTCAGCATCACTCCGACCAGGTGGCATCCATGCCATTTTGCACGGGTAGTTCGATTTTTTCTTTTGGTGTTTTTATGACACCGTGCGGCAAAGGACTTCACTTCATCGTTCAAGAAGGCATCAAGGTAATGAAAGGTTTTGTAGGCCAGCTGAACATGGTTTGGGTGACCTGCAAACACGGTCGGTTGTCTATTTCCTGCGGTGATGGATTGAGTGGTACAGCCAAAGATGTATCCTAAAAGAAAAATCAGTTCATCTGCGTAATCATCCATAGTCAGATTGCCTACGTTAAACCCCTTACTGATCTCAAAGAGTTCTGGATTAAACTTTTGAGAAAAGAGCTTTTGATTTAAGAGTTCCTGACGGATTAAAAGAAGATGTGGTCCAATCTGGTGGCAATTGTCTTCGGTTAGGTAATAATTAATCGTTTTATTAAAGGTGTCCAGTAGTTTTTCGTCTGGTTTTTTAATAGTAAGACGCTCAATATATTTGCGGTATTTTTTATAGGACTCATTAGTTCTAAAATCATAGCCTTCAGGTTTACGTGGCCATTCGCGTACTTCTTCAAAATCAAAGAAATCAAACTCAGTGTCTGACTCTTCCTCGTCAGATGACTCATCAATCTCATCACCAAACAAGGAAATGACGTTGGTGTGGCCTTGCGCAACTGATGTTATCACTGGGATTGACAAACCAGTTGGTTTTGGATTGATGTTACCCGGTTTTAATGTGTCCGTGTTTATCGATGGTCTAATTGATTCAGTATTTTTGTCTTGTAGTAAGGTACAGCCATCCACTATCGCCTGTGAGAGACTGATATTTTTTTGATGTGCGATGTCTTTTAATGCGTTATAAGCTTCATCACTGATGGTGATGGTACGCAGAGTTTTCTCGACCAGATATTTTTTTTGATTCAGAGCACGATAACAGCGACTAAAAGCTTGAGGATCTACGAATTCATCAAGCCATAATTGAAACAAGATGACTGTTTCTTCATCATGCGCCGTGTTTTTGAGTTCAGCAAAGGCTTGGATTGCCTTTAGGGATTTCGGCCAGCAAATTACCATTTTAGCCGGTCTAGATCTAACACAATGAATATACAGATCTTTTATTTAGAGCAAAAATCATGATTTTACCCAAAAACAACTCGTTTTTAGTCTAAAAATTATTCACATAATATTTTATATGTGAATAAAGAAGATGTTTTTTCTTGTATTATGCGAAACAAACAGGTAGCCTAACTCTAGGGTTGATTATTCACATAATACATGCATATGGATCATGATGGTTTGCTAAACGCATTTAAAGTCGCATTAGAACGCCAGGATTTATCTGAGTCCTCAATTACCAGCTATCTCCAGGGATTAAACGTATTTACTACTTGGGCTCTGGATTTTTACCAACAAGAGGTGAGTCTACTGGAAATTACATCTAATGACCTGCGTGCTTACCGTGAATATGTGTCCAAAATAATTAGACGAAAACCGGCAACGATTAATCACCATATCCAGGTTTTAAAACGATTCTATGCCTGGGCAATGCAAACCGACCTTATTCCTGATGATCCGGCTGCAACACTTCATTTTGTGAAGCGGGCAGCAATGACCCAACCCAATGCATTAAACAAAGATGAAATCCATGCTTTATTAAGAGCAGCAGGCCTTTCCACCCAAGGGCTAGCAGTAAGAAACTATGCCATAGTGCAACTCTTTTTACAATCAGGTTTAAGGGTTGGGGAGTTAAACCATTTATTGGTAAAAGATGTAGTGATTAGAGAACGCTCAGGATTTGTTAACGTGGTGGATGGAAAAGGTAGAAAACATAGAGAGATTCCATTGAACTCGATTGCCAGACGCGCACTAACCAATTATTTGGAGACCCGCAAATCTCTTGAGCCAGATGACGCATTGTTTACTACCAAACGTGGTGAACCAGGAACAATAAGAGCATTGCAAGCGCTGATTAGTAGTCTGTCAAAAAGAGCTAATATTACTCGTATTAATGTTACGGCACACACATTGCGCCACACTTTCGCTACTCAATTTTTACAGGCAAATCCTGGCTGTCTTGTTGAATTAGCAATGCTCATGGGGCATGAGTCGGTTGATACTACAGCGATTTATACCAAAGCGTCAAAAGAGAAACTGGCAGAGCACATGGAACGTTCAGGAGTAAGTATCGATGCATACTGAAATAGAAATTACGGAAGATCAACTTGCTATTGATTGGACATTGACTGAAGAAGATATTCGATTTATTAACAATAATTCGAATCAAGGTATTAAATTTGCAGCACTTCTTTGTCATCTAAGGGCTTATGGACGGTTTATTAGTAAGGACGATGCCTTACCTTTTACGGCAATGAGCTATCTTGCTAAACAACTGGGCCAATCTTTTTCAGTCATGCCAGTTTTTGCGAATACGCCTCATAGCTACATTCAGCGAGAAAAAATTCGCGATTATCTAGGGTATGGTGAATTTAACGAAACAGAATCACTCAAATTAGAGGAATGGCTGGTTTCTCAATTGCGAAAAGAAACGCTGGATAAAAGAAGACTCATTGAGCTTGCCACAAATCACTTAAAAAGCTGTCGTATTGTTTTACCATCCCCTATTACCCTAGGTCGAGTGGTGAATCAGAAGGTCAATCAGGCAATAGAAGGTTTTTATAGCAGTATTGCAGAAGCTTTAGCGCCATCGCTACGAGACAAACTTGAGTATTTAATTACACCTGAGCGTAAAGAAGCATACGCACAATTAGCCGATCTAAGAACATCACCACAAAATGCCAGTAGTGGCATGATGAATCAGTATCTTGATTATTTTGAGGAAATTGAACAGCTGGGTATTTTGGACTGCAATCTGGGAGCAATACATCCTGATGTTATTAAAGAGCTTGCTCAAAAAGGTCGTTACTATGATGCGTTCCAGTTACGTGATATGGCTTCGAAAGTAAAACGGGAAGCCATTATCATTTGTTTTTTGCATGAAACTGCCAAAACGATTCTTGATTATTTGGTTTCTTTATTCAAGCGCATACTACTGGATATCAATCGTCGCGCTAAAAATGAAGTATCAGCAGAACGAGAGAAAGTATCAAGAAAAAATAAAGGGAAATTTAAACCAGCTAGCGATTTT
Organism: Legionella nautarum; assembly: GCF_001467895.1. Lineage (GTDB taxonomy): Bacteria > Pseudomonadota > Gammaproteobacteria > Legionellales > Legionellaceae > Tatlockia > Tatlockia nautarum. The sequence goes on from NZ_LNYO01000027.1 coordinate 110,582, forward strand.
ATCAAGTCAGCCTTCTCTCAAGCAGCGGTTAAAGAGCTTACCCTGGTGCAATTTGTAACTCAGTTTAATGAAGCCACAATGCTTGAAACTGCTAGTGCCTGTGAGGCTATTGATAAATTGGAGTCCTCAGGCGTTACGGATCATATTGTGAATCGTTTTTCCTACATCAGGCAATTTTCAAAACGATTCCTAACGCTAAAATTAAGCGCCAGTGCGGGCCTTGCTTCATTACTCAAATCCATAGAGATTCTTCGGAGCCTCCATGCCGGTGAGATTAAAAAACTACCAGAAGATGTACCAACAGACTTTTTGCCTAAAATGTGGCATGACGTTATCTATGATGAGCAGGAACAAATCAGGACTCATTATTGGGAAATGGGTTTTTACTATGCGCTTAAGAAAGAAATCAGCGCAGGAGACATCTATCTTTCTAACAGTCGCAATAACCGCTATTTTTGGGATACGGTTTATGGAGCGCTTCCCTGGGAGCAAGAGAGGGAACAACAGTATCAAAAGCTAAAACTTCCCAGCGAATTTGATGCGATGATGGAGAGCTTATCCGGCGAGTATCATCATGTGGCAATCCATGCCCGAAATACTTTACCCAACAATGATTTTGTAACTATTGAGGAAGGTAAATTTCATTTTACCAGGGATGATGCACTGGTTATCCCGCCTGAAGTAGTACAGTTACGTAAACTCATTCAGTCACGGATGCCTACTATTAGAATCGAAAAACTTCTAGCAGAGGCCTCTCGCTTATCGGGCTGCCTTGATGGTTTTACACCATTTTATGAGCCAGAAAAAAGGCTTAAATTCCCATTGAAGCCTTTGCTTGCATCCATTCTTGCTCATGCAACCAACATTGGCTTGTTTGGTATGGGGTCTAGCGCTGTCGGAATCAGCATTGATGCCTTAACGAGTGCTTCGCATACTTATTTACGTCCAGAAACTATTAAGGAAACCAATCGTCTTTTGGTGAATCACTTTTTAACCTACCCTATCAGCGACGAAATGACAGACGGGCTTTATTCCACATCAGATGCACAGCGTTATCCCATTGAGAGAAAATTTTTTCTCTCGTCCTATTACCCAAGATATTATGGCTATTATGAGAAAGCGATTTCTATTTATACCCATGTTGCCAGGGGCGCTGTTTTTGGCACGCAAGTGATTTCCACGGGTGAACGAGAAGCCTCTTATGTGCTAACAGGCTTACTGGAAAATGACACCTTACTCAATCCTGAATTTCACAGCACTGATACTCACGGATTTACTGAACATCTCTTTGCCATGCTTTATTTGCTTGGCTTTCCATTCCATCCAAGGCTTAAAGACTTAGCTGACCAAAGCGTTTATAAAATCGATAAAACGATGAGTTATGGTGATTTGGATGAGGTATTCAGCGGCACTATAGACATTGAACTGATTCGTGCAAACTGGGATCAAATTGTTCGCATTGTCGCGTCATTAAAAAATGGGTTGGCCCCGGCGCATGTAATTATTCAGAAATTAGCCAATCGCACCGATAATGTATCCAAGGCCATCAGAGCTTTTGGCCGGATCATCAAAAGTATTTACATCTTGCGCTACATCGCCGATCAAGAGCTACGCCACACGGTTCACTTGCATCTCAATCATGGTGAATCAAGACATCAATTAGCAAAAAAATTATTCTTCCTCAATCGAGGTGCTTTTAAGACCAGTGATTATGAAGAAATCATGAATAAAGCCAGCTGTCTGAGCTTGGTATCCAATGCTGTTTTAGTCTGGAATACCCATTATATGCAAAAAATTGTTGATGATCTTCGAACCGAAGGATATGACATTAAAAGTGAGCATTTGCAGAAAATATCTCCGTTAATGTTTAAGCACATCCAGATTTATGGCACCTACCATTTTGAAGACCTTTAAGGAAGAGATGGCATGAATTTCAATACCCCTGGCACGAATCAAAAACAGGCGCTTATCTATCAAACTGAGGATGGCAGTTTTCAAACTGAGGTACGTCTTGAGTCAGAAACCATTTGGTTAACTCAAAGGCAAATGGCAGAATTATTTGGTACATCAACCGATAATATTGGTCTGCACCTAAAAAACATCTACGCTGAAGGAGAGTTATCAGAGAAGGCAACTGCCGAGGATTACTCGGTAGTTCGTCTTGAAGGAAAAAGGAAGGTTAATCGAACAGTGAAGCATTATAATCTGGATGCTATTGTTTCTGCAGGATACCGAGTAAATTCAAAGCAGGGAACGCAATTTAGGATTTGGGCTAATAAAGTGCTTAAGGAGTATTTGTTACAAGGGTATGCTTTGAATGAATCCCGATTGATACAACAAAAAGAACAAATAAATAAATTAAAGGCAACCGTGATGCTTTTTCAAAAAGCTCAACTTGAAGCACTGGAATATTCTGAGGCAAGTGGTCTTTTATCCGTGTTAACAGAGTACACCCATAGCTTTGCCTTATTAAATCAATATGATACCGGTAATTTTCCACAGGGTGGATTAAATGAACAGGTAATTGATGTGATTAATCCGCACGAGGCTATGCAAGCGATTGATCGTCTGAGAGAGCAGCTTATGGCTCAAAAAGAGGCCACTGCGTTATTCGGCAACCCTAAGGATGATAGTTTTATCGGCATTTTAGGATCTATCGTTCAAAGTTTTGGTGGTGAGTATCTATACCCAAGCATTGAAGAACAAGCCGCTCATTTGCTTTATTTCATTGTAAAAAATCATCCTTTTACAGATGGAAACAAACGAATTGGTGCCTTTATGTTTATTTGGTTTCTACAACGAAACAAACATCATCTGAAAAAGAATGGTGAGCCTAAAATTAATGATAATGCATTAGTTGCCATCACATTGCTCGTGGCACAAAGCGAACCATCCCAAAAAGAAATTATGGTTGATTTGATCATCAATTTAATAAAAGAGCAATCTGGGGCGTAATGGGGTATTCTTATGAAGAAATAACGGAAGGGTTGATTATTCACATAATATGCCACCGGCTAAAATGGTAATTTGCTGGCCGAAACCCCGAGCTGCTTCTAAACCAGGGCGTGAAATTTTGCTTTCTGTCATCTGATCATCAAAAATCTTTTCACAACCAGCTTGCTTCAAAGCATCATGTTGTAAGTTTAAATTTTGATCATCTGTTGAAACGCGAGCATAACCGATTATCATTTTGTATTTGTAGTTAATTAATCCGTTGAAATTAATATTATCTTAACTTAGATAACTGAACAATATTAATTAACTTTTATGATTGGGAATTTGTAAACGGCCAAATTAAATTGCCGACTTCAGCCACATTATTTTGCTGATTATTCAATCACCATCAAAAGTCATTTATGAATTTGATAAAAAAGAAAGTCTTCGTCATGAAATTGAATTAATTTCTCATATTGCATATTTGCCTTTTCCAAAACTTTTTGCGATCTTTTATTTTCCGGGCGTGTTACTGCTACTAATCTACTAACATTTAGTTGAGAAAATCCCCAGCCAATAAATGCAAGAACAAGTTCTATACCGTAGCCTTTATTCCAATGTTCTTTATGAAGTACATACCCAATTTCAACATCTGGTTGAGTATCATCATGATCAAGGTAGACTAGTCCAGCTCTTCCAATAAATTCCTTATTATTCTTGTCGAAAACAGAACCCATGCAAAAGCCATGTTTTTTATAATGTAAAATATCAGATTCCAACCACTCTTGTACTATAGTCCGAGTTTTTGAACCGCCCATAAAGCGCATGACTTCTGGATCAGAATGTAAAGAATCCCAATTATCAATATCATCCAATATGGGGATTTTAATTAATAGTCTTTTTGTTTCAATTAATAAAGTCATATCTGTTTACCATTTGTTATTGAATTCCTCAATCACATGGGCATCTGTGAAATTTAGGTAAATCGCCGTTGTTTCTAATCTATCGTGACCTAAAGCTTTTTGAACAGAAGCCAGCGAAATTCCTTTTTGCAGTGCAAGGGTTGCAAAGGTGTGCCTTAAAATATGCGGTGTTACCTGTTTGGTAATTTTAGCTTTATTGGCGATTTCCTTTACTATTTTTTGTACTTGCCTTTCACCGACTGGGAAACGCTCATTGATAGCATAGTAATGCTCAAGTAGAGCTCGTACTCTATTGGACATCGGAACGAGGGGCAAAGGGAGTAATGGAACCGCCAACCCACTTAAGCATTAAATTAGAAATTAACTTATTCGACTTGGTTGATTATATAGCATATTGATATATCTGTTTTGGCTCTAGTTAAGAAATCACTGTATTTTAGACCTATTTAACCTATTGTTAT
>NZ_LNYO01000027.1:114909-126042 GCF_001467895.1 Legionella nautarum
TCATTAGAAAATCGATTAATAATCGGAAAATATTCCCTAATGACCGTTCGGCACTCAAGGTGATATACTTGGCTTCCCAAAAATGGACTATGTCTTTGAGAGATTGGAGAACTGCCATGAACCGATTTGCCATCGCAATTTGAGGGTAGATTTCCTCAATGAAAAATGCAGTTACACAAAAGAACCATTGATACATTAATTCAAGGTCATATCACGCTCAGTTTGCCATTTGAAAATGATTCACCGGTTCCAAATCGTGTGAAATTTCTTGGTAAGCAGAATACAGAATGCTTTGTAAGACGCTGACTATCTTTTCTCCTGGGTTAAATAAATAATTGTTTAAGGACGTACTCGATTTAGTCTGAGCTTGTTCCACTTGCATTTTTACTGTGCCAATATCCCCGTCTTCAATTTCATCATGCAATTTATTGTAAAAAAGTGCCCACTGGCGACGTGCATTTGAAAGCCAAGAACGTTTGAATTGATCATAAAATCCGGACCAATCAACCTCCAACCCCTTACATTGATTTGAAATCAAAAGCTTAGCTGCTTCGTGGACTTGTTTCCATGCACCATCCTCATCACAAAATGGACTTATCTCAGTTCCATCTAACTCACCTGTTGTACAAATTTTAATGAAATTCTCTTTAAAAACGGCATCTTGTAATAGTTGATTTAGAGCATTTAATTGTATAAAAAAATCTTGTAGCTTTTCAAAATAGATTACTTCTTGTTGTGAGCACTGGTAGCGGCGTTCTGATTCTTTCTGAATTGATTTCGTGCGCAATTTATCCAGAATAGTGATTATTTCTGCAGCTGGGAATACTCCGGTCTTTAGCGAGGAAAGCAGAACATGAAAATCGTGAAATTCACTAGCATTATCGTCATTATGACTCACTAATTGACTAAAAGTATTTTGAGTGAGTTGCTCAAATAGAGCTTTAATATAGTCATCATCTTCAAAACTCAACATCATATTGTAACTACCGGGTTGGCCTTGTCGAGCTGCACGACCACCACCTTGTCCTTGTACTCGAAGATTATTAGGATAAAAGGTAAAAATTACATGTAAACCTCCTGCTTCCTTACTCTCAGGAGATAATAGTATATCAGTACCACGGCCCGCTGTATTTGTTGCTATGGTTATCATAGACTCTTCTCCAGCGCGTGAGACTAAATATTCCTCAGCTTCTCGTTGATTTTCATTAATGAGTTGGTGTTTTATTCCCTGTTTTCGAAGTAATTCGCTAAATTGCTCAGACTCTTTAATTGTTTTAAACAATACAAGCGAAGGACGCTTTTTACTCTGTATTTCAGAAATATATTTGAGTAATTGTTGATGTTTTTCTTCTTCAGTTTTAAAGATAAAATCAGGAAGATGCTCTCTCTGGCTTGGAAAATGCGGAGGTACATCGAAGCTGTCAACACCATAAATTTTTTGAATTTCTTCACGTTCAACTGCTTCACCCATAGTTCCTGTTAATCCCATTATCAGCTGATATAAACCAAAATAAGTAGGATGTGCAAGAGAGGCTGCTGTTAAGGATTCAGGGGTTATAGGTAGACCATGTTTTGCTTGAAGAAATTGATGTAATCCATCTTTCCATTGACTTCCTTCGTTAAGACGACCTGTATTAATATAATCAACTATAACAATATCTTCATGTTCTGCTGAGTTAGCAGCTGATTGCCCGGATGAAGATTTCACGACATAGTCTTTACCTTCTTCTTTTTGATACAAAGCTTGCATAGCACTAACTAGCCATTTTTTAAGTCGACGATCGTTTAGAGTTTGTAGTATTTCACCATATTGCTCACCGAATTGGGAAAACAATTGATGGTGCAACTCAATGGCCATGTCGTTCAACGATTTTTTCTGGTCACGGTGTTTTCTTACATAATCAAGTATGGTTGTGTAAATCCACGTGATATCTTCTTTTCCTGGAATAGATAGCAGAGCAGAATTTAAAGCAGTATCTAAAAATAAATTATCAACCTCATCAACAATGACGACATCGAAGGTTCTATCTTGTAAGACGCCATCACGCTTTGACTGACGAAGTTTTGTATTATTGAGACCATCTCTTAACATAGCAAATTCAAAGTCAGTATTGGTTCCATAAAGAATTTGACCACTAAAGTCTTCTTCTTTGCCATGATGATCACAGATATGTGATACCGTTAAACCAAGGGCTTCAAAGAAAGGAGCATATTTTTCAGCATCACGAATAGCTAAATCAGGTGATGAAGTAACAATATCTACGAAATTCCCTTGACATCCCATGAATGCAGCAAGCATTGCAATGATGGTAGATTTGCCTTCGCCAGTTTTGATTTGTGCTATTCGCCCTTTTAATTTTTCAGGTGTATTAATCAGTGCTAGCACAGATAAAATTTGCGTATCATAGGGTGAAATTTTATAGGTACGACGGATAGTTTCGGAGATGATTGCAATCAACTGGTGTTTTGCATCGGTGTCCTGTTTTTCTTTCCATTCTGCAGCACAGGCTTTTGCCCGTTCCTGTAGTGCTAGTAGAGGCAACGTATTGAGTGACTTCATTGTCGCTTTGACCGCTGCATACTGAGTTTTCAGTGTTTCAAGTTCTTCAGTTGATAAGGGAAATTGAACTAGCTCACTTTGTTGAGCAAATCTTGATAGGGTTTCTTCAATATCTCGTTCTGGATATTTTAAACCAAGGTAGCTGATATGCATTTCTTCCAGTTTTTCAACTAAACGTTTGGTATCTGGCATGGTTTCCTTGACCAATTTAAAAATCCCTGGTTGTTCGTGTAAATCAACTAATAATTGGCATGCAGTTAAATAATCTCCTATATGCGCAGCTTTTACTGGTTGTTGTAGAGTAAATAAAGCTTGAAATAAACGCTCTCCATAAAGCGATTGAATGTGTGTGGCTAAGACAATTAATTGTGCTAATTCCCCTTGATCAATAGGTGATAAAAAGCAGCTTAATACCATTTGCAGAAGCATCCTTTTTACTGATTTAGTGGTTTGAAGCAGATTAAGTTGTTGACAGAAAATAGCCCATAGATGAGCCTTCTTTTCATCCACAGCTTTTTTAATCCATGCTTCTGCTTTTTCTTGTAATAGAAAATAATCTGGCTCATCGAATAAGAAAGAAGCGGGAAACTGATTTTCTATTTCTCCTTTTACTGGTGGTGCAAAAAGGCTGACTGAACATGCTTTACTAAACATAGTATAAATCCTGGATACAATAATTAATTCTTCGAAGGTATGTTGCTCTCAGTCTCTGACAGCGTCTCTTTGCTTCTGCTATGATTAAACACGGGTCGGTAAATACCATGTCTAATTAACCGGTCTGCAACTTTCGACTCTTTTGCCATCAACAATCGTTCCTCAAGCACAAATTGAGTGTGCTTTTCCTTTATTTTTTCTTTGACAGTCTGAGAAAGCATTGCAATATTGGTTATTTCTAAACTCTTATCACCAGCTGCAACCAATTGATGTGCGATAGCCAAATGACCTTTTAGTAATGCAATTTGAGCAGGAGTGAGCCCTTGAGGATTGGGAATAGTAAAATCAGCACCGGCTTTTAGCAATGCCGCCACTGCTCCACTATGTCCCTGACTGCAGGCTATAAAAAGTGGTGTTGAATTTTCTTGATTGGCTTTGTTTACTGCAGTTGGCTCTTGAGCTAATAACAAGTCAATGATGCGTACATGGCCAAAAGAAGCGGCGTGATGTAAGGCGGTATTACCTTGGTTATCCGGCAAGTTGATCACCGCTTGTCCTGCTTGAATCAACAGTTTTGCTACATCACCAGAGTTAGTTATGGCAGCAAGATGTAATGCTGTTCGACCGCCAGCGTCGACTCCATTGGGATTGATACCCCCTAAAATCAATTCACTGGCTGCTTCCTTATTATTTGATCTTGCTGCTGCTTGTAGTAAGGTTCGGTCATGTTCTTGACTATGCCAGGAAGGTAATTGCTTGATGGCTCTTAGCATTTCGGTATCTTTACTTAAGACTGCATATTCACAGACAGTGTTTCCTAGAGCATCAGCTATATCAGGATCAGAACCCAGTTCTAGCAGAGCTGCTACTGCGTCGACATGCCCACTTAAGGCTGCAAGGTGTAAGGGGGTTCTTTTTTGGCAGCGTTTGAGTTTACTAGGACTGGAAGGCATTTCCACTTGATTAACGTCAAAGCCATGAGTGGCTAAATAGGTTATCGTTTTAACATCGCCTGCAAGCGCTGCCTGATGAAGAGGACTGTGACCTAGTTCGTCAAAAGACTGAGTATAATTTGCATCTTCACATAAGTAGCGAACAATGGATAACATGCCTTTTGCTGCAGCTAAAGCCAGTGGTGTAATGCCTCGTCTGTCTGCCTGATTCTTATGGCGTAACAAGGGTAGAATAAACAGTGCGGTCTGTTCAGATTTAGTCGAAAGAGCGTAAGCTAATGCATTTTGGCCTTGGATATCTTGGCGATCAGCTTCTGCACCCTGGCTAAGTAATAACTCCATGATACGAATGTTACCCTTCGCTGCAGCTAACATTAAAGGAGTTTGTTTTTTATTGTTTAATAAATTAGCTGAGTAGCGTGTTAGTAATGATTTAACTAAGGTGTAATTATCAGCTAGAACCGCCTCATGTAAACCACAAAAGGATGAGTTTTCACCTGTTTGATGCCCTAAACATAACTCATCAAGCTTTTCAAATAACTTAGGCTTGTTTAACTTTAAAGCAAGTTCTGCGAAACGTATTTTGGCCGTGTAATGATCTTGCGCCAATAAGGGTAAACTTTCGGGAAACCATTTTGAAAATAGTTCCAAACGATAACAAGCATCCTCTTCTGTTTTCGCCATGATGATAGCCAGCAAGACATTTTCTTTACCAATAAAATCTGTAGGTTTAATGCCTTCTTTTTTTAACAAGGCTAACATTCTGTCTGGTTGAGAAAAAGCAGGCATATCATCAGCCTTGTCCTCAAGCTCTTTAATCACTGAAGTGTAATCATAGATATTGGCGAAAATTGCTTGTAATAAGGTACCGCCAGAGGAGGATTTAAATGCATTTAATAAGTCAGTGTTTTCTTCAAGCAAATCAGCTGCCTCATCAAAAGCTTCTTCTTCAAATAATTCTTTTAAAATTTCAATCCGTTTAGGTTCTACAAAAGGTTGAAGGGTAGCGACTTCATAAGCTAAGTCAGCTGTTACCGTAGCTAACATATCTTTACTCTGAGATGGAACGGGGAGGCGTTTACGGTACTTTTCCAAAACCTTGGTTACAGCACGAGAAGGTTTATCAATCAGCCATAAATCATGAGGCCATTCTGAAGGACGCGTTAATTTAAATAAGCCTTTCAGCAAATAATCATCTTCCTGATTAACTGCTATATGGAAGGCTGTTTGCTTATTGGTATTTCTTAAAAAAACATCCGATCCCCTACTCAAAAGTAATTCGACAAGCTGAAGTGAGCCTTGGCTTACAGCAAGATGTAGTGCTGTATTTTGTTTGGTATCTAGTGGTTGATTAAGGTCCTCACAACGTTGCAACACCATATTGACAGTAGAACTATTACGGCTGTTAATTGCTGCTGAAAGCAAGTCTTGGTTTTTAACCTCTTTAGAGCCCAATTGCTTAAGTAATAAGGCTAAGCAACGATTACTGCCATGTTGAGCTGCAAACCAAGCTAGGGATTTTCCGGAATAAATGCCCGATGAAGTCACATTGCCTTCATCAAGTTGATGTTCATCTAGCCACTCACGCAGAAAACCAATCTCATCGGCAATAACAGCATGATGAATAAGTTTTAAATCCTTTTGCTTGCTTTTGAAAGGGACTTGTTTATCAATCAAGTCATAGGCAAGAAAAAAATGACCAAATTGTGCAGCAAGAGCCAATAAATTATTCCCATCATACTTTTGGTTTGCATCAATTTGATGTTGCTTAGTTAACAGCTTAAACCGGTGGTATTCACCATTTCGGACTAGATAATAAACGTAGCTATAACCTTGCTTATCGCGTAATTGGGGATTTTCATTTCGAGCTATCAAAATATCACTTACAGTGGGCATGCCATATTGTATAGCAAGCATGGATGCGGTTTGTCCCTGCTCGTTAATCGTGTTGATAGCAGCATGCTGTGCTAATAACTGGGCCGCTTCAACATGTCCAGCTTTAATGGCTAACATGAGTGGCGTTTCTCCATCGATTGTTTTCTCATCGACGGAAAGTCTTTGCTCGATTAAATAGCGAATTAGCTCAACATCTCCTGCTTCGGCCGCGATATGCAAAATAGTTTTTTTAGATTCAAGCGGCAAGTACAGATTTATACCTTGTTGTGCCATTAGTTTAATTAGCTCAAGCTCACCTTGTTGAGCTGCACAATGAAGAGGGGTGAATCCATCCGTTTTACGCTTAACATCCAGCTTTGCACCTTTTGCAATTAATTTCAGCGCAACTGCGGATAATTTATTTTCAATAGCTAGGTGAAGCGGGGTCATATGATTATCTATGGTTTTACTGATTTCAAGTGTGGAGACTTTTTCTAACATCAGCAAAGCAATGTCAGGGTAGTTATTCTGTATGCTAATATACAAGGGATATAAGCCATTGGGTAAACCGTAATTGGGATTAGCACCCAAAGAGAGTAACCTCTCGACCACTGCTTTTTTTCCATACTGAGCAGCCAGTATAAGAGGTGTTGCCCCACTTTTGGTGCAGGCCTCCAATTGCTGTGGGTTTAGCTCTATGAGTTTTTCCACTACTTCAGAGTTACCTGCAATACTGGCAGCATGAATAGGAAGATGACCTAAACTGTCTTGATGATTTGTTTCATCTGGTGAAAGGCTCAGTAACTTTTCAAAATAAGGCTCACTAAGCAAAGTTGCAGCATAATGCATGAAGGTCGCACCACTGGCGTCCATTACCGTTTTGACAACCTCCGCTGATACCGAGGCATCAATGCTGTCGGTTTCACTAATGGATGATAATATTTCTTGAGCAATGTCCTGGGCTGAAGTTTCCTCAGCCAACTGATAATCTAACTGGGTATCGCAGTCTCTAACCGCAACTCTGATAACAGTATAGATCTGCCCTTGATACTGAAAGGTGTTAATTTCTTCCTCATTATCCAAACAAGCGTTGGCGACGGATAGGGCAAAATCTTCTCCATTAACGATGGGTTTACTTTCAACGTTGGGTAGCGACATTCCACAGCCGCCTATAATACGAAAATTATCGCCCGTTTTTTCTGCCAAATCCTGACCAGTGAATCCTATCACTGCATGAGTGTATTTTTTACAGATAGGGCGCGTTGATACAGCCTCAGCCTTTAGCAAGGTATTGGTAAAGTAATCAATATGTACTGAGAAAGTGTCTAATCTTTCTACCTGTTGTTCATAGATAACCTTTAAAATTCTAACGGCCTCTTTCTTAGAGGCATGAGCAATTACTTTTTCTTGATTTTTTTGGAACTCTTCTACCTTTTGTTCAGATTGAAAATGCTCTCGAACACTCTGATCAATTTCTATTTTTTTTCTAGCAATATCAGCTGCTACAAGCGCGGGGGCATTTTTAATGCCTTTGTTAATATCAGCCATTGCTTCATCGATTTCCTTGATGTTTTCGTTTAACTCCTTTATAGCTTTATCAATTTCCCCGATATTTTCACTTATTTTCTTCATACTCTTATCAACTTCATTGATATTGCTGTTTGTCTCCATAATGGCTTTAGTAAGGTCATTTATTTGCTGATTCGTTTCGGCGAGAAATTTGTTGATATTGGCCTGATTAGCGGCTCTTAAATGTGCTGGAATAGAGTTTACTTGGGCTGTTTGGTGTTGTCGTTTACTATTAACTAGAGCTGTTAATTCAGTGACTCGCTTTTGAAGAGTACTTTTTATTCCTGGACCTTTGGCAAGTTCATTTTGACGGTTGTTTTTTATTTCATTGATTTGAACAAGTTCTCTTTGTCGATTAGCCTTTAGTTCTGTAAGTTTCGAAAGTTCAATATTTGCTTCTTTCAGTTGTTCTGCCACTTGCTGATTGATAGCGGCTTCCATTTTTACGATTTCTTTTTCAATGATGGTAGAAATTTGTTTGTCCTTTACTTCATCAAGATGTTTCTTTATTTCTTCTTCCATTCCTTTGAATTTTTTACGCACCTCTTCATGAAGATCTTTTGGGATTTCATTAAACAATTCGGTAATAGCTAATTCTGGCGATTCTTTCCAACGTAAGATCAGAGTTTCTAGATGTTTTTTTAATGCGTCTTTGGTGCGCTCTATTTTTTCTGGTAGGGGAAGTGTGCTGAGTGCTTTTTTATCATCCTCTTTAAGGTGGGTGGACATTCTTTTTAGAGCCTGATGTAAACCACCATGAACTTGGTGCAACTGTTGAAGTAAAAAATGGCTGGCAGTGCCGGCTATTTTTTCCACGTCTTCTTCATTAAGCTCCTCGATTATTCCGCCTGGAAATTGCGAAGCAAGTTTGTTACGCATAATTGCAAGTACGGCTTGGGTTATTTGTTCATCCAAATAGAAGGGTAGCTTTCGGATGCGTTGCATTGAAAAAAGTGCTTTTAGGGAGGTGTCTAATGTTCCTTGAGGTTGTGATGCAATAATTTGATTGATAACCTCTGCAAAATTCATATCCAAGGGCAGAGTACGATAATAGCGTACAGGGATGGGGGGAAGAGACTTTGGAAAAGGATAAGCATGAGTGCTAGGAATCTCATCAAAAACTGGTTCTTTACCCATTTTGTCAAGGGTGGAATAAAAATAGCAAAATGAATTAATAGCTCCTAATAATTGGAAGAAATCCTGACAGAAAGGGAGTTTTGGCAACTTTTCTTTTATTTCTTCAGCAAAGAGTTCATAACAATGTCTGATTTGTTGATATTCTTCAGGATAATGCCCATGTTCTTTACAATATTCTTCTATGTAATGTTTATAATCAGGCATTAAATCGATGCTGTATTCGACTCTGAAGGTAGGATGAGGAATTAAAATATTTCCATTTCTTTGAACTTTTTCTTGGCTAGCTATAATACGAAAAGAAGTCATAAAAGGTTGTTGATAAGCTGATTGAGTAGCACTCTTATCATTCAAACCATATCTGCTCATTAGTTCACGCAAAGAAGTATAGTTCACTCCTTTGGCTTGTTCTTTGCAATATTTCTTCAAGTCTATCAGTTTACTGCGGAGAAACGCTTCATCACAATTACCTGTTTCATGCCAAATCTTTAAAAATTCAGCATCAAAAACGCCACCATTTAAAAAGCCTTTCATCCAATAATCTAATAATCCGATAATTTCTCCTATGAGCGTGTTTTGATAAGCCGGATGAATAACAGGGTACAAAAAGCCCATTTGATTAAAGTGTAAACTAAAAAAGGGAAAGGATTTATGCGTGAAATAACCTACCTTTAATTCACGGGTTATTTGACTCAAAAAAGGTTTTGGAAAGGGTGATTTTACATCCGTAGGTAGACAAACAAAATATTCATTGGCTAAAGCATGAGCCTCGCTGTCAATGAGATCGTTGATAGTCGATACATCGTTGCCAACACCACCTATTTCACGACAAAAATTGACTACGTCACGTAATTTTGATCCTGGATTAAACGAATTATAACTTGAAATTAAATTTGTCATTGAAGCTACACTGCGAAATTCGCCCAGTGATAAGGAATAACCCATACCAAGCTCACTGCATGCTTTAGAATAAGCGGAAAATAAGCTTGGAGATAATTTGCTCATCTCCTGTGACAGAGCCCTTCTCACTGCGTTATGAACATCCAATGAAGAGACTCGATTAAAATTAGAGTTATAAGTATTGGTATACATATTTAAGTAACTATAAGAGTTATTCATACCATAAGGATTATAAAAGGGTGATTGCCATGAATAAGGTCGTGGAATCATGTTTGGCGCTGAAGGCCTAGGTCGATAAATATTAACATTAGGTGGTGCAAAAGAATTTAATGCATTATTAAGTATACGATCGCGAGTTAAGGTTGTTTGACATTGCCTTTGTGCTGACGCAGTTGGTGTCTGCGTTTGAGAGGGGGTCTGAGTCCCTCGCGCCGAGGCAAAAGCATTATGACATGCCTGATTTGTAGCCTGAGCCCAGGGTGCTACAGTTCTATCTACACTAGATTGAATGGCTACACCGATACCAATAGTCACAGGAATTCCAACCCATGGTGTTTCTGCTATGGAATTAATCACAGCTGCTGGGGCTACAACTCTTGCTGTTAGAAGAGCAGTGCCTCCGATTCTGACTAAGCCTGATGCACTGCCGCAAGCGAGGTTCTCAACAACCTCTCCTGGATTGTGCGCGATATCGTGGGCAACTTCTGCCACTACTTCAACAGCCTCACTGATAATATGCAAAGGACGAGGTAAATGTTGATTTAAAAAATGAGCAGATCTTGCTACGGGTCCTAAACCTTGAGCAACAGCGTGCGCGGCATCGCCTATTTGAGAGGCTACCCCGTGCTCTTGATGATCATCATGATGGTTGTTATTGTTTCGCGATTGATCAGTGTTATTCCCGCGCTCACGCATGAGTAAGTCCTTGATATTCTGTAACTAAGCCGATCCTATCTACACAGAGCTATCAATGCTGCAATTTGAATAAACGACTAGTACTGGATTAAATTTTCGACATTATAAATGAAATTAACTTGAAATGCCCACATATCAATCACCGAGTAATTATTTTTTCATTCTTCCTGCATCGGGTTAACGTTATTTTGACTTTTAAAGAGGCCATCAAAAGAATTACAAGAAAAAGAATGAAAATCCTAGTAGGATCACTTGCCACGAAAGAATACCTTCTAGTTTTGATCTTGCCTGAGAAAAACAGGTACTTATCTAAACGACTAATTTGACTTCAAATTTTACTGGAGATAGATAATTCAGCATGGAATGAAGTCGCTTCCCCTTGTAATAGACGTGCTATTAATTCGGGGGAAAGGTCACTACCTGGGGCAAAGGGAGTAATGGAGCCGCCACCCACTTAAGCATTAAATTAGAAATTAACTTATTCGACTTGGTTATTATATAGCATATTGATATATCTGTTTTGGCTCTAGTTAAGAAATCACTGTATTTTAGACCTATTTAACCTATTGTTAT